>NZ_JAGGMZ010000001.1:2400000-3860921 GCF_017875735.1 Arthrobacter sp. CAN_C5
GAGGTCATGTGTGCGCAGCACAGCATTCCTTCCGGGTGGGGGCATGGGGCATCATTCGCTACCCGCATATGAAAAGATCGTCTCGTCCGAGTTTACCGGTGATACCGGGACCCACCCGCCACGGCAGGGGAACCACATGGCCATGAGTAATCCGCCAGGGCTTCGGCGGCAGTTGGGCGGCTTCGACGCCACCACCGTGGGGATCGGGTCGATGATCGGTGCCGGCGTGTTTGTGGTGTTCGCGCCCGCGGCCGCGTCGGCGGGCAACTGGCTGCCCGTGGCTGTCGCGATCGCCGGTCTCGTCGCCTACTGCAATGCGGCCGCGTCGGCACAGCTGGCCGCGGTCCACCCACACAGCGGCGGCACCTACGTCTATGGGCGCCGCCAGCTCGGCCCGTGGCCCGGATTTGTGGCGGGCTGGAGCTTCGTGACCGGCAAGATCGCTTCCTGCGCGGCGATGGCCCTGACGTTTGGGCTCTACGCGGCGCCCGGGTTCGAAACGGCTGCGGCCGTCGCGGCGGTGGTGGGCCTGACCGTGGTGAACCTGCTGGGGGTCACCCGCACGGCCCTGATGACGCGGATCATCGTGTCCCTGGTGGTCCCGGTGCTGGCGTTCGTGGTGGTCGCAGCTTTCGCCGCACCAGCGCCCTCCGACGCCGTGGCGCTGCCCACCACCTGGCTCGGCGTCCTCCAGGCCGCCGGGCTGCTGTTCTTCGCCTTCGCCGGGTACGCACGGATCGCCACCATGGGTGAGGAGGTCCGCGACCCGCGCCGCAACATCCCGGCGGCGATCTTCGGGTCCCTCGGGTTCACCCTGGTGTTGTACCTGCTGTTGTCCGTCGCACTGCTGGGGGCGCTGGGCCCGACGACGCTCGCTACCTCCCCTGCACCCCTCCGGGAGGTGTTCGCTGCCTCCACCTCGGGCATCCCGGCGACGGCGGTCACGGTGGCAGCTGCCCTCGCCAGCCTGGGCGCCCTGCTGGCCCTGATCGCCGGTGTCGGCAGGACCACCCTGGCCATGGCTCGGGAAGGCGACCTCCCCCGCGCGCTGGCCGGGATCTGGGAGCGCTTCGGCGTCCCGTATGCCGCCGACGTGGCGACCGCCGTCGTCGTCATCGTCCTGCTCCTGACCACCGATGTGCTGACGGTGGTCGGCTTCTCGAGCTTCGGGGTACTGATCTATTACGCGATCGCGAACCTCTCGGCGTTCACCCTCACTGAGCGGCCGTGGCATTCCCCACGGGCGCTGAACGTGGTGGGCTTTTGCGGGTGCGTGCTGTTGGCGCTCACCCTGCCCGTGACGTCGGTCGTCACGATGGTGACCGTGCTGGCGGCGGGGGTGCTGGGCCGCGCTGTCGTCGTCGGGGTGCGACGACGGCGAGCCTAGCGTGCCGGGGTGGCCCTCGGACGCGCCCGCCTAGCCGTCGGCGCGGACCACGGTCGGCAGCAGGTCGTCCGCTGGCGGGGACCAGGTGTCCGGGTCGGCTGGTTCCTGCGCGCCGGTGCGGATGTCCTTGACCTCGTGGGTGCCGTCCGCGGCAGTGAACCAGACGAACGGGATCCCCCGCCGGTCAGCGAACTTGATCTGCTTGCCGAATTTTTCGGCGGAGGCCGCCACCTCGGCCGAGATGCCGCGTCCCCGCAGGGAGGCGGCGATGTCCTGCGCGGCGGACCACGAGCTGTCGTCCGTCAACGAAATCAGCACGGCGGTGGGGACCTGCCGGGAGACAGAGGTGAAGTCCTGGCTGAGAATCCGGGACACCAGCCGCGTGACGCCGATCGAGAGGCCGACGCCGGGAAACGTCCTGTTGCCCTTGCTGGCCAGGCTGTCGTAGCGGCCGCCTGAGCAGATGGATCCCAAGGATTCGTGCCCGTTAAGGACGGTTTCATAGACGGTTCCGGTGTAGTAGTCCAGACCGCGGGCGATGCTGAGGTCGGCGACCACCCGGCCCGGTGCCCGCCGGGACGCCTCGGCGATGACCTGCTCCAGCTCGCTCAGGCCCTCCTCGAGCAGCGGGTGCGTAACGCCCAGCGCGCGCACCTGTTCGACGAAGGAGACATCGGCGGTCCTGATCGAGGCGAGACGAAGCGCGAGAACCGCCTGGTCGGCGGTGGCGCCGAGTTCGGTCTGCAGCAGTGCGGTGACCTTCTCCGCGCCGATCTTCTCCAGCTTGTCGATGCTGCGCAGCACACCGGCGGTGTCGTCGAGGCCGATGCCCCGGTAGAAACCTTCGGCCAGCTTCCGGTTGTTCACGCGCACGGTGAAGTCGGGAATCGGCAGCGCCGAAAGGGCGTCAACCACCACCAGGGCGAGCTCGACGTCGTACCGGAACGGGAGGACGCCGTCGCCGACGACGTCGATGTCGGCCTGGGTGAATTCACGGAACCGCCCGTCCTGGGGCCGCTCGCCCCGCCAGCACTTCTGGATCTGGTAGCGGCGGAACGGGAACGCCAGGTGGCCCGAGTTCTCCACCACGTAGCGCGCGAAGGGCACGGTCAGGTCGTAGTGCAGGGCGAGGCCGTCATCGGCGTTCGAGGCGCGGCCGCCGTCGTCGTCGGCCTGGAGCCGGGAGACGGCGTACACCTCCTTGTCGATCTCCCCCTTGCGGAGCAGATGGGACACGGTCTCAACGGCGCGGGTTTCAATGTTGGAGAAACCGTGCAGCTCAAAGGCCTTCCGCAGCGTGTCCAGCACATGGAGTTCGACCAGGCGCTCCTCCGGCAGCCATTCGGGAAAACCGGACAGTGAGGCCTTACGTGCCATGCGGCTGAGCTCCTTGCGGTACATCGCTTTCGGGTGACTGGTGCGGCACTCACTTTAGGGGTTGCGGCGAGGCCACGCGAAACGCCGCAGTCCCATCGGAGCGGATATCCGGCCCGGCAACCGTCAGATTCCGCTGTCAGACCCTTATGCGTAAAGTAACCTCTGGGGCTGCACCGCTCCGCAGGAGATGAGCTCGCCGGAGGAAAGACAGGGAACGGTCCGCCGGCAGGTGCTGTGACGATAGACTCAGTAGCCCTGAACTAATTGCCACCAGGTAGCAGGCAAACCAACGAGCGAAAGACTTCTAGCGGTGACACACAGTCAGCAATCCGACGAAACACCCCGTACCGACGAAACGTCAGGCGACGAGGAAACAACTACAGCTCCTGAGCAGGCGGCCCCCGAGGCTGCTGCGCCCGAGGAAGTAGCGGCTGAGGAAGCAGCGCCCGAGGCAGCGGCTGCCGAGACCCCAACCGCGGAAGCACCCTCACCCGAGGCAGCGCCCACAGCAGCGCCGGCCCCCACCGCGGCTCCCCGGCCGGTTCCCCACCCCAGTGCCACACCAAGCCCCGCTGCGATGGCACAGCGCTCGGGGGCGAAGCCCGGCGGGAAACCAGGTGCAGCAGTCACCGCTCCCCCGTCGCACAGCACTCCACTGAGCGAGGCCGCCAAGTTTGCCCGCGTCGAGGACGACGGCCACGTGTTCCTGATCGTCAACGGCGAGGAGCACGCCGTCGGCCAGTACCCTGATGCTTCGAAGGACGAGGCTCTCGCCTACTTCGTCCGCAAGTACGACGACGTCGCCAGCCAGATCGCATTGCTCGAGCAGCGGGTCCATGCCAAGGCCCCGTCGTCCGACATGCAGAAGACCGCCGGTCACCTGCGGGAGCAGGTAGCCGAGAAGAAAATTGTCGGCGACGTGCTGGCCCTCGAAGCGCGTCTGGATGCGCTGACCGGCCTGATTACCGGGCTGGAAGCCGCCGAGAAGGCCGAGCAGGACGCGGTGAAGGCCGCCGAACTGGCCGCTCGCGAGGCGATCGTCGCGGAGGCTGAGGAAATCGCCGGCCGCGATCCGTCCACCGTGCAGTGGAAAGCCAGCAGCACCCGGATGAACGAGCTGTTCGAAACCTGGAAGGCCGCGCAGAAGAACGGTATCCGGTTGGGCCGCGGCACCGAGGACGGCCTCTGGAAGCGGTTCCGCGCGGCGCGCACCATCTTCGACCGCCACCGCCGCGCCTACTTCTCCCAGCTGGACACCGACAACGCCTCGGCCAAGCAGGCCAAGGAGTCACTCATCCAGCAGGCGGAGGCGCTGTCCACCTCCACCGACTGGGGACACACAGCCGGCGAGTACCGCAGGCTCATGGACGAGTGGAAGGCCTCCAAGCGGGCCAGCCGCAAGGACGATGACGCCCTCTGGGCACGGTTCCGTGCCGCCCAGGACAAATTTTTTACCGCCCGGAAGGCAACCAACGAGGCGATTGACGAAGAATACGGCGCGAACCTTGTGGTCAAGGAGGCGCTCCTCGTTGAGGCACGCCAGCTGTTGCCGATCAAGAATCTCGGAGCAGCCAAAAAGTCCCTGCAGTCGATCCGGGACCGTTGGGAAGAAGCCGGCAAGGTGCCGCGGGCAGACATGGGCCGGATCGAAGCCGGCATCCGGGAAGTCGAGGACGCGGTGAAGGCCGCCGACGACGCCCACTGGGAGCGGACCAACCCTGAGACCCAGGCCCGCACCAACAGTGCCCTGAGCCAGCTTGAGTCGACCATCGCAGCACTTCAGGAGGATCTGGACGCGGCGGAAAAGGCGGGCGACTCGAAGCGTATCGCCGCAGCCAGGGAGGCACTCGGTGCCCGGGAGCAGTGGATGGAGATGCTGCGCAAGTCGGCGCAGGACTTCTCCTAGACAATCCCCACGAGAGCCCCGACCCCTGAGTTATCCACATCCGGGGGCCGGGGCTTTCGCATTGCCGGGCCGTTCGGAATGCTTGGGTCCATGGCCATCGCCCAGCTAGCCACCGCACCCGCACCAGAGACCGGAGTGCCCGTGAACTCGACCGGTGGGGTGCTCTTCCGCGCCGACGACATCTTCAGTAGCGAGGAATTGCAGGCCATGCGCATTGACGGACTGGTGCACCGGGTGTGTGGGCAGTCCTATGCGCGCGCCGACCATCACCTCGATCCGGCGTCCCGGGCGCAGTCGGCGATGCTGTGTGTCCCCGGATCGCTCCGGTCCAAGGTTGTTCTGGCCCGCCAGAGCGCCGCCTGGGTCTACGGCTGCTCGGCCCTGCCTGCAACGGTCATCCTGGTGACAGACCACCGGCGCCGGACCACCGCGCTGCCGCCCTTCAGCGACGCCCTCATGCACCAGGTGGCGCTGGGGCCCTGCGATGTGCACCTGATCGGCGGGGTCGGAGTGACCGCCCCGCTCCGCACCGCCCTGGATGTCGCAGTCCATGGGCACGACGCCTGGACGGCCCCCACGCTGGTCCGGCTCGCCACCCTGCCGGGACTCAACTGCGACCTGCGGCTGGTGGTGACGGCTCTCGAAGCGGCGCGCCGCGTCCCCGGAAAGAACCGGGCATTGGCCCGGCTGCAGGCAGCGTTACATCTAGTCGAAGCTGCGCGCCCGGTTTAGCGGCGGCGTTGTTTAGCGGCGGCCCGGTTTAGAGGCGGCGTTGCGCCCCGGTGGTCCGGTACACGTCAAACACGCCGTCTATCCGTCGGACAGCGTTGAGGATGTGGGTCAGGTACTTCGGGTCGCCCATTTCGAAGGCAAACCGCGACAGCGCTACCCGGTCCGTCGACGTGTTGACGCTCGCCGCGAGAATGTTCACATGGTTCTCCGAGAGGACGCGGGTGACGTCGGACAGGAGGCTCTTCCGGTCCAGTGCCTCAACCTGGATCTCCACCAGGAACACGCTGGACTGGGTGGGGGCCCACTCGACCTCGACGATGCGGTCCGGCTGATCACGAAGCTCCTCGACGTTCCGGCAGTCGTTCCGGTGAACAGATACCCCCGAGCCGCGGGTGACGAAGCCGATGATCGGGTCCGGCGGGACGGGAGTGCAGCAGCGGGCAATCTTCACCCAGACGTCACCGACGCCGCGCACTGTTACCCCGGAGTCGGAGAACTTGGGTCGCCGGGGGCTGCTGGCGACCACTGTCTCCGCAATGCTCTCCTCGGCACCTTCATTGCCTCCCATCAGGGCAACGAGGCGCTCGATCACATTCTGGGCCGAGGAATGGCCGTCACCGACGGCGGCGTACAGGGCAGCGATGTCAGCGTGCCGTAGCTCCTGGGCAACAGCCATCAGCGCATCGTGGGTCATCATCCGCTGCAGCGGAAGGTTCTGCTTCCGCATGGCGCGCGTCAGCAGCTCCTTGCCCTTCTCGATGGCTTCCTCGCGGCGCTCCTTGGTGAACCACTGCCTGATCTTGTTGCGTGCCCGGGGGCTCTTGACGAATCCCTGCCAGTCCTGGCTGGGCCCAGCCCCCTCGGCCTTGGAGGTGAAAATTTCCACCATATCGCCGTGGTTGAGCTCGCTGTTGAGCGGAATAAGTTTGCCGTTGACCCGCGCGCCAATGGTCCGGTGGCCCACCTCCGTGTGCACCGCGTACGCGAAATCGACCGGTGTGGACCCGGCGGGCAACGCCATCACCTCACCCTTCGGCGTGAAGACGAATACCTCGCCAGCGTTGATCTCGAACCGCAGCGAATCAAGGAACTCGTCCGGATCGGACGTCTCCTGCTGCCAGTCAACGAGGCTGCGCAGCCACCCCATGTCGCTATTGTCGGGCCCGTCTGCCCCCTTCGCCCCGCCACCCTTGTACTTCCAGTGGGCGGCGACGCCGTACTCAGCGCGACGGTGCATATCGTGGGTGCGGATCTGGATCTCCACCGGGCGCCCGGCCGGACCAATCACCGTGGTGTGCAGTGACTGGTACATGTTGAACTTGGGCATCGCAATATAGTCTTTGAACCGTCCGGGCAGCGGATTCCAGCGGGCGTGCAGCTGGCCCAGGGTGGCGTAACAATCCCTGACGCTGTCCACGAGGACCCGGATACCCATCAGGTCATGGATGTCGTCGAAGTCCTTGCCGCGGACAATCATCTTTTGGTAGATCGAGTAGTAGTGCTTGGGCCGACCGGTGATCGTGGCCTTGATCTTGACCGACTTCAGGTCCTCACCAATCTGGTTGCGCACCACGGCCAGGTGCTTTTCCCGCTCGGGGGTGCGGTCGCCGACCATCCTGACGATTTCTTCGTAGACCTTCGGGTGCAGTGCCGCGAAGGACAGGTCCTCAAGCTCCCATTTGATGGTGTTCATGCCCAGCCGGTGCGCCAGGGGCGCGAAGATCTCGAGTGTTTCGCGGGCCTTCCGGGCCGAGGACTCCGGTGAAACGAAACGCCAGGTCCGGGCATTGTGGAGCCGGTCGGCGAGCTTGATCACCAGTACCCGGATGTCCTTGGCCATCGCGACGACCATCTTGCGGACCGTTTCCGCCTGGGCTGCGTCGCCGAACGACACTTTATCGAGCTTGGTGACCCCGTCCACGAGCATCGCCACTTCGGCGCCGAAGTCCCGTTTGATGTCGTCCAGGGTGCACGCCGTGTCTTCGACCGTGTCGTGCAGCAGGGCGGCGGCGAGGGTGGTACCGGTCATGCCCAACTCGGCCAGGATGGTGGCGACGGCAACCGGGTGGGTGATGTAGGGGTCGCCGCTCTTACGCTTCTGCCCCTCGTGGCTGTGTTCGGCGACGAGGTAGGCACGCTGGATCAGGTCCAGGTCTTCCTTAGGGTTGTTCGCCCTGACCGTGCGCAGCAGGGGTTCGAGCACCGGGGAGTACCCGCTGGATGCCCGACCCGTCAGCCGGGCCAGCCGGGACCGGGTCTTGGCCTTCCGCTCGGGGAGCCCGCTGTGGTCGGCGCTTGTCGCCGACGGCGCCGATCCTGACGAGCCAATCGCCGCATCAGGTGTCCGGACCGGGGGCGCTGCTACAGGAGGTGCAGGCACCTGTTCAAGCTGGGCAGTCGATGGGCGCGTGGTTGAACCGGCGCGCTCCCCACTGTTATCAGTGTCGGGCCGCTCTGCTGGACCGCTGGCATCTGCCACGTACTACCCCGATTCCTCAACCGTGAAACGGCTGAAAAGAATTACACCATGCTTGTTCTTCGGCATGCACATTTAAGTCTAGACGGGCAAACCAAACCGTGCTGAAACGGTTCTCCCCACAGGTACGAACAAGTGCCACACATGGAGGTGTCCCGGACCTCACCCAGTCCGGGACACTCCATCAGGCGACGGAAATCAGGTGACCAAAATCAGGTGGTGGCGACGGCCTCGGAAGCCTCCACCGACCTGCGATGCAGAACCCGCTTCTCCTGCCGTTTCATGTCGGGCTCTCGCATCCTCAGCTGCGCGTACACCGGCGCGGCGATGAACAGGGTGCCGATGGTGCCAATGATGATGCCGATAAACAGGGCCAAAGAGAGGTCTCGCAACGTTCCGGCGCCCAGGAGCAGCGCACCGATGAAGAGGATCGACGCGACGGGGAGCACTGCGACCACCGATGTGTTGATGGATCGCACCAGGGTCTGGTTGACCGCCAGATTCACCTGTTCGCTGAAGGTCCGTTTCGTCGAGACATCGAGGTCCGCCGTGTTCTCCTTGATCTTGTCGAAGACCACCACCGTGTCGTACAGGGCATAGCTCAGCACGGTGAGGAACCCAATCATCGCCGACGGTGTGACTTCGAAGTCGCTCAGGGAGTACAGGCCCGCCGTCACGGTCATTACGACCACCAGGCCAATCATGGCTGCTGCGGACATCTTCCAGGTTCTGAAGTACAGGGCCATCAGGATCGCCGCCAGCCCGATGAAGACCACCAGACCGATCAGTGCCTGCCGGCTGACGTCCTCGCCCCAGGTCGGGCCGACGAAGTTGGTCGTCACCTCTTCCCCGGTGACGTCATACGCGTTGATCAGTGCATCGCGAACGCTGAGGGTTTCGTCGTCGGACAGGCGTTCGGTCTGGATCCGCATGGTCTGCGGTGCAATATTGGTGACACTGGGGACTGCGCCCGGCACCACACTGGTAACCGCCTGCTCACCGAGCGTGATCTCGGTGTTCTCGACGCTTGAGACGGTGAACTCGGACCCACCACGGAAGTCGATCCCCAGATTGAACCCGCCCTTGACGATCGGAATGATGATCGAGACCAGGACGGCCACGGCCGCAATGGTGAACCACAGTTTGCGCTTCCCTACGAAGGGGTAGGAGCGTTTGCCCGAATAGAGGTCGTTGCCGAACCTGGCGAAACTATTGCCCCGCATTTACTTTTCCTCCTGATCGGTGCCATTGCTGCGCGCGGCATGGGCTTTTTGTTCAGCCAGCCGTCGTTCGGCAATGGTGGTGCGGCGGGCGATTTCGCCTGATACTGCTTTGTTCCTGGTGCGCGGCGCGGCGGACTCCGGGGTTGCGGAGGGCATCCGGATTCGCCCGGCGCCCCGGTACAGAGGCATGACGCCCAACTTCTTCGGGTCGACGCCGGAGAACCGGTGTCCCTCGCCGAAGAACTTGGTCCTCGCCAGCAGGCGCATGACTGGATGGGTGAAGAGGAAGACCACGATGAGGTCGGCGATAGCCGTCAGCCCGAGGGTGAAAGCGAACCCGCGCACGTTTCCTACGGCCACGAAGTACAGCACCACGGCGGCGAGCAGGCTGACCGCCTTTGACGCCAGGACCGTGCTCTTGGCCCGACGCCAACCATTCTCGACGGCCGAGACCAGCCCACGGCCGTCCCGGAGCTCATCACGGATTCGCTCGAAGTAGACGATGAAGGAGTCGGCGGTCTGCCCGATGGCCACGATCAGGCCAGCCACACCTGCAAGGGAGAGCCGGTAGTTCTCGGTCCAGCCGAGGATGCAGATGGCCAGGTAGGTGAGCAACCCGGCGACGACGAGGGAGGTGATGGTGACCAGGCCCAGCATCCGGTACTGCAGCATCGAATAGCCTGCCACCAGGATGAGCCCAATCACACCGGCGATGAGGCCCAGCCGCAGCTGGTCAGCACCAAGGGTCGCTGAGATCTGCTGCTCGCTCTGGATCTCGAAGCTGATCGGCAGCGCGCCGTACTTGAGCTGCTCGGCCAGCGCCGCAGCGGATTCCTCGGTGAAGCTGCCGCTGATCGACGGACGGCCGTCGGGAATGACCGCGTTGGTGGTGGGTGCCGAAATGATTGCACCGTCAAGAACAATGGCGAACTGGTTCCGTGGGTCACCCTGCCCGAAGGCGAACAGCCGCTCGGTCACCTCGCGGAAGGTGTCGCTTCCCTCGGCGTTGAACTGGATGTTGACGGCCCAGGTGTTCAGCGATTGACCCTGGGCACCGCGCTGCATGCCGAAGTCCGCTGAGTCGATGTCGGTTCCCGGCACCTCGACGGGACCGAGGATGTACTTGCCCATGTTGCCCGGCTCGCACGCAACCATTGGCTGGTCCGCTGGTGCGGCCTCTTCGGCTGGCTCCAGCGCCTCGGGAGAGGTGCAGTCCAGGGCCTCAAACTCGGAGAAGATCTCGGCGGTGATCCAGTTCGGGTCACTCGCATCGGTAGGCTCGGCGGTAGGTGTCGGCAAGTCCTCTTCAGGGGTGGGTTCTTCGGCGGCGGGGGCCTGACCCGGCCCGCCAAAGAGTACCGGACGGAATTCCATCTGCGCCGACGCCTGAATCAGCTCGCGGGTCTGGGCGTCCGGAATGCCGGGGAGGGAGACAATCACGTTGCGGCCGGACTGGGTGTTGATTTCGGCTTCGGCCACGCCACTGCCGTCCACACGCTGCCGGATGATTTCCACCGCCTGGTCCAGCTGCTCCTCGGTGATGGAATCGCTGCCACCCTGGACCTGCGGCGCCAGGATCATCTGGGTGCCACCCTCCAGGTCGAGAGCCAGCTTGGGGCTCCAGCTCGCGGTGCCCCAGATGGACCCGCTGCCCAGGAGAACTGCGAGTAGTGCAAACATAACGCCGAGCCAAACGAGAGTCCGTTTCGCTGCCGTGCCTGGGCCGGTACGAGGCATGTGGAATTTCCTTTTATCGAAAGAGCGCGCTGGGTCCTGCTGGTGGGGGTGGGGCTGTCACCGGATCCCGGCCGCCCCACCCGGCGCTAGTTGTCCTTGTTGTCCCGCGTGTTGTCCCGCGTGTTGTCATAGTCCAGACGGAGATCGTCGTCCGCGCGGGCGTCAAGGCGCTCCGTACCGGATTCGGCGGGGAGTGTCCCGTCCTGGCCCGGCTGGTCCTGGCCATCAACGGTGGCGGTCCGGGTATCGGTGACGGGGCTGTCGGCGGTGGAGCTGGTCAGCGACGAGGCGTCGTCGGGAACGGCGGGGGTCTCTTCGTCGTCCTCGGCGGGCTCAGGCTGGACCACTTTGGTGAGGGTCTGCATGTGCACGGTGGCGGTGGCGCCGGGGCCGAGCTCGAGCACTGCCTTGTTGTTCTCCTCATCGAGGGAGAGCACTGTGCCGAACAGGCCGAAGTTCGTCATCACTTCGGTGCCGGGAACCATCTGGGTGCGCTGTTCCTTGATGGTCTTCTGGGTCTTCCGCTGCCTCCGGAACATCATGAAGATCAATGCTCCGAGCGCCAGCGGCAAAAGCAGGCTGAAAATATCAAAGCCTTGCTCTGGGGCGGCAGTCTGGGCTAATAGGGTTGAGAACACAGAGTAATTCCGTTTCTATATCTTGGGATCCGCACGCACCTGACGTGCCGCACGTCATATCAGTGTAAAGGGAAACGAGATTGTCCGCGTCCCTGCGGCACGCCTGTCAGTCGGTATTGACCCATTCCGTTACCTCACCGTTGTCATCAACCAGGGTGTCACCGGAAAGGGCATCGTCGGTGAGGACGGCGAAGAGATCGTCGGGCATCGCGGCAGCAACGGTGGCTGGCATGACCAGGCCCAGGTGATCCCAGGCGGCCCGGGTGGCGATCCGGCCGCGGGGCGTACGCCCCAGCATCCCTTCCCGGACGAGGTAGGGTTCGGCGACTGTCTCGACGGTCTCGGGTTCCTCGCCGACGGCGATTGCCAAAGTGGACAGCCCCACCGGGCCGCCGTTGAATTTGGTGATCAAGGCGGTCAGTACAGCCCGGTCCAGGCGGTCAAGACCCTTCGCATCCACCTCATACATGTCCAGGGCTGCCCCGGCGCAGCGCGCATCGATCAGGTCCACCCCGTGGACGAGCGCCCAGTCACGGACCCGGCGCAGCAGCCGGTTGGCGATTCGGGGGGTGCCGCGGGATCGGCCGGCGATCTCGGAGAACGCCGCCGAATTAACCTTCATATCCATGAGCATCGCCGACCGGCGGAGCACCAGCTCAAGTTCCCCGGTCGAGTAGAACTCCAGGTGCCCGGTGAAACCGAACCGGTCCCGCAGCGGGCCGGGGAGCAGCCCGGCGCGGGTGGTGGCGCCCACCAGGGTGAAGGGTGGCAGGTCCAGCGGGATGGCGGTCGCCCCGGGTCCCTTGCCGACAATGATGTCGACCCGGAAGTCCTCCATCGCCATGTAGAGCATTTCCTCGGCCGGCCGGGACATCCGGTGGATCTCGTCAAGGAAGAGGACCTCACCGTCGGTGAGTGAGGACAGGATCGCGGCAAGATCACCGGCGTGCTGGATCGCCGGCCCGGAGCTGATGCGCAGTGGTGCGTTCATTTCGGCGGCGATGATCATGGCGAGGGTGGTCTTGCCCAGGCCAGGGGGGCCCGACAGCAACACGTGGTCGGCCGTCCGGCCGCGAAGCCGGGACGCCTCCAACACGAGGGAAAGCTGGCGGCGGACCCGCTGCTGGCCCACAAAGTCGTCGAGGTTCTTGGGGCGGAGGGCAGCCTCGACCGCCCGGTCCTCGGGGTCCCCGGCGGGTGAGACTACAGGGGTCTCCTCCCCCGCCGCTGCGTCGTCGCGCGCCATCAGCTCACCCGGCTCCGGGCGGAGGCTCGCGCGCCGTCCTGGCCGAGGCGGCGCAGCGTGAGCTTCAGGATGGCTCCCACGTCACCGGTGGCGGCGATCTCGGGGGCCTCAGCGGTCGCGGCGTCGATGGCTGCACCCGCGTCCTTCTCGGACCAGCCCAGTCCCATCATCGCCGTCAGCACCTGACCCTGCCAGGCGTTCTTCGGGGTTCCACCGGTGGTGCCCAGGGGAACGAGTTTGTCGGCCAGTTCGAGGACAATCCGTCGGGCGCCCTTCGGTCCGATTCCCGGGACCTTGCTGAACGCCTTGTCGTCCCCGGAGGAGGCAGCCACCCGGATCGCTTCGGGGGTGTGTACGGCCAGGACGGCCAGGGCCAGCCTGGGGCCGATGCCGCTGACGCTGAGCAGGGTCTCGAACACCTCGCGCTGGTCGGCTTCCTCGAACCCGAACAGTGTCATGGAGTCCTCACGGACAATCATCGCGGTGAAGACCTGCGCCTCCTGCCCGGCGCGCAGGGTGGCAAGGGTTTGCGGGGTGGCAAGGATCTGCATGCCGAACCCGTTGACGTCCAGCACTGCCGAGTTGAGGCCAACGTGGGCAACCGTGCCGCGGAGGGAACTGATCATGCGAGCTACTCCAAAATTTCTATCCGAACATATCTACGAACAGCGTACCGGCATCCGGGGACGTTCCTCGGTGCGCCACACCGTCAGCGGTGGTGAACGGCGGCCTAGCGCCGCCGTCGGGCCTTGGCTTCGGCTTCAGCCCAGATCCGCTGGGCTGCCGTCGCGGTGCCACCGCTGGCGGAGGCCCGGTTCGTGGCAACACCCTGCCGCCAGGCGTGGGTGATGGCCAGGGCCAGGGCATCGGCGGCGTCGGCCGGCTTGGGGGCGGTTTCCAGCCGAAGGATTTTCGTCACCATCTTGGTGACCGCCACCTTGTCGGATTGGCCGTTGCCGGTGACAGCGGCCTTCACCTCGGTGGGTGTGTGGAGGGCCACCGGTATTCCACGCCGTGCGGCAGCGACGATCACCACACCGGAGGCCTGGGCTGTGCCCATCACCGTGCTCACGTTGAGTTGGCTGAACACCCGTTCGACGGCGAGCACGTCAGGTGAATGGGTATCGAGCCACTTATCGACCGCGTCGGAAATGACGAGCAGCCGCTGGTCGAGGTCCTGACCGGCCGGTGTGCCAACCACCCCCACCGCTACGAGCGATGACCGCCGGTTGGGCTCGATGTCGACCACGGCCAGACCACAGCGGGTGAGGCCCGGATCCACCCCCATCACACGCAGGGTCACGTGACGGCCCGGCGGTGAGGGGTCTGGAGTGCAACGGTAGCCACCGGCCTCAGTCGTCGCCGTCCAGCTCGGCCAGTACCTCATCGGAGAGGTCGGCGTTTGAATATACGTTCTGGACGTCGTCCAGGTCCTCGAGCGCGTCGACCAGGCGGATGAACTTGCGGGCGCCGTCGGCGTCGAGCTCCACCTGCATGGACGGCACAAACTCGGCCTCGTCGGTGTCGTAGTCGATACCGGCCTCCTCCAGGCCTGCGACGACCGCCCGGAGATCCTGCGGTTCGGAGATGACCTCGAAACGCCCGGCGGTTTCCTTCACTTCCTCGGCGCCGGCGTCGAGCACGGCGAGCAGAAGGTCATCCTCGGTGAGCTCGTTGCCCGGGAGCGTGACCACTCCCTTCCGGGTGAAGAGGTAGGACACCGAGCCTGGATCGGCCATCGAGCCACCATTGCGGGTGACACCCAACCGGACCTCCGAAGCGGCGCGGTTCTTGTTGTCGGTGAGGCACTCGATCAGCAGGGCCGAACCCTGCGGTCCGCGGGCCTCATACATGATGGTCTGGTATTCGACGGCGTCGCCCAGCAGTCCGGCGCCGCGCTTCACGGCGCGGTTGATGTTGTCGATCGGCACGGACGTCTTCTTGGCCTTCTGCACAGCGAGTTCCAGGCCGGGGTTGCCAGCCATGTCGGCGCCGCCTGCACGCGCCGCCACCTCGATATTTTTGATCAGCTTGGCAAAGGATTTGGCGCGCTTCGCATCAATCGCGGCCTTCTTGTGTTTGGTGGTTGCCCATTTAGAGTGCCCCGACATGATCTACCGTTCTCCTTACGATCATCTGCATAAACAATTCGTGTATCCGCCGCTCCCCGGTTACCTCGGGATGAAAGCTGGTGGCGAGCAGGTTCCCCGACCGCACCGCAACAATCCTAGCGACCCGGTCCACATCCGGGTGCGGCGCGTCACTAGCGGGGGCCTTCGCCGGTACCTGCGCGAGTACCTCGACCGATTCCCCCACCCGCTCCACCCAGGGAGCCCTGATGAACACGGCACGCACCGGGGGTACCTCCCCCGACGACGACGGCGCAAGCCCGGCGAACTCGAGATCTGTTTCGAATGAGTCCCGCTGGCGACCGAAGGCGTTCCGGCGGACCACGATATCCAGCCCACCGAGGGTCTGCTGTGGGTTCCCTGAAAGGTCGGTGGCCGGGTCGGCGATGGCGTCGGCGAGCATGATCATTCCGGCGCAGGATCCGTAGACCGGGAGCCCCGACATGATGAGTTCCCGCAGCGGATCGGCCAGGTCAAAGGCCCGGGTGAGTTTGTCGATCGCCGTGGATTCGCCGCCCGGGATGATGAGGCCGTCAATCCCGGCCAGCTCGCTGGGCCGGCGGATGGCGCTGGCCCGTCCCCCGAGGGACTCAATGGTGCGGATATGTTCCCGCACGTCGCCCTGGACAGCCAGCACGCCAACATGCACGCCGGATGGGGCGGGTACGGGGTAAGTGGTCATTGATCCATTCTAGGTTGGGCGGGCCAGCCCGCGATCAACCGGAGCCCGGACTGCGATAAGTTAGGTTCCATGTTTCCCTTCAGTGTGCTGGTCGGTAAGGCCGTGCGCCGCATCTCGCGGTTGCGTGGCGGAGGCTCGGCGCTGCCGGGCCTGGTCGTCGAAAAAATCGATCCGGGGTTCATGGGCCGCGCCTTGACCGGCCTGCCGCACGGAGTGGTGGTCATCAGCGGAACCAACGGGAAAACCACCACCACCAAGATGGTCGTGGAACTCCTCCAGGGTCAGGGCCTGACCGTGTTCACCAACCGCACCGGCAGCAACTTCACCCGCGGGGTGGCCGCCGCGCTGCTCGGCGAGGTGAACTGGCGAGGCAGGCTCAAGGCCGACGTCGCGGTCCTCGAACTCGATGAGGCGCACGCGGTCCACTTCGTGAAACTGGTCCCGCCCACCCACTGCCTGCTGCTCAATGTGCTGCGGGATCAGCTGGACCGCTTCGGCGAAATTGACCAGACCACGCGTCTGCTCGAACAGATCGCCGCGAAGACCACCGGTACCGTGGTGCTCAACCGCGAGGACCCCCGCGTCGCCGGGATCGCGTCGACCGTCCACGACGCCGAGGTCACCTACTTCGGGCTCGACGCGTCGTTGCGCAGCACCTTTCCCAACGACGACGAGCTGCGCGGGGACATCGGCGTCGCTCCCCCGTCGAGCCTCCCCGCCGATGTGATCCTCGAACACGTCGACGGGAACACTGCAATGTTCCTGACCGATGGCGAATCGACGAGTGTGGACCTGCGGCTCCGCGGTGTCTACAACATCTTCAACGCTGCCGCGGCGCTGGCAACCGCGCGCACCGTCCTCGGCGGGGCCATCAACCGTGCCGCCCTCTTCGCTTCCCTCGCCACCGTCGAGCCCGCTTTCGGCCGCGGTGAATCCCTCGTGGTGGACGGCAAGCCACTGGAACTGGTGCTGGTGAAGAACCCCAGCGGGTTCCGGCTCGGGCTGAAGTCGTTCGACGCGACCGGATACGCCACCATGATTGCCATCAACGACAATTACGCCGACGGCCGGGACATGTCCTGGCTCTGGGACGTCGACTTCGATTCCCTCGGACAGGCCGGGGTGGAAATGGTCAGCGGTGTCCGGGCCTACGATATGGCGCTGCGGCTCAAGTACGACGACGTCGACGTCCGCGCCGTCGAACCCGATACGACCGCGGCGTTGAAGGCGTTTATCAGCGCCACCCACGACCAGCCCAAGCGGATTTTCTGCACCTACACGGCCATGCTCGCGGTCCGCCGGGACCTCTCCAAGATCACAACAGTCGAGGTGGTTTCCTGATGTCCAAAGGCACCCTGAACATCCTGCAGCTCTACCCCCGCGAAATGAACATTTATGGCGACTGGGGCAACGTCCTGGTGCTGAAACAGCGGCTGGTCTGGCACGGGTACACGGCGAACATCCTTGAGCACAGCGCCGGGGACACCTTTCCCGAAGACGTTGATCTGATCATCGGGGGCGGCGGACAGGACAGCGGCCAACTGGTCATCCAGCAGGACCTGCAGGCCATTGCCCCGAAGCTGCGCGAACTCGCCGAGGATGGTCTGCCGATGCTGGTCATCTGCGGGCTCTACCAACTGTTCGGCAATTTCTTCAAGACCCACGATGGGACGGTCATCCCGGGCATCGGGATCCTCGATCTGGAGACCCACGGCACCAACGAGCGCCTGATCGGCAACGTGGTCGCTGACAGCGAGGAGTTCGGGGAAATCCACGGCTACGAGAACCACAGCGGCCAGACCCGGCTGGGTCCCGGAGTCCGGCCGCTGGGCACGGTCACCAAGGGTGCCGGCAACAACTCGCAGGACGGCCACGAGGGCGCCCGCCACCTGAATGTCGTCGCGAGCTACCTGCACGGGTCGTTGCTGCCGAAGAACCCGGCCATTGCCGACTTCCTGCTCAGGAAAGCGACTGAGCGAAAGTTCGGCTCATTCGACGCAGCCGACCTCGACGACAGCCTCGCCGAGCTGGCGCGCCGTCACGCCGGGGCCCGTCCCCGCTAGGGAAACCGCCCGGCTCGCGGGCTGGGCTGCCCGGTCACTGGTCGTCGGTGAGATCCCACAGGTGGGCGCCGTCGTCGACCGCTCCGAACGTATCGACCACCGCCGCGATCCGCGCACTGACCTCCGCCTCGCGTTCGGGCGAGGTGCACGCACCGTCGGGCTGGTCCGGTGCCAGCGCGCACCAGCGGTAGGGGTCGGCGACGATGATGGACGGTACCCAGGCCAGGTCGCTGACCGTCCAGTCGCCGCCGTCGTCCTGGGCGAACTGGGCCCTCACCATCAGCCCCTCGTTGTTCACCGCGTGGACCGGTGACAGTTCACTGACGCCATTTCCCAGGCCGTAGACAATCCAGGTGTCGTTGTATTTCTCGATCGGCAGCACCGAGTGGGTGTGATGGCCGTAAATGAAGTCCACCTCCCCACTGTCGGCGAGGGCGTGGGCCACCTCCACCTGCTGTGCGTTGGGCATCGTCGCGTATTCGTCGCCGACGTGGATCACGGCGATGACGACGTCTGCGCCTTCGTCCCTGGCCTGCCGGGCCTTGGCGGTCATGGCGGCTGCGTCGATCAGGTCCACCTGCCACGGCTGCTCGGGAATCAGCCCGTTGAGCCCGTAGGTCGCCTGGATGACCGCCACCCGGGCTGCGGGGGTCTGAAGGATCATGACTTCCCCGGAGGATGCCTCATCGGCGTAGGAGCCGGTATGTTCCAGGCCCAGGCCATCCAGGACACCGAGGGTGCGGTTCAGCCCCTCAGTGCCGGCGTCGATGGTGTGGTTGCTGGCGGTGGTGCAGGCGTCGTAGCCGACGTCACGGGCGGCGTCGAGGATCTGCGGGGGAACGTTGAACTGGGGGTAGCCGCTGAACGGCCCTTCCGGCAACGCCACCGGGGTTTCCATGTGGCAGATTCCCAGATCGGCCTGGTCGAGATACCCGCGCTGCCCGGCGAGCAGTGGTTCAAAATCTAGATCCCCCGTGCCGGCTGTCGCGGCGTCGGCGGCGGCCTGCTCCCACAGTCCCGGGTGGATCAGCAGGTCACCGGTGGCAGCCACGCTGAAACACCTGTCCGCATCACATGGTGGACCTTCGCCCGGCGTGGGTTCGGGTGCGGTGGGCTCGGGTGCCGCCGTCGTGGATGCGGTGGCGGATGATGGGGTCGGCTGGGATGAGGCGGACGACTGGGGTCCCCCGGTCGCCGTCGTCGGCCCCTGCCCGTCCGGGGTGGGGTTCTGCCCCGCCGCCGAGCAGCTGCTGAGCAGCCCGATAGCCAGCGCCGCTCCTGCCAAACTGGTCAAAGTAGCCCGCACGGCTGACCCCCTCGTCGATGTCCCCCCATGATAAGCCCCGCCAAGCGATCAGGGCCCCGCCGCGCGCCGAAGCGGATCCGCCGGTTGCTGGAGTGCCCGCCCAGCATGTGTAAGGGTTAGTTGTTATGAGCAACCCTTTCCTTGCACCCAGTACCCTGCCGTATCAGCTCCCACCCTTCGGGCTGGTCCAGGATGACCACTACCTGCCGGCTTTCGAGGCGGGGTTCGCCGAGCATCTCGCGGAAATCGAGTCGATCGTGTCCTCGCCGGAGCCGGCGTCCTTCGAGAACACCATTGTTGCCCTCGAGAAGGCCGGTGCCACCCTACGGCGGGTGGCACTGGTCTTCCACAACAGCTCCTCCGCGCATTCCACCCCCGCCATCCAGGCCCTGGAAACCGAGATCGCTCCCCGCTACGCGGCGCACGAGGACAACATTTCCCTCAACCGTGGCCTCTTCGACAGGGTCCGGGCGGTGCCGACCGCCGGGCTGGACGCCGAGGCCGTCCGCCTGGTCGAGGAGTACATCAGGCGGTTCATCCGCGCCGGCGCCCAGCTCGACGACGACGCCCAGGGCAAGCTGCGGGCCCTGAACACCGAGCTGTCCCAGTTGAGCACCGACTTCCAGCAGCGGCTGCTCAGGGACACCAACAACTCCGCGCTCCTCGTGGACACGGCTGACGAGCTCGCCGGTCTCTCGGCGGATGACATCGGATCGGCAGCAGCCGCAGCCGAAACCGCAGGCCACCCCGGGAAGTTCCTGCTCACCCTGATCCTGCCGACGGCGCAGCCGGCGATGGAGACCCTGACCCATCGGGCCACCCGCCAGCGGTTGCATGAGGCGTCGGTCAACCGCGGATTTGCCGACCATGAGAACCGGACCCTGGGCATCGCCGCCCGGATGGCCGAACTGCGGGCAGACCGGGCCGCACTGCTGGGTTTCGACAGCCACGCTGCGGCTGCCACCGACGACCAGACCGCCCCTTCACTGGATGCCATCCACCGGATGCTGGGGCAGTTGGCTCCGGCAGCGGTGCGCAACGCGCGGGCCGAGGTGGTGGACCTTGAAGCCGCCGCCGGGCACCCGATCGAGGCGTGGGACTGGGCGTACTACTCGGAGAAGGTGCGCGCCGACAAGTTCGACGTCGACCTCGCTGCCCTGCGTCCCTACTTCGAGCTGGAACGGGTGCTGCAGGACGGCATCTTCTTCGCCGCGAACAAGCTCTACGGCCTCACCTTTTCCGAACGGTCCGATCTCGAGGGCTACCATCCCGAGGTGCGGGTCTGGGAGGTCAGGGACGCCGACGGCGGAGACCTGGGCCTGTTCCTCGGCGACTACTACACCCGGGACACCAAGAATGGTGGCGCCTGGATGAACTCCTTCGTCGAGCAGTCGACGCTGAACGGCACCCACGCCGTCGTCGTCAATAACCTGAACATCCCCAAGCCGCCCGCGGGCGAGCCCACCCTCCTGACGTTCGACCAGGTGGTGACCACGTTCCACGAGTTTGGGCACGCCCTCCATGGCCTGTTCTCGTCGGTCACCTACCCGACCTTCTCCGGGACTTCCGTGCCCCGGGACTTCGTCGAGTACCCGTCACAGGTGAACGAGATGTGGATCCTGTGGCCCGAGGTGGTGGCCAACTATGCCAAGCACTACCAGACGGGTGAGCCGTTGCCGGCGGAGACCGTCGACAAGCTGCTCGCTGCGCAGGCCTGGGGCGAAGGTTTCGCAACCACCGAGTACCTGGGGGCAGCCCTGCTGGACCTGGCCTGGCATGCGATCCCGGCGGGGACCACTGTCGCGGACCCGGTGGAGTTCGAACGGGAGGCACTCACCCAGGCTGGCCTCGACTTCTCCCCCGTTCCGCCGCGGTACCGGACCGGCTATTTCAAGCACATCTTCGCGGGAGGCTACTCGGCCGCCTATTACGCGTACATCTGGAGCGAAGTGCTCGACGCCGACACCGTCGAATGGTTCAAGTCCGCCGGGGGCCTGACCCGCGAAAATGGCGACCACTTCAGGACCGAGCTGCTCTCCCGCGGCAACAGCATCGACCCGCTGCAGGCGTTCCGCAACTTCCGCGGCCGCGACGCCCTGATCGACCCGCTCCTCACCCGCCGCGGGCTGGCCTAGAAAACCATGGTCACCATCGCGGCGTGCCAGCGCCTGCAACGTTCCTGGTTCGCCGCGGTGTCCTCGGCCACGGGCGGTCGCATGTTCACTACCCACGGGTCGGAGTGGGTCTGGCTTCCCGCGCGCCGGGAACTGATCCTGCTCTTCCCGCTGGAAATCTCGCCGGCCGGGATCCGGCCAGCCCTCGCCGAGGCGACCAGGTTGGGCGCCCACCGGGTGGGCGCCTGGCTGGGCGGTGGCGTCAAGGGTTCGCCCTTGACCGGGCTGGGTTTCAGCCCGGGGTGGCAACCCTGGTGGATGGCCGCCAGGGTTCAGGATCCGGCAGCGTACGACGACGCCGCCGCGACCCTCACCACCGAGGTCCCCGACTACCGCGGGCCACTGCTCCAGGAGCTGCGGGTGGTGCGGTCCCAGCCTCGTCAGGCGTGGCACGCAGAAGCGAGGGTGGACGGCTCCATTGCGGGCGCCGGGTACTCGTTCTACCCGTCGGGGGTTTCGGGTTTGAAGGGGCTGGGCGGCATCTTCACTATGGAGGTGCTGCCGGAGTACCAGCGACGTGGCCTGGGGACTGCGCTGCTGAGCCGGCTAAGCACCGCCGCTGCCGCCTCGGGTGCCGAAAACCTCGCACTGAACGCGACGCCGCAGGGTTTTGAGCTGTATTCGCGCCGGGGATTCGAGCTGATCGGCCGGGGTCAGACGTACTGGCTGGAGCTGTAGGCCACCTACAAATGCGGACCACCCCTAAGGGCGGTCCGCATTTGGGTGTACTGGTTGGTGAACTGTTACCAGCCGCGCTCTGCGAGGCGGTGTGGCTCCGGGATTTCGTCGACGTTGATACCGACCATTGCCTCGCCGAGGCCACGGGATACCTTGGCGATCATGTCGGGATCGTCGTGGAAGGTGGTCGCCTTCACGATCGCCGCCGCACGCTCGGCCGGGTTGCCGGATTTGAAGATGCCCGAGCCCACGAAGACCCCGTCAGCGCCGAGCTGCATCATCATCGCGGCGTCGGACGGGGTGGCGATGCCGCCGGCGGTGAAGAGCACCACCGGGAGCTTGCCGGTACGGGCAACCTCCTTGACCAGGTCAAAGGGTGCCTGCAGTTCCTTGGCGGCCACGTACAACTCGTCCTCAGCCATCGAGGACAGGCGCAGGATCTCGGAACGGATCTTCCGCATGTGCATGGTGGCGTTCGAGACGTCGCCGGTACCTGCCTCGCCCTTGGACCTGATCATCGCGGCACCCTCGTTGAGGCGGCGCAGCGCCTCGCCCAGATTGGTGGCGCCGCAGACGAAAGGAACAGTGAACTTCCACTTGTCGATGTGGTTGGCGTAGTCGGCCGGGGTCAATACCTCGGACTCGTCAATGTAGTCGACGCCGAGGGACTGCAGCACCTGTGCCTCAACGAAGTGGCCGATCCGGGCTTTGGCCATCACCGGGATGGAGACCGCCTCGATGATGCTGTCGATCATGTCAGGGTCGCTCATCCGTGACACGCCGCCCTGCGCCCTGATATCGGCAGGTACGCGCTCCAGGGCCATGACGGCTACGGCGCCGGCATCTTCAGCGATGCGCGCCTGCTCGGCAGTGACAACGTCCATGATGACGCCGCCCTTGAGCATTTCAGCCATGCCGCGCTTGACCCGGCTGCTGCCGGTCACGGGCGCGGTTGTCGAAGTTTCTTCAACGGTGGACACAATTCGCCCCTAAAGTTAGGTAAAAAGATAACAATTAATAATACGCCCGCGACGGACCGGTATCTGCCGCTAGTGGCTTCCGCTGGAGGCCATCGCCTGTTTGTGGACAGCCGCTACCCGCTGGATCACTGTGGCCGTGCTCGCAAGAGCCAGCAGAATCAGCACCGTGAGCAGTACCACTTCGGGGAGTCCCAACCCGGTCAGGCCGGTCACCACCAGCACCGACACCAGCCGTTCGGCGCGTTCGGCGATGCCAACGTTGGCGGTGAAGCCCAGCGATTCGGCCTTCGCCCGCGCATAGGACACGAGCATCCCGAGGACGAGGCACGCCAGCGCGGCAATCGCAATGGGGGCGTTGTCTCCGCCGCCGAAGAACCAGATGGCCACCCCGGCGAACAGGGCGCCATCAGCAATCCGGTCGAGGGTCGAATCGAGGAAGTTTCCCCAGGTCCCTCCCGCACCCTTGATGCGAGCCATGATGCCGTCCACCAGGTCGGAGAACACGAACACCGTGATGAACACCGTCCCCCAGAACAGTTCGCCCATCGGGTAGAACACCAGCGCACCGACGACGACGCCGAGGGTGCCGACAATGGTCACCGCGTCAGGCGAGACTCCCCATTTGAGGAGCAGCTTAGCCAGGGGGCTGAACAGCGAGGTGAAGAACCTGCGCGCGTACTTATTCAGCATCGGTGCCACCGGCCTGCCCGGTCTTCTCGCCCGATGGCGCGACCCCTGACGGCTGGGGCCAGGCGTCAGCCATCTGGGTCCGCACCTCATCCAATGTCTGGGTGATTGCCTTGGTCTGGGCGATGATCGGCAGGAAGTTCCCGTCGCCGCCCCACCGCGGCACCACGTGCTGGTGCAGGTGCGCTGCGATTCCGGCGCCTCCGGTTATTCCCTGGTTCATTCCGAGGTTGAATCCGGTGGCCTTGGCCACCTCCCGCAGCACGCGCATCGCCGTCTGGGTGAGCTCGGCGATTTCGATGGTCTCGGCGGTGTCGACGTCGGTGTAGTCGGGAACGTGGCGGTACGGGCAGATCAGCAGGTGACCCGGGTTGTACGGGAACAAGTTGAGGATCACGTAGGCGTACGTGCCGCGGTGCACGATGAGGGATTCCTCGTCGGTACGCGACGGTGCCACACAGAACGGGCAGTCCTTGTCCTTGAACTGGGATTGGCCGCCCTTGATGTAGGCCATCCGGTGCGGAGTCCACAGGCGCTGGAAAGCGTCGGGCACCCCGGCAAGCTCGAAGTCGTCCCTTACGTCGTCGTCGCCGGGATAATTCCCGTCGGCGTTCGCCCCGTCAGCCCCCGTAGTACCTTCCATACGTTTTACTTATCCCGATTCCGGACAGCCTCGACAATGCGCCCGACTGCCTCGTCGACCGGCACCTGGTTGTCCTGGCTGCCGTCCCGGAACCTGAACGATACGGCTCCGGCGTCCTGGTCGTCGCCGCCAGCGATCAGGACAAAGGGAACCTTTTCCTTGCTCGCAGTGCGGATTTTTTTCGGGAACCGGTCGGTGCCGATGTCCACCTGAGCTCGGATGCCCTCTGCCTTAAGCTTGTCGACGACGTCGAACAGGTACTCGTTGAAGGCTTCGGCGACCGGGATGGCCAGCACCTGTACGGGTGCCAGCCAGGCCGGGAACGCACCGGCGTAGTGCTCCGTGAGCACCCCCATGAAACGTTCAATCGAGCCAAACAACGCACGGTGGATCATGACCGGGCGCTGACGGGTTCCGTCGGCCGCCTGATACTCCAGTCCGAACCGTTCCGGCAGGTTGAAGTCCAGCTGGATGGTGGACATCTGCCAGGTGCGGCCAATGGCGTCGCGGGCCTGAACGGAGATTTTGGGACCGTAGAACGCAGCTCCGCCTGGATCGGGACGCAGTTCAAGCCCTGAGGCCTCGCCCACCTCGGCGAGGGTCCGGGTTGCTTCGTCCCAGATCTCATCCGAGCCCACCGACTTTTCGGGGTTCTTGGTGGAGAGCTCCAGGTAGAAATCGTCCAGCCCGTAATCCTTGAGCAGGCCGAGCACAAAGTTGAGAGTCTCGGTGAGCTCGTCCTTCATCTGCTCGCGGGTGCAGTAGATATGGGCGTCATCCTGGGTCATGCCGCGCACCCGCGTCAGCCCGTGCACCACACCTGACTTTTCGTACCGGTAGACGGATCCGAACTCGAACATGCGCAGCGGCAGCTCGCGGTAGGACCGGCCCCGGGACTTGAAGATCAGGTTGTGCATGGGGCAGTTCATTGGCTTGAGGTAGTAATCCTGGCCCGGCTTGCGCACGGTGCCGTCCTCGTTGAGTTCCTCGTCGACGTGCATCGCCGGGAACATGCCGTCGCGGTACCAGTCCAGGTGGCCCGACACTTCGTAGAGGTGGCCCTTCGTGATGTGGGGCGTGTAGACGAACTCGTAGCCTGCGTCGACGTGGCGCTGGCGTGAGTAGTCCTCCATCGCCTTGCGGATGATTCCGCCCTTGGGGTGGAATACGGGCAGGCCAGAGCCCAGCTCGTCGGGGAAGGAAAACAGGTCCAGTTCGGTGCCGAGCTTGCGGTGGTCGCGGCGCTCCGCTTCGGCAATGCGCTCCTGGTAGGCCTTGAGTTCGTCCTTGGTGGGCCAGGCGGTGCCGTAGATGCGCTGCAGCTGCGGGTTCTTCTCACTGCCGCGCCAGTACGCGGCGGCCGAGCGGGTCAGAGCGTAGGCATTGGAGATGAGCTTGGTGTTGGGCAGGTGCGGGCCGCGGCACAGATCTTTCCAGACGACGTCGCCGCTCTTGCGGTCGATGTTGTCGTAGATGGTCAATTCCCCAGCGCCGACCTCGACCGAGGCGCCGTCGTCGTCGGTGATGTCTCCCGAACCGCCCTTGAGGCCGATCAGTTCCAGCTTGTAGGGCTCGTTGGCCATCGCTTCGCGGGCTTCGGCCTCGGTCGCGACGCGGCGAACGAACAGCTGGTTGCTGTTGACGATCTTCAGCATCATCTTCTCGAGCTGCTTCAGGTCTTCCGGCGTGAAGGGGGTGTCGACGTCGAAGTCGAAGTAGAAGCCGTCAGTGATGTACGGCCCGATGCCCAGTTTGGCGCCGGGGCGCAACTGCTGCACTGCCTGCGCCATCACGTGGGCAGCCGAGTGGCGCAACACTTCGAGGCCCTCGGGCGATCCGATAGTGATGGGTTCGACCGTGGCACCGGCGGGGATTGGCTGATCCAGGTCCACCAATTCGCCATCAACGCGGACGACGACGACGTCGCGGCGGTCGGCGAACAAGTCAACGCCGGTAGTGCCCGTAGTCACCTGGTGCTCTTCGCCGTCGACGAGGAGGGTGATAAGGGAAGGCGCTGACACAGTGGTCTCCTAGCAAAGGTGGTGCGGTGGGTTAACTCTCTGATGGTATCCGCTGCGCCTGAAGCGACCAACAACCCGGCCAGCGCGCGCCGGTGCTGAACCTTCGAAAGTGTCAGTAGGATCAACTCATGAAACCTCAGGTCACAGTTATTACGCTGGGTGTCCGGAACCTTGATACCTCCTACGCTTTTTATGCAACGGCTCTTGGCTGGGAGCCCCTCGTCTACGTCCCTGACGAGGTGGCGTTCTTCCAGGTGGGTCAGGGGCTGGTGCTGTCGCTCTTCCGTGCCGATCACCTGGCTGCGGAGGCCGGAGGTATTGGCCACGGTCTGATCGCTCCACCGCTCACCCTGGGCCACAACGTCGATTCACCGGAAGAGGTGGATGCGGTTCTCCAGACGGTTCTCAGTGCTGGTGCGGAATTGGTCGCGGAGGGCACCGCCATGAGCTGGGGCGGCTACTCGGGTTATTTTGCCGATCCGGACGGCTTCCATTGGGAGGTGTGCCACAACCCGGGCCTGACAGTGGCTGACGACGGGACCGTCGCGCTCCGGGAGATCGTCTGATCCGTCAGCGGCCCACTACCAACTACCGACTCGGAATCTAAACGTCCCCACATGTGTTGAACCCTGTGTACGCGAATCATTGCGTATCCGTGCAAGACGTTCCTGCCTTGCCGCCACCAACAATTCCTGAAGGAGCACCGTGGATTACACCCCCGATGCCGGCTCGATCACCATGTTCTCCACCAGCTGGTGCGGATACTGCCGCCGGCTGAAGAAGCAGCTTGACGCCAAGGGTGTCGGCTACACAGAGATCAACATCGAAGAGGTTGAAGGCACCGCAGCACTGGTGGAATCCCTTAACGGTGGCAACCAGACGGTCCCGACGGTGTTGTTCCCCGACGGTACTGCCGCCACCAATCCTTCAGTCTCCGATGTGATGGCACGGCTCGGTAGCTAGTCGTCCCCGGCGCCCAGTCCACGCCGTCGCCCTTGCAGTACCTTGCGGGGGCGACGCTCACCTGATCGCGCGTCCGCTTCTCACCACACCGATTTACCTGTTAGAACGGGGGTGGTTGGGGCAGTGTGGTGTAGGTTTTGCCGGTGAGTGAGGTGGCGGTGAGGGTGCCGGGTTCGGGTTGCTCGTAGTGCCAGTAGCCAGCGGATTTGAGCATGTGGTGTTTCCGGCAGAGGGCGGCGAGGTTGTCGTAGCTGGTGTTTCCGCCCTGGTGCCAGGGGATGGTGTGGTCAAGGTCGCAGGCAGGGCCGGGACGGTTACACCCCGGGTGGCGGCAGGTTTTGTCCCTGACCAGGACGGTCCTGCGAAGGTCTTTGGGGACCTTGTAGCGGTCCCTCCCGACGCTGAGTACCGTCCCGGTTTCCGGGTGGGTGAGGATCCGGGTGAACCCTTTTGCGTGGGCGGCGAGCTTCCTGGCGGTGTCCGCGTCGATCGGCCCGAACCCCTCGAGCTCGGCTGGTTCGTTGCCGCCGAGTAGGGTCATCACGGGAACAGTCACGAACACCACAGGCTGCACGCCCAGCACTGACGCCAAATCGACCAGGCCCGCGCTCTCAGCATGAGTCTCACCAGCACCCGTCTCACCGGCAGCCGTGCCGTTGGCGCGGGTGCCGCTGGCACCGGTCCCCTTGTGCGTCTTGTGCGTGGCAGCCCCGCCCGGGGTTGGGTCGCAGCGGTGGGTGAGGAGGTCTCCGAAGACGTCGGCTTTGAGTTGGGTGAGGGTCCGGGTTTCCTGGGGGTTCTGCAGTGCCCGGGCCATGAAAGTGAGCCGGTTCTCGATGCCACAGGCCCGCTCCGCGGGCAGATACGCCGAAAGCCAGGCCATGCCGTCCTGGTCGGGGGTGACCTCGACGTGCCGGTCCGCCGTAGCGGTACGCCTTCGGGTGACCGCAGATTCGGGGTGGAGCTTCTCTCTGACTCGCTTGCACTTGGCTTTCAGCCGCGGCGCCATCAGGTGGGCCCCCGAGGCGAGGACTTCATCTTCGAAGCCCGCCAACGCCTGCGCCGGGATGGTGGATGCCTCATCGAGGATGATCTGGGCCTGCCGGGCCGTGAGCATCCCCGCTCCCAACGACTGCAGGGTCTTGGGAAGATCCTCGACCAACCTCAGGCTCTGGTCCAGCAGCCGGTGCGCGGCACGGGTGGAAAGGTTCAGCAACGGCACCAACTCCTCAGCCGTCAGAGTAAACCCCAGACCCGCCCCCACCCTCTCACCAGAACGGGACCCAGCCTGAGCGACTGTCTGGTCCTGGACCTCGGTGTGCAAAGCGGCGACCAGTTCCGCCTGCCGGGCAACAACCCACGACATCAACCGATCAGCAGCCACCAACAAATCAGCCGTATCAGGCCCAGCGGTGTCAGACTCAACAGTGTCAGGCTCGGCAAGGTCAGGTTCGGCAGGGTCAGGCGTTGGCTCAAGGGCACCAGTCCCCGCCACCTGCCTCGTGTCCCCCTGCAGCATGGCCACCAGCGTCTCCGGGCTGGCTACCTCCACCACGGTGGCTGGAGTGTCACCAGCGACCGGGCGGCGGCGGACCCAAGCGGCGACAGGCTCCATCCAGATCCTCCCCTCAAGACTGAACGACTCCGGGGAAATCGGGTCAACCGACGGCGTCTGACCGGCAGAAGCGGAACCCGGGACACCAGGATCAGACACCGGAAAACCGGTGATCTGCTCTGCGTTCTCCTGCCGCTTCATACCTCCATCACATCACCCCCCACTGACATTTTTAGGGTGAGCGGGGGTAGGGGAAAAGAAAAAATCTCGAAGACCGTCCACCAATTCCCTGTCCCGACCGGCTCGTCGAGCTCCCCGGCCGGCTCGTCTGGCTCTATGGCCCGAGTTTGGTGAACATCACCTGATTGAGTCACTGTCCGTGTCCGTGCCTATGCTTGAGTTACCGCCCGGTACCCAACCGAAAGGACCGTGTTGAAATGGCTCATAGAGTCCAAGCCGTCGTTGTCAGGGAAATGAACTCTCCAGCCACGATCGAAACCATCCTGGTGCCAGATCCGGGACCGGGTGAAGCGCTGGTGGACATCCTCACCTGCGGTGTCTGCCATACCGATCTGCACTACAAACAGGGTGGGATCAGCGACGATTACCCCTTCCTCCTCGGCCACGAAGCGACCGGAGTGGTCAGCGCCGTCGGCACGGACGTGACCCAGGTCAAGGCCGGCGACCGCGTCATCCTGAACTGGCGTGCCGTGTGCGGCGAGTGCCGCGCCTGCCGTCGTGGTGAAGCCCAATACTGCTTCAACACCCACAACGCCACCCAAAAAATGACCCTCGAGGACGGCACCGAGCTCTCACCCGCGCTGGGAATCGGCGCGTTCGCCGAGAAGACCCTCGTCGCTGCGGGCCAGTGCACCAAGGTGGATCCCGCAGCGGATGCCGCCGCCGTCGGCTTGCTGGGCTGCGGAATCATGGCAGGCATCGGCGCCGCCATCAACACCGGCAACGTCCGTCGCGGCGACTCGGTAGCGGTCATCGGTTGCGGCGGTGTGGGCAGCGCCGCGATCGCCGGCGCCAAACTGGCGGGGGCGACGACCATCATCGCCGTCGACATCGACGACCGGAAGCTCGAAGCCACCCGAAAGCTCGGAGCGACCCACACGGTCAACTCCAAGGACCAGGATGCCGTCGAAGCGATCCAGGCCCTCACCGACGGCAATGGCGCCAACGTGGTGATTGACGCCGTCGGCCGCCCCGAAACCTACAAGCAGGCGTTCTACGCCCGCGACCTTGCCGGCACCGTGGTGCTGGTCGGCGTGCCCACCCCGGAAATGGTGCTGGAACTGCCACTCCTTGACGTGTTCGGGCGGGGCGGCTCATTGAAATCATCCTGGTATGGCGACTGCCTGCCGTCCCGGGACTTCCCCATGCTCGTAAGTCACTACCAGCAGGGCAACCTGGATCTTGACGCGTTCGTCACCGAACGGATCAAGCTCGACCAGGTTGAAGCCGCATTCGACAAGATGCACGACGGCTCGGTGCTGCGCTCGGTGGTGGAGCTCTGATGGCTGCACGCGTAGAGCACCTGCTCACCAGCGGAACCTTCTCCCTTGATGGTGGAACCTGGGACGTGGACAACAACGTCTGGATCATTGGCGACGACACCGAATGCATCGTCATCGACCCGGCGCACAACGCCGACGCCGTCGTCGAGCAGATCAACGGCCGTCAGGTCCGTGCCATCCTGCTGACCCACGGCCACGATGACCACATCCGTGCGGTCGGCGATGTGTACGACGCCGTCCGGGCGCCCATCCACCTGCACCCGGCGGACCGGATGCTGTGGGATCAGGTCTACCCTGACCCGGCACCGGACCAGGACATCAACGACGGCGACGAGTTCACGGTTGCCGGCGTCACCCTCAAAGCGCTGCACACCCCCGGCCACTCCCCCGGCTCGGTGAGCTTCTACCTCGAGGAGGCCGGAACAGTCTTCACCGGCGACACCCTGTTCCAGGGCGGCCCCGGCGCCACCGGCCGGTCCTTCAGCGATTTCCCGACCATCATCGAGTCCATCCGTCACCGCCTGCTCAGCCTCCCGGCGGACACGGTGGTGCGGCCCGGACACGGCGACTCGACGACCGTCGGCGCCGAGGCACCGTCCCTGGACGACTGGATCGCACGCGGGCAGTAGATCCGAAACTTTCCCCGCATGACGATGACTGCCCCGCAGCCGGTCAGGCTGCGGGGCAGTCCGCGTCAGGACGGTCTACAGCGCCTCAAAGATATCGTGCAGGAGCGGGTCGTCGGCGTTCCGGGGCGGCCAGGCCATGACGAAACACTCGCGGCCAACGGTGCGTTGCCAGTCTGCGGCGCTCCGGGTGTGATCGGTAATGACATGCAACTGGCTACGGTGCTGCGACAAGCCGGCCACAATCCGGTCCGCCACCGGACTGGTGTCGACCTCCACCGCGACCATCTCATCGGGCACACCCCGCAGGTGGTAGACCCGGTTCGGGTCCCAGGCGTCCCTGCCTGTCCGCACCCGCGCGGCGTTCCACCGCTCGAAAGTGGATGCCTTCAGCGCCCCGTGCAGCAGTCGCCGCAGCACGGCACCGCCGTCGGCCCGGACACGGTGAAAAGCCTCGTCGGTGGCTCGTCCCGCCACGATGTGGTCCGGGTGCCCGGTGATCCCGTCGGGTCCGAAAGTTGCCACCACATCGGGGCGTTCCTGCTGGAGGAGGGCGGCGATCCGGTCGGCCAGTTCGCCGTCCGGTACCTCGGCCACCTCACCATCCTGGTAGTCGAGCCAGACATGCCGGTCCGGAACCCGACCCAGGGCACGCCACGCATTCCGGCACTCGCCCCGGCGGACCGCTCCCAACGACTCCCGGGTGGCGGGGAAGCCCGGCGGGATGTCACCGCCGGACCCGTCCGTGGCATGGACCAGGACAAACCGGAAACCGGGATCTGCGGAGTGCAGCGCCACACTTCCGGCGATCCCGTAGGCGTCATCATCCGGATGGGCGACCACCAGCATGACCGACCTGCTCACGGTGGGGGCTGGCGCCGTCATTCCCGCCTCCTGCCGGTCCGTGGGGATTCTGGCAGTCAGGATACGCCGGGCAGCACCGCGGTGGAAGTGGAAGGGGTGGAAGTGGAAGGGGTGGAAGCGGGAACGGTGATCGAGTATCCGCTACGCCGGTAGGCGGCGACCACCGCGTCCTCCACCATCCCGACGGTTACCCCGGGAACCAGATCCTCCACCGCACCGGCGGTCGCCGGGTCCCAGTCGAGTCCCATCGCCGCGTACGACGACGTCAGCACCTCGCGGATCGGCGGCGAGTCCTCGACCACCACCACTGAGGAAAAAAGCCAAGCACCCGCAACCACCCGCTGGGCGGTGCCTACCAGTTTGAGCTGCCCGGCCGTGCCGGTGCCGTGGACGCTGTACTCGCCGGGGCAGTACTCCCCCGGAATCTCCCCGACGCCCGCTGCGACGCCAAGGGATTCCAGTGCATCGGCCAGAAGGTCACCGAATCCGGAGAAGCGCGCGCGGGACCCGGCGACGGCGTCGGTCTGCGGCTCCACATGATCGATCACCAAGCAGCCCTGATGGTAGGCGGCTGCACGACCTCCCGCCCGCCGGACCAACGGCTCGAACCCCCGCTCCCGGGCGGCGGACTCCGCAGCGGTGAAGCCGGGAAGCCGGGTATCCCGCTGCCCGAACGCCAGGGTGGGCTGTGGCCGGTAGAGCCGCAGCGTGGCTGGCTGGTCTCCGGCGGCGACGGTCCGGAGGAGGGTGATCCCTGCCGCCAGATCCTCGGCGGCGCCAGCTGAGGCAGCGCCGCGAACCAGGGACAGCTCTGTACCGCTCATCTAGGTTAGGCTCCTGTCCATGATCTTCCTGCAGTTCCTGGTTGCCGCAGCGACGTTCCTGCTGCTGGACGCCGTGTGGCTCAAATCGATGAGCAAGTTTTACCGGGGTCAGCTCGGCGACCAGCTCGCCGACAAACCCAATTTTCTCTATGCGGCGGCGTTCTACCTAATTTATATAGCCGGCATCGTGCTGTTCGCCGTGCAACCGGCTCTGGCCGCTGGATCATGGCTGGCCGCCCTCGGCTACGGCGGAGCCCTGGGGCTCTTCGCCTACGCCACGTATGACCTGACCAACGCGTCAACCCTCAAACGGTGGCCCGCCCTGCTGATCGTCGTCGACCTGGCTTGGGGCACCGCCCTGACCGCTCTGATCACCCTGGCTACCTACCTGGTGTTCGCATGATCAGGTTCGCCCGGAACGCAGCGGTGGTCGCGGCTTTCTTCCTGCTCTTCGACATCCCGTGGCTGCTGGCCATGGCGGGAACGTATCGGGGCTGGATTGGGCCGCTCATGGCCGAGGACACCTCGCTGGGCTACGCGGTGGTGTTCTACCTGGCCTATTCAGCGGCAGCATACTGGCTCGCGGTCCGTCCCGCCCTGGAGAGCGGCAGCCTGCGGATGGCAGCGATCTCCGGTGCCGTCCTCGGTTTCGCCGCGTACGGCACCTACGGTTTCACCAACGCCGCCACCCTTCGCGACTGGCCAGCCCAGATGCTGCTGATCGACACCATCTGGGGAACCCTGCTCACCGCCAGCATCTGCGCCGCCGCCTACGCGACGATCCGGCGTATTGACCGCCGGACCGACGGGAAAGCCCCGATCAGTCGGAGACCGTGACCCCGCGCCAGAAAGCCACATGGCCCCGGATGTTCTCGGCGGCCGACTTCGGCTCCAGGTAGGACCAGGCGGCGTCGTCGTTGGTGTCGCCGTTTACCGTGATGGACAGGTAGTTGGCGGTTCCCTTCCACGGGCAGACTGTGGTCATTGCACTTTCGCTGAGGTACTCGGTCTTGACCGACTCCCGGGGAAAATAGTGGTTACCCTCGACCATCACTGTCTCGTCCGACTCTGCGATGACCACGTTGTTCCACATTGCCTTTGCCATGGTGCTGGCCTTCCTGTCACAGCGCCCGGGGTGGGCGTCTACTGTGTCTCAACGACCGTGCCCGCTTCCGAATTCCGTGGTGGTGCCGGAAGACCCTCGCTTAGCGCCCGCCGTCGATTTTACGGCTGCGCTGTTCCTGTCCCGGCACACCGTAGGGGTAGTCGGAGACCTCCGGGGCGCTGACGGTGCTGAGACGGTCGATCTCGTCCGCGGTGAGGGTTACGGCGTCGGCGCCGAGGTTGTCGGCGAGCTGCCCGGTGTTCCGCGCACCGAGGATCACGGAGGTGACGGCTGGCTGCTGCGCCACCCAGGCGAGAGCAACCTGCGACGCGGTGATGCCCCGCGAACCGGCGATTTCCACGACGGTGTCGATGATGCGCCAGGTGCGCTCCTTGGAGTTGCGTTCCTTCCACGCCTCCATGCCGCGCTCAGGATTTTCACCCAGCCGGGTTTCCCCGGTCGGCGAGGTGTCCCGCTTGTACTTTCCGGTCAGCCAGCCGCCGCCGAGTGGTGACCAGGGCAGCAGGCCCATACCGGCGTCGAGGGCTGCGGGAACGATTTCCGACTCAATCTCGCGAACCAGCAGGCTGTACTGGGGCTGCAGGGTGACGGGGGCGTTCCAGCCGTGGGCCTTGGCAAGCCACACCGCCTTGGTCAGCTGCCAACCGGTGTAGTTCGAGAAGCCGTAGTAGCCGATCTTGCCGCTGCGGATCGAATCCTCTAAGAACCCCAGGGTTTCCTCGAGTGGGGTGAGTGGATCCCACGAGTGCACCTGGTACAGATCAATGTGGTCGACTCCCAACCTTGCCAGCGAGTCATCGAGCGCACGGCGCAGGTGGCGGCGGGACAGTCCAATGTCGTTGACACCGTCGCCCATCGGGAACCGCCCCTTGGACGCGATGACCATCTGGTCACGCTCGGTGGGGTTTTTCGCCAGCCAGGAGCCGATGATTTCCTCGGAGGCGCCGCGGGTGTAGACGTCGGCGGTATCGATGAAGTTGCCGCCGGCAGCCGCGTAGGCACTCATGATCTGGTGGGAGGTCGCTTCGTCGGCCTCCGCCCCGAAGGTCATGGTGCCGAGCGCGTACGCCGAGACTGCTGCTCCGCTGTTGCCTAGCTTCCGGTATTCCATGGGGGTGCTCCTTGGGATCGGTGATGGGTGTTCTGCTTCCACCCTAGTTGCACTGATCCGACCAATGATTACAGCTTCCGGATAGTCAGGATCTGCTCGGCTCGCCCGAAGGGACCGGTGGTGTCGTGCAGCACCGCCGACGTCAACCCGATCCCGTCGGTTCCGAAGCTCACGCTGGTTTCCAGTCCGAGCCACTCGCCCACCGGTTCCCGGTACAGGTGGACCTGCAGATCCAGGTTGGGGAACATCCAGCTCCCTGGCCCCGGTGGCACCCTGGCCGACACCCCGTTGGCCGTATCGATCAGGCCGATCAGCCGGACCACATCGGCTGTCTCAATGCCGTCAACCATCTGGTGGGGTGTCCGGAGCCAGACGCGTCCCCGGCCCGGGCGGTGGCCCTTCAGCACCCTGAACTCCAATGATTCGATGTAGCCTCCCGGCCAGGCGGTCATCTCCGCGAACGGCCCCGCCTGCTCGGGACCCGGCATCGGCTCATCCTCAATGGCGGACACTGCCGAGCTGTCCGCTTTCGCCAGACGCCAGGCCTTCGCGCGTATCACCGTGCGTCCGCCGGAGATCATCTCGGCTTCGAGCAGTTCGATGGTCTTGCCGGGCCGGATCACTTTCGCGAGGACATCGAATGCCCCGCCCGGAATCATGCCGAGAATATCGAAGCTGAGCCGTGCCATCCGCAGGTCGGGCCGGGGGCTGCACTGTTCGAGGCAGTGGGCCAGCAGGCCGGCCGCCGGAGCCATGTGCTGCTCCTCGGGATTCCAGGCACCCTGCGCGTGGATGGTTGATTCGAAGCTGCCCTCGCCCAGTGAGCGGTAGTAAGAGCCTGGCATGTGTGAACTCCCGAGATCCTCAGATGGTGGATGGTGAGATGACCGGCGACGGCGGCCGGTCCCGGCGCGCCCAGTGACGGGCGCGCAGAAGCTTAGCGCCGGTTGAGGAAGCTGCGGATCTTGGAACTGATTCCGCCGCCTGCTCCACCTGGGCGGCCGGTTCCTGCGCCTGTGGCTGACCCTGTGCGGCCCCCAGTGGTTCCGCGGTTGCCGCCCCCAAGTCGTCCAACGGCGTTCTTGATCGTGTTGCTCAGGCCCATGGTGTACTCCTTTGGTTGGTGACCGCTGGCGCACCGCCAGCTCGCCTTCGACTCTACTCGGTAGGCCCCACCTAGCTGCTGACCGCAGCGAAATTTTCAGCGCCAGTCTGGTCCGGGCCACCGCTTGACGGATCCGGTTCACCGCTTCATTGGCGACGACGACGGCCGAAGCGCAGAGAGCTGCGCCGCGCGGCCGAGCCAGGGGTCGACGTCGGCCGCCCACCGAGTCACGATGGTGGCAGCCCGATCAGCATCCCTGCGCGTTAGACCCTCGATCAGCGGACCAACCACATCGTGCGCAAGCGGATCGACCAGTTCCCGCGTTCCTGCCTCGCGGAGGAATCCCTCAAGACGTGTCAGGTCGCTGGCCACCAGCAGCGGCAGCTTCGTCTGCAGGACGACGACTGCCGCGAGCCGGCGTTCGAAAACCGGAATCGCCCAGAGCTCGGAGCTGAGGGCGAGCACGGCGTCGTGCTCCAACCCCCGGTAGCGGCGGAACGCATCACGGACGGTGCCGCGCACCGCGCCCACCGACGAGCCGTACCGCCGCAGGCCGTCGGGACCCGGATCCGCTGCCCGCTCCCACGACGCCTCACGCTGCAGCCCAGCATCGATGAACTCCCCGGCATCACTCACCCATCCATTCTCAACCGGCTCAGGCACCGCGTCGAATACCGCAACTGGGTAGGAAGGCTACTGAGGGTGGCCGGACCCTCGGTATACTGGTGTAGGTAAATGTCCCAAGACTGCTAAAGGTGCTGGTCTAACTGCGTACGAAACCGGGGTCCTCTGATGACCCCAGTCATTGTTGTTCTTTCAATCTAAGTCTTGAGCTGTATCGCTGCCGTGAGTTTTCACCGGTCAGCAGCGGGGGGTCCGCATTATGACGATCACCCTGCTCACGCTTCTGCTCGGCGTCATCATTATCCTCGCCATTATTGCCGCCAACGGCTATTTTGTGGCCCAGGAATTCGCTTACATGTCAGTCGACCGGAACAAGCTGGCTGCCAGCGCCGAAGCTGGCGACGTAGCTGCCCAACGCGCCCTGAAGGTCACCAAACGGACGTCCTTCATGCTTTCCGGCGCCCAACTCGGTATTACCGTCACGGGCCTCCTCATTGGTTACGTCGCTGAGCCGCTGGTCGGTGAATCGCTGGGCCTCCTCCTCGGCGGCGCCGGGGTGCCCATGGCGCTCGGCATCTCGATCGGCACCGTGCTGGCGCTGGTCATCGCCGCGGTGGTGCAGATGATCTTCGGCGAGCTGTATCCGAAGAACCTGGCCATCGCCAATCCCGAGCCAATGGCCCGCGGGCTGGCGCGGTCGACCACCATCTACCTCGCCACCTTTGGCTGGCTGATCACGATTTTCGACCACTCGGCCAACGCGCTGCTCAAGCTCGTGCGCGTGGAACCGGTGCATGACGTCGACACCACCGCCACCGCGGAGGACCTTGACCGGATTGTCTCCGACTCCCGCCAGAGTGGCGACCTGCCGGAGGAACTGTCGATGCTGATCGACCGTATCCTCGACTTCCCGGACCGGGACATCGAGCACGCTATGATTCCACGCTCCCAGGTCGGCACGGTGGGACCCCTGGCAACAGTGGGCCAGGTGCGTATCCTGATGGCCGATGCCCATACCCGGTACCCGGTGGTATCGGAATCCGAGGAGCCCCTCGGCGTTGTGCAGCTTGCCGACATCCTGCCCTCAAGCGTGAGCGACGACGCACTGGTGACCACAGTGATGCACCCACCGCTCGTCCTGCCCACGCTGATGTCACTCCCCGATGCGCTGGAGCAGTTGATGAACTCCCGCAACGAACTCGCCTGCGTCATCGATGAATACGGCGGCTTTACCGGCGTCATCACCGTGGAGGACCTCGCCGAAGAGCTGGTGGGCGAACTGACCGACGAGCACGACGACGAAGCGCCGCCCACGATCGAAACCAGGGAAGACAACACGTGGCGGATGAGCGGCGACGTTCACGTCGACGAGGTGGAGCGGGCCATCGGGCACGACCTGCCCGAGGGCGACTACGAGACCATTTCCGGTGTGCTGATCGCCGCACGCGGCCAGCTGCCGGTCATCGGCGAAACCGTGACGGTGGTGCTACCCGATGATCCCCGCGATCTGGTGGAGGACGAGCCGGTACGGCGGGTGCTCGACGTCGAAGTCCTCGACGTCGCACGCCATGTACCGAGCGAACTGCTCGTACGACTGATCGAGGTAACACCCGAGAACGCCGACGCCGGTGACCGTGCCGAACGCCGCACCGATGCCCAGGACGACACCAGTGAGGATGAGACCCGATGACGGACCCATTGACCGTAACCCTGGTGACCGTGCTGCTCATCGTCCTCAGTGCCTTCTTCGTGGTGATCGAGTTCGCCTTGCTGGGCGCGCGTCGTTACCGTCTGGAAGCCGAGGCCGCCAACAACCGGTCCGCCCGCGCAGCATTGCGCGGCATCAACGAACTGACAATCATGCTTGCCGGTGCCCAGCTGGGTATCACGGCCTGCACCTTCGCCCTGGGAGCAATCACCAAGCCAGCTGTCGACGCCTGGCTGGGACCGGTCCTCGGATCGTGGGGCGTGCCTGCCGGCATCGCGGGCGGGACGGCCTTCGCCCTGTCCCTACTGTTCGTCACGTTCCTCCACCTGGTGGTGGGAGAGATGGCGCCCAAGTCCTGGGCGATTGCCCACCCGGAGCGTTCGGCCAAACTGATTGGGCTGCCATCCCGGGGATTCATCTGGCTGGTGCGGCCCCTGCTGGTCTGGGTCAATGCCATCGCCAACCGCCTCGTGGCGGCCAGCGGTGTCACGCCGGTCAACCGGGCTGCAGTGGGCGGGCTCGACGCCGGCTCCATCCGACACCTGGTGGAGCACTCCGCGGCGGCGGGAGCCCTCGACCCCTCCTTTGAGACACAGCTGTCGGGCGTTCTGGAGCTGGAGACGCTCACGGTTCGGTCGCTGATCGCGCCCGACGGGAAACCGACCGTCGTCCCCGACACGGCCTCGGTGGCAGACGTGCAGGAAGTAGCGGCGCGCTCCAAGCATCTCCGGATTTTGGTGCAGGGCACCGCCGGTGAGGCGCCGGGCGTCATCCATGTGCGGGACACGCTCCTTGAGCCCGCGGAGCGACGGGTACGCGAGCTGGCAGGGCCCGCATTCCTGCTGGAGGCCGACGTGCCCGTGTATGAAGCGCTCGCCCAGATCCGCAGCGCAAGCGTGCAGCTGGCGGCGGTGATGGACAACGGTGAGTTCGTGGGCGTGATCACCCTGTCCGACGTCCTGCGCCGGGTACTCCCAATGTCGATGACCCCCGCCGCGTAGGTCCTCAGTGCGAATGGCCGATGGGGCCCTAGGACGGAATCAATTCGATTTCGCTCTGGGCCTCGGCGGCCAGTCTTTTTAAGGTCAGTTCGTCAGCCGCGGAGAACCCGCGGGGCGAATCGTCGATCACGCAGAGGGTGCCGATGGGCCAGCCGCCCGGGCCACGGAGGGCGTAGCCCGCGTAGAACCTGATGTGTGGCTTGAGCTGGACGAGTGGGTTGTTGCTGAACGACTTGTCAGCCAGAGCATTGGGCACCACCATGGACTGCCGGTTCCGGATCGTCTGGTTACAGAAGGAAATCCGGCGCGGGACATTCGCCCCGATGGGTCCGGTCACCGATTTGATGAACTGGCGATGCTGGCCGATGAGTGCAATGGACGCCGAGCTGACTCCGAACGCCGCCCGGGCCTCGCGCGTGATCCGGTCAAACCGTTCCTCCGGCGCAGACCCCATCAGACCGGTGAGGTGCAGAGACCGCAGACGTCGGGTTTCGGCGCCGTTCAGGGGAAACAGCGCTGCAGCCGAGATGGTCAGCCGCTTCAGCGCCGGGTCGGTCGGGCTCTCGAACGTGCTCTCGGAAGGGATGCCTGAGGCCAGCGATATGTTGTCGGTGGTGTAGGCGGCCCGTCGCACGGGTGAGCGCCCGTCGTCGAGCATCTCGTTGATGGCATGCGAGACCATGTCCCGTTCGAAGTCGCCGAGCTGGAGGAGGCCGCTCACATACGCCTTGAACTCCAGGACGTCGCAGGAGCCCCCGATGCTGGTGTAGACCTCCCATGCGGCGTCGAGGTCGAGCCCGGAGTTCACGGCAGCGAGGCGCGTGAACCACTGCTGCAGGTGGGGATTCATAGTGAACGTCACTTTCTGCTCACCGTGAATGGGAGTCGTATCCGTCAGCTTCCAGAGCGTCCCGCAGCCGAATGAGTCCAGCCTGGATCCTCGACTTGGCGGTGGGCAGTTTGATGTGCAGTTTCTCGGCGACCTCAACATAGGTCAGTCCGCCATAATACGCCAGGTTGATGGCTTCCGCCTGCCGCTCGGTGAGCGACGCGAGGCACTTCCTGACGCTCTCGCACATCAGGGTGTGATGGACGGCCTCCTCGATGCTGTCCACTTTCACCGCGGCCGACCGCTGGCTGTACGCCGTGTCGCGACCGCTCGAGCTCTGTTCGCTGCGGACCCGGTCGACAGCACGGCGGTGGGCGAGGGTGAAGATCCAGCTCTGGGCAGACCCCCGGCCGGCGTCGAACTGTCCTGCCGTGGTCCACAGCATGAGGTACACCTCCTGCACCACTTCCGCTGAAATGGCCGCATTCTTGATCACCCGTAGCACCAGGCCGTAGACCCGCTTACAGGTTTGCGCATAGAGGGAAGCGAATGCCTCCTGATCTCCCGTAGCGATTCTGACGAGTAAATCAGTCAGCGACGCAGGGGTTGCTTCGGATTCCTGCGGCGAAGCGGTGGGGAGGCTTGCGGTGATCGGGTATGCCATGGACGTGCTCGACCTTGAGTTGGTTGTGCAGGATCAACCGATCAGCGCGAGAGAGCTCCGCGGCGCCCAGCACAATCCGAACTATGCCACCCGGTGGACCTCGTCGCAAGAGGCGGTGTCCAAATCGTTAGGCGAGGGAGAGGAAAAGCTTCTCCAGTTGCTTCTTGTCCATGGTCGCGTCCTCGCTGGTGAGGCACTGCTCCAGCCCGGTTGCGATGATGGCGAACCCTGCACGGTCCAGGGCTTTCGAGACGGCGGCCAGTTGCGTGATGACATCCTTACAGTCCTTGCCGTCCTCAAGCATGCGGGTGACGGCAGCGAGCTGTCCCTGGGCGCGCTTGAGCCGGTTGATGACGGGGGTCAGCTCTGATGTGTCGAGTTGCATGGTTTTCTCCAGGTTGGCATGTCGTTCAAGTATACCCCACGGGGTGTTTTGTATGCCCTTTGGGTGTCTGGAATACTCAGTGGGGTATTCACTTTTCATGCTCGACGGAAGGAAAAGACTCCATGGCCCACGGCCCCACCATTCTCAAGTCCGTCACCGCCCAGCAGTTGCTCAGCTGGCAGCAGGAACACGAGGACGTTGTCGTGATCGACGTGCGCTCGGCGGCCGAGTTCGCGTCCCAGCACATCCGCGGAGCCTGCAACGTCCCGCTCCCGCTCTTGTCCGAGCACGCCGGGGAGTTCGCCTCCCGGCTCCACAGCCGGGTAGTGCTGGTGTGCCAGTCAGGTGCCCGCGCCGAACAGGCACGGCAGCGCCTCAATGGCGTAGGGCTCGACGCCGCCTACGTCCTTAACGGGGGCACCGCCGGGTTCGCTGATGGCGGGGGTGCAGTGGTCAGCGGCAAGACCCGCTGGGATCTGGAACGCCAGGTCCGCATGACCGCCGGCTCGCTGGTGCTGCTGGGTCTCACCGGCGGCCGCTTCCTTTCGCCGAAAATCCGCAGCCTCGCCGGAGTGATCGGGGCAGGGCTGACCTTCTCCGCAGCCACCAACACGTGCGCCATGGGCACAGTGCTCTCAGCCCTCCCCTGGAACCGTGCCCAGGATGAGCACACCCGCGAATCCGCCATCGCGCAACTGCCGCCACGCCGGGACAGTACAGCAATGGCCTCATGACTCGTGCGCTCGGCCTTCAACTGGCCAGTCGTCGGCCTGGCCGGGGCAGCCGGTATCCCTGCCGCAGAACTGGGCTGCAGCTTCGGTCAGTCGACGGTGGTTGCCAGGCGTGGCCCCAGGTCGCGGTACTTGGCGGTCCGCTGGACCAGCAGGTCGTCGATCGGGGCGCCGGCGAGGGCTGCGAGCTCGTACTCGATGGCTGCCCCCAACCGGAGGCAGAACGCCTTGGCTTCCTCGGCGGCATCGTCGCGCTCATCGACGATGTGGTCCACCAGCCCGTTCGCGTGCAGTGAGGCCACATTGACTCCCTGGGCCTCGGATAGAGCAGGCGCAAACTCGGTGCTCCGGTGCATGATGGCGCTCGCACCTTCGGGCGGCAGCGGCGAGAGCCAGGCATGGTGGGCGGCGATGGTCCGGTCGGCGGGGAGTAGCGCCAGCGCCCCTCCCCCGGCCCCCTGGCCCAGCAGCACCGAGACCGTTGGAGACGCCAGCCCGATCAGGTCATAGAGCGACCGTGCAATCTCGCCGGCAAGCCCGCCCTCCTCAGCTTCCTTCGACAGCGCGGCGCCCGCCGTGTCAATCACGGTCAGCAGGGGCAGACCGAGTTCCTCGGCCAGCTTCATCCCGCGCCTCGCCTCCCGGAGCGAGGCTGGCCCCATGGCGCTCTCCGGGGCCGATCGGGACCGGTTGTGGCCCAACACTACGCAGGACTGGTCGCCGAAGCGGGCCAGCGCCAGTTGCAGACCCGGGTCCTTCTCACCCTGCCCGGTGCCGTTGAGGGGCAGCACATCCTGCGCGGCCCAGGCGAGCAGCCGGCGCAAATCGGGGCGGCGACGGTTCCGGGAGATCTCAATGGACGTCCAGGCGTCGACGGCAGCAGGTACGACGTCGAGGGTTTCCGGAGGTGCCACCGGCTCGGTGGCCTGTCGGGAGAGCACATTCAGGGCCCGATCGACGATTTCGGGAAGCAGCTCGGGTGGGACCACCGCGTCGATGAGTCCCTTGTCGTGCAGGTTCTCAGCGACCTGCACGTTCTCCGGGAAAGGAGTGCCGTACAGCGCCTCGTAGACCCGTGGACCGAGGAACCCGAGCAGAGCGCCAGGTTCGGCGACGGTAACGTGGCCCAGCGACCCCCAGGAGGCCATCACCCCGCCGGTGGTGGGGTGCCGCAGATAGACCAGGTAGGGCAACCTGGCCCGGCGGTGGGTGCGGACCGCAGCCGAGATTTTCACCATCGAAAGGAACGCGAGGGTGCCCTCCTGCATTCTGGTACCGCCCGACGCCGGTCCCGCCAGCAGCGGAAGTTCCTCACGGGTGGCGCGCTCGATCGCCGCCACGATCCGGTTCGCGGCGGCCAACCCGATGGAACCGGCAAGGAACCGGAACTCGGACACGATCACTGCGACCCGGCGCCCGCGGATCAGCCCTTCGCCGGTAAGCACCGACTCGTCGACGCCGCTTTTCTCCCGCGCGGCCTGCAGTTCCCGCTCATACTTTTCGTCGGCGTGCGGGCCGGGGACCGGCTCATCCCAGGAGGCAAAGGTCCCTTGATCGAGGACGACGTCGATCAGTTCCGCCGCGGTCAGGTGGCGCACCGGCTGGGCCGCCGCCACGCTAGGAGTTCTCCGCCAGGGCGTCGTCGAGCCAGCGCCGGATGTCGGCGCCGTCCTGGTCCAGCAGGGGTGGGGCGGTGTGGTTGGAGTTGGTGGTCTCCTGTGATGCGCCATCGAAGAACCGTAGCGGCGGTCCGGGGAGGCTGACCTTGCCGAGGAGTTCGTGCTCGACGTCGATCAGTAGTCCCTGCGATTTGACCTGCTCCCACTCGTAGACCTCATCGAGTGAGCGGACCTTGCCGGCCGGGATTCCTGCCTCGTTGAGTTTCGCCAGCAACGGTTCGGATTCATAGGCGGCGAAGGCTTTCTCGATCTCGCCGATCAAGAGGTCCCGGTTCCGGACCCGGTCGCCGTTGGTGGCGAACTCGGCACGGCCGGCGTCGAGCCCGAAGGTGGTGGCGAATTTCTGCCACAGCTTCTCGCTGCCGACGCTGATCTGGACCTTCCCGGCGGCGCAGCTGAAGAGGCCGTACGGGGCGATGGAGGGGTGGTGGTTGCCCTGTGCCTGCGGCACCTCACCGGCGACGGTGGTCCGGGTGCCCTGGAAGGCATGGACACCAACCAGTGCGGCGAGCAGCGAGGTGCGCACCACCTGGCCCATGCCGGTCTTTTCCCGTTCCAGGAGTGCCGCCAGCGCACCGTAGGCTCCGTACATGCCCGAGAGGAGGTCGGCGATGGGGACGCCGACGCGCTGGGGGTCGTCCGGCCTGGGCCCGGTCAGGGACATCAGGCCTGCTTCGCCCTGCAGGATCTGGTCGTAGCCGCTCCGGCTGGACTCGGGCCCGTCATGGCCGAAGCCGGTGATTGAGAGGATGACCAGACGGGGGTTGAGCTGATGCATCGCTTCGGTGGAGAACCCCAGCCGGTCCAGGACTCCGGGTCGGAAGTTCTCGACGACGACGTCGGCCCGCTGAAGGAGCGCCGTCAGGATCTTTTTGCCGTCGTCGCTCTTCAGATCCAGGGCGATCGATTCCTTATTGCGGTTGCAGGACAGGAAGTAGGTCGCCTGGGGGTTGTCTTCGGGGCCCACGAAGGGTGGGCCCCAACCGCGGGTGTCGTCGCCGGAACCGGGGTTTTCCACTTTGATCACGCGGGCACCCAGGTCGGCCAGCATCATTCCGGCGTGCGGGCCGGCCAGGGCGCGGCTGAGGTCCACCACGAGGGTGCCGGCAAGTGGGCCGGATCGCTCTGCGGGGGTGGGGGTAGCTGTGCTCATGATGTTCTTTCCTCTCAGTGGGGTGGCCGGTTCCGACGTTCAGGGTCTGAAGCCGAGGCTTAGAGCCAGCCCGGAACCACCAGGACCAGCCAGGCGACCAGCGGGCCGACGACGACGATGATGCCGCCGTAGGCAAGGATCTGCTTGTAGAAGCGGTCCCGGTCGGTGCCCTCGGGTGCATTGGCGAGCACCAGGGCGCCGTTGGTGGAGAACGGCGACACATCGACCACCGTGGAGGCGATCGAGAGGGCTGCAATGACCCCGATCGCGCCAATTTCGCCGGATTCCAGGAACGGGATGGCCAGCGGGATGAGCGCTGCCAGGATCGCTGTCGAGGAGGCGAAGGCGGAGACCACTGCCCCGATGTAGCAGATCAGCAGGGCTGCCAGCAGCGGCATGCCGAGGCTGGCCACGCCGTCGGAAACGTACTCGATGGTTCCGGCTTCCTGCAGGACGCCGACGAAAGTGAGCATGCCGCAGATCAGCAGGACCGTGGACCAGCTGATCTTCTCAACCGCGCCCTTCTGGGACCGTGGCGAGATCAGTGCGAGGGCGACGGCGACAGTAATGGCGACGAAGCCGACGTCGACCTTGAAGCCGAGGGCGACGACGGCCAGGATGATCAGCCCGGCGATGGTGGCGTACTGTGCCAGGGTCTGCTGGGAATCGGTGGCGACAGCGCCGCCGTCGTTCCCTGATGTGGCTTTGCCCTGCAGCGAGTCGGTGCCGGACCCGGTACCGCGGAAGTCGACGTCGGCGCCCGAGGCGCGGGCTCCCACGCTGGCGCGCATCCGGGCGTCGGCTGCACCTTCGACGAACTGCTCGACGCGGGCGGAGAAGAGCTTCCGTCCGCCCAGCACCAGGAACAAGACGACGGCGATGAGGAAGTTGAAGATCAGGCTGGAGAGGAAGAGGGCCAACGGGCTGTAGTCGAAGCCCGTGTCCGCGACGATGCCGTTGACGATGACGCCGTAGACGGCGATGGGCGAGAAGCCGCCCGCCTGTGCACCGTGGACCACCATCATGCCCATCAGGAGGGGGCTGATCTTGTGCTTGGCTGCGAAGCCCAGGGCAACGGGAGCCATGATGGCCACGGCGGCGGGGCCAAGCGCGCCGACTGCGGTGATCACACCGGTGATGATGAACATGATCCACGGGATCAGGGCCACCCTGCTGCGGACGAGTTTGACCGCTCCGTTGACCAAGAGGTCGATCGTGCCGTTATTTTGGGCGATCGCGAAGAGATACGTGACCCCGACCAGGGTCAGGAAGAGACCACCGGGGAAGTTGGCGATGATGTCATCGGTTTCCATGCCGAGGAAGACTGCACCCAGCAGGAAGGCGCCCACGAAGGCCAGGGCGCCCATGTTGACGGGCAGCAGCGTGGCAATGAGGAACATCGCTGCCAGGATGATGATGGAGAGGAGCGGGACGGACATAGGGCTTCTTTCGCCGGTGAAAGTGTGATGTGACGCACGTTACCTGCGCACTGGACTAGACTGTTAGACACTAATCCATTTGTCAATTGTGACCTGGTCCCCGCCGACCTGCTCGTAGACTGGAAAGACCATTCCCGCCGACGACGAGGACCGCTGATGAACTCACCGCCCGATCCACGGCATCTGGTTCGCGCACCACGGCCACGACTGTATGAACAGCTGGTGGAGCAGATTCTCGTCTACATCGAGGAAGCCCAGCTGGGACCTGGCGACCTACTACCAGCCGAGCGCATCCTCGCCGACCAGCTGGGAGTGTCGAGGGCCACACTGGCGCAGGCGCTGGTGGCCCTGGAGGTGCTGGGCATCATTGATGTGCAACATGGGACGGGTGCCGTGCTGGTCTACCGGCCTTCCCTGGCGACGGTGATCAGGAAACTGCGTGAGCACCAGTCCCGGCTGCCCGAGATTGCGGAGGCCCGCAGCACGCTAGAGGTCAAGCTAGCCGCGCTGGCAGCTGAGCGGCGCACCCCTGAGGATCTGGTGGCGATCGACGCTGCATTGGACGCCATGTCAGGGGAGATCGACGGCGGAGATCGGGGGACGCACGGGGATGAGCTGTTCCATCAGGCGGTGACCGCGGCAGCCCACTCCCCCGTGCTGGGGCAGCTGATGGCGTTCATTGCCGAGATGGTGCTGGAAACGCGGATTGAGTCGTTAGGCCAGCCGGGCCGGCCTGAACAGTCGTTGAAGTCTCATCGGGTCATTGCCGAGGCGATCCGTTCGCAGGACGCGTCTGCGGCGGCAGCTGCGATGCAGTCGCACATCGATCTGGTGTCGGATGTCGCGCTCCTGAAGTAGCGGTGTGTCACCGGGTGCGGGAGCGGAGTTGCCCGTACTCGTGACTTTTGGCCCTAGGGTTCCTGGGTGGTTGTGCGGGAGGCTGAAAGCCCACCTAGCTGATCCGGAGGCCCGCTGTGAATGCGTCCAAACCGATTGCCGTCGCCACCACTGACAATGCCCAAAGCCAGGCGGCGGTGAGATGGGCTGCCCGCAGGGCGGAACGCCTCAAGCTGCCGCTGGTCATCATTCACGTCGTCGACGACCGCTGGGTGACAGAACCCATCCCCTGGGCCAACAGCCTCCTCAAAGACGGCGAGCAACTGCTGGAAAATACTGCCCGGCGCGTCCGCGCGGATCATCAGCTGGAGGTCACCACCAAGCTCCTCGAAGGCGGAGTGGCCGGGAAGCTGGGACAGTATTCGGCAGAGGTATCAATGTTGGTGGTCGGCTCGGGCAGCATCCATCTGGGTGGCTCCCTCACCGACCGTGCCCTGCAGATCGCCGCCACGGCTGACTGCCCGGTAGCAGTGATTGGTGCCCACGAGGGTGATGGCCGCCGGGGAGTAGTGGTTGGTGTTGATGGGTCGGAAGAATCGATCCAGGCGGTCGCCTTCGCCGCTGCTGAGGCAGACCGGGATGGCCAGGAACTGGTAGTGGTGTACGCCGTGCATACGCCCAATCACCTGCTGGATGAGGGCCTCCTGCCCCGAACGCTCAACCAGGCCCTCGAGGAAGAGGAACGGGTGGTGTTGTCCGAGACGGTCTCCGGCGTCGGGCAGGACTTCCCTGACCTCACGGTGCGCAAGGTGCTGGAAACCGAAAGGGAACCAGCGGCCGCACTGCTGCACGCGGCAGCCAACGCGACCCTTCTGGTGGTCGGGAGCCGCGGGCGGGGCGGCTTCAAACGGCTACTGCTTGGATCGACCGCCCATGGTGTCCTGCACCATCTCCCCTGCCCCACCGTGGTGACGCCACTTCACCACATCAAGCACCTGGACTAGATCATGGCTGCCAACGACGCCGTTCCCCAGAAATCCTCCCTGTCCGCTGATGATTGCTGGCATTTGTTACGGGCTGGCTCCTACGGTCGGCTTGCCGTCTGGGTCATCGACCACCCCGAAATATTCCCAATCAACTACAGGATCGATCGAGGTCTGCTGGTGTTCCGGACCGGTCATGGCACCAAGCTGGCCTCAGCCCTGGGCAAGGTGGTTGCCTTTGAAACGGATGGCACCGAGAACAACCGCAGCATCGCGTGGAGTGTTGCGGTCAAAGGCCACGCGAACCGGCTGGATCGCACGCCTGAGATTCTCGATTCGGTGGGTAGGCTTCTCGTCCCGTGGGATGCCGGAACAAAGGACCATTTCATCGGCATCACCCCGGAAAGCCTCAGCGGACGACGGTTCACCATCGCCGCGCCATTCTCCTGGGGTGGTCAGCTGGACGACGCTACCCGGGCCGGACTGGAGTAGGACCCGCCGGTGGGACGACGGGATCGCAAGTCCTTCAATGCTGCGGGGAGCACAATCGCCAGGAAAGGAACGCTCCACAACCAGAATCCCCAGCCAAAGAGCATCAATCCGAGATGGAAGGTGATGACTCCCAGCCACCCCACCTTGGCGGCAGTCCCGCCCCTCAACAACAACACCCCCAGGGTTGCTTCGCCAACGGCGAGAGCGAGCCCCCAGCCGGCTGGTTGAGCCATGAACACCTGGTGCCACGCCTCCGTGACGAGAGGGAAGACGGCTTCGTTGGCGAACGCCGCGTAGAACTGCGGATCAGCCGCAACGATGCCGAGGTGTATTCCCCCGGTAAACAGGAAGAATCCGCCCACGACTTTTCTCATTAACCCACGACGGCGGCTTCGGGTCCGGACCGAGCGGGTGGTCGTTGCGCTGTCGAATTGCCTGGCATCCATAATTCCGACTCCGGTATTGAAAAAAACGAGCTAGGTACCCAACCATCCTTGCCCTTCCTGCCACGCCACGGCAGGGACCTTTGACCCTTTTGCCTTCCCTGTGGCAGAACCACCCTTAAGGAGGGAAAGTGAGACGAAGGGGGAAGATCGATGAGGGTCCTTATTGCGTATGCGACCAGGCACGGGTCAACTGCTGGGATTGCCCAGCGGATTGCTGACCGTCTGGTGAACGACGGCATCCCGGCAGAAGCCCTGCCGGTTGAAGAGGTTCGCGATGTCAGCGTTTACAACGCCGTCGTACTGGGCAGCGCTGCGTACATGGGACGGTGGCTCAGACCGGCGGCAGCCTTTGCAAAACGACACCGCGAAGCGCTCCAATCCCGGCAGGTCTGGTTGTTCAGCAGCGGGCCGCTCGGCCGCAGTCTCGTCGATAAGGATGGCAGGAGCGTCCTGCACAGCAGTCGACCGAAGGATTTCGGGGAGTTACAAGCAACCCTGAACCCCAAGGATGCGCGGGTTTTCTTCGGCGCCTGGGACCCTAACTCCCCCGTTGTCGGCATTGGTGAGCGCCTGATGAGGCTGGCTCCGGCCTCGACCGGGGCGCTACCCGGCGGAGATTTCCGTGACTGGGATGCTATCGACGTTTGGGCAGACGACATCGCAGCAGCGCTGAAGGGTTCCGCTGGGGCGACCTGACGTTTCGCAGGTGGGCCCAGACAGCCAGCGCAATCAGGGGCACGTGAAGTGCTGGCAGATTATGTGCAAACCATCTCGGTAGGTAGATGTCAGTCACTGATCCGGTGGGGTCGCCCAACCGTTGCGCCAGCGGAGTCAGCGGGCACCGGAAACCATTGCCAACGAAGACGAGGATTTCGCCACCGACCACCACCGCGGCAATTCCTGCACGCCGGTCTGTCTTGCCCGCGAGGCCTGCGTAAAGCACGTACACCACGCAGGCTTCAATGGAGAACCATGCGAAGGTATGAAACGCCTTGACAGCCTTCAACGCGAGACGGTGTTTATCCATGGGCGGCATGCTGGTTGGCAGCGGCGGCGAGAAAGGAGCCAGCCGCCAGCGTAGGTTTTGTTTCCCTGCTGAGGAGTGCGACCTCGGGTCGGAACACCGGTTCAATCATGACGGTGCCCAGCCCTGAGCGGTTGTCCAGCACCGCCCAGGTCGATGGCATCACGGCGTGGCCCTCCCCGCCAAGAACCGGCGGAAGGATCGAGGTCCGGTGGGCAACCTTCACCGCGATTCCTCTCGGTGCCGTAGGCCAGTGCATCAGATGACGTAGCTCCTCTGATGTAGCTCCTCGGGAACCTTTGGCGAACTTCCCCTGACCATGTGGTCAATATGGTCGGCAACCCAAACGGCCCATGAGCTGGCGATTGGTGCCGTTCTTGTGCGGCTCGGTGTTCACAGGTTGAGGATACAGCTCACCCTGATTGGCGTCCTAGATCCGCTTGCTAGTCCTGGCTTCATCCTGGCTCCAAATGGGCAGATAGGCAGACTCTCATCGTTCGAATATTTGTTCGAGAGGTTTGTCCACATAGCCCGGAATTCCGTAGGAATGTCGGTGGGGTTTGGGACAATAGAGGTATGGAAGGCAGCGCAGCTCCATCACCGAGACGGAAGGGAAAGGCGAGCTCAAGCGGTCGTTGCAACACCCCTATTGATGTGAGGTGCTGCGTACGTTGTCGAAGAAGGAACGGATCGAGAATGAGGCGCGGTTTTGGGTGTTGATGGCGCAGGGCTCCACGTTGACGGCGGCGTGTGATGCTGTGGGTGTGAATCGACAAACTGGGCGACGTTGGCGGCAAGCAACCGGTGGGCGGATCCCGCGTGCCAAGCCGGAGCCGTCGGGTCGGTACCTGTGCCTGGAGGATCGGCTGCGGATTGCCGACCTGCATCTGGCCGGGACCGGCGTGCGGGGGATCGCCCGAGAGGTGGGGCGGTCGGCCTCGACGGTCAGCCGTGAGCTGCACCGCAACGGCCCCGAACCGGGTCCGCGGGGGCGGGGGAAGTACGCTCCGTATGCTGCCCAGAAACGGGCCGAGCTCCGCGGACGCCGACCCAAGGCCAGCAAGTTTGATGACTTGGAACTGGCATCCTTAGTACAGGCCAAGTTGTGCGTGAAGTGGAGCCCCGAGCAGATCAGCGACCACCTCGCCGCGGCGTTCCCAGACCGAGCGGAGATGCAGGTGTGTCCCGAAACGATCTACCAGGCACTGTACGTCCAGGGCCGCGGTCATTTACGCGCTGACCTGCACCAACACCTGCGCACCGGCCGTGCCATGAGGCGTCCCAGACGCTCCACCGCTGCTAAGAGTTCGGGGAAGATCCCAGACATGATCCTGATCAGCGAACGGCCCGCCGAGGTCGCAGACCGCGCCGTCCCTGGCCACTGGGAAGGGGATCTGGTGCTGGGCTCAAACTGCCGCTCGGCCATCGCCACCCTCGTGGAGCGCCAGACCCGGTTCACGATGCTCATCCACCTGCCCGAGGACCATGGCGCCATCGCGGTCCGTGACGGTCTCCTGGCGGCCATCAAGACCCTCCCAGCACACCTGGCTAAGTCGCTGACCTGGGACCAGGGCACCGAGCTGGCCCAGCACCGCCAGATCACCATGGCCACGAAAATGGCCATCTACTTTTGCGACCCTCATTCACCGTGGCAGCGGGGCTCCAATGAGAACACGAACGGGTTGCTGCGCCAGTATTTCCCCAAAGGCACAGACCTGTCCGTGCACTCACCCCAGCGGCTGCTCGAAGTCGCTACCGAACTCAACGACCGGCCCCGCAAAACACTCGGCGGGATCACCCCCGCACAAGCCATGGAACGACTACTATTCGAACCAGGCAAACCCATCGTTGCAACGACCGCCTAAATTCGCCAAACCCCTCCCGGGTAGCGGCTCCGCGGGGCGCCTCTGGTGTTGTTTCTACTGGTGGTGCTGGTCGCAGCGTCGTTGTGGGAGATACGACGGCTGTGGCCGAAGCCCTCGACTCGTTGCGGCCGGCTGTGGATGTGGTGGGGTTGATTGATCAGTTGCGGGAGTTGGAGGATCTGAAGTCGGCGATTGCTGGGGTGCAGGCCCGGATCACGGTCGCGATCGACGTCTCCGAACGCCACACCCAAACCCTCGCCGGGGTACCCGCCGCGGAGCGGGGCAAGGGGGTGGGGGCGCAGATCGCGTTAGCGAGGCGTGAATCCCCATCCCGCGGCAGCCGGCTCCTCGGCTTGGCGCGTGCACTGGTCACGGAGATGCCCCACACACTGGCGGCCCTTCACACCGGTCAGTTGAATGAGTGGCGGGCGACCCTGTTAGTGAAAGAGACCGCGTGCCTCAGTAGTGCTGACCGGGTAGCCGTCGATGAAGAACTATCAGCTGATACGGGTAGGTTCACCGGGTGTGGGGATAAGGCGGTCGTCGCGGCGGTGAAGGCCGCCGCGTACCGGCGGGATCCCCGGTCGGTGGTGAACCGTGCCGCCCACGCTGTCACGGAGCGGTGTGTGAGTATCCGCCCGGCACCGGACACCATGGCCTATCTGACAGCGTTGCTTCCGGTGAAGGAGGCCGTCGCCACCTACGCCACCCTGACTCGTCACGCTGACACGGTCCGGGGTACTGGTGACCCGAGGTCTAGGGGTCAGGTGATGGCCGATACCCTCGTCGAACGCGTCACCGGGGTCCCCGGGGGTATCAGCCGGGTCGAGTTGCAGCTCATCATGACCGACCGTGCCCTCTTCCAAGGCGACAGCGAACCGGCCAGGATCCCCGGCTACGGCATCGTCCCCTCCAGCTGGGCACGCAACCTCCTTCAGGTAGAAACACCGACCAACCCAGCAAACAGCCCAACAAACAGCCAGGACGGTTCAACCAGCCCGGCAACCGGTCGGGCAGATTCGACCGGGTCAGGGTCAGCTGGCGGCACTGTCACTGGGCGGAAGGGTCAAAGCCGGTCGGGGCAAGGAGGTTCGGCTTTCGATGTCTGGTTACGTCGCCTCTACACCGCACCATCGACCGGGGATCTGGTGGCCATGGATTCCAGGGCCCGGCTCTTCACGAAAGCGCAACGCAGATTTATCACCGCCCGGGATGACACCTGCCGGACCCCGTACTGCGACGCACCGATCCGCCACATCGACCACATCATCCCCTGGCACCGCGGCGGGCCAACATCGATCAGCAACGGGGCAGGACTCTGCGAAGCGTGCAACCACACCAAAGAACACCCCGGCTGGACTGTAGCCCCCGTCCCCGGACCGAGACATCAGCTCAAAACCACCACCCCCACCGGCCACACCTACCACTCCACCGCACCACCCCTATCTGGAACTGGAGCTGGAACTGGAGCTGGAGCTGGCGCCGAGCCGGGGAGAGCCAAACCAGCTATTCGGCTCGAATCCGTCACGCTAGGTATCCGACGCCGTCGGATACGGGAACGCGGAAGCCCTCAACCCGGAGCGGCCTGAGCACGGCGCGGCTTGAACCCGGTGCCGCCTGAACATTCACCCGCGGAGTAGTCTTGACCGTCCAACAGCGGAACGTCGACCGACAGATGTCCACGCTGAACCGTACTCACGCTGAAACGTCCACCCTGCCAGGAGGCTGCAATGACGGCAACCACATCGGCTGCGACTCGTGACGAAGTACTCGCCGAACTCGCCTTGCTCGAAGACCCGAAGATCAAAGCAGTGAACGAGCGGCACGGTGACGATCACGCGGTCAATTTGGGAAAGCTGCGTGCCGTCGCAAAGACACTCAAGACCCAACATGATCTTGCCCGTGACCTCTGGGCTTCCGATGACACGGCTGCACGACTGGTAGCTCTGCTGATCTGCCGCCCGAAGGCTTTTGACCGAGACGAGTTGGACTCTATGCTGCGCGAAGCCCGCGCACCCAAGGTGCACGACTGGCTGGTAAACTATGTGGTCAAAAAGAGTCCTCATGCCGAAGACCTCCGGATAACCTGGTCAGCGGATCCTGACCCGATCGTCGCAAGCGCGGGCTGGGCGCTGACTTCGGAACGAGTGATTAAGAACCCAGATGCTATCGATCTGCCGGCGTTGCTCGATGTCATCGAAGCGGAGATGAAAGACGCGCCGGACCGACTGCAATGGGCCATGAATCATTGTCTGGCCATGATCGGTATTGAACACTCCGCGTATCGTGCCCGTGCACTCGCTATTGGTGAGCGCCTGGAGGTGCTCAAGGACTATCCCACTTCCCCGAACTGCACCTCGCCGTTCGCGCCGAATTGGATCAATGAGATGGTGAGCCGACAGGTGGGCAAATAACAATTGGCCCCCTCAGGAGGAGCGGAAAGAGCTCGCCCACCGGCCGTTGGGGCGGCGAGCGGCTGCCGGAGCGTGCACGTATTCCCATGAGTGTTGCGAAGGTTACCGGCGAGTAGCTATCGTGTGTGCGGTGCACGCTCCCGCCCGGGGAGCTTCGATGATACGAAGAGGTTTCAGCGCATGCCGCACCGTTTTTCGACATTCCTTGCCACTGTTGCCCTGCTTGGCGGAAGCCTAGCCGGGGCGCCTCCTGCCGCAGCCGATACCTTGGACATCTCCCCGCCAGGAGCGAACAACTGGTCCTGCCAGCCGAGTGCCGAACACCCGTACCCCGTCATCCTCGTGCCCGGAACGTTCGAAAGCATGCTCAAAAACTGGTCCACGCTCTCCCCGGTCCTCGCCGGGCAGGGTTATTGCGTCTTCGCTCTCAACTACGGCACCACCAATAACATCGATGCCACCGGCCCGGTGGCTGATTCTGCCGCGGAGCTTGGTTCGTTCGTCGACGCCGTGCTGGGTGCCACCGGAGCAGAGAAGGTAGATCTGGTCGGCCACAGCCAGGGCGGCATGATGCCGCGCTACTACATCGGGTTCCTCGGCGGCGCCAAGAAGGTCAACCACCTCGTCGGAATCGCTCCCTCAAACCATGGCACCGAGGGACTACTCGTGCCCGCCGGTGACGACCCGTTGCTCGCTGCGTTTGACTCCAACTTCCTCTGCCAGGCATGTTCCGATCAGCAGGCTGGTTCACCTTTCCTGACCGAGCTGAACTCGATCGGTGACACGGTGAATGGTCCGTCCTACACGGTAATCAGCACGAAGTACGACGAGGTTGTTACGCCCTACACCAGCCAGTTCCTCGACGGGCGAGCCAGGCAGGTCACCAACATCACCATTCAGGACAAATGCGCGCTGAACCTGATCGAGCATGATCAGGCTCCCAACGATCCAGTGGTGCACCGGCTGGTGTCCCATGCTCTTGCTCAGGATGGCCCGGCGGATCCGACGTTCCAGCCACGCTGTCTGTAGGCGTTCCCGACCAACGGCGCCATACCTGGTCCAGTTGGCCGACAAGCATGGGTGGACCGTCACGGCTGACGAGGGGCTGCGCAATGTCACTTCCAGGGCCCCAACCGCCGCGCCAAAGATCCGGAGGAATACCGGCTGGCCAGCTGGATGAATGTCCAGCGGGTGAACAGCAAGGCCGGCACACTGCGCGAATGATCACGTCCGAGGACGACTTCAGCGTAAGGTGCCGGTGAACGTAGCCCACCACCGTGCGCATATGTTCAATGTCGGAGTCGGTCAGGCCGGCCTTCTTCGTGGACAGAATCTTGATGATTCGACGGCCGGATGCGTGGCCAACCGATTCTCCGTCGTCGTCTTTCTGGCCGACCTCCTATGACTCATCCGTGTCCAGCCACTCGTTTAGCTCAGAAGCGGTCATATTGACCGATTCCTTCCAGTCATCCCACAGCTGCGGATTTCACCAGAGCCGGCCCACCTCAGGAACCTGGACTCGCAGCCAGCGGTACCCGTACGCAGGCAATTCAACCTGCATCTCATCCCCCGCTTGGATGTCGGCCATGGTGTCCTGCAGCAGGTCGGTCAGGATTCCGCCACCGTCGGGTACGTCGCCGTCTTTGAGCTTCACTGATACCTCAGTGGGTTCGGCCCCAAAGTTATGGAAGAGGAAAAGGGAGTTTTCCTCCCAATCACAGCGATGGGCAAGAACAGCGGGATTAGGTGTGTCGATCAGGGAGAAAGAACCCCACCCGAGCTCGGGACACTCCCGATAGCGGCGGATCAGACTACCCATGAAACCCAGTAACGACGTCGGGTCCCGCCGCGCATCCACCACATTCACACTGTCTTGGGCGAACTTGCCCTCCACCAGCGGCCGAACAAGCTTGCCCGGCGGAGCTGAGGAGAAGCCCGCACTCTCTTCATGCGTCCATTGCATTGGCGTGCGTACCGCCAGCCTGCCCTCGGCGGCCAGGTTCTCCCCCATCCCGATTTCCTCACCGTAGAACAGCACGGGGGTGCCGGGCAGGGAGAACAGGAGCGAGTAGACCATGCGGATGCGCTGCGGGTCGCCGTCGAGCATCGGGGGCAGCCGTCGCTTGAGTCCGCGGTCGTAGACCTGCATGTTCTTCTCCGGACCGAACGCTTCGAAGACCTCCTGGCGCTCTGAATCCAATAGCTTGTCCAGGGTCAGTTCGTCATGGTTGCGTACGAACGTGGCCCACTGGCTGTCGGGATCGATGCCGGGCCGGTCAGTCAAGGTATGGGCCAGCGGCCGCGCATCGCCGCGGGCCAGCGAGAGATACATCTGCTGCATTGTGACGAAATCGAACTGCATGGTGAGCTCGTCCGCGGCATCCCCGAAAAACTCGATCTGCTGTTCGAAGGGCAGGTTCACCTCGCCCAGAAGCACTGCGTCACCGGACCGCCGCAAGAGGAACCGGCGCAGGTCCCGGAGGTAGTCGTGCGGGTCGCCTGTGTGACCATCGATACCCTCGGTTTCCAGAAAGAAGGGAACGGCGTCGACGCGGAAACCGGACAACCCCAGTTCCATCCAGAAGCCCATCGCCTTGGCGATTTCATCGCGGACGGCCGGGTTGGCCACGTTCAAGTCCGGCTGGTGGGAGTAAAAGCGGTGCAGATACCATTCGCCGGTTTTCCGGTCCTTGGTCCAGATTGAGTTCTCCTGGTCGGGGAACACCACTTCACTCGACGTGTCGGGAGGCGGGTCCGATCGCCATACGTAGAAGTCGCGGTACGGATTGTCTTTGGAAGAGCGCGCCTGCTTGAACCAGGGGTGCTCGTCTGAGGTGTGATTCACCACCAGATCGGCGATAACCCGCATCCCGCGGTCCTTGGCAGTGCGGATGAACTCGACCACGTCGCCCAGCGTGCCCAGCCGCTCGTCAACCCCGTAGAAATCGACGACGTCGTATCCGTCATCACGCTGTGGCGACGGGTAGAACGGCATCAGCCAGACACAGGTGACACCGAGCTCCGCAAGATAGTCCAAGCGCTGGGCAGCGCCGGCGAAGTCGCCGATGCCGTCACCGTTGGAATCGCAGAACGTTTCGATGTCGAGGCAGTAGATGACAGCATTTTTCCACCAGAGGTCAGAGGTGTCCGTGATCCGCATCAGCGCACCTCGGGCAACACGTGTTCGGCGAACGTCTCGATGAATGGTTTCTGTTCGGTTCCGACGTAGTGCAGGTACAGCTCATCGAAACCGAGGTCAGCAAATTCACGAAGCCGCTGGGCGTGCGTGGCGAGATCGGCCGAGATCTGCACGGTGCCCCGAAGCTCCTTCTCGGTAAGGTCCCGGGTAGCCTCCTCAAAGTCGGACGGACGGGCGAGATCCCAGGTGGTCGGCGGCTTCACACAGTTGGAACTCCACTGTCTATGAGCGATGTCCACAGCCTCTTCCTCACTGGGCGCCCAGGACAGGTGCACCTGCAGAATAAGCTTCCCCTGACCTCCGTTGTCCCGGTATGCGTTGATCATTTCCGTCAGTTTTTCGTGCGGCTGGTTCGTGGTGACCAGGCCGTCGGCCCAGCGTGCGCTCCGCGCGGCGGTCTCAACGCTTATCGCCGGCGCGATCAACTGCGGCTTTATTTCCGGCACATCCCAGAGCCGGGCCTGCTCCACGGTGACGAGGCCCCGGTGCGTGACTTCCTCGCCGTCGTGCATTCGCCGGATGATGTCAACGCACTCTTCGATTCGCTGCTGGCGCTCCTCCTTGGGTGGCCAGGCGTCCCCGGTGATGTGCTCATTCAGGTTTTCTCCGCTGCCAAGGGCGGCCCAGAATCGACCCGGGAACATGCTCGCCAGCGTGCCGCTAGCCTGAGCAATGATGGCCGGGTGGTAGCGCTGCCCAGGGGCGGTAACGACGCCGAAGCGCAGCCTCGTGGTGGCAAGCGCGGCTCCGAGCCAGGACCAGGCAAACCCAGAATGTCCCTGCACCTTGGACCACGGTTCAAAGTGGTCGGAGCACATTGCGGCGTCGAAGCCGGCCTGCTCCGCCAGCTGGACATCCGCGAGGAGCTGTCCTGGCGCGATCTGTTCGTGGGAGGCATGAAAGCCGATGAGGGGCATGCAGGGGCCTTTCCTTGGGTGGCGCTTGAACGCTTAAGCAGGTCCGTCCTAGTGTGACCGGCAGGCTTAGCAATACCTCTCGAGCGTATCTGTCCTGTAGGAGGCCCTCAAGGGTGCTACCAAAACTTCCGGATACCTGGAGGAACGCATGCGTGATCAGTACACATTTCAGAACCCCGCGACACGTTTCCCGGAGATCTCGCCACCCAAGCAGGACGAGCCGGAACCCGGTCTGGACCGCGACCTCGAGCCGCGGAGTGACCGGGGCGAAGAGTCGTACCGTGTGAGAATGTCAACGCGAGTGGAGACCACTTCCGCAGCCTGACTTGAGCCCACTACCCTTCCCAATCCGACTTGATAGTGGACTAACCGCAGTTTCACTTGAGCCCACCCCACCGTTGATCACCGGTCGTCAGGGCCAGCTAAGTGAGACACTCACACTCAGGCGCCTAAGGGACAGAGTTGTAGCTTCGCTCCCTTTTGATGCTGATCCGGTAACTGCTGCTTCCCGTATTAGTCCGGTCATAAGGAGGATCATGTCTACGTTTGATTGGGAATCTGTACGGGTCTCGGTGCCGCCTGCGGGTTGGGTGGAGCTTGAGGACTCGACGTGGGATGCGCTTATTTCTGCGCGAGCAGGAGCGGGCAACGTGGTGAGGCAGGTTCGTGGGTATGGCACTCTGAAATGGCCCCACTTAGGGGACTTTTAGCCGTTTGAAGTGGCCCCACCCTCGACCCGCCCGTAGCGTTCTTTTTGTCGGCCAAGACGAAGAGATCGGAACGGGTTTGAAAGAGAGATCGAGAGTGAAGCAATTCGAGCGTATCCGCCTTGATGCGAGGGATAAAGATATGTCGGTCAGAGAGTTGGCACGGGTGCACGGCGTTCACCGCCGTACCGTCCGGGCCGCGTTGGCGGAGGCCACGCCGCCGGCACGGAAGACGCCGGAGCGGAAGGCTCCGAAGCTGGGGCCCTGGGAGGACACCATCCGGGCCTGGTTGACCGCGGACCAGAAGTCACCGCGCAAACAGCGCCACACGGCCCGCCGGATCTGGCAGCGGCTGGTCGATGAACACGGCGTCGTGGTTGCCGAGTCCACGGTCGCCCACGCTGTGGCCAGGATCCGCCGCGGGCTCGTCGACACGCAGGCTGACGTCGCGGTCCCGCAGACCCACACCCCGGGCGGGGAAGCCGAGGTCGATTTCGGCGAGTTCCAGGCCGTGATCGGCGGCGTGCAGGCGAAGCTGTTCATGTTCGTGATGCGGCTGTCCTACTCCGGACGCGCCGCGCATGTGGCCTACGCGAACCAGTCGCAGGAGTCCTTTCTGGACGGGCATAACACCGCGTTCGAACGCTTCGGCGGGATCCCGGCCAAAATGATCCGCTACGACAACCTCAAACCCGCTGTCACCACCGTGATCCTGGGCCGTGAACGGCTGGAAAACGAACGCTTCATCGCCCTGCGCTCCCATTACGGGTTCGACTCGTTCTTCTGCCTGCCCGGCATCGACGGCGCCCACGAAAAGGGCGGCGTCGAAGGTGAAGTCGGCAGGTTCCGCCGCCGCTGGCTGACCCCGGTTCCGGAGTTCGATACCCTGGCCGGGCTGAACGCGTATATGGCTGGCTGCGATGTCAAAGACGACCACCGCGTCATCACGGGCCGCCCCGTCACCGTCGGTGCCGCGGCAGCGGAGGAAGCCGGCATGCTTCGGCCGTTGCCGGCGGACACGTTCGAGGCCGCCTCGACGTTCTCGTTCAAGGCCGACCACAAGTCCCAGGTCTGCGTCCGCCAGTCCTACTACTCGGTCCCGGCCCGCTATGCCGGGCGCCGGGTCAGCGTCCGGCTCGGTGCCCGCACCATCGAGATGTTCGCCGAAGGCGCCCGGATCGCGTCCCACGTCCGGGCCATCCACAAGTATTCCTACGTCCTGGAACTGGACCACTACCTTGAGGTCCTCACCCGCAAACCCGGCGCCCTGGCCGGGGCAACAGCGCTGATGGCCGCCCGCGCCTCCGGGGCCTTCACCGGAGCCCACCAGAAATACTGGGACAGGGCCCGGGCCGCGCTCGGCGACAAGGCCGGCACGAAGGCCCTGATCGAGGTCCTGCTGATGGCCCGGACCCTGCCGGCCGCCGCGGTCACCGGCGCCATGGAGAACGCCGTGAGGACCGGGGACTTCGACCCCGATCATCTGGCCATCGACGCCCGTGCCAGCCAGAGCTTCCACCACGTCCCGGCGGCGCTACCTGATGAAGTTTCCGGACGGATCAGGCACCTGCCCGACCGCTGGGAGCCCTCGCTGGCCGGCTATGACGGGCTGCTGGCCGCGGCGGGCAGCCGATGAGCGCCGGGCAAGGACCGTCCATGGGCCAGCTCAGTGAGCCCGCCGCCGCGGCGGCGATCGGCGCAGCCTGCAAAACCCTGTATCTGAGAGGCACCGCGCAGGTCGCCGGGTCCATGGCAGCCGAAGCGGCCCGGCAGCGCCTCAGCCACCAGGCCTACCTCGCCGAGGTCCTGACCTATGAATGCGAGGAACGCGATAACCGCGCCCGGGCCCGGCGGATCAAGGAAGCGAAGTTCCCTCGCAGCAAACGCCTCGAAGACCTGGACCTGGCCCAGATCCCTGACCTGCCGCCGGCGACCCTGACACACCTGGCCACCGGCGCGTGGATCGATGCCGGGGAACCACTGGTACTCCTCGGCAATTCCGGGACCGGGAAAACACACCTGCTCATCGGCCTGGGCATGGCCGCCGCCGAGCAGGGACGGCGGGTCCGCTACATCACCACGGCCGCGCTGGTCAACGAACTCGTCGAGGCTGCCGACAACAAGGAGCTATCAAAGCTGGTGGGCAAATACGCGCGCCTGGATCTCCTTTGCCTCGATGAGGTCGGCTACGTCAAGCTCGATACCCACGGCGCCGAGCTTTTGTTCCAGATCATCACGGCCAGGGAAGAACGGGCGTCCATCGCCTGCGCAAGCAACGCCCCGTTCAGCGAGTGGGGCCAGACGTTCACCGACCCGCGCCTCGCGGCGGCGGTCGTGGACCGGCTGACCTTCCGCGGCCACATCATCAACACCGGCACCGATTCCTACCGGCTGAAAACCACCCAACAGACCATCAACAAGTCCCGGCAAAACTGACCGGAACACCAACAGGGTGGGGCCAAAACAAGCGGCGAAACCGGGGCCAAATCAACTTGCTATTCCCAGGTTCGCGATGGTTCACGGTTTCGTGCTGATGATCAGGAAGTTGTCGACCGCACTATCGATGAGTATCTTGGTGCCGCAGGAATCCCGCCCCGCCCTCGGGGGTACGCGTGGTTCCTGCGGTTACCTCAGGGGATTACGAACCAGCGGGCGTTTCAGCAGGATCTCAATACGTTCATCACGAATAGTGATCCGACAGCTTCCCTTCCTGGGGATCTGAGCGTACTCGTCTCATCCTTTCTGCAGCGTTCGTACTCTTAGGACTGGCCGGCGGGAAGGGTGAAACCCCGACCTAAACTCCTGCTTAGTCATGGGCGAGGTGCTGGTTCCGAGTTTGCGCGAGGCGGTAGGAGTCGGTTCCTGTCTCGATGATGGTTCCTTTGAAGGTGAGCCTGTCAACGATCGCGGCGCAGAGGCGGGGGTCGGTGGAGGTTCTGGTCCATCCGGAAAAGGACTCGTTGGTGGCGATCGCGACGGAGGCTTTCTCTTCGCGCTCGGTGAGGACCTGGAAGAGTAATTCAGCGCCGCGTTTGTCGAGTTCCATATAGCCGAGCTCATCGATGCAGAGCAGGTCAACCCGGCCGTAGCGGGCTATACTCCGGGCGAGGACCTTGTCATCTTCGGCTTCGACGAGTTCGTTCACGAGCCGGGTGGCGAGCGTGTATTTGACGCGGTACCCCTTCTCGTCGGCTGCAGTCCCTAAGCCGCTCAGCAGGTGAGACTTCCCGGTGCCGGAGTCCCCGATGAGGCAAAGGGGTTGTCCTTTGCGGATCCAGTCGCCGGTCGCGAGAGTGTTGATGGTGGCCTGGTTGATGTTGGGGTTCGCGTCGTAGTCGAAGTCTCCCAACCATTTGTCGCGGGGAAAGTTCGCTGATTTGACCTGTCGTACTGATGAGCGGCGGTCCCGGTCGTCGCACTCGGCCAGAAGCAGCTCAGCAAGGAACCCCTGATAGGAGAGCAGTTCCTTACCCGCGACCGTGAGTGCTTCGCCCAGGACGGCGCGGATGGATGGCAGGCGCATCCGGCGGCAGGATTGATCGACAGCCGCGGTTGCTGCTTCTTCGGTCAGTCCACGCCGTCGGCGCAGGGTCGAGGAGACGGTGATCGGGTTGATGTTAGCTGGGCTCATGAGATGTTCTCCCTCGTCTGTCGGTTCGTACCGGTCAGCATCTGGTCAGAGGTTGGGTTAGGAGTTCGTCGGGTGAGGAGCTCGTGGTAGCCCGCGACGGACGGCAACGGACGGGTGTCTGGTGGCAGAACGGCAATCACCGCTGCAGGATCGGCCAGTCTGCGTTGCGTGAGACTGATGACCTGCCGTTCACGCGCGGAAGGACGTACCGCGACGGTGCCCTCCAAACCGAGTTCATTGAGGCGATGACGGTCAGAAGTTCCGGGTTCCACCACCGCGGCTGCAGGTTGGAGGCGTTCGGCGGTGATTCGATCGGTGGCGACTCGGCGTGCTTCGACAGCGACTACATCAGCGGTGACAGCCCCGACCGTCAGGGCTGCTTTTATCCCGCTCACAACATCCTTGGTGATCATCGACCGGTGCAGCAGGAGCACGTTGATCAGCTCCCGAGTCGCTTGGGCATATCCGTCCGCGCGGCGGGCGGCTGCCCAGAACGCGTCATGCGCGGAGGTGAATGATCCTGAGGCGAGGGCCGTCGAGCCGGGAAACGCGCCGGGTTTGTGGTGGAGGACCTCGAGGTAGTGATCGAGGTCGACGCAGCTGCCATGCCGGGCAACGACCCGGGCATGCCTTGCAATCAAAGTCCGTCCATCAAAGACCAGGACCTCTGATGTTTGCAGGGACACGCGGACGGTCCGTCCGATGAACCGGACCGGAACCGAGTACTTGATAATTCGAACCCGGATCAGCGATGACCGGTCCACCTCGGCACGAGGACCACGCCGGGGTCGAAGGCCTCGGTCGGTAACGGGTTCAGAAGGGTTCGTTCGTGCGCGAAGCCAGTCCCTATCGTAGTCAGTTTCCCGCTGATCCTATGTCTTTCGTCCTCCTCGTCCCAGACGATGATGCCCGCGTTAAGCTCCGCCAAGGACTCCACCACCGGCACGGGCGTGAGCCGGTTCCTGCGGAACCTACCAACCTCACCATCAATACCGCCCTTCTCGTGCGCACCCTTGATTCCTGGCTGGCAGTAGAACGCGTCGAACCCGCAATGGGACCGGAAGAGGACCCACCGATCGTTCTCCACGCGGTCACGGGACGTCCCGAGGACCTGCTTCACGGCAGCCGTCAGATTGTCTTACCGGATATGACCGATGGGGACGCCGCCTATCCTGGTAAACGCCTCAAAATGGCCTTCGAGGAACGCCTCCTGCCCCTGAGTCGAATAGACGCGGTGCACGGCTTTGCCGGAAAAGGACAGGCGGAATGCGAAGATATAGCACTTCGTGCGGACCCCAGCCAGGTCAACCCAGACCTCACCGAAGTCGACCTCGGCCTCCGCGCCGGGTGCGTGCTCCTGGGGGATGAACACATTCGCAGTGGACTTCCCACCCTCGTGCTCGAGCTCGGGCCGCCGGCTCTTCACACAGTGACGGACTGTCGAATACGACCGATCTGCGCCATGCTCATCCACCAACCGATCATGGATGCGCTGAGCGGTATGACGTTGCCTCCGCGGTGCAGTCAGATCCTCCCGCAGCATCCCGTCACTGACCACCTTGAACCGGTCAAGCCTAGGAGCGTTCCTGACCGGTGTCTTTCGTCGTGGAGGTTCCGCCGATGCCAAGGCCTGACGCACAGTCCTCCGCGCGACTCGATACTTCCTGGCCAAGGACCGTATCGAGTCACCGTTGACCCGGGTGTCCCTGCGAATCTGCTCGAATAACTCCACCTTCGACTCCATCGCTGCCTTCCACCATCAGAAACACACTTCGATGAATTCAACGGTGGGGTGGGCTCAAGTGAAACTGCGATTAGTCCACTGGCGAGTCGGATTGGGAAGGGTGGTGGGCTCAAGTCAGGCTGCGGAAGTGGCCTCCACTCAAGCTCCCATAGTCATACCGTGGCACCGGACGGCTGGAGGTCCGGAAGACTCTCATCACGGGAGCGGATTCAGGGATCGGCGCGGCAGCGGCGATCGCATTCGCCCGCGAAAACACCGACGTCGCGCTTCCCTACCTGCCTGAGGAGGAAGCCGACGCCGACGCCGACGCCGACGAGATTGTCCGCCTTACTAGTAAGTGCGTGAGGTGAGAAAGAAGAGAGACTAGAAGTCCCAGTCGTCGTCCTCAGTGTTGACAGCCTTACCAATGACGTAAGACGAACCCGACCCCGAGAAGAAGTCATGGTTCTCGTCGGCATTCGGTGACAGCGCCGACAGAATCGCAGGATTCACATCGGTCACCGATGCCGGGAACATGGCTTCGTAGCCCAGGTTCATCAGCGCCTTGTTGGCGTTGTAGTGCAGGAACTTCTTGACGTCCTCAGCCAGACCAACGGAATCATAGAGATCGTGGGTGTACTGCACTTCGTTCTCGTACAGCTCGAACAAGAGCTCGAACGTGTAGTCCTTGATCTCCTGCTTCCGCTCAGCCGACTCTTTCTCAAGACCCTTCTGGAACTTGTAGCCGATGTAGTAGCCATGGACGGCTTCATCGCGGATGATCAGACGGATCAGGTCAGCCGTGTTGGTCAGCTTTGCACGTGAAGACCAGTACATCGGCAGGTAGAACCCTGAGTAGAACAGGAAGCTCTCCAGCAGCGTCGACGCCACCTTCCGCTTCAGGGGATCGTCACCACGGTAGTAGTTCATGACAATCTCAGCCTTGCGCTGCAGATTCTCATTCTCAGTCGACCAACGGAACGCCTCGTCGATTTCCTTGGTGGAAGCCAACGTGGAGAAGATCGACGAATAGCTCTTGGCGTGCACCGACTCCATGAACGCAATGTTCGTGTAGACGGCCTCTTCGTGAGGGGTGATCGCATCAGGGATCAGGCTGACAGCGCCAACGGTGCCCTGGATGGTGTCCAGCAGGGTCAGACCGGTAAACACCCGCATGGTGAGCTGCTGCTCGTCAGGAGTCAGCGTCGCCCACGACTGGACGTCGTTCGACAGCGGCACCTTCTCAGGCAGCCAGAAGTTGTTGACCAGACGGTTCCAGACATCCACGTCCTTGTCGTCCTGGATGCGGTTCCAGTTGATTGCCTCAACGTGGCTAAGCAGCTTGACCTTCTCGGTCATGTCATCCCCTCAATGGTGGGTTGGTTCTTAGTTAAAGCGTACGACGACGGGCGATGACCCGCCGTCGTACTGCTGTTCGGAAGCAGCTGGTTACAGCATGCAGCTAACGCAACCGTCTACCTCGGTCCCTTCCAGCGCAAGCTGGCGGAGACGGATGTAGTAGATGGTCTTGATGCCCTTGCGCCAGGCGTAGATCTGCGCCTTGTTGATGTCACGAGTGGTGGCGGTGTCCTTGAAGAACAACGTCAACGACAGACCCTGATCCACGTGCTGCGTGGCGGCAGCATAGGTGTCGATGATCTTTTCGAAACCCAGCTCGTATGCATCCTCGTAGTACTCGAGGTTGTCGTTCGTCAGGTAAGGAGCCGGGTAGTACACGCGGCCCAGCTTGCCTTCCTTCCGGATCTCGATCTTCGAGGCCACAGGGTGGATCGACGAGGTGGAGTTGTTGATGTAGCTGATCGAACCGGTCGGCGGCACAGCCTGCAGGTTCTGGTTGTAAATGCCGTGCTCCACGACCGAAGCCTTCAGTGCGCTCCAGTCTTCCTGGGTAGGAATGTGGATGTTCTTGAACAGCTCAGCGACCTTCTCGGTCTGGGGAACCCAGGCCTGGTCGGTGTACTTGTCGAAGAACTCGCCGGTGGCGTACTTCGACTTTTCGAAGCCACCAAACGTGGTGCCCGTCTGGATGGCCAGCAGGTTGGACGCCCGCACCGCGTGGTAAACCACTGAGTAGAAGTAGATGTTCGTGAAGTCCAGACCCTCTTCGGAGCCGTAGTGGACCCGCTCCCGAGCCAGGTAACCGTGCAGGTTCATCTGGCCCAGGCCGATCGCGTGGCTCTGGTCGTTACCACGGGCGATCGACGGCACTGAGGTGATGTTGGACATGTCGGACACAGCCGACAGCGACCGGATGGCCGTTTCGATGGTCAGACCGAAGTCCGGCGAATCCATGGTCTTCGCGATGTTCAGCGAACCCAGGTTGCAGGAGATGTCCTTGCCGGTCTCGTCGTAGGACAGGTCATCGTGGTACGTGGTGGGCTGCGAAACCTGAAGGATCTCGGAGCACAGGTTACTCATGATGATCTTGCCGTCGATCGGGTTGGCCCGGTTCACCGTGTCCTCGAACATGATGTACGGGTAGCCGGACTCGAACTGGATTTCCGCCAGGGTCTGGAAAAAGTCGCGAGCCTTGATCTTGGTCTTCTTGATCCGGGCGTCGTCAACCATTTCGTAGTACTTCTCGGTGACCGAGACGTCGGAGAACGGCATCCCGTAGACCTTTTCGACGTCGTAGGGCGAGAACAGGTACATGTCCTCATCCTTCTTGGCCAGCTCGAAGGTGATGTCAGGGATGACGACGCCGAGCGAGAGGGTCTTGATCCGGATCTTTTCGTCTGCGTTCTCCCGCTTGGTGTCGAGGAAGCGGTAGATGTCCGGGTGGTGAGCATGCAGGTACACGGCACCGGCACCCTGGCGGGCACCGAGCTGGTTCGCGTAGGAGAAGCTGTCCTCAAGAAGCTTCATCACGGGGATGACGCCGGAGGACTGGTTCTCGATCTGCTTGATCGGCGCACCGACCTCGCGGATGTTGGTCAGCGCGAACGCCACACCGCCACCACGCTTGGAGAGCTGCAGCGCAGAGTTGATGGACCGGCCAATCGACTCCATGTTGTCTTCGATGCGGAGCAGGAAGCAGGAAACCAGTTCGCCACGCTGGCGCTTGCCGGCATTGAGGAAAGTGGGGGTGGCCGGCTGGAAGCGTCCCTCGATGATCTCGTCGACCATCTGGAGTGCCAACTGCTGGTCGCCGCGGGCCAGGTGGAGCGCCACCATGCAGACGCGATCCTCATAGCGCTCCAGGAAACGCTTGCCGTCGAACGTCTTCAGCGTGTACGAGGTGTAGAACTTGAAGGCTCCGAGGAAGGTCTCGAACCGGAACTTCTTGTTGTAGGCGCGCTTGTAAAGGTCGCGGATGAAGTTCATTGAGTACTGATCGAGGGTTTCCCGCTCGTAGTACTCGTTCTTCACGAGGTAGTCGAGCTTCTCCTCGAGGTCATGGAAGAACACGGTGTTGTTGTTGACGTGCTGCAGGAAGTACTGGTGTGCAGCCTCGCGGTCGGCCTCGAACTGGATATCTCCGTTGGGGCCGTACAGGTTCAACATGGCGTTAAGCTCGTGATAGCCCATGCCATGAAAACGCTCTAGCGCAGGTGCGGGGGCGCCGCCTGCTCCCTTTGTCTCTGTCTCTGCAACAGTCATATCCAAAACGCTTCCAATCCTTGGGCTACTCGGTCAACGTCCTCGGACGTTCCCATTAATTCAAATCTGTACAGAACGGGGATCCCGCACTTGGCCGCAATAATGTCCGCCGCCAGGCAGTAGGTTTCCCCGAAGTTGGTGTTTCCTGCGCCAATCACGCCGCGGATCAAGGATCGATTTCCCTCGTCGTTGAGGAACTTGATTACCTGCTTGGGTACGGCGCCCCGTCCGGAAATCCCGCCATACGTCGGCAGGACCAGGACAAACGGCTGCTGTGCTCTAAGTGTTGGTTCCCGGGTCAGCAGCGGCATCCGCGCCGACGCTGTCCCCGTGGCCTCATCAAGTTTCTGGACGAACCGGTGCGTGTTATCCGAGGACGAGGAGAAGTAGATGAGCCGGGCATCGGTCACCCCGCCCGGCTCACTGTGAGCCGCTGCGGTGGGTGACGTGTGCACTGCTGTGAGGGTCATGATGAAGGACCCGCATCCTGTCGAATCAGGCGACCGAGCTGACCGAGGCGTGGCCAAGCTCAGCCAGTTCGTTGATCTTGTCCGGGCGGAAACCCGACCAGTGATCCTGCTCGGTGATGACTACCGGAGCCTGCATGTAGCCCAGTGCGCGGACACGCTCCAGAGCTGCTGGATCCTGCGAGATATCCACGCTCTGGTAGGTGATGCCCTTCTTGTCCAAGGCCCGGTACGTGGCGTTGCACTGTACGCATGCTGGCTTGGTATAAACCGTGACGGTCATAGTCCCTCTCCCCTTGTAATTCTTGGCTTGTCATCGACGCGTATTCAGGAACTGGCGGGCTGTGAACGAGGGACTTTCCGGAGGTTCTCCGGGGTGTGTCGCTTGTGCCCGCCATGCCAGCGGTTCGATATCTAAATACTACATCTAGTGCAAACCTCTGGGTGCGACCCCAAGATGATGTATTACAAGTATGTCATTCATCGGCTGGTTCGTCCACAGATAATCCACAATCGGAGCTCTCCGAAATGCGCGGAAACCCGCTGATCCATGGCCGTCATCCACACCCCTGTGGAGTACTTGCGCACAGGCAAAATACTTCTGTGTCGTGGTTTGTCGGCGTGTCGTCTATGCGCCGGAAGTTAACTACCCCAGTGGCTTCTGCGACAGGATCTGGTCCACACCCATGCGACCGTCGCGGAAGGTCATCGACGCACCCACCAGGTAGAGCCGCCAGACACGGGCAACTTCCTCGCCCATCATTTCGACTGCCTGATCCCAGTTCGCCTCGAACCGGTCGTGCCAGGCATCGATGGTGTGGACATAGTGCTCCCGCATGGCTTCAACGCCGCGGATCTCGAACCCGGCGTTCTCGATCAGGTTGATAGTGTCCCCCACCGACCGCATGTGCATGTCGGGCGCAATGAAGGACTCGATGAACGGGCCACCACCAGGGTTCTTGCCGTGCCGTGACATTTGCTGGATCAGCACCTTACCGCCGGGCCGCACATTGCGGAACAGCGTTGAGGTGTAGGTTCCGTAGTTCTCCTCGCCGACGTGTTCCCCCATTTCGAGGGACGCCACCGCGTCGTAGGGTCCGTCGCTGACCTCGCGGTAGTCCTGGAGCCGGATTTCCACCCGGTCCTGCAGCCCGCGCTCGGCAATCCGCTGATCGATAAACGCCTTCTGCTCTTTGGAGATGGTGACCCCGGTGACCTTCGCCCCAAAATGTTCGGCAGCGAACAGGCTCAGCGAGCCCCAGCCGCAGCCGACGTCGAGGAAGCGCTGCCCGGGCATCGTGTCGAGACCGATTTTGCGGCAGACCTGATCCAGCTTGTCCCGCTGGGCATCCTCGAGCGTGTAGTCAGGATCGTCGGACAGCCAGTAGCCGCAGGAGTAGGCCATGTGGTCGTCGAGGATCAGCTCGTAGAAACTGTTGGACAGATCGTAGTGGTGGCTGATGGCCTCCCGGTCGCGCAGCAGGCTGTGCAGCCTGCCCTTGATCTTCGCCTGCGACGCCGGCGCCGGCAGCGGAGGTCCGAAGACTCCCAGTTCGCGGGCCAGCTTCGTCAGCTGCAGCACCAGCGACGGGGTCAGCTTCGGCATGGTGAGATCCCGTGACGCCACCACATTCCAGAGATGGGTGAGGGCGTCGTCAAGCGACCCGGGCACATCGACCTCCCCGGTCACATACGCCTGCGCGGCACCCAACTCCCCCGGGCTCCACAACAGCCGGCGCAACGCATTGGCGCTGTTGATCTGGACTTCGGGCTGACCAATTGGTCCGGCCGTGCTGCCGTCCCAGGCGCGGAGATGCACCGGCAGTTCGCCGCCCACTATCGGGTCGAGGATCCGCGCGATCCTGCCGGCGATGTCCTGATCGATGCTGGCGGTGTGTCGTGTGGTTTCGGACTGAGTCAAGGGAATGCTCCTGATGGTTACGGCCGGCGGTCGAAGATGAGCTGTTGCACGTCGAGGTAGCCGGACTGGAAGCCGGCCCGCGAGTAGCACAGGTAGAAGCGCCACATCCGCTGGAAGACGTCGTCGAAGCCGAGGGCCGCGACGTCGTCGGCGTGCGCAAGGAAACGTTCCTCCCACAGCCTGAGGGTTTGCGCGTAGTGGTCGCCCATTGAAAGCCGCTCACGCACCCTCAGGCTCGTATAGCGGTCGGTGATGTCCTCGATCGCCCGGACCGAGGGGATGAAGCCGCCCGGGAAAATGTACTTGTGGATCCAGGTGTACGACCGGCGGGTCACCATCATTCGCTCGTGCGGCATGGTGATCGCCTGAATGGCTACCCGGCCGTCAGGAGCGAGCAGCCGGTCGATGGTCTGGAAGTACACGCCCCAGTACTCGTAGCCCACCGCCTCGATCATTTCCACCGACACAATCGCGTCGTACTGGCCCTCGACGGCGCGGTAATCCTTCAGCTCGATGGTGACCAGGTGGGACAACCCTGCCTCTGCAACGCGCTGCTCAGCCAGTTCCTTCTGCTCGCTCGACAGGGTCACCGAGACCACTGTGGCCCCGCGGCGGGCGGCACGGATGGCCAGCTCGCCCCAGCCCGTGCCGATCTCCAGCACCCTGGTTCCCTCGCCGACGTCGGCCTGGTCCAGCAGCCGGTCAACCTTGCGCTGCTGGGCTTCCGGAAGGTCGTCCCACCGCGCATCCAGCAGTTGTGGCCCATTGGCGTCGAACAGGGCGCTGGAGTAGGACATGGTGTCGTCCAGGAACAGGTTGAACAGGTCGTTGGACAGGTCGTAGTGCCGGGAGATGTTGGACCGGGTATTGACCTTGGTGTTGCGCTCCTTGCGGGGCGGTTTGGGCAGGTACAGCCCGCGCAGCTTCTGCAGCGGGACCGGCACCAGATGGGCGGCCTGCGCCGCGAACACCTGCATCACTTCGGTGAGGTCCGACGCCGTCCAGTCCTGCGCCATGTAGGCCTCGCCCAGCCCGATCAGCCCGTTGTCGCCCAGCCGCGCGAAGAAATCAGCTGGGCGGTGGATCCGCATCTCGGGGCGGGGTCCCCCGCCGGGTGCACCCAGGACCGTCCCGTCGTCGTACAGGACCCGCAACTGCAACCGGTTCACGGCTGCGGTGAAGATCTTCTCAGCGAGCGCCGCGGCAACCTTGTTCCGGGGGCCCGACGGAACAAGGGCGATACCGGGCCAGTACTGAGGATCTACGTCTTCCTCGGAACGAACAAGGGTACTCATCGAACTGCCTCCTGCGAATCATGGTGTGGCCTGGTGCGGACGGGCAACCGGCGCATCCAGAGTTTAACTCCCTGCCACCTGATCTGCGCAGCCGCGCGCAGGGGTGCAACCGGGATGGCGGTGATCATGCGGACAACGTTGCCGGTCGTGGCTGGCAGGCGGTGGCCCGCCATCGTTGCGATAAAGGGGGATTGACCATCCCGGTGCAGGGTAATTGCGATGGTGAGCCGTTCAGCCGGTTCCGGGACACGCATCTCGTAACTGCCCGAGACGTCGTTAAACGGCGACACATAGAACGCCTTCTCGGTGACAGCGCGGCCCACCAGGTCCGGATCCAGCAGGTAGCAGTGCCGCTCCCCGTAGGTGTTGTGCACCTCGGCGATCACCGCGGCCAGTGTCCCGTCGGTGCGGTGGCACCAGAACAGGCTCAGGGGGTTGAACACGTGCCCGAGCACCCGGCCGCTGGTCAGCATGGTGACGGTTCCGCCGTCGTCGTCGATACCCTGGGTCGCCAGATAGGTGGCGACGTTGGACCGGATCGAGCGCTCCGGGTCCCCCAGATGGTCGGCGGCGGAGAACACCGCGAACGGCCGCAGCCACCTTGGGAGCTGTGGGAGGTCATCCAGGTTCACGAACCAGCTGTAGCTGCGGTAGGTGAACTCATTGTGTAGCGGCGACCGGCGCACATGCCGGATCGTCGTCGGGTACAGGGCGGACGGGCTTGGGTCCGCGGGGTAGGAAGCAGGGCTCATGACGGAACGTCCACCACTGCAACCTCGAGCGGTTCGGCGTCCCAGGAACCGCCGAGACGTTCAGCCGCCCGGAGCCCGGAGAGGGCCCCGTCCTCATGGAAACCCCACCCGTGATAGGCGCCGGCGAAGGCGATCCGCTCGTCGCTGAGATCGGCCAGGCGGCGTTGCGCGGCGAGCGACGACGGCGTGTACTGCGGGTGCTCGTAGGTCATTGATTCCAGTACCGACTCCGGGGCAATCTCGTCGCGCTCACCAAGACTGACGAGGAACCGGTGCGCGGTGCGCCCCTCCAGCCGCTGCAGCCGTGTCAGGTCGTAGGTGACCAGGACCCGGTCGGGGCTCGCCTCGCAGGACGGCAGCCGGTAGTTCCACGAGGACCGGACGGCGTCGGTCCGCGGCAGTACCGATTCGTCGGTGTGGAAGAGCGTGTGGTTTGTCGAGTACGGCAGATCGCCCAGCACCTGCCTCTCGAGCGGGCCGGCCTCCCCCAGCATGGCGAGCGCCTGGTGCGGGTGAGTCGCGATCACAGCCGCATCATAGGTTTCGGTCTCGCCGTTGGAGGTGACGACGACGCCGTCCCCTGCCTTTCGCACCCCGGCGACGGGCGATCCGAGCCGCACGTCCTCGATGTGATCGAGGACCCGGCTCACGTACTCTCCCGACCCGCCCGTCACGGTGCGCCACTGCGGCGACCCCTTGATGGTGAGCATTCCGTGGTGCGACATGAAGGAAAACAGGTACCGCGCCGGATAGGCGAGCGCCGTCGACGGGTCGCAGGACCACACCGCGGACACTACGGGGGTCATGAAGTGGGAGGTGAAGTACTGGCTGAACCGTCCCCGGGCGAGGAACTCACCGAGGGTCATTCCATCGTCTGCGCCGGTAGCCTCCAGGAGTGCACGGGCGTTGCGCTGGAAACGGAGAACCTCGAGCAACATTTTGAGGTACCTGCCGCGGCGCAACACTCCCAGCTGACCGAATACCCCGCGCCTGCCCTTGGCCCCGGCGTACTCGAGCCCGCAACCATCGCACCGGACCGACATGGTCATGTCGGAGTCCTGGGTGGGAACGCCCAGTTCGTCAAAGAGCCGTAACAGCGTCGGGTAGGTACGGTCGTTGTGGACAATGAACCCGGTGTCGACACCTGACGTAGTACCGTCGGCCATCGGCATCTGGTGGGTATGGGCATGGCCACCGGCGCGGCGGTCGGCCTCGTAGAGGGTGACCGAGTGGTGACGGCTCAGCACATAGGCGGCGGTCAGCCCCGCCACGCCGCTGCCGACGACGGCGACCCGGCGGCGGACGCCCGGCTCGCTGGAGCCGGCGTCGGGCGTGTCAAGGTCCGGCGTGCCATGCTGTTGCTCAGTCATCTGCGCTCCTCCGCGTAGGTTTGCGTAAGGCGTCCAGCCGGTCGATCCGACCGTCCGGCACCTCACCACAGGCCTCCCAAAAGGAAAACGCCTGTTGTAAATATAGTTTGGTTATTGTTCGGAGACGGTTCATTCCCGGATTGGTGCCCCAGCCAGGGCCGAGGATCGCGAATGGCCCTCCGCTGCGGAAAGGAGTGCCAGTGGTCAACCCCGTGCATTTGCGCACACTTCTGGAGGTCATCCGGCTGGGCTCGTTCACGGCTGCAGCGTCCCGCCTCGGGTATACGGCGTCGGCGGTGTCACAGCAGATGTCGGCTCTGGAGCGGGACACCGGGGCCACCCTGTTTGAGCGGTCCGCGCGCAGCGCGATTCCGACGGAGGCGGCAGTGGTCATGTCACGTCATGCGGCGAAGGTGCTCACCGACATCGACGCCCTCCTGGCCTCGACGGCGCGGGCCGAGGCAGAGCCCACGCAGGAGCTACGGTTGGGGATTTTCCCGAGTCTGGCCACCTATGCACTACCGCGACTGCTCGGCACCCCTGAATGGCGTCGGTTGGGGATCAGCCTGAAGGTGTACGTCGCGGAACCGGGTCAGACCATCCAGGGGTTGCGGGCCGGCGGCGAACTCGACCTGGCCCTGGTGTTCCAGGTGGGCCAGGGTGGGCTCGCCTGGCCGTCGTCGGTCAGTCGCCAGTGGATCGGGGATGACAATTTCCGGGTGGTGCTCCCGGCTGCATGGGGCATCCAGCCCGGGGCAGCGGTCAGCGCCGACCAGCTTTCCGACATGCCATGGATCATGCACCACCCCGGGACTGCCGATGCCACGGTGATCGAACGGCTGTTCGCCAGCTGCAACCTGCACCCGCGGGTGGTGGCGTACTGCGACGATTTCAACGCCAGTCTGGCGATGGCCGACGCCGGGCTCGGCGCCGCGCTGGTCCCCGACCTCGCCATGACCCACGGCCCATCCGGCGTGGTGGCGCTGGATGTCCCCGAGATCCGCCTGGCCCGCAGTATCTTCGCCCTGCAGATCGGTGACCGGCAGACCACCAGGGTGGGGCTCTTCATGGACCAGCTCGCTGCCATCCTGAAGGCACAGAGCATCGAGCCGGTCCGCAGCTAGAGTGTCAGCCTCACCCGAACGGCGGCGTTGACCAGGTTACCCAATGACTCGGTGGTTTCCGTGTACCCCCTGGTCTTCAGGCCGCAGTCGGGATTCACCCAGAGCTGCCGGGCTGGCACGTGCCGGACCGCTTTCCCCAGGAGGTCCGCAACCTCATCCTCGTCCGGGACCCGTGGCGAATGAATGTCATACACCCCCGGCCCCACCCCCCGCGCGAAACCGTGGGACTGCAGGTCGTGGACCACTTCCATCCGCGACCGGGCGGCCTCGATCGAGGTGACGTCCGCATCGAGGCCGTCGATCGCCTCGATGATGGCGCCGAACTCGGAATAGCAGAGATGGGTGTGGACCTGCGTGGACGGCGCCGCCCCGGAGGTTGCCAGCCGGAAGGAGTTGACCGACCACGCCAGGTAGTGCGGCCGCTGTGCCGCCCGGAGGGGCAGCAGCTCGCGGAGCGCCGGTTCGTCGACCTGGATCACCCGGATACCGGCACGCTGCAGATCGCTCACCTCGTCGCGGAGCGCGAGGGCCACCTGGCTTGCCGTCTCGCCCAGCGGCAGGTCATCCCGGACAAAGGACCAGGCCAGGATGGTGACCGGACCGGTCAGCATCCCCTTCACGGGCTTGCTGGTCAGGGACTGGGCGTATTCGGCCCACCGCACGGTGATCGGTTCGGGTCGGCTGACATCGCCCCACAGGATTGACGGCCGGGTACATCTCGACCCGTAGGACTGCACCCATCCGTTCACCGTGACGTCGAAGCCGTCCAGGTGTTCGGCGAAGTACTGCACCATGTCGTTGCGTTCCGGCTCACCGTGCACCAGGACATCAAACCCCAGGTCCTCCTGCAGTGCGATGACCCGCGCAATCTCCTCCTGCATCAGGCCCGTGTACTCCTCGGTGGTGAGGTCTCCCCGGTGGAACCGGGCCCGCGCTGACCGCACCTCGACGGTCTGTGGGAACGATCCGATGGTGGTGGTGGGAAGCACGGGCAACTGGAGGGCCTCCTCCTGCGCCGCGACCCGTTCCTGGTACGGTCCGCGGGTGAAGTCCGACGGCGTGAGTGCGCCGAGCCGCTCCCTCACCTCGTGCCGGTTGACGCCGACGGCGGCCGCGCGGGAGGCCAGCACCGCCGTGGCCTCGGCGATGGCGCCGTCGATCGACCCGGTCGGGGACCCATCCACCAGCCGGGACAGGGTGAGAACCTCGGCGATCTTCTGGTCCGCGAAGGCCAGCCACGACCGGAGGTCGGGAGCCAGGTCCGGTTCGTCGTCGACGTCGTGCGGGACGTGTTGCAGCGAGGTGGAGGTCGCCACCGTAAGCCGGTCGACCGAATCAGCGAGGGTGGTCAGCTTGGCCGCCGCGGCCGCGAGGTCGGCTTTCCAGATGTTGTGGCCGTCGACCACCCCGGCCACGAGGGTGGTGCTACCCAGGACGGCCAGGTCCTGGGCTGAGGGCAGATCGCCCTTGAAGAGGTCCAGGTGCAGCGCGTCAATGCCGGTGGCGGCCAGGACCGGCAGCAGCGATCCCAGTGAGCCGTACGCAGTGGTGACGAGCAGTGAGGGCCGTTCGGCCGTCCCGGCGAGGTACTGGTAGGCCCGCTCCACGGCAGCCGCCACCTCGTGTTCGGGGATCACTTGGTCCGCCACCAGCGCCGGCTCCTCCAGTTGCACCCAGCGCGTTCCCACAGCAGCCAGCCGGCCGAGGAGGTCGGCGTAGAGCGGCAGCAGGTCGTCGAGCCGGGTCAGCGGGGAGAAGCCGTCAGGCGCCTCTGCCGCGGCCTTGCTGAGCAGCAGGAAAGTGACCGGGCCGATGAGGGTGGGCCGCAGCGTGATCCCCAGGTCGGCTCCCTCTACGACGTTGCGCAGCGTCCAGTCGTTGGCAATCGTGAACCGGGTGTCCGGCCCGATCTCGGGGACCAGGTAGTGATAGTTGGTATCGAACCACTTGGTCATTTCCAGGGGCGGCCGCCCGGCGTCGCCGCGGGCGAGGGTGAAGTAGGCGTCGAGTCCCAGCGAACCGCCGTCGTCGTACAGGTCCTGGAACCGGGCCGGCACCGCCCCGAAGGTGACGGCGGTATCGAGCACCTGGTCATACAGGGAGAAGGACGCTGGGATGGCCGACGCGGTCTCCGAAAGCCCGAGGCCGGCCAGCCGCGCGTAACCGTCCTCGCGGAGCTGGCGGGCGGTGGCTTCCAGCTCCGCCGCCGAGATTCTGGACGCCCAATAGGATTCAACGGCCTTCTTCAGTTCGCGCCGGGGGCCGATACGGGGGTAGCCGACGATCGTGGCGGCCGGGAATTCACTGTGCATGGTGGTTAACCCTTCGGAAGTAGTGGTGGGTCAGGCGGTCTGGATCAGGCCCGGCGCTGGCGGGCGGCTCAACTCGAGCCGGTCGAGGACGTCCAGCGCTGCCGCGTGTTCGTTGAAGGTGTAGATATGGATGCCCGGGGCGCCGTCGTTCAGGGCAGCGTGCGCCAGGTCCACGGTGGCGCGGACGCCGATGCGCCGTCGTTCGGCGTCGTCACCGGCGCTGACCAGCCGATCCTTCAACCGGGCGTCGATCTGCAGTCCCGCGAGTTCGCTGAGCCGCTCCAGCCGCCTGACGCTCGTGAAGGGGATGACGCCCGGGATGATGGGAATGTCCACGCCGGCGCGGCGGGCCGTGCGCAGGAGCTGGCTGTACTGTTCCGGTGCGAAATAGACCTGGGTGATGGCGAAGTCGGCTCCTGCCGCCTGTTTGGCCAGCAGTACTTCGATGTCGTGTTCGGTGCTCGGTGATTCCGGGTGCTTCGTGGAGTAGGCGGCAACGCCGACGGCGACCCGGCCGGCGCACAGATGTGCCGTGAGCTGCCGTTCCGCTTGCCGGATCAATTCCACCAGTTCGCTGGCGTGCTGCAGATCGCCCTCGGGCAGCGACCGGTCAAGTGGCCGGTCACCGCGAAGGGCGAGGATACCGCGCACTCCGCGGGAGATCAGTTCGTACACGAGCTGGACCAGATAGTCCCGGGAGTTCCCCACGCAGGTGAGGTGGGCGAGCGGCTTCAGGGTGGTCTCGTCCAGGAGACGCTTCAGCAGCCCGACGGCGGTGTCCCGGTTGGAGCCGGAAGCACCATAGGTCACTGATACGAAGTCTGGCCGGGTATCTTCAAGCGCCCGGATGGTCCGCCACAGACCTTCTTCGGCACTGGTGGTGCGCGGCGGGAACAATTCGTAGGACAGGGCTGGGTAGGTGGGCGGCGGCGGAAGAGGAAATGACATTTGTGTCCTGTTTCGTTAGGTCACCGCCAACCCATCAGGGCATTCGGCTGGTGAAATAATCCGGAGGAACGCAGATCCGAGTCCCGGCGTAGCGCGGCCGCGCTGACGAGGAACTCCTACGAACAAATGTCAGACCCACATGGGGGCACCCACACTCTCCGTGGGAGAGTCGCTGACCCGTTACTGAAGTAACTTGGGGGCTACGCTACGCCGTCGACCCCGCCGCATCAAGTACCTAGCGCTGACGACCGCGTCAATCTGGGCACTGAATCGACCTGGGCATACCCCGTGCACATCAGAACCGGGGACACATTGGGACGGCGAATTCCGTGGGAGAGGGAATGCTGGAAGAATAGCAAGCATGCTGAACAACCCTTCCGGCGCCCGCCTGCTGACCCGGGTGGGAGGACTGATCCGCCACAAGCGACTGCTGCTGGCGTTCAAGGCCGCCCTTGCCGCTTCCATTGCCTGGCTGGTTGCCCTGCAGGTGCCGGGCGTCGCCTCCGAGTACCCGTATTACGCACCCCTGGGCGCCGTCGCCTGCATGTACCCGACCATTGCGGGCTCGGCAAAACAGGGCTTCCAGACCCTGGTGGGCCTCGCCATCGGGTTTGCCCTGGCCTTCCCGGTGATATATTTCGGCGATCGTTCGGTGGTGTCGGTGGCGTTGGTCGTGGGACTCGGGGTACTTACCGCCGGGCTTCCCCACATCGGAGCGGGCCGGGACTGGATCCCCGTCGCTGCCCTGTTTGTCCTGCTGCTCGGCGGCGACGATCCTGACGGGTATTCGTTCGGGTATCTGTTGCAGATGCTGGTGGGCGTAACAATCGGCCTGATCGTGAATGTGCTGATCATTCCGCCCCTGCACCTGAACGCGGTGGTTGCCGGACTCGACAGTCTCCGCTCCGCACTCGCACTTCAGCTGCGGGACATGGGCGAGGCCCTCCGAGAGCAATGGCCACCGGAGCACAAGGACTGGGCCGATCGGCAAAACAAGCTCACCACCTTTAGCAAGGAGGTGCGCACCGCAGTGCAGCTGGCAGATTCCAGCCGGCACGGGAACATCCGCCAGTACCGTCACAAACGGGACCTGGCCGCCGATTTCCACTCACTGCAGTCGATGGAGCGTATTACGTTCTACGTCGAGGACATGACCGAACTGCTCACCGACGTCATCTGGCGTACCCCGGAATCCACTCCCCTGCCCAAACCGCTCGGTCCGCCCCTCGCTTACGCGGTGAAGCTCACCGGGACCGCCGTCGAAGAGTGGGACACCACGGCCGAGTCCCTGACCGACGCCGAGACCGCCGTCGAGGACCTGATGCAGCACCTCAAGGATGTGTCCCCTGACGAGCGGATTGACGCGACCGCTTCGCTGGGCATGGCCCTTCGACGCATCCTCCTGACCATCCGCGCCGACGCCGGCCCGCAGGATCAGGACGGAATTACTCTGCCGGCTCCTGAAACGAATGATCAATAATTCCAAGGTCCGCCAGCTGGGATGACATTCCGGCGCCGTCCGGTGCGTAGATCCACGGAATGTTCGGGGTGGGCGAGGACGGCTTGGCGTTCGAGCGGCCACCGGCCAGCACTGCCTCACCCATGGTCAGCTGGCGAATCGCCACAGCCCGAACATTCTGCGGGTACTGCTCAGCGAAGTCGGCGTAGATTTCCTCGTCATGCTGGCCATTGTCGCCGATGAGCAGCCACTTGATGTCGGGGAACTCGGCGGCGAGCCGTTTCAGCGAGCTGCGCTTGTGCTCGGGGCCGCTGCGGAACCAGCGATCCCGGGTGGGGCCCCAATCGGTCAGCAGTTTCGGCCCGGCGGGATACAGGTTTCGCGACAGGAAACGGGTGAGCGCGGGAGCGACGTTCCACGCCCCGGTGGACAGATACAGCACCGGTGCCCCGGGGGACTCCTGCGTGATGCGTTCCAACAGCACGGCCATCCCCGGGGTGGCAGCCCGTGCGTGCTCGTCGAGGACGAACGTGTTCCACGCGGCGAGGAACGGCCGGGGCAGCGCAGTGACCATGACGGTGTCGTCGATGTCGGAGACCACGCCAAAGTCGATGCCGGATTCAATGATCCGCACCGGCGACTCGACCAGGATGTTGTCGGCCGAGCGTAGTGTGATGGTGTGCCAGCCCGGAGAGAGCTGGGCATCGATCCGTGCGTCGACGATTCCGCCACGGTCGGCAGTCACCTGGTGGCTCTCTCCGTCCACCTCGACGGTGACCGACGCATAGCGAACGGGTGCGCTGGTGAAATTGCGCCACCCACGGATGCCTTCCTTGATGGTCTTCAGCACCTCACCGCCGCTGATCGGCGCCATCTCCTCGGGATCAGCCAGGACCACGCGGGCCAGAACCCGTATCCAGCTGCCGGTCCCATAACCGGTGTACGGGATGATCGTTTCGACGTGTCCACGCTTGATAGCGACATTTGTCTGGACCGAGTGCCAGGCATCGTCTATCCGGAGGCCAAGATGGGTTCGTTCTTCGACGCCGTCGTTGTCCGACGCGGCCTGATCTGGTGGGGTGCTCGATGACATGCTCCCAGTCTTTCACGTCGGGGCCGCCACCGAGGGTTCAGTAGGGTGGAGACATGATTGAGACGTGGTGGAACCGGATCGTGGAGGGGTTCGCCCGGGCCGAGCCACCGGAGGTCACCGCCGTGGAGCTGGCGATCATGGTGCTCGCCGCCGCGGCGCTGTCGATCCCCCGGTTCACCTGGCGTTACTTCGGCCTGTTCACCACCGTGGTGCATGAGCTCGGCCACGCATTCGCTGCCCTGATGACCGGCCGGGTACTCAAGGGCATCACGCTGACCATGGACCATGCGGGCACGACGACGACGATCGGGCGCCCGGGGTGGCGCGCCGCATGGTCCGGGTTCTGGGGATACCCCACACCGGCAGTGCTCGGAGCATCGCTGACCTGGGCCGGCCTCAACGGGTGGGGGCCCGCGGCCCTGTCGCTGGGAGCGTTGATCCTGCTCGCAGCGCTCCTGTTGATCCGTAACGGCGGCGGCCTGCTCATCCTGCTGTCAGCGGTGGCCGTCTCGGCATTGCTGGTACTGACCCTCCCGGCAGCGTTCACCGGGCATGTGGTCATTGCCCTCGGGCTGGCGCTCCTGGTCGGGTCGGTGCGGGATCTGGGCAAGGTGATCTCGGTACACCTACGGCGCCGTCGGGAACTGCAGTCCTCCGACGCGTACCTGCTGTACCGCAGCACCGGTGTCCCCTCGCCAGTCTGGTTACTACTCTTCGCCGTCGTCATCGCGGGGTCGTTGGTTGCGGCCTGGTTCCCATTGTCCAAGGTGGTCGGCACGGCGCTCAGCTAGCATTTTGGGTGCGAGCACCAGGCCCGGCCGGCCAACAACGCAATTTTTGCGCTGGATCGGCCGAGGTCAGCCAAAACCGCCCACAATGAGGCTAACGTAGGGGTGCCACGCTGATTGTGGTGACCGGCGCGGGGAGCGTCCTTTGACAAGTACGGGAGCATCTTGGTGGTACTTCGGTGGACTAGGTCTGTGTTCAATGCATTTCCGCGCGGTTCGCGGCTCCCCGACCCGGCCTGGAATATGCGCCACCGGCTAATCCTGCTGTTCGCGGTAATATCGTCGGTCCTGGTCGCTCTCTTTTCCCTTTTCCAACAGGAACCCCTGCGGATGGCGCTGGTCCAGGGCGCCGCTCCCGCAGCAGTAGCGTTGCTGGCTTGGAAAGCCCCGTTGAGTAGGCGTTTTAGCGCATCGCTGAGCTCGGCGTCCCTGATGCTTGTCGCGGCAATGGTCGTGAACATCAGTGGCACCATCGAAGCCCATTTCCTGTTCTTTATCCTCGTTCCCGTCGTTGCTTTGTACGAGGACTGGGCGCCACTGGCAACAGCCTCCATCCTGGTCTTGGGCCATCACTCAATAATGGGAGTCGCTTTGCCGACCGTCGTCTACAACCATGACGCGGCGCATGATGATCCGCTCACCTGGTCACTGATTCATAGCGCGCTGTTTCTTGCGATGTGCGCCACCAGCATTGTGCACTGGACCATCCATGAACGGGCCCGGCGGGATGGCTCCATGTTGCTGGCCCAGCTCGCCAGCCAGGCACTCCACGATCCTCTCACCGGGCTGGCCAACCGCACCCTGTTGAATGACCGACTTTCCCAGGCACTGATCATGAGCCAGCGCACCGGCACCCCAGTGATGGTGCTCACCGTTGACATTGACGGTTTCAAACCGGTCAATGACTCCTACGGGCACGCAGCCGGGGACACATTGCTGATCGAGCTGGCACGCCGCCTCGAATCGTGCATCAGGGCAGGCGACACCGCGGCACGTCATGGCGGCGATGAGTTTACTCTGCTGCTGCCCGGCACACCTCCCGAAGAGGCGCCGGCGATGGCCGAGCGGGTTATGGCAGCGGTAAGTTCACCGGTTTTCCTTCTCGGCGTCGAGATGCAGATGAGCGTGAGCATCGGTATCGCTCTGAGTTCGCCGGGTCTTTCGTCTGAGCTGCTGCTGCAGGAAGCGGATCAGGCCATGTACGCAGCCAAGCACAATGGCCGCGGCGGCTACATGGTGTTCGATAAGACCCTGGCCGCTGGCACGCTGGGCACGCTGGCGGTCCACCCCGACCATGCGCGGGCGTGGGCGGCCTACACACACGACCTCCGTTCGGAAATTGCCTCAGCGAAAGAGCTAGGGCTGATCCCCGAGCAGTCCCGCGGTCCCGAAACTGTGAGGCGCACGCTCGAGTCCGTCGTAGCGGCAATCGAACAGCTGCCCGAGGGACAGCAACCAGCAGGGTTGGCGCTTCCCGAACGGAATGCACTGGAAGAGTTCGTATTCCATCATGATCTGGTGCAGCACTGGGCCGACACCCTCAGGCTGGACTCGATCATCGAGGTCCAGCGTTCACCCGAGGCAGACGAGTTCTGGCGCTCCCTCCACCAGACCGTTATCAAGGATGCGAACGATCTGGTGGACGACGACGGCGACGCCGTCCACGCCGACTCCTCCCCTTCCTAGCGTGGGGCTACGTGGCTTCCTGGCGCGGGCTACTTGGCGGTCACCGTGACCTTCGGATTGACCGGCGGAGTCGCGGAGTTGACCTGCAGGCCGATGGTGGCCGTCTGGCCCTTCCGCAGGCTAGTGGTCCAGTCCGTCCCGACGCAGGTGACAGACCTCTTCGTCACCGAGGTGCACTTCAGACCCCAGGAGTTGACTACGCCAATCACCTGGGGGTCAGTGAAGGTCACCGACCACGAGCTCACATCCCGGGCAGCCTTCACCGTGATGGTGGCAACGTAGCCGCCCGCCCAGGAACTCTGCACCGACCAGTGGGCCGACACAGCGGGTGCACCAGTCGGCGGCTTCGGCGACGGCGACGCGCTGGGCTTCGACGTTGGTTTCGGCGACGGCTTCGGCGACGGCTTCGGTGACGGTGACGCGCTGGGCTTCGGGGTTACGGCAGGTACGGCTACGGGTCGCAGGATGGGTTGCAGCGCGGTCAGCTTTGCCGTCTCCGGGGTGCGCCAGTCCGATTTCAGCAGGCCCCCGGTGTCGGAGCTGTTCGGGTTGAAGGACCAGTACGCAAAACTCGTTCCGTTGGTGGCCAGATAGGAGACCAGTTTGCTCATCCACTGCTTGTCCGAGGTCGTTACAAGTTTCGAACCGAACTCGCCGACAAGCACCGGGGCGATCCCCTGCTTGGCGATGAACCCCCAATTGGCGTCCCAGATACCCGGCAGGTTCGCCGGGTAGTTGGGGGCAGCGAACCACTTCTGGGGATAGACCGAGGCAGGGTAATCGTGGGGCGAATAGACCACCCGGTTGGGCACCGACAGTTTCACCGGCTTCTTCGCGACATCGGCGAGACCCCCACCCCACCACGTCCACGAGTCATTACCCTGCGCCTCGACGCCCTCCACGATGATCAATAGCTTGGGGTTGACCGCCAAGACAGCATTCCCCGCCCGGGTTGCCGCAGCATGCCAATCCTGGGCAGGATTGGCGCCGCCCCACCGCGCTACACCGTGCGGCTCATTGTGGAGGTCAAAGCCAATCACCGTCGGTTCGTTCTTGTACCGGGCGGCCAGCATCTTCCAGTCGGCGATCCACTTGGCTTCCGAATACTGGGGTGTGTACCAGAGCTCCGCCTGCGCGTTCGAGGAAGGGCGGTGACGGTCGAGAATCACATTGAGCCCAAGAGCCTTCGATTTGGCGACGAAGAGATCCATCACCTGCTGCGGGCTCTTGCTGGCCAGATCGGGGTTGGCGTAGAAGTTGGTATCCGAGCTGACCTTGCCCGAGGTGATGCACTGATTGGAGTAGGGCAGGCGGATGGTGTTGAAGCCCATCGACTTGATCTGCCGGAGACCATCGTTGAGTTTGATGGTCCAGAGACCGTGCGGAACGCAGTCGGGAGTTTCCAGACCAAACCAGTTGGCGGCCCTGATGACGTAGGGCTTGTTCGCTGCGTCGCGGATAGTGCCGCCGTCGGTGTGCAGCCATCCGGCACCGGTGACGGACACGTCCGCGGCACGGACGGCGCTGATCGCCGTCGGCTGCGCGGCGGGCTGCGCCACACCACAACCGGCCAGGACGAGCAGGGCGGCGACGGCCGGAACGAGTACCTTCGTCCATCGGGCGCGCGCCCTGGGGTGAGTGCCGGGTTTTACTGGCATGTGCGGGGGTTCCTTTTCGCGTAAGACCATCAGTCCGGCACCAATTCATGTTGAGAATACGCCAATAGTGCGGCACTCCGCGTGCGGGGTATTCTGGTGGCTGACGAAAGGGGAGCGTACCAGTGGATAAGCAAGAGCGTGCGGACTCTTCGACTGTGGAACTTCACCCGTGGCCGCTCCCGGTCAGCACCAGGGTGTTGAACATTGCCAAGGCCGTGATCGGGGCGGCGCTGATCCTCATTTTGATCACCCAGATCCTTCCGGTGAATCTCCTGGGCGGAATGATGAACCACTTCTTCACCATTCTCCTGCTGCTGTCCTGGGCGGGCCCGGCTCGGCGAATGATGCGCCGGTATACCTCCGGCGGCAAAAACAACCAGTCGACCGAGGACCCCAAGACAGAGGATCCCTAAGTGCCCAACCGCCTGATGCTCCTAGATACGGCTTCCCTCTACTTCAGGGCGTTCTACGGTCTGCCGGACTCCCTGAAGTCCCCCGACGGAACCCCGGTCAATGCTGTCCGCGGCTTCCTCGACATGATCGCCCGGCTGGTTGCCGACTACGAGCCCACCCACCTGGTTGCCTGCTGGGATGATGATTGGCGCCCGGCCTGGCGGGTGGATCTCATTCCCAGTTACAAAGAGCACCGGATGACGAAGGCGGTCACGGACGGCGTCGACGTCGAAGAGGCGCCCCCCGGGTTGGTGGCACAGATTCCGCGTATCCGCGAGATTCTGGCGGCCTTCGATATTACGGTGATCGGCGTGCCCGAGCACGAGGCCGACGACGTCATCGGCAGTCTGGCGGCTCAATCGGATACACCGGTGGACGTGGTTACCGGGGATCGCGACCTGTTCCAGCTGGTCGACGACCGCGGTGATGTCCGCGTGATCTACACCGCCCGCGGAATGAGCCGGCTCGAGGTCTTGACCGATGCGACAGTGGTCAGCAAGTACCAGGTCCTCCCCGGCCAGTACGCGGATTTTGCTGCCCTCCGCGGGGATACCTCCGACGGACTGCCCGGTGTCGCGGGGATTGGCGACAAGACCGCTGCGAGTCTGTTGCAGGAGTTTGTCGATCTGGACGGGGTGATTGCAGCCGCTGGCGACCCGGCGTCGACGATGTCAGCTTCGATGCGGGCCAGGATCACCGGCGCCGCTGACTACCTGGCCGTCGCGCCAACCGTGGTCAATGTGGTTCGTGACCTGGAACTCGGCGGGTTCAATGCCGAAATCCGCCCCCTCGATGCTGAGCAGCTCAAACGAATCGAGAAGCTTACCGGGGACTGGAACCTTGGTGGGTCTGCTGCCCGGGCGCTGCAAGCCCTGGGGAACAGCCCTACTGGCTGAGGCTCTGGCTAGCTGGCCACGCCACCCATCAGGACAGTGGATGCCTCGGGTGTGCCTTCATATTGACCGGGTCTGGCAGTAGGATTCCGGCATGGTTATTGCTCGCTACCCCAGTGTGGTCATCGACTGTCCTGACGCTCCGTCGCTCGCAGCGTTCTACGGCGAAATCCTGGGTTGGCGTTCTGACGTCAACGATGGGTGGGCGGATATCCGGCCGGATGACGGAAGCAACTGCATTTCGTTCCAGTCGGTGGAGAACTACCGCGCGCCTCAGTGGCCGGGGCAGGACGCTCCGCAGCAGATGCACCTTGACCTGATGGTGCAGGACCTCGATCACGGCGAGTCGGTGGTGCTTGGGTTGGGTGGAATCAAGGCTGCTGTCCAACCGGGCGAAACATTCCGGGTCTACCTCGACCCCGCCGGTCATCCGTTCTGCCTGTGCCTGAGCTGACCCGAAGGAATCGGTGACCGATGACTGATTCCCTCACTGACCCAACCGGCCAAGACCCCACCGAATTTATTGCTGGTCCGGGAGGGCTACGAGTATTCGACAACTGTCAGGCACAGCCCCTCAGCTGACTGATCGATAAACCCATGCCTCGAACCCGACTCCCGCCGAGGTCGCTCTATAACGGTTCGACCACGTAACCAAGTTGTGCTGTCAGTTGGCGTGTCGCGTCTGTAGTGTCCAAGACATCTACTCACCGTCTCACTGAAAGCACCGCCCGTGAAGAAGCTCTCGCCCTTTTTTGCCCTGTCCATCGCCGCCCTTCTCCTGACGGGTTGCGCCGCTAACGTTGGACCCGCGGCCGAGGCAACCGACACTGAAACAAGTTCCGCACCCGCCGCGACGGCGTCGCCCAGCCCCGCATCGACTCCCTCGGACTCTGCCGTGGCCGCACCGACGACTGAGCCTGCAGCGGTCTCCCCTGCACCCACCGCTGAGCCGACCACCCCTGAACCGACCGCTGAGGTCACTCCTGAACCAACCAGCGAGCCGACCATGGTGGCTGAGCCAACCGCGGAGCCAACGGATGAGCCGATCACTGAGACGTCGGAGCCACCGATTCCCGGGCTGTCGGGAAGCTACGACAACCTGGAACTGGTTTCCACCTGGGATGGCCAGCGGGTTGTCCGCCATGTCGGTACCACCTGGAACATCGTCGGCTCGGGCTACGCGCCGGGGGCGGAGATCCAGGTCATCTTCACACCCATTCAGAGTGACTATTCGCTGATTGGTTACCCGGTCACCTACGCCGACGCCGACGGCAATTACACCTTCGAAATCAGCCTCGGACCCGATCTGGAACCAGGTGACTACGGGGTGATGGCTGTCCCCCTGGGCCTGAGCTTCGAGGACACCGAGGCAGCCAAACGGTTCTCTATCATCGAGGTGGTCTCCACCTGGGCGCCCTAGCTGACCCGGCGGAGACCACTTCGATGGTTGCTACTGTTCCAGCTTCATTGCTTTCCTCAGGCTCAGCGCTCCCCCACCCTGCATGACGGCTCGGCGGTAGATCTTCTCGCCGAGGTGGAGCAACGCGACGGCCGCGGCCAGCGCGATCACCAGTGACAGGAGCGGCTCCCACAGTGCTACGGGTGAGTTCAGCACCCGGATCGGCATCGCTACGGAGGACACCACCGGGATGTAGGAGGCAATGACCAGGAACTGGCCCGAGGCGAACAACCCGACAAACAGGGCACCGAAGATCAGTGCCATCACCGGAGTCGAATTGTTGTTCAGGTCCTCGGGCCGGCTGGCCAGGGACCCGAGAACCGCCCAGATGGCTGCGAGGATCAGGAATCCGAAGAGGAAGAACACGAGGAACCAGCCGGAGGCAGGAATGATGCTCCCTACCAGGTCCGCGGTGCCCGTGAGGTTGAGCGCCAGCAGCGCCGCGCCGCCGTAGAGGGCCAGCTGAACCATGGCCAGAATCGTGTTTCCCAGCACCTTCCCATAGAGGAGCTGACGGATCGGAATGGCGGTGGCCAGGATTTCCACCACCCGGTTCTGCTTCTCTTCGACCACCGAGTTGGCGATTGCCATGCCGAAGATGATCGACGCCATATAGAAGAGGAAGCTGAACACGAAGCCGGCGATGGTAGCGAGCAACTGGTTCTCGGCACTGCCCTCCAGCAGTGTCTGTTCCAGCTCGGCACCGGAGAGGAGCTGCTCGGCAGTGGTGCCGACAGCGGCGGCATTGCTTTCCAGGACAAATGCGTTCAGCGCCTCACCCACCAGCTGGCTGATTCCTGAATCAATTTCGGTATTTCCGGTGAGCTGCCAGGCGCCCCCGGCTCCCTGCAGCAGTGCTGCATCGGCTTCCTCGGCGCGCACCAGATCAACGGCGGCATCGTCGGAGCCCGCCTCGACGGCGGTGAAGGTGACGTTGCCGTCGTCGGCCCGGCCCGCCTCATCGGCGAGCTGGACGACGGTGGTAGCAGAATCCGACTGGACGGCCACGATGTAGTCGTCGCCGCGGTTCATCACGAAGGCGTTGAAGACAATCCCAGCAACTATCAACACCAGGGTGACCAGCGTACTGATCGCGTAGCTGCGGTCCCTGACCTTGATCATGACCTCCCGCAGGGTCACGATCAGCCAGGGTGGCTGGGTCCCCGCTGACCGGGGGCGGGCATCCTGTGGCGACGGCGCGCTCCCGTCACGATTCTTGACGCGTGTCTCGGTGCTCATTGGGAAACCTCCCGGTAGATTTCGCTCAGGCTTGGCCTGATCCGGCTGAATTCGTGCACACTGCCGCGGGTCATTGCGGTGGCGAGCAGGCGCTGGGCGGTGTCATCATTGTCGAGCTCCACCACGGCGTCCTGACCGGCGACGTCGATCACCCGCACTCCTGCTTCCTCGCGGACCCACCCGGCGTCCGGGGTGACGGTCAACCGGTGGCGCCGGGGTGCCGTCGCCCGAAGTTCCTCACCGGACCCCGAAGCGACGAGCCGGCCCTCCTGCAGAACCACCAGGTTGTCGCACAACCGGTCGACGAGATCCAGCTGGTGGCTGGAGAACAACACGGGAACACCCTCAGCGGTACGATCACGGAGAAGCTCGACCATCGAATCCACCGCGACCGGATCGAGACCGGAGAACGGCTCGTCCAGGATCAGTACCGTCGGCCGGTGGAGCAGGGATGCGGCGATCTGGACGCGCTGCTGGTTACCCAGGGACAGGGATTCAAGCTTGTCCTTGCCCCGACCGCCGAGCTGGAACCGGTCCAGCAGGTCCTGCGCCTGGGCGCGGGCGTCGGAGGGAGTCATCCGGTGCAGCTGGCCGAGGTAGACCAGCTGGTCGAGGATCGGCTGTTTGGGGTAGAGCCCGCGTTCTTCAGGCATGTAGCCGAAGGTGGACCGGTCATCGGCGGTGATGGGCCTGCCGTCCACGAGCACTTCACCACCGTGGGCGGCGAGCACCCCCATGATCATCCGCATGGTGGTGGTCTTGCCGGCCCCGTTGGCGCCGACGAATCCGGTCATCTTCCCGGCTGGGACGGTGAAGCTCACGTCGTCGACGGCGAGGTTCTCGCCGAAGCGCCGCGTGAGGTTCTGGACCTGCAGCATGGTTTCCTCCTGGTTGTCTTCCTGGAGTCAAGCCTAGGCAGCAGCGCCCCACACCAGATGAGCCAAAAGGCTGAACCTGTTACTCCCCCGGACGGATGAGTCCGCTCTCGTAGGCGAAGACCACCGCCTGCACCCTGTCCCGCACCTGGATCTTCGCGAGGAGTGAGGAGACGTGCGACTTCACGGTGGCCTCAGCGAGGAAAAACCTGCTGGCGAGTTCGGCGTTGCTGAGCCCGGTGGCCAGGCTCGCGAGAATTTCCTTCTCCCGCTGCGTGAGGGAATCGAGGCGTTTGCGGTGTTCACTGCTCGGCTGCGCTCCCGCCGATGCGGTCCCTGCAGCTTCGAGGGACTGGGCGAAACGCTCGATCACCCGGACTGTCACCTCGGGGGCAAGCAGCGCGTAGCCTCCGGCGACAGCCTGCACGGCGGCGATCAAATCGTCGGGGTCGGCATTCTTCAGGAGGAAACCACTGGCACCGCTGCGGATCGCGTCAAAGAGATAGTCCTCGCGCTCGAAGGTGGTCAGGATGATGACCTTGCCCCGGTGCGCCCTGGCAATCAGCTCAGTTGCCTGGATGCCGTCCATCACTGGCATCTGGACATCCATCAGGATGACGTCGACCTCGTGCTGGCTGGCGAAGTCAACCGCTTCCTGACCGTTGGTGACCTGTCCGACTACCTCAATATCGTCTTCGATGGAGAGCATGGTGGCGAATCCCGCCCGGACCAGGGCCTGGTCGTCGGCGAGCAGCACGCGGATGGAGTCCATGGGTGTCCTTCAGCAGTTGGTTCAGCAGGTGGTAAGGATGATGGTCCAGCAGGTGGATCAAGAGCGGCGCGGCGTGATCGGTGGAGTATCTAGTGGAGCAGGAATCTGGCGCGAACCCGCCAGCCACCCTCCGAGCGCGGCCCGATCTCAGCGGTGCCCCGGTGCAGGGCCACCCGCTCGCGGATTCCCCGCAGACCAAAGCCGGACCCGGTGTCGGATGTGGTGCGCGGCATCCCATTGTCCACTGTTTCGAGCTCTACCCACCGCTGCTCCCCCGCACGACCGGTACGCAGGGTCATCACGGCGGCACCGGCGGTTGAATGCCGTCGCACATTGGTCAGGGATTCCTGGGCCGTTCGGAACAGCGACAGTGCCAGCGGTGCCGAAATTTCGGCGAGCGCGCCGGGAATGTCCTCCACCCGGCCGAAGCTGACAGTGAGCCCAAGCTCCCGGTGCTGGCGTGCCAGGTCCTCAAGGTCGTCGAGCCCGGGCTCCGGTCTCCGGTCGCCGTCGTTCGTTTCTCCGGGCTCGCTACCCTCGGACCGGAGCACGCCGAGAAGATTCCGCATGTCGGTCACCGCCTGGCGGCTGGCCTCCTCGATGGTGCGTAGCGATTCGACGGCGACGTCCGGGCGCTTGTCGATCACCCGGCGGGCGGCACCGGCTTGCACCCCGATCACTGAAACGTGGTGCGCGACGACGTCGTGCAGTTCACGGGCGATGCGCAAGCGTTCCTCGACGACGGCCCGCCGTGCCAACTCTTCCGCTTGCTCACTGAGCTGCACCGCCTGCTCGGCAAGCTGGGTGCGCTGCAGTGCCCTGCGCCAGGAGGACATGCCGGCCAGGATTGCGCCGCCGAAATAGGCGAAATTCACCAGGAAGTTGTACAGGGCTATCGATAGCAATGGGTCGAGGATTCCGCCGGTGAAGTCGGCATTGTCCTCGGTTTGCGCCAGAATCGCGTCGAACGTATTGGCTACCGTCAGCGCGAGGATCAGCCACAGTGCCATCGCGATTACCACCACTGTTGTCCCCAGCCAGAGCACTCTCCGATCTTTGGCCCAGGCGACGGCCGAGTAAAGGGAAGCGAAATACGCGACCTGATAGGAGAGCTGGAGGGAAACTAGTGGTGAGAACAGGCTGAGGGCGATAAAGAGGGCTGACATCACGAGCATGACAATCACTGGATATCGTCGGCGTAGCACCAGCGGCAGGATCATCGATGCCAGCACCAGGTGCTGAACCCAGACCGGATGGTTATCCTCGGAGACCATACCGAAGCCACGGGACAGTTCCAGGGCCAGGGCGCTGACCAGCGCGAACACGATGACGCCGATGACATCCCTGCGAAGCTCGTCACGGGTGGGGCCGGGACGTTCCCAGCGGCTGTCCTGGCTGTCGACGGTGTGGAGCCTGAGCCATGCGAGGAGATTCACTGGTCCGGCCTTCGCGGTACTGGGCGCACGGAATCCATCATGGATGCCAGTGTAGCCAGCGGGACCGGCAGTCCGACTCCCCCGCCCGGTCTAGTCCGATCGGATGAGGGTGCGACCACACTCACCCCGCACCACCGCGTAGCGGGGTGGGCAGGGTGGCTGGGTCGATCAGAGGGTGGGGGCCTGTTTCGCGTAACCGGTGGCCTTCTCGAACCCATACGCCACCTGCAAAAGGTCAACATCCATCCCGTGAGGCATCGTCAGCTGCAGACCGACCGGGAGCCCGGTGGTGCTGAAGCCCGCGGGCACAGACACTGCCGGCAGTCCCGTCGCCGAGATAAGGCAGGCCGACCGCATCCAGTCCAGATAGGTCTCACATTCGATCCCCTCCACTGACGTGGGGTAGCGCAGCGTGGCGTCGAAGGGCAGCACCTGGGCCGCGGGGGTGACGAAGACATCGAATCTCTTGAAGAAACCGGCCACCCTCCCGGCCAACCGGGTCCGGGCCAGCGCAGCATCGACCAGGTCGCGGCCAGTCAACGCCTTGCCCTGTTCCACGTTCCACCGCACCTCGGGTTTGATCACGTCGCCGTGCTTCTCCAGGAGAATTCCATAAGCCAGCAGAAAATCGAACGCCCGTGTGGTGCCGAACACCTGGTCCGCATCCCGCAGGTCGGGGGCCGCCTCCTCGACCGTCGCCCCCAGCTCCACGAAGACCTGCAGCTGGGATTCCAGAACCCGCCGCACCTCTTTCTCCACGGGGACGCCCAACCCAAAGTCAGGCGACCAGCCAATCCTCAAACCGGTGAGATCCCGCTGCAACGGGTCACTGAACCGCTTGCTGCCCAACGGGTAGGGGTACGGGACCTCCGGATGCGCGCCGGCAACCGCGCTCATTCCCAGGGCGATGTCCTCCACGTCGCGGGCCATCAGCCCGGTCCGGCCCAGCCAGGCCCACGCGTTGCGGGTGGGTGCCATGGGCAGGACCCCCACCGACGGCCTGAAGCCCACAATGTTGCAGAACGAGGCCGGGATGCGCAGCGACCCGCCCATGTCGCTGCCGTCGCTGAGCGGCTGGATACGGGACGCGATCGCAGCGGCGGCTCCCCCGCTGCTCCCCCCGGCGCTGACGGTGGTGTCATACGGGTTGGTGGTGGTACCGAAAATCTCATTGAACGTGTGCGATCCGGCGGCGAACTCGGGCACATTGGTTTTCCCGGTGGTCACGACCCCCGCCGTCTTCAGCCGGCCGATCACCAGATCGTCGAACGTCGGCACATGGTCCTTGAAGATGACCGATCCCTGGGTGGTCCGCATCCCCTTGGTGTTGTTGGTGTCCTTGTGAGTCATCGGCAGGCCGTGCAGAGGCGGCAAGAGCGCGCCCGACGCCGTCAGCTCGTCAGCTGCAGCGGCCAGCCGCTGCGCGCCGTCCCGGTCCTGGGTCACCACCGCATTGATCCTCGCATTCACCGCGTCGATCCGGGCGAAGTGAGCCTCGAGTGCTTCCCTGGCAGAGATGTCGCGACGGCGGATGGCGCTGGTCAGCGCTGTCGCCGACAGATCCATGGGCCCGCCGGTCATCGCGCAACTTTCGAAAGGATGGCTGCCATTGCGGCACGGACGCCGGTGGTGAGGGTCGGTTCGATATCGGGGGCGAAGTGGGGCGAGTGGTTGCCGGGAAGGGGCGTGTCGGCGTCGAGCCGTTCCTGGCTGTAGGCGCCGAACATCCAGTACACGGAGGGCACACCGATCGCCGTCGCGAACAATCCGAAGTCCTCGCTGCCCATGACCGGTGGAACCTCGTTGACGGAGCCCTCGCCCAGCGTCAGATGGAACTCCTTGATCAGCGCGTCGGTGGTGTCGGGGTCGTTGTAGCACTGCGGGAAGCTGGAGATTTCCTCGATCGACGGCGCCGGGGCTCCGGATGCGTCGGCCTCCGCCTTGATGATGCGGCGGAGGGAGTCGAGCACCCGCTCCCGTACCTCGGGGTCGAAGGTGCGCACGTTGACCGAGAATTCGGCGGTGTCGGGGATGATGTTCTCCTTCAGCCCGGCGTGGAACGTGCCGATCGTGACGACGGCCGACTTCATGGGGTGCACCTCGCGGGCGACGATCGTCTGGATCCGCACCACCATGTGGGCGCCGAGCACGATCGGGTCGATCGATTGATCCGGCTGGGACCCGTGCGCCTGCCGGCCCTGCACGGTGATCTTCCAGGAATCCGCCATGGCCATCGCCGTGCCACGGCTGATATTCACGGTGCCCGCAAGACCCGGCCAGACGTGCTGGCCGTAGATCACCTCGGGCTTGGGCGCCCTGTCCCAGATGCCGTCCTCCACCATGGCTTTGGCCCCGGCGGCGGTCTCCTCACCGGGCTGGAAAATGAACACCACCGTACCCGCCCAGGTCTCCAGCCCCTCGCTGAGCAACCGGGCCGCGGTGAGCGCTGCTGTGATGTGCGTGTCGTGACCGCACCCGTGCATCACCGGCACCTCGGTGCCGTCGGCAAGGTTGCCCCTCGCCTGGCTGGCGAAGTCAAGGCCGGTATCTTCCTGCATGGGCAGGCCATCGGTATCGGCGCGGAAGCCGACAACCGGGCCTTCGCCGTTGCTGAGGACGCCGACGACGCCGGTCCCGCCGCACCGGTACGCTTCGATTCCCAGCTCGGTGAGTGCCTTCAGGATGTAGTCGGCGGTCCGGGTTTCCTGCATGGACAGTTCGGGGTGGGCGTGCAGATGACGGTACAGCTCGTGCATGGCGGTGCGGTGTTCGGCGGACAGTTCGAGCGGGGTGGTCTCGGTGGTCATGGGGTTCCTATCGTGGAGGGGATGGTGAAGGCGGCGGACTAGATAACGGGGTGTTCCTGGACCGCGGCAGCGTCGGAGTTCCTGGAGCGCAGAAACCAGGCCAGCACGGCGGTCAGCAGCACCACAATTCCGGTGGCCGGCTTGGCGAGGGCCGGAACGGCGGGCACCACGACAAACAGGACGACGACGGCGACGACGACGGCGATCACCGTCACCCGGGGCTGCTTCATCGTGACGATGAGCTGCACCAGTACGGCGCCGATGATGCTCGGGAAGATGTAGAGCCGGGCGACGTCGACAATATCGGCGGGAATGATGCTGACCAGCCAGGTGCCGAGCACCCCAACGAACAGGAGCATCGAGAAGACGTGGACCATCGCGGCCCCACAGATGGCCATCAGCGCTGAGAACTCGCCGCGCTTGGTTCCCGCCTTTGCCCCCACGGCCGCCTGGGCCACCAGGGCTGAGGGAAGCAGTTTGTTGGCGATATTGCCGATCATGAATGCCTGGTACATGGCGGCGGGTCCGAGGACCGGGTAGTAGGTGATCGGCTCGACGAACCAGAGGACAAAGAAGGCGGCAGCGACGGCAAAGAACGCGGTCCAGATCATCCCGGAGGTGATGCCGAGATCGGTGAACAGGACAAGGTAGATGGGAGCGGAGAGGGAGAACATCAGCGCGATGATCATGGTGATGCGTCCCCAGCGGGAAGTGGTGCGATCAAACTGGTCGACGGCGGCGGTCTGTTCAGCAGTGGCGGTAAAGGTCATGGCTTGTTCCTTTCGTGGAGGGTGCTGCTCAGGCCGCTGCGGGAGCGAGGCCGGCGGTGTGGGCGAAGTAGGCGACCGCGAGGCCCACCAGGATGGCAATACCGAGGCCCCACTCCCGGAGCCAGGCGGCGGACAGCGTCTTGGCGAGGAAGAGACAGACACCCATCACCAGGGCTGAGACGATCACGGTGATGATGTGCACCGGTGTTTTCCCGAACTCGGCAATGCCCAGGCTGGCGAAGGCACCGATCAGGGCGGCCGCGGGGACGATCGCCATCAGCGCCGGGTTGACGTGGCGCAGTTTGGAATCACCCCGCTTCAGCAGCGGTGTGAGGGCGAGGGTGGCGATCATCCACATGGCACCGGACATGCTCATGGCCATGAAGGCGACAACGAAGACCGTCTGCGTGTAGTCCGGTCCACCCAGCGTGGCGTCCATGGTGGCCGCGGCGAGCGACGCCGAAGCCGACTCTGTGGCGGCGGATCCCACCAGGCCGATCCGGACCAGCACCGCCGGGGTGCCGAACAGGGTCAGGAGCGCGACGCTGACGAGGACCACCGCGAGCGAAGGTCCGATCGCTGCCACGGCACCTGCCCTGAACGAGGTCTTCAGCTCGGCCTGGGAGATGTTGGCGGAGGGACCCGCCTTCTGGGCTGCGCGCATGTAGATCACTGATTGAAGGATGATCGCTCCGAAAACACCGATCGCCAGAATCCACAGGATGGGAATGTTGGCGATGGCGAGGATATCGGTGGATCCTCCGGGCATGACTGCGGTTTTCATGACTGCTCCAGGGGGCTGGGGTGACGGATCATTGACGGGGAAGGTCTAGACATGATGGGAAAGGGTTGTCTGGTCGAGGGCGATCAGTGTTTGGGTGAGGGCGGTAACGCCGGTCGCGACATCGGTGAAGTCTGTCCATTCCTCGGGACAGTGGCTCTTGCCGGCCTTGGAGGGGATAAAAATCATGCCCATCGGCGCGAGGGTCGCCATGTGGACGGCGTCGTGCGTGGCACCGCTCGGGACCGGCATCCAGGGGACACCCAGCGTGTCGGCAACCCGCGCTGCGGTGTCGTGGACACCCGGGTGGGTCTGGACCACCTCGTTGTCGGTCGACCAGGTGAAGTCGACGTCGACACCGTGCTGGCTGGCCTGGTCCAGAATTTCGTGGGCGAGCCGGCCCTTGACGCCGGAAAGCCAGTCCGCGTCGACGCTCCGCACCTCGCTGGTCATCCTGACCAGCGACGGAACCACGTTGGGCGAGCGGGACTCGGATTCGAGTCGGGTGGTGGTTGCCACGCCATGGGTGGGTGCACCGCATCCTTCCCTCCTCACGGCGAGGACCGCCTCGGCGGCGGCAACCATGGCGTCGGCCCGGTCGGTCATCGGCCTTGTCCCGGCGTGGTCAGGTGAACCAGTGAAGACCGCGAGGAGCCGCTGGATTCCCGCGATGCCGGTAACGATCCCGAGGGGAAGTCCACGCTGCTCGAGGGTGGGGCCCTGCTCAATGTGCAGTTCGAGGAAAGCGTGCAACCCGGTGCTGCGGGCCCAGTGGGAGTTGAGGGTGGCGGCCGGGTCGAGACCGAAGTCTGAATAGCTTTCACCGAGGGTCACTCCCCGGTAATCGGTGCGGTCCAGATCCTGGGCGGTCAGCTCGCCGGCGGCGGCGCGGCTGCCGAGGCAGCTGAGCCCGTAGGGGTTGGATTCCTCACCAAAGAAGTCGACCACCAGGAGGTCCCGGGTCAGGGAGGTGCCACTTTCCCGCAGTTGGCGAACCGCGTCGAGCGCCCCGAGCACTCCGACGATCCCGTCAAAGCGACCGCCACCGTCGACCGTGTCCGTGTGGGATCCGGTGACTAGCGCGGGCGCGTTGGGGTTGGTTCCGGGAAGCCGCCCCACGATGTTGCCGGCACCATCGGTGTGCACCTCGAGTCCGGCGTCTTTCATGCGCTGGCCTGTCCACTGCCGGGACTCACGGTAGGCCTCGCTGAACACATCCCGGGTCCATCCCGGGCGGGAGGCCTCACGGTAGTCGGAGAGTTCGGTGATCCCGGCTCCTAACCGCTCGGCTGCCTCGATCGCGTGGCTTGGAGTGTGCAAAATGGGGCCTTCCGTCGAGGTCGTCGGGCGGTATGCGAAATTTCAGCGCAAACGATTGCATTGAATCCCATATGAATAACGCTCGTGCGAATATGGTCTACATCACACTACCGATGCCACGTTTCGTCAAGGTTTCGCGGGAATTAACTCTTCACCCTTCACTCTTCGCGCCTATCGCCGAGGACAATTCACGCAAACCATTGCAGGCATGACGGTGCGGGGGGCCGTAGACTTCGCTGAAGGAATGGAAGGGGCAGGGCTATTTCTGATCCAACGGGCGCACAGCGCCAAAGACCGGTAACGCTGGCGACCGTTGCCCGGCATGCCCAGGTGCACGTATCAACCGTTTCGCGCGCCCTGAGCGAGGATCCCTCCGGGGTGGGAACAGACACCGTCCGCCGGGTCCGGGAGTTGGCAGCGATGCTCGGATACCACCGGGATGTCGGGGCAGCAGCACTCCGCACCGGAAATTCTCGCCTCATCGGGGTGCTGGTACCCCGCCTGACCGACCTGGTCCTGGCCACCATCTACGAAAGCATTGACGCCGCTGCAGGCACTGCCGGGTACACCACCGTCGTCTCCAACACTCTTGACGATCCGGCTCGTCGACGCAGCCGGCTGGATGCCCTGCTCTCCCGCCGGCTCGACGGCGTGATCATCGGCGACTCACACATCGGAGACACCGCTGCCTTCGAGTTGCAGCAGCGCGGCGTGCCGTACGTCCTGGTGATGCGTAAACTCGAGGGCCATTTGTCGGTGACCACCGACGATCAACTCGGCGGCCGTCTGGCAGCCGAACATCTGCTGTCGCTGGGGCACCAACGGGTGGGAGTGATCGCCGGTGACCTGCTGGCGAGCACCGGCTTGCAACGGACCCAGGGCTTCCGGACCGCTTTCGAGGCTGCCGGGTACCCGATCAATGACCACTACGTGGTGAACTCCGGTTTCGGGGCCCGGGCGGGGCGGCTCGCCGGCGACCAACTCATGAGCCTTCCGCACCCGCCGTCGGCAATCTTCGCCGTGGACGACCTGACAGCTGTCGGCGCCATGGGTGCCATTCGCGCCGTCGGGAAACAACTCCGCGAGGATGTGGCGTTGGTGGGCTACAACGACGTCGATCTGGCCGCCAACCTGCCGGTTCCATTGACCTCTGTCCGCTCGGCGCTCACCGAGATGGGGCAACTCAGCTTCGCCGCGCTGCAACGGCGGATCAACGGTGAGGAGACCGAATCGGTGCTCCTGAAACCAGTGCTTATCCCCCGCGCGACCACGGTTGAACGGTGGGAGTAGGCCCCACCGCGACAGCGTTTTCCAGGATCGCCGCAGCCATTACGCCGTCGGCTGGCCCCCGGCGAACCCTGGTGGGGATCGATGGGGTGGACGGTGCGGGCAAGACCACGTTTGCCGATGCGCTGGCGGAGTACCTTCGACGTCAGGGCCAGAGTGTGGTGCGGGTAAGCCTGGACCACTTCCACCACCGCAAGGAGGGCCAGCGCGATGACCAGCGCAGCAAAGACGGTGAATGCCCCTGACGACATCGCCACCAGCGACAGCATCAGACCGACCGCGACAATTGCGCCCAGAGTGACGGTGAAGCCCACCGCAAACGGCGACAGGGATTGACCGTTCCGGTGCTAAGCGTCCCACCGCGTCGAAACCAGCTCACCGGTCGGGTGGGATAGGCATACTGATAGCTGGGAAACCTGGCTCGCCGACGAGTTCCTCACCTGGTCACGCGTTCATAATGACTCGATCCGTTGCTGGCGCCTCCTACCCACACTGTCCCTCTCCGCTTCCAGTACCGGATCACCCGCGCAGGGTGATCCGGGCCCCGCCTGTCTGAGGACAATGACAGGATATGGACGGACAGGGGGAACCCGCAATCCGAACCCTCCTCCGCCCATCGCTCCCCGCGGCCGCAGTAGGATTCGTCGAGAGCCGTCTGGGTCGACCTTCCGGGAACCTAGGCCGTCACCCCCAACTCCGGTTGATGGATCTTCGCCATTTTCACCGCCCCAGGCTGGCCATCGGGCTACCGTGTCATTGTCGCCCGGTCACGGCGGTCGGAACACGCCAACGATGGAGTGCGGCTCCGCTGGCGCTCTCTGCCGTTCCCGGGCCTCTCCTGATGATGGTGCTGATGCTGGCCCACGGAGTCGTCTTGGCCCAGAGTCCCCCGGGCCGACACCGCACTGTATCAAGCGAAAAACCTAGGCTTTAGCGGGGTGGCCTGGTCGACCTACTCGTCCGGGGTCTCGGCGCCCTGGAGCTCATCCGAATTCGCTGGAGAATCGTGTAACACCTGTTGGGGTCTTTTGCTCCGCCGCCAATTCAAGCCGCGCCACAATAGGGGTCGTAAAACTGATGACTATAACTGTCGGGTAGTCATCGATTGGGTCGCAAGGTCATATAATCGGTGAATGCCGATCACCAGCCTCATTTATGGCTCCCGCCCGCTGCCTTCCCCCACAACCCAGCGTGAGGGCAATCTGTGAGCGGCGGTCTTGTCGCGCTGCTGGATGATGTCGCGGCTCTGGCCCGCATTGCAGCTGCCTCAGTGGATGATGTCGCGGCCGGCGCCGCCAAAGCGGGGGCAAAAGCCGCGGGCGTAGTGATCGACGACGCTGCCGTGACCCCGCAGTACATGTCCGGGGCCGATCCGTCCCGCGAGCTGCCGATGATCAAGCGAATCTTCTGGGGCTCCCTGCGGAACAAGCTGTTGATCATCCTCCCCGCGCTGCTGCTCATCAGCGCCTTCATCCCTTGGATTATCCCGTTCATCCTCATGGCTGGCGGCACTTACCTTTGCTACGAAGGCGCGGAGAAGGTCTGGCACAAGCTTCGCGGCCAGCACGCGGTCGAGAAGGCTCCTGCTGTCGACCGAGGTCCCGAGGCGGAGGCGAAGGTCACCAAAGGGGCCATCACCACTGACTTCATCCTGTCGTGCGAGATCATGGTGATCTCCATGAACGAGGTGGCCGATGAATCGATCTGGGCCCGAGCGATCATCCTGGTGGTCGTCGCGATCGCCATCACCGTCATCGTGTACGGAGCGGTCGCGCTGATCGTCAAGATGGACGACATTGGCCTGCACCTGACCACCAAGGACTCCGAAGGGTCCAAGCGTTTCGGCGAGATGCTCGTCAAAGGCATGCCGTCGGTGCTTGCCACGATCACCCTGATCGGGACCGTCGCCATGCTGTGGGTTGGTGGTCACATCATGTTGCAGGGTGCCTACGATCTCGGCTGGCACGCCCCCTACGACCTGGTGCACGTCCTCGAGGCACCCTTCGCCGGCATCGCCGTCGTCGGCGGTTTCCTGGCTTGGCTGGTGAACACCCTGTGCTCAGCGGTCCTCGGACTCATCTGGGGCCTCATGGTGATGGCCATCGTGCACCCGCTGATCAAAGCGCTGCCGTTCGGCAAGAACAAGGGTGGTCACGAAGAAGGAGACCTGCGCGCCGCAATCGCCGGCCACCGGCCGAAACACGACTCGGAGCCGGCCTCCTAAGTCAGGGTGGCTGTCCCATCGGGATGATCGACGACGACGTCGCTCTCCGGTTCGGCGTGCTCTTCAAGACGGCGTTCGTGCTTGGCTGCGGCACGGTCCGCGAGATATCCGGCGAAGATGAACACTGCCGTACCCACGGCCATCCATGGTCGCGGGTGCTGAACTCCAAACTGGCGAAGTTTCCTCTCCAGTCGTAAGTCGATTGACTCGCTGACGGTAGCCAAGCGAAGCGTGGCAACACCTGCGGCGAGGCCGGCCAGGACCCTCAGAGGTAGCTGCTTGCCGCCGATCGTGACGCCTGCGTAAAGGCCCGACACAACCGCTGATGCCACACGCATCGTGCGGCGGTCCCGATCGTCCAGCTTGGTGGGGTCGACAAGCGTTAGCCCACCCATGGCGACAACAGACGCCGCGCCAAAGACTGGCGACGCCGGATCGGCCATTGACTTCTGCAGGTGACTAGTCATGCATCGTCGTCACATCTGATCGAGACAAAAAGTGGCGCTGTGGCTTTCAGAAAGATGAGCGTTCCGGGCACTTCCCCACGGTAACACTCCCCTTACCCGGCCGGCCAGACCCTACCAATCGCCGTCTCGTGCCGATACAGTTCGATGTGGGGAGCCATCGTCGTCTTCCTCACCCCTGCGAGCATTCATCTCTCACGTTGGAGTGGCTGACGGGGTTACCTGGTGTCGCTGCGGCTTTGCCTCAAGGAACACCAATGACCGTTGCTTTCCGTTACCTGCTGAAGTCTGTGACATCTCTGTCCATCGCGGCCTTGCTGCTCGGGTCGCTGGGCGCCGCCCCCGCTGCGGCAGATCCTGAAGATCCGCTTTTCCGGATGCCGGCCATCGAGCTGCCGCCCTCGACCGTAACGGACCGGCCCGACCGGTTCATTGTGAAATTCACCGATCGGGCCCAGACCAGCGCGGCCGCTCGTGAGATGGCCTACGACAGCACAGAAGTTCTGGGGTCCGCCGTCGAGGAGCTGCGGACCACCGGCGATGGGGCCGTCGTACTCGAAGCGGACAAGGACCTCACTGAGAAGCAAGTCGAGGACGTCCTTGCGACTCTCGAAGCGCGCCCCGACGTGGAGTACGCCGAGGTCGACCAGTTCGCCACCCCAGCGGCGGTTCCGAACGACCAGATGTACCCGCTGCAGTGGAACCTACATGAGGCCAAAGGTGGAATGCGCGTCCAAGACGCCTGGAACTCCTCAACCGGAGCTGGCGTCACCGTCGCGGTCATCGACACCGGCAGCACTTTGCACACCGATCTGGCAGCCAACACTGTTCCTGGCTGGGATTTCATCGCCGACCCTGCTGTCAGCGGCGACGGCGGCGGGCGCGACTCAGATCCCAGCGACACCGGTGATGCCTGCGGCAGCAACACCTCGTCTTGGCATGGCACCCACGTTGCCGGAACCGTCGCCGCCGCAGGCAACAACACCACTGGCATTGCCGGGGTCGCCTACAAGGCAAAGGTGCAACACATCCGCGTGATGGGCATCTGCGGTGGCTGGACCTCCGACATCGCCCCGGGCATCGTCTGGGCGGCGGGCGGCACGATCGCCGGGATCCCAAACAACGCGACCCCCGCCAAGGTGATCAACCTGAGCCTGGGCACCGATGCGTCCTGCGGGCGGACCTACCAGGATGCAATTAACTTCGCAGTCAGCCGCGGCGCCGTCGTCATTGCTGCCGCCGGCAACTCCGCCCGGCCAGTCGCCAACACCTCCCCTGCGGATTGCCAGAACGTCGTCACAGTCGGAGCGACAAATCGCAACGGTGACCAGGCACCCTATTCGAGCTATGGGCCCGAAGTTGATGTCAGCGCACCCGGCGGGGACATGAGTCGCGGCATCGAAGGCGGCATCCTGGCCACGTTCAACCAGGGCTACTACCGGCCGGGTACCCAGGGCTACAGCTATCTGCAGGGCACCTCCATGGCCACACCCCATGTGGCCGGTGCAGCTGCGCTCATGCTCTCCGCCAACAAGGCCCTGACCCCGGCGCAGATCGAAGAGAACCTCAAGAAGACGGTCCGGCCGTTGCCGGGCAACTGCTTCGGCGGCTGCGGGACGGGGCTTGTGGATGCCACGGCGGCCGTGAAGTCCGTCGCAACCCCATTCTCGCCAGGAACCTTCAAGGATGTTCCCTCCGGCACTCAGTTCCATAAGGAAATGTCATGGATGGCGACCGAGCGGATCTCCACCGGTTGGACGGAGAAGGACGGCTCGAAAACCTACCGGCCGCTGACCTCCGTCAACCGGGATGCGATGGCAGCGTTCATGTACCGGATGGCGAACAGCCCGGCTTACACTCCCCCGGCCAAGTCACCGTTCGCCGATTTCTCCACGAACCAGCAGTTCTACACGGAAATGTCCTGGCTTGCCTCAACCGGCATCAGCTCCGGCTGGACCGAGAATAACGGCACCAAAACCTACCGCGCCCTGACGCCCGTGAACCGGGATGCAATGGCTGCGTTCATGTACCGGATGGCCGGGAGCCCCGCCTTCGCTCCGCCGGCTCAGTCACCATTCGCCGACGTTTCCGCGACCCAGCAGTTCTACAAAGAGATGGCATGGCTGGCCTCCACCGGAATTAGTACCGGCTGGACCGAGAATAACGGAACCAAGACCTACCGGGCGCTGACCCCGGTAAACCGAGACGCGATGGCCGCGTTCATGTTCCGGTACTCGAAGAAGTTCTAGCCTTGATTTTTCATGATGCCCGGTGACTTGCGCGGATTCGTGGCCGCGGTCGCTTCGCAGTTGTTTTCTGTTTCCGGGCAAGCTGATGGGGCCCGTTGGTTCGCCTGGGTTTGGCGCCGGTTCCACTTCCGGTGATCGTGCTGTTGGTTGGGACGAGATGAGTGGCGTTGGTCAGCCGGTGGAAGGGACGAGGCCTTTGGCGAGGCGGGCGGTGTTTTCCAGGAGGAGTTTCATGAGGTCTTTTTCCGGGGCTGATTCGGGGAGCAGGAGTTGATGGCGGCGGGCGCGGGTGATGATTTTCCCTGCGGTGGCGAAGAGCCGGTAGCGCCAGCGTTTGATGTCCCAGGCTTTGGCCCGGTGGCCGTCCGGGAGGGCGGCGAGCTGGAGCCAGGAGACGAGATTGAAGGCCAGCGCTGCGATGTTGGCCCAGGCCTGGTTCGCGGCGAAGTCGAAGAATGGCAGTTTGCCCAGGCCAGTGTTTTTCAGGGTTTTGATCCGGTTCTCGCAGCGGCCGCGGGCGCGGTGTCTGGCGTCCAGGAACGGTCCGTGCCAGCGCGGTGAGTTGGTCAGGAACGCAGTGATCCGGTGCCCGTCAACATCGAGCAGGGTCGGCTGCGCCCCGGGGTGGAGCGGCTCGGCGCGCAGGAACAGTTTCGTGCCAGGCGGGTAATCGGTGAGGGGGATGACGTCGGTGGCGTTGATGACCCACGCGTCGGTCCGGTCGTTTCCGGACTGGTCCAGGGCCGGCTGCCAATACTCCTTGTCGCTGATCCAGTCGACCATGTGGGCTTTGCCGAACGGCAGGGTGTAACTGGTGGTGAACTGCACGCCGAGGCTGTGCAGGTGCCACAGGAATTTCCGTGAGGCCCCGGCGCTGTCGGTGCGGACCAGGACTTTTTCCCCGGCCAGTGCCCCGGTTTCGTCGTAGAAGCTGTCGGGGAGTTGGGCTGCGGCGGTGTGGAAGACGCGGATGTGGTCCTCGGCGCTGTTCGCTCCGGCGCTCCCTGGCCGCAGCACGGCCGCGAGGATTTCCCCGGAACCCTTACCGGTCCCGTAGTCGACGCTGGCGATGAACGGTGCGAATCCGTAGCCGCCCTTGTAGGTCCCGGCGACGTTTTCCTTATCGGAGTGTGAGGTCACCAGGGTCGCGTCGAGGTCGATGATCAGCGGATCCGCGGCCGTCGCGGTCAGTGCCGGGTTCCGGTTCCCGGCGGCGTTCCAGGCCCGGGTGCGCAGCTCCCTGGTGAGGGTCTCGAATCCGTAGCTGAACAGCTCGGGGTTCACCACGGTGCGTTCGAAGAACCTAGAGACGGTCGCGTTCGAGGGCAGTTGGCCGAAGACCCCGGGTGAGGAACGCAGGATGTCCAGGTCCGAGGCGTGTTCACCTCCCGCGGTGAGCATCGCCGCGAGGGACCCCACCAGCCGCCCGGGCCGGTGCTTCGCGCCGGAAGGGACAAACTGTCCGAGTCTGTCTTCGCAGAGTCTGCCGAATCCCAGGGCGTCCATGAAGCCAGTGACCACCGAAACCCCGGCGTGGGAGATCAGCGACTGGCCGGTGAAACTGACCGGCATGGACGGAAAAACAGCGATAGACTTTTGCATCGAAAGGGTGCTCCCTCGCTCGGCGAATAACGGTCTCGACAACCACTATTTTCCCAGCTCAGAGCACCCTTTCCCTGATTAACACGCCAGCCCCACAGACCCGCCATGAAAACCTCGGGCTAGCACCCATTCAGGAAGTCCCTCCCAAAATATACAGCGGGGCGCCTGCACTCACACATTACGAAGTGGACATGGATACTACCCGTTCGAAAAGGACCTCAAAGCAGGGTTAGGGGTATCGGGCAAAGAAAAATCCGCTGGATCAACGACTACAAGCCATTGTTCTAGCGGATCTTTGGTGGAGCTAAGGGGATTCGAACCCCTGACCCCCTGCATGCCATGCAGGTGCGCTACCAGCTGCGCCATAGCCCCAATTCCTTGGTGTCACCCCGCCGAACCGGCTGAAGCAACTTGTTCAGTTTAGTCAACAATCGGCCCCCTGCAAAATCGGCCGGTTTCTGACCGATCAGGGCGGGCAGCTAACCTTCCAGCGGGGTAGACGGCATCGAAGACAAACCCACATTGTGCTCGGTCAGCTGCCACTTGTTTCGGGCTCGCGGACCGTGATCCAGCTCCTCGAGAACCGACCAGTGACAGTTTGAGACTCCTGACAGCGACGCCCAGAGCTCCGGTGGTAAGCCCATCAGCGCAGCAAGCCCCGCCCGGATCGATCCGCCATGACTCGCCACCACCAGGGTCTGCCCGGCACCCAGGCCCGACACAGCGTCGAGCGTACCTTCCGCCATCCGACGTCCCACGTCGAGACGGCTCTCTCCCCCACCCGCAAGCATCGTTGGATCCCCGCCATGCCAGGCGGCGTGATCGGCCGGGAACTGTGAGGCAATCTCCGCGAAGGCCAACCCCTGCCACTGCCCCGCATAGGTCTCCCGCAGCCGCGTATCCAACTCCACGCCGACGCCGGTCAACGAGGACAGCTCATTCGCTGTGGCAACGGTCCGGGCAAGGTCGGAAGAATAGATCCGCGAGGGTGCCAGATGCACCAGTTCAGCCGCGGCCTCCCGCGCCTGCTGTTCACCCAGTTCGTCGAGGGAGATGTCTTCCTGCCCCTGGAACAAGCCCCGGGCATTCCACTCGGTCCGCCCGTGCCGCCAGAAAATAATCCTTCGTGCACCTACCGATCCGGCGGCGTTGAACTTCACCCGGCGTCAGGGGCAGTGGCGTCAGGGGCAACGGCGTCGTTGGCCAATGCTGGTGCTGGTGCTGGGGCAGGTGCTGACGACGTCGATGCTGCGGGTGCGTCCTCCAGTTGCAGGTCGATGACCGGGCAGTCCCCCCACAGACGCTCCAGCGCATAGAAGACGCGGTCCTCTTCGTGCTGGACGTGAATTACGACATCCAGGTAATCCAGCAGGACCCAGCGACCCTCACTGCGTCCTTCCCGGCGGACGGGCTTGAGATCCCGCTTTGCCAGTTCCTCTTCGATGCCGTCGACAATCGAATTGACCTGGCGTTCGCTGGATGCCGAGGCAACCAGGAATACATCGGTAATCGCCAGCCGTTCGCTGACGTCAATAGCCACAATGTCCTGACCAATTTTGTCCGAGGCTGCATGTGCAGCCGCCCGGGCAATTGCGATGGACGTTTCGTTAGCGCTCACGTATCTCCTTGTGTGTAGTCAGCCGTCAGGTTCAACTGAAGACCCCGGTGATCATGATGACCCCGGTGATCAGCGCCAGGGCGCCCAGACTGACAATCGAATATTGCAATAGCTGCAGGCGCTTGACCCGCGCCAGCCCCGCCGTCATGGCGTCGAGTGGTTCGAGACCGTGCGCGGTGCGCGCACCGATGGGATCCGCCTGCTCCGGGGCGGCGTTCACGGGTTCCGTAGTCGTCATTGACAGTGGATCGGGCGTCGTCGCACCCGGTGGTCGGAAAGCAGCGACCGGCAGGGCGATGAAGCTTCCGGACGAGAAAATCGACAGGTTATGTGCAGCCGTGGGGTCGTTGGGGCCCGGCTCGGAGCTGAGTCCCACCAGGGCGTGCTGCGTTTGTTCAATGGAAGGCTGCTGCGCCGAAAGCGCACGGGTGTTCAGTGCTGCCGCGCGATCCGCAAGCGCTTTTTGCTGCTTCAGGATTTCCGGGTCGACAGCAAACGGCTCGTCCTCCCCGGCCTCCAACAGGGCGACCTGCTCCTGTGCCCCGATGGAGGATTCGCCACTGCGACGACGGCGATCCCGCCTGCCTCCCTCGCGTACCGGTCCGAGACCGGCCACAGGACGGTCGACGTCGACGTTCGTTTCGCGCAGATCCCGTCGTTTCCGCTCGTTCGCGGAATCGTTGCCGTTGATCATTGGTCTCTCACCCAGTAGTAGATTTCAGTTCGTTGTTCCGGACGGGGTGTTCGACGCGCTGCCCGGCCGCTGCCTCATCCCGGTACAGACCGTGCTTGGCAATGTACTGGACCACACCGTCGGGCACCAGGTACCAGACGGGATCCCCCGCCGCCACCCGCAGCCGGCAATCAGTTGAGGAAATGGCCATGGCTGGCACTTCCAGCAGACTCACGTCCCTGCCTCCCCCATCGAGTTCGTGGCCCGGTCGGGTGACGCCCACGAAATGGGCGAGGGTCCACAATTCATCAGCGTTCTTCCAGGAAAGGATCTGTGCCATGGCATCGGCCCCTGTGATGAAGAACAGTTCGGCCTCGGGCCTCGCAGCCCTTAGATCGCGCAACGTATCGATGGTGTAGGTGGGACCGGGGCGGTCGATGTCTACGCGGCTCACCGTGAAGCTGGGGTTGGACGCCGTCGCCACGACCGTCATCAGGTAGCGGTGCTCAGCTGCACTGACTGCGCGCTCAGCCTTCTGCCACGGCTGCCCGGTGGGCACGAACACTACCTCGTCGAGGTTGAATACTGCAGCTACCTCGCTGGCTGCGACGAGGTGCCCATGGTGGATGGGGTCGAAGGTACCGCCCATCACCCCCAGTCGCCACGGGCGGCCGTCCGCGTGTGCCCTACCGGCTGGATTCACGTCCCGGACTAGCGGCGCGTGGCTTCGCCGTGGTCATGCTTGTTGGGGTGCTGCTTATGCGGGTCAGCGTGCTCCTCAACGGCGTCGTGACGGTTCCCAAGGCTGGTGAAAGCCAGTGTGATGAACATCAGCGCCACGAGCGCGCCCATGATGATGATCCCGTACAGCACAGGATCCATCGGAAGTTCGACGTGTACCGCATGTTCGCCGGTCTCGGCAGCGACAACTGCGGCATCGAGAAATTGAGAAAGCATAAATTTTCCCCTTGAAATCAGAGTAGTACGTGGCCGATCAGCACAAACCGGCGGATAGGTTCCCTACCATGTTACGCGCATCGGCGTGCTGTCCTAGGCCCGGACCTGGCCGTCACCCTGAAGGATCCATTTGGTAGTGGTCAGCTCGCGCAATCCCATGGGTCCGCGGGCATGCATCTTCTGGGTGGAGATTCCCACCTCGGCGCCCAGCCCCAACTCGGCACCATCAGTGAACCGGGTGGAGGCGTTGACAATCACGGCTGCCGAGTCGATGCCTGCTATGAACTGCTCGGCGTTGCCCAGGTCGTTGGTGACGATCGCTTCGGTGTGCCCGGTGGTCCACCGTCGGATGTGTGCCATGGCGTCATCCAGCGAGTCCACTGTCGCCACCGCGAGATCCAGATCCATGTACTCTCGGGCCCAGTCGTCGTCGGTAGCCAGATCAGCCTGGACGCCGTCGGGCAGCGCGTCGAGGGTCCGCTGGTCAGCGTGGATGCGCACGCCAGCCGCCACCAGTGCGCGCAGCACGTCGCCGGTGGCGACGGCGTCGCGGTGCACCAGCAGGGTCTCGACCGTGTTGCAGACACTGGGGCGATGGGTTTTCGCGTTGAGGAGGATGTCGACGGCCATTGTGGGATCGGCGCTGCGATCGACGTAAATGTGCACGTTGCCTTCGCCGGTCTCAATCACCGGCACCGCCGAGTTGGTGACAACCGTCTGGATCAGGTCATGGCCACCCCGGGGAATCAGTACGTCCACCCGGCCACGAGCCTTCATCAGGACGTTGGCACCCTCCCGTCCGTACTCGTCGACGCTCTGGACGGCGTCGGCAGGCAGACCCGAGGCCACCAGCGCGCCGCGGATGATGTCCAACAACGCAAGGTTGGTGTGCGCGGCGGCGCTGCCACCACGGAGGATCACCGCGTTGCCGCTCTTGAGCGCCAGCCCGGCGATGTCGACGGTGACATTGGGCCTGGCCTCATAGATCGCGGCGACGACGCCGAGGGGTACGTGGACCTGACGCATCCGGACGCCGTTCGGCAGGGTCTGTCCGCGCTCCAGTGAGCCCACCGGATCGGGAAGTCCCGCAAGGTTCCTCAGGGCTGCCGCCAGACCCTCAATGCGTTCGTCGGAGAGGCTGAGCCGGTCAAGGAGCGCCTTCGACGTACCGTTCGCATGCCCTGCCTCAACGTCCAACGCGTTGGCGGTGAGAATCCCGGCGCGGTTGGCGACTAGAGCCTCACCTATGGCGAGCAGCGCCTGGTCCTTGGCGGCCCGGTTGGCGGCGGCTATCAGCCGTGCCGCCGCTCGCGAGCGGTCAGCGATGGCGTGCACTGCGGAGGTCACATCTGTCTGCTGTTCGGTCACGGAAGTCATTGCTCCAGTCTAACGAAGCACCACGAGGTCGTTGACATGGACCACTGAACGCTCATATTCGCGGCCCAGTTCCTTGGAGAGCTCGCGGGTCGTCCGGCCCAGCATCCTGGGCAGTTCGAAGGAGCTGTAGTTGACCAGCCCGTGTGCGACGACGCCGCCCTGGGCGTCCAGCATGGCCACCGGGTCACCGGCTTCGAAGTCTCCGCCGACCGAGACAATTCCGGCAGGCAGCAGGGAGCGCCGACGTTCCCCGATGGCCTTCGCGGCGCCGTCGTCGAGGGTCAGGGTGCCCCGGATGTCTGCCAGGTGGGCGAGCCACAGGAGGCGGATCGGCTTGCGCCGGCCGTTGGTGCTGAACCAGGTGCCGACGTCGGCGCCCGCCAGCGCGGCAGCCGCGTTGTCGGTTGAGGTGACCAGCGCCGGAATTCCGGAGCTCGCGGCGATGGTCGCCGCCTCGACTTTGGTAACCATGCCGCCGGTACCGACCCCGGCTTTGCCGGTGCGTCCGATTTCAACGCCGACAAGGTCCTGCGGGCCCTTGACCTCGGGGATTCGCTGGGCACCGTCCTTGGGCGGCCCGTCGTACAGGGAGTCGACGTCGGAAAGAAGCACCAGCGCGTCAGCCTTCACCAGGTGCGCCACCAGGGCTGCCAGCCGGTCGTTGTCACCAAACCGGATCTCATGGCTGGCGACCGTGTCGTTTTCGTTGACGATGGGGACGACGCCGAAATTCAGCAGCCTTTCCATGGCCCGGTGCGCGTTGGCATAGTTGCCGCGGCGGATCAGGTCCTCGGCGGTGAGCAACACCTGGCTGACCGTGACACCGTGCGCACCGAACGCAGCCGTGTACCGGGCCATCAGCAGGCCCTGACCAACACTCGCGGCGGCCTGCTGGGAGGAAAGCTGGTTGGGCCGGCGTTTCAACCCGAGCGGGGCCAGGCCGGCGGCGATGGCACCGCTGGACACCAGGATCACCTCGGTGCCCTCGTTGCGCCGGGCGGCGAGGACGTTCGAGAGGCCCACCAGGGCTTCCTCGGACAGCCCGCCCGAGATGGAGGTCAGCGATGATGACCCCACCTTGACGACAATCCGCTTCGCCTTCGCGAGGCCCGAACGGGTTTTCAGGGGACGTTTAGCGGTCATGGTCACCTCAGTGTCCAGCTTTTTCGTCATCCGCTGCTGGCGCCGGCTCATCGACCTGCGGCTGGTCCGGATCCGCTCCCGGGCCGGTGCGGGTCTTGTAGTTGACCGACTCGGTCCAGATCCCGGCCTTTCGCTCGGTCTCCAGGTCCGCCCGTGCCGCGGCGCGAGCGTCTTTACGGTCCTGGTAGTCCTCGCGCTTCTCATCGCGGGTGGGCCGTACAAACTCCGCCAGGCGGATGTCGGTACCACGCGGTGATGCGAGCAGCTCGGCGCCGCCCATCATGGTTGGCTCCCAGTCGAAGACGACGCCGTCGTCCTCGCCGATGACCACCGTGTCGCCAGGCTTGGCGCCACTCTTGAACAGCTGTTCCTCGACCCCGAGCTTTGCCAGCCGGTCGGCCAGGTAGCCAACGGCTTCGTCATTGTTGAAGTCGGTCTGCTTGACCCAGCGTTCGGGCTTCTCGCCGATGACGCGGAACAGCGGAAGGAGGTTCTTCTCCTCGTTCCGGATGATGAAGCCGCGGGAGTTGACGGCGCGCGGGCGGAGGACCGGCGGGGTGATCTTCGGCGGGGTGGCCTTGAGCTCCGCGCGGGCGGCGGTCACAATCTCGCCCATGGCGAAGCCCAGCTGCCGAAGCCCCTCGTGGCTGGACGCCGACACCTCGAACACGCGGTAGCCGCGCGCTTCGAGCTCAGGCCGGACGAAGGACGCCATGTCCTTGCCGTCGGGGACATCGACCTTGTTCAGGGCGATCAGTTTGGGGCGCTGATTCAGCGGGACGACGTCGCCGTCGGGGCCCGCGAAGCTCATGTCGACCGCGTACTTCTCGAGTTCGCGTTCGATGATGTCCAGGTCATTCAGCGGGTTGCGATCCGACTCGAGGGTGGCGCAGTCCAGAACGTGGACCAGCGCGGCGCAGCGCTCGACGTGGCGCAGGAAGTTGTGGCCAAGGCCCTTGCCTTCGCTGGCGCCCTCGATCAGGCCGGGCACGTCGGCGATCGTGTAGCGGACGTCGCCGGATTCGACGACACCGAGGTTCGGCACCAGGGTGGTGAAGGGGTAGTCGGCGATCTTGGGGCGGGCCGCGGACATGGCTGCGACGAGGCTCGACTTGCCTGCGGAGGGGAAACCAACCAGCGCGATATCGGCAATCGACTTCAGTTCGAGCACAATGTCGCGGGCGTCACCGGGAATACCGAGCAGTGCGAAGCCGGGAGCCTTGCGCTTCTGGGAGGAAAGCGAGGAATTGCCGAGGCCGCCCTGGCCACCGGAGGCAGCGACGAATTCGGCGCCTTCCCCGACCAGGTCGGCGAGCACTTCGCCGTCCTTGGTCTTGATGACCGTCCCGTCAGGCATTGGGAGGATCAGGGTTTCGCCCTGCTTGCCGCCGCGCCAATCGCCCATCCCGTTGCCGCCATTGGTGGCGTGACGGTGCGGGGCGTGGTGGTAGTCCAGGAGGGTGGTGGTCTGCGAATCGACGCGCAGGATCACACTGCCGCCGTCGCCGCCGTTGCCGCCATCAGGCCCGCCCAGCGGCTTGAACTTTTCACGCTTGACGGAAACGCAGCCATGACCGCCGGTACCGCCCGACACATGCAGAACCACCCGGTCAACGAAGCTTGCCACGTTGAACTCCTTCAGAATTTTTGGATTGATGCCGAGATGATCCCGGCTTAAAAAGAAAGTGGGGCGAGCCGGATCGGCTCACCCCACCTCACTGCCTAATGCTTGGTGCGCAGAAACTACTCTGCGACTGCGCCCACGATGTTGACGACGCGACGTCCACGGCGGCTACCGAACTCTACTGAGCCGGCCTCCAGTGCAAACAGTGTGTCGTCTCCGCCGCGGCCAACGCCAGCGCCGGGGTGGAAGTGGGTGCCACGCTGGCGGACGATGATCTCGCCAGCCTTGACAACCTGTCCACCGAACCGCTTGACGCCAAGGTACTGGGCGTTTGAATCGCGACCGTTGCGAGTGGAACTCGCACCCTTCTTATGTGCCATCTGCTTTGCCTACCTTTTGATAAAGAACGAAGAGGTTACTTGATGCCTGTGATCTTGACGCGGGTCAGTTCCGAACGGTGACCCTGGCGCTTCTTGTAGCCGGTCTTGTTCTTGAACTTCTGGATGACAATCTTCGGTCCACGAAGATTCTCAATGATCTCGGCAGTGACGGCGACCTTGGCCAGGTCATCTGCTGCTGAGGTTACCTTGTCGCCGTCGACCAGGAGGAGGGCGGGCAGCTGAAAGCTGCTGCCGGCCTTACCGGTGACGCGGTCAAGGGTTACGAGGTCTCCCACGGAAACCTTTTCTTGCCGGCCGCCTGCGCGGACAATCGCGTACACCACTTGGGAACTCACTTCTCTCGACAACTATGCTTGGAAAACTACTGTTTGCGTACTTACACCGGTAAACCGTACTGATTGGTCCCACCGCTGACGCTGTGCATCGACGCCCCGGATAACCGGTTAGAAGGCGAACGCACCGAAGATCAAGATTACGCCAGAGCGGCGGTTTCCTGCAAATCCTCCCGGGGGTGGGCGAGTCGCGGGAACCTCCGAACCGGGAGGGTCTGCTCCCCCACCCCTTGCCCTCCCACGGGAGGACCAGGGGTGCGGGAGCAACCCACCGCTACAACTCGGACGCGGGAACCCCAACCCCAAGGATCATCGGCTCATCCTTGGCTGGCGCTGCTGCCGGGGACTTCCGGGGTGCCACTGCGGTCGCCACGAATCGTGCCACCGGCTTCTCGGCGGCCTCTTCCTCCCCGGACTGCTTCCGTTCGATGGTGGACGTCGCTGCAGTCCCCTGGGGGCTCCCGGCGCGCCGACGGTTACGGCGCGGGCTGCGAGGAGGCTCTGGAGGGCTCACCGACTGCTGACTGGAACCGGACGATCCTGCACCACCCGACGCCGCACGCACCGGTGCTTGCGCAGCAGGCCGGTCGTTGGCTTCCTGTTCGTTGGCAGGCCGTTCGTTGGCTGGCTGTTCCGAAGCGGGCTTGCGGTCGAACGCCTGGGTGAGGCTGTCGAGGGTCAGGCGTCGTGCTTCCTGCACCTCGGCGTCGCTGCTCTCCGCGCGGGGCAGGCTCACCGTCTCACCGTTGATGGTGAGCACCACTTCGGCGGCCTCGTCGGCCGCCGGGTGGCCCTCGGCCTCGTGGGCGGCGTGAGTGGCTGCAGCGATGCTCGCCAGGGCCACCCGGGCCGCTTCGGCCCGTGCCTGCCGCTCGGCGTCGTTCTGAGGTGCCTCGGGTGCCTGCTGCTCCTCATCGGCCGGCGAGGAGGAACGGCTCCGGTTGCGCTTGCGTTCGCTCCGGGAAACCTTCTCCTGCCGCAGGTGCTGCTGATGGTTGTCCGGCGAGACGGCATGCCGCTTGTGTTCCACCGGTTCGTCGTGGGTGACGACACCGCGGCCAGCACAGTGCTCGCAGTTCTCGCCGAAGACCTCCAGCAGCCCGGTCCCCATCCGTTTCCGGGTCATCTGGACCAGACCGAGCGAGGTGACCTCGGCAACCTGGTGCTTGGTGCGGTCGCGGCCCAGGCACTCGACCATCCGACGCAGCACCAGGTCACGGTTGGCTTCCAGGACCATGTCGATGAAGTCGATGACAATAATCCCGCCAATGTCGCGCAGGCGCAGCTGACGGACCACTTCCTCCGCCGCCTCCAGGTTGTTCTTGGTGACGGTCTCCTCGAGGTTTCCACCGCTGCCGGTGAACTTGCCGGTGTTGACGTCGACAACCGTCATCGCCTCGGTGCGGTCAATCACGAGTGAGCCGCCGGAGGGGAGGAACACCTTCCGGTCGAGGGCCTTGTGGATCTGTTCGTCGATCCGGCTGGCGAGGAAGATGTCCTCGTTGCCGGTCCACTTCTCCAGACGACCGACCAGGTCGGGAGCCACGTACATGACGTAGGCCTCGATGGTGTCCCAGGCCTCATCACCGGAGACGATCAGCTTGGAGAAGTCCTCATTGAAGACGTCACGGACCACCTTGATGGTCAGGTCAGGTTCCCCGTACAGCAGCTCGGGTGCCAGGGACTTGGTGGAGCCGGACTTGGCTTCGATGTTTTCCCACTGCGACCGCAGCCGGTTGATGTCATGGGTCAGCTCTTCCTCGCTGGCACCCTCCGCAGCGGTGCGCACGATCACCCCGGCGTTGTCGGGCAGGCGATCCTTGAGGATGCGCTTGAGCCGGTTGCGTTCCACGTCGGGGAGCTTCCGGGAGATCCCCGTCATGGACCCGCCCGGGACGTACACCAGGTAGCGCCCGGGCAGGGAGATCTGACTGGTCAGGCGTGCACCCTTGTGGCCGACCGGGTCCTTGGTCACCTGCACCAGAACGGTGTCGCCGGACTTCAGGGCGAGCTCGATCCGGCGGGGCTGGCCGTCGAGACGGGAGGCATCCCAGTTGACCTCGCCGGCGTACAGGACGGCGTTGCGGCCGCGGCCAATGTCGACGAACGCTGCTTCCATGCTCGGCAGCACGTTCTGGACCTTGCCCAGGTAGACGTTGCCGATCAGGGAGTCCTGCTGCGTCTTGGACACGAAGTGCTCTGCCAGCAATCCGTCCTCGAGGACGGCGATCTGGATCCTGTCGTCGCGCTGCCTGACGATCATCTGCCGGTCCACCGATTCGCGGCGTGCCAGGAATTCTGCCTCGGTGATGACCTGGCGACGGCGCCCGGTGTCGCGGGATTCCCGCCGGCGCTGCTTTTTGGCCTCCAACCGGGTGGATCCCTTGACGCTGGTGACCTTGTTGGAGGGTGCAGTCTCCTGGGCCTGCCGGGGTGCACGCACCCTGGTCACCGTGTTGGGTGGGTCGTCATCCTGGCCGCCGGTGAGTTCGAGGTCCTCGTCTCCGCGGCGACGGCGACGGCGGCGACGCGAGGTCACGCCCTCATCGCTGTCACTGTCCGAGCCGCCATCGGCAGCCTGGTCGTTGTCGTTGCTGCCGGCGTCCTGGTCGGCGCGGCCCCTGCCCCGGCTGCGACGGTTGCGACGACGGCGGCGCCCACCGGTCTCGGTGTCACCGTCCTCATCGTCCTCGGCGGTGTCGTCCTCGGCGGAGGGCCCCGCGACAGCGGTCTTCCTGACGGGGGCTGCAACAGCCTGCAGATCGGGGGCGTGAAACAGCGACGCGGGGATCGCAAAGGGGTCGGCCGCCGACAGGGTCGGAGGGACCTCGGAAGCTTCGGCCACCTGGAGCGCGGCTGGGGTTTCCCGTGCGTCCTGCACGGCCTCGCGGGAAGCGTCCTGGTCGGCGGCAACGCCACCAGTACCCGCGCTGGCACCGTTGGAGGTGCCCTGGCCCGCCGCTTCCTGGGTTGGGGTGCCCTCCGCAGCGGCAGCCTCCGCGGCCGCAGCCTTCTTCTGGGCCACGGTGAGCCGGCGGCGCGGGGCCTTTTTGACCGGGGTCAGCTCGGCATCCACCGGTGGCGCGGCCGCCTCGGCGTCCCCGCTCGCTGTGTCCTCGCTGGGTGCTGTGTTCGTGGCGTCAGCCTTGCGGGTGGAACGGCGCCGGGACGGGGCCTTCGCCTTGGGCTCGGCTTCGGTTGAGTCGGCTGGATCAGCTGCTGCTGACTGGCCTGCAGGATCGGCTGCTGCCGGGTCCGGCGTCGTCGCACCCGTTGGCGGGGTGGCCGGTGCATCGGGGAGGACGATATCGCTGGTCGCTGCCTTGCGGCTGCGCGAGGCGCGACGGCGCGGTGCGGCTGGCACGTCGGCGGCCGCCGTTTCAGTGGATGCAGCGTCGGTGGCGGCAGGGTCGGTGAGTGACTCCTGCGGGGTCTCGGCCGCGGGCTCCACCTTCTTGCGGCGGGTCCTTGGAGCCTTCTTCACCGGAACATCGAGCTGTTCCTGCGCGGGGTCTGTCGGATTTTGCTCTGTCGGGTTCTGCTGATGATCCATATGGTGTTTTGCTCCAGCGCCCCTGCGGCGTCGGCCACATTCCGACGCCCCCGGGGGCAGTATGTCGGTTGTTCGCGGACCTTGGCGCCTCGCGCTTACCGGAAGTCGTCTAAGTGAGCTTCGAGGTCGCACCATCCGTGGGGTGCGGCATCACTCGAAGACCAGTGGCGCTTTTCCTTACCCGCTGCTTTCCCAACGGTTGGCCTGCACAGCGGATTCCCGGCACCCCATCCGTCAGGATGTTTTCACGATGCACGCGGAAGCGTCGCCGGCAGAGCCGGAAGCCTGTCACTGGACCGGCCGGGGAATGTGGTTCCCCTGCCAGCCACGTTCATTGTCTCACAGACTGTTTCTGACACTGAGCTTTTCGGTGGTTTAGAGTTTGGGCAGCTGCCCGGTCACCGGTGAATCCTGACCGGTGAGGGGGCGTGCGACGGGGACCCGGGTGCCCAGCACCTGTTCGACGACGTCCTGTGCCACCTTGCGGGCGGTCAGTCCGACGCGCTCGAGCACCTCGCTGCGGGTGCCGTGGTCGAGGAATTCCACTGGAAGCCCTACCTCATTCAGTGCGGTGTCGACACCGCAGGCGCGCATTTCCTGCCGGATCCGTGACCCGACGCCGCCCGCCCTGACGCCGTCCTCAATCACGATGACAATGCGGTGCTCGGCGGCCATGTCGATCACCGAGCGGCGCACGGGGAGGACCCACCGCGGATCGATGACCGTCGAACTGATCCCCTGGGCACCCAACCGGTTGGCGACGTCCAGGGCCAGCTCGCTCATCGCGCCGACACTGACAATGAGGACGTCATTGTTGTTCGATCCGGCTGGGCGGCGAAGGAGCACTTCGACGCCGTCGTCGAGCCGCTCAATGGCCGGTACCTCGGCGCCCACCGCGCCCTTGGAGTAGCGGACCACGCTGGGGGCGTCGCCGATGGCGACCGCTTCCCGAAGCTCTTCACGCAACCGGGTGGCGTCTCGGGGGGCGGCCAGGTGCAGCCCGGGAATGATCTGGAGCATGGCCATGTCCCACATCCCGTGGTGGCTCGCGCCGTCGGGGCCGGTGACTCCCGAACGGTCCAGGACCACGGTGACGCCCGCCTTGTGCAGTGCCACATCCATCAGGAGCTGGTCGAAGCCCCGGCCCAGGAAGGTTGCGTACAGCGCAACCACCGGGTGCAACCCGCCGAACGCCATCCCGGCGGCGCTGGTGAGTGCGTGCTGCTCGGCGATGCCGACGTCGAATACCCGTTCCGGGTACTTCTCCGCGAACTTGTGCAGGCCCACGGGGATGAGCATGGCGCCGGTGATCCCGACGATGTCCTTGCGCTCGTCCGCGATGGCCGTGATCTCGTCGGCAAAAACCGAGGTCCACGACTGCGGTCCGGCGGCACCGACGGGCTGACCGGTTTCGGGGTCGATGATGCCCACTGCGTGGAACTGGTCGTCGACGTGGGCGCGGGCCGGGGCGTAGCCGTACCCCTTCTCGGTCATCGCATGAACGATCACCGGTCCCTCATAGTTGCGGGCCTGGTGCAGCGCGTGCTCGACGGCTGCCAGGTCGTGGCCGTTGATCGGGCCGACGTATTTCATCCCAAGGTCCTCGAACAACCCCTGGGGTGCCCACCAGTCCTTGATGCCCTTTTTCGTGGCATGCAGGCTCTTGTACGCGAAACGGCCCACGGGACCGCCGTTCTGGAGGCGCCGCTTCGACCAGTCGAGGGTTCCCTCGTAGACGGGGTGGGTGCGGACTGTGTCGAGGGTTGGCCGCAGCGAGGCAAGGTAGTCGGCGACTCCCCCGATGGTCGGCGCGTAGGACCTGCCGTTGTCGTTGACAACGATCACCACCCGGCGACGCTTGTCGGCGGCAATGTTGTTGATGGCCTCCCAGGCCATCCCACCGGTCAGGGCACCGTCGCCGACCAGCACCACGGTGTACCGGTCGCCTTCACCGGCGAGCACCCGGGCGCGCGAGATGCCGTCCGCCCACGACAGGGACGAGGACGCGTGGGAGCTCTCGACGACGTCGTGTTCGGATTCGGCGCGGGACGGGTAACCGGACAGTCCGCCCTGCTGGCGGAGGGTGCTGAAGTCCTGGCGGCCGGTGAGAAGTTTGTGCACGTAGGACTGGTGTCCCGTGTCGAAGATCATCGCATCGCGCGGCGAATCGAAGACCCGGTGCATCCCGAGGGTCAGTTCGACGACTCCCAGGTTGGGGCCGAGGTGCCCTCCGGTCCGGGACACGTTGGTGATCAGGAAGTCACGGATCTCCCCGGTCAGGCGCATCAGCTGGTCGTCGGTGAGCCGGCTGAGATCCTGGGGGTGGCGGATGGTTTCCAAGAGTCCCATCGGTGCCTCCTTGCGTTGGTCAATCCCGCCGGACGTCCACCTGCGGGTCTTTAACTCTAACGCGGGATCCCCGCCAAGCGTGCCCGTGGCCAAAACGCCACGGACCCGGTGGCGACCGGGGACCGGCCGGGAGCACCGATGGGCGACCGACCCGCCGTCGGACCTAGCCGGCAGTCGGTCGGAGCACTGCGAAGGACTCCAGGTGATGCGTGTGGGGGTACAGGTCGAACACGCGGAGGGTGTCCAGTTCCCACCCGGCCTGCTGGAAGTATCCGACGTCGCGGGCGAACGACGCCGGGTCGCAGGACACGTAACCCACTGCACGCGGACCGGCGGAAATCACCTCGGTGATGGCGGCCTGACCCGCGCCGGCGCGCGGCGGATCCAGCACCACAACATCGAGCGAAGGCTTCCGCTCCTGGAGCACCCGGTCCACCTTGCCCTGCACGATGTCGACCTGGGTGCGGCCGTGCAGGTTTCGCTTGGCGTCGCGGGAGGCGCCGGGCGCCCCCTCGACCGCGAGGACGCTGCCCGTGTCGCCGACGGCATCGGCGATCGGCGCAGTGAAGAGCCCCGCCCCCGCATAGAGATCGGCGGCCCGCTCCCCCGGCTGGATGGCCAGGCCATCCAGGACAGCGCCCATCAGCAGATCCGGTGCGCCCCGGTGAATCTGCCAGAACCCGTCGCCCGTAATCCGGTAGGTCTGATCCCGCACCGTCTCAGCGAGCCAGGTCTTGCCCCGAACCCGCTCCACCGTCCCCTTCTCGGGATCCCAGAAGGCGACCGCGGGACCGTCGAACTGGTGAACGACGGCCGCGGTCTGTTTGCGCCGTGCCCCCGGCGCGGGAACCAGGAGCACAAGGGGCGGCCCGCCCGCGGAGCCGACCGCCACCTCAACCCGCTGGATGCCGGTGAAGTCGATGGTCCACAGCTGGAGTTCGTTGATCGCATCGATGGCGAGCGGCATCTCGGCTACCGGGATCAGTTCGTTGGAGCGGTGGGCATGCATGGCGAGATGCCCGTCGGGTGCCACGGCAAAACTTGCCCGGGTGCGCCACCTCAGGCCGTCCGGGGATTCGCCCGGAACCGGTTCCACCTCGACCGTCCGCTCCACTCCCGCCAGCCGGGCGAGCTGCTCGCTGACGACCGTCCCCTTGAGCTGGCGCTGGGTGGGCAGGGCGATATGCCCAAACTCGGCACCGCCCACGGGCGCCGCGCCCCGTTGGGCGGCCAGCAACGCATCGGCAAGGGGCCATGGATGGTTGACCCGGTGCTCTGATGCCTCCAGCGCCTCGACCACGTCCGCGCGCCAGAAGCTCGCGCCGTCGTCGTGCTCCGTGAGCCTGACCCGCACTCTCTCACCGGGCAGGGCATGACGCACAAAGATGACCCGGCCCTCATGTCGCGCGACGCAGTGGCCACCGTGGGCCACCGGGCCGATGGAGAGGTCGAGGGTGCCTGACGGCTCGTCTGTCACTGTGGGTCCTTAACTAGTGCTGCGGCTCTGTGGAACGAAAGGTGAAGCTAAAACAATGTCACTGCAGGTCCTGAAATTTCTTTGCAGCGTCGGAGGATGCGAGCTGCCAGGGGACACTTGCCACCATAACCCCCGGCTCGAAGTGCAGCCGGGTCTTGATGCGGAGGGCGGTCTGGTTGTGGACCAGCTGCTCCCACCATCGGCCGACGACATATTCGGGGATGTACACGACAATCAGGTCCCGTGGGGAGTCGCTGCGGATGCTCCTGATGTACTCCATGATCGGGAGGATGGTGTCCCGGTAGGGTGACGCCAGGACGGTGATCGGCACCGGAATTTCGTACCGGTCCCAGTCGCGCAGCGTCCGCTCGGTCTCTTCGGGGTCCACGTCCACCACGATCGCGTCCAGCCTGGACGGCCGGGACGCGCGGGCGAACGCCAGTGCCCGGAGCACCGGCTTCCGGACGTGGGAGACCAGGATGACCGCGTGGACGCGGGACGGTAGCGCCCGGGAGAAGGTGGATTCGTCGAGGGCCAGTTCGTTCGCCACCTGGTCGTAGTGCCGCTTGATGCTGTGCATGAGCGCGAACAGGACCACCATTGCCAGCACCGCCACCCAGGCGCCGTATTTGAACTTGGTCACCAGGACCACCACCAGCACAGCGGCGGTGAGCACGAAACCGACCGTGTTGATGGCCCGTGACTTCTTCATCCGCCACCGCCGCTTCTTGTCTGCGGTGCTGCGCAGTTCGCGGGTCCAGTGCTTGATCAGTGCGGCCTGGCTGGCGGTGAAGGACACAAACACGCCGACAATATAGAGCTGCACCAGCTGGGTGACGTCGGCCCGGAAGACAAAGATCAGCAAAATGGCTCCAGCGCCGAGGGCGAGGATGCCGTTGCTGAAGGTGAGCCGGTCCCCCCGGGTGCGTAGCTGGCGGGGCAGATAGCCGTCCTTGGCGAGGATGGAGGCTAGGACGGGAAAGCCGTTGAAGGCGGCGTGACCGGCCAGGACCAGGATGAGGGCGGTGGCGCCCACCACCAGGACGAAGGGTATCGCCGCGTCGCTGAAGATGGTGCGGGCCAGCTGGCTCACCACCGGGTTCTGGATGTAGTCCTCGGATACGGGATTGCCGTCCAGCAGCAGCTGCTCCTGCGGGTTCTGCACCACGTGCACCTTCACCGCGTTGGCCAGGTAGATCACCCCGGCCATCATGGCCGACGCAGCGACGCCGAGAATGAGCAGGCTGGACGCTGCGTTGCGGCTGCGGGGAGCCTGGAAGCTTGGCACGTTGGCGCTGGGGACCTCGACACCGGTGAGGGCTGCCGCCCCGGCGGAGAAGGCCCGGAGAATCAGCAGCGCACCCGCGAGGCCCACCAGTCCGGCGTCGAGCGCGGGGTCCGGGATGATTTCGAACCTGGCGCTGGGCGCCTCCCCCAGCGTCCCGTTGAGGCGCTGGATGATGCCGACCGCGCACATGCCGAGGATCGCGGCCAGGAAGACATAGGTGGGGATGGCCAGGGCGAGGGTGTTCCGGGACACGCCGCGGAGGTTCAGCAACACCAGGACGACGACGCCAGCCACCGCCATCACCGTCTGGCCACCAGCCAATCCCGGGGCGAGGGCAATGAGGTAGTGGGCAGCGGCGGACACGGAGACGGCGACGGTCAGCACGTAATCCACCATCAGAGCCGACGCCACGGTGAGTCCGGCTGAACTTCCCAGATTGCGGCGGGCAATCTCGTAGTCGCCGCCCCCGGTGGGGTACGCGTGGACGGCTTGCCGATAGGAGGCGATCACCACCAGCAGCACCACCAGGACGGCCAAACCTACCCAGGGGGACACCGATACGGCCGCCAGTCCTGCCAAAGCCAGGGTGAGGAGGATTTCGTCGGGTGCGTAGGCCACGGAGGACAGGGCATTGGCCGAGAACACCGGCATCGCGATCCGCTTGGGCAGGGTCTGATGCCGCAGCCGGTCGTTGCGGAACGGTTTGCCCACCAGCACCCGCTTGACGGCTTCAAAGAAAGTCAGCACAGCCCACAGACTAGCGCGTTTGTTGCTGCCACACTCCATTAGGCTGGGTGCAGCGGACGCAGGCCCCCAGCGAGTGGAGCGCGTTGACACGTAGGTTGGCAATCGGTTGGAACGGCAGGTGGCGCTAGTGGCGCATTTTGTGATTATGGGGTGCGGCAGGGTTGGCGTCAGTCTCGCCCATACCCTTGACGAGTCGGGGCATACGGTGGCCATCATTGACCAGGACGACCGCGCATTCCGCCGGCTCCGGGGAACGTTCGGGGGGCGGAAGGTCACCGGCGTCGGTTTTGACCGCGACACGCTGAAGAACGCCGACATTGAAAACGCCTATGCCTTCGCTGCGGTGTCGAGCGGCGACAACTCAAACATCCTCGCTACCCGGGTGGCCCGCGAGATCTTCCATGTGCCGCACGTGGTGGCGCGCATCTACGACCCCGGACGCGCGGAGATCTATCAGCGTCTGGGCATTCCCACCGTTGCCGCGGTCCGGTGGAGCGCCGACCAGGTGCTGCGCCGCATCCTGCCGGAACAGAGCATCAACGGGGATTTCCGGGAGACCTCGGGACGGTTGATTCTCGGTGAGCTCACCCTGCACGACGGCTGGCTGGGACGGTCGCTCGCCGATATCGAGGCCGCGTCCGGGATCCGCGTCGCTTACCTCACCCGGTTCGGTGAGGGGATGCTGCCCACCTCGGAGACTTCCTACCAGGAAGGCGACATTGTGCACGCCATGATGAAGACCTCCGCCACCGACGAGATTGGGCGTATCCTCGCCAAGAAACCTGTGGAGGAGTCGGAGTGAGAGTAGTCATAGCGGGCGCGGGAAGCGTGGGATCGTCGATCGCCAAGGAGCTGCTCTCGAACAACCACGAGATCCTGCTGATCGACGAGAAGCCCGAGGTGATCGGCCGCAGCGGTCTCAAAGGCGCCAAGTGGCTGATCGGCGACGCCTGCGAGCTGACCACGCTCAAGGACGCCCGGCTGGATGAGGCTGACGTGGTGGTCTCCGCGACGGGCGATGACAAGGTCAACCTGGTGGTGTCCCTGCTGGCGAAGAGCGAGTTTGGGGTGGGCCGGACGGTGGGTCGGGTCAACAACCCGAAGAATGACTGGATGTTCGACGACTCGTGGGGTGTCGACGTGGCAGTGAACACTCCCCGGCTGATGACCGCGCTCGTCGAGGAGGCGGTCGAGATTGGCGACCTGGTCAGGCTGCTGACACTGCAGAGCGGTGTCACGTCGATCGTCGAGTTCACTGTCCCGCAGGAGTCGCCGATCGTGGGCCGGACCCTCGGTTCGCTGATCCTGCCGGAGGATTGCACCGTGGTGGCAATCCTGCGGGACGACGCATCGATTACGCCGAGCCCGGACGATGTGGTGGAACCGGGCGACGAGCTGTTCCTGATCGCCGCGATCGCCGCTGAGGATGCGCTCCGCAGCGTGCTGCTCGCCGTTCCCGGTGACGCGGGCGACGACGAGCCCGGTGCGCCGGTCGACGCGCCGGGGCTGCCCTAACCCACAGTTCCGCTGGCTGACGGCTCCCCTGACTTTAGGGCTGCCGCCAGCCTCGGGCTACCGGCCTGCTGCCCCGGCAGGGAGCTGGGCGGGCGGGCGGGACACGAGCCACGCGAGCCACAGTCCGAGCGCATAGAGCGGTAGCCCCATAATCAGCCGGGTGGTCCCGAGTGCCACGAAGTTCTCGGCGAAATACAGGGGCATCTGGACCGCGAGCCTCAGTCCAAGAACCGTCACGATGATCCAGGTGGCGATGGTGTACGCCTTGACCCGCAGGGGGTCCTTCCGCCAGTCGACTCCTTCGCCCCTAATGAAGCCGAACAACAGCCCAGCGATCGGCCACCGCGCTGCGATGGAGATGACCATCACCATGATGTAGGCGCCGTTCGTGAAGAATCCGGGGACAAAAAAGTCTTCGGCGTTGCCGGTGCGGTTTGCGACGAAAGCGCAGATCGCCACGCCGATCAGGCCGGATAGCGCCTGCGTGAGGGGGGTCCTGGAGACCAGGCGGATGACGGTGAAGACAGCCGCGACACCCAGCGCGGCGATGAGGGAACTCGCCAGGTCCCGGTTGATGGTGAAGACCACCGTAAAGATCAGGCCGGGCAGGATGCTTTCGGCGAGGCCCCTGACGCCACCAATCGACTTCAGGACGTCGATCTGGCCGTCCTCCGAGCGTTGCATACCGGACCGTGCGGCATACTGTTCCGCCAGTTCAGCTGCCGAGGGCCCTTGACGCTGCGCCGGATCGGGCTCGGGCCCGGTGCTGGGTGGTTGCGGGGTGCTCACTGCTGTGCCTCCGGACGGCCGATGATTTCGTAACGAGGATTGTAGATCGTTGGCATCCCGTCCACCGGGCTGACCATACCTTCAAAAGCTATCTGGGTTCCCGCTTCGATGCCCGGCACCCGCCGCTGCCCGATCCAGACCAACCGCACCTGGGCCCGTTGGCGGCGGGACACACTGTCGCGGCGGTCGGATCCGGCGGTCACCGGCGGGGCGTCGTCGGACACGACCGCGGAGAACTGGGGTGCTGAGCTGCGGGGCAGGACAGTGATCCGGGAAATGTAGCCCCGGGCCCGGGCCCGTCCTCGGGCCGGAAGCCCTGCGATGCCTGTGGCGCCGGGGTGCACCCCGGCGCTGTCGACCCCCGGCCGATCAGCCAATGTGGGTGATCTCGGGACCGCGTTTCAGCGGATCGGTGAGATCAGGAGCCGGTTGCACGGGCTCAGTGGGACGCGCTGACGCCGATTCCTTGGGCAGCCGGAGCTGTAGCAGTTCACGCGGCGGCAGCGGGTGGTCTCCCCTGACCACGACGACCTTGCGGAAGAGTTCCTCAATCGGTGCGGCCGCTTCCTTGTTGATCGCCGCGGGTCCGCCGATGACCCCGCGGAGGAACCAGCGGGGGCCGTCGACGCCGAGGAAGCGAGCCACCCGGAAGCCGGGCTGCCCATCGGCGGTTTTGGCCGGGAGCTGGGCGACCAGCTCGGTGCCGAAGGTTCCAACCCGATCCTGGACCGTGCCGCCCTGCGAACCGACGGAGACGCCGATCTGGGCGCGGATTTCGTCCCACAACCCATCGGTGCGGGGAGCAGCGAACACCTGCAGTTGCAGGTTCGATCCGTTCAGGTCGAGGGTCACGGCGATGACCCGCTTGGTCTTCTCTTCCACTTCCAGACGAAGTTGCAGGCCTTCGGCCGCCCCGATACGGAGGGCCCCGAGGTCGATGTAGCCGGCGTCGTTGTCGTGTTCCGAGACGTCGAACGGGCCGTTGTCACGGGAGACAACCACTCCTGGGGCGGGCGCCACGGGAGTTGCGGGGGCCGCGGGGGTTGGCTCGACGTCGTCGTCGGCTGCGGCCGGAGCGGCGGTGTCGTCAGAGACCATTTCCGGTTCGGGGACGTCCGTCGGGGTGCTCGCCCCGGTGGTTGCCTCGTCGGTTGCAGCGGCTGCCGCTGATGCATCCTGTTCCTCGACCGGGCTGCCGGCGGGTGCCGCCTCTTCTGCCGGGAGGTTCGCTTGCTTCTTCTTCAGGCGCCCAAAAACCATGATTGGGTTCCTTTCCTTGGTGTGTGGGATCCGTAGTGTCGGGTCCCGTAGCTGGATATCCTCTAGGTTATGCGTGGGTCGGATGCGCTGTGTTTTCAATGGTGTAGCCGCCGGTGGACCCGAATCCCGCAGCGCCCCGCACCGATTCCGGAAGCTCCTGAACCACGGTGAAGTCGGCCTGTTCCACCTGTTGGATGATGAGCTGGGCGATCCGGTCCCCCCGCTTGAAGCTCAGGGACTCAGTAGTGTCGGTATTGAGGAGGGTGACGGCAATCTCACCCCGGTAGCCTGAGTCGATGGTCCCCGGAGCGTTGACCACAGTCACCCCGTGCTTCGTAGCCAGACCGGACCGCGGATGGACCAGGCCCACATACCCTTCCGGGAGGGCAATGGCCACACCGGTGGGCACCAGGGCCCGCTCCCCCGGGGCCAGCCGGAAATCGATGCGGGTCCGCAGGTCTGCTCCTGCGTCACCCGGCTGGGCGTACGCCGGGGGTGTCATCGCGTCGTCGAGCAGTTTGATCTGCACGGGAAGTCTCCGCTGTGGGTCCAGCACGTTCTTACTCCAGCTACGTCGTGGGTGATCGGGGTAGGCCTTCACTCTAGCGCCTTAACCTTGGCGGCCGCCGGGTGGCCTGATGGTGCGCATCGGGATGAAGTGGCCCGGAAAATCTGTCAGGGTAGGGGTATGTCAACCCCCGCGCCCGGACCATCCGCCAGCCCCGTCATCTACGAGGAGCGGCTCTGGCCCGCACCGTGGATCTGGCTCGTCGCGGCCGGAGCAGCGGGCGCCTCAGTCGTCACGTTCGCCCCGATCAACCTGACCACCGGGTTCATCGCGGCCACCGTCGTCGCGGTGGTTTTGGTCACGCTCCTGGTGCTGTCGACCCCACGGATCGTCGTCACCTCGTCGCACCTGACCGTGGGACGGGCCACCATAGAACGGCAATTCCTCGGTGAGGCGACGGCCTACATGGGAGAGGACGCGACCGCGCAGCGCGGACCGCAACTGAATGCGACGGCATACCTGTGTATTCGCGGCTGGATCTCCCCGGTGGTCCGGGTGGCCATCACCGACCCGGCGGATCCCACTCCTTATTGGATGACTTCCACCCGCCGCCCCGACCAGCTCGTCGCCGCCCTGGCCAGCTAATGCTCGGTCCTGGCGGTCTATCCCTCGCAATCGCTGCAGTAAGTCAGCGCACCGATCTGCCGGGCGATCTGGGATCGGTGGCGCACCAGGAAACAGGAGGCACAGGTAAATTCATCGGCCTGGGCTGGAAGGATCCGCACCTGGATTTCCTCGCCCGAGAGGTCGGCTCCGGGTAGTTCGAACCCATCGGCAGCTTCCAGCTCGTCCTCGTCGATCACCGGCGACTGGTGCTCGGCACGTTGGGCGTTCAACTCATCGACCGAATCAGTGCCGACGGCCTCGTGGGTGGTGCGCGGCGTATAGTCATCAAGCGCCATTAGGGGTTGTTCACTCTCCGGTGTTCTGTGGTTGTGCTCCATGGAACCTGTCCAACGTTCATGTCGAAACTGTGCAACGTCGTCTCCAACGCTGACCGACTGCAGTTTGTGCCCGTAGCCAGCGATTGTTACGGAAGCTGCCGTGATAGTCCAATTCGGCGTCGTCCTGGCCTATCCGACGGCGAAAGTTCCTCGCCACACCACGGGTGTAGTAGGCATGTGGGCCAACAGGTGGCACAGTTTCACGGTAAGGAAGCAATGTCGGCTCGGAGGATTTTCATGCAGGAACTACGGCTGGTAGGTGTTCACGAAAACGGCGGACACCTGCACTTGAACGGCGAGGACGGCTCGAGCTACAGCCTGCCGGTCAACGAGGCGCTCCGCATGGCGGTTTCCCGCCCCATGGAACAGCACAAGATCACCACACCACCACCCCCGGCGGGCAAGCCGGTGGTGCCACTGTCACCGCGCGACATCCAGGCGCGGATCCGCAGCGGCGCAACGGCACAGGACATCGTTGACGAGTCCGGCCAGGAACTGGCGCACGTGCTCCGCTACGAGGGTCCGGTGCGCGCCGAGCGAGATTACATGGCCATCCTGGCCCAGCGCGTCGAGGTGTCCTCCCCCTTGCCGTCCCACGATGGCTACCGGTCAGCGTTTGGTGAGAACCCGGCGCAGCTGGGTGAAATGGTTGACTACCGTCTGCAGGCCTACGGGGTGGACCCGAGCGGCGTCGAGTGGGACGCGTGGCGCCGCCCGGACGGACTATGGAATGTCGTCGCCCGCTTTGAGCTCGCGACCGACGCCCGGGTAAGCGTGGGCGAGGAGCCACCAGCCCAGTGGACGTTCAACCCCAGCCGCAAGACGGTCCTCAACACCAACCGCTGGGCCCAGCTGCTCAGCGAGCTCGAACCACTCGACGGCCCCCTGCCGACGCGCCGGCTCAGCGCCGTCGCCGATCACGTCTTCGACTTCGAAGCCCAGAAGTCCCCCGAGGTTGCCGCCGAAGAAGCCTCCGACAACCTGTTGGACGTGCTCCGGTCCCGCCGCGGGCAGCGCCTGGGAGTGGATGAGGAGGGCGACGACGCCCTCGCGCACCTGCTGGCCAAGGGCAGCATCCCGGCTGCCCACCCCCGTCCCACCGAGGGCGAAGAGGAGCTGGAGGCCACCGGATCCGCTGAGAGCACCGATGACGCCGAGGGACCACAGCGGTTTGCCGGCCTCAGCCTGGCCCCATCAGTGCCGCACGACGACGACCAGGAGCACCAGACCTACAGTGATGGCTCGCCCCGCCTCTCCGAAGCAGTGAGCACTGAAACCCACGAGATCAGTATTTTCGCCCGGCCCAGCCGCCCGGTACAGCCGTCGGATGACCCGGCTGAGGCAACAGATGACCGCCAGGGACGGGACCCGGTGCCCGCCAGCTCACCGAAGGCAGCAGACGAGCCGGCAGATCGCAAGATCCGGCCGAAGCGGTCAAGCGTCCCCAGCTGGGATGAGATCGTCTTCGGTACCAAGAGCGACTAGGTGTACTGAGACCACGTGCACTGAGACAACGAAATGCTGCTTCCGTTCCCCCCTAGGGTGAGAACGGAAGCAGCATTTCGTTGCTCTTCATTGCGTTGGCTGTCCGCAGGGTGACCCGCCGGGTGTGGTGTCGCCGGCACAACGTTTCGTAAGCCGTCACGGGCAGGTGGGGAGCGTCTTCCTCAACCCCGTCAACAATCGGTAGTTCGGGTTGCAGCGGGTCCCGCTGCACCTTCTGTAGTTCGACGTCGCCCAGCACCACCTGGTCGCCCTCCACAACCATCACGCCGTCGATGGTCCGAGCATTGTGGGTAGCCCGCCGGCCGCACCAACAGAGCGCCTCCACCTGAAGCACCTGGACCCGGTCCGCGAGTTCAATCAGCCGCTGTGAGCCCGGGAAAAGCCTAGTTCGGAAATCCGAGGTGATCCCGAACGCAAACACGTCGACGTCCATCTCATCGACAATGCGCGCCAGCTGGTCGATCTGCTCGCCGGTGTAAAACTGGGCCTCGTCGCAGATGAGGTAATCGACCCGTTCCGCGGCCGTACGCCGTCGGACAATCTCGGCCCAGAAATCGCTGCTGTCAGAGACCTCCACCGCCCCCGTCTGGAGCCCGAGCCGGCTGGAGATCATCGCCTCCCCCGCCCGGTCGTGGGAGCTGAAGAGCAAACCGGCACGCCCCCTGGCACGGTGGTTGTGGTCCATCTGCAGAGCCAGCGTCGACTTGCCGCAGTCCATGGTGCCGGAAAAGAAGATCAGTTCAGCCACGGGTGACCTTCCCGCCCGGACGGCCGAGCGTCAGCAACGGCACTTCGCGTTCAGCGCGGGTCAGGGAGCCGTGCTGCCCCACGACTTCCATCGCCGATTCGGAGGTGCGGCGGCGATCGTACAGCGCAATGGGTTCCCGTGCCGCGACCAGGAGGTCACCGATGCGAGGCAGGACCCGTTCGTCGACCTGTCCGAACAGCCCTCCCTCGATGGCCTGCTCACGGGTGAAGATCCACGCGAACTGCCCGTAGGCCTTTTGCCAGGCCGCGATGAGGCTCTCGCGCCGGTCAGCGGACAGACCGGGCTCCAGGTACAGGTGGAGCATCCGCGGCTCTCCGGCCGTGTGGGCGACTCCGTCGATCAGTGTGGGATCGGTCGAAAAGTCGTAGCGGTGCGCTACATCGACGTCGACCATCCCGTGGTCCGCGGTCAGCAGCAGCAGCGTGTCGGATGGCACGCGGGCGGCGAGCGTTTTGACAGCGGCGTCGACATCCTCCAGCTGGGTACCCCACTGGGGCGAACCGCAGCCGAACCGGTGTCCAGCCTTATCCATCTCGTTGAAGTAGAGGTACACGAGGGAGCGCTTCGTCGCAGCAAGCTGCTCATGTGCACTGCGCACCCGCGCCTGCAGGGTTCCCGCTGCCACGTAGCTGCCGCCCCTGAGTGCGGCGCGGGTCATGGCAGAATCAGCGAACTTCGGGAGGGAAACGCTCACCACGGGGATCTGGGAGGAAACCTGTTCGAAGACCGAGGGGTAGGGCTGCCAACGCTCTGGGTCCACTGCGGAGTCCCAGCCGCCGAGCATGTTCACCACCTTGTCCTGCCCGGGATCCAGGACGTCGTAGCCAACCAGGCCGTGCATCCCGGGAGGCAGACCGGTGCCGAGGCTGGCCAGCGACGCGGCGGTCGTTGACGGGAACGCCGATCCGATGGTGCGCGCGCTGTCCAGGTGCCGCCGCAGGAACGGAGCGTGCCCGCCACGTTTCTTCAGCAGCGCCGACCCGAGACCGTCGACCACCACCACGCAGACGCGGGACGCGTCCGGCAGGCCAAGGGCATTATCGAAGGGGCCGGTGGCGGAGGTGAGATCCAGGGCGGCGGCGGCGCTGGTAAACACCTCGGCGATGGTGTTGCGGCCATAGGCGGGTGCCGCCGGAAGAGGCTCCCGGTGTCCGGTTACGTGGTCCACTGCGGGCTAGCCCTGGTGGTGCGTCCGGCTGAAACGCGCACCGAGACCGGGCTGCCTGCGCGGCGCCGGAGCCAACGTGCCCGCGGCGGCGGGCGTGACCGGGTTGGCCGTGTTGACCTTCCGCAGCGCGCGGGCAAACGACTTGGCGTTCTGAACGGCCTGCATGCCGTCGGCCTCGGCGCTCACGCGGAGCACAATGTCCTCCTGCGAGATGGTGCCGGTGTAGCCGTGGTCAGCGTCGCACTGTGGGTCGCTGCAGCCGGCCGGTCCCATATCCAGCCGCTGGCCGCCGGACCAGGCGATAGCAAGGGTCAGTTCACGCGCCTGATCGGAGGGCTTGTAGTCCTGCGGCTGGGCGTACAGGTAGCTGAGCACCACTGACCGGATCTGACTGACCGGGACGGACTCGGTGGAGACCTGCGCCATCATCTGCTGCCCGTCCTCGTCCAGCTGCTGATCGTCCACGTGGGTGATCACCAGCATGTCTTCGGTGAGGACCAGCACGGTGATGTGGCGGTGCACCTCGTTCCGCTCGAAGTGAGTCTCCAGGTGAACCACGTGTGAGAGCGGTTCCCTGCCGTCGAGGGCATCGTGCACCGTGTCTGCGACCAGACGCGGGTAGAAGCCAGCCCGTTCCAGGGAGGCGTCGAGGCTGCGGCGTTCAGCGGAGAGCGATGAGGTCATATATCCAGTTTCCCTTACGTGGGCGCCCGCCGCCTAACCCGGTGTCAGTCCCGCATGGCGCGCCGGGCACTGTCGGTCCGTCGCTGCGGGTTGCCCACCAGGATGTCCGTGCTCAGGATAACCAGCCCACCCGCCGAGACCAGCACCGGGTTGAACTCGAGCAGGGCAATCTCGGGGTGGCGGTCCTTCAGGACGGCGACCCTCTTGATCAGGTTCTCGATCGCCGCGATATCGGTGGCCGGGAGGCCCTGGTACCCGAACAGTTTGCGGGAGGCCCGGGGTGCACGGACCAGGTCCGAAATGTCCACGGTGGAGAGCGGCGGAATGCTGTGGGCCCAGTCGTCGAGGAGGTCGACGGCGTCGCCCGCCAGCCCGAAGGACAGCACCGGCCCCAGTAGTGGGTCCTCGATGGCACGGAGGGTGCACGCCTGACCGGATGGCGCCATCGCCTGCACCTCCATCCCGCTGACTCCGAAGGGCGCGAGCACCTTCTCCATCTGGGCAATGTTGAGGCGCAGAGAGTCGGCATCCTCGATGTTCAGCCGGACGCCGCCGAGATCGAGCCGGTGCCGGAGGTGCTCATCGACGGTCTTGATGACCACGGGCCAGCCCAGCCGGTCGGCGGCCGCGACCGCCTCATCGGCGGTGGTGAACCGGACAGCGGGGAGCAAGGTGATGCCGTAGTGGTCCAGCAGGGTGGCAGATTCTGCCGCGTCCAGGCGGGTCAGCCCGTCCCCGTCGACCCGTTCCAGCGCCTGATGGAGCAGCTCCGACGCCGCGTCCGGATCGATATCCGCCGGTTCGTGGAACCCGCCGTTGTCCCGGGCCCGCCACCGGGCGTACGTCACGACGGCTCCCAGCGCCGCGACTGCCGCTCCTGGGCCCGCATAGCACGGCACCCCCCGCTGGCCGGTAGGTTCCCCCACCGGATTGTCGGGGACAGCGAGCAGCCCCTCGGAGCGGACCATCGGGTCCAGGATGCCGGCGAAGGACGCGACCAGCGGCTTGTTGGCCGTCCCTGAGCAGTCCCTGAGGCAGGCGGCGATGGCGTCGACCGTCAGGCCCGGGGCGGGCAGCAGGGCAACGACCGCCGAGTGCACCTCCTCGTCCGCCAAGGCCTCCAGGACCGCTGCGCGGAGGGCGGGCAGGGCGACCGACTGTCCGGTGTCCAGGTCGATGTCGGTCACCAGGCGCCGTACGTCCAGGGATTGGGCGGCGGCTGCATCGGCCACCACCTTGCCGAGCGCCAGGGAGTTGCTGAACACCGCAAGGGTGGGACCGGCGGGCAGCGGCTGGCTGACAAGGATCTGGGCGATGTCCACCAGTTGGGCAGTGGTCTCTACCCGGATCACCCCCGACTGCTTGAGCATCGCATCCAGCGCGCCGGACGGCGCCTGGGTGGTGCGCACGGCGTGGCCCGGCGGCAGCTGGAGGCCCATCACGTCGGACTTCGCCACGATGACGGGTTTCGTCTTGGACAGTCGGCGGGCGATACGGGAGAACTTGCGGGGGTTACCGACCGATTCGAGGTAGAGCCCCACCGCCCGGGTGGAGGGATCATCTTCCCAGTACTGCATGGCATCGTTGCCGGAAATGTCAGCGCGGTTCCCGGCGGAGACGAAGGAGCTCAGTCCCAGTCCGCGCCGCCCGGCGGCCGCGTAGAGCAGAACACCGATCGCCGCCGACTGGCTGAACAGGCCCAGTGCTCCGGCGGTGGGCAGGGCGGGAGCCATTGACGCGTTGAGCCGGACCGCCGGGTCGGTGTTCACCAGTCCCAGGGATGCCGGTCCCACCACCCGCATCCCGTAGGCCCGGGCCCGGTGAACGAGGGTCCGCTGCCGGGCCAGGCCGGCGGCGCCGTCGTCGGCGAACCCGGCGGTCGCGACGAGTAGACCCTTGACGCCGGCCTCCCCACACTGGTCGACCACCGCTGCCACCTGGTCGTAGGGCACCGCGATGACCGCGAGGTCGACGGGCCCCGGCACCTCCGCGATCGATGCAAAGGAGATCATTCCCGCCAGTTCGAAGGCCTCGGGGTTCACGGCGTACACGTCACCGGTGTAGCCGGCGTCGATGATGTGTTCCAGGAGGGAGTACCCGATGGTTCCCCATTCGCGGCTGGCGCCGATGACGGCGACCGACGACGGCGAGAGCAGGTCAGCGACGCTGCGCGCCTCAGCGCGGTGCTCGCGGGACTCCATGACGGCTCGTGACTTCTCGGTGGGGTCGATGTTGAACTGCAGCATCACCACGCCGTCGTCGAAATGGCGCTGCACCTCATACCCGGCCTCAGCGAAAACGGTGATCATTTTCCGGTTCTCCGGAAGGACCTCAGCCGAGAACCGGCTGATCCCGTTCTCCCGGGCCGCTGCCGCGAGGTGTTCCAGCAGGATGGACCCCAGCCCCCTGCCCTGATGGGCGTCCGAGACGTTGAACGCGACCTCCGCTTCGGTCGGGTCATCGAGCCGGTCATACCGGCCGATGCCCAGGATGTCGGTGCCGCGGGTGATAACGAAGGCGACCCGGTCGCGGTGGTCCACCTCGGTGAACCGCTTGAGCTCTTTGGTACTCAGCGACGACTTGTAGGTGAAGAACCGCAGGTAGATGGAATTCTCGGACTGCTGCATGTGAAAGTGCTGGACAGCATCCGCGTCGTCGGGCGAGATGGGTCGCAAATGTGCGGTGGCGCCGTCCCGCAACACGACGTCGGCCTCCCAATATTCCGGGTAATGTCCGCCAGCAGCCATAGACTCACCCTAGTGGGCGTTTGGCGCCCACGTCATTACCGTTGGCAGCACACCCCCTTCACGACCCGAGGACCACCCGATCATGGCCAGGCGCCAAACCACAGCAGCCCCGGTGGATTACACCGAGAACATCATCGATATCGACGTCACTTCCGAGATGGAACATTCGTTCCTGGAGTACGCCTACTCGGTGATCTACTCCCGGGCGCTGCCCGACGCGCGGGACGGGCTCAAACCCGTCCAGCGGCGCATTCTCTACATGATGACCGACATGGGTCTGCGGCCGGACCGCGGGCATGTGAAGTCCGCCCGCGTGGTGGGCGAGGTGATGGGAAAGCTGCACCCCCACGGGGATGCGGCGATTTACGACGCGATGGTGCGCATGGCCCAGGACTTTTCGCTGCGCCTGCCCCTGATTGACGGTCACGGCAACTTCGGCTCGCTCGACGACGGCCCGGCCGCCCCCCGGTACACCGAGGCACGGCTCGCGGCCGCGGCGCTCACCATGACCGACCATCTGGACGAAGATGTGGTGGATTTCGTCCCGAACTACGACAACCAGCTCCTGCAACCGGAAGTACTCCCGGCGGCGTTCCCCAACCTGCTGGTCAACGGTGCCACCGGCATCGCCGTCGGCATGGCCACCAACATGGCACCACACAACCTCGGCGAGGTGATCGCCGCCGCCAGGCACCTGATCAGCAACCCGGATGCGGGTCTCGATGACCTGATGCGTTTCGTTCCCGGACCGGACCTTCCGAGCGGCGGCAAAATTGTCGGTCTCGCCGGGGTGCGGGACGCTTATGCCACCGGCAGGGGATCGTTCAAGACCCGGGCCACCGTGGGCATCGAACAGCTCTCCGCCCGGCGGACCGGTCTGGTGGTGACCGAGCTCCCCTACACGGTGGGACCGGAAAAGATCATCGAGAAGATCAAGGATGCCGTCACCTCCAAGAAGCTGCAGGGCATCTCCGACATTGTGGACCTGACCGACCGCCGTCACGGTCTCCGGCTGGTCATCGAGCTGAAGAACGGATTCAACCCGAACGCGGTCCTCGCCCAGCTGTACCGGTACACGCCGATGGAAGATTCCTTCGGGATCAACAATGTGACCCTGGTGGACGGGCAGCCCCGCACCCTTGGCCTGGTCGAGTTGCTGCAGGTCTACATCAAGCACCGGCTCTCGGTGGTCCGGCGTCGCACCACGTACCGGCTGGGGCGCAAGAAGGACCGGCTGCATCTGGTCGAGGGTCTCCTGATCGCCATCGTTGATATCGACGAGGTCATTCAGATCATCCGCTCCTCCGACGAGTCGGCGCAGGCGCGGGAACGCCTGATGTCGATCTACGACCTGTCCGAGCTGCAAGCCAATTACATCCTCGAACTACGTCTGCGCCAGCTGACCAAGTACTCGCGGATCGAGCTCGAGAAGGAACAGGACGAGCTGCGCCGCGAGATTGCGCTGCTGGAAGAGCTGCTCGGCTCCGAGGAACGGCTGCGGGCCCTCCTGTCGGAGGAACTTGCCGACGTAGCGGAGGAATTCGCGACGCCGCGCCGGACGGTCCTGCTGGAGTCCGAGTCCAGCTCCCCGCTGAAGGGCACCGTGATGCCGACCGCTGCTGCGACCGGCGGCAAGCCGGCACCCCTGCCCCTCGAGATCGCGGACGACCCCTGCTGGGTCATCCTCTCCACGTCAGGGCAGCTGGCGCGCACCTCCACCCAGGATCCCTTCGGTGAGGGCGGGCAGCGGGTCAAGCACGATGTGTTCCGATCGGTCCTTCCCTCCACCGCCCGGGCAGAGGTCGGTGCGGTGACCTCCGCCGGGCGGATGCTCCGCCTGCAGGTGATGGACATGCCGGCGTTGGCCCCCACCGCTGGCATTCCGAACCTGGCCGGTGGCGTCCCCGCCCAGGAGTTTATGACCCTGCTTCCGGGAGAGGTCCTGGTGGGGTTGGCGCCCCTGGACACCGTGATCGCCCTGGGCACCGCACAGGGCGTGGTGAAGCGGGTGGCTCCCGAGTACCCGCTCAACCGGGACGAGTGGGAGGTCATTTCCCTGAAGCCGAAGGACCGGCTGGTGGGCCTGGCCGCTGCTGCCGAGCAGGATGCGCTGGTCTTTATCACCTCGCAGGCACAGCTGCTGCGCTTCCCTGCGGCGACAGTCAGGCCCCAGGGCCGCACCGCCGGCGGGATGGCGGGCATCAAGCTGGGAACGGGCGACTCGGTCATTCACTTCGGTGCGGTGACCGCGGACGACCCGGCCGCCGTCGTCGTCACCGTTGCAGCCGCCAGCGGGGCGCTGCCCGGCACCTCCGCGGGATCGGTGAAAGTCACCGAGTTCTCCGAGTACCCAGCGAAGGGCAGGGCCACCGCCGGGGTGCGCGCCCACCGGTTCCTCAAGGACGAGGATGGGTTGGTCGTCGCCTGGGCTGGACACGGACCGGCGAAGGCCGCATCCTCCAGCGGTGTGTCCCGGGCGCTGCCCACCGAGCACGGTCGGCGTGATGGTTCAGGCGTGGCGCTCAGCCAGACGGTCGATGCGATCGGGCCCAGCCCGGTCTGAGGCTAGATCGGTAGTTCGCAGACCCTGACCCGGTGGGTGGGTTCGTAGCCCAGACGTTCGTACAGGCCGAGCGCGCCTGACGGATTCTCGGTGTCCACGCCCAGACCTGCGTTCTCGATACCGTCGGCCGCGAACCGGCGCATCGCCTCGACGAGCAGCGCGGGGGCCAGCCGGAGCCCCCGCCAGTTCCGGCGCACCCCGAGCAGGTCGGTGTAGGCCTCCGTGTATCCCAGGATGTCCTTCGAGCCGGGGTCGAAGCTGACCAGCTGGTAGGCGGCCACCTCGCCGGTTTCCTCGTCGACCACTGCCAGGGACCAATCCGGCTTGAACTCGGGGTGGGTCACTGTGTACCGCCAGGATTCCTGATCCCGCGGTTCGCTGCCCCAGTGGTCCTGGAACGCTTCGTTGTGGGCCAGCCGGACCGCCTCGGAAAGTTCCTCGGAAAACGTCGCGATCCGCAGTCCCGCCGGGATCTCGACCGTCGGGATCTCGGTCCGCAGCGGGCGGGTCATCTCGGTGAAGTACCGCACCACGGTGTTCCCGGTCGCCTCCATCAGGGCCAGCTGGGAGGGAACCCGCTCCTCGGCATAGGTGCGCAGCACGCCTGCCGCTGCGCCGTCTTCGTCAAGGCGACGACGGGCCCGCCCGACCTGCCACCCATACAATGCGGTACCAATGCCGCGGCGCCGCCAGGCCGGATCCACCCCGCCCATCGTGTGGATCAGGGTGGAACCGTGGTTCTTCTGGATGGCACCGAACGCGCGGGGCACGCCGTCAGCGTCCAGGCCCAGGATGGTGTCCTGCACCGGGTCGGTTTTGGACGATTCCAGAATCTGCTCCAGGTCGGCGCGCTCTTCAACCCAGTCCGGCTTGTCTTCCTCGGCCATGCGCTTGAGCAGTTCCAGCCACTGCCCGATATCGTCCGGCGTGATGGGCCGCCACTGCAGGGGCGTGCCGGTGGGAAAGTATTCCGTCACTGACTTAGTCATGGCAAAAGAATATGACACGAGGCCGGGTGAAGCATTTCGCCGTCGTCAATGTGATCTGTTCTACCGTATGTAGAACATTGCTGGAAAAGGGAGTAGATTTAGCCAGTAACCCACAACTAACACGAAGGATTTGCATGGCCACCCTCGGAGAACTCGAACGCACAGTGATGGACCTGCTGTGGGGCACCCCCGGGGCTTTGACAGCCAATGCGCTCCGCGACCTGCTGGCACTGGCCACAAATGAGGCCGTGGGCAAGGAACTCGCTGTGACAACTGTCCTGACCGTCCTGTCACGGTTGGAGAAAAAGGGCCTGGTGGAGCGGGAACGCGAAACCCGCCCACACCGCTACCGGGCCATCACCAGCCGCGAGGAACACACCGCCGAGCTGATGCACGAGGTCCTCGTCACCGCGCCGGACCGGGAAGCTGTTCTGGCACGGTTCATCGGAAGCGTATCGGACAGCGAGGCACAGGCGCTGCGTAAACTGCTCGGCAGCTGAACGGATGTTTTGGGCCGCCCATCTGTTGGCCGGGCTCGCCGTCGTTCTCGCCTGGCCCGCTCCGGTAGCACTGTCGCGGGCCAAGTGGCCCACCCGGGCACCAGCGATCGCCATGATCCTCTGGCAGGCCATTGCACTGGCCGGTGGGCTCTCGATGATCGGTGCCATGCTGGTGTGGGGGCTCGACCCGCTGGGAGACAACCTCGTGGAGGCTCTCGGCCGGTTGGGAGCCATGGCCGTCAGCAATGAGCCGGCCGCTGAACTGGGCCTGGTGCACGTCTTCGCGCTCAGCGCAGCAGGTCTGCTGGGCGCCCACCTGATCTTCACGCTGCTGTTGACCTACGCCAAGATCCAGGGCCAGCGCCGCCGCCACCGTGACATGCTGAACCTGCTCAGCTCACCGGCCGCGAACCGCCCGGCCACACTGGTCATCAACCACCCCACCCCCGTCGCCTACTGTCTGCCGGGGGGCGCCCGCTCAGTCACCGTCCTGTCGAACGGGCTGTTGGAACTGCTGACCGCGCAGGAGCTAGACGCCGTCCTGGTGCACGAGCGCGCCCACCTCCACCAACGCCACCACCTGCTGCTCTGGGCGTTTGCCGCCTGGCGGTCGGCACTGCCGTGGTTGCCGACTTCCCAGCTGGCGCAGCGAGCGGTCAACGAGCTGATCGAGATGCTGGCCGACGACGAGGCACTGAAGACGGTCAGCGAGCCGGTCCTGGCACGGGCGATCGCCATTGTGGCGTCCGGTCCGCTGGACGATCCCGACGGCGTCTGTCCACCCGACGCGTTGTCCACGACCATGCTGACACCCGGGCCCCCGAACGGGCAGGACACCGGATCCACGGTGAACCGGGTCCACCGGCTCCTCACCCCGCAGCCACCCCTTTCGCCCGCGCAGCAGGGAGTAGCCCTCGGCGCCTCCGGCCTGCTGCTGGTGGCCCCCACCCTGCTCCTGATGGCCCCCTGGGTGTTGGGCTAGGACATCACGCCGCAGCCCGGGGCGCCCTCCCCTCGTGGTGCCCCTGTGCAGGGAGGCCCTGGCGGGCACGGCTGCTCACCACGGGATCACTCTCACTGAGCATCAACGCTCATGCACATTGAAGCCACTCCCCTGGTGAGCATTTGTGCTGCCTGAACGGTCGGAAGATTCACCCTCCCGGGCTCTTTTCCCACTGATCGGATCCGGTCAGTGGGAATGTCTAGACATGCCCACTGATCACCGTGAACCAGTGGGAACCAGATGGCGGGCACAGCTCCTCACCACGGGATCACCCTCACTGAGCATCAACGCTCATGCACATTGAAGCCACTCCCCTGGTGAGCATTCGTGCTGACTGAACGGTCAGGCGTCGATCTGCTCCCGGTCCAGGGACGCGGCGCCCGCCACGATGAAGTCCTTGCGCGGCGCGACATCGCTGCCCATCAACAGGTCAAACACCCGCTCCGCGGATTCGGCCTCCTGGATCCGGACCCGTCGGAGGGTTCGGTGCCGCGGGTCCATGGTGGTTTCGGCCAGCTGCTCGGCGTCCATCTCCCCCAGCCCCTTGTACCGCTGAATGGGTTCCTTGTACCGCTTGCCCTGCTTCTCCAGCGCGGCCAGGAGCCGGTTCAGCTCCTGCTCCGAGTAGGTGTAGATGGTCTCGTTGGCCTTGGACCCGTGGTTGACCACCTCCACCCGGTGCAGCGGCGGCACCGCAGCAAACACCCGTCCCGCGTCGACCAGCGGGCGCATGTACCTGAAGAACAGGGTGAGCAGCAGGGTCCGGATGTGGGCGCCGTCGACGTCGGCGTCGGTCATCAGGATCACCTTCCCGTAGCGGGCTGCGTCCAGCTGGAAGCTGCGGCCGGAGCCGGCGCCCACCACCTGGATCAGGGCGCCGCATTCGGCGTTGGCGAGCATGTCCCCCACCGAGGCCTTCTGGACGTTGAGGATCTTCCCGCGGATGGGGAGCAGCGCCTGGTAGTCGGAGGAGCGCGCCAGCTTCGCTGTGCCGAGCGCACTGTCACCTTCGACGATGAACAGTTCGGAACGCTCGACGTCGTCAATCCGGCAGTCGGCCAGCTTGGACGGCATCGACGAGGTCTCAAGCGCGTTCTTCCGTCGCTGGGTTTCCTTGTGAACCCGCGCCGAGATGCGGGACTTCATCTCCGCGACAACCTTTTCCAGCAGCAAGGCACTCTGTGCCTTGTCGCCGCGGGCCGTGGAGTTGAGTCTGGCGAGGATTTCCTTCTCGACCACCTTCGCCACGATGGCCCGCACCGCTGACGTGCCGAGGATTTCCTTGGTCTGGCCCTCGAACTGTGGTTCCGCCAACCGCACGGTCAGGACGGCTGTCAGCCCGGCAAACACGTCGTCCTTTTCGATCTTGTCGCTGCCGGCCTTGAGCTTCCGGGCGTTGGCTTCGATCACCTTGCGGAAGGACTTCAGGAGGGATTGCTCAAAGCCGCTCTGGTGCGTGCCGCCCTTGGGCGTCGCGATGATGTTCACGAAGCTCTTGACGGTGGTGTCGTAGCCGATCCCCCAGCGCAGGGCGATGTCGACCTCGCAGTCGCGTTCCACCTCGGCGATCTCGCTGTGCCCGTTCTCTCCGAGGACCGGCACCGACTCCTTGAACCGTCCGGAGCCGTGCAGGCGCCACACATCGGTCACCGCGCTGTCGGCGGCAAGGAAGGTGGTGAACTCGGAGATTCCGCCGTCGTGCTGGAACACTTCCTCCAGTGGTCCTGCCTCGGCGGCGGTGCCAGCGAGACGGCGTTCGTCGCGCAGGGTGATCCGCAGGCCGGGTACCAGGAACGACGTCTGGCGGGCACGGGACTGCAGTTCCTCGTAGGAGAACTTCGCATCAGGGGTGAAGATCTGGCGGTCCGCCCAGTAACGGATCCGGGTACCGGTGACTCCTCGCTTGGTGGTACCGACCACCTCGAGCCGGGAGCTTTCGAGGAACGGCTCAAACTTCGCGGTGGGCGAGGGGGTCTTGGCGTCGAGGAAACGGCCGGGCTCGCCGCGTCTGAAGGACATCTGATAGGTCTTGCTGCCGCGGTCCACCTGGACATCCAGCCGGGCGGACAGCGCGTTGACCACGCTCGCGCCGACGCCGTGCAGCCCACCGGACGCGGTGTAGGACCCGCCGCCGAACTTTCCACCCGCATGCAGCTTGGTGAACACCACTTCGACGCCGCTGAGGCCCGTTTTGGGTTCGGCATCGACGGGAATGCCTCGGCCGTCATCGTGGATCTCGACCGAGCCGTCCGGGTGGAGTATGACCTTGATGCTTTGGCCGTGACCGGCGAGGGCCTCGTCCACCGAGTTGTCGATGATCTCCCAGAGGCAGTGCATCAACCCACGGGAGTCGGTGGAGCCGATGTACATGCCGGGCCGTTTGCGGACGGCTTCGAGCCCTTCCAGGACGGAAAGGTGACGGGCGTTGTATTCGGTGCTTGGTGGCGCCACGTTGGGTGAAACTCCTTGGCAGGTAGTACAGGTTGGAAGCGACACCGGAAGCCGGGCGCCGCGCCGGAGACCTCCGGCCGCACCCCTCCAGCATATTCCCCCGGGCCGACGGTTCGGGGTAGGCGGGCCGCACGGTCCGGCATCAAAGGTGTGACGGCGTCGGACTGTGCTACGCGCTCAGCGAAAGATCACCCAGCCTGCGATGGATCGGCAACGAATAGTGGTTATATGAACTACAGGAACCACTAAGGAGGCAATCATGACAACAGCAGTAGCAACCCGCGAAATGACCGCGCTGGACCGCTGTGACCGCTGCGGAGCCCAGGCCTATGTGCGCGCAGTTCTTCAGTCCTCCGGTGGTGAGCTGCTCTTTTGTGGCCACCACGCGCGTTCCGTTGAGTCGAATCTCAGGCCGCTGACGTCCGAGTGGCAGGATGAGACCAACCGTCTGAATGCAGCACCCGGACCGGTAAGCGAAGACTAAAAGCGTCACCCGGGCCACGGCCCGGAACCAGAAAGGACCCCCACACTCCAGGTGTGGGGGTCCTTTCTGGTTGAAGCCGGTGTTCCCGGCCCCGAAGGTTTGCTAGTCCAGGTAGTCGCGCAGCACCTGCGACCGGGAGGGGTGGCGCAGCTTGGACATGGTTTTCGATTCGATCTGGCGGATCCGCTCACGGGTCACGCCGTAGACCTTGCCGATTTCGTCTAACGTCTTTGGCTGCCCGTCGGTGAGGCCAAAGCGCATCGCGACGACGCCCGCCTCCCGTTCCGACAGGGTGTCGAGCACCGAGTGCAACTGTTCCTGCAACAGGGTGAAGCTGACGGCGTCGGCGGGTACGACGGCTTCGGAGTCCTCAATCAGGTCACCGAACTCCGAGTCACCGTCTTCACCCAGCGGGGTGTGCAGCGAGATGGGCTCGCGACCGTACTTCTGAACCTCGACAACCTTCTCGGGTGTCATGTCCAGTTCGAGTGCGAGTTCCTCGGGCGTGGGTTCGCGGCCCAGGTCCTGCAGCATCTGGCGTTGGACACGGGCCAGCTTGTTGATGACCTCGACCATGTGGACAGGGATACGGATGGTCCGTGCCTGGTCGGCCATGGCGCGGGTGATCGCCTGGCGGATCCACCAGGTGGCGTAGGTGGAGAACTTGAAGCCCTTGGTGTAGTCGAACTTCTCGACGGCACGGATCAGGCCCAGGTTGCCCTCCTGGATGAGGTCGAGGAACAGCATGCCGCGGCCGGTGTAACGCTTGGCCAGGGAGACCACCAGGCGGAGGTTGGCTTCCAGCAGGTGGTTCTTGGCCCGCTTGCCGTCATGGATGACCCATTCCAGTTCACGGCGCAGTTTCGGATCCAGCGGCTTGGCGGCGTCCTTGTCTGCGGCGAGCTTCTCCTCGGCGAAGAGGCCAGCCTCGATGCGCAGGGCGAGATCGACTTCCTGCTCCGCGTTCAGCAGAGCTACCTTGCCAATCTGCTTCAGGTAGTCCTTGACCGGGTCAGCGGTGGCACCGGCGGAAATAACCTGCTGGGCGGGGGCGTCGTCGTCGTCGGCGTCCGAGTAGACAAAGCCTGAACCGGCCTTGGTTTCGGCCTCGGCGGCCGCGCGCTCGGTGGTTTCAGCGGGCTCGACCGGGTTTCCCGCGGCGTCGATCTCCGGGCTGTCGTCTTCAACCTCGGCGGCGGCGGCGTTCTGCGCTGCCGCCTTCGCGGCCCGCGCTGACAAGGGCTTCACAGCAGCGGTCTTCGGTGCCGCCTTCTTGGGGGCGGCCCGGCGTTTGGTGGTCGTTACCCCGGGTTCTGTAACATCCGGTGCAGTTGTCTTCTTGGCCGACACAGAGAACCTTTCATACGGCGTCTGTGATGCTGCCAAGGGGGCAACACCACTATGACCCTGTCAAGTCCGTGATTGAATTCAAGGAGATTGACGGGGCTTTCCTCACTGAAGAGGAACTGTCCCGCCGCCTGCACTATTCCCCACACCATCCCGCGAAGGATGGGCGGTTGAGATACAGAACACTTCTTGACACACGGACCCGACCGGGTCTCAATTCCCATTGTCGCACGATTCGTGGGCTTCGATAAATCCCCTGCTCTCCCGAAACCGCCCGATCGCTGCCGCTTAGGTGGCAGCTGGGGTGCCGTTCCGCCACGCCAGATCCTTGTCCCTGGACCATTCGGGGAGCATACCCCGGGCCACCACCTCCTCGAGCAGCTCAGCGAGCGTGTAGCCGGGGTGCACCGTCAACGATTGCTGGAAATACAGGTGAGCGCGGGAACCACGACCGCGCGCCCACTCGATCCACCCAAGCATGGCCAACAGGGCGGCGAGGGGTTCACCCTCGGCGACGGCGGACAACCGGGTCAGGTGGCGGTGGGCTGCGTCGATCCGGTGCCATTGCAGCTGGCCACGGTAGCGACCGATCAGGACGTTGCAGTATCTGTCCCCGGCTGCCCCGGCGTCGGGTGCAGCTACATCGGGGGTATCCACGTCGGGATTTTCCACCTGGGGGGTCTCCCGATCAGCCGTGTCCGCGTGGGGTGTACCAGCGGGCCCAGCACCTCGGAGTAGACCGAGCTCAGCTGCCCCCTGCAGCGCGATGTCTTTGCCCAGTCCGGAGAGGACCAGCACAGCGTCCCGCATGCTGCGGCAGGTGAGGGACGCCAGCAGGTGCGCGGTCACCTCCAGGTCGGCGGCGGGTCCGCCCGTGGTGCACTCTGCCGGCGCAGGTTCCTCCGGTCTGGGTTCGGTCATGGCAGATTCAGGTGCGGTGTCGAACAACTTCTCCCAGAACGCCAGGGTGGCCTTGAATTGGGAGGCATCCCGCCAGCGTCGTCGCAGGCGGGACTCCTCGCGCCGCCACCGGCGGGTGAGGTCCGCCCGATCCGTCCACGGTTCGCGGCCGACGTTGCCCACGGCGGCGGTCAGCGACTCCGCATAGCTGCTCCCCCGGTATACCAATTCCGCGTTCAATGGGCTGTTCTGGACGCTGGCCAAGGGGTGCCCCGGCCAAGGACAGCAGCCCGGGTCCTGACAGAAATAGTCACGCCAGTAGTTCTCGTTCACCAGCCACCCATCGCGCAGAGCAAGGCCCGCCGCGTCCAGTGCCTGCCTGAGGTAGCCGACGAGCTCCTGGCGGGGCGGCGGTCCGTAACGGTCCCACGACTCTCCCGTATAGAGGATCATCAGCGCACCGTCAGCGGAGGTGTCGGAGGCAAGGATTGAGCAAAGGCCCGCCGCATAGGCGCCCGGGTCAGCGTCTGGATGGGGCAGGTCAACCCGCAGCGTCGCCCCGACCCGCTTTCCGGACATGGTGAGCAGGACCAGGCTCGCCTCCGGCTGGAAACCCAGCGTGTGGAGAATGTAGCTCTGGATGTCGGCTGGGGACGTGACCTTGAAGGGAGGCTCGGGTGGGGCTGGCGCGGATGTCATGGATCGAGCATGCCGTCGGCCCGGCCTGCGCGGCGGCCGGGCCGACTCTATGTGTGTAAGACCCACACAAAAACCCTTGTGGAGGAAGGGTTGGAACCCTACGGTCCGGCTTCATCCTTGGGCTCGACGTCGGGCTCAGGCGTTTCGCCGGCCTTCCGGTCCACTTCCAGCAATTGCTCGGACTCATCGGCGGCCTGTGGGCTGGCCAGGTAGGCTTCCACCGCGGCGCCGATCTCGTCAGCGTCCGCCAGTTCGCTGTTCTCCTTCACCAGGAGAGAACGACGTTCGGCGGATCCAGCGCGCTCGTCATAGCGCTGCTCAAGCGTAGTGACGACGCCCCGGACGTCGGCGGATCCGTCGACCTGCCGGGCGATCTGCCGTTCCACGTCGCGGCCGGCCTCACGCAACCGGTCGGTAGGCAGCACCAAAGACGCGGACGCACCGAGATACTCAAGGGCCGTGACCGCCGCGGGCGGGTATTCGGCTTCCGCGAGGTAGTGGGGCACGTGCACCACATAGCCGACGACGTCGTGCCCGGATTCGATCAGGCGCAGCTCAAGGAGGTGGCCCACTGACGCCTGCAGCTCAGCGGTTGGCCGCCAGGTATTCAATCCCTCGATCAGGTCCGCACGGTTCCCATGCACTGTCACGCCGAGCGGGCGGGTGTGCGGCACGGGCATCGGCACCGAGTTGATCCAGGACACCAGCGGTACCTCGAACCTGTCCACCAGGCCAGTCACCGCGCTGATGAACCGCTCCCACTGCAGATCCGGTTCAAAACCTGCCAGCAGCAGGAACGGCACGCCCATGCCGTCATACACCCGGTGCAGTTCAAGCCGGGGCGGGTGGTAATCGGCGAGGTGGTCCTCAGCGAAAGTGATCCGTGGGCGCCGGCTGCGGTAGTCGATCAGCTGGTCAGCGTCGAAGACCGCCACCAGTTCATGGTCAAGCGTGGTCAGCATTTCCTCGATCACCTGGGACACCACGTGCCCGGCGTCGACGAATCCAGTAAAACCAGCAAGAAGAGGAAGCCCCCGCAGCTGCTGGCCGTTGATCAGGTCGGCGTTTGAGTTGAACAGAGTTTCAGGATTAAGCATCTCTCCTCCTAACAGGTTCGCGGCTTTCTACAGATACCTTCTCCAACGTCGGAGGGGAGCAGATTCATTCCGCCCGACGTCAGGATCCCTAACAGACTACGATCGATAGTGGAACGGCGCGTCATCGAGCGCCCAGCCACCAATCTGTCCAGCACATGGAAGTGAGGAACACACCCAGTGAATATCGCCAGCGAACTCAAGCTGACAGCTGTCACCAAGGACTCCAAGAAGACCGCAGGTGACGCCCTGGTAATCGGCGTCGGCCAACAGTCCGGAGCGCCAGTCCTGCTCGACTCCCCGCTCTCAGCGAAGGATGCGAAGGCACTCGCCGACTCCCTGCCGCTGCTCGGCATCACCGGCGGAGCCGACGAGGTTCGCCGGCTCCCGGGCCTTGAAGGAGCCACCGCTGAAGTCCTCGTACTCACCGGTGTGGGCCGTCTACCATCGGACGGAACCCTTACCCAGGAGGCGCTGCGCCGCGCCGCGGGGGCGGCAATCCGCCAGCTCATCGGGCTCGACTCGGTAACCATCGCCCTGCCGGCGGCCACAGTGGCCGACGCCGCGGCGGTGGCCGAGGGTGCAGCGATGGGAGCCTACTCCTACGACGAGCACCGGTCCGCCCGCGCTGCCAAGGACGGCTCGCCGGCCAAGCAGCCGGTCAAGAGCGTCACCGTGGTGACCCCGGTGGCGCAGGACCGTCAGTTGAAAGCCGCGCTGAGCCGCGCCAGTATCCTCGGCCGTGGCGTCAACATCACCCGGACGCTGGTCAACCAGCCGCCGAGCCACCTGTACCCGGAGACCTTTGCCCAGGCGGCCAAGGACCTGAGCAAGGGCCTGCCCATCAAGGTCACCGTGCTGGATGAGAAGCGCCTGGAGAAGGAAGGCTACGGCGGCATTCTCGGCGTCGGCAAGGGATCATCCCGGCAGCCGCGCCTGGTCAAGGTGGAATACTCCCCCAACTCCGCAAAGAAGAGCCTCGCCTTCGTCGGCAAGGGCATCACCTTCGATTCCGGCGGGCTGTCCCTGAAGCCGGCCGCCGGAATGCAGACCATGAAGCTCGACATGGCCGGCGCCGCCGTCGTGCTCAGCGCCGTCCTGGCGATCGCCGAACTGGGTCTGCCCGTGAAGGTCACCGGCTGGCTGTGCCTCGCCGAGAACATGCCGTCCGGCTCGGCCCAGCGCCCGTCGGATGTGATGACCACTTATGGTGGACGCACCGTCGAGGTACTCAACACCGACGCCGAGGGCCGCCTCGTCATGGCCGACGCACTAGCAGCCGCCAGTGAAGAGGCCCCCGACGCGCTGCTCGACATCGCCACCCTCACCGGTGCGCAGATGATTGCCCTGGGCCGACGGGTGTCAGGAGTCATGGGCGACGACGACGTGGTGGATGCAGTCAAGGGTGCGGCCGACCGTTCGGGCGAGCTGTTCTGGCCGATGCCCCTCCCCGAGGAACTCCGACCGAGCCTCGATTCCCAGGTCGCTGACATCGCCAACATCGGCGAGAAGTTCGGCGGGATGATGACCGCCGCCGTGTTCCTGCGCGAGTTTGTTGGCGAAGTCAACGGACGCAAGATCCCTTGGGCACACCTCGATATCGCGGGACCTGCGTTCAACGAAGGAGCCCCGTACGGCTACACGCCGAAGGAAGGCACTGGCGTCGGTGTCCGCACCCTGCTGGCATACGCCGAAGACGTGGCCGCTACAAAGTAAGCCTGCTGGGCAGTCTCGCTTCCCAACCAGGGGTGAGACTGCCCACAAAGGGGCAAACATTGCCCTTCATCAAGTGGATGCTGGTGTGATCTGGGGATAGGGTAAATCCAGATCACACCAAGCATTCCGCCAAAATCATCAATCGACGGACCCAATGGCCCGTCACAGATTACGCGAGGGAGCGTCCAAGTGGCCGATACGGCAGCTGCGCAAGAATTCGACATCCTGGTACTGGGTGGGGGTAGTGGTGGCTATGCCGCTGCCCTCCGAGCCGTCCAACTGGGGTTCACCGTGGGACTCATCGAGAAGGGCAAGCTGGGTGGTACCTGCCTTCACAACGGGTGCATTCCCACCAAAGCGTTGCTGCACTCGGCCGAAGTCGCCGATACCGCGCGATCCGCCGGGAAATACGGCATCCAGGCGACCTTCGAATCGATCGACATGCCTGCCGTCAACGCCTACAAGGACGGCATTATTGCCGGCAAGTACAAGGGCCTCCAGGGTCTCATCAAGTCCAAGGGCATCACGGTGATCGAAGGTGCAGGCAAGCTGACCTCCACCTCCACCGTCGAGGTGGACGGCACGTCCTACACCGGCAAGAACATCATCCTGGCGACCGGCTCCTACTCACGGACCCTTCCCGGTCTGGAAATCGGCGGGAAGGTCATCACCTCGGACCAGGCCCTGCAGATGGACACGCTGCCCAAGAAGGCCATCGTGCTGGGCGGTGGAGTCATCGGCTGCGAGTTCGCCTCCGTCTGGAAATCCTTCGGCGTCGACGTCACTATTGTCGAAGGCCTGCCGTCACTGGTCCCGAACGAGGACGCCACCATCATCAAGGCGTTCGAGCGCGCGTTCAAGAAGCGTGGCATCAACTTCAACACCGGCACCTTCTTCGAGAAGGTCGAACAGAACGACGACGGCGTCGTCGTCACCCTGGTGGATGGCAAGACCTTCGAAGCAGACCTCATGCTGGTCGCCGTCGGCCGCGGACCCGTCACCGATGGCCTCGGGTACGAGGAAGCCGGTGTCACCATTGACCGCGGCTTCGTCATCACCAACGAGCGCCTGCACACGGGCGTCGGGAACATCTACGCGGTCGGCGATATTGTTCCCGGCCTGCAGCTCGCGCACCGCGGATTCCAGCAGGGCATCTTCGTCGCCGAAGAGATCGACGGACTGAAGCCGGTCATCGTAGAAGACGTGAACATCCCGAAGGTGACCTACAGCGAACCCGAAATCGCCTCCGTTGGGCTGACCGAGAAGGCCGCCAAGGAAAAGCTCGGCGAGGACAGGGTCCTGACCCAGGAATACAACCTGGCTGGCAACGGCAAGACCTCCATCCTGGGCTCCGGCGGACTCGTCAAACTGGTCAGCGAGAAGGATGGACCGGTTGTCGGGGTGCACATGATCGGCACCCGGATGGGCGAGCAGATTGGTGAAGCACAGCTGATCGTGAACTGGGAAGCCTACCCGGAGGACGTGGCGCAGCTGCTTCACGCTCACCCCACGCAGAACGAAGCACTCGGCGAGGCGCACCTCGCCCTGGCGGGTAAGGCCCTGCACGGATAACCGTGCACTAAGCTCGCAACTAAGCGTTCCACCAGCATTACTCGCAACCTTGGCTCGAAGGTGTCGGGTCCCGATGGGGATCCGACACCGCACAGCAAGACCTAATCAGGAGAAACGGGGACACTATGTCTGAATCCGTCAACTTACCCGCCCTCGGCGAAAGCGTTACCGAAGGCACCGTCACACGCTGGCTCAAGGCGGTCGGTGACCGTGTCGAGGTTGACGAGCCCCTGCTCGAGGTGTCCACCGACAAGGTGGACACCGAGATCCCTTCGCCTATTGCCGGGGTCATCGAGGAAATTCTGGTAGCCGAGGACGAGACCGCTGAAGTTGGTGCGCCACTGGTGCGCATTGGTGACGGATCCGGCGGCTCCGAGGAGTCAGGTAGTTCCGATGACGCTGACGCGTCGGAGGCTGCTACTGAAGAGCCAGCGGCCGACGCCGAAGAGCCAGCCGCTGAGGAACCAGCAGCCGCGCCCGAGCCCGAAGAGAAGGCTCCGGAGTCCGAGTCCGCCGCCGGCGATGAGTCGGGTGATTCATCGGGCGAAAGCACCGAAGTGACACTTCCCGCCCTGGGCGAAAGCGTTACCGAGGGCACAGTGACCCGCTGGCTGAAGGAAGTGGGCGACGACGTCGAGGTTGACGAGCCGCTTCTGGAAGTGTCCACCGACAAGGTGGACACCGAAATCCCTTCCCCCGTCGCCGGCAAACTGCAGGAAATCCGCGTCGCCGAGGACGAGACCGCTGAAGTGGGTGCCGTTCTGGCGATCATCGGGTCCGGCGGATCCGCTCCAGCCAAGGCCGAAGGTGGCGCCGAGCCGGTTGCCGCTGCTCCGTCCGAGGAGCGCGAGGAGCCTGTCGCCGAGCCGAAGAAGGCCAAGGAAGAACCTGCAAAGGAAGAATCCGCTCCCAAGGAAGAGGCCAAGCAGGCAGCTCCCCAGGCCGACGAAGACAAGCCTGCAGAGAAAAAGCCAGCCGAACAGAAGCCCGCCGAGGACACATCGGGCGGCTCCGACGCAGCCTATGTGACTCCCCTGGTGCGCAAACTCGCGAACCAGCAGGGCGTCGACCTGCAGTCCATCAAGGGCACCGGCGTGGGCGGTCGTATCCGCAAGCAGGACGTCCTGGAAGCCGCCGAGGCGGCGAAGAAGACGTCCGAGCCAGCCGCAGCAACACCGGCACCCGCAGCAGCTCCAGCAGCACCCTCCGCGGAGGTCTCCAAGCTCAGGGGAACGGTCGAGAAGGCTCCAAGGATCCGGCAGACCATTGCCCGCCGGATGCGTGAATCGCTGGAGGTGTCAGCCCAGCTGACGCAGGTCATCGAAGTGGACATGAGCAAGGTCGCGCGGTTGCGCACCTCGGCCAAAGACAACTTCCAGGCGCAGAACGGTGCCAAGCTCACCTTCCTGCCGTTCATTTCCAAGGCGGTGACCGAGGCCCTGAAGCAGCACCCGAAGCTGAACGCCTCGTTCGATGAGGAAGCGAAGGAAGTCACGTACCACGACGCTGAGCACCTGGCGATCGCCGTTGATACGGAGAAGGGCCTCCTGGTTCCGGTCATCAGCGATGCCGGCAACCTGAACCTTGCCGGGCTGGCCAAGAAGATTGCCGACGTCGGGTCACGGACCCGCAGCGGCAAGATCGGACCCGACGAGCTGTCGGGTGGCACCTTCACCATCACCAACATCGGGTCGGTCGGTGCATTGTTCGACACCCCGATCATCAACCAGCCCCAGGTGGGCATCCTGGGAACCGGAGCGATCGTGAAGCGGCCCGTCGTGGTGACCGCTGATGGGGAAGACACCATCGCGATCCGCTCAATGATGTACCTCAGCCTGACCTACGACCACCGCCTGGTGGACGGAGCCGACGCCGGCCGCTTCCTGCAGTCGCTGAAGTCCCGTCTGGAAGCCGGCGCATTCGAATCGGATCTCGGACTTTAACCGCTCCACCCCCGAGGTCCGATACCAACCCGAAGGAGAACAGCTATGGCTACATCACGTTCAGCCCACACCGTTTGGAGTGGCAACCTGCAGTCCGGTAGCGGACAGGTCAGCCTCGACACATCCGGTATCGGCACCTATGACGTCACCTGGAAGGCACGTTCGGAGGACGCGGGAGGCAAGACCAGCCCGGAAGAGCTGATCGCTGCCGCCCATTCCTCCTGCTTCTCCATGGCATTCAGCCTCGCGCTCAGCGAGGAGGGCAAGACTGCCGAGAGGATCGAAACCAAAGCCGAGGTCGATTTCGTACCTGGTGAAGGAATCACCGCCATCCGGCTGGTCCTCAACGCGTCCATCCCGGACATCGACGACGCTGATTTCCAGCGGCTTGCCGAATCAGCCAAGACCGGCTGCCCAGTGTCACAGGCACTGGCCGGGGTCAAGAGCATCACCCTTGAGGCGACGCTTCAGTCTTAGCTCCTGAGTAGCGTAGACAGTAAAGGCGGCCATCCGGTTACCCGGGTGGCCGCCTTTTTGCATGCCCGGCCTGGCTAGCGACGCGGTGGCCGCGGCGGCAGCTTGCCCGGGTTCAGCTGCGGGTAGTTCGTCCGCACGGGTGGCACGTCGGTGGGGGTGGCAGCGATCATCTCCTGCAGGACTTCCATCCCACGCTGGAGCTGTGGGTCATTTCCCGTCGCATGGGCGTGCGGCGGGAATGGCACCTCGATGTCAGGGTCCACCCCGTAGTTCTCCACGCCCCAGGCCACGCCGCCGGTCATCCAGAACGCATACCGTGGCTGGGTGACAGCCGTTCCGTCCGCGAGGGAGAACCGGCCGTCGATTCCGACGACGCCGCCCCAGGTACGCGACCCGATCACCGGGCCGATCGCCCTGAGCTTTGACACCTGCGTGATGATGTCCCCGTCGGACCCCGCGAATTCGTCGGTCAGGATGACCACCGGTCCGCGGGGCGCGTGCGCGGGGTAGGTGCCCGGCTGCTCGCCCCGGGGAAAGGACCAGGCGGTGACTTTGCGGCCAATAAGTTCGGCGACCAGCTGGGAGGTGTGGCCCCCTCGGTTGCTCCGCACATCCACCACCAGTCCGGCGCGGGCGGTCTCCCGGTCGAGGTCGCGGTGCAGCTGCGCCCACCCCCTGGCCACCATGTCCGGAATGTGAAGGTAGCCGAAACGTCCCTCCGAGGTCTCGTGGACGAGCGTCCGGTTGGCGGTCACCCAGTTCTGGTAGCGCAGCCGTTCCTCGCTGCGCAGCGGCACCACGGCCACCCGCCGGACCTGGGGTTCACCCTGGTCCTGGCGCCTGACCACCGTGAGTTCGACGGTCTTGCCAGCGGCACCGGTGAGCAGCACTGCGGGCCCGTGCGCCGACGGGACGGGGACGCCGTCGACGGCTGCGATGATGTCCCCCACCTCCACTGCGACGCCCGGGGCGGTGAGTGGGGATACGGCCTGTGGGTCGGAGGACTCGCCGGCGAAAATGCGCTGGACTGTCCACCCCTGCTCGGCCGGAGCCAGTTCCGCGCCGAGGAAGCCCTGGGCACCCGTTCCCGGTTCTCCGAACAGCAGCGGCGTCACGTACGCGTGGGAGGTTCCCAGTTCACCGTGGACCTCCCAGAGGACATCCACCAGGTCGTCATGTGATCCCAGCTGCTCCACCAGCGGACGGTAGCGGTCCCGGATGGCGGGCCAGTCGAGGCCGCCCATGCCCTGGTCCCAGAAGAAGTCGCGCTGCAACCGCCAGGTTTCGTCGAAGGCCTGGCGCCAGACGCTGACGGGATCGAGGAGGACGCGGATCCGGCCCAGGTCGACCTCCACGTTGTCCGGGGAGTCCTTGTCGACCTTGCCCTTGGTGGGGACGGCCGTCACCTTGCCTGCGTGGATGACGACCACTGTGGCGCCGTCGCCGCTCACCTCGAAGCTGTCCACCTCCGACACCAGGGTGTCGGCGTCACGCCTGGCGAGGTCAAAACGTTCAAGGCGTTTCGCCGGATCCTTCGCCGTGGTCGTGGCCCGCCCGTCGCCGGTCACCCCGACGCGCTCCATCGCTGTCCACAGCAGCGCACCGTCGACGGCGCGTAGACCCTCGTAGTTGCCCTGAGGAACGGGTACAGCGATGATCCGCTCGGCCAGGTGCTCCGGGTCGACGGTGATGCTGACGTCAGATTCGTCGTCGGCCTGGCTGGCGCCCATGGCGGCCCCCGGTGCGGAGGCGGCCGGGTGCACTGACGGCCCAAACGGTGACGGCGTCTCCGCCGACAGCGCCACCAGGAAGGGCTTGGTGGACACGGGAAAGCTGAGATCGAAGCGGTGGGTGTCATACACCGGGTCGAAACTCCGGTCAGAGAGGAGGGCTAGGAAACGGCCGTCGCGGGTGAAGACCGGCGAGTGGTCGCGGAACCGGCCATCGGTCACGTTGTGGACCTCCGCGCCGGGTTCCGTCCGGGCGAGCCGGACCCGGGTCCTGGCCCCTTCGCCAGTGACAGGTTCGGCCCACGTCAACCACTGTGAATCCGGGGAGAACGCCAGATCGTCCACCGCCCCGTGATGGGTTGACGCGAGGGTGAACAGGGTGCCACTGCAGAGCTGCAGGACAAGGATTTCGCCCATCTCCCCGGCGATGGCCACCCGGGTTCCATCCGGGCTGGTGGTGAGGTTGCTGGCACGGAATGGACCGTCGAACGCCCACCGCGAAACTCCCGAGGCGGCGGCCGTATCCTGCGCCACAACGGTATCTTCAGCTGCCGTTCCGTCTGTCACCGGCGTTGCGGTTGCCGCTGTTTTCAGGGAGGTGACCGTCGAGGGGACGTCTGCCCTGGGCCCTGCGCCTGGGACTCCGGTGGCAAACACGTCCCGGATGAACAAGGACTCCTCGCCGTCGTGGTCGGCGACGTAGGCCACCCGGTCGGCGCCAAGCGGTCGGCCGAGCCGGGCTCGCACCCCGGCGGTGGCTTCCACCACGCGTGACGGTCCGTCCCTGTGGGTCAGCCAGTGCAGGGTGCCGTGGCTCTCGACGATGCTCGCTGTGCCGGCAGGAACCGGGGTGGCGGCAGCCAGATGCCGGACCACGTTCAGCGGCTGGGGGCGGCGTCCGGTCGAGGCAGAGCCGAGGGAGATGTCCAGCGGGACGGGCTCGGCGTCGAGCGAGCCCATCAGCCAGAGGACACCGGCGGATTCGAAGACCACCCGGGTGCCATCGGTGGTGGCGTGCCGGACATAGAAGTCGTCGTGGTCGGTGTGCCGCTGCAGGTCCTGCCCCTGGGCGGTGACCGAGTACAGGTTCCCGTAGCCCTCATGGTCGGAGAGGAAGGCGAGCCGGTCGTTCACCCACAGGGGGTCGGAGATGTTTCCGTCGAGCTCCGGGATGAATCGGGCGAAGTCTCCGGACCCGTCGGCGTCCATCCAGAGCTTCCCGGCGGTGCCGCCACGGTAGCGCTTCCACCAGGCGGGCTCGCGGGTCAGGACACTGGCAATGACGACCGGCTGGATGCCTCCGGGCACCGGGCCCTGGACCACTGCGTCAAGTGGGCCGTAGGGGTAAACGGTCTGCGCTGAGCCGTCGAGGGGTACGCGGTACCCCCACGCGTGCCGTGGGTCCTGGTGGCGGAACGCACTGGTCGCGATGACATCGCCGTCGGGAGTGAACCCCCGGACCTTGGTGCTCTGATGGCCCCAGTAGGTCAGGCGGCGGAAATTGCCGCCTTCTGTGCCGGCGGCCACTACCTCCGGAGCGCCCGCCTGGGTGACGGTCCAGGCGATGGTGGTCCCATCCGGGGAGAACCGGGGGCCGCGTGCGGGCAGCTGCATTGCTGAAATACGCCAGGCCCGTCCCCCCCGTCAGAGGGGCAACCCAGACATCGTTTTCAGCGACAAAAGTGATCAGGTCACCGTGGACATGTGGGAAGCGCAAATAGTGTGAGGGAACCATCCCACGATCATAGTCACTGGCGGCCCCGCGTCGGCCGACTGTACGAGTGTGGAAAACCCCTGGACGCCACGGGCACCACCTGTTCCTTTTGGGCCGCGCAGGATGGTGGGATAGGGGTATGAAAATTCTGATCTCCGGTGCGTCCGGAACCATTGGCAAGGCCTTCATGCAGCAGGTGGCCCCCGGGCCCCATGTGGTGACGCGGCTGGTCCGCCGCACTCCGTCCGCCCCGGATGAAATCCAGTGGGACCCCACGGCGGGTGGCCTGGACCCGGCAATCATGGATGCCACCGACGCCGTCGTGAACCTTTCCGGTGCGGGGATCGCTGGCGCGCCGTGGACGCGCGGCTACAAGGAAACGCTCTACTCGTCCCGGCTGACTGCCACCCGCACGCTGGTCGACAGCATGCAGCGGGCGGAATCACCGCCAACAGTGTTCCTGAGCCAGTCGGCGTCGGGATACTACGGGGACCGTGGATCGGAGCTGCTGCCGGAATCCGCAGCCTCCGGCGACCTGCTGCTCTCCGACATCTGCAGGCGGTGGGAGGCCGAGGCGTTGCGGGCACCCGATTCGGTCCGCACCGTCCTGATGCGCACCGGTGTAGTGATGTCCACCAAGGGTGGCGCCCTACCCAAGCTCCTTGTGCCGCTGCGGCTTTTTGTCGGTGGACCGCTGGGCTCCGGGAAGCAGTGGTGGCCGTGGGTGACCCTCGACGACCAGGCGCGGGCGATGGCTTTCCTGCTGGAGGCCGAGGTCAGCGGGCCGGTCAACATTGCGTCTCCTTCCCCGGCGACGGTCACCGAGCTGACGGAGGCGCTGGGCGCCGCCCTGAACCGTCCCACCCGGTTCCGGGTGCCGGAGTGGTTGTTGACCGCGGTGCTGGGACAGTTGGCGCGCGAGTTGCTTCTTCCCAGCGCACGTCTGGATCCGACGGTGCTCAGGGACGCTGGATTCGAGTTCCGCGAGGACTCGCTGGACGATCTGGTCCGGTGGGTCCGGGACTCACGGGGCGCCTAGGGTTGCCGGATCCGGGTTTTCCCTTCTCGGGTTCTCGCGCCTAGGATTCCCTCACCTCCCGGATCAGCCACCGGTCCGCCACCCGCTGCAGGACAAAGACCAACTGCTGGGTGACCGCCTCCGGGTCAACCCGGTGCGTCTCGCCGTCCGGCGAGACCTCGGCATAGCCCGAGGTGGTGGCCGTCGCGGCGACCTCCACCGTGCCCGTTGCCGCGTCATCAGCCGTGCTGCCCGCAGGGAGCTCGATTCGTTCAAGGTTCTCCAGGTCGATGCTGAGCCCGGTCAATACGTGTCCGCGGGTAGCCAGCTCGACGACGGCGTCCTCGTCGGCGGCCATCGCCGGCGACTCAGGGACGAAGACGTACCGCAACAGAGTCGGATCGGCCGTCTCGAAGGCGCGCTCCCGGACCCGAGACAGGTGCGGCAGCACCACCAGTGGATCGGTTCCGGCGAGGGCTTCGGTCAGGACATCGGCTGCCGCGTCGCTGGCGCGCACCGTTGGTCCAGCTGCCGAAGTGGACCCCCGAGACTGGGTCTGAGCCCGCGTCGGCGGTGCAACCGGAACGGGTGGGGTCGGTAGGGGTATCGCCGTCGGTGCCTGTGCCGGTGTCGGTGTCGGTGTCGGTGACGGTGACGGTGACGGTGTGGCTGATGGTGGCGCTGTCGGTGACGTTGACGGTGACGGTGACGGTGTGGCTGATGGTGGCGCTGTCGGTGTCGAGCCCGACAGGACGGCACCGTCCGGGAGTTCGACGCTGCCCATTCTTCCGGCGTCCACGGGTCCGGGCACACTGACCAGCACGGCAGCAATCGCGAGGACAAGCAGGGTGAGGGCAGCGAACAGCACGGCCGCAACTTTGCGTGCCCGGCGCCGGGGTGGGGCGGCGGCCCGGCGTCGTGCACCCGAAGCGGGAGCTACCCGGCGTGGGGTGGACCTACGGGGAACGGGGGTGACGACGGAAGCCGTGAGTCCCCGTCGCCGGCGCTTTTTCTCTGGTTCGCCCGGGTCGGATCGCCTGGTCCTGAGGCTCGGAGTGACATCGGGGTGGACCGCCGCCAGCAGGTCCAGCGGTGTGGCGGTCGCCGTTCGTTGCACGGCCCGCGCGAATTCGATCGCGGTGGGCCGATCGCCGGGATCTGACTCCAGCCCCCAGCTAATGAGGTCAACGAGCGCCTCGGGGGTGTCGGGGACCAGGAGTGACAGTGGCGGACGCTGGCTCGCAGGGCCGGGGATTCTGCCGGTCAGGGCAAACCAGCCGACAGCGGCCAGGGCGTACAGGTCCGCTTCGGTGTTCAACCCGTGGTGGTCGCGCGACGTCTCCTGAAACCCCGGGGTGCCCGCCGCCACATGACTGCCTTCCCCGATCAGGCGGGCGATTCCCAGATCGGCGAGCAGGGGCTTACCCAACTCGGTGAAGAGGATGTTGCCGGGCGCGACATCACCATGAACGGCACCTCCGTCATGCAGATAGGCGAGGACCTGGGCCATCGGCGTCAGGACGGTCACCACCTCGCCTGGGGAGAGCGGTCCCCGCACCGAGACAAGGTTCAGTAACGATCCGCCAGCCGCGTAGTCCATTCGAAGCGCGGTGCCCTGCCCGGTCTCCACCACCTCGTGGAGAGCGAGGAGGTGCTCGTGGGCAAACCGGGACAGCAACAGCTGCTCGCGGCGGACCACGTCCGCGCCGTGGTCACCCCGACCCGCCGAATCCAGGACCTTGAGTGCGAAAACCGCGCCCTGATCGTTGCGGACCAGCCACACGGACGCGCTACCGCCAGTGCCCAGCAGGCGTTCGCTCTGGTAACCGGGCACGCTGGGTGGACGGGCGTCCTGATCGTTCCGGCGGCCCTCGCCGGCGGGTGTGCTGTCCATGTCCCAGTTCTAATGGATGCCGGGAAATCCTGCAGAAGTTATCCACAGGCCTCCAGGCCACGCTGGCTGACGCTGTGAACTTTGGTCCCCGGGCAGGTCTACCCTTAAGCCATGACACTTCAGTACTTGCGTATTGGGCTGGACCCGGAGTTCGTCGACTATGAGACCGGCTGGGATCTGCAACGTGAACTCCACGCCGGCGTGGTGGCTGGCACGGCGCCCAGCACCGTGCTGCTTCTGGAACACAGCGCCGTGTACACGGCGGGGCGTCGCACCGAGGAGCACGAGCGGCCCTTCGACGGGACGCCCGTCGTCCCGGTGGACCGGGGCGGGAAACTCACGTGGCACGGTCCCGGCCAGCTGGTCGGTTACCCCATCCTCGCGCTCCCCGAACCGACGCGGGTGGCTGGCTATGTAGCCATCCTCGAGGACGTGATCATCGCCGTCCTGCGGGACTACGGGATCACGGGGATCCGGATCGAGGGCCGGTCGGGAGTCTGGGTAGCGGCAGACGGCCGGGGGCCGGACCGAAAGATCGCCGCGATCGGGATCCGCATCAACCGGCGGGTCACCATGCACGGGTTCGCCGTCAACTGCAGCAACGATCTGGCCCCGTTTGAGCAGATTGTGCCCTGCGGGATCAACGATGCCGGGGTGACCACCATCTCGGCGGAAACGGGCGGGACGGTGACCCCGTCAGACGTCGTTTCGCGGATTGAAGAGGAACTGCGCAAGAATGAACCATCACTGGTTGTCGAGGCGGCAGAGGTTTCCCGCCCGTCAAGCACAGTCAACCCTGCCGGTCCCCACCGGCCGGAAGGAGCATAACCCGTGAGTCTAGCCCCCGAAGGACGACGCCTTCTCCGAGTCGAGGCCAGAAACGCCGAGATCCCGGTGGAGCGCAAGCCCGACTGGATCAAAGCGAAGGTGAACATTGGCCCCGAGTTTGTGGCCATGAAGAACCTGGTGAAAAAGGAAGGCCTCCACACGGTCTGCGAGGAGGCGGGCTGCCCCAACATTTTCGAGTGCTGGGAAGACCGCGAGGCAACCTTCCTGATTGGCGGGTCCGAATGCACCCGTCGCTGTGACTTCTGCCAGATCGATACCGGCAAGCCCCAGCCGTTGGACCGCAGCGAGCCGTTCAAGGTTGCCCAGTCGGTGCAGTCGATGAACCTGCGCTACGCCACGGTGACCGGCGTCGCCCGCGACGACCTCGCTGACGAGGGCGTGTGGCTCTACGCGGAAACGATCCGGCAGATCCACAGCATGAACCCCGGCACCGGCGTCGAGATCCTCATCCCCGATTTCTCCGGCAAGCCGGAACACATTAAGGCGATCTGCGACGCCGCACCCGAGGTCTTTGCGCACAACGTCGAGACGGTCCCCCGGATCTTCAAGCGCATCCGCCCCGCCTTCCGATACGAGCGTTCGCTCGACGTGATCACGCAGGGCCGGGACCTCGGGATGGTCACCAAGTCCAACCTGATCCTGGGCATGGGCGAGACCCGGGAAGAAATTTCCGAGGCCATGCAGGATCTGCACGACGCCGGCTGCGACCTGATCACGATTAACCAGTACCTGCGGCCAAGCGAACGCCACCTCCCCGTGGACCGTTGGGTGAAGCCTCAGGAATTCGTCGAATTGCGCGAGGAGGCCGAGGAGATCGGTTTCCTCGGCGTCATGAGCGGGCCACTGGTCCGGTCCTCATACCGTGCCGGCCGACTCTGGGCACGGGCCATGCGCAAGAAGGGACTCGAACTTCCCCCAGCGCTGGCCCACATCGAAGACTCCGGTTCGACGCTCCAGGAGGCGTCAAGTCTCGCACCCACGGGCTAGTCCGTGAGGTCTGCCGAAAGCACCCCAGGTCTGACGGCCGGGGGTGCTTTCGGCACGTCCACCCGCTATTAGAGGATCACGTAGAATTGAGGCACTATGGCCAACAGCATTGAATCAGACGGATCATCCACCCCCAAGCGGCGCCTTTTCTCCCGGAAGCCGAAGCCCCAGAAGGGGCCGAAGAAGACCGGGCGGATGAAGCAAATCTCCGAGGTCTTCAAGATGACCCGGCGGAACGACCCGAATGTTGTCTGGGTCATGCTGCTCGCGTTTCTTTCGATCGTCGCCGTCGGCCTGGTCATTGGTTTCCTGATCCAGAACTGGATCACGATGCTCATCATCGCGATTCCCCTCGGCTTCCTCGCGGCAGTGTTCATCCTGTCCCGGCGCGCCGAACGCGCGGCTTTCTCGCAGATTGAGGGCCAGCCGGGAGCCGCGGGCGCCGCGCTCAGCGTGCTGCGCCGTGGCTGGATCCTCCAGGATCAGCCGGTTGCCATGAATCCCCGGTCGCAGGACGCCGTGTTCCGTGCCATCGGCCGTCCCGGAATCGTCCTCGTTACCGAGGGTCCTTCCGCACGGGTGAAGCCCCTGATCGACGCCGAACGGCGCAAGATGGCAAGGATTGTCCCCAACGTCCAGATTCACGTCATTGAAGCCGGCCGCGGCGAGGGCCAGCTTCCCCTGGCGAAGGTGGCCAAAAAGGCGCAGAAGCTCAAGAAGACCCTGACCAAGCAGGAGGTCCAGGCCGTCAACAAACGCCTCACCGCCTTGGGCACCAAACTGCCCATCCCCAAGGGCGTCGATCCGTTCAAGGCCCGCCCGGACCGCAAGGCCATGCGCGGACGCTAGACCGTCGATTACATGATCGGCTAGACGCTAGACCGCCACCGGCTGTTGGTGGCACCATCGGGCCATGACTAAATACCTCATCTCTTTCCCGAGCGAAGCCATGGTCCTCACTGACGAGGAGTTCCCCACCGTCGTCGCCGAGTCACACGCGGTGATCGAGGAAGCCAAAGCGGCCGGCGTGTATGTGTTCGGCGGCGGAATCGACGAGGAAGTGGATCCCGTTCTCGTCTCCGCTGACGGCCAGATGAACACCGAAATTTATCCCGGCAGCGAGCTACGGGGCGGTTTCACGGTGCTGGAGCTCCCCACCCGAGATGAAGCGGTCGAGTGGGCCCGAAAAATAGCAGCAGCGTGCAGGTGCTCGCAGGAATTGCGCGCGTTCATGTACGACCCGGCCCGCTAGATCCGGACAAGGACCGTCTGGACGGCGCGGTCGTGCACACCGCGTTGATCACGGTCCACGATGAGCGCGGGAACCACCAGGCAGATCAAGAGGGTTCGTACGGCCGCTTTCCCGTACCCTGCGGGGCGACCGCTGACTGTCTGCACCTGCATCCCCATGATGCGGTGCCCGATGCTGTAGCCGAAGAAGCCGACCAGCAAAATCTGTGTCACCGCGAACACGCCCAGCGTCGCGAAGCTGTTGTAGTCGAAGAACAGGGAGGAGATCAGCGAGCTGAGGGCCCAGTCGAGCAGCAACGCACCGACGCGGCGAGCTGGCCGGGCGATCGATGCCGGCCCTTCCTTCGGCCGACCCATCCCCTGCCCCGGCCAGTAGTTGGTGTGGTTCGACGGCGAGCCGCCGAGCCATGAGCCGATGTCATTTCTATCTACCACCGTCCAATCTTAACGCCTCCGGGTGGCACGGATTCCCGGCGTCGCGGTCGTACCGAAGCTCACTTTCCGACCGGTGAGCCCAAAGCAGGCTAGGCTAAAAGAGCCCTAGTCACCCGACCATCCTTAAGTAACGTGCCGGAAACAATTGCGACACCAGTGGGAAACTGCAATCTCCTACAGTTGTAACTATTGCGGCGGAGCGCTCAATGCCACTGATCTGCGCCCGGTCGTTATCCCCCACATGCGTTAGGAGCATAAACGATGTTCAAGAATGCGGACGAAGTCCTCAAGTTCATCGCTGACGAAGACGTAAAGTTTGTCGACGTCCGATTCACCGACCTTCCCGGAGTGCAGCAGCACTTCAACGTTCCCGCAAAGACAGTCGATGCAGACTTCTTTGTCAACGGGCAGCTGTTTGACGGATCCTCGATCCGCGGCTTCCAGGGAATTGCCGAGTCGGACATGCAGCTGATTCCGGACCCTACGACTGCGTTCATTGATCCCTTCCGCATGGAGAAGACGCTCGCGCTGAGCTTCTCGATTGTGAACCCTCGGACCGGCGATCCCTACCACCGTGACCCACGGGGCGTGGCAGAACGTGCCGAGGCTTACCTGAGCTCAACCGGCATCGCTGACACCGCGTTCTTCGCGCCAGAGGCCGAGTTCTACATCTTTGACAACGTGCAGTACGAATCCCTCCCCCAGGGCAGCTTCTACAAGGTGGACTCGGTCGAAGCCCCCTGGAACAGCGGCCGCGAGGAAGAGGGCGGAAACCTTGGCAACAAGACTCCGTTCAAGGGTGGCTACTTCCCCGTGTCCCCCGTCGACAAGCAGGCCGACCTCCGCGATGCGATCTGCGTCGAGCTGGACAACGCCGGCCTTGAGGTCGAGCGGTCGCACCACGAGGTAGGTGGCGCGGGCCAGGCGGAGATCAACTACAAGTTCACCACCATGACTCACGCAGCTGACGACCTGCAGAAGTTCAAGTACATCGTCAAGAACGTTTCCGATGCGTGGGGCAAGTCGGCAACGTTCATGCCAAAGCCGGTCTTCGGCGACAACGGTTCAGGCATGCACTGCCACCAGTCGCTGTGGAGCGCCGGCGAGCCATTGTTCTACGACGAGCGCGGCTACGCAGGACTGTCCGACATGGCCCGCTGGTACATCGGCGGCCTGCTCAAGCACGCTTCGGCTGTGCTGGCGTTCACCAACCCGACGGTCAACTCGTACCGCCGGCTGGTCAAGGGCTTCGAAGCCCCGGTCAACATGGTCTACTCGCAGGGCAACCGCTCAGCTGGTATCCGGATCCCGATCACGGGTTCAAACCCGAAGGCCAAGCGCATCGAGTTCCGCGCGCCGGATCCCTCATCCAACCCGTATCTGGCCTTCGCTGCACAGCTGATGGCTGGCCTCGACGGCATCAAGAACCGGATCGAGCCAGCTGATCCAATCGACAAGGATCTCTACGAGCTGCCCGCCGAGGAAGCCAAGGACATCCAGAAGGCTCCAGGCTCACTGGAGGAAGCTCTGCTCGCCCTCGAGGCCGACAACGAGTTCCTGCAGGCCGGCGGCGTCTTCACCCAGGACCTGATCGACACCTGGATCGAGTACAAGCGCGAATTCGAGATCATTCCGCTGTCGCTGCGTCCGAACCCTTACGAGTTCGAGCTCTACTACGGCGTCTAGTCTCTAGCAAGGAGAAGGCCCGCACAGTTATTCCGTGCGGGCCTTCTTTCTGCCCAAAATTTACTGGACAGCAAGGGTCTATCGCTTGCATAACAAGTTCAACCATCCCGCTGACCACGAACGATCAGTGGGATTGTCTAGACAGTCCCACTGATCGGGGCTGGTGGGTGGGAAAATGCGACGGCGGCGCACCGGGATAGGTGCGAAACTCAGTACCCGTAGAAGGCGCGCTCAAAGATGGACCGGGCGCGCCGGGTCAGCCGCAGGTAGTCCTCTTCCAACAGGGCACCCATTCCGGGGCCGTACCCGCACCAGCGGGCCACCGCTTCCAGATCCCGGCGCGACGACGGCAACAGGTCCGACGCCTTGCCACTCCAGATCACGTTCGCCGCCCGCACCCGGCTCGACAGGCACCAGCTCTGCCGCAGGGTGGCCACGTCCGCTGCAGGAAGCAGCTCGGCTGCGGCGATGGCGTCCATCGCTGTGAGGGTGGAGGTGGTCTTCAGGGCATCGTTCCCGTGGGCGTGCTGCAGCTGGAGCAGTTGCACCAGCCACTCGACGTCGCTCAGGCCTCCCCGGCCGAGTTTAAGATGGCGTGACGGATCGGCTCCGCGGGGAAGCCGTTCCGATTCCATCCGTGCCTTCAACCGGCGGATCTCCCGCAGGCCTTGACTGGAAATGGCCTCCGGATACCGGATCGGGTCGATCAGCTGGGTGAACGCCGCGGCCAGCTCGTCGCTTCCTGCGACAGGCAACGCACGCAGCAGTGCCTGCGACTCCCAGACCAAGGCCCAGCGCCGGTAGTACTCTCGGAAGGACTCCAGCGACCGCACCATCGGACCCTGCTTGCCTTCAGGCCGCAGATCAGCGTCGATCTCCAGCACCCGCTCCGCCTGGATGGCAGGCGTGCAGGGCTGCTGCAGCAGAGCGGACAGCTGACTGACAATCCGCTCGGCCTGACCCTGCGCCGCTGCCTCATCGGCGCCGGGATGGGCACGGTGCACATACATTACGTCCGCATCCGAACCATAGGTGATCTCCCGACCGCCCTGCCTGCCCATCGCGACGACGACGACGTCGGTCAGCGGGGCTTCGTTGGCGAACACCGCACCCTCGGCGACATGCAGCGCGCCGAGAATAGCTGCCCGGTCGGTGGCGGACAGCGCCGCCCCCACCTCTGACTGGTCCAGCAGACCGGAGCTGTCGGCAATCGCAATCCGCAATAATTCCCGACGGCGGATCAACCGGATCAGCCGCATCGCCTCCCGCGGCTCCGGGTGACGTGACATTTTCGACTGGATCTCGCCCCACTGGGCTTCGAACTCGACCGGGACCAGATCCTTGTCGTTGCCCAGCCACTTCGTCGATTCCGGCGAGACTTCCAGCAGGTCGGCGATGAAACGGCTGCTGGAGAGGATGTGGCAGAGCCGTTCCGCGGCGGCCTTCGAGTCGCGGAGCATGCCCAGATACCAGTGGGTCTGTCCCAGCCCCTCACTGAGCCGCCGGAAACCGAGCAGCCCGGCGTCGGGATCCACGCCGTCGGCCAACCAGCCGAGCAGCACGGGCAGCAACTGCCGCTGCAGGGCAGAGCGCCGGCTGATACCGGAAGTGAGGGCCTCGATGTGGCGCATGGCCACCTTCGGGTCGAGGTAGCCCAGGGCGGCAAGGCGAGCCCGGGCCGCCTCGGGTGTGAGCTTGACGTCGTCGACGCTAAGGTTCGCGGCGGTGTTCAGCAGCGGGCGGTAGAAGATGCTCTCGTGCAATCCGCGCACCAGCCGCTTGGTCTGCTGCCATTGCTCCAGCAGGGCGGCAGCTGCGGGCCGGGTGGTGATCTGTGCACCCTGGGAGGTCATGGCGAGGGCGCGGCGTGAGGCGTCATCCTCGGGCATGAGGTGGGTGCGGCGCATGTTGACCAGCTGGATCCGGTGCTCCAGGACGCGCAGGTACCGGTAGGACTCGTCGAACGCCTTCGCATCGGAACGGCCGATATAGCCCGCCGCGCTCAGTGCCGCGATCGCCGACGTGGTGTCCTTGATCCTGATCGTTTCGTCCGCCTTGCCGTGGACCAGTTGCAGCAGCTGGACGGTGAATTCGACGTCGCGCAGGCCACCTGGCCCGAGCTTCAGCTGGCGTTCCGCCTCGTGGGAGGGAATGTTGTCGGTGACGCGGCGGCGCATCGCCTGGACCGAGTCGACGAACCCTTCACGCTCGGACGAGTTCCAGACGAGGGGTGCCACGGAATCCTCGTACCGGCGGCCAAGGTCGGCGTCGCCGGCGATGGTTCGTGCTTTCAGCAGTGCCTGGAACTCCCAGGTTTGGGCCCATCGCGCGTAATAGGACAGGTGGGAGTCGAGGGTCCTAACGAGTGGACCGTCGCGGCCTTCCGGACGCAGGTTCGCATCCACCTCCCAGAGGCCCGGCTCGATACCGCTGGACGTGATGGCCCGGGAAATCCCGGTGGCCAGTGACGTCCCGATCTTCACGGCCAGATCCTCGGCGAGGTCTGGCGCGTCGATCACGTAGATGACGTCGACGTCGGAAATGTAGTTCAGCTCGCCGGCGCCGCACTTTCCCATCCCCATCACAGCGAGGCGGACCGATGCGATGTCGGCGACGGAGAAACTGCTCGCCAGTTCCGCGCGGGAGACGGCCAACGCTGCTTCGACCGCCGCCGCTGCCAGATCTGCGAGCTCCTGGCCGACGGTGGGCAGGTAGTCCACGGGCGACGCCGAACACAGGTCCCGCACGGCAAGCTCCACCAGATGGCAGCGGTAGCGGGTGCGCAGCAGAGCGTAGGCTTCTTTGCCGCCGGTACCGGCCACGGGCATGCCCGACGACGGGTCGGCGTCGACCGCTTCCAGGAGAGAGGACCGGAGGTGTGCGGCAGGAACTCCTCCGGGGGCCCTGCTGGGACTGACCTTGATGGTGTCGAGGTGCTCGGGCCGGCGCATCAGGAATTCTGCCAGCGCCTCCGACGCACCCAGGAGGCGGAACAGCGGTTCGCTGCTGGCACCGCCGTCGGCCACCACCGAAGCCAGACCGGGCTGGACCGCCAGAAGGCGGACCAGCGACTGCAGGGCAAGATCGGGGTTGGCAGAGCGCGCCAGCCCATCGAACAGGGCCCGCTCCGGGATGTCCTTCAGCTCCGGTGCAGCCAGGAACCGGGTGCTTTTCTCCAGATCAGTAAAACCCCTACTGATGAGTTGGCGGTTCAGGCTCATGGTGGGTGCCAGCTTAGAGGATCCCGAGGTTGCGCCGCAGTTCATAGGGCGTGACCTGGATGCGGTAGTCGTGCCATTCGGCGCGCTTGTTCCGCAGGAAGTTCTCGTAGACCTGCTCGCCCAGTATCCCGGCAACCAGTTCCGAATCCTCCATCACCCGGATCGCGTCGTGGAGGCTTGCGGGCAGCGGGTCGTGGCCCATCGCGCGGCGCTCGGTGGCCGTCAGGCTCCACACATCGTCCTCGGCGCCCGGCGGCAGCTCGTAGCCTTCCTCGATACCCTTCAGACCGGCGCCGAGCAGCACTGAGTAGGCGAGGTAGGGGTTGCTGGCCGAGTCGATACCGCGGTATTCGATGCGCGCCGACTGGCCCTTGTTCGGCTTGTACAGGGGGACGCGGACCAGTGCTGAACGGTTGTTGTGGCCCCAGGACAGGTAGCTGGGGGCTTCTCCCCCGCCCCAGAGCCGCTTGTAGGAGTTGACGAACTGGTTGGTGACCGCTGTGAACTCGGGGGCGTGTTTGAGGATTCCGGCGATGAACTGGCGTGCCGTCTTGGACAGCTGGAATTCGGCTCCGGCCTCGTAGAAGGCGTTGGCGTCGCCCTCGAAGAGGGAGAAATGGGTGTGCATGCCGGAGCCGGGGTGGTCGGAGAACGGCTTGGGCATGAAGGTGGCGTAGCTGTTCTGGGTCAGTGCCACCTCTTTGATGATGGTCCGGAAGGTCATGATGTTGTCGGCGGTCTGCAGCGCGTCCGCGTAGCGCAGGTCGATCTCGTTCTGGCCCGGCCCGGCCTCGTGGTGGGTGAACTCGACGGAGATCCCGACCGATTCCAGCATGGCGACGGCGGTGCGCCGGAAGTCCTGCGCCACGCCGCCCGGCACGTGGTCGAAGTAGCCCGCCTGGTCCACCGGTACGGGCTGGCCGTCCGGGCCCAGCTCGTCGGATTTGAGCAGGTAGAACTCGATTTCCGGGTGGGTATAGCAGGTGAATCCCATGTCCGCGGCTTTCGCCAGGGTCCGCTTCAACACCCCGCGGGGGTCGGCGGTGGAGGGCTCCCCATCCGGGGTGAGGATGTCACAGAACATCCTCGACGTCGGTTCCTTCTCCCCACGCCAGGGCAGGATCTGGAAGGTTGACGGGTCGGGCTGCGCCAGCATGTCCGACTCGAACACCCGCGCCAAGCCTTCGATGGAGGAGCCGTCAAAGCCCAGCCCCTCCTCGAAGGCTCCTTCCACTTCTGCCGGGGCAAGTGCCACCGACTTCAGTGAACCGACGACGTCGGTGAACCACAGGCGCACAAACCGCACATCGCGTTCCTCGATGGTACGGAGTACAAATTCCTGCTGGCGGTCCATTGCTACCCTCTTTCATGCAGTTGATTGGTGCCCGCCCATCATCACGAGGGCGGGCCACCAGTTCACTCTACTGGGCGGGGTCTCGTACGGCAGGATCACCACCGTTATGCCAGGCGGGGTGACGTCAGAGCACCAGGCCCAGGGCGAAAGGACCAATCATGACCGTGAAGATCGTGATGAGGATGACGCCCACGATATTGAGGACAATACCGCCGCGCACCATCTCGGTGATCTTCACGTTTCCGGTGGCGTAGACAATCGCGTTGGGAGGCGTACCGACCGGGAGCATGAACGCGCAGGTGGCCGCGAGGGCTGCCGGAATGAGCAGCGTCTGCGGGTCGATACCAATGCCGATGGCAACGCCGCCGAGGATCGGAATGAAGGTTGCTGCCGTCGCAGTGTTGCTGGTGATCTCTGTCAGGAGCAGTACAATCGTCACCACAACGGCCAGCAGCAACACAATCGGCAGGGCGCCGAGCCCGCTGACCTGCTCGCCGAACCAGGCGTCGAGCCCGGTCCGCGCAACCGCTCCGGCGAGGGCTAGGCCTCCGCCGAACAACAGCAGCACACCCCAGGGCAGGCCCTCTTCGGCATCCTTCCAGACCAGGGTCATGTTTCCCTTCTTGTCAGCCGGGATCATGAACAGTGCGATACCCGCCGAGATCGCAATCGCCGTGTCATCCAGCGATCCAAGCCATGGCATAGCCGACTCGACCGCGCCGATGTTCGACAGGAGACCCGGGAAGATCCAGAGGAAGGCGGCACTCGCGAACACCACGAGGACGGTCTTTTCGCCCTGGCTCATGGTGCCGAGCTTGCTGATCTCGGAATCGATCAGTTCCTTGCCGCCCGGGATTTCCTCGAGGGCGAACTTGAAGATGACACGGGTGATGAGCAGCCAGGCAATTCCGATGAAGACGACGACGATCGGGACACCGAGCATCATCCACTGGACGAAGCCGACGTCCTCACCGAGTTCGGTGCTGATGTATCCGGCGACGATCGCGTTGGGAGGGCTGCCGAGGAGGGTACCCAGACCACCGATGGTTGCTGCCCAGGCGATCGAGAGGATGAGGGCCACACCGAAAATGCGGACCTCCTTGTCGCTGACGACGTCGCTGATGGACTTGCCGGCGTCGAGGTCCCTGGCTGTCTGGCCGGTGGGTGTCTTGGACCCGTGGCTGTTCTCGACGACGAGGGTGAGGATGCTGAGCGCGATCGGGAGCATCATCAGCGTGGTCGCCGTGTTGGAGACCCACATCGAGAGGAATGCGGTGGAGATCATCAGTCCGAGGATGATCCGGCGTGGATGGGTGCCAACGCGGCGCAGGGTCAGCAACGCGATCCGGCGGTGCAGGTTCCATTTCTGCATGGCGATGGCGATGAGGAAGCCGCCGAGGAACAGGAACACGATGGGGTTTGCGTAGGGCGCCGTCGCCTCTGCCACCGTCGATCCGGAGAGCATCGGCAGCAGGACAATCGGCAGCAGCGATGTCACTGACAGCGGAAGCGCCTCGGTCATCCACCACACGGCCATCAGGCCGGCAATAGCCGCGACCGCCCGGGCCTCGTTAGGGAGCTCAGACCCGCCCAGGGCGAAGTAGATCACCAGGGCGATCGCCACCCCGAGTCCCCGCACCATCCAGAGGCGCCCTGCCGACCGGGTCGGCTCGCCGCCCTCGGTTGCGGCGGCTGTTGAAGTACCGCCCGCTCTTGATTCTTCTGCCTGATCACTCATAAGTTCAGCTCCTGCACGCCGTCGTGTTTTGAGTCACAACGTAACACGGGTGGTCATACCGATAACGGATGTTGCGGCCTACATACCGGCAGGGGGTCTGAAGTAGGCTCGGGTGTATGACTTCAGCAGAGATCCCAGCACCTTACGGGTCGGGCGCCCGGGACGCCGACGCCGTCGCGCCAGCGGTGGACGCCACGCCCCGGACGCCGGCCCGGATCCGCACCCATCACCTCCAGCAGGCCAAGACCGAGGGTCGGCGCTTCGCGATGCTCACCGCCTACGACCAGTACGCAGCGGAGATTTTCGACGACGCCGGCATCGAGGTGCTGCTCGTCGGTGATTCCGCCGCGAACAACGTACTCGGCTACAGCACCACACTGCCGATCACCGTGGACGAAATGATCATCTTCTCCCGCGCCGTCACCAACGGAGCGCACCGCGCGCTGGTGGTCTGCGACCTGCCATTCGGCAGCTATGAGGTCTCCCCCGCCCAGGCCATCGAGTCGTCGGTGCGTCTGATGAAGGAGGGCGGGGTCCACGCGGTGAAAATGGAGGGCGGACGGCATTACGCTGACACCGTCCGGGCCCTGTCCACCGCTGGAATCCCGGTGATGGCCCACGTCGGATTCACGCCGCAGAGCGAGCACGCCCTGGGCGGGTACCGGGTCCAGGGACGGGGTGACGCCGCCCAGGAACTGATTGACGACGCCGTGGCCCTCGCCGACGCCGGAGCATTCTGCGTCCTAATGGAGATGGTTCCCGCCGACGTGGCTGCCGCCGTCGACCGCGCCATCGGAGTGCCGACCATTGGGATCGGCGCCGGCAACGCGACCACCGGGCAGGTCCTGGTCTGGCAGGACATGGCAGGGGTCCGGACCGGGCGTCAGCCGAAGTTCGTCAAGCAGTTCGCTGATGTGCGGTCGGTACTGGCCGCGGCCGCGACGACCTACGGCGAGGAAGTACGCAACGGCACCTTCCCCGGACCGGAACACAGCTTCTGAGCTACTGCTCGTCCTCGGCGTCCCACGCCTGGTTGCGCTGCGCCACCTTCTCCAGGGCGCGCTCAGCCTCAGCCCGGGTGGGATAAGGCCCAATCAGTTTCCGCCAATCGGACTGTGCGTCCTCTTCAATCTCGTGGGTCTGTACGTTGTACCAGAACTCGGCCATGGGTGTCCTCCTCGATGGTCACTTTCGGCGGGACGCCGTACCGCCTATAAGATCAAGAGTATGCCTCAGCAATCCGTCAGCGCACCCGTAGGAACGCTTGTTCCGGGGACCGTCAGCCCACAGCTGCCGGTTCCGGCCAGCATTACCCGCCCAGAGTACGTCGGCCGCAGCGGGCCAGCACCCTTCACCGGGTCCGAGGTCAAGACTCCGGAGACGATCGAAAAGATCCGCCGGGCCAGCCGCCTGGCCGCTCAGGCCATCGTCGAGGTGGGACGCCACATTGAGCCTGGCGTCACCACCGACCACCTGGATCGGGTGGGACACCAGTTCCTTGTGGAGAATGGCGCGTACCCCTCAACTCTGGGCTACCGCGGGTTCCCGAAGTCCATCTGCTCCTCGTTGAACGAGGTGATCTGCCACGGCATCCCCGACACCACGGTGGTCCGCGACGGCGACATCATCAACATCGACATCACCGCGTACCTGGACGGGGTCCACGGGGACACCAACCACACCTTCCTGGTGGGCGACGTCGACGACGAGTCCCGCCTCCTGGTGGAGCGCACCAAGGAATCCCTGAACCGGGCCATCAAGGCGGTAGCCCCCGGCCGGGAAATCAACGTGATTGGGCGGGCCATCGAGTCCTACGCCCGACGGTTTGGTTACGGCGTGGTGCGCGACTTCACCGGGCACGGCGTCGGTGAAGCGTTCCACACCGGGCTGATCATCCCCCATTACGACGCCGCGCCGGCCTACAACCGGGTCATCGAGCCGGGGATGACGTTCACCATCGAGCCGATGCTCACCCTCGGAACCATCGAGTGGGACATGTGGGCGGATGAGTGGACCGTGGTCACCAAGGATCGCCAGCGCACCGCACAGTTTGAGCACACCCTGCTGGTGACCGACAGCGGCGCCGAAGTTTTGACCGTCCCTTAGCCATCGGGTTCCAGCGGCACCCTGCTGCGCCGGCGACCCATGACCTACCCCTGGAGATAAACGTGGGCAAAAGTACCGAGAAGAAGCAGGGCAAGCACCTGCCCAACACCGTCATCGGAATTGATATCGGTGGGACCGGCATCAAGGGCGGCATTGTTGACCTGGTGGCTGGCGAGATCGTCGGTGAGCGTTACCGGGTCCCCACCCCTCAACCATCCACCCCGGAGGCGGTGGCCGAGGTGGTGTCGCACATCGTCGCGGAGCTCTCCACCCGGCCCAACGCACCGGCGGCCGACGTCCCGATCGGTGTCACCTTCCCCGCGATCATCCAGCATGGTATCGCCCGGTCGGCGGCCAACGTGGACCAGAGCTGGGTGAACACCGACGTTGACGGTCTGTTCAGCAAGGTTCTCGGCCGCGACGTTCACGTCATCAACGACGCTGACGCCGCTGGCCTCGCCGAAGTGCGGTACGGGGCTGGCAAGGGGATCGACGGCACGGTGTTGGTCATCACCCTGGGCACAGGGATCGGGTCCGCGTTCATTTTCGACGGGAAGCTGGTGCCCAACGCTGAACTTGGCCATCTGGAGATTGACGGGTACGACGCCGAAACCCGTGCTTCTGCGGTTGCCCGCGAACGCGATGGGATCGACTGGGACGAGTACGCGGTCCGTCTCCAGCGGTACTTCTCACACGTCGAGTTCCTGTTCTCGCCGGAACTGTTCATCATTGGCGGCGGTATCTCCAAGCGCAGCAAGGAATACCTGCCCGCGCTGAACCTGCGCACTCGCATCATCCCGGCCGAGCTGAAGAATCAGGCCGGCATCGTGGGTGCCGCCCTGCAGGCAGCCCTGCACTTCAAGCGGCTCGCGAAGCTGGCGACGGCCGTCCCCGATGCCTGATTCCCATGCCTGACCACCCCGGTGGGGTCCTGGTTCCCGCAACCTGATCTCCTCCACCGGGGTACAGGCGGGCTCCCGGCATCTGGGTGCACCATGCGGCGACCAAGGGTGCGGTGGATGTGCTGGCCTGTCGGCGTGGCGTCCCACATCACCGGGCAATCCTGCCAGTGAGCGGTGGGCGCTGACCCGCCACGAAATGCGGGGGTAGGCGCGGGGGCCTGGCATGGTGAAGAAGTGGTGCCGGTGGTGGCGTCGGCTTCCCCTCCGCAGCCACCACCGGAGCATGGTGTTACCGCGCGGTCAGCGGCCTTTGGGCGCCGGTGGGGCCGGACTGGTCCTCGCCGGCCTCGCGGCGCAGCTTCGCGATAGCCGACTCGAAGTCCTCGAGTGAGTCGAATCCCTGATACACGCTGGCAAACCGGAGGTAGGCCACCTGATCCAGCTTCTGCAGCGGACCAAGAATTGCCAGCCCTACCTCGTGGGCGTCGATTTCCGCGGCACCGCTGGCACGAATCGACTCCTCGACCTCCTGCGCCAGGAGGGCCAGATCGTCTTCGGTGACCGGCCTGCCCTGACAGGCCTTCCGGGCACCGTTGATGACCTTGCTGCGGCTGAAAGGCTCGCCGACACCGGAGCGTTTGATAACGCTCAGGCTCGTGGTCTCGACCGTGGTGAACCGCCGTCCGCACTCCGGGCACTGGCGACGGCGCCTGATGGCTGAACCGTCGTCAGCCAACCGGCTGTCGACCACCCGCGAATCGGCGTTACGGCAAAAGGGACAAAACATGCCGCGCCTTTCAATCGGTGGTGATCGGTAGCGGGGCCACCGTGTGCAATATCACCATTCTAGAACTAGATATGGGAAAACTACAACAGTGTCATTACTACATGTTGTGGTTTCGGCTGAACCGGACGGTGACGGCGTCGCCGTGGGCCGGGAGGTCCTCGGCGTCGGCCAGGCTGGTGATGTGCTGGCTGACGTCCGCCAGCGCTGCCCTGTCGTAATTGATCACCTGGACCGCTTTGAGGAAGGTCGTCACGTTGAGCCCGGAGGCGAACGTCGCGGTCCCTCCGGTCGGGAGGACGTGGTTGGACCCGGCGCAATAGTCGCCCAGGCTGACCGGGCTGTACTCGCCCACGAAGACTGCTCCGGCATTGCGGATCCGCGCGGCGACCCCGGCAGCATCAGCTGTCTGGATTTCCAGGTGTTCGGCAGCGTAGGCGTCGCAGACAGCGATGCCGTGTTCGACGTCGTCGACCAGGATGGTGCCGGACTGTTGCCCTGCCAATGCCTCCCGCACCCGCTCGGCGTGTTTGGTGGTCGCGATCAGCGCTGACAGCTGGATCCGGACCATGGAGGCCAGCTCTTCGGAGTCGGTGATCAGCACCGATGCGGCCTGCGGATCGTGTTCGGCCTGGCTGATGAGGTCGGCGGCAATCAGCCGGGGGTCGGCGTCGGCGTCGGCCAGGACGGCAATTTCGGTGGTCCCGGCCTCGGCGTCGATCCCAACCGTGCCTTTCAGCAGGCGTTTGGCGGTCGCCACAAAAATGTTTCCCGGACCGGTGACCACATCGACGCGTTCCAGGGTGTCCTCGGCGGTCTCACCGTCCACCCCATACGCGAACGCGGCCACTGCCTGCGCTCCCCCGATCGCGTACACCTCGGCGATGCCGAGCATCTCCGCGGCAGCGAGGATGACCGGGTGTGGCAGCCCACCGAATTCCTTCTGCGGTGGGGAAGCGATCGCGATTGACTGAACTCCGGCGGCCTGCGCGGGCACCACGTTCATCACCACCGAAGACGGGTAGACGGCCAGACCGCCCGGCACATAAAGGCCCACGCGGCGAACGGCAATCCATTTGTGGGTCACAACGGCGCCCGGGGAGATCTCCACCTCAACATCGCCCGGGACCTGCGCGGCAGCGAATCGGCGAGCGCGGTCGATGGATTCGGCCAGCGCCAGACGCACCTCCGGGTCAAGGTCAGCAAGGGCCCGTGACAGCGCCTCCCGCGGAACGCGCGGCGACGTCTGCTCAACGCCGTCGAACTTCAGCGCCAGCTCCCGCAGCGCGAGGAGGCCGCGCTCCCGGACATCGGCGAGGATCGCGGCGACCGGCGCCTCCACCCCGGAGCCACCCACCTCGGGACGTGGCATCACCTCGCTAAGGGCTGCGCCGGTGAGGTCGCTGCCGCGCAGATCGATGGTCCGGAAGTCGGTAAAGGAATCAGTCGGAGACTGTTGAGCGAGCGAATTGTTCACCCTGTGAGTCTACCGGGCTACGCCAGCGGAGACCTGGTCGCTTTGACGCCGCTCCTTGCCTCGTGGCCATCAGAACCAGTCTGAGCCCGCAGGATGGCTACTTGTTCTTGCCGCGGGCGTCGACCCTCCAGCGGGCAATAACTTTGTCACCACTGACAACGGTCGCCTCATCGACAAGGTTCATGGTCAGGCACACGTGGTTTGGGATCACCCGCAGACGTGTTCCCAGCGCTGGAAGCTCACTATCCTCTGGCCAGATCACCGTGGCGTGATGCTCCGATAGCGCACTGATGCGCGCTTCTGGATGGTCCATGAGACGCCCGAAACCACTCGCCCACGCCGGACGGTCACTGCCGATGATCTTGCTTCCCGCATCCAGGACACATCGACGGGGTGCTGAACCCTGCCGCTCATGGCGGCTCACGACCGTCGCCGCGATCGTTAGCGCGATCTCGTCGAGGGTGCACCGTTCAAGTTCCAGCTGCTGAGCATCCCCGAAGACATACACACCCGGCCGCACCTCGTTTGCCACTGACTGGCCAGCGAGGGCCGCCGTGGGAGTGGATCCCCCGCTGATCCTGGAAATGTCGAATCCTGCACTGCGCAGAAGGCTGGCTGACTCGTCGAGAGCGAGCTGTTCCTGCTCGGCTGCTTTTACCGGCATTCCCGGTGCATAGCTGTGCCCGGGGAAGGTAAAGACCCCGGACACCCGAAGACCTGCAGCAGTTGCCGACTGGGCCACCTCAACAGCGTGTAATGGGCTGACTCCGCTGCGATGGTGTCCACTATCGATCTCCACCAGGATCTCTATCTGTTCGGCCGCGCCGGAAAGCGCCGCGCCCATTGCTTGCGCGGCCTCTACCGAATCCGTGCCGACCGCAACCCGGGCCACGGAGCTGAGCTGGGCCAGCCTGCGAGCATGATGAGGTGTGACCCACAGGGGGTAGGCGATAAAGACATCCCTCGCACCATGTTGCACAAAGACCTCGGCCTCACCGATGGTCGCCACCGTTAGTCCGACCGCTCCCGCCGCGAGTTGCAATTTGGCAATCTCCGGCATCTTGTGGGTCTTCACATGGGGTCGAAGGTCCATTCCCTTGGCCCCCACGACGGTCGCCATTCGGTGAATGTTCTGTTCCAGAACGTCCCGGTCAATCAGGACCTCCGGGGTCTCAATTTCAGCTGGTACAGCACTCATTGTTCCTCTTCCTGGCACCGGCCCTGCGGCATTTCTTACCCCGGTTCCGAACGGATGCTGGTTTCGGATGATGGGCCATTGTCTGACCCGAAAGGTAGTCCGAGGCCCTCATCGCACTGGTAGTTACCCTTTCTGCATACTGCCGCAGCTTCGTGTGATTCCGCAGTAATGCTAGCCTCGAAGCCTCAGAGCATAATCAGCTGAAGAATGATGGGGTTACTGAATGGGATATGCAGGGATCATTGGTATCTTATACATTCTGGTGGTAGCGATAATCGTAGTACTGGCGGTCTATGCGTTAGTGCTATTGACAGTATTCCTTCGACTTCGTATCGAGGAAATCAAGACTGCACAGGGTGCCAGGCGAATAGATTAGTGGGTCAGTTCTCCTCCGCAGGGAGGGTGAGCCCGTGACGCTGGCCGCCCGCAGGTATTCATCCCGGGTGGCGCATCTTCTCGATGCAAAATCGGATTGTCGATGTGCTCTACAGTCGAACGATGGGGAATGAGAACGATCGCTTGGAAGACCAACAACATCTCGAAGGTGCGAGCGGATCCCACTCTGCGGACCAGATCCGGGCCAGCTCGAACTGGCACGCCTGCCACCACTTGTACAACGGATGGACCAGGGAGCGAACTATTGAACGGATGCAGTCCGTCGCCCCGGGGTTCGCGCCGGAGGCCTATGAACGCGAACTTACCCGCGCGATGGAATGGGCCGAAGAGAACAGGCAGAACGGTCTTCGGCGACGGCAATCGGAAATTGAGGAAGCCAGGAAACTCGATGTACTGAATGCAGTGTTCGTCTTGCATCTTCTCAACGCAAGGTATGGCAACCACTATGTTCAGGACGGGCTCGGCCATATCGGCATAAAGCACGAGCTAGGCAGTGTCTTCTCGTTGGAGGAGATCAAAGCGGCAAAACACAGTGCGGCCAAGGTCATCAAATTCGCCTCGACCCTCGTGTGGCGCTCCTGGAACGGGCCCCACATGGAACAACTGCGGGCTAAGTTTCCCGAGTACACCAACAAGAATCTTTCGGCTGCTCTTGACCATGCCCACTTTCTCAATCGATAGCCAATCGCACCCCTTCGACGACGTATCAGGTTTTCCCACCATCGCCCCCTCCGATCGGAGCCCGAAAGCCTATTCACCTGGGGTCTGAGTTCGAGTGCTTGATATTTTGGATCTGGCTGCACCTTGACCCTGATACATGAAGCATGTTTCACTTATTCTGTACACGGAGGGGAGTATCCCCTGATTGTCCCGTCGTCACTACGGCCCTTAGCGGCCCGGCGGGCAAGGCCTTTACTGGCCGGGAAAGACCTCCGATCGAATCGATCGGAGGATTTTTTATGGATGTCCCATTCTGGATGTGGGCCGCGGTGCTTAGCTTCATCGTGGTGATGCTCGCCGTTGACCTCTTGGCTCACCGCAAAGCTCATGTCATTGGCGTGCGGGAAGCGGCCGTCTGGTCCTGTGTGTGGGTGGCTTTCGGAGTCGCGTTCGGCGTGCTGGTGTGGATGAACTGGGGTGCCGAATTCGGCCAGCAGTATTTCGCCGGTTACCTCATCGAAAAGTCCCTCTCGGTAGACAATGTGTTCGTTTGGGCCATCATTTTCAGCTACTTCGCGGTCCCTCGGGAGTTCCAGCACCGGGTGTTGTTCCTAGGCGTGTTGGGAGCACTGGTATTCCGCGCTATTTTCATCGCCGCCGGCGCCGTCCTCATCCAGAACTTCGCCTGGATCCTGTACGTCTTTGCCGCCTTCCTGCTCTACACCGGGTATCGGATGATCCGGCAGCGAAATGACCACTTGAACCCCGAACAATCGCTGGTGCTGCGCGGGTTCCGCCGCTTCATACCGATGACCGAGGCGTACCACGGACAAAAGTTGCTGGTACGGCGTAACGGTGTACTCCTGGCCACCCCACTGTTGGCGGTGCTGGTGTTGATTGAGTTCACCGATGTGGTCTTTGCCGTCGACTCGATCCCGGCAATCTTCGCAGTGACCGACGAAGTGTTCCTTGTCTTCACCGCTAACGCCTTCGCGATTCTGGGCCTTCGCGCCATGTACTTTTTGTTGGCGGACCTGATACACCGATTCATCTACTTGAAAGTCGGATTGGCCCTGGTGCTCATCTGGGTCGGAATCAAGATGCTCCTGAAGATCGATCTTTTTTACATCCCCACGGCTGTCTCGTTGGCCGTGGTTGCAACGATCATCACGGTTTCCGTCGTCGCCAGCCTGCGCGCTACCCGCGGTCAAGGACGCAAATCCATCCCCCAGCCCACGGACCCGCCCTTCCGGGTTGCCACCGACGAAGAGAACATCGAGCTGGAACCGGTATGGAAGCGTCGCCGGACCAAAGCGCACACCCGCCAGCAATCCGATGCCGCAGATACGGATGGTGAGAGTGAGACCAAGGGCGTCGTCGAAGCTGACCGCGAAGTGTCAACCAAGGACGGAGGTTCGCGATGAATACAATCGTCCTAACGCAACGTCGCCCCATTGTTGCCATCATCACTCATGAAACGGACGCAGCGATCGTGGCTCATACCGCGGTAGGGGTAGCTTCAGACCAGGACAGGCCACTACTTCTTTTGGTACCTATCCAGCGGCCGGCGTTTACCGCCGACCCGGCGACCGTGGCACGGATCTATCACCGGTTGCTCCGCGATGCTGAGATCCTTGCCGCCCAGGCACAACCAATCCTTATAGCGGCAGGATTCTTCACACCTACCCGCGTGGCGTGGCACGGCGCCAGGTCTTTCAGACGATCCCGACCAGCCCGAGCCACAGCCCCCGTTACCTTTCTTATAGCCCCTAAACGAGCAAGAATCGGGGTTGCTGGCCTGTCGGTCCTGGCATGATTGAGTCCCCCAGTCGAATGTATGATCCGGGGGGTGTTGTCACCGGGGTTCGATAGGCGCCAGAGGATCGCTAATGGGGACCGGACCAGCTGCAGACACCATCGTGGTAGGTCGGCCGTAACGTGGATGCCGAGCTCTGGGGCCGCAGGACAGACCAGCACGGTCTCATTGGGTTTCACCTCTGGAGGTAGTAGTGATTAAGGATCACGAACTCGTCGATGTGTTTATCGGCGTCGATGTCGGTAAGTCCAACCACCACGCGGTGGCGTTGGACAGGAACGGCAAGAAACTGCTCGATAAGGCACTGCCGCAAGACGAGGCGAAACTGCGGGCGATCATCGACAGTCTCACCAAGCACGGCACGCTTTTACTCGTCGTGGACCAGCCGGCCACCATCGGTGCACTGCCGGTCGCTGTGGCGCAGGCCGCCGGTATCCTCGTCGGTTACCTGCCGGGCCTGGCGATGCGCCGCATCGCTGACCTGCACCCCGGTGAGGCCAAGACGGATGCCCGAGACGCTTACATCATTGCTGAGGCCGCCCGGAGCATGCCGCACACGCTGCGCTCGATTGCCGTCGCCGATGAACAGGCCGCAGAGCTGTCAATGCTCTGCGGTTTCGACGACGACCTGGCCAAGCAGGCCACCGCCGCCTCGAACCGGATCCGCGGGCTCCTCACGCAGATCCACCCGGCCCTGGAACGGGCCATCGGCCCGCACCTGGACCACCCCGTAATGGCCGAACTGCTGCGGAAATACCCTGCCCCTGAGGCTCTGCGCCGGGCTGGCCAGAGCCGGGTCGCCGCGTTCATGGCCAAGTCCGCGCCGCGGGCCGGCAGGCGCTGGGCAGAAGAGATCTTCACCGCTCTGGGTGAGCAGAGCGTAGTCGTGGCCGGCACTGGCGCCGCCGGCGTCGTGTTGCCCCAACTCGCCGCGCAGCTGACCCAACTACGCACCTCTCGTGCCGAGGTTCTGACCCAGGTTGAAGCCATCGTGGAGGCCCACCCTCTTCACGAACTCCTGACGTCCCTACCGGCGGTCGGCGTCAGGACGGCAGCACGGATCATTACCGAGGTTGCAGGCAAGGAATTCAAGACCGCCGGGCATCTGGGATCCTACGCCGGACTCGCGCCGGTGACGTGGCGATCCGGTACCTCGATCCGAGGAGACCACTCCTCAAAAAAGGGCAACAAGATCCTCAAACGGGCGTTCTTCCTCTCCGCATTCGCGGCCCTGAAAGACCCCGTCTCACGGGCGTACTACGACCGCAAACGAGCCCAAGGCAAACGGCATAATCAGGCCCTGATCGCCCTCGCCAGACGCCGCTGCGATGTACTGTTCGCGATGCTGCGCGACGGAGTGCTATACGAGGCACCCGCAGTCAAAGCCGCCTAAACAACCAGCCCAGCAGCCGGCCGACCACGCGCCACCGGCCACTCCCTCCTGCCCAAAAACCCGGCAAACCCCAATCTCCGAAAACCACCCAACCAGCTTGACAAAGAACATAGGGACACCCCCCGCGCCGCGCACCGGGCACGCGCGGCTGTCATCGTCACACCGATCAAACTACCCAGGGCGCTGACACGCGGGATGGAGGTGCTGTGTCTAACAAATGACGACACAGCACAAAGCTCAGAAGAAGCTTCATCGACGTCCATAGAAAGGACCGCTGCAATGCCGCACACCAGTTCACCGGATTTAGCTGCCGAAAGCCCGGCTGTTGGAGGTGAAGGCCAAGTGGTTGCTACCTTTCACCGTCCACCCTGGACGTTCCTGACGAACCACGGCCACGTTCTGATCACCGTCGCCAGCAATCCGGACATGTTAGTGCAAGACATCGCCGAGACGGTTGGGATCACCCCGCGGGGAACGCTTCACATCCTCGCGGACCTCGAAGAAAGTGGATACCTCAACCGCACCAAGTCAGGACGGCGGACCCACTACACAGTGAAAAGGCACCAACATTTTCGCCACCCCTCCATCGCGCACCAAGAGATTGATGCACTGCTGAACCTTCTGGCGCCCACCGACGGAGACTCCCGAAAGGAGACACCGTGAAGACCCGGACCACGGCACTCCTGAGCGCTGGTCTCCTCCTGACCGGGACCGTGTTCCTTACCGGTTGCAACGACACGCCACTTCCGCAAATGCCGGGTGTGGAAGAACAAGACGGTGGCGAGGAGCAAGGCGAAAACGGTGACCAGGACAACGAAAAAGACGATGACTAGCGGCCCTGAATCTGAATTAGCAGAGAGAGGCTACGTAAGGCGGCGGAAAGCGATATGACGAACGAACACGATGTCACTTGGTACACCAAAGAGGGCAGCCAAAGACGATGATAATTGTGCTCACCGGGGTTGATGGTGCAGGGAAAACAACGGCAGGGAAACTACTTGCCGAACGACTCTCCTCGGCGGCCTATCCCGCGGTCTTCACCACCAACCGGTCCGGACGACGCAGCATCACCTCATGGTGCAACCGTTGGAACATTCACCCACCTGGGATACTGCTTGATGCGATAGAAACCGGTATACGCTGCGTAAACGTGGTTATCTCGCACTTACGCGCAAGGAGCAGTTCTCGGTTGGTCATTATGGACCGTTACCTTTACTGTCAGCTCGCGCTGAGGCGGGTACAAGGCCTACGCCCGGGCTGGTTGCTGCCTACACTTCTCAAATTTCTTCCCGCCCCAGATATTGTCTTCTATTTTGCTGTCCACGCCGACACCGCCCACGCCAGGGTGAGTAGCCGGGCCGCGGATACTGAAACACTCGAGCACCTCGATATGTTCGACAACGCCTACCGGGCACTTCAAGCATTTCCGTCCTTCATCGTCATCGACGCGAACCGTTTCCCCGAGCAAGTCGTAGACGACATTCTGCAAGAACTCGGGGTATGCGGTCTGGGACTACAACCATGAGCTCCTCCCACCGCACTCCCATCAGCTCCTACCGCCACCGACCGCTCGCAAGTAGCAACTTTGAACTCATGGCCTGGCTGTTCATGCGGTGGTCCGGTGCGCTGCTCCTGATCCTGATCTTCGTTCACCTCTTCGTCAACCTCGTTCTCGGCGAGGGTATCCAACAAATTGACTTCGCCTTCGTCGCAGGGAAATGGGCCAACCCCTTCTGGCAGTGGTTCGACCTCATCATGCTTTGGCTCGCCATGCTTCACGGCACCAACGGCCTCCGCGTGATCATCAACGACTACACGGGCGCAGCCCGAACGCGCCTCGTGCTGAAAACCCTCCTGGCCATCTGCACAGCAACCATCATCGTGCTCGGAACACTCGTTATCTTCACCTTCGACCCCTGCCCCACTAACGCTCCCGCAGAAACACTCCCCACGTTCTGCCCAGAAGCGACGAGCTGAGCATCAGATCAGCTACCGCGAAGGCTCAATAGCGACTGGTCCCTAGCCTCCCGAAGAAGGAACAGAATACGACTACCGAAGCTGATTCCCACGACGGATTGCTGAACGGGAATAGCCGCTGCCGACCATACAAAGACTCTCGCGTGACCCTTCAGCCGCCGGATCATCGTCGTCTCGAGGGTCCTTGACTCTGGTCAAAACATTGGTGCGTCGTGTCTGTGTGCCCAGCGTCGGACACCCTTTTCTGCCTCCACGATAACCAGCACCGTTGAGCCGACGCCGACACAGAGAAGCCATTCCCACGGATGCAAAGGCGTAAGCCCAAGAAGGTCTGCCGAGACCGGCCAGGTCTGGACGGCCCAGTGCAGTGTCTGGGCGGCCAGGGAGGTGAAAAGGAGAGGTTTGTTGGCGAGCAACCGAAGCTGGAAGATCGACTTGTTCTCAGCCCGGGAACTGTGGACCTGGAAGAAAGTGAGCACCACGAACATGGTCAGGGCAAACGTGCGCGCATGGGTCTCTGTATACCCATTGTGCAGAGCAACGACGAAAGTCAACGTCACAGCCAATGCCATCCAGCAGCCGGTGATTCCGGCCCGGAACCACAGCGTGCGCGAGAGTACGCCCTCGGATGGCGCGCGGGGCGGACGAGTAAGCTCATCACCTTCTGCCGGTTCGAAGGTCAGAGCGATGTCCTGTGCGCCATTCGTGACGACGTTCATCCATAACATCTGGACCGGCAGGAACAGCAGGGGCGTCTCAGCGAAGACGCTTAACGTCACTGCTACTAGAGCCGCGGCACCAGTGGAGAGAAGGAAAAAAGTAGTCTTACGGACGGCCGAGAACGTGACTCTACCTTCTTCCACGGCGTGCACAATCGTGACAAAGTTATCGTCGGTCAGCACGACGTCGGATGATTCTCGGGCGACGTCTGTTCCGGACTTACCCATCGCTACGCCAATGGCGGCCGCCTTCAGGGCTGGGGCATCGTTGACCCCATCACCCGTGACGGCAACGACTTTCCCCTTTGCCTGCAGCACACGCACTATTCTGAGCTTCTCCACAGGCGAAACCCGTGCTGCCACGGACGTCTGCTCCAGGCGAGCGGCAAGCATATGGTCATCTAGGGCCGCCATTTCGGCGCCGGTTAGTGCTGGCCTATCCGTCGAGAGGCCGAGCCTACCGGCGATGGCTGTCGCGGTCACAGGATGGTCTCCGGTAATCATCATGACCTTGATCCCGGCCCGCCTACATCTCCCTATGGCATCAGCTACTCCGGCCCGCGGCGGATCGGTCATTCCCTCCATACCTAGAAATGTCAGGCCGGTCGGTGGCAGCAGCGGTGAAGACACTTCCTCGTTGTCGGCAAGCACTCGGGTTCCAGTAGCGATAACGCGTAGTCCTTCGCGGCCCATCGTCTCGTTCGCCGCATGGACTCGGTTCGGATCTAGAGGTGCTGTGCCATCGGGTGCCGCCATGTCAACAGCCCCATCCAGGACCGCTTCCGGGGACCCCTTCACGTACAGGACGCGACGCCCGTCAGCATCCTGTACGACGGTCTGCGAATAACGCAGATGAGGCTCATAGGGTTGATGAGCCGCCGGTTCGGCTATGCGCTCCGCTTCGCTGATAGCGGCCCGGACCACAGCAATCCGGGCCATCGCAGCGTCTACCGCATCGCCTGAGTATTCGAGGCCTTCGTCCTCGGCAGAGAGTGTCGCCTCATTTGTCAGCGCGCCGGCCCGCAGAACAGCGCGAATCAACGGCGGGTCCATTGATGCGCCGTCGCCCTCATCGCCGGAAACGTCCAAGATCCCGTCGAAAGTCCAGATTCTCTCCACGGTCAGGCGGTTTTCAGTGAGCGTCCCGGTTTTGTCCGAGCCAATGACATTTGTGGACCCCAACGTCTCAACAGCAGGAAGGGTACGCACGATCGCGTTCCGTCGAGCCATTCGTGACACCCCCAGGCTCAGGGCCACCGTCAGGACGATCGGCAAGGACTCGGGAATGCTAGCCACCGCCAACCCGACGGCGGTGCGGAACATTGTGGAGACATCATTGCCAAGCACCAGCCCAGCAATAAAAATGAAGACGATGGCAGCCAGGACGATCATCCCGATGCGCCGCTCCAAGCTGTGAGTAAGCAACTGCAGCGGTGATTTCCCGGTCGGCCCTTGAACAAGGGCATTGATCTCCCCCAACGCGGTTCCTGCCCCCGTCGCAATCACAACACCTCTGCCCCTGCCGTTCCCCACGAACGTTCCGCTAAATGCCACGTTCGATTTATCTGCATCACCAGTTTCTGCTGGCAAAGCAGCTGTTTGCTTAGACGACGCAAAAGACTCCCCCGTCAGCATCGACTCATCCACTTGTAAGCCATTGACCGCGAAGAGTCGCAGGTCGGCTGACACCCTTTCTCCGCTCTCCAACAGCACCACGTCGCCAAGAACGACGTCGCGCCCCGGAACCACTTGTTCGGCGCCATCTCTGAGTACCCGGCACGTCGGGCTAGACAACGATTGGAGTGCGCGCACCGCATCCTCGGCTTTTCGCTCCTGAAAAAATCCCAAGCTTGCGTTGATGCATAAAATCAGGAAAATCGCGCCAGCGTCCACCCAGTGCTCCTGGACCAGCGTCACCACTGCAGCCACCAGCAGGATACCGATCAGCGGGCTGATGAACTGGCGAAGAAGCACCCGCCACCAGGGGCTCACGTTGGCAAAGCTCAACTCATTCGCGCCCAGTTCCGCCAGTCGGCGAGCAGCTTCGGAACTGCCGAGCCCTTGCGGGCCCGAGGACAAACCCGCGAAAACCTCATCAGGACTCATCGCATGCCATAAGGGCGGCCCAACTGAGCTCGGCGCGGAGGCCGCGGACTTGGCTGCCATAGGCTCAGTCTTCTGGGACACCGACTATCCGACAAGGGACCTTGGGACCGAGTTCTGCAACTTACTTTTACAAGACAATGGGGTCCCAGTGCTGCCCGTACGGCGCACGTCGAAGCCTTTCCGCAATCGGGCCTTTCGGCTCTTTCCGCCTGCATTGGATCAAGCCACTATTGAAGGAGACCCGCTACCGCATAGGACTGATGATGAACGCGAGCTTTGCACCATCCCTGGTGAGAGGAATTGGCGGTTCCAGACCTGGGACTAGCCACCTAACTCTTCCTATGGTGCCAACGTGAGCACCCACGACACACAGGGTAAGCCGATCGTTGTCGGAAGTTGTCAAGGTGAATGGGGCCAGTGGGAGTTAGGCGGCTGCTTCTGTCTGGGTTTCCTGGGATGGTTTGTTGATCCATGCCGCGCCGGGGACGGTGAGTATTTTTGGGTCCGTTTCGGTGCTGAATCGTTCGGGATTCTTCTGCCGTGCGGCGGCCAAAGTGATGGAGCGTTCGGTGGCCTTCGTCGCGGCAAGACCGTAGTGGACGTCTGCCGGGGTGTTTAGTCCGATTCCGGTATGGCGGTGGCTGTGGTTGTATCCTTCGACAAAAGTCGCCATGAAGGCCCTCGCATCGGCCAGGGAGCCGAATCGTTCAGGGAACACGGGAGCGAATTTCAAGGTCTTGAACCACGCCTCGCTGTAGGGGTTGTCATTGGATACGCGGGGCCTGGAGTGTGACCTGGTGACTTCCAGATCGGAGAGCAGTACAGCTACGGTCTTGGACGTCATAGAAGTCCCGCGGTCCGCGTGCACGATTTCCGGGATGCCGTGGATACCGAAGATTTCCTTCATCATCTCCACCGCCAACTCCCCGGATTCGTGGGCATGGACGTATGCGCCCACGATGTAGCGGGAGTAAATATCGAGCATCACGTAGGCATCGAAGTACTTACCCCTGACCGGGCCGGCAAGCTTGGTAATGTCCCAGCTGTAGACCTGCCCGGGGCCAGCCGCTGTCAATTCCGGAACGGTCCTGGGCGGATGGCGTGCCTGCCGGCGGCGCTCTTTGACCTGCTTATTCTCAGTCAATATCCGGTAGATCGTTGAGATTGAGCACAGGTAGGTCCCCTCGTCCAGCAGCTGCGCGTAGATCTGGACCGGGGCTAGATCCACGAAGCGGGCAGAGTTCACGGCAGCGAGGATACCGGCGCGTTCGTCCGGGTCGAGCTTGTTTGCCGGGACAGACACGGGCATCGGCCCGGCCTGCGGGATCCGCGGGCTGCGGGTTGCGGTCGCCCGCGGTATCCCGGCCAAGACCGCCGCTTCCCGCGTGGGGATATGCGCACCTGTGAGTTCGGCATAAACCCCCATCAGGGTTTCCTGTACCACTGCTGCTGCTCCTCGCTTTCGGAGATTTCCTCCAAAAGCTGCCGTGCTTTTCCCATGATGTCCAACGCTGCCCGAGTCCGTGCCAGCGTGCGTTCATTCACCTCCAGTTGCCGGCGTAGACGGGCGATTTCGGCCTGCTCAGCGGTAAGCTTGCCGATCTTCTCCCCGGGCTTCCTACCCTCGAGCACACCTGCATCACGGAGTTTGCGCCACTCAGTGATCTGGGAGGAATAGATGCCCTCACGACGAAGGTACGCCCCGCCTCCGGAGCCATCGTCACAGGCCTGTTGGTAAGCGGCCAGATGGGCTAGTTTCTGCGCCGGGGTAAACGACCTTCGAGGCCTTGGACCGCCGGCACGAGGGCCAGAATTACTCATGGACCCATCTTCCCGCACCCGGGAAATTGTGGAGATAGACATTGGTTCTGATCCTGATTCTCGCCCTACGAATTAGACGGACTTGCTATGAGCCACTGGCCTCAACTCACCCTGACACGTAGGGCAACCGCTGCAGCCTGCGCTACCAGCCGCTGCGGAACGTTCAACCGATCCCACATCTCAACCACAATGGCTCACTCCGTCGGTCACTAACATGCTCGGTCGTCCTGGCAGATGGCTCACGTTCCCCGCTATCGGTTGTGACATGACTTCATCTTGCCTAGCGTCGCGGATCATCCGACGATCCATAGAGGGATCCCCCACCGCGGCACTAGATCTCGCAAAACTGTGCGGATCGCTGCATGATGCGCAGTGAGATTCATTTGCGAACCTTTAGCCACGACAGTGCAGCACCCTGCGAAAACCCGGCATGGACTTTATTGGACCGCACTTCGAGGTACTTTCTAGTTCAACGTTGCGATTCTTGTCGCCAGATTTGCTCCAGCCCACTCCTGAACGATTCATTCTGACGAATTCGAACTTCCACGAAAGGTTGAGTAAGAGAAATGCACGGTACTTCGGCGTTGTGGTGCTTTGATCCTGCATAAAGATTCGGCATCGTTGGTGAAGATTCGGCATCGTTGGCTAACAAAGGACGGAATAGCGTCGAGAATAATTTCAAGACCGCTAAGACGTATTCCACTGTCTGGGCGCTAGTCTCGCCGCACAGTTCGAGGACGGGCTGATGCTTCGCATCTATGGAGGGGACCCCAATTGGGCATGAAGAAGGCATTACGAACGCAATCGCAGATGGGGTCCGTATCTAGGTGGCGCACCGCCCTTGTCGGCCTAGTCGCCACCGCTGTGGCTTTGGGAACAGGGCTGCCGTCGGTCGCAGCCAATACAGGCGGCAGCATTTCCGGCACAATTACCGCCCCGGCCGGCAGCAGTCTCGTGGGAATCAATATCTCGGTTGTCGAAGAGGATTCCTATTTTTACGGCCACGCAATGCCCCAAGATGACGATGGATCGTTCACCGTCCAGGGGCTGCGCCCCGGCCAATACACCGTTTATGTCAGCGACGCGTTTGGGAACCTCGTTTCTGAGTACTACGGTGACGCGTTCGCTGTGTCGGATGCGGAACTCGTGAGCGTCGGTAATGGACAAACAACGGGCGTTGATCTCGAACTAGCCACCGGTGCCACCATCCAGGGATCGGTGACCGGCAAGGGCGATTCACGCCTCATCGTCTCCGCGTACGATACAGCCGATTATCCGCAATACGCCTCCTACGCGGAGGTGCAACCTGACGGAAGCTACGCGTTGGCAGGTCTCGCGCCCGGACGAGAGTACAAGCTCCAGTTCAGCATGATGGTTCACTCGTCCTTGGTCATTGCCCCCACATGGTACGGCGGAGGCACATCGTTCACCACGGCCGAAAGCATCCTGATCGACAATCCTATCGAGACCGCCGAAAGTCTGCCTCTGGCTGAAAGCGGGACTATTGCTCTGAACATAGAGGGGAAGGCTGACGTTGAGATGACCTGTGTCTTCGCCTATCCGGCCACCGGGCGGACTGAACTTCCTGTTCGAGCACGTCCACAGACAGGGGAACCCTGCGGCTACTCTCCCGACGCTGTAGCAATGGAGATTGCACTAGGAAACACCCCGGAGCTGGAGTTTCGAGGATTGCCCGAAGGTTCCTACCGCCTGTACCTGAGTGAGCCATTCCCGCCGAGGGGCAGCAATCTTCGGCCTCTCACCCGCGCAGGGCAATGGATTTCCGGAGCGATCCTCAAGTCCAATGCCGCAGTAGTAACGGTCCAGGCAGGCCAGACCAGCGAAGCCCCCGCCGTCACCTATTTCCCAGCCAAATCCTTTACCGATGTGCCGACGGGCCTGCTGTTCCATGACGAAATCTCGTGGCTCGCATCCTCCGGAGTAACCACAGGATGGACCGGGCCGAATGGAACCAACACCTACCGCCCGGTCACCCCGATTGCCCGCGACGCCATGGCAGCCTTCGTGTACCGGTTGGCAGGATCGCCGGACTACGACGCACCGAAGGAATCCCCGTTTATCGATGTCTCAACCGAGAGCATGTACTACAAGGAGATCGCCTGGCTCGAATCCACGGGAATCAGCGCCGGATGGACAAATGGAAACGGCGATAAAGCATTCCGCCCGCTCAGCCCCATCGCCCGCGACGCCATGGCCGCGTTCCTCTACCGGTTCGCTGGCGAACCAGACACCGATCCGCAAACGCAGTCACCCTTTGCCGACATCAGCGTCGAACAGGAACACTTCGAAGCCATCGCCTGGCTCGCATCCACCGGCATCAGCACCGGCTGGACCGAACCTGACGGACAAAAGACCTACCGCGCGCTCGACCCAGTGAACCGCGACGCAATGGCAGCATTCATGTTCCGCTACGCCGAGATGGTGAACGAACAACCATAAACCGAACCACGACAGTAGATGTCCCGGCCCGACACGCGGGCCGGGACGTCTTCCATTCAACGCATTATTCGTCGCTGTCCTCCCATAAAGGCTACAAACAGTCTTTTCGGTTAGAGCCAATTCACTCTTGCCTAGCGCGGAATGTCCTTCTGATTGGCCCTTCCGAGCGCATCATTTCGTCTCGTAGGAGCATGGGCATACGAGATGCTTGGGCCTTTAGGATTGCAGCATTGGCCAAACAGATTGGATTGTCTGCCAGGACGAAACTCCTGACAATACCGTTCTCGGCGTGTTCGAGACACAGGAAGAAGCATGGGCACTTGCCACCGAGCTGCAGGGCTCATACGAGAACGGGGCAATTTGCTTCAGCTGGGAAGTCGGAACAAGGTGCGGCCAGGGACGTCGCTATTCGACAGATGCAAATCCTGCTACCTAAACCTGCCAGCCGCCCCAAGATGTTGAGCGCGGTGCGGTGAGGGATCGGCTACGGGCTCCGAAAATGGGCCGTATGGGAAACGGGATCATCATGAGGGGTGCGGCGTTCCAGACCCGTAGATCCGAAGGGTATGAGCGGCCCAGTAAGCTACCGAGATGGGGGCAATGGGGAACAAGAAGGTAGCTGCCGCAGGTCGGAAGCAGATTTATGTCGAGACCCTAATAGGCGCATCTCTTGAGGAAGTATGGGATCTTAGCCAAAACCCTGAACAGCATCCCCGGTGGGATCTGCGATTTTCTAGCATTGTTCCGGTTAGCACAGACGATCAAAAGGTCACACATTTCCGCTATGCGTTCAATCTACCGTTCTACACGATCGCGGGGATGGGTGTTTCCTTAGGACACCGTTTCCGGGCAGACGGGCAGGCAACTTCGGTACTGAAGTTCTCCACCGCGAACCCCTTATCGCCGATCAGGAAGGGCTCAGGCTACTGGCGCTATATTCCGACTGATCGCGGCACCAGGTTTATCACTGGATACACCTATGATCCGGGGATGGGATTAGTCGGCCGACTATTGGACTCCGGGTTCATCCGTCCAGCTCTTGTATGGGCGACGGCGGTGAGCTTCGACAGGCTCCGTCTCTGGGCAGAAGCTGGGCAGGATCCGGCAATGGCACGAACTAGATGGATTCTCGACGGAGTCGCCCGAACAGCCGCCCTTATCGGCGCAGCCACTTCTTTGAGGCGCGCTCTGTTTCAGCCCTGCCGTCACCGTATACTCCATCTTGCATTCTCTTCGGCAGCAATTGCTGCTGTCACTTTACTTCCGGCTCACCAAACGGTGCCTCGAGCCCGACGATGCCTCAGACGCCCACTAGTGAAAGAGGGGGCATCTGCACCACCCACACTTGTAACCCTGCCAACTCCATTAGGCATACCTTCGAAGTACGGACAAATGAAGGAAAACAGAGCATGACTTCCATTTTTAGGGAGGCTTTGGGAGAGGACTTCCAGCGGCTGCATCCAATGCTGCAGAAGCGTTTCGGTGTCGGCGTGGATTTCGGCTACGCCTGTATCGGTTCCGGCACCTTCGGCGAAGTGAAACGCGGTGCATGGTGGACGGTTCCTTTTCTGCGCTTGGGCGCCTTTCGCAACATCCTTTTCCCGGACAGAGGAACGAACGTTCCTTTCACCATTTGGGTATGGCACTCTGAAATGGCCCCACTTAGGGGACTTTTAGCCGTTTGAAGTGGCCCCACCCTCGACCCGCCCGTAGCGTTCTTTTTGTCGGCCAAGACGAAGAGATCGGAACGGGTTTGAAAGAGAGATCGAGAGTGAAGCAATTCGAGCGTATCCGCCTTGATGCGAGGGATAAAGATATGTCGGTCAGAGAGTTGGCACGGGTGCACGGCGTTCACCGCCGTACCGTCCGGGCCGCGTTGGCGGAGGCCACGCCGCCGGCACGGAAGACGCCGGAGCGGAAGGCTCCGAAGCTGGGGCCCTGGGAGGACACCATCCGGGCCTGGTTGACCGCGGACCAGAAGTCACCGCGCAAACAGCGCCACACGGCCCGCCGGATCTGGCAGCGGCTGGTCGATGAACACGGCGTCGTGGTTGCCGAGTCCACGGTCGCCCACGCTGTGGCCAGGATCCGCCGCGGGCTCGTCGACACGCAGGCTGACGTCGCGGTCCCGCAGACCCACACCCCGGGCGGGGAAGCCGAGGTCGATTTCGGCGAGTTCCAGGCCGTGATCGGCGGCGTGCAGGCGAAGCTGTTCATGTTCGTGATGCGGCTGTCCTACTCCGGACGCGCCGCGCATGTGGCCTACGCGAACCAGTCGCAGGAGTCCTTTCTGGACGGGCATAACACCGCGTTCGAACGCTTCGGCGGGATCCCGGCCAAAATGATCCGCTACGACAACCTCAAACCCGCTGTCACCACCGTGATCCTGGGCCGTGAACGGCTGGAAAACGAACGCTTCATCGCCCTGCGCTCCCATTACGGGTTCGACTCGTTCTTCTGCCTGCCCGGCATCGACGGCGCCCACGAAAAGGGCGGCGTCGAAGGTGAAGTCGGCAGGTTCCGCCGCCGCTGGCTGACCCCGGTTCCGGAGTTCGATACCCTGGCCGGGCTGAACGCGTATATGGCTGGCTGCGATGTCAAAGACGACCACCGCGTCATCACGGGCCGCCCCGTCACCGTCGGTGCCGCGGCAGCGGAGGAAGCCGGCATGCTTCGGCCGTTGCCGGCGGACACGTTCGAGGCCGCCTCGACGTTCTCGTTCAAGGCCGACCACAAGTCCCAGGTCTGCGTCCGCCAGTCCTACTACTCGGTCCCGGCCCGCTATGCCGGGCGCCGGGTCAGCGTCCGGCTCGGTGCCCGCACCATCGAGATGTTCGCCGAAGGCGCCCGGATCGCGTCCCACGTCCGGGCCATCCACAAGTATTCCTACGTCCTGGAACTGGACCACTACCTTGAGGTCCTCACCCGCAAACCCGGCGCCCTGGCCGGGGCAACAGCGCTGATGGCCGCCCGCGCCTCCGGGGCCTTCACCGGAGCCCACCAGAAATACTGGGACAGGGCCCGGGCCGCGCTCGGCGACAAGGCCGGCACGAAGGCCCTGATCGAGGTCCTGCTGATGGCCCGGACCCTGCCGGCCGCCGCGGTCACCGGCGCCATGGAGAACGCCGTGAGGACCGGGGACTTCGACCCCGATCATCTGGCCATCGACGCCCGTGCCAGCCAGAGCTTCCACCACGTCCCGGCGGCGCTACCTGATGAAGTTTCCGGACGGATCAGGCACCTGCCCGACCGCTGGGAGCCCTCGCTGGCCGGCTATGACGGGCTGCTGGCCGCGGCGGGCAGCCGATGAGCGCCGGGCAAGGACCGTCCATGGGCCAGCTCAGTGAGCCCGCCGCCGCGGCGGCGATCGGCGCAGCCTGCAAAACCCTGTATCTGAGAGGCACCGCGCAGGTCGCCGGGTCCATGGCAGCCGAAGCGGCCCGGCAGCGCCTCAGCCACCAGGCCTACCTCGCCGAGGTCCTGACCTATGAATGCGAGGAACGCGATAACCGCGCCCGGGCCCGGCGGATCAAGGAAGCGAAGTTCCCTCGCAGCAAACGCCTCGAAGACCTGGACCTGGCCCAGATCCCTGACCTGCCGCCGGCGACCCTGACACACCTGGCCACCGGCGCGTGGATCGATGCCGGGGAACCACTGGTACTCCTCGGCAATTCCGGGACCGGGAAAACACACCTGCTCATCGGCCTGGGCATGGCCGCCGCCGAGCAGGGACGGCGGGTCCGCTACATCACCACGGCCGCGCTGGTCAACGAACTCGTCGAGGCTGCCGACAACAAGGAGCTATCAAAGCTGGTGGGCAAATACGCGCGCCTGGATCTCCTTTGCCTCGATGAGGTCGGCTACGTCAAGCTCGATACCCACGGCGCCGAGCTTTTGTTCCAGATCATCACGGCCAGGGAAGAACGGGCGTCCATCGCCTGCGCAAGCAACGCCCCGTTCAGCGAGTGGGGCCAGACGTTCACCGACCCGCGCCTCGCGGCGGCGGTCGTGGACCGGCTGACCTTCCGCGGCCACATCATCAACACCGGCACCGATTCCTACCGGCTGAAAACCACCCAACAGACCATCAACAAGTCCCGGCAAAACTGACCGGAACACCAACAGGGTGGGGCCAAAACAAGCGGCGAAACCGGGGCCAAATCAACTTGCTATTCCCAACCATTGAGAACTACCCTTACATCGATGGTCTCGGACGGGAGACCGTAACGTTCGTGAGGACTCTTAGAATGAGTCCCCGAAGAATACGCCGTTTTGACGCAACGATGATCTACAGTCCGGAACAGGGACGAATCATCGACTACCTTGGCACCCACCAACATCTTGCGACGGGATTAGACCTCAAAGTCCTTACAGATGGTTCGCTATATCTCACCTCTGGAACACAACGCTTTTACGAGGGCATCTTCGGGTTCACCTTTCCGGCGTCACTCACCGGCACAGCAGAGCTTCACGAGGCGTATGACGAGATTCGCCAGGTCTTCACCGTCAGGATGCAGGTTCGCAACCCCCGCTTCGGATTCCTTTTCGGTTATAGCGGCACCTTCAACTGTGAATTCCCATCGATGACATCCACAGGTCTTCCCGACCATTTGAGGCCCATTCGGGAAGAGTCCCGCCAATAACGATGACCAAATGCTTGCGTTATTGGTCAAACAACAGAGCAATCACACGTCAGCGGGCGCGTGGTAGATGTCGCGGTGAGGGATCGGTTTGCTACACCGCATGGAGCGATTCAGGGGCCCGGGCCAGCAGCATCATAATTGTTACTGGTTTTATCATGTTGATCGTCGTGTTCCTTATTGGTCGGGCGAACATCCGCACCGTGCGTCCACGGCACTTCAACCTGGTCGAAGGATTCGCTGCCCTCTGGTTAGGGGTAGGCGAAGGGATTGCCAACCAGGTCCTAGGGCCGGCCGGTTCAAATGAAGCTGAAGAGCAGGGTTACCTGGAGGCCCAAAAATCATTCCTCGCGAAGAAGCCTCAGACCGTGTTTCGGTTGACCCGTAGAGGGCGCACGGCTTTCCGCGACCACACCACCGCGCTCAGAGACATCCAACGCGGCCTGCGATAACACTACCGGGCCGGCCGGTAGAGAGTACGAATCAGCCACAGTTAATTCCTTCTTATAACCCCGGTGATGCCAATCGCTGATCTACAAGAATCGGCACACTGAACATATTTCATTCATCGTGGTCCAATCCGAAAAAGCCAGTGTCACTCTGCCAGTGGGCGTTGGGACTAATTCGGATCCTGTCGTTCTGTTGACTCCGGTGGCGGTGAGGGACGGCCTACTGTCAGGCACAAATGCTCAGTTGATGGAGTACGATCTCAGGCATGACTTCTTGCGTGGCGCTGCGTATGTGCCGACTATGAATACTGGTGCAACCGAATTATTCGCCATTTTGATTCCAATTTTCGTAGTTCTGCTGATAATCGCATTCGTGATTTGGCGTAATCAAGACAGAAGAGTGGTGCGGAAGGTGTCAAGGGCCAGTTAAAGGTGCCCACGGGTGGCCAGCATTACTGCCCGCTGGTGGCCATGAAAACTGCCCGGTCATGGCCATTGGATCTGCCCACCGGGTATTCGGCGGCGTTGGCCATGTTCGGGATTTGTTTAGCTCATTGGCGTGACTCCTTGTCCGGCCAGGGCTTGGCTGAGGCGGATCGATTCCCCGGTGGTTTGGCAGACGTGTGCGTGGTGCAGCAGCCGGTCGACCGTCGCGGTGGCGAGGGTTTTGGGCATGAGCTCGTCGAAGCCCGCGGGATGCAGATTCGAGGAGACCGCGATGGAGCGTTTCTCATAGGCTGCGTCAACAAGGCGGTAGAGGCCCTCGGCGGCATCGGTCCCGACAGGCAGGAGCCCTATGTCATCGACCACCACTAAATCCGCGCGCAGGATCCTGGCGACCACTTTCGTGACGCTGTCGTCGGAGCGGTGCGCGCGCATCAGCGCGCCGAGGTCTTCAAGGCGGAACCATGCCACGCGCATGCCGGCCTCGACGGCCTGCTGCCCGAGGGCTTCGAGGAAGAACGTTTTCCCGGTGCCGGAGGGCCCGCAAATGACAACGTTTTCCTTGCGCCCGATCCATTCCAGTGTCCGCAGCGCCTGCTGTGTCGGTAGCGGGACTGAGGACGCGGCGGGATCCCAGGTGCCGAAGGTCTTCCCGGTCGGGAACCCTGCGGCTTTACGCCTGGTGGCGAGCATGGACCGGGACCGGCCAGCGACTTCCTCGGTGAAGAGGGCCTTGATGACCTCGGCCGGTTCCCAGCGTTGCGTACGGGCGGTCGCGATCAACTCCGGTGCCAGAGCCCGCGCGTAGGGCATCTTCAGCTGCCGCATCAGCGCCTCCAGGTCCGCCGGCAGGACGGGCGCGGTGACCGGGACCGGGCTCATGCGCTTTCCTCCAGTCCGGTCTCACCACGGCCGGCACCGGGGGGACGTCCGATGGCCGCCCACCCGGCCGTGCCCTGGGTCAAGGACCGGGTTTCGTCCGCGGCGTGGGTCGTGGTGCGGGCGCCCCCGGCGGTCAGGATTGAGGCCAGGTCTTTGTGCGCGAAGCGGCCATGGACGGCCGCGGTCCCCAACGCCTGATCGACGTCGGCCTGCCCGGCGATCTTCGCCAAGGCCACCGCTTCGGCCATCTTCACGTTCATCCGCGCCGTGCCCGCGGCGGCGGCTTCGAGCAGCCACGCGCGGGCGCCGTCCCCGATGCCAAGGAACTCCGCCTCCGCGGCGTTGCGGGCCTTGACCGCGTAATCGCCTGGGATCTTCGGCCGGTGATCAGGGAAGTGGGCGTCGTTGATCGCGGGGCTGCCCGGGCGGGCCCGCTGGTGCCGGGCGATTTCCACCGGGCCGGCGCTGCCGTGATGGACGATGATGACCTGCTCACCGGGTCCGGCGCCGTGGCTGCGCACGAATACGCGCGCGCCGAGCAGGGCTGCCGGGACGGAGTACTGGCCGTTTTCGAAGGTGACCATCGGCGTGTTCTCCGGCACCGTCCGGGAGAGCCCGAACGCGACCGTGTGCGCGGTGTCCGGGATCCGGTGCAGCCGGGGTGCTTCCTCGGCGAGCATCACCGCTGGTTTGCGGCGGGTGGCACGGTGCTCACGGTTGTTGACCTCGTCCATGAACACTTGGCACGCCGCTTCGATCTCCGCGAAGGAGGCGTATTCGGCCCGCAGATTCGTGTCTTTGGGGACGATGTCGGCTTTAGCGACCCGCACCGATGCCTCCACGCCGCCCTTGGAGGCAGGATCCGCCGGCTGGCAGGTCAACACTGTCACACCGTAGTGGCGGGCGAAGTCCACGGTCTGCTGGTTACGCACCGGGACCCCGGCAACATGGGAAACGGTGACCGTTTTCTCATTGTCGGTCAGGACATAGGTTGGCGCGCCGCTTAGGACACGGAAGGTGCGGTCCAATGCCGCGAACACACTCGGCGCCGTCCGGTCCCGCAAAGCGATCACGATCCTGAACCGCGACCACGCCAGCCATGCCACGAACAACACGGTCTTCCTCCCCTCGATCAGGGGGCCGTCGCCGAAATCGTACTGAAGCCACATCCCCGGCTCGGTGATCCAGGGCCGGTGCACCCGGACATGACCCAGCCGCCACGCCGCCCGCACCTGGGCGACAGCACGGCGGGTCGAGCGTTCCGAACCCTCATAGCCCAGGGCCCGGAGTTTGTCGTGGGCTTTGTCGGCGCGGATCTTGCCCTTGGAGGCCTCAACCCATTCCTCGATCTTGGGCAGGAACGCGTCAGTGACACGGCCCCGGTAGACCGGCTCGGCCATTGGCTGGCCCGCGTTCCGCGCCCCAACATGCCGGTTGACCGTGTGGTGGGAACAGCCCGTAAGCTCCGCGGCAGCGCGCAACGACCCGGTCAGATCATAAGCAGCAAGTATTTCCATGATTTCTCCGTCAGACTTCAATTGGGCCTCTTCCCGGGCGACTTTGGTGCGACTAGACACCGTCATCAAACCCCGGGAAGAGGCTCCCGCCGCGCAAGCGCGGTCGATCCAGTAAAGAAGTGGGCAGATCCCATGGCCACCGGCGGGCAGTTTTACTGGCCATCAGTGGGCAGTTCCGTGGCCGCCTATGGGCAGTTTTTCATGGCCGCTGACAGAAGGCGGGGGAGTCTTGGATCCGTATCGTTCCAAATAGACCTGACGAGGACTCAGGGATACGTTCCCAGCAGCAGCAGTGGGCAGGACTGGTGTTTCTGCTACTGGTTCTTGTTGTGTTAGTTGTACCCCCGTGGATACCAGCTTTGAGGAGCGGTGCGTGGGAGTGGGTAGTTCTTGCTGTTCAAACCGTCGTCGTGGGGTCGATGGTGGTATTCCTAGTTCGTGCCGTAAGGAAGCAAAGGAAAGATTACTGGCGTGAACGGGGTCAAGAACGGATGTAGCCAAAAGCAGGATCTACTGTCGCGTTGAGGGACCGCTGGAATACGCCACCCCTACCGCGACGCTTCTTCGGAGCAATCGAATCGGCCTTGCTTCCGTTCGGTTGGCTAACAACCAGCAACGGCTCGGTCCAAGGCGCCGATAGGACGATGATGGCAATAATACAAATCGAGGGGGATTCATGATGCTGATTGGAATCGCAATTGTCGGGGCGTGTCTTGGGGTGGTTTTAGCTTCGGCGCGTGTACCCAAAGTGAAGTGGGCGCCCGTGATAAGTTGTCTCATTCTTAGTGGCGCTGCCGCTGCCGTTCTCGTCTTCCGGGGCCAGGTTCTGCTTGTTGAAGGCTTAATGCTGCCCCTCGGGTTGATCATTGCCGAGGCCTTGTATGCTGGCGCTTTATGGATGCAACTTCGACTTGAACCCGGCGTTACCTATTGGGATTGGGTCGTTCGGTCAGTCACCCGATCAGGGTATCTGCGTCGTATGTATGGGGCGCAGCAAACGCGCAATGACGGCATTCCCGCGTCTCGAACCCACTGACAAGATTCATATACAAGAAGAATTCTTGGCATCATAGTTTCCTGCCAACCCACTCGGATGGTTGAACTCGGGTCCCGAGCGTTCAAGTCCCACTAACCGATCCTTCGCCGAAGCACCCCGATTCAGGGTGAAGCGAAAGTGCTCGGGAGTTGCGCCGCATAGTCGGTGAGGGCTCGTTTATATCCGTCCAGAGTGGGGATGAGGGCTCCTAGCGCCACCCGCAGCGAATCACCGTAACGGCCCTCGTCGTGCAGCGCCAAAGCAAGGAAAGCTTGGCGTGCACCCTCGTCAGTTCCAGCATGGGGCATTAATTCGAGAATCGACACAGCTTCAGCAAAGTCGCCGACATTGCGCAGGGTACTCGCGAGCTGGATAGTCGCACGAAGTGCACTTGTACCCTTGAGACCTGTTTCGATGGCTCGCCTGTAGAGCGGGATCGCTTTGCCCTCGAGCCCAAGGGCGTCGTGCACGCCGGCTAACTCAAATAACGCCTCGGCGTCACCTTCTGGACGCCCTGATACGAGTTCACGCATTCTCGCGATAGAGCCATGCGTGTCGGAATCGTCGAATTCCTGCTCGTAGAATCGCCTGATTGTTTGCTCCCAGTTGGCATCAGTCATTGTGACAGCTTGCCACGCGGTCATGGTCCGAACCCCATCCCCGTAGCGTCAAGGCAGAGACCTACATCGTCCACGTCGGACAGTTCACCGAGCCGAATCTTTTTCTGGAGTCCAGAGCACTCTCAGTGGCCCGGGAACTCCCAAACCGATCTGTTTATGGCAGCGGAGCCATTCCCTGGAATCCGTAATGGCTCCGGGATGACCGGCGGATAAATCGTCAGGTAGCCCACCATGTTTGAACGCCGGATGGTCACTTATCAGCTCCGCTGGCAGTAGGTTCTCCACGACCTGGTCAACCACAATCTGTTTTGAAGGAATCACGTTTGGTTTCCTGGAAGTTGCTGTATGCCCGGATGATCAACGAGCGGCCGAGGAATGTCGAGGAATCGTCGGGATTTGAAGTCGCTGACATCCCGGTATGCTGCTATCCAATTGTTCGAGTTGGGTATGTTCAAGCTCCGACTGGAAAGATGCTGTCGAGATGGGGGTTTTAGGTGCTGTCACTTGCCATAGAGGGGTCAAATCCTCTTGTGCCGAATGCCTGGGAGTTTAGCGTGCTGGGAATCTCTATCCTGGCCCTGGCGCTCTTTGTAACGGCACTTATCGACATACTTCGTTCCCAGCACCTCACTACCAGGATCAAAGCGGTTTGGGTGTGGGCAGCGCTCGTTTTACCCTTCCTTGGCCCGGTCGTCTGGTTCCTCGTCGGGCACCGCAGCGCGCCCTCAGTAAACGAATCTCTAGTCAACTCCCGTTATTAGAGAAGGCTGCCACCTACTGGTCCTCCACTTTGGCTCGGCTTGCCCGAAGGCCATCCAAACACTGAGTGTTGCGGTGGGGATCGGTTTTTAGTTCGTTAGCGGACGATGACGGTGGTCCCTTGGGCATAGTGCAAGACGGCGTGCACGGTAGATCCGAGACGAACAGGAAGGGTGTTGCGTCCCTTTGCTCCGAGAACAACGCAGGCGGCTTCTCGTGCGTGAAGCACGACATTTCTTGGGACAGTGGGTCCGGCTAGTTCGTCTTCGACAATGGTGACATCGACGTCATCCGGCAGCAGTTTGAGTGCCCGCTGAATGATGGGGTCGTCTTTTGATTCCGGGACTGGTGGCCGAGTGATGGCATATCGGCTGTAGGGACGGATATGTAGAAGACGCAAAGAGGTATGCTGCGCTCTTGCCATATCCGCGGCGAACAAGAGGGCCTTGTCGCTTTGAGTGGAGCCATCAATAGCGACGAGGATTCCCCTTTTCGCAGGTCGTTCTGTGCGTACAACCGCAACGGGGCAGGAGGCGCTGGATGCGAGGTGAAGGCTGACAGATCCGATGAGAAGACCCTTAAAGCCGCCTAGTCCTCGAGAGCCGGTGACAAGCAGCGAAGCGTCCGTGGAGGCCTTGGTGAGCACCTCAGAAGGGCGCCCAGCAACTATCTTAACGCTTGTGTTGACTTTCGGTTCGGCCTGTTTGGCGAGGTCCAGACCTCTGGCAGCAATTCTTTCTGCTGCGACCCGCCGGGCACTGTCGGCGTCGTCGATCATCGGGCTGAGGACCGTTGGATGAGACATTCCCATCCAGCAGTGCGTGACGACGAGGGGAAGCCAGGTCGCTGCGGCGTGATGCGCAGCCCACAACACTGCACGTTCTGCTGTGTCAGACCCGTCGAAGCCAACAACCCTACGTGTCAGGGTGAGTTGAGGCCAGTGGCTCATAGCAAGTCCGTCTAATTCGTAGGGCGAGAATCAGGATCAGAACCAATGTCTATCTCCACAATTTCCCGGGTGCGGGAAGATGGGTCCATGAGTAATTCTGGCCCTCGTGCCGGCGGTCCAAGGCCTCGAAGGTCGTTTACCCCGGCGCAGAAACTAGCCCATCTGGCCGCTTACCAACAGGCCTGTGACGATGGCTCCGGAGGCGGGGCGTACCTTCGTCGTGAGGGCATCTATTCCTCCCAGATCACTGAGTGGCGCAAACTCCGTGATGCAGGTGTGCTCGAGGGTAGGAAGCCCGGGGAGAAGATCGGCAAGCTTACCGCTGAGCAGGCCGAAATCGCCCGTCTACGCCGGCAACTGGAGGTGAATGAACGCACGCTGGCACGGACTCGGGCAGCGTTGGACATCATGGGAAAAGCACGGCAGCTTTTGGAGGAAATCTCCGAAAGCGAGGAGCAGCAGCAGTGGTACAGGAAACCCTGATGGGGGTTTATGCCGAACTCACAGGTGCGCATATCCCCACGCGGGAAGCGGCGGTCTTGGCCGGGATACCGCGGGCGACCGCAACCCGCAGCCCGCGGATCCCGCAGGCCGGGCCGATGCCCGTGTCTGTCCCGGCAAACAAGCTCGACCCGGACGAACGCGCCGGTATCCTCGCTGCCGTGAACTCTGCCCGCTTCGTGGATCTAGCCCCGGTCCAGATCTACGCGCAGCTGCTGGACGAGGGGACCTACCTGTGCTCAATCTCAACGATCTACCGGATATTGACTGAGAATAAGCAGGTCAAAGAGCGCCGCCGGCAGGCACGCCATCCGCCCAGGACCGTTCCGGAATTGACAGCGGCTGGCCCCGGGCAGGTCTACAGCTGGGACATTACCAAGCTTGCCGGCCCGGTCAGGGGTAAGTACTTCGATGCCTACGTGATGCTCGATATTTACTCCCGCTACATCGTGGGCGCATACGTCCATGCCCACGAATCCGGGGAGTTGGCGGTGGAGATGATGAAGGAAATCTTCGGTATCCACGGCATCCCGGAAATCGTGCACGCGGACCGCGGGACTTCTATGACGTCCAAGACCGTAGCTGTACTGCTCTCCGATCTGGAAGTCACCAGGTCACACTCCAGGCCCCGCGTATCCAATGACAACCCCTACAGCGAGGCGTGGTTCAAGACCTTGAAATTCGCTCCCGTGTTCCCTGAACGATTCGGCTCCCTGGCCGATGCGAGGGCCTTCATGGCGACTTTTGTCGAAGGATACAACCACAGCCACCGCCATACCGGAATCGGACTAAACACCCCGGCAGACGTCCACTACGGTCTTGCCGCGACGAAGGCCACCGAACGCTCCATCACTTTGGCCGCCGCACGGCAGAAGAATCCCGAACGATTCAGCACCGAAACGGACCCAAAAATACTCACCGTCCCCGGCGCGGCATGGATCAACAAACCATCCCAGGAAACCCAGACAGAAGCAGCCGCCTAACTCCCACTGGCCCCATTCACCTTGACAACTTCCGGTCCGACACAGATCGGTTTCACCCCTCAGTGCATCGGGGTAGGTGCTTGCTGCAGGAGGTCGAGGGAGACGTCCCAGAGTTGCCGCGCGCTGGTGTGGTCCAGCGCGTAGTGCCGGACCCCGTAAATCCCGTCCTTAATCGCAGGAACCACATCGGCTTCCCTGCAGTCCTCCAGATATCGTCCTCCGATGCCGTCCAGCAAAGGGGAGGTTGCAGCGAAGACCGAGGTTGCGGCGCCCTGCTCGGGTGTCTTAATGGTCAGGCCCGTAGCTGCGACGTGCTTCTTCGTTGTAGCCAGGACCTCCGGATCCCAGTGGCGCTGCAGGTTGGTCCAGATCCCGCCGGGCATGACGGCGTTCGCGGTGATCCCGTCGCCTGCCCATCGCCTTGTTGCCTCGACGGCGAAGAGCACGTTCGCTGTTTTCGATTGTCCGTAGGCCTGACTGGCGTCGTACGGTCTTCGTTCGAAGAACAGGTCTTCGTAGATGATGTCGGACATGCCGTGTCCGCTGGAACTCACCGAGACGATCCTGGCGTTACCGGCGGCTGCTAGCGCACCGTGCAGTCGGTGTGCGAGGGCGAAGTGGCCGAGATGGTTGGTGGCGAATTGCAACTCCCACCCGGGCCCTGTCCGCGATTGCGGAGTCATCATAACGCCAGCATTGTTGATCAGCAGGTGCAGCGGAGCCGACCAGGTGTTCGCGAACCGATTGACCGAGTCGATGTCAGCGAGATCGAGGGGCGCGACGTGGACGACAGCACCGGGGTGGGTCTGGGTGATCTCCATCGCGACACGCTGTCCGGCGTTGATGTCGCGGACCGCGAGGGTCACGTCCGCGCCGGCATGGGCGAGGGCCCGAGCGGTTTCGATGCCGATCCCCGAAGCGCCTCCGGTGACGATCGCGGTGCGGCCGGACAGATCGATACCCTCGACGACCTCCCGGGCGGTATTCGTTGCAGTGAACGGTGAATCGATACGTACCATGGAGAGAGTCCTGTCATGGTGCTCATAGTTGTTTCTGGTTGTTTGGTCTCAAGCCGGCCGCGTGGAGAGAATTCCCCCGTCGATCGCCAGGATGCTTCCGTGCATCATGCGGGAGGCGTCGGAGGCAAGGAAGAGTACTCCCTGCGCGATGTCCTCGGGTTGTACCACCACGCCCGCCGGTGTCACGGCCGTCATGGCATCGAGGATCGGGCGGGCTGCCTCGTTACCCGGGGTCAGCGTCACTCCCGGGGAGATCGTATTGACACGCACACCGCTGGGACCGAATTCGGCGGCCCATGACCTGGTGAGTTGCTCGACGGCCGCCTTCGTCGCCGTATACATGGCCGCGAAAGGGTTACCGACCGACGCCATCCACGAACCGACGTTGACAACCACGCCCGCCCCATTCTCGGCCATGGCCGGAAGGATTAATGACGCAAGAACGTGAGGCGCCCGCACGTTGACGGCGAGCATGGCATCGAGCTCACCGTCGGTAAGGTCCGCGGTCGTCGTCGCAGGATAGATCCCCGCGTTGTTGACGAGGATGTCGATGCGTCCTCCGAGCAGATCGGTGGCTTCGATGGCGAACTGTCGCAGGTCCCCGTGGTCGGCGGCCAGATCGACGCCAAGAAACCGTGCCTGGCCTCCCTCTTCCCGGATCCGGGTTAGGACCGTCTGTCCGCGAGTTTTGTCACGTCCGCTCACCAGGACCCCCGCGCCAGCCGCCGCCAAGGTAGAGGCGATGGCGGCCCCGATGCCGCTCGTGGAACCGGTAACGAGCGCAGTCCGGCCCTCAAGGGACCGGGCGCTGATGGATGGGTTAATCGATGTCAATGGCATGAATCATTTCTACATCCGGGCCGGACACGGGAACCAGATCACAGTCAACCCGGGCATGACAGGACCACGCAGAGCAGTACGCGAGACCCTACAGTGAGGACATGGCAGCTGATCGAACGCACCTCGGATTGTTCCTGCGCTCCCGCCGCGACAGCCTGACCCCGGCAGACGTCGGTATGCGGGCCTTCCCCGGGCCGCGCCGTGTGCCCGGACTACGCAAGGAGGAACTAGCGGTCTTGGCCGGCGTGAGTTCCGACTACTACAGCCGCATGGAACAAGGACGGCAGGCGAATGTCTCCCGAAGCGTCCTCGACGCCCTGGCTAAGGCGCTGCGCCTGACGGAAGTAGAGCGGCAGCACCTTCACATACTGGCCAGTCCCTCACCGCGGCGCCGTTCCCCAATCGCCGTCGAGCAGCACGCTGACCCGGGGTTGCTCCGGATGATGACCGTCATCGATCATGTGCCGGCGCTCATCCTCGCCCGCCGGGGAGAAGTGCTGGCGACCAATGCGCTCCTCGCCGCCGTCCTCGGTGACGTACGACCCGGCTCATCCCTGATGCGCTACCTGTTCTTCGAACCCCTCGCCCGGGAACGCATCGTGAACTGGGAGCATTTCGCCGCCTCATCAATCTCTGCTCTCCGCGGTGAGCTCGGCCGCCACCCCGACGATCACCGGCTGATCACGTTAATCGATGAACTCAGATCGCGGGACGTCGACGCCGCACGATGGTGGGAGGACCACAGCGTCCAGGATTATGCATCCGCCGCAAAGCAGATCCTCCACCCCGATGTGGGGACATTGTCCTTCGACATCGAGACCATGACGTCGACACGCAACGCCGATCAGGTCCTCATCGTGTACACGGCGCAACCCGATTCGGACACCACACGGAAACTACCCTTCCTCGCCAGCTGGAGCATGGCCAACACCACGACCACCTGATTCAAGGCGCCGTCGAGCATTCACCCTTAGCTCATGGACCTCCCAAATCCGAGACCCACACTTCGCACGAGCATGCGAGCCGAGCTTCCTGTCGCACAGACCAGGGATTCGAGCCGATCAGGGAGCCCCTTCTGATCTTCATGGCGATCAAACAAATCAAGAAACTTCGCTACGAGTATCGCTACTCCCCTAAGGATCTACAGCTCTCCAGCTAGAGGAGACTTCTGGCCCCGTCGCACGGTCTTTATGCGGAGGCTTCGTTCACGGGCAGTCACGAGCTGACGGCCCGGCTCAGGGACTGACTTCCTGTCCATTTACGATCGATTCCATGCAGAACCCTCGAGCTCGTCATTGCCCTCCTCGGTGGCAAGCCGGAATCGATAGGTGGAGCCCACGAGGGCTACCGCGATGAACAGAGGTGCTACTACTGCTACGACGGGTATGCCAACGAGCGAGGTGCCGGTCACATCCCCTCGCGTCGAATCATAGAAGGCGAAGATCAACGACAGGGACATGGTTCCTATGACAAGGCCCCTGTTGAGCATTAGGGCAAAGCATCGACTCAGGACAATAACCGTCACGGTCAGACCGACGTACTCCCATGCCTGACCATAGGAATACCAGAGACCGTCACGCACAGTGCCCCCAAGCCACGCGAACCACAGGAACGACGACAGATAGGTGAGGACCCACAACGTAGCAGCCGCCACAGCCTGCGCTACCAGCCGCTGCGGAACGTTCAACCGATCCCACATCTCAACCACAATGGCTCACTCCGTCGGTCACTAACATGCTCGGTTGTCCTGGCAGATGGCTCACGTTCCCCGCTATCGGTTGTGGCACAACTTCATCCTTGCCTAGCGTCGCAGATCAGCCGACGATCCATAGAGGTATCCCCGGCCGCACCAGAAGATCGGCCGTATCTTTCTCAATTGGTCCTGAGTGTGCCACGATATCTTGCAAAGTAGATGGGGGACAGATAATGGTGAAAAGCCGAATTGCGGTGATGACAGCCTTTCTTACACTTCTCGTCGGAACCTGCACTGCCTGCAATACGGAGAACCGATCTATTGATGGGTTGCCGTCGATCAATTCTTTGGAAGATGCCCGAGGGGTTGTGTCCAACCATCTCGACTGCTTGGATGACCCACCCTCACCCACCACTGTCATCGGGGATGACGGACAGATACCTGCCGAATCGGTGAAGTGCACTCAAACGGCCGAGATCTTTTACTTCACATCGCAAGATGCTCGTGACGATGCATACAACTTGATGGCTGGCACGGCGGAGACTGGCGGTTCCGTGTACTTCGCCGAGGGAAAGAACTGGTTCGTCGTTGATTACTCCGAGGTCGGGCTCGGCGCCACAGATCCTGAAACCTTGGACCTCTCAGTTCTATCTGAACCTCTTGGCACTCGTTTCACTGAAGTGAAGTAGCGCTGAACGCCTGCAGGCGGATCCTTGACCGCGACAGCAAACCCTGCATCTCGCATGCTCGTCTGAAGACTGCGCTCAAATCGCTTTAGTCAGAGTGTGGAGAAGATAGCCATAAGAAAGCATTGTTTGATTCGGGTGGTCTTGGAGCCAGGACCGCGCCGTGCCCTGAGGGAATTCCATGGCAACTACCTCTTCCAGGTCGCGCGCGGAGCGAAAAGTCCAGCTACTCATAACCTTTTCGGTAGTGGCGCCTCGATCCCGCCACCACTGCAGAATATACTCACCCGGTCCTTGATACTCGGCTACGTTGCCAGCCCGAAGGAGATCAGCGAAGTCGCCATGCTCCTGGTCATTATCAATCACGACCAGCGAACCACCCGGTCGGAGAACACGGAGCACCTCAGCCAATCCTGCTGAGCACTCGTTGTTTGGCGAGGGAAAGAAGTAGGCAAAGCGAGCATGCACAACGTCGACCGAGGCATTTTGTAATGGAATGTGTTCAGCTGAGCCGTGAAGTACCTCCGCATTAGAGGTCCTTTCGCTTGCAGCCTCTAAGAGGGTCGTGTCGGGTTCCACGCCGTAAAGCCGACGTGTGGTCGGGGCATAGCGAGGTAACCAATATCCGGTGCCGCATCCCAGGTCTAGAAGGTCTTTCCCTTCCCAAGGCGCAGCTGCCTGAATCGCACGCCAGAGCGTTCCCTCATGGTCGATCGCGTCATTCTCCTTCTCGTAGAGGACGACGTTCTGACCTTGGTTCCATGCCTTGGTGAAATCTGTAAGCATGAACTGGGACTGCCCACGGTTTGGTTGACTCGTGGGGTTGATAGTTTCTTAGGCGGCTAGCGCCATGTTGTTGATTGTCTCAAACTCGATCGGGGTTAGTTTACCGAGGGCTTTCTGCCGTCGCCGGCGGTGGTAGGTGCGTTCGATCCAGGTGATGATCGCCAACCGTAGTTCGTGGCGTGTTTCCCACCGTTTCCGGTTCAGCACGTTCTTCTGCAGTAGCGAAAAGAACGATTCCATTGCTGCGTTATCGCCGCATGCGCCGACTCGTCCCATGGACCCTGTCAGCCCGTTGGCGTGCAGGGCGGAAACGAACTTCCGGGACCGAAATTGACTGCCTCGGTCTGAGTGCACCACGGTCCCGGAAGGGCTTCGCAGCGCCACAGCGTGGGCCAGCGCGGCGACCGCTAGTGAGGCTTTCATCCGTCCGTCGATGGAGTAGCCCACGATTCGGTTCGAATACAGGTCCTTGATCGCGCGGAGGTAGAGCTTGCCCTCCCCGGTGGGGTGTTCGGTGATGTCGGTAACCCACCTGGTATCTGGGGCGTCAGCGGTGAAGTCCCGTTGCAGCAGGTCATCGTGGACCGGCGGGCCAGCCTTGCCTCCTCCGACCCGTTTGCGGTGAATGACCGAGAGGATGCCATTGGTCGAGCACAGCCGCCAGATGCGCCGCTCACTGGCCACAGGGGCCTTGTCGGCGTTGAGTTCATCGGCGATGAACCGGTATCCGAACGCCGGATCGTCGGCGTGGATGTCGAGGGCGGCGTTGATCAGGTGCGCCTCTTCCCAATCCCGGGCTGCGACAGGGTTTGCCCTCCACTTGTAGAAGGCTTGTTTGGAGAAGTGCAATACCCGGCAGGTCACCGTGACGGGAACACCGTCAGCGGCCAGTTCGCGTACCAGCGGGTACATCATTTTGGGTTGACGTCCCGGGAAAGATAAGCGACGGCCCTTCGCATCACTTCGGCTTCCTGCTCGAGCAACTTGATGCGCTTCCTGGCGTCGCGCAACTCGACGGATTCTTCCTTCGCCGCTCTGGCTTTAGGGTCGTCTTCCTCGTCGGCTTTCTTCAACCAACGGTGCAGGGCAGCCGAGGAAACACCGAAGTCCTTAGCAATCGTGGACAAGGGAGCTTCGCCCTTACGGGCAACCGCGACCACGTCACGGCGGAACTCTTCGGGAAAGGCTTTAGGCATGATGAACATCCTTCCACCCGCGAGGCTAATCCTCACAGGTTAGGAGTCAACCAAACCTTCAGCAGTCCCACTCGACCCTCCCATAGATTGATTGGTGTCGCGGGAACCGACGTCTCGCGGACGATCCCGAACCGCAAGACATTCCCCGAGGTCTGACCCCAGACACAACCTCTTCTCCCCCACCACTGCTCCTATTATGTCTTGCTACCCTGCCTCCTAAGCAGGGGTGCCAATCAGCGGCAACAGCGTTGGTTGCAAGGCACCTAGTGGAGAATTTGGTGCGAGGAGCGGCATGAGCAAGCTGATGGGATATGCGAGAGTTTTAACCCGAGCCCACCGATCGGCAGGTCGCAGACCTTCTTGGCGCCGGCGTTCGTCGCGATGACCTCTACATCGATCACGGAGTCAGCGGAGCTCACGCCCGCCGCCCCGAGTTCAATAAAGCCCTCGAGGCAGTGCACCCGGGTGACACCCTGATCGTGACGGCGCTTGATCGGCTGGGACGATCGACATCGGACATGCTCGCCCTTGCCGACGAGCTAAAGGCATGGAAGGTAAACCGTCGGGTATTGAATCTCGGCGGCGGGAACGTCGACACAGGCACACCCATGGGCTCGATGGTCTTCACCGTCATGGCAGCCCTGGCCCAGATGGAGTTGGAGATCAAACGCGAACACGCCAACAACTCCATCACCAAACGCCGAGACGCCGGCCTCGACCTCGGCGTCCGACGCCCAATCTTCTCCGACAGCCAGATCGCCAATGCCCGCAGGCTCATCGAACAAGGCCAACCCGCCTCTCACGTCGCCCGAGACCTGGGCATGTCACGGACCACCGTATATCGGCGCATCGGCCACCTAGACGCGAAACTATGGGTCGCCTCCCAATCAGCTGATCCGCCGTAGTTGCCGGCGGCCCCTAATCCGACCATTGACCGCGGGGTGGGCCCAGCATACTGTCAGCCCTACCGTCGAAGGTGCCGATCAGGCACTGGAGCACCTGTGACTTCTTTGGGGGAAGAAAAATGGTCTCACGTCTGTCATCACCCAAGCTCGGTCAATCCAATCTGCGCAACTGGGCCGTTCTTGGCCTCACAGCCCTCGTCCTCACAGGAGGGTCCCCAGCAATCGCCGCGTCACCTCTCATGATGTCCATCTCAGCGACAGCGGACAATGCCGGCACTCTTCAGAGCCAAGGACACGGCAACGGGAAAGGTCAAGGAAAGGGCAAAGGCAACGTCACGCAGGCCTTCGACTGTCAGGTCGAGGAAGCAACAAAGTTCATGCGCACGGCCCCTGATGGTTCCACCTACTTCGACACCGACGCCGCACACGCGGCGAATGCTGACCTGACGATCCTGGAAATGGGAACCGTCATCAATCAGCTCGCCGCGTCCCAGCAGCCCGCTCCTGAAGGTCAGGTGTCGATCCGGGCGAGCTTGCCCATTTGAGGCAACTGGTGTGGCCCCGGCCACGGTGGCGGCGCGGCGGTGGACGTCCTTGACTCGATTTGCCGCACCCACGACCAGTGCTACGGCTCACGCGGCTACTTCGCATGTTCCTGTGACCGGGCCATCGTCCGCGACGTACGCGCGAACGCGTCCCGCATGAAGACACAGGAACGAGCCGTAGCTGCAGCAGTGAGTACCTACTTCACCTACTGCCTCTGCAACCCCTTGAAGTAGGCCGTCAACGACACAATAGATTGCACGAAGGATAGGAGGTGCTGAAGTCATGACCTACGCAGATCACGCGGACCACCAGGAACCGCGAGCCACTCGGCCCGTTGCTACATGGGTGTTGATGCTCCTGGCGTTCGCTGTCGTCTTCCTTCTCCCCGACTGGGCTGGAAGCGGCACCCCTCGCCCAATCTGGGTCTTCACCATACCCATCCTTCTCGGCCTGACCGGAGCTGCCTTCGCGCTGCGAACCAGGCATCCGTGGTGGGCAGCAACCTCCGCCCTCTGGGGCTTCGTCCTTATCCAGGTCCTCGTCGTCACCATAACCCTCATCAGCGGCCCATAATCCCATCAAAGGTCATTTGGGCTGTTGATGAGAGTGATGACCTTCAGACACATTGCTGAGACGAACGCAGCCAGCGCCAGAGCCTGGGAAACAAATCCGCACTGGAGCCAGAAATGGCGGTTAATTGCGGTGCTTCTGATGACTTGCACTCCGCACAAAGGGCACAGTGGGTTGTCCCCGGCAGACATCTTCAGCCGGTCCGTAAGGTGGGCGTCAATGGCAACAACGGATACATAATCGCACAGGAGCTGGAATGTCGATCGTTCACGAAACACTGAAGTTCACGAAAACGATTAATGCCGAGCTATCGAGGGTTTGGGAAGCATTCGCTGATCCGATTCAGCGTGCTCGGTGGAGCGTGCCTATGGGCGAAGCGATGGTCTACGAACGGGCAGCGTTCGAAGTCGGTGGTCGCGACCGATACCGCTGCGGCTCGCCTGAATCGCTCGATTTCGTCAACATCGTCGACTACTCGCTCATCGTGCCCCAATCGCTTATTGTGTACACCGAGACCGTGACGACCTCTGATCAGCCACTAAGCGCGGGCGTGGTCACCTGGAGTTTCACCGTCAGCGGGGATATAACCGAGGTGCAGCTCACGAGCCAAGTCACCTCATTCGTCGGTGACGGCATGATCGAGGGTAACCGAAACGGGCACGCAAAGGCACTAAACCAGCTCGAAGAGTTTGTTCTTGACGAATAGTCGTTTCCACCGCCCATACGCCGATCCTCAACCGTTACACCAGCCCCTTCAAGATCTCTTCCAACGCCGTTACATGCTCCTTGAATGCTTTCCTTCCTTTGCGGGTAAGGCGGAAAACAGTTTGAGGTTTTTTCCCCAGGAAGGACTTCTTAATTTCGATCAGCTCGTGCTCTTCAAGGATCGCCGCGTGTTTGGACAATAGTGCGTAGCTGACTGCCAGTTCTTCCTTCAGCACTTGGTAGGTTGCATCGTCCACAGTAGATAGTGCAGCCATGATTGTGAACCGCACCGGGGAGTGTACCAAGTCATCGAGCTTTGCTCGGGAGTCCCCGAGTGTCACCGGCTGCGCACCAAGAGCCACAGTGCACATGCGAACATGGGGGCGGATACAAGCAGGGCTACCAAGAGCGCGACACCAAAATGAGCTGGGGATTCAACATCGTTTCTCAGCCATTGCACTGCGAGTGAAGCACCGATTGCACCCCACAGAGCTGCAAGGGATTCTATTGTCCTGTAGTGGCGCGGACGCACTGTTCTGACACGAGAATGAACGACGCTGAGCAGAACCCCCAGCAGCAGCCATCCCCCGATGACTATCAGCCCATAGGTCTCGACCCAGAGATCCGTTCCAAACTGGAACATCAGCAGGACATAGACTGCAATCGACGTTGCCCACGCGGCCACGAGCATCCCATCTCGCCGGCTGGATACCCGTTTGAAAGCTACCTGGCCTCGAACAGCCGATCGAATTGGAACACTGTCGCCGCGAAGCTCGTCCTTATCCATGTTTCCAACCTATTGATCAGTTAACGAATCGTCAATAAACTTAGTGCAAATGAAGACTTCACTAGAAGGCACTATCAGAATTTTCGTCGAACGTCTGCCCAATTAGGTTCTCCGACCCGACACTTGAAAGGTGTCCGTAAGCCGGTGGCGAGCTCAAGCGGTCGTTGCAACACCCCTATTGATGTGAGGTGCTGCGTACGTTGTCGAAGAAGGAACGGATCGAGAATGAGGCGCGGTTTTGGGTGTTGATGGCGCAGGGCTCCACGTTGACGGCGGCGTGTGATGCTGTGGGTGTGAATCGACAAACTGGGCGACGTTGGCGGCAAGCAACCGGTGGGCGGATCCCGCGTGCCAAGCCGGAGCCGTCGGGTCGGTACCTGTGCCTGGAGGATCGGCTGCGGATTGCCGACCTGCATCTGGCCGGGACCGGCGTGCGGGGGATCGCCCGAGAGGTGGGGCGGTCGGCCTCGACGGTCAGCCGTGAGCTGCACCGCAACGGCCCCGAACCGGGTCCGCGGGGGCGGGGGAAGTACGCTCCGTATGCTGCCCAGAAACGGGCCGAGCTCCGCGGACGCCGACCCAAGGCCAGCAAGTTTGATGACTTGGAACTGGCATCCTTAGTACAGGCCAAGTTGTGCGTGAAGTGGAGCCCCGAGCAGATCAGCGACCACCTCGCCGCGGCGTTCCCAGACCGAGCGGAGATGCAGGTGTGTCCCGAAACGATCTACCAGGCACTGTACGTCCAGGGCCGCGGTCATTTACGCGCTGACCTGCACCAACACCTGCGCACCGGCCGTGCCATGAGGCGTCCCAGACGCTCCACCGCTGCTAAGAGTTCGGGGAAGATCCCAGACATGATCCTGATCAGCGAACGGCCCGCCGAGGTCGCAGACCGCGCCGTCCCTGGCCACTGGGAAGGGGATCTGGTGCTGGGCTCAAACTGCCGCTCGGCCATCGCCACCCTCGTGGAGCGCCAGACCCGGTTCACGATGCTCATCCACCTGCCCGAGGACCATGGCGCCATCGCGGTCCGTGACGGTCTCCTGGCGGCCATCAAGACCCTCCCAGCACACCTGGCTAAGTCGCTGACCTGGGACCAGGGCACCGAGCTGGCCCAGCACCGCCAGATCACCATGGCCACGAAAATGGCCATCTACTTTTGCGACCCTCATTCACCGTGGCAGCGGGGCTCCAATGAGAACACGAACGGGTTGCTGCGCCAGTATTTCCCCAAAGGCACAGACCTGTCCGTGCACTCACCCCAGCGGCTGCTCGAAGTCGCTACCGAACTCAACGACCGGCCCCGCAAAACACTCGGCGGGATCACCCCCGCACAAGCCATGGAACGACTACTATTCGAACCAGGCAAACCCATCGTTGCAACGACCGCCTAAATTCGCCGGTCCTTCACCGCGACACCTTCTCACCGCTCCCCCGGAAGTCAAAATCCCATATGTGCGACTGTTAGCCGTGGGTGGCGTTTTATCACAGCTTTGGTTGGCGGTTCAGCTGATATCCGATTGCGAGGAGGGTTGAGAGCGCGGCTTCCACGATGTCGGCGGTGACGGAGCACCGTTAGCTGCTGTGGGCACCGATGGCAGGGCTGGGGCTGTGGTCCGTACACTCCTACCCATGGATGCATTTGACGTGGGACGGATTGTGGCTGGACTGGCGTTGCTGGTGCTGGGTGGGGAATTCCTGGTACGGGGGGCCTCAGCGATGGCGCGACGCGTGGGAATCTCCTCGCTGGTGGTTGGGCTCACCGTGGTCTCGGCGGCCACATCTGCACCGGAGCTGGCCGTGACCATCGGTGCTGTCATGCGCGACGAACCCGGGCTTGCTGTGGGCAACGTGGTCGGCAGCAACATCGTCAATGTCCTGCTCATCCTGGGGCTTTCCGCACTGGTTGTTCCGCTTGCTGTGAAGCAGCGGTTGGTGCGCTTTGACCTGCCCTTGATGGTCGGCCTATCAGTCGGTTTGTTCCTCGTGTCCTTGGACGGGCGGATCAGCGCGGTAGATGGGTTGGTCCTCTTCTGCGTCGTGGTCGTGCACACTGTGATGACCGTCGTCATCAGCCGGCGCGATGCAAAGATCCCCATGACGCCGGTCCTGGCCGGGGGGTCGAACACCGCCGATCCGTCCCGGGGAAAAGAAGCAGCGCCTGCCGACTCTTTCGGCAGATCGCTACTGCTGGTGCTGTTGGGGGTCGCCTTACTGGTGGCCGGTGCCACGCTGCTCGTGGAAGGCGCGGTGAGCATTGCCGCCACACTGGGCGTGAGCAGCCTCGTGGTCGGTCTGACTGTGGTGGCAGTCGGGACGTCGTTGCCCGAACTGGCGACATCCATCATTGCGGTGCGTCGCGGTGAACGTGACCTGGCCGTAGGCAACGTAGTCGGCAGCAACATCTTCAACATTGGGGTGGTGCTTGGTCTGCCTGCACTGATTTCGCTTGAGGGTATTCCCGTATCCGCTGCTGCAGTGGCCTTCGATATGCCGGTGTTGCTGGCGGCCGCGGTGGCCCTGCTGCCTGTCGCGTTCACCGGTTTCGCAATCGCGCGTTGGGAGGGCATCCTGTTCGTGGGCCTATACCTGGCTTACACCGGATATGTCATTCTGACCGCCACCGCACACGATGCGCTGGAAGGGTTCACTGCAGCCATGGCCTGGTTCGTGCTGCCATTGATCGCGATGACCCTCATCTCCTTTACAGCCTATGAAATCGGGCTCCACAAAGGACGCCAAAACCCGGACCAGACCAAGAGCTCGCCCTAGTCCATGTCCTTGGTCCCGCCGGACCAACGAGGCGGACGCCCCACCGAAGCAGCGGCAAGAATACCGCTGGGTGTGCTTGCCTCCGGGCCTAATCCGCTTGCTAGCCTTTCCCATCCGGAGATGAACCGACAGAGGGACCCATGCTATTGCCTGCTCTGTGGCAAGCCGGATCGATAGGTGGAGCGCACGGGGGCGACCGCGATGAATAGAGGTGCTACTACTGCTACTACGGGTTTGCCAACTAGCGCTGTGCCGGTCACATCACCTCGCGTAGAAGGCGAAGTGAACCGTCCCGGATTTGATGCCGCTGTCTTCTCGTGCAGTTCGCATGACGGTGGATCGGTTGTCCGACTATCCCTCTGTTTATACAGCCTGTAAGGCGCTGGCGCCGAAGCTGGGAGTCGGTGCTGAATCGCTGCGCCGTTGGGTGGTCCAGGCCCAGATCAATGCCGGCGAAAAGACCGGCCCAAACTGGGCGTGGAAGACACACCTGCCACGCGCCCCGGATAGACGGTATCGCCCGTGAAAAGTATGGCGATTCATGGGTCAAGAAACGTGATCGACGCTTCCTGGTGACCAGGGAAGGGACCAGCAGCTCGCGACCGCCCAGGTCCACGGTGGCAACCCTACGGCTGTGGATCGATCCGCTGTCCAAACCTTGGCGGCTCGATCATCGGATCGTCTGCTTTGAGGCGGCCCAGCGGTTCCTCCCCTCGCAGACGCTGACTCAGCTCATCCCTTGAGGGCCCACGCAAGGCCGCGCCGCCCGGGACCTGGGATCCGGAGTCTGGATCGGCGTCGTCGTCGTTGGCGTCGTGCGAGGGAAGGAAAATGGTGAACAGGAACGCAATCGCGAAGGCCACCAGTCCTGCACGCCACCCCACGTCGCTGCGCAGGACGTTGTCCGTCCCACCCGAGGTCACCACAGCCGCGATGATTCCCACGAAAAGTCCAACACCGGCACCGAGAGCTAGACCCCGCCCGACCCGGAGCAGAAGGCGACGAAAAATGTCGTGATGCTCAAATTTCATATCCCACTTCTCCGGTGGATCGAGGGGCCGTCAGGTGGACGCACGGGACCTAGACGGTCTCGTCCGCAACCCGAATGAGGACCTTGCCGGTCACGCCGCTTTCAACGGCGTCGTGCGCGGCAGCCGTCTCCTCCAGAGGGAACCAGTGCAGCGGAAGTCCGGCGGACTCCCCCACGGGCAGAGCGCCAGCGCGCAATGCAGCGGTAATGTCCTCAGCAGCAGCCTGCAGCGGCTCGGCCCCCACTGTGTAGAGGAGCAGACCCTGCCAGCGGACGTTCTTCGCAAAACTAGCGATGATCGGGGCCGTGAACTCGTCCCCGTTGTTGTTCGCGTAGTAGGCAATGCTGCCATGGTTGGCCAGCACCTCGACGTCGAGCGCTGCGTTCTGGGCTGGCGCCACCTCGACCACGTGGTGGACGCCGTCGGGAGCGATCTCGCGGATCCGCTCAGCGAGGGAGTCATCGGGATACCGGACCACGTGGTGGGCACCCGCCACTCGGGCCAGTTCAGCCTTCGCGTCGCTGCTCACCGTCGCGATCACGGTGGCGCCTGCCCAGACAGCGAGCTGGATCGCGGCATGTCCGACGGCCCCCGCTCCGCCCTGCACCAGAACCACCCGGCCGCTCAGCGCGTCTGGTCCCAGACGGGCCGGCCCCTGTTCGTGGACGGTGAGTGCACGGTGCGCCGTCATCGCCGGAACGCCAAGGCTGGCGGCCACGTCAAAGTCGATACCCTCAGGAAGCGTCACCACCCGGTCAGCGGGAAGTACGGTGAACTCCTGCGCGGTTCCCGTGGGACGGCCATGCGCAGCCAGATACAGCCAGGCCCTGTCCCCGACTGCCAGACCCGTGACGCCGTCGCCGAGCGACTCGATCACGCCGGCGCCGTCCTGGTTGGGGACCACCTCGTCAAAGGCGAGCTCCCCTTCGGAGCGGGCCTTCCAATCGGTGGGATTGACGCCGGAGGCGACAACGCGAACCCGGACTTCACCGGGGCCGGGAGCGGCTGCTTCACGCTCTACGAGGGCCAGGACTGAAGATGCTCCGGTTCCGGAGTAAACGATTGCTTTCATACTCAGGCCAACGGGCTGTGTCAGCGCCCTATTCCCTGCGGACCGCGGACCTGATGTAGGCACCTGGTCCCGGGGACCAGGTGCTAGGCGCGGCGTTTGCCCCAGGCCAAATCGATCAGGGCGGAAATGAACACGACAAGTGCCGCAGCTGCCGGCCAGATGGCGGCCGCACCCAGTGAATGCAGGACAAAGTCCGGTTCCGCACCAAACATCATGCCCAGCCATTGGCCGACGACGACGGCGAGCACCGACCCCACCAGTGATCCGCCCACCGCCGCACCAATCCGCTCCCAGGCCCCAGGCAGATCCATCCGTTGCACCAGGAGCCAGCCCACCACGATACCGACGACCAGCTGGAGCCCTGCAAGGGTGAGGTCGCCCACCAGAGCTGCTTCCTCGGGCCCCGGGTCGCCGTAGAGGCCACCCCCGGGTGCGGCAAACCACCACGCCACGCCCATCAGCAACCCGAGACCGGCCATGGCGCAGGCCCACCAGACAAGCGACGTCGGCGGAACGCCGGTGTCCTTGGCGGCCACGGTGTACACGGGGGGTGGGTAGCTGCCGGGGTGCTCGGCGTCGGGGCTGGTGGGGCGCATGACTTATACATTAACAAAGTTATCCGGCACCAGGACCTCACCTAGGGTGGGGTGCGTGAATCAACAAGCTCCCGCCGACCAGCCAGGCCTCGACCCGGCAGCAGCCTTCCGTGACTCTTTCCGCCGCCATCCGGCGGGAGTCACGATCATCACCGCTGTCTATGAGGGTAAACCGTTTGGGTTCACCGCAACCTCGGTATCTTCCCTCTCCGCCGACCCGCCACGGTTCACCTTCAACATGGCCCGCACCTCGTCGTCCTGGCCCGCCGTCGCCAATACCAGCTACATCGGGGTCCACATGCTGGGGCTCGCCAACCGTGAGCTCGCGGACCGGTTTGCGCGCAGCCGTGACCGTTTCGACGGCGACCATTGGAAGCCGGGCCCGCACGGCGTGCCGGTGCTGGAGAACGTGGCGGCGCACCTGATCGGCCGGATCAGCATGCGATTGTCCTTCGAGAACAACGCGGTGGTGGTGGCGGAGGTTACGTCAGGCGAAGTGGGTGAGCCTGGCGTCCCGCTGCTCTACCACGGCGGAGCGTACGGCCAGCCGGCCGCGCTTGACTACGAGATCTAGCGCCGCCCGCCTATACGTCCAGGCAGGCGGGCCCCAGCAGCACCTTCAAGTCGCCGAAGAGTGACGACGTCGGATTGACCCGCAGCTCGACGCCGAGCCTCATCACCTCGACCTTGCGGTTGCTGTTCAGCCGGATCTGAACCTCGCTGGTGCCCGGATGGGTCCGGAGCACGTCCCGGAGCGCGACGACGGCGGTTTCGGTGGCCTTGTGGTGCGCCATCGAGATGACCACCGGCCCGGAGTGGCCCTCACTGAGGTCCGGGACGCTGAGCTCCTGCGCGTTCAACGTGACGGCGCCGTCGTCGCGCCGTTGCAGCCGGCCCCGGACGACGACGATCAGATCCTCGGCGAGGACACCGGCGATCGGACCGTACACCTGCCCGAAGAACATCACTTCCATCGACCCGGCGAGGTCCTCGATCTCGGCGCGGGCGTAGGCGTTGCCGCTGTTCTTCGCGATCCGCCGCTGCAGCGAGGTGATCATGCCCGCGATGGTGACCATGGAACCATCGGCGGGGCCTTCGTCGCTGATGATCGAGGTGATCGAGGAGTCGGCGTGCTGGCTCAGGATCTTGTCGAGGCCCTGTAGTGGGTGGTCGGAGACGTACAGGCCGAGCATGTCGCGTTCGAAGGAGAGCTTGTCCTTCTTCTCCCACTCCGGCAGGTCCGGCACCTCGACGGAGAGGCCTCCAACGGATCCGGGTTCGTCGAACGCGCTGAACAGGTCGAACTGGTTCGCTGCCTCGTTGCGCTTGAGGACAATCACCGAGTCCACGGCTTCCTCGTGGATCATGGCGAGGGCCCTGCGGGGGTGCTTCAGCGAGTCGAACGACCCTGCCTTGATCAAGGATTCGATGGTCCGTTTGTTGCAGACCACCGCCGGGACCTTCTGCAGGAAGTCGCTGAAGGAGGTGAAGGCCCCCTTCTCGGTGCGGGCCCCGACCATGGCGCCCACCACGTTGGCGCCGACGTTGCGGATGGCCCCCATCCCGAAGCGGATGTCGGTGCCGACCGGGGTGAAGTTCACGCTCGACTCGTTGACGTCCGGCGGGAGGACGGTGATGCCCATCCGGCGGCACTCGTTGAGGTAGATCGCCAGCTTGTCCTTGTCATCGCCCACACTGGTCAGCAGCGCGGCCATGTACTCGGCCGGATGATGGGCCTTGAGGTAGGCCGTCCAGTAGGACACCAGCCCATAGGCGGCGGAGTGGGCCTTGTTGAACGCGTAGTCGGAGAACGGCAACAGGATGTCCCACAGCGTTTTGATCGCCGCTTCGGAGTATCCGTTGTCTTTCATGCCGTTGGCGAAGCCCTCGTACTGCTTGTCCAGTTCCGACTTCTTCTTCTTGCCCATCGCGCGGCGGAGGATGTCGGCGCGGCCCAGGGAGTAGCCGGCGACCTTCTGGGCGATGGCCATTACCTGCTCCTGATACACGATCAGGCCGTAGGTGGTCCCCAGGATGTCGGCCAGGGGCTCCTCCAGTTCGGGGTGGATCGGGGTGACCTCCTGCGCGCCGGTCTTACGCAGCGCGTAGTTGGTATGCGAGTTCGCGCCCATGGGTCCCGGCCGGTACAGCGCGATGACCGCGGAGATGTCTTCGAAGTTGTCCGGACGCATCAGTTTCAGCAGGGCTCGCATCGGACCGCCGTCAAGCTGGAACACGCCCAGGGTGTCGCCGCGGGCCAGCAGTTCGTAGGAGCCCTGGTCCTCGAGGTCCAGGTCCTCCAGCACCAGGTCGATGTCCTTGTTGAGCTTGATGTTCTCCACCGCGTCGGTGATGATCGTCAGGTTCCGCAGGCCGAGGAAGTCCATTTTGATCAGTCCGAGGTTTTCACACGTCGGGTAGTCGAACTGCGTGATGATCTGACCGTCCTGGTCACGGCGCATCAGCGGGATGATGTCGATCAGCGGGTCGGAGGACATAATGACACCGGCGGCGTGGACACCCCACTGGCGCTTCAGGCCCTCCAGGCCCAGCGCGGTTTCGAAAACCTTCGCCGAGTCGGCGTCAGACTTTAGCAGCTCACGCAGCTCCTCGGCTTCGGAGTAGCGTTTCGAATTCTTGTCGTGCACATCGGTCAGGGCCAGTCCCTTGCCCATGACGTCCGGCGGCATGGCCTTGGTGAGCCGCTCCCCCATCGAGAACGGGTAACCCATCACCCGGGAGGAGTCCTTCATGGCCTGCTTGGCCTTGATGGTGCCGTAGGTGACGATCATGGCGACCCGCTCGTCGCCGTACTTCTCGGTGACGTACCGGATCACTTCGGACCGGCGCCGATCATCGAAGTCGACGTCAAAGTCGGGCATGGAGACGCGCTCCGGGTTCAGGAACCGCTCGAAGATCAGACCGTGCTGCAGCGGGTCGAGGTCGGTGATGCGCATCGCATAGGCGACCATCGACCCGGCGCCGGAGCCTCGGCCAGGGCCCACCCGGATTCCGTTGTCCTTAGCCCAGTTGATGAAGTCGGCGACCACCAGGAAGTAGCTGGGGAAGCCCATCTGGGTGATGACGCCGGTCTCGTACTCGGCCTGCTTGCGGACGGCGTCGGGGATGCCCGCCGGGTAGCGGTACTGCAGCCCGGTCTCGACCTCCTTAACGAACCAGGATTGCTCGCTTTCCCCCTCGGGAACGGGGAAACCGGGCATGTAGTTGGCTTTGGTGTTGAATTCGACGTCGCACCGCTCGGCGATGAGCAGGGTGTTGTCGCAGGCCTCGGGGTAGTCCCTGAAGATGGAGCGCATCTCTGCAGGCGATTTGAGGTAGAACTCGTCGGCGTCGAACTTGAACCGCTTGGGGTCCGCCATCGTGGACCCGGACTGCACGCAGAGCAGGGCCGCGTGGGCCTTAGCGTCCTCCGCATGCGTGTAGTGCAGGTCATTGGTGGCGACCATGGGCAGCCCGAGTTCCCTGGCGAGCTTGATCAGGTCCGACTGGACGGCGCGCTCAATGTCGAGGCCGTGGTCCATCAGTTCGCAGAAGAAGTTGTCGGCGCCGAAAATGTCGCGGAAGTCGGAGGCCGCCTGCATCGCCTCGCGGTACAGGCCAAGGCGGAGCTTGGTCTGCACCTCACCCGAGGGGCAGCCGGTGGTCGCGATGAGACCCTTACCGTAGGTCTGCAGCAGGTCCCGGTCCATCCGCGGCTTGTACAGGTAACCTTCCAGGGACGCCAGCGAGGACATGCGGAAGAGGTTGTGCATTCCCTCGGTGGTTTCAGCCCACATGGTCATGTGCGTGTACGCGCCGGCCCCCGAGACGTCGTCGCGGCCGCCACCGCCCCACTTCACCCGGGTCTTGTCGGCACGTGCGGTGCCGGGCGTGAGGTAGGCCTCGACGCCGATGATCGGTTTGATCCCGGCTGCCCGGGCCTTGTCCCAGAAATCGAAGGCCCCAAAGACGAAGCCGTGGTCGGTGGTGGCGAGGGCTTTCATGCCCAGTTCCTCGGTGTGACTGAACAGGTCAGTCAGCCGGGCTGCACCGTCCAGCATCGAGTATTCGGTGTGATTGTGCAGGTGGACGAAGGAATCGTCACGGGTCGGCTTGGCTGGGGAAGCTTGGGGAGATGCTGTTGAAACCACCCTCCCATTCTAGGCCAGTCCACCTCCCTGCCCGACGGACATGCCGGGCACCGTAGGAGGCGGCTCAGCTCACACGGTGCCGGCGGCGAGGGCTTCCAGCGCGTACCGGAGATCGTCCGGATAGGGGCTGGTCGCGCTGACGGTCTCCCCCGACACCGGATGCTCAAACGTGAGCTTCTGGGCGTGGAGCCACTGCCGGGTCAACCCCAGGTGGGCGGCCAGGCTGGGGTCGGCACCGTAGGTCAGGTCCCCGACGCAGGGGTGGCGGAGGGCCGAGAAGTGCACCCTGATCTGGTGGGTACGCCCGGTCTCCAGGTTGACCTCCAGCAGGCTCGCCTTCCCGAACGCCTCCAGCACCGTGTAGTGGGTCCGGGACGGTCGCCCATCCTCCAGTACGGCGAAGCGCCAGTCGTGCGCCGGGTGCCTACCGATGGGAGCGTCGATGGTTCCCTCCAGCGGGTCCGGGAGCCCCTGGACCAGGGCGTGGTAGACCTTCTCCACGCTGCGTTCCTTGAATGCGCGTTTCAGCACCGTGTAGGCGTGCTCGGTTTTCGCGACCACCATCGCTCCGGAGGTGCCCACATCCAGGCGATGGACAATCCCTGCGCGTTCGGTGGCGCCCGATGTTGAGATCCGGTATCCGGCCCCCGCGAGGGCGCCCACTACCGTCGGTCCCACCCAGCCGGGCGAGGGATGCGCGGCAACGCCGACGGGCTTGTCAATGATCACCAGGTCGTCGTCGTCGTACAGGATGCCCATGCCGTCAACGGTCTCGACGACGACCGCGAGGGGGTCAACGGTGGCGGGCACCCTGATCTGCAGGACCGCTCCCGCGGCCGGTCGGTCGGACTTGCCGACCGCCTTTCCGTTGCTCATGACGAAACCGGCCACGCACCAGGCGGCGGCAGCGGACCGGGAGACCCCGGCGACCGCTGCGAGTACCGCGTCGGCGCGTGCACCGCCGAGATCAGCCGGGACGCGCTCGTCCCGTTCCACGGCGTTCACTTGGTCTCTTCCGGGCCGTCGACGGCCGGTTCATCAACGACGCGTTGACCGTCCAGGCCGATCCCCCGAAGGGTGAGCAGGCAGATCAGGCAGACGCCGGTGACGACGGCGGAGTCGGCGATGTTGAAGATGGCAAAGTTGGGGAAGGCGATGAAATCGACCACGTGGCCCTGCCCGAAGGAGGGTTCCCGCAATAACCGGTCGGTCAGGTTTCCCACAGCCCCACCGAGCACCAGGCCCAGTGCAACAGCCCATGACCAGCACGCCACCTTGCGGACCTGGGTGATGATAGCGATGGCCACCGCCGCCATGATGATGGTGAACACCCAGGTGTAGTCGGTGCCGATGGAGAAGGCCGCCCCGGGGTTGCGGATGAAGTGCCAGTTGAGGAGGGGCGGGAACACGGGGGTGATCTGGCCCTCGGTCATGGTTGAGACCACCCAGATCTTGGTCAGCTGGTCCGCGATGTAGATGACCGCGAAGCAGGCGATGAAGAGCAGCGCGTACCGGGCGCCGGTGCGTCGCCGGTGGCTGGCGTCCGTCGTCGGGGCGCGGTCGGCCGGTGAGGGTTCGTCGGAGCCGGTGGGGGTGCCACGCTCGGGTGTCTGGTCTGTCATAGCGCTTTCGTGTTTGGCGCTGGCCGCGCCTAGCGGGAGGGGTGCATCAGTGCTGGTAACCAGCCTACGGCAGAGGCCAGCCGCCGGGGATCCCGGTGGCCGGCCTCATGGCGTGCCTTGAACTGTGCTGCGGCGACTAAGCGCCGCACGGATTGGACCTACGAGTTGGTGGCCTCGGAGCCGGTGCTCTTGGAGCTAGTGGTACCGGGGCCGGTGGTCCCGGTGCTGGTGGTCTCGGACGCAACTGATCCGCGGGAATCCAGATCGCGGAGCTGCCCCTCGATGTATGCCTTGAGGCGTGAGCGGTAGTCGCGTTCGAAGGTCCGGAGCTGCTCGACCTTGCCCTCAAGAACAGCCTTCTGCTGCTCCAGCGCGCCCAGAGTCTGGCGGGTCTTCTCTTCGGCGTCGTCAACCATTCCGGTGGCCTTGACCTGCGCCTCGGCGATGATCTTGTCGCGCTGCTCGACACCCGCGTTGACGTACTCGTCATGGAGCTTCTGAGCCATAGCAAGCACGCCAGCGGCTGCGTCGGCCGTGCCGACGGCAGGCGTTGCTGCTGCAGGCGCCGCGGTGGTGGTGTCGTCCGAGGCCTTCGCGTCATCGGCCTGCACACCGTCAGTCTTGGCGTCAGTAGCCTTCGTTGCGTCAGTCTTGGTCGCGTCAGCCTTCGGTGCGGCGGTCTTGGTGTCGTCCGCCTTGGCCGCGGGACCCTTCGGCTCGTCCTTGACCTTCTCCGTGTGCGAGCTTGCCGCTACGGGGGCCGGCACTGCTGTGTCAGGGGCCGCGTCCTGGGACGTGGAGGAGGTGGCGTCCGCGACCTTGCGTCGCAGTTCGTCGTTCTCCTGGTTCAGGCGGCGAAGCTCGACGACGATCTCGTCGAGGAAATCGTCTACCTCGTCCTGATCGTAGCCTTCGCGGAACTTAGTGGGTTGAAACCTTTTGTTGACAACGTCTTCTGGCGTCAGGGCCATCTGGTCACCTCATAGTGGTTATAAGACATGCCTGCCTATGAAGCAGACCTGACTACGGTACCGAATTGTGGACACGAAACTCTAGAATCTACACCGATTATGTGATTCAGCGTATATCTTTGGGGACTCGAAAACGAACCGTTAGACCGAAGTGGCGAGGCTGGCAGCGACGAACATCAGGATGGTCACTCCGATGAACACCACCAGGAAGGCCAGATCGAGCGACACCCCACCCAGCCGCAGCGGCGGGATGAGCCGACGGAAGGCCTTGATCGGTGGGTCGGTCACGGTATACACGCCCGATGCGAGGACCAGTGCGAGCCTCTTGGGGCGCCATCCGCGCGCAAACATCTGCACGGCGTCGTAAACGATCCGAATAATCAGCGCCACCTGGACAACCATCAGTACCAGGTAGATCAGAACAAAAACCAAACTCACGCGGCAGTCACAGTCCTAAAAACGATAATTCGAAAGGAACCCGTGAACCAGTTAACCACGCTAGCTTTGATTGAAGAAACTAGCCTGCGCCTCGCTGGCCTTCTGGTCTTCGCCCAGCACCTCGATGTAGGAGGGCGACAGGAGGAACACTTTGTTCGTCACGCGTTCGATGCTTCCGTGGAGCCCGAACACCAGACCTGCCGAGAAGTCGACCAGACGCTTGGCATCGGATTCACCCATGTCGGTGACATTCATGATGACAGGGATGCCGTCCCGGAAGCTTTCACCGATGAGCTTGGCGTCATTGTAGGAGCGCGGGTGCACCGTGGTGATCTGGCGCAGGGCGGCTGAGTCTTCGCGTGAGGACTGCGCACGCTTGATCGGTGTCACCGGGGCCCGATACTCGTCGACCGGCGCAAGCCGTGCCGCAGGAGCGGCGTCAGCATGGCGGTCGTCTCGGTCGTAGTCCACTGAGTGATCCTCGTTCCTGGCATGTGTTGTCTTCTGCTCGTTTTCGTAGTGCTCATCACCGTCGGCGAGCCCAAGATAGATCATTGTCTTGCGCAGTGCGCCAGCCATGGGTAGCTCCTGTCATTTCGTTAGGTATAGCCCAGACGCTACCCCAAGGGCGGGCGTTCACCGAGGACCTGAGAGCCAATCCTGAGGTGTGTCGCGCCCACCGCCACCGCGGCTTCCAGATCCCCGCTCATGCCTGCCGAGATGCCCGTAGCGGCGGGGAATTCGGTGCGGAGCAGGGCGGAGATCGTGGCGAGCTGCTCGAAGGCCGCCCGCGGTTCTCGCCCCAGTGGAGCAACCGCCATCACCCCGGCCAGGGACAGTCCGTCGGTGCCCTCGATCAGGTGTCCGAGCGTGTTGACCTTTTCCGGGGCCGCTCCCCCGCGTTGGTGTCCGCTGACACCCTCGGTGGCTCCGTCGGCGCCCGAGAGGTCAACCTGGATGAAGCAGTCGAGGGCTCGACCCTCGGGGTTGGTCTCCCGCTCGGCAGCAACGCCCTTGCCGAGCGCCTTCACCAGGGAGGCCCGATCCACCGAGTGCACTGCGTGCGCATACCGCGCCACGGATCGCGCCTTGTTGCTTTGCAGTTGACCGATAAAGTGCCAGCGCAGGCCAAGGTCGGCAAGCTCCTGCGCTTTGGCGGATGCTTCCTGGTCCCGGTTCTCCCCGAGGTCCGCCACCCCAAGCTCAGCCAGGATCCTGAGGTCGGCCACCGGGAAATACTTGGTGACCACAATGAGCCGGGGCCGGTCAGTGCGTCCGGCTTCGAGCAGGGCAGCATCGATGCGCCGGTGGACTGCCGCCAGCCGCCCGGTAAGTTCCTCCGCCCGCGAGGTAGCAGTCACTGGTTCCAGACCAGCCCTACGAACCGGCCAGAGGCGGGACTGCGGCGGTGGGAGTAGAGGGACTCGTTGTCCAGGGTGCACAGCTGTGCCGGATCGTCTCCGACTGGGAACACCTGCACCTCCACCTGCTGTAGTTGCGACGCGACCGCTGCCGGGAGGTCGAGCCCGGGGGTATCCCAGCGTGTGGTTGCCCTCGCGGCCGGGACCACCGCTGCGACGTCGTCGCGCATGCCCGCGGGAACCTCGTAACAGTCACCGCAGATGGACGGGCCGATCCACGCCACCAGATCCTGGGTACCGTTGCGGCGAAGCTGGGCCACGGTGTTCTCGATGATGCCGCCAAGGATTCCCTGCCGGCCTGCATGGACGACGGCGGTCGCCCCGCCGCCCCCGCGGGCCGAAAGCACCACAGGGACACAGTCGGCAACCATGACTGCCAGGGGAACCGATCCGTCGTCGCTGATCAGTGCGTCAGCGGGTACCACTGCGCTGCGGTCATCCCCTGACCCCACCGCGACCGCGTGCGCGGAATGGGTCTGGTGCATGAAGCGCAACGAACCTGCCGGGACGTCCATGGCAGACTCCAATTGCGCACGGCGCCGAAGCACCGAAGCGGGCTCGTCCCCCACATGGAGCGCGAGATTGCCCGCCCCGGCATCCGAAAAGGCCGCCCACCGGCCCGGGTAGATTTCCTGGCGCCAGAAGAACACTGAGTCGGCTGTTATTTCAGGAAGTCCGGCACGTCGAGTTCATCGGAGCGGCTCGAGGAAAAATCCGGTTCGACGACGGCTGGCAGGTCAACGTCAAAACCTGAATCGGCGGGGACGTTGTTGGACTGCTGTGAACGCTGCGACCAGGCACCGAGACCCGCGGAGGCGGGAACGGCTGCGGCGGCGGCAGGCACGCTGGCGCCCACTGACGGAGCGGAGACCGGCTTGGACAGCTGAGCGCTGGGCTGAGAAGTGGCATCGACCTGGTCGAAGCCTGCAGCGATCACGGTCACCCGCGCCTCGTCTCCGAGAGCATCATCGATGACAGCACCGAAGATGATGTTCGCCTCGGGGTGGGCCACTTCCTGGACGAGGCGTGCGGCCTCGTTGATCTCGAACAGGCCCAGGTCCGATCCGCCCTGGATGGACAGCAGGACGCCGTGGGCGCCGTCGATCGATGCCTCAAGCAGCGGCGACGCAATGGCCAGTTCGGCTGCCTTGACCGCGCGGTCTTCGCCGCGGGCCGAGCCGATGCCCATCAGGGCCGAACCTGCACCCTGCATCACTGACTTGACGTCGGCGAAGTCGAGGTTGATCAGACCCGGGGTGGTGATCAGGTCGGTGATGCCCTGCACGCCCGAGAGAAGTACCTGGTCGGCCGAGCGGAAAGCGTCAAGCATCGACACGTTGCGGTCGCTGATGGACAGCAGCCGGTCGTTCGGGATGACGATCAGGGTGTCAACCTCGTCGCGGAGGGTGTCGATTCCGGTTTCGGCCTGGTTGGACCGGCGCCGGCCCTCGAAGGTGAAGGGGCGGGTGACCACGCCGATGGTCAGCGCGCCGAGGGAGCGCGCAATGCGGGCGACGACGGGCGCGCCACCGGTGCCGGTGCCACCACCTTCGCCGGCAGTGACGAAGACCATGTCCGCGCCGCGCAGTACTTCTTCGATTTCCTCTGCGTGATCCTCGGCGGCGCGGCGGCCCACCTCGGGGTCGGCGCCGGCGCCGAGGCCGCGGGTCAGTTCCCGCCCTACGTCTAGTTTGACGTCGGCGTCGCTCATCAGGAGTGCCTGCGCGTCGGTGTTGATGGCGATGAACTCAACGCCACGCAACCCCACCTCGATCATGCGGTTGACGGCGTTCACGCCACCGCCGCCGATACCTACTACCTTGATGACGGCCAAGTAATTCTGCGGTGCTGCCACGGTCCTGTGTCCCTTGTTCGAATGCTAAGTGTGGGGCTTGTCCGGCTGGATGTATTCCCAGCCTTCACCTTGACCAACGTTAACTCTCAACTTGAAAGTCAATGTTATGTCAAGTAACTTCTATTCAAGACGCTATGGGCAGGTGCATGCTTCTGCAATGACCGAACCCGCGTGTCGGATTTTTCTTTAGCGGGTGACCGGACTTGACGGCGTGCTCACGTCGAAGACCTCGGCTGGCGGATCGGCCGGCGGGGCCCCCAATAGCGCCTCGAGCACCAGCGCCTTGGCCTCGTTCTCCTCGGCACTTCCCCAGAAGATGGTCTGATCGTTGGCGAGCGAGAGTTCCACCGAATCCACCGAGTCCGCCGAGGCGTGGTTCAGCTGGTTCAGGATGCTCTCCGGCAACGCGGCGAGGACCGCAGCGATCGAGGAGAACACCTCACTGTTGACCGCGTCTGTGCCCCCGTCGATCAGGGGAAGCTGCACCGCTTCACGGTCCTCCACTGAGGCGAGCTGGCGCCCGTCCTCGTCGATCAGCAGGAACTGTCCACTGCTCTGGAGGATGGCCACCGGAACGCGTTCCCGGATGGTGACGGCCAGTCCCGACGGCGGAACCGCGGCGACCGTGACACTCTCGATGGGAGCGAAGCCGTCCAGAAGTTCCTCGACCTGCCCATCAGAGATCTGGGGCAGCGGAATGCCAAGCAGCGGCTCCAGCGCCTCGGTGGCTTCTTCGGAGGTCACCAGGGTGTTGCCAGTGAACTCAACGCTGCGGAGCGCCAGGGCCGGGGAAAAGATCAGGTAGGCCAGCAGCCCGCCAATCAGCAGGATCAGCGTGCTGAGTCCGAGGATGAGGTACAGCCGTCGTCGGCTCTTGCGCGGTGTCGGAAATGCGACCACCGAACCGTGGGAGTCGTCCTCCGCCGGTAGCCACGGGTCATCGGGGGTGTCGAGGAGGGAAACCTTGCTGCTGTTGACCCTTGGGACGCGGACCGGCCCAGGCTTCACGGAAATGTCGGTGGCGGATACCACGGGCGGGGCTGGCTTTCTGCGGCTCATGAGGGACCGGTGGGATTGCCGGAGCCGGTCAGGGCAGCCACGAGGTGGGCGCCGTACTGGGTCACGTCGCCGGCGCCGATCGTGAGGATGATGTCACCCGGGACGGCACGGGCGGCGACCGCTTGCACCGCCTCGGCGGGATCGGCAAGGTAGCCGCCCGGCACGGTGAGCCGGTCGGTGATCAGCCGGCTGGTCACCGCCGGCGTGGGGTCTTCCCGAGCGGCGTAGATGTCCAGGACGGTGGCCGAGTCGGCCAGGTTCAGGGCCGTCGCGAATTCGGCAGCGAATTCCCTGGTCCGGGAAAACAGGTGCGGCTGGAAGAGCACATGGACGCCGTGCCCGGCGGCGACAGCGCGGGCGGCGTGCAGCGCGGCGGTCACCTCGGTGGGGTGGTGGGCATAGTCGTCGAACACCCGCACTCCCCTCCCGGTGCCCTTGGCTTCGAACCGGCGGGCAGCGCCGGTGAAGGCGGCAAGGCCCACGGCCGCGGCGGCCGGATCCACCCCCAGTTCGAGGGCCACGGTGAACGCCGCAGCAGCGTTCCGCACGTTATGGGCACCGGGGACACTCAACCGCAGTTCCTGCTCGCAGTCGAGCCCGTCCACCGAAAAGGAGAGCAGGCTGGTAGAGCCGCTGCCCGCCGTGTGTGTCTCACCGATGCGCACGTCGGCAAACTCCGAGTACCCGTAGGTCCGCGTCCGTCGGGTGTCACCGATCCGGGCAACGAGGGCGGCGGCGCCGTCGTCGTCCAGGCAGGTGATGAGCACGCCGTCGTCAGCAGGCAGCAGGGCGGCGAAGCGGTCGAACACCTCGTAGACGGCCTCGGCCGTGCCGTAATGGTCCAGGTGGTCTGCCTCGACGTTGGTGACCACGGCGATCCGCGGCGAATAGTTGAGGAAGGATCCATCGGATTCATCTGCTTCGGCGACGAACACGGAGCCGTCAGCCCAGGCTGCGTTCACACCCAGCGCCGCGACGTCGCCGCCAATGGCGAAGGATGGCTCCCGTCCGGCGGACTGCAGCATCACGGTGATCATGGCGGTGGTGGTGGTTTTGCCGTGGGTGCCGGCCACGGCCACCACTTCCCGGCCGGTCATCGCGACGGCCAAAGCCTCCGACCGGTGCAGGATCCGCAGGTTCCGCTGCTGGGACGCCACCAGCTCGGGGTTGGTGGCCCGGATGGCTGAGGACACCACCACCGTGTCCACCCCGTCAACGTTCCCGGCCTGATGGCCGACGGTGGTGTCGGCCCCGAGGCTGGCGAGGGCACTGAGGGTCGACGATGCGGCGGCATCCGATCCGGACACCCGCACGCCCTGGCCCAGCAGGACCCGGGCCACCGCCGACATGCCCGCGCCACCGAGTCCGATGAAGTGCACCCGGCCCAGGTCACCCGGTGTCAGATCGGGGGCGCTCATGCCGCGGACTTCCGTGCAGCGGCGACCACCAGGTGGGCCATCTGGATGTCGGCGTCCCTGATGCCCAGCTTGGCGCTGGCAGCGGCCATCGCGGCCAGGGCCGCCTCGTTCTTGAGCAACGGGAACACCTCTTTCTGCAGCCAGTCCGCGGTCAGTGCCGCATCCTCGACCAGGAGCGCACCCCCGGCAGTAATCAGATCGGCGGCGTTGCGGCGCTGTTCACCGTTGCCGTGCGGAAGGGGAACGAATACGGCGGGCAGGCCGACGGCGCTGACCTCGCTCACAGTAGCGGCCCCGGCCCGCGCGAGCAGGAGGTCGGCTGCCGCGTAGACCGTTTCCATGTCATCGACGTACTCGACCTGGCGGTAGCCCTCGGCCTGCAGGGCCTGCCCGTCGGCACCGGATACCTGCTTGCCGCCACCGGTGATGTGCAGCAACTGGATCCCTTCGGCAGCGAGCAAGGGCACGATATTCGCCACGGCGCGATTGATGCTGAGGGCACCCGACGAGCCGCCGGTCACGATCAGGGCCGGCTTGCTCGGGTTCAACCCGAGCGCGTTCCGCGCCGCGGAACGCGCGTCCGCCCGATTCAGGGTGGAGATGCTCCGGCGCATCGGCATGCCGACCACCTGAGCCCGGGGCAGGCCAGTGCCCTTGAACGCGGCGGCCACCGAGGTGGCGATCCGGGAACCCAGCCGGTTGGCCAGCCCCGGCCGCGCGTTGGCCTCATGGATAACCACCGGGACCTTCCGCCGCCACGCCGCCAGGTACAGGGGGGTCGAGACGTAGCCGCCCACCCCCACGACGACGTCGGCACCGGCACGGTCAATCACTGCGGACGCCTGACGGACGGCGCGCACCAGCCGCACGGGCAGTTTCACCAGGTCGATCGATGGACGGCGGGGCATTGGGACCCGGTCGATGGTTTCGAGCGGGTAGCCGGCAGCCGGAACCAGCCGGGTTTCCATGCCGGCGGCGGTGCCCACCACCGTGAGGCGGATGCTTGAATCGTGCTCGCTGAGGGAGTGGGCGATGGCCAGCAGTGGACTGATGTGGCCGGCGGTACCGCCGCCGGCCAGGACCACTGAGAGGGGACTTGTGCTCATCGGGCTGTGGAATCTCTTTCTGGGGTACGAAGGGTGGTGACGGAGGCGCCCGGCGCTTCCGTCACGGGGGCGGGAGGCATCTTCCGCGCGAAGGCGAGGAGCACCCCGACGGCGGCGAGGGTGAAGGTCAGCGCTGACCCACCGTAGGAAATGAAGGGCAGGGGTACGCCGATCACGGGCAGCACGCCGGTGACCATGCCGATGTTGACGAAGGCTTGACCAATCAGCCAGACCAGGATTGAACCCAGCAGGATCCGCACAAACGGGTCGGTGTAGCGGCGGGCAACCCTGATGGTGGCGACCGCGAGGATGCCGAAGAGTGCGACGACGACGAGCGTGCCTACCAGCCCGAATTCCTCGCCGATGATCGCGAAGATGAAGTCGTTGTGGGCCTCGGGAATCCAGTTCCATTTCTGCCGGCTTTGCCCGATGCCTACACCCCACCAGCCGCCGGAGGCTAGGGCGAACAGCCCGTTGTCCGCCTGCAGGCAGAGGTCCTGGCCGTCCTCGCAGTTGATGCGGAGCCAGGCGCTGATCCGGTCGCTGCGGTTCCCGCTCACCAGAACCATGACAATCGCTCCCGCGATCCCAGCGATTCCGGCAATGGTGAACATCTTCATGGGCGCCCCGGCGAAGAAGAGCGCGGCTGCGAGGATCATCATCAGAATGATCACGGTGCCCAGATCACCACCAAGCAGGACCAGCCCAATGGGAAGCCCACCGAGTGGGAGGGCCGGAATCATCGCGTGTTTCCAGTCGCGGATGAGCCGCCCCTTTCGGGCCAACACGTTGGCAAGCCAGATGGCCAGGGCGAGCTTCGCGGGTTCGGAGGGCTGCATGGTGAAGCCACCGATTTGAATCCAGTTTTGGTTGCCGTTGATGTTGACGCCGATGGCGAGCACCAGAACCAGGAGGAGCACAGCGATGCCGAGGACCGGCCACGCCATCATCCGGTAGGCGCGGGGACTGAACCGGGAGAGCAGCAACATCAGGATCACGCCGCCGCCGGCCCAGGTGGCCTGCCGGAGAAAGAGTTCGAACTCGCTGCTTCCCTCGGCGATCGCTTCCACGGATGATGCCGAGAGCACCATCATGAGGCCGATCGCCGTGAGGGCGAGGGCCGCCCCGAGGATCATGTAGTAGCTGGCACCGCTGGCCTGCTTGTCGCTGCCTTCGAGGTAGGTCCAGAACCTGCCGAAGCGGGCGCGGAGGCCTCTCACGGGTGCGACTGCTTCGTCGGGGGAAGTAGCCTGCTCGCCGGAGGCAGGGGGTGCCGTGGCGGTTGGGGTCGAAGAACGGGAATGCTGACGCATCACCGGCTTCCGGCGGACTGGCCGGGTGGGCGTGGTGACCATTAGAACTCCTTTGCGGTCTTCGCCTGCCCTTCCACGATCACGCGGACCGCCTCGATAAAGGCCGTGCCTCGGTGAGCATAGGAGGAAAACTGATCCATGGATGCTGCCGCCGGAGCCATCAGCACGGTGTCACCGTCAATGGCAATCCGTGCCGATTCCCTTACCGCCGATTCCATCACCCGCTCGCCCTGGGGCGCGGTGGTGGTTTCGTCGGCCAACGTCACGCTCCCAGTCTCTCCCGTGCCAGCGTTGATCAGCGGAACATCCGGAGCGTGTCGGCGCAATGAGGCGATGAGGTCGGAGCTGTCCGCACCGATCAGCACCACCGCCTTCAGCCGCCGGGCGTGGGTCCGCACCAGTTCGTCGTAATTGACGCCCTTGGACAGGCCCCCGGCAATCCAGATCACCGAGTGGAACGCCGCCAGGGACGCAGCGGCCGCATGCGGATTGGTTGCCTTGGAGTCGTTGATCCAGAGGACTCCGCCGTGGGAGGAGACCAACTGGATCCGGTGGTCGGTGGGCTGGAAATTCCGGATTCCGGTGCGGATCGCTGCCGGCGCCACACCGGCGGCGCGGACCAGCGCCGCGGCAGCCAGTGCGTTGGCTACCAGGTGGCGGGGCACCAGTTCGCCGAGTTCCGTGATGGCCGCGAGCTCGACGGCCGAATCTTTGCGCTGTTCAATGAACGCGCGGTCGACCAGCAGGTTGTCGACCACGCCGAGCATGCTCACCATGGGTGCGGAGGTGGTGAAGCCGATCGCGCGGCACCCCTCGACGACCTCGGCGTCCTCCACCATCCTCTCGGTGGCAGACTGCTCAGCGTTGTAGACGCACGCGACCTTCGTGTTGGCGTAGATCTTTGCCTTGTCGGCCGTGTACTGGTCGAATCCGCCATGCCAGTCAACGTGGTCCTCGGCGACGTTCAGGCAGACACTGGCCAGCGGGGAGATGGCTGTGATCCAGTGCAGCTGGAAACTGGAGAGTTCAACGGCGAGGAAGTCGTAACCCTGCGGGTCCCTGATGGCATCGAGGATTGGGGTGCCAATGTTGCCTGCCGCAATCGCGCGGAGCCCGGCGGCCTGCAGCATCGACTCCACCAGTGTCACGGTGGTGGTCTTGCCGTTGGTCCCGGTAACGGTCAGCCATTCCGCGGTGGACCGGCCCTCGCGGATCCTGACCCGCCAGGCGAGCTCCACGTCGCCCCAGACGGGGATGCCGGCGTCGGCTGCGGCGAGGAGCAGGGGCTGTTGAGGTGTCCAACCGGGAGAGGTGACCACCAGGTCCGGGAGGCTGCCGTCGATTAGGGGTAGCGCTGCAACGTGATCGTCGCCAAGCAGGACGTCGACGGCGCCGACGATGGTCAGGGTGTCGGCCTTGGCCCGGTTCTCGTCAGTGGCTGATCCGTCGACGACGACGACGCGGGCGCCGAGCTCGATCAGGGTGTCGGCCACCGAGAAGCCGGTGAGGCCGATCCCGGTGACGGCGACCCGGAGACCCGCCCAGTCGGAGTCCCAGGTGGTCAGGGCGTCGAGGTCAGGGGTCACGGTCATAGAAGAACTACCCATTCGGCGTAGAAGATTCCAAGGGCCACTGCCACGAACAGCCCGGCCAGGATCCAGAACCTGACCACCACCGTCACTTCCTGCCAGCCCTTGAGCTCGAAGTGGTGCTGGAGCGGGGCCATCTTGAAGACGCGCTTGCCGCCGGAGAGTTTGAAGTAGCCCACCTGGATGATGACCGACAGGGTGATCATGACGAACAGGCCGGCGAGGATCACGAGGAGAAGCTGGGTGCGGGAGAGGATGGCGAAGCCGGCGATGGCGCCGCCGATTGCGAGGGACCCGGTGTCGCCCATGAAAATTTTGGCTGGGGAGGTGTTCCACCAGAGGAAGCCGACGAGCGCGCCGCACATGGTGCCGGCGATCAGGGCCAGATCGAGGGGATCGCGCACGGTGTAGCAGACGCTGCGGGACACCTCGTCCAGGGCGCAGCTCTGGTTGGACTGCCAGATGCCCATCAGCATGTAGGCGCCGAACACCAGGACCGCCGCCCCGGCGGCCAGGCCGTCGAGGCCGTCGGCGAGGTTCACGCCGTTGCTGGCGGCCGTGATGATCAGGTTGGACCAGATGACGAAGAGCACCGCTCCGACAATGGTCCCGGCGAATGCCAGGTCCACCGACGTGTCACGGATGAACGAGATGGCGGTCGACGCGGGGGTCCTGCCGTTCTCGTTCGGGAAGCCCAGGGCGAGGACGGCGAAGATGACGCCGACCAGCGTCTGCCCTGCGATCTTGGCGGGCGCGCTCAGGCCGAGGCTGCGCTGCTTGGAGATCTTGATGTAGTCATCAAAAAACCCGACAATTCCCATCCCGACCATCAGCATGAGCAACAGCAGTCCGGACGCGGACGGCCCGGTGGACACCCCCACCATCATCATCAGGAGGTGGGTTACGAAGTAGGCGAGGAGCACCGAGCCGACAATGACGGCGCCACCCATGGTCGGCGTGCCGCGCTTGGTGTGGTGCGCAGTGGGTCCGTCGTCGCGGATGAACTGTCCGTAGCCGCGGTTCACCAGCAGGCGGATGAACAGGGGTGTACCCACGAGGGCCAGCACCAGCCCCATGGCGGAGCCGATCAGTAGCGCAATCACAGCTGCGGCCTCCCTTGGAGGTCAGTCGGGCCGGGCGCTGATGTTCCAGGCATGGCAGTGGTGGGTGTTTCGGTCGATGACAATGCTATCCGATCGCCCAGGAATCGAAGCCCGGAGCCGTTGGAGGACTTGAACAGCACCAGGTCCCCCGGCTGCAGTTCCGCGGCCAGCATCGTCTCGGCCTCGGCGACGTCTGCGGCGAAGAGGACCTCGTCCCCCCAAGACCCTTCGAGGACTGCTCCGTTGTAGAGGGCGCGGGCGCCCATCCCGACCACGAGGAGCTTGGTGATGTTCAGGCGGACCACTACCCGGCCGACGGCGTCGTGCTCGGCGATGGAGTCGTCCCCCAGTTCGAGCATCTCCCCCAGCACGGCCCAGGTGCGCCGTCCCCGGCCGAGTTCGGCCAGGGTGCGGAGCGCCGCGCGCATCGATTCGGGGTTGGCGTTGTAGGCGTCGTTGATGATGGTGACGCCATCGGCCCGTTCGGAGCGTTCCATCCGCCAGCGGCTCTGGGCCTGCAGGCGGGAGAGTGCTGCGGCGATGTCGGCGCCGGGGACGCCGAGGGCTGTGGCTACCGACGCAGCGGCGAGGAGGTTCGTGATCTGGTGGGTGCCGATGAGCTTCGCGGAGACCGGGTGGGTGGTGTCGCCGTCGGCGGTGGGTACCACGAGGTCGAACGCGGGGTGGCCCTCGGCAGTGGTGGTGACCGCCGTCGCCCGGACGGCCGGGCCGCCGTCGGGAAGCTGGGAGGAGTCGGAGGTGAAGTAGAGCCGTTGCGCCGCGGTGACCGATTCCATGGCGAGCACGCGGGCGTCGTCGGCGTTGATCACGGCGGTTCCGGATGCCGGGAGAGCACGGACCAGTTCCGACTTTGCCCGGGCAATGTTCTCCACACCGCCGAATTCTCCGGCGTGGGCGCTTCCGACCCCGAGGACCACACCGATGTCGGGGGCCACCATTTCTGCGAGGTAGGTGATCTGCCCGATCTTGGTGGCACCCATCTCGATGATGAGATACCGGGTGCCGTACTCCGCGCCGAAGACGGTGAGCGGAACACCCACTTCGCCGTTGTACGAACCGACCGGCGCCACCGTGGGAGCCTGATCAGCGAGGATACCGGCCAGGAGGTCCTTCGTGGTGGTCTTGCCCGCGGACCCGGTAATGCCGATGACGGTCAGGGGCGAGTGGGCGCGCAGGCGCCGGACCACCTCGGCAGCGAGGCGACCCATCGCGAGGACGACGTCGTCGACGACGACGGCCGGGTAGTCGGCGGGACCGTCGGTCTGGTCCTGCGGGACCGGGCGCTCCACCAGGGCCAGGACGGCTCCGTTCCGGAACGCCTGGGGCACGAACTGGTGACCGTCGGCTATTTCGCCGGGCTTGGCGACGAAGAGACCGCCGGCCTGGACCTCACGGGAATCCACCGAGACGGAGGTCACGGTGAGGGTCTGCTGGGCTGCGGCTGCGGGGGTCAAGGCACCCCTGGTGATTGCCGCGATTTCGGCTGCGCTTAGTTCAATCATGACGGTCTAGGATTCTATCTTGTGGCTGGGATGGACAGAGAATCCATGGCGTGTCAACGCCCGGGCCAGTTCCACCCGGTCGTCGAGGGGCAGGTTCACGCCTTTGACCTCCTGCCAGACCTCGTGGCCGCGGCCAGCGATCAGTACGGTGTCGGTCGGTCCCGCCAGCGCCACCGCGCGGTCAATCGCCTCGGCGCGAGGGTGGATCTCGAGGATCTCGCAGGCCAGGTTTTCGGCGTCGCGTGCCTGCCGGGCGCCGGCGAGGACGCCCTGCCTGATCTCCGCTTCGTCCTCGTCATGGGGGTCGTCGTCGGTGACGATGACGACGTCGGCGAGCCGGGCTGCGGTGGCACCCATGATGGGTCGCTTGGTTTGGTCCCGCTGGCCGGTGGCGCCGAAGGCGACGATCAGCCGGGCACCCGCCGCTGGTGGTCGGACCGATTCCAGGGTGCGGGCCAGCGCGTCAGGGTTATGGGCGAAGTCGACAATCGCTGCCGGGCTGTCACCGATCAGCTGCATCCGCCCCGGTACGGCAGCCGAAAACGGATCCGAGCGGTCGGCTGCCCGCTGCAGCTCGTGGGGGTCGACGCCGGAGGCCAGCACCATCACCGTGGCGAGGGCCGCATTGGAAATGTTGAACGTTCCGGGCAGGCCAGAGTGAAGGCGCAGGAGTTCCCCCGACGGCCCCCGCAGGGTGAACCGGTGGCCGAGCCCGTGGCGTACCACGTCGCCCACCGTCCAGTCGGCACTTTGGGTCTGAGCCATGCTGGGATCGGTGCTGAGCGTTACGACGTCGCTACTGGCTTCCTCCACCAGTTTCCTGCCCCACGGGTCGTCGACGATGACGACCGCGCGGCGTGAGAACTCAGCCTGGAACAGGGCAGCCTTGACCGCGAAGTACTCGTCCATGGTGCCGTGCAGGTCAAGGTGGTCCTGGGTCAGGTTGGTGAAACCGGCGACATCGAACCGTACGCCGTCGATCCGGCGGTACTCGATAGCGTGGGAGGACACCTCCATCGCCGCGGTCTGGATTCCCCGCTCGCGCATCAGGCCGAGGATGCCATGCACCTGCGGAGATTCTGGGGTGGTGAGCGCACTGGCGATGGGTTGCCCACCGGCATGGATTTCGATGGTTCCCATCAGTCCGGTGGTCTGGCCCAGCCCCTCCAGCAGGGCGTTGATGAAGTAGGTGGTGGTGGTTTTCCCGTTGGTGCCCGTGACGCCGAACAGGGTGGGGCGGGGGGAATCGGTGGGCTGGCTGTTGAAGATGATCGCCGAGAGGGGACCCACCAGTGACCGCAGGTCCTCGGAGCGGAACAGCGGGGTGCTGCCGGCGGCGTCGGCGGCCCCAGCCAGGCCCGACTCGTCGGTGAGTACCGCCACGGCTCCCGCGTGCAGAGCACGTGCCGTGAAGGAGGCGCCGTGCCTGCCGGTTCCGGGCAGGGCGATGTAGAGGTCGCCGGGGCGGACCAGCCGCGAGTCGATAGACACCCCGGTGACCGAAACCCGGGCTGCACCGCCGTCGTGCTGGCTGGCGGCAGGAACCTGGTGGATGGCCGGCAGCCCGGCGGGGAGACGACTGAAGGCGGTGTCCAGCGGGACCGGGGTCACCTCGGCAGGGCGCATCCCCGCGTCGGCCTGCGCCGCCTCAGTGGGCTGCGCGGCGGGTTCTTCATTTGTTGGCACGTATGTTGCTCCGGGCTAGTACTCGACGGGGTAGGTCTTGGGCTTGCCGGTGGACGGCGCGACGTTCCTCGCGTTCAACACCTGTTCCATGACTTTCTGGAAGGACTCCCCCGGAATCAGATAGTACAGGTCACCCTGCGGGCGTTGCAGCGTGATCACCACGACGTACTCGGGGTCCTCCATCGGTGCCATGCCGGCGTAGGTGAGGGTGAACCCGTCGTAGCCGCCCGATGCGCTGGGGGCCTCGGCAGTGCCGGTTTTTGAGCCGACCCGGTACTGGTCCAGGGCTCCGGAGGCACCCGAACCATCCACGGTGACGGTTTCGAGCATTTTCTGGAGCTGCGCCGAGGTTTCGGTCGAGACCACTTCGACCCCCTCGTCCTGCGGGACCTTGTGCTCGGTACCGTCGGGGTCGATGTAGGAGTCGATCAGGCGCGGCTTCAACCGGACGCCGTCGTTCGCGATGGTCTGGTACACCATGGCGGTATGGAGGGCAGTCTGGGCGAGTCCCTGGCCGAAGAGCACCGTGTACTGCTGGCGGTCGTCCCAGTCTTCCGGCTGGGCGAGGATGCCGCTGGTTTCGCCGTTCAGCCCGACGTCGAGGGGCTGGCCGATCCCGAACTTGGTCAGCCAGTCGTAGCGTTGCTGCTTGGTGAGCTGTTCGCCGATCATGACCGTGCCGGTGTTCATTGACTTGGCGAAAATGCCGGCGGCGGTCCGCCGTTCCTCGCCGTGCTCGAAGGCATCTTTGAAGGTCTGGTTATCAACCGTGTACGTGTTGGGGAGCAGGAACTCGCTGGTGGGTTCAATGATCCCCTCTTCCAGACCCGCGGCCATGGTGATCAGCTTGGTCGTGGAGCCGGGTTCGAACGAGGATGTCACCGAGAGGGGTTTACGGAACTCGGGTTCGGTGGCACCGGGATTGTTCGGGTCCATGGTCGTTGACTCGGCCATGGCGACGATGCCGCCGGTGTCCGCCTCGACGACCACGATGTTGCCCCACTCGGCGTTGTACTCCTCCACCTGGGAGGCGATGGTCTGCTGGGCGAACCACTGCAGATCCTGGTCGATGGTCAGCTTGACGGACTTTCCGTCCTTGGCGGGAACGTCCTCATTGGTGGCGTAAGGGATGCGGATACCGTCGCCGCCGATCTCGAAGGTGCGGCTACCCGGCTCCCCCGTGAGGACGTCATTCTGGGTCAGCTCAAGTCCTTCGTTCTCGGAGCCAACAAAACCGACGATCGATCCGGCGACCGGCCCCGAAGGGTAGGTTCGGAGGCTGATCGCGTCCGCGTAAACGCCCGGCATGCGCACGGCCAGGGCTTTGTTCTTCACCTCGGGGGTGACCGACCGGGCGACGTACCCGAACTTCTTGTCCCCGATTATTGCCGCTTCGAGGTCTGCCGCGTCCTGGCCGAGGATCTCCGATAGCTCGGCGAACCCTTCGTCCATGGTCACCTCTTCGCGGTCGCCGTCGGCGTTGATCCGTGCGAAGGTGTCACCTTCGGCGAGCCTCTGGTCGACGACAATGTCGAACCGTTCAACGCTCCGGGCCAGGTAATTTCCCTTGCTGTCAAGGATGTCACCGCGTACGGGTTGCACCGGGAAGGATTCCAGCCGCTTGTTCAGACCAACCTGGGCCATTCCACCCAGGTCAAGTGCCTGAACCTGGAACAGCCGGACGCCGAGCACCAGCAACAGAATCAGGACGAAAGCCAGGCCAACCCGTAGCCGCTTCGCGCCGAGAGTCACCCGGAATTTGTCGTGCTCTGTTGCTGTAGCCACTTCAATTTCCTTCGGTGTCTTGCCGGTGATCGGTGATCGTGCGTGTTACCCGCCGGTGCCTTGCTGGGGAGCAGGAATCGACCCGCCATTGAGTTCGATTGCCTGCGGTTGCTCGGACTGAATGACCGGCTCCTCGGCTTCCGCGGGAGCCTCGTCAGCGACGGGTGCTGGTGGTGCATCCCCCGCTGAGGCGTCGGCGGCTGGCGCTCCGGCAGCGGCCCCGCTGGTGGTGGACACGTCGGGTGCTGCGATCAGCGCCAACGGCTCACCACCCTTCGTAGCAGCTTCTGGGGTACCGGCAATTTTCATCGAATCTACATCAATCGCGCCGAATCCCGGGGAGGCCACCATGCCGAGTTCCCTGGCTTCCGCGGCAAGGTTCTGCGGCGCCTGGAGGTCTTCCATCTGCTGGGTGAGGGCCTGGTTTTCCTGGCTCAGCGCGATCTGCTGGTTTCGCAGATCAACTAGCTCATACTGGCTGCTCGACACTGAAATGTTCAGCATCAGCACCGTAACCAAGGCACCGACCAGGGCGAGCATGCTGAATACTGCGAAGGGGATCCGGCGTCGGGCCGGGCCTGCCGGGACCAGCGACAACGGTGTCCTGACCTGCTGGGACGATGCGCCTCCCAGACGTGGGGTAGCCAGCGGCGCGTAGGATTCAGCGAGTTGCTGGCTCATGATGCATTCCTGTCATTGGTGTTTCGAGACTCTTTTTTGATACGTTCAACGGCCCGCAGCTTCGCCGATGCGGCCCGCGGGTTTTCTTCGATCTCCAGCTCGGTGGGAGCTTCAGTTCCCCGCGTCAGCGACTTGAGGTACGGCTTGTGCTCCTCGAGCTCCACGGGAAAACCCACGGGGGCCGAGGACCGGGTGCCTGCGGTGAATGCGGTCTTGACGATCTTGTCTTCCAGCGAGTGATACGACATGGCCACCACCCGCCCGCCGACGTTGAGTGCGTCGATGGCTGCGGGAACCGCGCGGGTCAGTACCGTCAGTTCCTCGTTGACCTCGATCCGCAGTGCCTGGAAGGTTCGTTTGGCGGGGTGTCCACCCGTCCGGGCCGCCCCCGCGGGCACCACTGCCCGAATGACCTCCACCAGGTGCCCGGTGGAGGTGAAGGGCGTTTCCCGCCGTGCGGAAACGATTGCTGAGGCGATCCGGCCGGCGAACTTCTCCTCACCCCAGGCCCTGATGATTCGCAGCAGCTCGGCTTCGGGGTAGGAATTGACGACGTCGGCGGCGGTCTGACCGGTACTGGTGTCCATCCGCATATCCAGCGGGGCGTCATAGGAGTACGCGAATCCGCGGTCCCGCTCGTCGAGCTGCAGGGAAGAGACCCCCAGATCAAACAGGACCCCGTCGACGGAGTCGATGCCCAGGTCCTCCAGGACGTCAGGAAGCTCGTCATAGACCGCGTGCACCAGGTCGGTTCGTCCGGAAAAGGATGCGAGCCGCTCACCCGCAAGCGCGATGGCCTGCAGATCGCGGTCAATGCCGACGAGGTGCGCCTGCGGGAACCGCTCCAGCATCGATTCGGAATGCCCGCCCATACCCAGGGTGGCGTCAACAACCACCGGGGTGCGGCCCGCAGCAACGGCCGCGAGGACGGCTGGTTCGAGGAGCGAGATGCAACGTTCACGCAATACCGGGACGTGTCGTTCACCGGTAGGGCGATCGTCGCTCATCCGTTCGCTCCTTCCTCGGTCTTGCGTATTGGTTTGTCTGTGCTTCTTGGACCAGATCCCCCTCCGACCAGGCGCTGTGTCCGCCTGGCTCCGGGGAAGGTGATCCAGGTGAAACGTGCGCCGGGCGGCTGGAGATCTTGTTCAAGAATCCATCCTGCTGTCCTGCTTTTACCTCGGTGGTGCTGGGTCCTGCTGTGTTCTAGAAGAACCCGGGAAGTGCTTCCTCGTCGGTCTCGGAGAACGCGTTCTCCTTCTCCGCCAGGTAGTTGTCCCAGGCTGCGGCGTCCCAGATCTCGGCCCGGCTGCCCGCACCAATTACTGCCAGTTCCCGACCCAGGCCCGCGTAGGTGCGGAGCGCCTGCGGAATGGTGATGCGCCCCTGCTTGTCCGGAACCTCATCGGACGCACCGGACAGGAAAACCCTGCTGTAATCACGTGATTGCCGTGACGACAGCGGCGCCGACCGCATCTGCTCGTGAAGCTGTTCAAACTCGCGCTGACTAAAAACGTAGATGCACCGTTCCTGGCCCCTGGTCAATACCAGCCCGTCGGAAAGTTCATCACGAAATTTCGCTGGGAGGATCAACCTGCCCTTCTCATCAAGACGTGGCAGATGAGTTCCAAGGAACATCTGCTACCGCCCATCCGATCCGGAAAGCACCTCACGGCACCACTACACTCTTATAACCACCACTTTACTCCACATCCCTCCCCCGTCAATCCATTTTGGCCCTTCAGCGCGGTAAATTTCCTGACAATTTCCTGTGTTTGAAAGGATCTTGACCGGTGGTGGGAAGTGGAGGGAAATCACCCATATCGGACCCGCGGACCCCACCCCCGAGGGGGCGGAATGCCGCCCGAAGGTCCCGACTGGCCCTTAAACGTCGATAGACCCGCCGTGGCGGGTCTATCAGAGGTGCTGAGTGTGGCCTTCGGGGCCACGGTGGATCAAAGTGGAGGGCCCTAGGGCACCCCTACCTCGAAGGTCAGGGCTGTTCGCGTTTCCGCTCGTCCCACTTCTCTTCGAGGGTACTCAGAAAGCCACCGCTTCGATTGACGGGTGCTGCCTTTGAGGCGCCCCGGGGCATCGGAGAAGCTTCACTTTCCTTGGACCGGGTGGTAGCGAAATATACGCCTGCGCCCATCACAAGGAAACCTGCCACGCCCACCAGGATGATCTGGTTCGCGACGCCCAGCAGCAGGATCAGGATCCCTGCAACAGCCATCAGTGCGCCGATCACAATTCTCCGCGTCGACATCGATCGCGGTGTGCTCGACGCCATTGAACTGGCAAACTTTGGATCGTCGGCGTGTAGCTGCTGCTCCAGCTGATCAAGCAGCCTCTGTTCGTGTTCCGAGAGTGCCATCACTGCCTCCATACGGTTAATTAACTCTGGTCCCTCACCCCAACCAACGAGTACCCGATACATCGAGTTCCCTGCCACAGGAACACCTGTGTCCGGGCCCCGATTCAACCGATACAGATGGCTAAAATTGACCTTTGCTCTAAGGATAGATCGCAATGCCCGCAAGGGAAAGTCACCAGCTTCGCGGACCCGTTGGGGGCTTTGGCACTGGGGCCCGCTGAACGCTTCAGGACGAGGAATCCCGGGGCCGGCTGAAGAGCTGGGCTGGCTGAATTGCAGCCTTGCCGAACTTCCGGTTAACCTCGTCGAGCGCCGACTCCGCCAACCGCCAGTTCTCGTCCCGGCGGTCAATGGTCAGCTGATGACCAGACCCGGAGGAGGGCTCCAACTGGTCCGCCCGCACGCCGACCAGGCGCACGCTCATCGGACGCTCACCGAGGGCATCGAGCAGGGACAGCGACGCAAGGTAGATGGCATTGGCGCTGTCGGTAGGCTCGCTGAGCCGCTTCGTCCTGGTCAGGGTGGAGAAATCGGCGTAACGCAGCTTGATGGCCACGCCGCCGCACTGCAGGTGTGCCGCGCGCAGGCGCGCGGCGGTGCGATGGGACAACCGAAGCATCTCGGTATGCAGCGTGGGATTATCGCTGACATCGTTGGCGAAGGTTTCCTCGGCGCCGATGGTCTTCTCCTGACGCGTGACCGAGACGGTTCTCGGGTCCCTCCCCCAGGCCAGATCGTAGACGTGCTGACCGGTTACCCCGAGCAGCTTGCGCAAGGAGGACACGGGGGTCTGCGCTAGATCCTCCACCGTCCGAATCCCCAGCCGCGCCAGGACTTCCTGGGTTTTCGCGCCCACCCCCCAGAGTGCTGACACTGGAAGGGTATGCAGGTAGGCAACGGTCTCCTCGCCGCGGATCACGAGGAGGCCATTGGGCTTGGACCTGGTGGAAGCGATTTTGGCGACAAACTTGGTAGTGGCCGCCCCCACGCTGGCGGTGATCCCCAGTTCGCTCCTGATTCTGGTCCTGATCAGCTCGCCGATATCGCGCGGCCCACCCAGCCGGCGCATCGACCCAGAGATATCAAGGAACGCTTCGTCGACGCTGAGTTGTTCAACGAAGGGGGTAATGGTGCCGAAAATGGCCATCACCGAACTGGATACCGCCGCGTACTTGTCGTGGTGGGGTTCGAGGATGATGCCCTGCGGGCACAGGCGCATCGCTGCGGACATCGGCATGGCGGATCGCACCCCGAAACGTCGCGCCTCATAGGATGCGGACAGCACCACCGACCGGCCGCTGGGAGAACCAACAATCACTGGCGCACCGACCAGATCAGGCCGGTCCAGCAACTCCACCGCAACATAGAACGCATCCATGTCCACATGGAGGATGGTGCACTCAGCATCCGGAAGATTCGCCCTGGGCCCAACATTCACAGTCCAATCGTAGCCAGTCACTAGGATGGAGTGAGCCCGGAGATCGCCCCGGCCAGGGAAATGCGCGCTGCGCACTGGCGCGGACTCTTGCCCGCACCCAGAGGAGAGCCCATGACCGCTACAAATCCATTTGTCGAAGAGGGCTCGGTCGAGCAGCTGGTTACCTCGGAGCAGTCCACCTACCGCGCCGACGTGACCGCCGGCCTGGACGGGTTCCTCTCCCGACAGCGCGAAATCCTTGTCTCGATAGCCGGGGATGCCCTCGAGCCAGCCGCGGCGATCACCCGGCTCACGGCGGGCGGCAAGCGGCTGCGGGCATTACTCTGCTATTGGGGCTTCCGGGGCGCCGGCGGGGCAGCCGGGGCCACCGAGCCCATCCTGGCAGGTGTAGCCCTCGAACTGTTCCAGGCAGCTGCGTTGATTCACGACGACGTGATCGACCGCTCCGACACGCGCCGAGGGTCACCAAGCGTCCACCGCCAGTTCGGAACCCTCCACCAGGGCAACCGGTGGCATCTGAGTCCGGACCGGTTCGGGGTGTCAGCAGCGATCCTGACCGGCGACATGTGCCTTTCCTTCAGCGAGGAGCAGTTTTCAGCCATCGGGGCGAACGCCGGTTCGGGTACTGAGGCCCGGGCAATCTTCAACCGGATGCGCACGGAGGTCATGGCAGGCCAGTACCTGGATCTGCTGGAGGAAGCTGTAGGCCCGGACCGGACACCGGCCGAGGCCGCCGAGCGGGCGCAACAGATTGTCAGGTTCAAGTCGGCGAAGTATTCAATCGAACATCCGCTGGGCCTCGGAGGAGCCCTCGCGGGTGCCGGTGCCGCGCAGCTGAGGGGTTATTCGGCTTTCTCACTGCCGCTCGGCGAGGCATTCCAGCTCAGGGACGACGTCCTTGGCGTGTTCGGTGACCCGCTGGTCACGGGCAAGCCAGCCGGGGACGATCTGCGCGAGGGCAAGCGAACCCTCCTGATAGCTCAGGCGCTCAAGGACGGCAGCCCCGCCGACCATCAGTTGATCAATTCCACCCTGGGCCTCGCCGATCTGGATGACGACGGCGTCAACCGGCTGCGGGATGCGATCTCCACGTCGGGGGCACTGCACGCGGTCGAGTCGCTGATTGCCGACCGCTGGGATGCATCCACCGCTGCCCTGGGCCAGCTTGAGCTGGACGATGTCTGCCGCACAGCCCTGTCCGGTTTGGCAACCGCGGCGGTGAGCCGGTCGGCCTGACTGGCGCCACCCGCGTTACCACCCACTGCCGTTGTGCCCGCTGAGAGTGGGATTGCCTGGTCCTACCAGGCGGCCGCCTGCGCACGGCGTCGGATCTCGGTCTTTCGACCTTCCCGAAGCGCGTCGATGGGACGTCCCGGCAGCGACTCATCAGGGGTAAACAACCACCGGACGATATCCTCGTCGCTGAAGCCGGAATCGGCGAGGACAATAATGGTCCCCTTGAGGCTGTCCACCACCGTGCCCTCGAAAATGAATTCCGCGGGGACGCTTCGGACATTCCGCTCCTTGCTGCGGAGGGCAATCAGCGACTTCTCGTCGAGGAGGCCATGGACCTTGGTGATGGGCACATCCAGTTCGAGTGCCACCTCCGGAAGGTTCAACCATGCGGGCACAAGTTCTTCGAGTTCATTCACCCCCTAAGGGTGCCAGAAGTAGGGCCGCCACTCCACTTCTCGCATCGACACGCCGATAGCGCTGTCAAGGTGTGACCTAGGACTATTGTGCTAGGCAACTTGTGGTGTAGATTCTCATGAGTCACACCAGTAACACCAGTAACTTTCGACTCTCGCGCACCATCAGATGATTTTGATTGAGGACCCGACGACCAAGTTGATCGGGCCTGTTTCGGCCATCGGCGCGGCCCGTCCCGTTGACCAAAGATTGAGGTTTAGACCATGACTGCCCAGCGCTCGTCATCGCCGCTGTTCGGATCCCAGGCACGTGCCAGGGGCACCCGCCTTTCCAGCCGCTTCAACATTGCGGTATCCACCGCAGCCATCCCGGCAATGCTGTTCTCCGCCGTCGCGCTGGCTCAGCCCGCCAGCGCCGCACCCGTCGCGACCAGCGCCCTACAGGCACCACGCCTGGCTCCTGCGGTGACTGTCCCGGCGAACCTGACGTCCGTCACGAACAATGTCGCCGCCCGGATTCCAAGCTTCGTGGCGCCCGCCCAGAGCGCCCCGAAGACCTACACGGTCAAGGCCGGCGACACGATCAGCGGTATCGCACTGAAGCACGGAGTAGACACCGGTTCGGTCCTCACCGCGAATGGCCTGAGCGCCAGCACGCTGATTCACCCGGGCCAGAAGCTCAAACTGAGCGGCGCGCCAGCCAGCAAGACTGCGGCGAAGCCCGCCCAGAAAACGCAGCCCGCCGCAGCAGCCGGATATACGGTCCGGGCCGGTGACACACTGAGCGCCATCGCGGCATCACACGGAGTCAGCCTCGGAACAATCCTGAAGGCCAATTCGCTGTCGATGACTTCAATCATTCACCCCGGCCAGAAGCTCAAGCTTGGCGGCTCGACCGAGGTCTCGGTGGCCTCAACCGAGATCACACCGGCGGCACCCAAGCCAGCAGCGACTGCATCCACCGGGTCCTACACGATCAAGGGCGGAGATACCCTCGGTGCCATCGCTGCAAAGCACAAGGTGAGCCTTGGCGCACTCCTGAAGGCCAACAAGCTCAACGCGACAACCATGATCCACCCGGGCAAGAAGCTGACCATTCCCGGAGCAGCCGCACCCACTACGGCACCCGCTGCCGAGACCGCGCCCCCGGCTGACCTGGTACCGTCCACGTTCCTGCACTACACCTACCCCCAGCACGTGGTGTCGGAGGCGAACCGGAACAAGCACCTGCTGAATTCCCTGCCCGTTCCAAGCAACGGGGCAATGAAAACCATCGTTGCTGACACCGCCCGCTCGATGGGCGTGGATCCGAGCCTCGCACTTGCCGTGTCGTACCAGGAATCAGGATTCAACCAGCGCGCGGTCTCCCCGGCCAACGCGATCGGTGCCATGCAGGTCATCCCCATGTCAGGCGAATGGGCGTCGGACCTGGTGGGACGGAAGCTGAACCTGCTGGACCCCCATGACAACGCCACCGCCGGCGTTGCCATCCTGAAGTCCTTGATCCGCACCAGCCCCAACCTGGAGGATGCCATTGCGTCCTACTACCAGGGGCAGTACTCAGTGAGCACCCACGGCATGTTCAGCGACACCAAGAGCTACGTCGCAGCGATCAAGTCGCACCAGGCGAACCTGCGGTAGGTCCCTGACGGGACGACCGGTGAAACGGGGTGGAATCGGGTGTCGATTCCACCCCGTTCCATGTCTGCACTTAGGATCAAAGGGTGCATGAACGGCAGAACGACCCGCTGGTGGGCTCGGTGGTGGACGGGCGATATCTCGTCCTGTCGCGCCTTGCCCGGGGCGGCATGTCAACTGTCTATCGAGCCACCGACCAGCGCCTTGACCGGGACGTGGCACTGAAAATCCTGTACCCCCATCTTGCCGAGGACGCCAGCTTCCTGGACCGTTTCGAACGCGAGGCGAAGTCCGCGGCGCGGCTATCCCACCCCCACGTGGTGGGCGTCCTGGACCAGGGCGCCGAGGACTCCCCCGAGCGGTCCCTCGCCTACCTCGTCATGGAATATGTGCCAGGCAAAACGCTTCGGGACCTACTGCGGGAGAAGGGACGGCTCACCCCGCGGATCGCCCTGGCCATGATGGATCCCGTGGTCGAAGGACTGGGTGCGGCGCACGACGTCGGGCTGGTACACCGCGACGTGAAACCAGAGAACGTGCTGCTGGCCAGCAACGGGCGGATCAAAATCGCGGACTTCGGTCTGGCCCGCGCGGTCTCCACCACCACCAACACCGGCACCCTGATCGGCACTGTCGCCTACCTGTCCCCCGAGCTGGTCACCGGCGGAGGTGCTGACGCCCGCAGCGATATCTACTCGGCCGGCATCATGCTGTTCGAACTGCTGACGGGAAGGCAGCCCTACACCGGCGATGTTCCCATCCGGGTGGCCCTGCAGCACGCCAACTCCACGGTGCCCGCCCCCTCCACGCTGGTGCCCGGGCTGGCTGCGGACATCGACGAGCTGGTCCAGTGGTGCACCTCGGTTGACCCGGAGGATCGCCCTATCGATGGCAACGCCCTCCTCGGCGAACTCAGGCACATCCGGACCACCCTCACCGACGAGCAGCTGGACTTCGAACTCCCCGACGACGAGCGCAGGGACGATACTCCCGCGGCGGTGGCCGGTGGAAAGCCCGGCGGCACCGAAGCGATCGATACCGTCTCCGGGGGCGGCGCCACCGAGGTAATCGGCGCACGCCGCAGCCCGCGACCGACCGAAGTGATCGGGGCCGACCAGTTCAGGACATCGGTGATCGCGCACGACGTCCAGCACACCCGCGCTTTCCGGACTACTCCGGAACCCCAGTCAGCACCCCAGTCCACACCCCCGAAAGAGCCGGACCCGAAGACCCGTGACAAGGCGGCAGCGCGGGACTTCAAGGTCTATCAGAAACAGCAGGCCAAGGCGGCCCAGCGGCCCGAGAAATCTCTCCACCCGGGAAACCGGGGTCGCCGCAACGCGCTCTGGATTGTGCTGCTGCTCCTCCTCGCGGGGTTGGCCGCCGGGGTCGGGTGGTTCTTCGGCGTCGGTCCCGGCGCCCTGGCCACCATGCCCGACGTCGTCAACCGCTCGGTGGCGCAAGCGGAACTCCTGTTGGCCGAGAACGGCCTCGACTCCCCCCGCTCGGAGGAGGAGTTCCATGATGAGGTGGAGTCAGGGCTGGTGATCCGCAGTGAACCGGCAGCACGAACGCAGCTCCGCCGCTACGAGTCGGTGGAACTATTTGTCTCCAAGGGTCCCGAACTGTTCGAGGTTCCCAACGTGGTCAGCCGCAGTGAGGCGTCCGCGACGGCACAGCTCGACGGAACCGAACTGGCAATCGGTGAGATCACCCGGGAGTTCAGTACCGACGTCGCCGACGGGCTGGTCATCAGCCAAACACCCGCCGCCGGCGAGCAGTCTCCCCGCGGCACATCGGTCAACCTTGTGGTGTCGCAGGGACCGCAGCCCATCGATGTCCCGGTGGTCTCGGGGCTTTCCCGGGCGGATGCTGTTGAAGCGATCGAGGCCGCCGGGCTGGTCGCCGCCGTCGCGCCCGACGGCGAGAACAGCCGGGACCTCCCAGAGGGTGCCGTCGTCGGGCAGAGCCCATCCGGCGGCCAGCTCACCCGTGGCCAGACGGTGACACTCACGTTGTCCCTTGGCCCGCGCCTCGTGGAAGTACCCAACGTGTTCTCCCAGCGGGAGGAAGCGGCCGTGGCCGAGCTCGAGGCGGCCGGCTTCGTCGTCGTCGTGGACTACACCTTCGGTAGCTCGGTCCTTGGGCTGGTGGCGGGCCAGGACCTCACCGGTGAACAGCCCGAGGGGTCGACGGTCACCATCACCGTCACGTAGCCGACGCTCATTCTCGAGCTGACCGGGTTGCGTCGCGGAAATGCATCCGGTCACCACAAAGGCGAAGCGTTGCCGCTTCGCCTTTGTGGTGAACTGCTAGCTCTTGGAAAGTGCTCCGGCAACCAGGAATGCCATCTCGAGGGACTGCATGTGGTTGAGGCGGGGATCGCAGACCGATTCGTAGCGCTCCAGGAAGGCTTCCTGGTCCACAGGATCAGCGCCACCCAGGCACTCGGCGACGTCGTCGCCCGTCATTTCGACGTGCAGGCCACCCGGGAAGGTGCCCAGGGAGTTGTGCACCTCAAAGAAGCCACGGACCTCATCCATGACGTCGTCGAAGTTGCGGGTCTTGTAGCCGTTCGGTGAAGTGACCGTGTTCCCGTGCATCGGGTCGGAGACCCACAGCACCTGAGCGCCGGAGTCGGTGACCTTCTGGACCAGCTTGGGCAGCTTCTCCCGGATATTGCCGGCGCCCATCCGGGTGATGAAGGTCAGGCGACCCGGTTCGCGGTTGGGGTCGAGCTTGTCGATCAGGGCCAGCGCATCGTCTGGGGACGTGCCCGGGCCAAGCTTGACGCCGATCGGGTTGCGGACCCTGGAGAGGAAGTCGATGTGCGCGCTGTCGATGTCGCGGGTGCGCTCCCCAATCCACAGGAAGTGGGCTGAAGTGTCGTACGGCAGCCCCGTGCGGGAGTCGGTCCGGGTGAGAGCGCGCTCGTAATCGAGCAGCAGCGCCTCATGGCTGGCGAAGAACTCCACCCGCTTCAGCGCTTCGAAATCAGTGCCACATGCGTCCATAAAACGGACGGCGCGGTCAATCTCACGGGCCAGCGACTCGTAACGCGAGTGGGCGGGGTTGGCGGTGAATCCCTTGTTCCAGTGATGCACCAGGCGCAGGTCGGCAAAACCGCCCTGGGTGAAGGCGCGGATCAAGTTCAGGGTCGATGCGGACGTATGGTACGCCTTGACCATGCGGGAAGCGTCATGGCCCCGCGATTCAGGGGTGAACTCATAGCCGTTGACCATGTCGCCGCGGTAGGCCGGCAGGGTAACGCCTTCGCGGGTCTCGTCGTTCGATGAGCGGGGCTTGGCGAACTGTCCGGCCATCCGACCCATCTTGATGACAGGGAGCGAGGCGCCATAGGTCAATACCACTGCCATCTGGAGGATCGTCCGCACGCGGGCGCTGATCCGGTCTGCGGTCGCGCCTTCGAAGGTTTCGGCGCAGTCGCCGCCCTGAAGCAGGAATGCCTTCCCCTGTGCAGCGGCGGCCAGGCGGCTGCGCAGCACGTCAACCTCGCCAGCGAAGACGAGCGGCGGAAGGGTGGAAAGCTCCTTGACGGAGGCCGAATACACGCTGCTGTCCTGCCAGGAGGGCTGCTGCGAAATTGGCAACTCGCGCCAATGGTCGAGCATGGGGTCGGCCTGCTGGCTGCTCTGCCCGGCTGAGGGAACGGTGGAATCGGTGGGTGCGAGGATATCAGTCACCAGTTAAGCGTAATGGTTCAGGCAACCCGAGGTAGCCAGGGCCGTCACGCAGCCAGGCGGCGTTGTCATATTGTGCCGCCCGTTACTCGGCCCGTCGCACGCGGTGAGGACTGTGGAGGGACAGGCTTCCACGGGTGGCAGAGTAGTGCGGGCCGGGCTACAGCGGGGGCGCCGCCTGCAGGTTAAGGGAAGGCACCGGAGCGCTACCGGCTGCGGGTCAGCCAGGACGGTAGCTTGATGCTGGCGAGTCTGCCGCGAACCGAGTGCTTGTCAGTCCCGGAAGCCTCAGCCGTGGCCATCCCGGTTCCAGCCTTCTCGGTTCCAGCCTTCTCAGTCGAGCCCCTCAGCTCGGGCCCTGCGATCTTCGTGCCGGCCGTCTTCGTACCCGGTCGCCTTCATATCTGCGGCCTTCTTCTCCGAAGCTTTCTTCTCAGATTCCTTCTTCTCCGAAGCTTTCTTCTCAGTATCCTTCTTCTCTGTGGCCTTCTTCTCTGTCACCTTCGCTGCGGCAAGCTTTTCTTTGACGCTGCTCGCGTACACGTCCACGTACTCCTGGCCGGAGAGCCTCATGAGTTCGTACATGATCTCATCGGTCACTGACCGCTGGACAAAACGGTCCTCCGCCAACCCCTTATAGCGGGAGAAGTCCAGGGGTTCGCCAACAATGATGCCGATCCGGCGGATATTGGGGATGCGCCTACCGATGGGCTGCACCTTGTCGGTGCCGATCATCGCCACCGGAATCACTGGGACACCCGTAGCCAGGACCAGTTTGGCAACGCCCGTCTTTCCGCGGTACAGCCGCCCATCCGGGCTGCGGGTTCCCTCGGGGTAGATACCCAGGATGCCGCCGCCATTGAGCACCGCTTCCCCTGCGCTCAGTGATGAGGACGAGGCAGCACCTCCCGAACGGTCCATCGGGAGCTGGTTGGAGAGGCGAAAGAACAGCGCGGTGAGTTTGCCTTTCATCCCCTTCCCCGTGAAGTACTCGGATTTGGCCAGAAAGATCACCGGACGGGGCACAGCGATGGGAAGAAAAATGGAGTCGGAGAAGGAGAGGTGGTTGCTGACCAGTACGGCCGGGCCCTCCGCCGGGACATTGTCCATTCCCTTTACCCACGGACGGAAAATCAGACCCAGAATCGGACCCACAATGATCCGTTTCATGAACCAATAAAACACGCTGACAGCCTTCCTAGACCCGGACGGGACCACACGGGAATCCCCCACTGATGATCGCGCTTTTCCTTGAGAGACTACTCTAAGGGGCGTATCCGCTGGTAAGGCATCGACAGCAGGTGGCACGATGGGGCTATGACATCCAGTGCCAGCCCAGTCGCCTTCTCCAACGACGGTTTCGGGGAAAACTCCCGCATCGGAGTGGTGATGAGCCACGGCTTCACCGGATCCCCGGTCAGCCTGCTGGAATGGGCGCAGTATCTGGCCGACCAGGGGTACGCCGTGAGGCTACCGCTGCTTGCCGGGCACGGAACTACCTGGCAGGAGCTTGCCCGCACTCCCTGGCAGCGCTGGTACGCCAGCTATGAGGCCAGCTACCGGGAACTGGAACAGTCGACCGACGTGATCGTCGCCGCGGGACTCTCGATGGGCGGGGCCCTCGCTCTACGGTTGGCCGCACTGCAGCCAGTGGCCGGCGTCGTCGTCGTCAATCCCGGCCTGACCATCGCCGACCCGCGGGCGCGCTACGCGGGGCTGCTGAAGTATGTGATGCGCTCGGTGCCCGCGATTGCCAACAACATCAAGAAGGAAGGGGTGGACGAGGGTGCCTATGCGCGGACCCCCGTCGCCGCCGTCGGGCAGCTCTCGAGACTTTTCCGGGAGACGGTGGCACAGCTGCCCACCATTACCGCCTCGACCCTGGTTTTTCGTTCATCAGTCGACCCGGTGGTACCGGAGAGCAGCATAGAGGTATTGCAACAGCGGATTGGGAGTGCTGAACTGGAGATTGTCCGTTTGGAGAACAGCTATCATGTTGCGACCATGGACCATGACGCGCAGTCGATTTTTGAACGCTCAGCGCAATTCATCCAGCACGTGACGGCAGGTAGCACCGCATGACACCCCGAGGTCAGGAACCCAACGAGTCCACCGACGATGCCGTCTGGCAGGATCTGGTGGCGCGGCTGGAGCAGACTCCCAGTGCGCCGGACAGAGCGGGCGGAGAAGCCCCCGAACCGGCACCAGAACGGAACGCGGGAGTAGGGATGTCCGATCAGGAGCGGGTGCGCGCGCTGTTCGAGAATCAGCCCCGCCGCTCCCCCGGGGGTCCACGGGACTACACCCCCCAGGAGCCCGACGACGACGAAGACGAGGGGTATCACCCGCCGGAGCCGCCAGCTCTGGGCAGCGGAGAACCGCTCCTGGTGCTCGCCTGGTTCGGTGCCGTCGGTGGACCAATCGCCCTGCTGCTGCTTGCCATGTTCTGGCGAGCAGCTCCGCTCATGATGATGCTGGGAGTCTTGGCCATCTTCCTGGTCTCGGTGGCGTTCCTCATTTTCCGGCTGCCCAAGACCCGGGATTTCGACGATAACGGCGCAGAGGTCTAGCTGCATTGCCCTGAGAAGCTATTGCTCCGGTAGCCCTTTGGCTTCGGTCACCCGGGAACGTGCAGCGTCTCGGCCTGCGGGGTAGCTGAGTGGTGATCGCGCCGACCTCCTCGCTGCGCGGCCGCGCCGGCCAGCACCACCAAGGCAATCCCGATAATCTGCAGGGCTCCCAGCTGCTGCTGAAGAATGATCAGGCCCAGCAGCATCCCGAACGCCGGCTCCAGCGCCATCAGGGTTCCGAAAGCTGCCGGGGTCATCCGGCGCAGTGCGAGCATTTCCAGGGCGAAGGGCAGCACCGGCAGCAGGATCGCCAGTCCCAACGCCGCGACGAGGATGCCCGGAGTAATCTCCCCGACAGCCTGGGGAATGCCGATGGTCGCCGCAGCGAGTGCCGCGATCGGTACGGTGAGTGACAGGGAGCCGATCCCTGTGAACCGGTCACCGATGCGCTGTGTCAGCAGAATGTAGACCGCCCACCCCACGGCAGCTATTGCCGCGAACCCCACCCCGGTGGGGTCGAACTCTCCCCGCCAGGGCTGGGTCATCAGGACCACACCGAGCAGAGCGAGCGCTGGCCACACCAGCGCGCTTCGTTGGTGGCTGCGGATCGCTGCGACGGTCAGCGGTCCAAGGAACTCGATCGCCACCGCGGTTCCCAGGTCGATGTGCTCCAGTGCGGCAAGGAACCCGACGGTCATGACCCCGGTTGCGAGTCCGAGGCCAAGGATGGTCGGAACGTCCTGCCGGCGGATCGTGCGGAGCGGCGGACGGACCAGCAGGATCAGGATAATCGCTCCCATGCTCAGCCGCAGCCAGGCTGTTCCAGCGGGTCCGACGGTTCCGATCATGTCGACGGACAGGGCGGAGCCGAGCTGGACCGAAAGCATCGCGGTGACCGCCAGTCCCCATGGCGGGACGAGTTGTGTCCTGGTCATGGCCGTTCCCGGGGGGCCTCGATGAGCCGTCTGGCTACCTGCACCTCGGCGCCGAGCCGCTCCAGCTGGGTGCACAGTTCAGCGGTGGCTTGGCCCAGCGCATCGTCCGACATAGGTGCCAGTGCGTCAAGAATGAACAGCGCACGTGTGGTGTGGTCATGGAGTTGAGTTCGCCGTCCCTGGCGCCAGTTCCAGCGCCGGCAGGTGACTCCCGCGTCATCACACCACACCACTTCTCCTGGCTCCGGGTGCTCCGCCGTCGCTTCTTCCCCGGTTGCGGTATCGAATGGTTCGGTTCCGGTGGCGCGGATCAGTCGTGGCGCGCCAACGTAGCCCGCCAGGTCCTCACCGCCCAGGGGGATCTGGTGCAGGACCGAGACCGCGTTGTACACATCGGTGAGACGGTTCACCCGGGGCAACCCGGTTGCCGTCCGACGCACCAGGGCCTCCAGGCTGTTCCTGGTGCGCTGGGGTTTGGCGCCGAAGGCCCGGTAGGTGTCGCGCCACGCCGCCACGTGCGGCAACTCCTCCACTGGTCCCGCGGCCAAAAGCTGGCCCGCGAACGTTTCAGCTGATTGCAGGAGTGCTTCGCTGACGTTGTCACTGGGGCCGGGCACCAGGCCATCGACGGCAATAAGGACGGCCCGGTAGTCCGGGCGCAAGGTGAATACCTCGGCATCCACCTGGCTGGAGTCCATCAGTTGCTGGAGCGCGCTTTGGCTATTCATTGCTTCCCTCCGCTCGAATGTCCCAGCCCGACGCCGGGCTCGAAAACAGCCATGGTGAACCGTGTGGGTTCGGCGCCGTCGTTCCGATAGGAGTGGTCAACATCGCCGGGGAAGGACAGAGCGTCTCCCGGTTCGAGCACGATTGGCTGGTCGTCGACCATTACCGTGAGCGACCCTTCCTGCACCTGAAGTAATTCCTTGGTCCCCTCAGAGTGGGGCTCGCTCGGATGGTGGTCTCCGGGCACCATGACCCAGTCCCAGAGTTCCACGACGTCCGGTGATTCGGTGCCCGCTACGAGACTGCCGCGGCCGCCGGCTTCCGAAGTCCAGAGGGCGGCTCCTTCGCCACTCCTGGTGACCGTGACGGGTTTCGGCGTAGGCGACTCGACCAGCGCCGGAAGACCAATCCCTAGGGCGTCGCTGATCCGTAAAAGCGTGCCGACACTTGGGTTCACGGCGCCCTGTTCTACATTGATCACCATTCGTCGGCTAACTCCTGCGGCCTCGGCCAGCTGCCCGAGCGTTAGGGAGCGGGACTGTCGCTCCTGTTTGACCCGTCCACCGATTGCCGCTGCCAGCGCGGTAGTAGTTGCATCCACGAGTGCAGCATACTGCACTATTAGTGCAGTATGCGTTTCGGTGGCCCCTCTATGAAGATGCGCATTCCGAATGATTCCTGTCAGCGTGTCAGCAGCCAACTCCGGAGGGGTTCTCAAGGCAGGTCTCAGCGACGCTGTGCCGCTCACTGCGCCAGATACTCATCAGGTGTGGTTCCGATGAGACCCGGGCGAGACCTGCGATCGGGAGCCACGGGCCACCATCAACTGAGTAGTCTCCAGCGAATAGCGTGTCCAGCTGCACGAAGTAGTCGCCGGTTTCCGTATACCTATGACTCGTGGGGGTCTCGGTATCAAACCCATCGCCCGGCACCGCACTTCCGGGGTTGGCGGTGGTCAGGCTTGTCCCGTCGCCGTAGGACCATTCGTAGGAGACTGGCCACGCACGCAGGTCAATCTGGGCGTTCTGAAACTCGAAAGTGAAGTCCTGGTCATTGGCGACGGCGTAGAGGTTGCTGTGCGCGTTCCTCAACCCGAACTGGTCAGGCTGTGAGAAGACACCCGCAGCCACCATCGGCTGACTCTCGAACTCAGTCAGCGTGATAATGATCGGTGCTTCCTCAAGGGTGTCTGCAGTCGGTGGCACCGGTGGTTGCCCCGGGTAGAGGCACCCACTCCGTCCCGTAGCAGTCTCTGTGGGTGGGCTGTTGTTCCGGTTCACCTCAATCCACTGCACCAACATTCCGTCGGCCCGTGCATCACACTGGGCGTTCAATTGCACACAGTATCCGGGATCCATGAAGTCTTGGGATCCAGCGGTGCAGACCCGCTCGTAGGTGTAATCAATCCCGTCATCAGTGGGAAGGTAGGCGTTAGTAGCTCCAGAAGACTCCCGCCCCCCTGAATCGCCGGAACCACCTTGGGACTCTCGAGTGACGTTCTTTGCACTCACGTTGGACTCGTCGAAGGTAATGCCCGATTCGTTTTCAGCTGCGAGAACAGGTGCCGCGAAGAGGAATAGTGAGGAAGAGAAACCGACAATTACTGCAATTGAAGTGCCTATACATGCATTGCTCATACGACGTCACGTTCCCTCTGGTGATCCGAAATCGAGCATGATCCACCCACCCTGCTCATAGGTGGCGATCAGGACATCGATACTTGGTTCAGAGCGTGGCGACTCGCCGACAGCCTCACCGGACTGCGAGAACAGGGTCACCTCGTCTTGCCCCACTTCGACAAATGAATTGATAGAGCCAGCCGTATTCAGTTCAAAATCGGAGGAAAAAGTGAGGACTTCAGCTTCCCCTCCGGCTGCCCAACCGCCGGCAGCGAATTGTTCCTGAACACCCTCGACTACGTTGCCGCAGGTTCCGCAACCGCTGTCAGTGATCTCTAGGAACTCATCCCAGTCGTTGGTGATGTATCCGTAGCTGAAAAGCTCGAACCAGTACTCGGTGAACGCCTCCAAGCCCTCCACCGAGTTCTCGTCGGCAAGTGCGGGTTTTTCTGGGACCGGGATGTTGGCAGCTGGACCGTCTGACGAGGCGGCGGTCGGCTCGGGCGTGGTGGGTTCCGGCGGTGTAGTCATCGGCGGAGGTGAAGTGCTGGTGGTCTGCTCCGGAGCCGAGGCCGAGGTCACCGTCGCGCTGGGGCCGGGCGGCGATGCATCGCCCTCGCAGCCCGTCATGAGATACCCGAGAACGACGGCCATGACAACGGCCGAGCCTCGCTGCAGCCCGGTTCCGCGACTCACCGGAATCTCCCGAAACGCGGGCGAACACAACCGCAGGGCTGAATTACGCTGAAGGACTGGATCAAACTGCAGGGCCGAATCAAGCTACAGGGCTGGATCGAACCGCCGGGCTGGAGCATGCTACGAGGCTGTGACACTGTGACTCCCGGGGATTTGGGGCCGAGTCGAAGCAATCGAAAGACAACAGAATAGCGGAATCCAAGAATTTGCAAACGGTTATCCACAAACCAAAAATGGTCAGATCCGGGAGGTACGCGCACCCCTCAGTCGCGGACTCAGCCGGGACAGATCCGCCGCCCCTACCAGCCCCGCATAGGGCCCCAACGCTGCGGCTTCCACCCGGGCGGCGGGACGGAACCCACGGCCCGTCAGGTTCCGCGCGAAAGCCCGGCGGGCCGGTTCCAGCAGCAGGTCGCCCGCTGCCCCCAGTCCGCCGCCCACCACAAACGTCCCGGGGTCCAGCGCCGCTGCCAGGTTGGCAAGTCCAAGCCCAAGCCACTGCCCGACGTCGTCGACGAGTTCACGGCAGGCAGGATCCCCTTCAAGCGCCAGCTTGGTCACCACAGCCCCGGTAATGAGCTGGGGATCGCCGTCGACCTCGCGCAATAGGGCCTGTGCCACCGGGGAATTCGCCGTCGCCAGCTCGCGGGCTTCGCGCCCGAGGGCATTGCCTGACGCGTACTGTTCCCAGCACCCACGGTTTCCGCACTCGCACCTATGCCCCTGCGGCACGATGATCTGGTGCCCAAACTCTCCGGCCACGCCAAAGCGCCCACGCTCCAACGCGCCGTCCATGATCATCGCCCCGCCAATGCCTGTGCCGAGGGTGATGCAGACGAGCCGGCTCTCCCCCTGCCCGGCGCCGAAGCGCCACTCAGCCCAAGCGGCGGCGTCGGCGTCGTTGACTACAGTGACCCGGCGGCGAAGGATCTGCTCGAGATTCTGGCGCAGTGGTTCGTTCCGCCAGGCTAAGTGGGGGCTGAACAACACGGTCCCGTTGGTCAGATCCATCCAGCCGGCCGCACCGATCCCGACGGACCGGATGCGGTATCCCACTGAGAGCTCGGCCACCAGTTCGGCAATGACCGCCTCCACATGCCGTGGGTCATGACCAGGGGTGTCCCGGCGTGCCTGGGCCAGGATATTTCCGCGGATGTCGACCACACCGGCGGCGACCTTGGTCCCGCCAATATCGATGCCAATCGCCAGTCCCCTTCGCAGGAAGTTCCGCGAATCAACTGGACCAGCTGCCACCCCTGGGCGACGTCTACCCTGTCTGCCACCCGGTCCGGGAACGCGCGGCTGCCCCCGCGGCCGGGGCGGTGCTGCGGCATCCGTCTGCCTGATCATGGGTGGTCCTCTTCCTGCGTCTGCTGTTGGCGTTGCGTGACCGTTACCGATTCGTACATTACTGGAGAGTATTTACGCCTGTGGAACCTATAGGCTAAAGAAATCCCGCAGATTTTGGAGATATCAAAGGAGATAGTCGTGCGCGAATACAGCGTCCCCGTCCTGGTGGACACCCCCCGTGACAGCAATATCACGGAGTTGGTGGTCAAACAGGCTTCGAAGCCTTCCAATCCCGCGCTGTTCTCGAAGAAGGACAGCGCCGGGGAATGGCAGGACATCCGGGCGACTGAATTCCTCGCTGACGTCCAGTTGCTGGCCAAGGGGTTGATGGCCAGCGGTGTGCAGGCCGGCGACCGCGTCGCCATCATGGCGCGCACCCGCTACGAATGGTCACTGGTTGACTTCTCGATCTGGTTCGCTGGCGCCATCTCGGTTCCCGTCTACGAGACCTCTTCCCCCTCCCAGGTGGGCTGGATCCTCGAGGATTCGGGTGCCGTCGCGGCGTTCGTCGAATCGGCGCGGCACGAGAACGTGGTCCGCCAGGCTTCGGCCGCAGCCAACATCCCAGGTGCCCAGCACGTGTGGCAGCTCGACGGCAACGGGCTCGATGCCCTCCGCAGTGCCGGCACCGGTATCGACGACGACGCCCTCGACGCCCGACGCCGGACGGCCGGCCTCGACGACGTCGCCACGATCATCTACACGTCCGGCACCACCGGCAAACCCAAGGGCTGTGAACTGACCCACGGAAACTTCGTCGAGCTCTCGGTCAACGCGGGTGCAGCGCTTCCCGAGGTTGCGCACGAAGGCGCGCAGACCATCATGTTCCTCCCCCTGGCCCACGTGTTCGCCAGGTTCATCTCGGTCCTCTGCGTCGCGGTCGGAGCCACGGTGGCACACACCCCCGACGTGAAGAATCTGCTCCCGGACCTGCAAAGCTACAAGCCCTCCTTCATCCTCGCGGTCCCCCGGGTCTTCGAGAAGGTCTACAACAATTCGATGCTCAAGGCCGAGGATGGCGGCAAGGGCAAGATCTTCCATGCCGGCGCCAAGGTGGCCATCGAATGGTCCAAGGCAGATCAGGCCGGTAAGGTCCCGCTGATGCTGAAGGTGAAACACGCCGTTTTCGACCGGATCCTGTTCAGCAAGATCCGTGAGGCGATGGGCGGGCGCGTGGAGCACGCCGTCTCCGGCGGCGCGCCGCTCGGCGACCGGCTGGGCCATTTCTTCCACGGCATCGGCCTGATGGTTCTCGAGGGTTACGGTCTTACCGAGACCACCGCCCCGATCACCGTGAGCACCCCAAAGAAGATCAAGATTGGCACCGTGGGCGCCCCGCTTCCCGGCAACGCCGTGAAAATTGCCGACGACGGCGAGATCCTCGCCAAGGGTGTCTGCGTGATGCGCGGCTACTACAAGCGTGATGACCTGTCCGAGGAAGCGTTCGCCGACGGCTGGTTCCGTACCGGCGACATCGGCGAACTCGATGACGAGGGATTCCTGAAGATCACCGGCCGCAAGAAGGAAATCATTGTCACGGCCGGCGGCAAGAACGTGATCCCGGCGCAGCTGGAAGACACCATCCGCTCCAACGCCCTGGTGTCGCAGTGCGTGGTCGTCGGGGATCACCGGGCATTCATTTCCGCCCTGATCACCCTCGACGAGGAGGCCCTCCCAGGCTGGCTGGACCGCCACCAGCTGCCCAAGGACACCACCGTCGCCCAGGCCGCCGAGCACCCACTCGTCACGGCTGAGGTCCAGCAGCTGGTGGATCAGGCCAACGCGAACGTGTCGCAGGCGGAGTCAATCAAGGCCTTCCGCATCGTGGCCACCGACTTCACCGAAACCAGCGGCCACCTGACACCGTCGCTGAAAATCAAGCGGGCCCAGGTCCTGAAGGACTACTCCTCGGTGGTCGAAGGGATCTACTCGACACCACGCTCGTAGCGGATTTACCCGGCCTTCAGGGACAGGAGCGCGTTCTCGACGACCTCCGTGAGGGCCGGGTGAACCCAGTACTGGCCGCTGGCCATGGTCTGGGCGTCCAGGCCGAAGGACATCGCCTGGATCAGTGGCTGGATAATCATTGACGCTTCGTGCCCCATAATGTGGGCACCCAGCAGGTGACCGGTGCGCTGGTCGGCGATGAGCTTCACGAAACCGGTGGTGTCCTCCATGGCCCAGCCGTAGGCGGTAGACCCGTACTGTTGCACGGCAACGGTGACCTCGAACCCTTCGGCCTCCGCCTTCGCCAGCGCCTCAGCTTCCGTCAGTCCGACGACGGCGATCTGCGGGTGGGTGAAAACGGCCGCGGGAACGAACCGGTGGTCGCTGCTGCGCAGATCGTCGGGGTGGGCAACGTTGTGCGCGACAATCCGCGCCTCATGGTTGGCGACGTGTTTGAGCTGGAACCTGTTGCTGACGTCCCCCAGCGCCCACACCCCATCCACTGGCACGCCGTCCCGGAGCACCCGCTGGTGTGAGTCGACCACGAGGCGGCCATCGGCTTCCAGGTCAAGCCCGGCGTCGGCCGCCGCCAGGCGGCCGGTGTTGGGTTCCCTGCCCGCGGCGACCAGGACGACGTCGACGTCGAGCACGCGGTCGTCGTCGTCGCCCGTGAGCACCGCGCGGACCGAGCCGTCGTCGTTGGCGGTGAGCGAGGCGACCGTATGGTTGAGCACCACGTCCCACTGGCGGGATGCTTCGGCGGTGAACGCCTCGGACACACTGTCATCGAGTGACCGCAGCAGGCTCCCGGAGCGGTTGACCACCGTGACAGCCGACCCGAACGCACCGAAGATGTGCGCAAACTCCGCGGCGACGTAGCCTCCGCCGAGGATCAGGATCCGCGCCGGCAGCTCCTCCAGCCGCATGATGGTGTCGGATGTGTGGACCTGCGGCAGGGTGATCCCCGGGATGTCAGGCAGGACCGCGCGCGAACCGGTGGCGATGACCACCTGGTCGGCGTGGATCTCTTCGCCCGCGTCAGTGACGAACGACTTGTCGCCGGTGAACCGGACGTAGTCCTCGTAGAGGGTGACATTCTCCAGCTCCTCCGCCCGGTAGTTTCGTCCGGCCTGGGAGATGGCGTCGATGCGGGTGAAGATCCGGTCGCGGATGGCCCGCCAGTGCACGTCGCGTAGTTCCAGGTCGACGCCCAGCCGGGAGGCCTCGCGCGCGTCGGTGGCCTGTTCGGCCGGGTAGACGAACATTTTCGTGGGAATACACCCTACGTTGAGGCAGGTTCCGCCGAAGGTTCCCCCGTCAATGATGGCCACCTTGCGGTCGTCCCAGTCCGGGGTGATGAGGCTGTTCCCGGATCCGGATCCGACAATGACCAGGTCGTAGTGGGTCATCGGCGGCCGCCGTTAGCGGAGCGTTCTTGCAGGGCCATGGTTCCTCACAGGGTCAGCGGGGCGCAGCGAAGCGGCGCCTGGTCTCCAGCAAAACACTAGCGCACCCTCCCCCGCGCTGAGGCAACGGCTAAGCCGGCTCCACCACGATCAGCAGGTCGCCACCTTGGACTTGTGAGACCTTTTCGACGGCGATGCGTTTGACTGTGCCGGCGACTGGTGTGGTGATGCCGGCTTCCATTTTCATGGCCTCGATGGAGGCGATCGTGGCGCCTTGTTCGATGGTGTCTCCCTCGGCGACCGTGATGGTGACGGCCCCGGCGAAGGGTGCCGCGATTTGGCCGGGGTTGGACTTGTCGGCTTTCTCGGCTGCCTTGACGTCGCTGTGGATGCTGCGGTCTCTGACGACGACGGGGCGCATCTGACCGTTGAGCGTGCACATCACGGTGCGCATGCCCTTCTCGTCTGCCTCGGACACGGCGCTGAGGGTGGCGATAAGCCGGACGCCCTTCTCGAGGGCGATGACGTGCTCGCTGCCCTGCTGCAGGCCGTAGAGGTAGTCCCGGGTGTCCAGGACGGAGACGTCGCCGTAGGTTTCGCGGGTGGCCAGGAAATCCTTGGTGGGCCCGGCGAACAGCAACCGGTTCAAGGTGGCGCGCCGCAGCGTCGATTCACCGGTCAGGGCTGCCTGATCCTCGCTGCTGAGTTCGGTGTCCCGGACCTTGACCTCGCGGCCCTGCAGCGCTTTGGTGCGGAAGGGTTCGGGCCAGCCGCCGGGAGGATCGCCGAGTTCACCGCTGAGGAAGCCAATCACGGAGTCGGGGATGTCGTAGTTCTGCGGGTTCTCCTCGAAGTCCGCGGGGTCCACGTTGGTGCCCACGAGCTGCAGCGCGAGGTCCCCGACCACCTTCGATGACGGGGTGACCTTCACCAGGCGCCCGAGCATCCGGTCCGCTTCGGTGTACATGTCCTCGATGGCCTCGAACCGTTCCCCGAGGCCCAACGCGATGGCTTGCTGCCGCAGGTTCGAGAGCTGACCTCCCGGAATTTCGTGACGGTAGACCCGACCGGTGGGACCGGGGAGCCCGGACTCGAAGGGTGCGTAGACCCGGCGGACCGCTTCCCAATAGGGTTCCAGCGAACACACGTCCGCCAGCGAGATACCGGTGTCGCGTTCGGTGTTGGCCAGAGCCGCGACCAGGGCTGACGCCGAGGGCTGGCTGGTGGTCCCGGCCAGGGAGGCGCTGGCGACGTCGACGGCGTCGACGCCCGCGTCGACCGCGGCCAGCAGGGTAGCGAGCTGTCCGCCGGCCGTGTCGTGGGTGTGCAGGTGGACCGGCAGGTCAAAGCGTTCCCGCAGGGCAGTGACCAGCTGCGCGGCCGCGGCGGGGCGCAGCAGTCCGGCCATGTCCTTGATCGCCAGGATGTGGGCGCCGGCGTCGACCATCCGCTGCGCCAACTCCAGGTAGTACTCCAGCGTGTAGAGCTTCTCCTCAGGGTCGAGCATGTTCGAGGTGTAGCACAGGGCCACTTCCGCGACGGCGGTGCCGGTGGCGCGGACCGCGCGGATGGCCGGTTCCATCTGTGAGACGTCGTTCAGGGCATCGAAGATCCTGAAAATGTCGATCCCGGTCTCCGCCGCTTCCTTCACGAAGGCCTCGGTGACTTCCTCGGGGTACGGGGTGTAACCGACCGTGTTGCGTCCCCGGAGGAGCATCTGCAGGCAGATGTTGGGCAGTTCCTTCCGCAGAGCCGCCAGACGCTCCCACGGTTCCTCGCCGAGGAACCGCAGCGCAACGTCGTAGGTGGCCCCACCCCACGCTTCCACCGAGAGCAATTGGGGCATCTGCCGGGACACGGCATCGCCGGCAGCCACCAGATCCCGGGTACGCACCCGGGTGGCGAGCAGCGACTGGTGCGCGTCGCGGAACGTGGTGTCCGTGACAGCCACGGCGGTCTGCGCGCGAAGCTCCGCGGCGAACTTCTCAGGTCCGAGCTCCTGCAGCCGCTGCCGCGATCCGGGGCCCGGGGCGGCGTCGTCCTCGCCAGCGACGGGGAGCTTCTCGGCCGGGTCGATCTCCACGAGCCGTTCGCCGTGGGGTTTGTTCACGGTCACGTCGGCAAGCCAGGTGAGCAGTTTCGTGCCCCGGTCCGCGGACACCCTGGCCGTCAGCAACTCGGGGCGTTCATCGATGAAGTTCGTGGCGACGTCCCCGGCAATGAAGTCCGGATCATCCAGGACGGCCTGCAGGAACGAAATGTTCGTCGACACCCCGCGCACCCGGAACTCGGCCAGGGCACGCCGGGCGCGGGTCACCGCGGACTTGTGGTCCCGGCCACGACAGGTCAACTTCACCAACATGGAATCGAAATGGGGGCTGATCTCGGCGCCCGCATACACGGTACCGCCGTCGAGCCGCACCCCCGCACCGCCAGCAGACCGGTACGCGGTGATCTGCCCGACGTCGGGCCGGAAACCATTCGCGGGATCCTCGGTGGTAATACGGCTCTGCAGGGCGGCGCCGCGCACCTGGACACTGTCCTGGCTCAGACCCAGATCGGCCAGGGACTCACCGGCGGCGATGCGCAGCTGCGCCTGCACCAGGTCAACATCGGTGATCTCCTCGGTGACCGTGTGCTCCACCTGGATACGCGGATTCATCTCAATGAACACGTGCTGGCCAGCCCGCTCCCCCACCGTGTCCACAAGAAACTCGACCGTACCCGCGTTCACGTAACCCAACGCCTTCGCGAACGCGACAGCATCCCGGTGCAAAGCCTGCCGGATACCCTCGTCAAGGTTAGGGGCCGGGGCAATCTCAATAACCTTCTGGTGGCGGCGCTGGATAGAACAATCACGCTCAAACAAGTGCATCACGTTGCCCTGGGCATCAGCCAGGATCTGCACCTCGATGTGACGGGGCCGCAACACCGCCTGCTCCAGGAACATGGTCGGATCACCGAACGCCGAATCGGCCTCCCGCATCGCCGCTTCGAGCGCTTCCCGAAGCCCCTCCCGCTTGTCCACCCGGCGCATCCCGCGCCCACCACCGCCAGCGACCGCCTTGGCGAAGATCGGGAACCCGATCTCGTCCGCGGCCGCAATGAGCTCATCCAGATCGGCGCTCGGCTGGGAAGACTTCAGCACCGGGATACCGGCCTTACGGGCAGCCTCCAAAGCATGGACCTTGTTACCGGCAAGTTCCAGCACATCCGCCGGCGGCCCAACAAAGGTAATACCCGCCTCCTCAGCCGCCCGGGCCAGCCCAGGGTTCTCGGACAGGAACCCGTACCCCGGATAAATCGCGTCGCAACCAGATTCCTTGGCAACCCGAACGATTTCCTCCACGTCCAGGTAAGCACGCACCGGGTGGCCCTCCTCCCCAATGAGGTAAGCCTCGTCAGCCTTCTGACGATGGATCGAGCCACGATCCTCGTAAGGAAAAACTGCAACTGTCTTCGCGCCGACTTCAAAGCCAGCACGGAAGGCACGGATGGCGATCTCGCCACGATTTGCTACCAGAATCTTCGAAAACATCGCTCTCCTGCGGACGTGCATCTCACCAGTGGATACCTGCGACCGTGTGCTACATCACGGCACTGCTCACCCTACCGCGCTGTGGGGTTCCACCCTTAACCCTTCGCAACATCGTGTTCTGGAGGCGGCGCTTGCTGGCTTCATAACGGCACCTGGTCAACCTATGATGGGAGTGTAGATCGACGAGATGTTAGGTGTTGGGTTAATAAGTGCAAGTAGTGAGCATCAGCAGCCTCAAGGGCGGCGTCGGTAAGACCTCGGTCACCCTGGGACTGGCATCAGCAGCGCTGGCAGCCGGCATTCCGACCCTGGTGGTGGATCTGGACCCCCATGCTGACGCCACCACCGGCATTGGCGTGAAGCCAGCCGACCGGATCGACATCGGGCGGTTGCTGGGGAACGCCCGCCGCGGCGACCTTCCGGGCAATGTGGCGCCGAGCGGCTGGGTAGCCTCCGCACGGCAACACAACCGGTCGACGTCGGGCGCGAAGACTGTCCTGGACGTAGCAGTGGGCTCCGCCTACTCGGGAATCTATGACCGGCCAGATCTCGGAAGGCGGGACCTGCGCCGCCTGAGCACCCTGCTGTCCCGGGTGGAGGGGTACGGCCTGGTCCTGATCGATTGCCCCCCGTCCCTGAACGGCCTGACCCGGATGGCGTGGACCGCCAGCAACCGGGTGCTGCTGGTCGCAGAGCCGGCCCTGTTCTCCGTGGCCGGCACTGAACGGACCATGCGGGCCATCGAGTTGTTCAAGCGCGAGTTCGCGCCGAACCTGTCCACCGCCGGGATTGTCGCCAACCGGGTCCGCCCGAATTCGAACGAACATACCTTCCGGCTCGCTGAGATGCGGCAGATGTTCGGTGACCTTCTGTTGAGCCCGATCATCACCGATCAGGAGAACTGGCAGCAGATCCAGGGTGCCGCCCACTCGGTACACCACTGGCCAGGGGAATTGGCACGCCAGACTTCCGGGTACTTTGATGAACTGCTCAGAAATGTGGTCGACTCGGGGCGGCTACGGAGCCGGGTGGCGCGTCGCGCCTGATGGCTTGACGGGCCCGGTGATGATGGGTCTGCCCCAAGAAAAGGGGGGCCTAGCTGCTGTGAAGCGGGAAGCTAGCTGATTTTGCGGGTGGCCCGGCGTTTGCTGAGCTCGTCGTCCGGGAAATCCTGATCGGCGGCGTGTTCGCTGGGAAGTGCCGCAAGGCTGCCTTCCACTTCTCGCCAGACCTTACCGACGGCGATGCCGAAGACTCCCTGCCCGCCCTGGACCAGGTCGATGACTTCCTCGGCGGAGGTGCACTCGTAGACGCTGGCGCCGTCGCTCATCAGGGTGATCTGGGCCAGGTCTTCGACGCCACGTTCGCGGAGGTGTTCGATCGCTGTTCGGATCTGCTGCAGGGAGACGCCGGTGTCGAGGAGGCGCTTGACCACCTTGAGCACCAGGATGTCACGGAAGCCGTACAGGCGCTGGGTGCCGGATCCGGAGGCGCCCCGCACCGCAGGTTCAACCAGCCCGGTGCGGGCCCAGTAGTCGAGCTGCCGGTAGGTAATGCCAGCGGCCTTGCAGGCGGTGGGGCCGCGATAGCCGGCATCCTCGTCGAGGATGGGGAGGTCTTCGGTGAAGAGGAGGCCCTGTGCGCTGGTAGGGATGCCAGTTCCGGCCGCAACCGCGTTGGAACCCGTACCGGCGTCGCCTTTGGGACTCACGTGCTGCCTCCTCGTTCTGTTCACCGTTGGAATACTAGGCACGGCAGCATCCGACATACACCAGAATTCTCAGGGTTTGCTCTCAAGTTTGCCCTGAGTTCATTGGTAGTGCAATGGAACCGTATGATTCGACGTTAGATTGCCGGGCACCCCAGGTCAAAGATGCAGGCCCTAAAGAGTTTGGCGTGTCGGGCCGTCAGCGCTCGAAATCCTCCGGCTCGACGTCTGCAAGGAACTCGCGGAACTGACGCAGTTCCCGTTCGGCGTTCACCGGTGGGGTGGCGGGGGTCTCGTCGTCGTCGTGCTCGGTTGCCTCGGTGATCTCGACGCCGGCCTCGTCCATGACCGAGGATGCGCAGTAGATGGGGCAGGGAACGCGGAGCGCCACGGCGATGGCGTCGGAGGCCCGGGAGCTCACCGTGGTGCCGTCGTCGAACACCAACTCGGCGTGGAAGACCGTGTCTTCCACAGAGGTGAGCTGCACCTGCCGGACGGACCGGCCGAGGGCGTTGACCACGCTGACCAACAGATCGTGGGTCATGGGGCGCGGCGGGACGATGCCCTGCTGGACGAACGCGATGGCGCTGGCTTCGGGCGCGCCGATCCAGATCGGAATGTGGCGCTCCCCCTGGGTCTCCTTGAGAAGGACCAGCGGTTGGTTGGAGGGCAGTTCGATCCGTACTCCGACAACTTCTACTTCAAGCATTGTGGGCCGCCTCAGCTATCCATGCGGGAAATTTGTCCCTGAACCAGCGCCGTGTGCAGGTTCAGGCACAGCTCGCTGATCTCACGGGCCATTTCGGCGGCGCGGGCCTTCGAGGCGACGTCACGCCGGGAGGCGACGGGTGCAACCACCCGCTCGACGAGGCCCAGTTCGCGGTCAGCGGCCGCGCGGAACGGGCGGAGGTGACGGGGTTCGATTCCGTGACCTTCGAGCAGCACGCACGCCCGCGTGATCCGCAGAGCGTGCTCGTCGAATCGCCCATCGACGGGGGCGATCAGCCCGAAGCCCACCAGGTCGAGGACGAGAGCATGCCTGGCCCCTGCCTCTGCCGTCAGGGTTTCAAGCGTGAGTGAACGCGTATAGGAGTGCAGGTCGCGGGACAGCTGCTCGGAGACCATCCGGGGCGAAAGGGTCATCCCGCCGGGGAGCGATTCGGGCTGCTCGCCGCGGTCGATCGCGTCGACGTAGTCCTTGATGACTTTCAGCGGCAGGTACTGGTCGCGTTGGAGCGCAAGCACGAACCGGAGGCGCTCAACATCGTGCGGTGCATATTTGCGGTACCCGGCGCGGGTGCGCTGGGGCGAAATCAGCCCCTTCTCTTCAAGGAACCTGATTTTGGACGCGGTGATTTGCGGGAAGTCCTCGGACAGTTCCGTCAGGACCTCGCCGATGTTGAGCACGTTGCCGTGGACTCGCTCGGGAGCGATGCCTACGGTGCGCCGTGCTGACTGGGGTGAGGGCATGCAGCGGGACCTATTCCTGTCCGAGTGGCTGGACTGGTGGCTGCTGCGCTGCTGCGGTCTGGGCGCTGTAGAAGGTCAAACGGAACTTGCCGATCTGAATCTCGTTGCCGTTGCGCAGCAACACGCTGTCCACCCGATCATTGCTGACGTAGGTGCCGTTGAGGCTACGGGTGTCGCTGACCGTGAACCCGCCGTCGACCCGCTCAAACTCGGCGTGCTTGCGCGATACCGTGACGTCGTCGAGGAAAATGTCGGCGTTGGGGTGTCGACCGGCGGTGGTCAGATCCTGGTCGAGGAGGAATCGCGCACCGGAGTTGGGACCACTGTGAGCGATGAGCAAGGCCGAGCTGCTGGGCAGCGCAGTAACCGCTGCCTGCTCTTCGGCGGAAAGCTTGGGGTCCACGACGGCTGGAGGAGCCAGTGCAGGGATTCCGATGGTGGTGGTCTCCGGCGACGGCGCCTGCTGCTCTGATCCGCCATTCGTGGCTGCGTTCTCGTTGCCAACCATTGGTGTTCCCTCCCCAAAATATGTAGCCAACCGGTCGAAAGACCGATTGGCCACCGTGTCCTTGCAACGGTGATTTTGCCTAGCTGTGCCGGACGTGCCCGGTCCCTCTAGCCTACCTGCTGTGAGTACTCCGTTGAACTCAGGAGTTCATCCACAACCGAGGGATCGGTGACCTTTATTTCGAGGAGCCATCCTTCGCCGTACGGATCGGAGTTGATGAGCGCCGGGTTGTCCTCGAGGGCTTCGTTGCGTGCCACCACTTCACCGGTGACGGGGGCGTAAATGTCGCTGACGCTCTTGGTGGATTCGACCTCACCCACCACATCGGCAGCGGTGACCGGTGAGCCGGCTTCCGGCATCTGGACGTAGACCACGTCTCCGAGGGCATCCTGCGCGAAATCGGTGATCCCCACGCGGACCACACCGTCGTTGCTTGGCGTGGTCACCCACTCGTGGTCGGAGGTGTACTGAAGATTCTCTGGAACGTTGCTCATGGGCAGCCTTTCGTCATACTCCGGTCCGACTGGGCGCGACGTCCTGGGGATGCCACTGATCGAGTATAGGCATAACGCCTGGTCGATGGGCAGGTTCGCCCTACCCACGGACCGCTGAGTGAGGAAAGATCAGTGAATGACCGATCTACCCTTCCCCCTCCAGCCCATGCTCGCGAAAGCCGTCAGCGAGGTGCCCGCACCCGACAGCGTGACCGGCGGCCTGTTGTACGAACCGAAGTGGGACGGTTTCCGGGCCATCATCCACCGCGACGGCGACACCGTGGACATCGGTAGCCGCGGGTCCAAGATGCTCACCCGGTACTTTCCCGAACTTGTTGAGGCACTGAAGGTCTCCCTCCCCGAGCGCTGCGTGGTGGATGGCGAGATTGTGGTGCGCACCGGGTCCCCGGGCAATGAGCGCCTGGACTGGGAGGCCCTGTCCCAGCGCATCCATCCCGCCGAGAGCCGGGTCCGCCTGCTCGCGGAGGAGACCCCCGCGTCGTTTATCGCGTTTGACCTCCTGGCGGACGGCTCCGGAAACCTTCTCGACTCCCCCTTCGCCGAACGCCGCGCCGCCCTGGAACGGATAGCGGACGGGTTCAGCGCACCCGTCCACCTGTCACAGACCACCCATGACGTGGACCTCGCCCGCCGCTGGCTGGTCGAGTTCGAAGGCGCGGGGCTCGACGGTGTGGTCGCCAAGCCGCTCGACGCCGGGTACGAGCCCGGAAAGCGCCGCATGCTCAAGATCAAGCACCACCGCAGTGCCGACGTCGTCGTCCTCGGCTACCGGGTGCACACCAGTGGTGCCGGTGTCGGCTCCCTGTTGCTCGGACTGTACGACGACGGCGAGCTGCGCAATGTCGGTGGCGCCTCAGCGTTCACCAACAAACGGCGGCTGGAGCTGGTGGAGGAGCTGGAGCCCGACGTCGTGCGGGACGCCGACGGCGGCGCGGTGCGTGGTGAAACCGACCGCAGCAGGTTCAGCGGGAGCAAGGATGTGTCGTTTGTGCGCCTGCACCCCCGGCGGGTGATGGAGGTCAGGTATGACCAGATGGAGGGCTCACGGTTCCGGCACACCGCCCAGTTCTCCCGGTGGCGGCCGGACCGCGACCCGGAGTCGTGTACGTTCGAGCAATTGGAGGTCCCCGTGGCGTACGACCTAAGCGAGGTTCTGGCCTAGGTGTACTGACGCCCTATTTGCCCTATTTGTCCTATTTGCCCTACTTGTCCTTCTTGGCACGGCTGGGCTGGACGCGGGACGGCTCCCCCGGCATTTTGGGATAGTCGGGCGGGAACGGGAGTTCGCCGAGGCCCGAGTCGAGGTCGCGCTGCCACCAGCTCAGCAGCTCATCAATGGAGCCCGGCTTGTCGTGGAAACGTGCCCACGGGTCGCCGATGGTTTTGAGCCGTTCCGGCACGGTGAGGACGGTGTAGTTACGGGGGTCGGCGTTCTCCAGCTCATCCCACTCGATTGGGCATGACACCGGGGCATGGGCGAGGGCCCGAGGGCTGTAGGCACCGGCGATGGTGCGGTCGCGGTTGGCCTGGTTGAAGTCGACGAACACTTTTTCGCCGCGTTCTTCCTTCCACCACGCCGTCGTGACGGCGTCGGGCATCCGGCGTTCCAGCTCACGGGCCGCGGCAATCACCGCGTGGCGGACGTCCAGGAACTCCCGGACCGGTTCGATCGGGGCGAAGACGTGCAGCCCACGGTTGCCTGAGGTTTTGATGAACGCCTCGAGACCGGCTTCCTGCAGCACCTTCCGTAGCTCGATCGCGGCAGGGATGGCGTCGTCGAAATCAGTGCCCGGTTGCGGGTCCAGATCAATCCGCAGCTGGTCCGGATTGTCCGAATTGTCGGCCCGCGACGGCCAGGGGTGAAAGACGATCGTGTTCATCTGGGCGGCCCAGACGGCGGCGGCAGGCTCGTCGATGACGAGCTGCGGGTGAGACCTGGCGCTGGGATAGATGACCATCACCGACCGGATGTACTCGGGGGCACCCTTGGGTGGATTCTTGGAGAAGAACTGCTCGCCGCCGATTCCGTCCTTGAACCGCTGCAGGGCCAGGGGACGGTCACCATTGGCAGCGACGAAGGACTCCCCCACCTCGACCAGGTACTTGGCCAGGTCCAGCTTGGTAATCCCGAGGTCAAGCCATAGCACCCGGCTGGGACTGGAGATCCGCACATCCCGGGAGCCATGGGGGCCGTCAACGGTCAGGACTGTCGCCTCAGATGCCATAGCTACAACATACTCCCGGACGGGCCTCCCACCACCTATTTCTGGCACTGGCCTAGCTTTGTAAGCGTGTTCGACCAGCCCCTTCCCGGCTCGACCCCGGAGCCTCCCGCGGATCCAACTCAACGGATTGTTTGCGCCTTGACGGTGTGTCACGAGGCCCCTACCTTTGGGCGAAGGGGACGTCCGTCGACAGCTGGAAGGTTGCACATGTGCGGATCTGATGCGGAAGACCCCACGTATCCTTCCCAACCTTCGCCACCATTTGCAGCCCACCGGGATGCCGTCCCGCCGACAACTGCTCATCAAGCGATCCCGCAAGTGCTCGCCAGCGCGATCGGCACTATCCAGTTGCTGACATCGCGTCGACTTCATCATCCACGGCGAAATGTCGGGCGGACAATCCACTTCGCTGACGGCAGTTCCGCTTGGGTCTATCGGGAGACCCGGGTCGATACCGGATCTGCAAAAACCCCCACGGTACTGGTGGTCGGATTCGTCCTCAGAGGGATTCGCGGCCCAGCACACCTGGCTTTCCGTCTGGAAAGCTGGCTGAATCTTCCGATGTTTGTCGGGTTCCCTGGATTCACCTCGAAGCTGTGGATGACTAACGACCAGCATGGTTGTTACCGCGGAGTCTATGAATGGGACGGAGCCGAGCGTGCGTTGGCGTATGTTCGTGCTCTCAGCTGGGTACTCGGACTGGTCAGTGTCCCGGGGACGATCAGGGCGCATCTTGTGCCCGGGGTGCACAGGGACGACGCCCTCAGCCGGCCAGAACTGCTTGGCGCACCTGGGGCAAAACCTGATCAGTGGTGGCAGCCGGCGTCACACCACGAGGGCGGAAGCGGTCGCGAGGTAGATCGTCACCGTCAGAATGTCCTGGATCACCGTCGCCAGGGGGCCGGACCCAAACGCTGGGTCCTTCCCGAACCTACTGATAATCCAGGGCAGCACCAAGGCAATGATCGTCGCGATTGACGCGGCGGCAAGGAGGGAGACCGCAACCGATACGGCCACCTGCCAGTCCTGCCAGATCAATCCGACGACAATCAGGGACACCCCGCCGAGGAGTACGCCAAGGATCACTCCGGTGGCAATTTCCCGTCCTGCGATCCTGCGGATTCCCACGCCGAGGGACAGACCTCGGATCACCAGCGCCTCGGTCTGCGTACCGATCGCGTCGGCGAGGTAGACCACCCCGGGGACGAAAAAGGCGATCAGGACGTGCTCCGCGAGATCCGCTTCGAAATTACCGACCACTCCCGCTGCAATCAGGGCTCCGATGAGCCCCACGATGAGCCAGGGAAGGCGGTGCCACAACCGAAGCAGCACGGGTTCCACTGTCGTCGTCCGGGCAACCGAGGTGGACCGAAGAAAACCGCCGAGGCGGGCCAGGTCTTCTTCGTGCTCGGTCAGCAGGACTTCCAGGAGGGCGGTGGCAGGTACGAGGCCGACGAATCGACCGTCGTCGACGACGGCGAGGGTGGGTTCGTTGTGTTGGACTGCCTTCCACGCCGCCCGTTCCTAAACCGTTGTGGAAGCGACAATTGGTGGCTGGGAGTCCATGAGCTGGCTCACCACAGCAGTCGTCGGGGCGGCCAACAACCGCTCGATGGTGACCAGACCGAGGAGTTGGTCCCCCGTCAGCACGGCGATCACCGCGGCACAATCGTAGTGCTGCCCGCGCATGTCATCCAGTGCCTCGCCGACTGATTCATCGGGGTGTGCAGTGGGCACCCGGCGTGTGGTGTGTTGAGCCGCCGTCCGGAATTGAGTTGAATCGCCAGGATTAAGAACCGTCATCGGAAACCCTTCTCCACTTCGTAGAGCCGCTACCCAGGTGAACCAAAGGATAGGGGATCAGCGAGACTGCCGCTGGCACAAAGGTCGCCGGCCAAGTCGCCTGTTGACGGACCCGAGCTGGGGTTACACACCGGTTCGTCGGGCGACGCGCACCGGTGATGCAGCGCTCCATCAGTCCAGCAGCGCCTCCACCGAGACGAAGCCGTAGCCTCGCGCTCGCAACCCTTCGATGATGCAGGGCAGGGCGGCGGCGTCGAGGGTGGTGCCGTCGTTCGGGTTGGAACCCACGTGCATCAGAACAATCTGGCCGGGCCGAGCCGTGTTCAGGACCCGCTGGCACACAATCGAGGCGGTGATGCCGCCGGATGTCCCCTGCCAGCCCAGCGTGTCCACCGTCCAACGGAACGGGACGTAACCGAAGCCGTTGACGACGTCGATGTCGAGTGGAGTCCGATCGCCGTAGGGGAACCGGAAGTAGGGCATGGTCGTCTTGCCGGTGAGCGGCCAGATGGCGGCCTCCGCTCGCGCCAGTTCGAGCCGGATGGCCTCGTTGGTGAGCTGCGGGAAGTACGGGTGGGTGTTGGAGTGGTTGCCGACGGGGTATCCCTCAGCTGCCATGGCACGCACGCTGGCAGGATATGCACGCGCGAACTGGCCGGTCACGAAGAAGGACGCCGTGGCGTCATACCGATCGAGAGTGTTGAGGATGGAGGTCACCCCCGCATTGGAGGCACCGCCGTCGAAGGTGAGGGCCACGACGGGGCGCGTCGTGGGGAAGGTCTCCCAGTCGGTGTCATCCCATTTAGCGGGGACGGATGGCCATGGCTTGAATGCGGCGTTGGGCCCGCTGTACTTCGCGGGATAGGCATACAGGGCGCCGTCCGTCCGCACCGCCCAGATCGTCTGGGCACGAGGATCGAGCTGAGTGGCGAAGATCTTCGGGAAGGCGGACCACCCCGTTCCGATCTGTGTCATGGGGAACGATGTGCCGCTGGATGAGGCGGCATAGAGGCGCAATCTGGCCTCGCTGTCCACAACGAGCAGGTCAGAGCGGCCGTTCTTGTCCCAGTCGCCCGCTCCCACGACCTGGCGCATGGGGAGCCAGCCTCCACCCAGTCTGATACGGGGAAGGAAGCCACCGGTGCCGTTGGTCGGGTAGACGTGCATAATGCCGGCCGTGTCGGTGGCCATGACAGCGGGAAATCCATTGACGGACTGCTGGACCGGCGTCCACGTCCGCAAGGCCAGCCAACCATGGCCGATCTGGCGCGCAGCGAGGAATCCACCCGAGCCGTTGCCCGGGTACAGCATCAACCGCCCGTCTTTGAAACGTGCGATCAGGTCGAGCGCACCGTCACGATTCCAGTCCACGCCACCCTGGACGCTCTCGGCGACCAGCCAGCCGTTCCCAATCTGGCGGGGGGAGGCGAAACCCTCGCGAGCGTTGGCCGCGTAGTAGAAGAGGCGGCCATCGGTCGCGATCAGCATGAGATCGCTGAAGCCGTTGCCGTCCCAGTCACCGACCGAGATCGTGCGTGAGGCTGTCCATCCATACCCAATCCGGTATGGCGACGAAAAGCGGATGGAGGGGTTGGACGGCAGAGTCTGCGCCGGCAGTGCGGCAGGTGACTCTTCGACGGTCGTCTCTGAAGCGATGTGATGCGGTGCTACGACCGCGCTCCCCGGTGAAACCACACCGGTGAGGACGAGCCCTGACACGAGACCGCCTACGAGGACGCTCCGCTTCGCAGCCGCGGCACCCCCTCGCAATCCTGCAATGATGCTCCCGCTCATCTTGTGCCCCTTCCTCTCAAGTCGCCAGTAGAGGGGCTTTCCTACCCAGCTCCTACCTAACTCCCGTTGGCCCCGGTTAGATAGAGTCTTTGGTCCGTGATCCGCTCACCTCGCCTGTAGCGTCGCTCTACTTCCCCCCAACATCTTCTCCACCACATCTGAGGGTGCGGTTCGAAGACATCGACGCGTCGACCTGGACCCAAGTTCGTTGCCCGATAGATACCTTGCTCCATCACTTGGGTCCTGGGCCGGTCACCGTTCGAGTGGTTGAGCAGTGACGGCGGATAACGGGGAATACCCACGTTGCGGGGCTGGTTGTGCGGGGTATGAGACTTCTTCCCACGCAGCCCGTACCTGAACTTGACCTGGCCTTGGTCCGCGGAGGAACTACCGGTGATCTCAGCCTCGGGACCGGAGCTGGCGGCCGTTTTACCATGGTGGTGTTTTACCGTGGACTGCACTGTCCGATCTGTCGTCAGCAGCTGACCGAACTCGACCGGCGCCTTGGTGATCTCAAGGCGGCTGGCATCGGACGCGTTCTGGCTGTCAGCATGGAGACGCAAGAGCGCAGCGATCAGGTGGTGGACCAATGGCACCTTAACAGTGTTCCTGTCGCATATGGGCTCACCGAAGCAGCCGCCCGTGATTGGGGCCTGAACCTATCCCAAGCAATAAACGACGGCGAGCCGGCGCTTTTCAACGAGCCAGGAGTCTATATCCTCGACCAGGACCGGACCCTGTTTTGGGCAAGCACCGCCACCATGCCTTTTGGTCGCCCTGCCATCGACGAGATCATCACCGGCGTCCGTTACGCTCAGGAACATAACTATCCGGCGCGTGGAGCCGCCTGACAACGCCCGCTTAGTTATCCTGCAGGCCTTCCCAGGCAAACCTTGTGCCGCATCTGAATGTGGCCGTTGCAAAGCCGGTCCCAGCACCTGCTACGGATGAACCGCACAGGGCTCCCAAGCCCCCACCGACTAGACCACCCTCACCGCATGACCCCTCAAAAGAACCCGTACGGGGGTCCTAAGCACAGGTTCCTTTACATTTCCGTGCGTGGGCCTACCTGCTATCACAAAGGAGAAAAACACCATGGCAAAGATTCTGATGGTCGTTTCGGCCGCTGATTCCCTGACGATGAAGGACGGTAGTCAGCACCCTACCGGGGTGTGGGCCGAGGAACTGGTGGTTTCCCACCGGACCCTCCTCGGCGCCGGACACACGGTCCACATCGCCTCCCCTGGCGGGGTAAAGCCGACGTTCGACCAGGTCAGCCTCGCCCCGGAAATGGCCGGAGGGCAGGAGAAAGTCGATGAGTTCCGGGAGTACATCACCTCCATCGACGATGAACTATCCGCAACGCTGGTCCTCGCCGAAGTGGACGCCGCGATTTACGACGCCGTGGTCCTGCCAGGCGGGCACGGCCCGATGGCTGACCTGTTTCAGAACGAGGACCTTGGCCGCATCCTGATCGCCGCCAACGACAGCGGGCGAATCATCGCTCCGTTCTGCCACGGTCCTGCCGGATTGCTCAGTGCAGTGGACGGAAACGGAAGGTTCGCCTTCGAGGGCCGGCGGATGACCGTGTTCACCAACAAAGAGGAGCTATCCGGGGGAACCGGGGAGAACACCCCGTGGTTCGTGGAGACCGCATTGCAGGAGCAGGGCGCCGTAGTGGAGCTGGGCCCTGACTGGTCATCCTTCGTGGTGCGCGACGGCAACCTGATTAGCGGCCAGAACCCCCAATCCAGCCACGACGTCGCCGTCGCCGTCATCAACGCCCTAGCCGAATAAGCCAATCACCGCAGGCGGCGGATAGGGCGCCGTCTGCGGCAAACACCCTCCCAGGTACCCGCCACCGCTATTCCGCCAAGGTCGGCCTCGCCCTAGCCTGGGAACGATCCCGGTGCGCCCCCGCGCTGGCCCTGGTGGGCTGGCGGGGGGAGCACTGGACCAGCCACGGATCACGGAGTTTCCCAACACCACCGGGTGGGCCGTCATCCAGCAACAGCCAAGCCCATGATCTCGTCCCCTGATCCCCACTGTGTCCTAGATTGCAGAACTCTCAGTGCTGGCCTGTCTATCATCGTTGGATACCACGGATAGGAAGGCAAGGACATGAGTTCACCACATAGCGAGACGCGGGCGAAAAGATCCGCAACTGACCCCGGCCCCTCAATTGGAACCCGTGTCCTGGCCGGGGCCGTCGGCGGTCTTGCCGGCGGGATCGTATTCGGGTTCCTCATGGCCACCATGGGCATGCTGGGCATGATTGCCTCACTGGTCGGCTCAAACTCGGCGATCGTCGGCTTCCTGGTCCACCTGACGATTTCAATATTGATCGGCCTCACCCTGACGGTACCCGGTGCTGGACTCCTGAAAAAAGGCTTGGTTATCTGCACCGTCGTGGGCATTGTCTATGGCATGCTGTGGTGGGTTCTTGGCCCACTGCTGATCATGCCCACCATGATGGGTATGCCCCTTTTCACCCTCGACGCGGGATCCGGTGCCTCGCTGATGGGGCACGCAGTCTATGGCCTTATTCTGGGACTGGTAGCCACCCTCATCATCCGACGTGGCCGGTGACCACGCCGAACCTGTTGGCAGCCTGCTCCACCACCATCGTGTCCGCAGCCAGCAAACCTACGACGCCTTGGGCGCCACATGAACGGGAGAAAGAACCCTTGACCGAAACCGGAGAGCCCTTCAGCTGCCTCAACGCTGTGGAGCTCTTCGCTGACCTCACAGCCGAGGACATGGATAATCTCGACAGGGTGTCTCCGCCCCGGCTCTTTCACAGTGGTGAACTCGTCTTCAGCCAAAGCCAACCCATCAAAGCCCTGTTCATCCTCAAAGCAGGGCGGATCCGAATTTTCCGGGTAGCCGAGGATGGAAAAACTCTCACCATCGCAATCCTTGAACCCGGCGCGGTGTTCGGTGAGATGGTGCTGATAGGCATGCAAATGTACGACAACTATGCCGAAGCGCTCGAAGAATCAACCGTGTGCCAGCTCAGCGCAGCAGATGTCGAAAACCACTTCCTCTCAAACCCCAAACTGGCGGTGAAAATCTCCCGCCTACTCGGCGAACAAGTCGCCAGGTTGGAAGAACGTCTCACCGACATGGCCCTGCGCCCCCTTTCAGCCCGCACCGCAGCGACCTTACTCAAACTCGCCGACGCGGCTCCCCGCAGCAGGTTCACGCACTCGGTAGCCGTGAAACTCACCCACGAACAACTTGCTGGACTGCTCGGAGCAACCCGCGAAGCCACCAGCAAAACCATGTCCGACTTCGCTGCCAAAAAACTGCTCCGGCAAGGCCGCGGCCGGATTATCATCGAAGACGCCGAAGGACTGCGCCGAATCTCCCGCACCACCTCGTAACCCCTCGGGCGGTGGCACATCAGCCTCACAAACCCATGTAGACCCTGCCGTCCGTTCGCGGCAGGGTCTACATGTCCTCCAACGGTGCTGTGAGATGGCTACTGCTGTCGACTTCTGGTCATTGGTGCCGGGATGCTAAACCCGGAGACCTCTTTGTCATTGGCCGGGGCTATCCTCGTGTCCATGGCGCATAAGTTTCACGGTGACAGCTGGGGCATGGCTCCCGGTGCCCGCAACTGGCGGCGGCCCCTGCAGGTGCATGCACCTGACCCGGCGGACGTGCATACCACCGAGGCAACGATCCCGCTGTGGACCGACCTTACCTACGCTGACGGCGGCACAGCCACGGTCAAGGCCTTCGCCCTCGGGTGGACCGACGCGGCCGTCCGCATCCAATGGGTTGAGAAGAGCCTCGCCCGGTACGCCTGGGTGGATGCCAGTAAGGTGCGTCGGCGGGTTCTGGAGCAAAGATAGTCCCGGGGGCGGTTCCGAAGAGATTTGATCACAACACAATCGGGCAAAGAAAAACCCCGCCGATCCGGGCTGCAAAGCCTAGATCGGCAGGGTTTTTCGCTGTCGGGATGACAGGATTTGAACCTGCGACCCCTTGACCCCCAGTCAAGTGCGCTACCAAGCTGCGCCACATCCCGATTGGCCAGCCGATACCGGCTGAACCACCTGAAGAATCCTATCGCATACCGGTGCCCTTGAACGAACCGGGTAGCACGTGGATCTCCATTCCGCCATGGTGTGCATCTTTCCCCAGGTACTCGCACCGTCGACGTCGAGCAGTCGGCGTGTTCGCCGCGACACGCGGTCGTGGGTCGGATACCCGGGGAAAGTTGGACGGAAGCGGACTACTTCTTCTTGCCGCGCTTCTCACGAACCCGCATGCTGACCTCAATCGGCGTTCCTTCGAAGCCGAAGGTCTCCCGCAGGCGACGCTGGATGAAGCGGCGGTAGCCCGGGTCCAGGAACCCGGTGGTGAACAGCACGAACTTCGGCGGACGCGAGGAGGCCTGCGTGCCGAAGAGGATACGTGGCTGCTTTCCTCCACGGACCGGGTGCGGGTGGGCCGCAACCAGCTCGCCGAGGAACGCGTTGAGGCGTCCGGTTGGAATGCGGGTGTCCCACGACTCCAGCGCGCGGTCCAGGGCCGGGGTCAGCCGGTCCTTATGCCAGCCCGTCAGCGCTGAGATGTTCACCCGGGGCGCCCACTCCACGTGCGCCAGATCCTGTTCGATCTCGCGCTCCAGGTAGCGGCGCCGCTCGTCATCCATCAGGTCCCACTTGTTGAACGCCAGCACCAGCGCCCGGCCGGATTCCATGGCGAGGTTGAGGATACGGATGTCCTGCTCGCTGAGCACCTCGTCAACGGCCAGCAGCACGACGGCGACCTCGGCCTTTTCCAGCGCCGACTGGGTACGCAGCGACGCGTAGAAGTCGGCGCCCTGCGCCATGTGCACGCGGCGGCGGATGCCGGCGGTGTCCACGAAGCGCCAGACGCGGCCATCGAGCTCGATCATCTCGTCGACGGGGTCACGGGTGGTGCCCGCCAGCGGATCCACCACTACCCGGTCGCTGCCAGCCAGCTTGTTCAGCAGCGAGGACTTGCCAACGTTGGGACGGCCGATCAACGCCACGCGTCGGGGTCCGCCGGAACGTTCCAGTCCACCGTGGGCCGAGAACTTCGGCAGCACCTCGAGTGCCTGGTCCAGCATGTCGCCGGTACCGCGGCCGTGGAGGGCCGAGACGGGCCACGGCTGACCGAAGCCCAGACCCCACAGGGTGGCGGCGTCGGCTTCGTTCTGGATGTCGTCCACCTTGTTGGCGACCAGGATGACCGGCTTCTTCTTCTTGCGCAGCATCTGCACGATGGCTTCGTCGGTGGCAGTGGCGCCAACCGTCGCGTCGACCACCAGGAGGACGGCGTCGGCCATGTCGACGGCGATCTCGGCCTGGTCGGCGACCCGGGCGTGGATGCCCCGGGCGTCGTGCTCCCAGCCGCCGGTGTCCACGAGCGTGAATCCACGGCCGTTCCAGGTCGCCGAGTACATGACCCGGTCACGGGTGACGCCGGGGGTGTCCTCGACGACTGCTTCGCGGCGACCGAGGATGCGGTTCACCAGGGTGGACTTGCCCACGTTGGGCCGACCCACGATGGCGAGGACCGGGTCGAGGCGCAACGGCGCGTCGGCGTCGTAGTTCTCGGGCTGCAGGGAAAGCAGCGCCGCGTCCTCTTCGTCGAGCTCATAGTCGTCGAGTCCTGCCCGGAGGGACCGGGCGCGGACCTCCGCTTCGTCGTCGTCGATTCCGGCCAGGCGCTCCGCAATCGAGTCCTCGCCGGTCGGCTCAAACTCTTCTGCCCCTTCAGTGTCAGGGCGGGCCTGGTTGTCAGTCATGAGTGCATTCCTTTGTGTCAGTGTGCAACGGTTCGAACGACGTCGAGCACGGCCGTGATGGTCTGCTCAAAATCGAGTTCCGATGAATCTACGGTAACCACGCCATCTGCGGCCTGGTGAAAATTAACTACTGCCGAGTCCTTGGTGTCCCTGCCCAGGACCTGGTCGTGCAGCTGAGCGTCGGTCTGCGTGCCGCCGAGCTGGTCGCCGCGGCGGCGCAGGCGTGCTGCATCGCTCGCGGTCAGCAGGATGCGCACTTCCGCGTCGGGCGCGACGACGGTGGTGATGTCCCTGCCCTCGGCGACGATCCGGTGACCCGAGTCGGCAATGATCTGGCGTTGCCGACGGATCAGTTCGCTGCGGGCGCCCATGGTGGTGGCGACGGCCGAGACGGCGTCGGACACCCGGGGCTCCCGGATCGCGTCGGTGACATCAGTGCCGCCGACCGTCACGGACTCGTGATCCGGCTTGGTGCTGATGCCCAACTCGATGGTGCGGGCGGCGTGCTCGACAGCGGCGCCGTCGTCCAGGTCCACCCCTTCCGCCAGGCAGTGCCAGGTGACCGCCCGGTACATGGCACCGGTGTCGAGGTAGGCGGCGTGCAGCTGACGCGCGGCCTCCCGGCTGACGCTGGACTTGCCGGAGCCCGAGGGCCCGTCGATGGCAACGACGAGTGACTTGCCGATGCGGAACAAGGAATGGGGGGTGTTCACTGGACCACTTTCCAACCATTGGCGGTGAGGAACTCGAGAAGGTCATGCCGTTTGCCGGGCACCACGGATATTTCGGCCATGCCGACCTGACGTCCGGGCGAGTGTTCCAGCCGAAGATCCTCAAGGTTGATCCCGGCGTCGCCAATCTCGGTGAGCAGGCGCGCGATCTGTCCGGGGACGTCGTCGACCAGGACCGTCATGCGGGCGAACGCCTCGGGTGGAGTACCGTGCTTGCCGGGGATGCGGGCCTGGCCCACGTTGCCCTCGGAAATCAGTTGCGCCATGTCGAGGCGGGAGCCCGCGCCGGTGGGGTTCTCGAGGGTGCCGATCAGCCGGTTCAGGTCCTCGCGCACCCCGTACAGGATCTCGACCAGCCGTTCGGCGTTGGCGGAGAGAATCTGGACCCAGAGCCGCGGGTCGCTGGCGGCAATCCGGGTGACGTCGCGCAGCCCGTTGCCGGCCAGGGCGAGGGCGTGCGGCGGTGAATCCTGCAACCGGCTGGCCACCAATGAGGACAGCACCTGCGGCAGGTGGGAGATCAGCGCGACCGACTGGTCGTGCTCCTCGGCGCTCATGCGCGCGACGACGGCGCCAAGGTCAATCGCCAGCGCCTCGGCGGTCCTGACTGCGGCGGCGGTGCTCTGTGTGCCCGCACATACCACCCACGGCATGCTCGTGAAGAGTTCGGCGCTGGCGGCGACCGGTCCCGACTTCTCGCGACCCGCCATGGGGTGGGTCCCCACGTACCGGCTGAGCGCCGTTTCGTCGACAGCGGTTTCCAGCTCGTCAAGCACCGACGCTTTCACACTGGCGATGTCGACGACGACGGCGTTCGGGTAGTCGGAGAGGGCCTTGATCCCCAGGTCCGCAGTGACATCGGGTGGTGCAGCGATGACAACAAGCTCCGGGTCGAGGGACTCGGCCGGGGTGAGGGAGCGTCCCGCGCCGATATCCTCGGCCACCGCCTGGGTGGACGGTGAGATGTCGGTGAGGACGACGTCGATCCCCCGCGCCCGCAGCCCCAGCCCTATGCTGGCGCCCAAAAGCCCCGTGCCCACAATGAGCACGGGACCGGACAGGTGGGTGCCGCCGTTGTTAGCGCCAGGCATGTATTAGAGTCCCACCGCTGCCAGCAGGTGTCCGACTTCCTGGTTACCGAGGACCCGGATGCTGCCCTGGCGCTGGTCGTTGACCCGGATGGGGCCCACCTGGGTGCGGACAAGACGCTCAACGGGGTGGCCGACAGCTTCGAACAGGCGGCGGACCACGCGGTTGCGGCCGGAGTGGAGGACTACCTCCACCAGAATGTGTCCCGGGGTGGAGTCGACCAGGCGGAACGAGTCGACGCTGGCAATGCCGTCCTCGAGTTCGATGCCTTCACGCATCTGCGCACCGATACCGTGGGCCATCGGTCCCCGCACCTGCACCAGGTAGGTCTTGGGAACCTCATAGGACGGGTGGGTGAGGCGGTTGGTGAGTTCGCCGTCGTTCGTCAGGAGCAGCAGCCCCTCGGTGTTGACGTCGAGACGGCCCACGTGGAAGAGCCGCTCGTTTTCGTTCTTGTTCTTCAGGTAGTCACTGATGCAGGGACGACCCTCGGGGTCCTCCATGGTGCAGACGACGCCCTTGGGCTTGTTGAAGACGTAATACACCAGGTGGTCATTGAGCTGCAGCCGGATGCCGTCCACGTGGATGGCCACCTTCGCGGGATCGACGCGGACGCCAAGATCGGTGACGATGGTGCCGTCAACCTCGACGCGGCCGTCCTCGATCATTTCCTCACAGACGCGGCGCGAGGCCACTCCCGCCGAGGCCATGATCTTCTGCAGGCGCACGCCGTCGGGGTTGTGGACGTCGAGCCGGTCCACGGGCAGCGCCTTGGGACCCTGGGCCTTGGGGCGGCGGACCGGTCCGAGGCTCTTGCCGAAACGTTCACGGCCGAAGGCCTTGGGCCCGGCAGGCTTCTGCCGGTTGCCGGCCTTCTTGGCCCCAGCGGGCTTGGGCGTGCGGTTAGCGAACGGGCGGCCCTCGCCGGAACCTTCAGCCGAACCGCGGTAGCCGCCACCGGTTGGCCGTTCGCCGCGGGGTGCACCGTCGCGAGCTGGTTTCCCGCGCGCAGCGCTGCCCCGGGCGGGACCCTGACGCTTGGCGCCTTCACGTGCTGGGCCGCGACGTTCGCCAGCGCGCTCCGCACCGAAACGCTCCGAACCGGCACGGTCGGAACCGGCGCGGTCCGAACCGGCGCCGCGGCCGGCGCCATCGCGTGACGAGCCTGGGCGGGAGTCACCGTCGCGCCCGGCGCCTGCGGCCGAACCACGGCCAAAGGCGTCACGTGCCGAACGGCCGCGCGCTGACCCCGAACCGGCGCGGGGGGCACCGCCGCGTGCAGACCCGCCGCGGGGCGCGCCCTCGCGGGGACCGCCTTCGTCGCGTTTGGGGTTGTTGCGGCCGGAGCCGGAACGTGGCGCCTGTGTCATTGAATATCCTTTTAGCTAGCGTATTTAGTAAGTGGTGTCATCAAAGTCACCGAGGTTTTCCAACCCGGGTAGATGTGGTGAAAGCTGCGGCAGGTCGGCAACGCTGCCTATCCCTAATCTTTCCAGAAAGTACTGGGTTGTTCCGTACAGGATTGCGCCTGTTTCAGGATCGGTTGCCGCTTCGGCGATCAAACCGCGGAGCGCCAGGGTGCGTACCACCGAATCCACGTTCACTCCGCGGATTCCCGAAACTCTTGCCCGAGACACCGGTTGCCGATAGGCGATGACGGCGAGGGTTTCCAAAGCTGCCTGTGACAGGCGGGCGCTTTGTCCTTCGAGCACGAACTTCGCCACTACCGGCGCAAACGTGCTGCGCGAGAAAATTCGCCATCCTCCGGCGACGCTGCGTAGCTCGAAGCCACGCGGCTGTGAAGACGCCGGTTCGGTGGTGTGCCCTTCCGGGCCCTGACCAGTATAGCCGTCATACTCCTGCTGCAGTTCCACCAGCAGCTCGCGCACCTCGTCAACCGGCACCAGCAGGGCGGTGGCAAGCTGCGTTGCGGTGACCGGTTCGTCGACCACCATCAGCACCGCCTCGAGGGCGGCTTTGAGGCCACCCGGCTCGCCCGAGGCGTCAAAAAGGGGTTCGTCGACGTCTGGCTGGTGGTCTTTCAACTCGGTCCTTCCAGTGCGGGTGGGGTGGGGGCTGGCTGGTCGTATTCCTCACTGATCGACGCCGGTGACCAGTTCTCGAAGTCGGCGGACCACCGCACGGTCAGGTTCCCCAGCGGTGCGCCCTGATCAAAGGAGATCACGGCATCGCGGAACATTTCCAGCAACGCCAGGAACCTGACCACCACCGTGAGCATGTCCTCCGCGTCCTGGGTGAGCTGGCGGAAGGAGAGCGGGTGCCCCCGCCGCAGCCGGATCCCCAACAGCTCGGCCTGTTCACGGACGCTGACCGTTGAGCCGTGCAGGTGGGCGATACCCACCTCGGTGGGAGCAGGCTCACGGGGCTCCAGCGCCTTGGCCGCGAGTCTCGCGAACTGTTGCGGGGTGGTGCGCCAGGTCAGTTCAGGCAGCATCGACGCGAAGGCGGGCTCAAGGCTCACCTGCCGTGGGAACTGTTTGCCTTCCTCGGCCAGTCGCTCCCCCAGCTGTCGGGCGATCTCCTTGAAAGCCTTGTACTGCAGCAGCCGGGCGAACAGCAGATCCCGCGCTTCGAGCAGCGCGACGTCCTCGTCGTCCTCCACCTCGCCGTCCGGTAGGAGCCGCGCGGCCTTCAAATCCAGCAGTGTGGCAGCAATCACCAGAAATTCGCTGGCTTCATCGAGCGAAAAATCCGCGTCGGTCCCCTGAAACGCCTTGATGTAGCCGATGAACTCGTCGGTGACCGTCGCCAGGGCTATCTCGGTGATGTCCAGCTCATGCTTGGAGATGAGCCCAAGCAACAGGTCGAACGGCCCGTTGAAGTTCTCCAGCCGGACCGTGAAACCGGTTGGCTCCGCCGCGTCGGGACGGACGTCATGCATGAGAGGTGGGCTGCGCAGCGCGCTGCATCGTTAGGGGGCGCCGCCGCGCGAGATCAGTTCCTTCGCCAGTCGGCGATAGGAGTCGGCTCCCGAGTGGTTCGCCGCGTAGGACGTGATGGGTTCGGCCGCGACCGTGGCGTCAGCGAACTTGATGGTGCGCTTGATGACCGTTTCGAACACCTTGTCTCCGAACGCCTCTACCAGCCGTGCGATGACTTCGCGGCTGTGCAGGGTCCGAGCGTCGTACATGGTGGCCAGAACGCCATCCACCTGAAGACGGGGGTTCAACCGGTCCTGGACCTTCTCGATCGTTTCGACCAGCAGGGCGACCGCACGCAGTGCAAAGAATTCGCAGATCAGCGGGATGATCACGCCGTGCGCTGCGGTGAGCGCATTGACCGTCAGGAGCCCCAGAGAGGGCTGGCAGTCGATCAGGATGACGTCATAGTCGTCCGACACCTTCCGGAGGGCACGATCCAGTACCTGTTCACGGGCCACCTCGTTGACCAGCTGCACCTCAGCGGCCGACAGGTCGATGTTGGCGGGCAACAGGTCGACATTTTCGAACGCGGTGGTCTGGATCGCGTCCTGGATCTGCACCTTGCGGTCCATCAGTACGTTGTAGACGGTCACATCGAGCTCGTGAGGGTTGGTGCCCAGACCCGCTGAGAGTGCGCCCTGCGGGTCGAAATCGACCAGGAGTACCCGGCGTCCGGCTTCGGCGAGCGCTGCGCCCAGGTTGATGGTGGAAGTGGTCTTGCCGACACCACCCTTCTGGTTCACCATCGCAATCACACGGGCCGGCCCGTGTGAGGACAGGACCGGTGGTTCGGGAAACACTGTGACCGGGCGGCCCGTCGGCCCGATCTCGACGTCCTTCAGAGTTGTGGAACCCTGTTCGCTACTCACGTATGTATCCACGCTTCCGTTTATTCGCGTTATTGAAAGTTTTGCCTCTTACCTGCCCTCAACGTTACAACCGGTGCCGCATCCGCGCGGGGAAATCCGTTGCACCTGACCGCGAGCCTTTAGTTTCAACCTGAGGTCTAACCTTCTGGAATCGTGGGGGCGGAGGGGGCCGCGTCTGGCCGGAGGATCGGCTCCATGGCATCAAGCACACTCTGGTCCTCGATGGTGGAGGGCACCACGTAATCCTCCCCGGAGGCCATCTGCCGCATGGTCTTGCGAAGAATTTTCCCGGAGCGCGTTTTCGGTAACCCGTCCACCACCATGGCCTGCTTGAAGTCGGCGACCGGCCCGATCTGGGTCCGCACCAGGGCAACCAGTTCCTGTTCCAGCGCGGCGGGATCAATGTGCACCCCCGCTTTCAGCACCACGTAGCCGCTGGCGCGCTGGCCCTTCAGCGGATCCGCCAGGCCAATCACCGCGCACTCGGCGACGGCAGGGTGCTGCGCCAGCACCTGTTCGATGGCGCCGGTGGACAGCCGGTGCCCGGCCACGTTGATGATGTCGTCGGTGCGGCCCATCACGAAGACGTAGCCATCGTCGTCGACGTAGCCGGAATCACCGGTGACATAAAAGCCGTCAAACGCGCTGAGATACGAGCTGATGTAGCGTTCGTCACTTCCCCAGAGCGTGGGGAGCGTTCCCGGCGGAAGTGGGAGCCGCAACGCGATGTTGCCTTCCGTCCCGACGGGCACTTCCTGCCCGCCGGCGTCGAGAATCACCAGGTTGTATCCCGGCTGCGGCAGGGTCGGTGACCCCGGTTTCAGGGGAAGTTCCTGGATGCCCCGCGGATTGGCGCAGATGGGCCAGCCGGTCTCGGTCTGCCACCAGTTGTCGATCACGGGGACACCGAGCGTCTTGCCTGCCCAGCGGTAGGTGTCAATGTCGAGCCGCTCCCCCGCGCAGAACAGCAACCGGAGGCTGGAGATGTCATAGCCCGAGAGCAGGGCCGCGTCCGGATCCACCTTCCGGACCGCACGCAGTGCGGTGGGCGCTGTGAACAGGACGTTGATGCGGTGGTCGTTGATCAACCTCCAGAACGCACCCGCATCGGGGGTGCCCACCGGTTTCCCCTCGTACAGCACAGTGGTGGCACCCGCGAGCAGCGGGGCGTAGACGATGTAGGAGTGGCCCACCACCCACCCGACGTCGGACGCCGTCAGCATCACATCTCCCGGGCCGATGCCGAAGATGTTCCTGATCGACCAGGTCAGAGCCACGGCGTGGCCGCCGTTGTCCCGCACCACGCCCTTGGGCGACCCTGTGGTGCCCGACGTGTACAGGATGTAGAGCGGGTCGGTCGCGAGGACAGGCACCGGATCGGCGGGCTCGGCGGTGGCAAGTTCGGTGTCCCAGTCCAGCCATGCTGTGTCCGATCCACGCGTGTCCGATCCGAGTGTGTCCGATCCATGGGCGTCCGACGCCGAACCGTATTCGGACACCTGGTGAACAAACCCCTTCCGGGACTTCACGATCACTGCACCCACCCGGTGATCGCCCAGACTCAGTGCCTCGTCGACGGCTGGCAGGTACTCAATCGGCCCGCGCGGCTCCAGACCACCCGACGCCGTCACCACCACCGTGGGGCGTGCGTCCTGGATCCGGGAGGCGAGTTCCTTCGCGGCAAACCCACCGAAAACCACTGAGTGGATTGCGCCAAGCCGGGCGGTGGCCAGCATCGCGATGAGCGCCTCGGGCACCATGGGCAGGTAGATCACTACCCGGTCCCCCTTTGCCACTCCCTGGGCGCGCAGCACTCCGGCGAAGCACGCTACCTCATCGCGGAGCTCCGAATAGGTGTACTGCCGCACCAGACCAAGCATCGCCGAATCGTAGATCAGGGCGGTACTGTCGCCACGACCCGCTTCCACGTGGCGGTCCAGCGCATTGTAGGACGTGTTGAGTTCGCCGTCGGGAAACCAGCGGTGGAGCGGCGCCGCGCTGCTGTCCAACGCAGTGGAGGGCTCCTGGACCCAGTCAACGGCGCGCGCCGCGTCAAGCCAGAACACGTCCGGAGCCTCAAGGCTTTGGCGATGCAGCGTGCGATAGTCCTGGCTCATCCGGTGTCCTCCACGTCGATGTGTTGTGCTGTCATCCTACTGAGGCCCGCCACCCCTGACCCGAACCGTGAGCTCGGATGATCCAGGGCCCTCAAAATCTTCAGAACTCACCACTCGGCGGACGATTGGCATGTATACACAGCTATCATTTACTCGCCGCGAAAGGCCGCTTATCTTGCACTTCAGAGCCCCTGTGTATACATTTGCTAGACAGAGTAGCAGTTTCCAGGGTCACGTCAACGACGACAGGAGGATCAGTGCGAGCCAGCGACAGAGCGTATGCTGCGCTGAAATCCGACATTGTCGAGTGGCGGCTGGTCCCCGGCACCGTGCTCGCCGAGGTGGAGCAATCGGCCCGGCTTGGCGTCTCCCGGACACCCCTGCGGGAGGCACTCGCCCGGCTGGGTGCAGAGGGGCTCACCGCGGCGCAGACCGGCCGTGGCGTCGTTGTCACCGATATCTCGCTGGAGAAGATGACCCAGCTTTTCGACGTCCGGCTGGCACTGGATTGCAAGGCCGCCGAGCTGGCCGCGAACCGCCGCGATCCGGGAGTGTTCACCGCGCTCGCTGACCGCTTCGAAACCGCAGGAAACCTCATCACCGGGGAGGACCCGGATCAACGCGACTACTACGCCCTGGTTTCCGACCTGGATGACGCCGTCGACGACGCCGCTGACAACCAGTTCCTCCGCCAGGCCCAGAACCAGCTGCGTGCCCAACTGGTTCGGATCAGGAGGCTCGCGAAAGACAACAGCGACCGGTTGCTGGCTTCCGCCGCCGAACACGCCCAGATTGCCCGGTCCATCGCCCGCGGCAACCCCGACCGGGCCGCCGCGGCCACCACCATCCACCTCCACAACAGTCTTGACCATCTACTGGCCTCGAAACACAGCTTCGACGCCGGCACCGTCCCACCCCGAAAGGCTCACCTCAATGGTTGAACATCATCTGGTCCGTACCCACCGCAGCGACGAAAACCTGGTCCGCGAGGGGCAGCTCGCCTACCGGTTGGCACTGGTCGCCGCCGACCAGGTGGAGGTGGATGCCGACGTCGCCGACATGGTCATCAACCGCATCATCGACAACGCCTCGGTGGCGGTTGCCTCCTTCAACCGTGCCCCGGTGGTAGCTGCGCGTGCGCAGGCCACCAGCCACCCGTCGTCGTCCCACGGTGCGGGCGCCACCATCTTCGGGATCCAGGAAAAGTCCTCCCCGGAGTGGGCCGCCTGGGCCAACGGCGTCGCCGTCCGCGAACTGGATTACCATGACACGTTCCTGGCCGCAGACTATTCGCACCCGGGCGACAACATCCCGCCGATCCTCGCCGTCGCCCAGCACGCCGGCCGGTCCGGACGGGACCTGCTGCGCGCCATCACCACCGGCTACGAGATCCAGGTGGACCTGGTCAAAGCCATCTGCCTCCACAAGCACAAGATCGACCACGTAGCGCACCTCGGCCCGTCCGCCGTCGCCGGCATCGGCACCCTGCTGGATCTCGACGTCGAGACCATCTTCCAGTCCATCGGTCAGGCCGTGCACACCACCACCGCCACCCGGCAGTCCCGGAAGGGCGAGATCTCCACCTGGAAGGCCCACGCCCCAGCATTCGCCGGAAAGATGGCGGTCGAGGCGGCGGACCGGGCGATGCGCGGCCAGACCTCCCCCACCCCCATCTACGAGGGTGAAGACGGTTTCATCGCGTGGCTGCTGGACGGCCCCGACGGCCGCTACGAGGTGCCACTGCCCGCCGCAGGCGAACCGAAGCGTGCCATCCTCGACACCTATACCAAGGAGCACTCCGCCGAGTACCAGGCGCAGGCCCTGATCGACCTCGCCCGCAAACTTAACGCAGCGCACCCCGAGGCCACCGACCCGGAGCTGGTGCAGTCGATCGTCATCCACACCTCACACCACACCCACAACGTCATCGGATCCGGGGCGAACGACCCGCAGAAATACGATCCCACCGCTTCCCGCGAAACCCTCGACCACTCGATCCCCTATATCTTCACGGTGGCCCTGCAGGACGGCTCCTGGCACCACGTCGACTCCTACACCCCCGAGCGGGCTGGCCGGAGCGACACCGTGGCACTCTGGCACAAGGTCACCACCCTCGAGGACCCGGAGTGGACCCGGCGCTACCACTCCCTGGACATCAGCGAGAAAGCCTTCGGCGGCCGGGTGGAGATCACCCTGACCGATGGAACGGTCATCACCGATGAGCTGGCCGTCGCCGACGCCCACCCCCTGGGTGCCCGCCCGTTCGCCCGGGAGCAATACATCAACAAGCTCCGCACCCTGGCCGCCGGCCAGGACGGGCACCGGATTGTCGACGAAGCCGAGATCGACAGGTTCCTCGCCGTCGTCGAGCGTCTCCCCGAGCTGGTTGCCGGCGAACTGGACCAGCTCAACCTGGTCGCCGCCCCCGGCGTGATCGACCCCGCCACCGCCCCGAAGGGACTGTTCTAAATGTTGTACTCATCGACTACCCCCGAGCAGAAGCGCATCGCCTTCCGGGAGGGGCTCGCCTCAGGACGCATCCAGCAGTTCCCCGGTGCGTTCAATCCACTGTCGGCGCGGCTGATCGAGGACAAGGGGTTCGACGGCGTTTACATCTCCGGCGCGGTCCTCGCCAATGATCTGGGCCTGCCCGATATCGGCCTGACAACCCTGACCGAGGTGGCCACCCGTGCCGGGCAGATCGCCCGGATGACCGATCTGCCGTCAATTGTCGACGCCGACACCGGCTTCGGCGAGCCCATGAATGTTGCACGCAGCATTCAGGAACTGGAAAACGCCGGGCTCGCGGGGTGCCACATCGAAGACCAGTTCAACCCCAAACGGTGCGGCCACCTGGACGGCAAGAATGTGGTGGACCTGGACACGGCGACCAAGCGCATCCGGGCCGCAGCCGACGCACGCCGGGATCCGAACTTCCTCATCATGGCCCGCACCGACATCCGCGGCACCGACAGCCTCGACGCGGCCAAGGACCGGGCGAAGGCCCTGGTCGACGCCGGCGCCGACGCCATCTTCCCCGAGGCAATGCGGGACCTGACCGAATTCCAGGCCATCCGCGATGCCGTCGACGTCCCCATCCTCGCCAACATGACCGAGTTCGGGAAGAGCGAGCTGTTCACCCTGGACCAGCTAGCCTCGGCCGGCGTCAACATGGTCATCTATCCCGTGACCTTGCTGCGTAGTGCAATGGGCGCGGCGGAGCGTACGCTGGAAATCATCAAGGCCGACGGCACCCAGCAGGGCGCCGTCGGTGCCATGCAGACCCGGGCCCGGCTATACGAGCTCGTGGACTACGAGGCTTACAACCGTTTTGACACCTCGGTTTTCAATTTTCAGGTGCCCGGTTCACCGGAGCACGCGACGCAGCAGGCCCCTTCCGCCGTTGAACAGGAGTCACCATGACAGAAACGACAGAAACGCAGATCTACAAAGGGCTAGCCGGAGTCACGGTCGACACCACAGCTATCTCAATGGTCAACTCCGACACCAACTCCCTGCTGTACCGCGGGTACCCGGTGCAGGAACTCGCTGCCAACTGCAGCTTCGAGGAAGTCGCCTACCTGATGTGGCACGGCGAACTGCCAACGGAGGACCAGCTCGCCGAGTTCACCTCATTCGAGCGCAGCCACCGCGCGCTGGCCGACAACGTCAAGGCCGCGATCGACCTGCTGTCCACCACCTGCCACCCGATGGACGTTGCCCGTACCGCCGTGTCGGTACTCGGAGCAAACCATCCCAAAGCATCGGATTCCTCTCCCGAGGCCAACCTCGAAAAGGCGATGGAACTGTTCGCGGCGTTCCCTGCCGTGGTCGCCTACGACCAGCGCCGTCGCCATGGTGACGACATTGTGGCCCCACGGGACGATCTCGACTATTCGGCCAATTTCCTCTGGATGACCTTCGGCGAGGAGGCAGCGCCCGAGGTGGTCAACGCGTTCAACGTGTCGATGGTGCTTTATGCGGAGCACTCGTTCAACGCGTCGACCTTCACCGCCCGGGTCATCACGTCCACCCTGGCTGACCTCCACTCGGCGGTGACGGGTGCAATCGGTGCCCTCAAGGGACCGCTGCACGGCGGGGCGAACGAGGCCGTCATGCACACGTTCGAGGAGATCGGCATCCGCACCGACGAGTCCCGCGAGGAGGCTGCCGCCCGCGCGAAGGCGTGGATGGAGGATGCCCTCGCCCAGAAGAAGAAGGTGATGGGCTTCGGCCACCGGGTCTACAAGAACGGTGACTCGCGGGTTCCCACGATGAAGTCCGCGCTGGACTCAATGGTCGAGCACTTTGGTCGGCCGGAACTGCTCGGTTTGTACAGCGGGCTGGAAACCGCGATGGACGAGGCGAAGAGCATCAAGCCCAACCTCGACTACCCGGCCGGCCCCACCTATCACCTGATGGGTTTCGACACCGAGATGTTCACGCCCCTGTTCATCGCCGCACGGATCACGGGATGGACCGCCCACATCATGGAGCAGACCGCTTCGAACTCCCTGATCCGTCCGCTCAGCGCCTACAACGGTCCGGAGCAGCGCCAGGTCCCCTAGCCCCGGTTTCAGATCGGGTCCCCTGGATGGGGGACCCGATCCGGTAACCGGCTCTTCATAATTGAGGGTGTAGTCGGGGTCTGAAGCCGCCGGTTTCCAGGAGTGAGCGGGCGATGTAGTTGGCGATATTGCGGAAGCCCAGGGCTGAGCCTCGGAGGTGTTCGAGGCGGCCGTTCATGGCTTCGGTGGGTCCGTTGCTGGTGCCGGGCCGGTCGAAGTACGCCAGGACGTCGGCGGCCCGGCGTTTGAGGGTCCGGCCCAGAGTGCGGATCTCGGTGAGCGCGGCCGGGACACCGTCGCTGACCGATTCGATAAGTGCTTGCATCAACTCGTGTCCTCGGGCCCGGTCCTCGTGCCGGTAGGCAGCAATCATCCGCTGGTAGATGCCCCAGGTTGCCTCGACTTGGACGTGAGTGTCCGTGGTGAACAGGTCGGTGAGGCGTTGTTCCTGTTTGTCGGTGAGCAGGTCCGCCCCCGTATGCAGGGTCCGCCGTGAGCTGTAGAGCGGGTCGCCCTTGCGTCCGCGGTGACCGCAGGTAGCTTGCTGGATCCGGCGTCGGCACCCATCCAACGCGTCCCCGGCGAGACGGACGACGTGGAACGGGTCCATGACCGCCACCGCGCTGGGAAGCTCCTCGGCGGCCGCGGTTCTGAAGCCGGTGAATCCGTCCATGGCGACGACTTCCACCCCGTCCCGCCACGCCTGTGGGCGTTTGGCTAACCACTGCTTGAACACGGCCTTTGAGCGGCCCTCGACCATGTCCAACAACCTTGACGGCCCAGTCTTTTCGCGAATCGGCGTGAGATCGATGATGACGGTCACGTACTTGTCCCCGCGGCGGGTATGCCGCCACACGTGCTCATCGACGCCGATCACCTTCACCCCGTCGAACCGGTCCGGGTCATCGATCAAGACCCGCTTTCCCTCGGCCAGGACCGCGGTGTTCGCGGTATTCCACGACACCCCAAGGCCCTCGGCGACCCGGGCGACGGTGAGGTGTTGACACACGATCCCGGCCAGCGCCCAGCGCAGGCCCCGTCGGGAGAGTTTCGCCCGCGGCTCGGCGGCCTTAGCGGTGTCCTGCCGCCACACGTGAGCGCATCCGGTGCACCGGTAGCGGCGGACCCGGATCAGCAGCGTCGTTGGCCGCCAGCCGAACGGTTCGTGCGCCAGGCGCCGGGTCACCATGTCCCGTGCAGCGCCTTGGGCTCCGCAGCGCCGGCACCACGAGTCCGGTTCCACTACCTCGCAAACCAGCACCGCACCATCGGGCTTCACCTCCTGACCGATGGCTTCCAGACCGAGTTCATCGAGTCGGCAGAACGTGCTCAGATCGGGTGCAGCGAAGGTAGCGTTGAACACGTTGAGGTCTTCCGGATGGCGAGCGTGAGAACTTCCATCATCGGAAGGCCTCGACCCCTATCCCGTGACCGACGCGCCCATCCCGCTCACACCCCGACTACACCCTCAATTGCGATGAGCCCGGTAACCCTGGTCTATCCGATGAACCAGGCGGGTCAGGCGAAGACTGCGCTGCTCACGGTTTCGTTGTCCTGGTTGAGGGTGACGAGGACGTCCAGCGGTGTGCCGTCGATGACCGACCCCAGCCAGTGTTGCGCGTCCTCCCACATCCCCTCCCACGGCAAATCGTTGACCGGGTACCAGGCGGGCTCCACCTCGACAGTGGGCTCGGGAGTCCCTGACCACTCAACGGCGGTGAAGATTTCCGCGTCCATGTCGGCTGCTGGCTGGGAGGGGAAGCGCCAGCGTACCCGGCCCAGCTGGGTCAGGTTGACCACATCGACGACGACGCCCGACTCTTCGGCGACCTCGCGCACCGCCGCCTGGGCTGCCGTTTCCCCAGGTTCCACGCCACCGCCCAGGGTCACAATCCTGCCGGCTCCAAACCCGGACTTCTTCAGCCCGAGCAGCACTTCGTTTCCTGCCTCGGTGGTCCGGAACAGGAAGCACAGTGCGACGTGGCGGGGTTTCATCAGGCCCCAGTGTAGCCTCCCGATCCCCTACCGAACCGAGTGCCCGGCAGGGGTGTGAGGATGGATTGGCTAGTCGGTAATGACGATCGAGTCCGCGATGGCTGCGAGGGCGTCGAATTCCGCCGACCCGGCGTATGCCTCGGCCTCGGCCAAGGATGCGAAGACCCGACCCGACCCGGAGGGCGAGAGCTGGAAGTTATTTGTCAGGGAAAGTAATCCCACCTCACCGTTGGAGATGACGTTGTAGAGCATGCATCCCTCGCCGGAGGTCGGGTCGTCCGCCAGCACCAATGCGCTGGTCCCCACCAAACGTTCACCGGTGAATACCCGGAGCACAAACTTGGCGTCGACTGGCCCCGCGGGCGTATCGATAGAGACCGGAATCGAACGGACCTCTTGCCAGGGTACGGCGGGCTCCTGGCAGGCACCGCCGATTCCACCCTCGGCCGAGCGTTGCAGGTTCGACACCACCTCCCCGCTGGGGCTCAGAATGTCCAGCCCCTGGACGCCCTCAACAATCTCCCAGTCGGCGGGAACCTCCACCGATAATCCCATTTCGGCGGCCAGGTACGGTTCCGGTGCGGGGTCTGGGGAGGGTTTCTCGAAAGCCGATGGGGGAACCTGTGACACGATCCACTGGCTGTCCGATTCACACGATTCGGGGGTGTAGTAGCCGTCGGTTCCATCAACGGGGATGGAACCGGAAGAGCCACCGCCCCCCAGCGCGATCTCCTGCCCCAGTGCATAGTCAGTGCCGAAGAAAGACAGGATCCCGTCGGCAAAGGAGGTGTCCGTGTTCGGGAAGTAGGGCAGGACCCTCGGGGAACCAGAAGCCTCGATGTAGAGGCAGCCATCGTCGAGAACCAGCCTTCCGGTCAGCAGCGCGGCGTCCGAGCCCTCTCCAGCAGGTGTGTAGGTTGCGAGCGGCGACCCGGCGGCCACCGTTGTCGTGGGCGCGGGCGTGGGGGTGGGATCGCCCGACGGTGTAGCCGATGGAGTGCCTAGGCCGGTCGCTATCGGCTCCGGTTCATCCGCCGGGAGGGGCGGGGTGGCGCCGAAATTTCCCCCGATGACGACGGCGGCTGCCACTGCCGCTGCAGCCGCCGCGACTCCTGCGACTACCGTCCACCGGCGTCGCCGGTTCATCGACACCACCGTTGAGCCTTGCTCATCCTGGTCATCGCTGAAGACCTGTGAAGCAGCACCCTGTACCGGGTCAGTGCCTGAGTCTGAAGGAGTCCCAGTCTCACGGTGGGCCCTGCCCTCTGCACGCAGCGGGTCGAGTCCCCGGATCAGGTTTTCGATATGGTCCATGTCAGGCACCTCCTTCAGCCATCAGTGCGGAGGGTAGCTGGGCGGCGAACGCCTTGCGGGCCCGGTGCAGGCGGACTTTCGCAGTGGACGGACTGCAGGCGAGAACCTGGGCAATATCCGCCACGGGCAGATCATCCCAGTACGCCAGGAGCAGGATCTCCCGTTCCTTGTCCCGCAACCCCAGCAGGGCGTCAGCCACCGTCTGCTGCTGGGCACCCTGTTCGGTGCGCGATTCCAGCACTGCGATGGCACGGATCCGCTGCATGAGCATCTCGGAGCGCTCCCGGCGTCGGTACTCATTACCGACCAGATGGTGGGCCACGGCCAGGAGCCAGGCGATGGTCACTTCCGCGGGATCCGGGTTGCGTTGCCAGGCGACGCGGAAGACATCGTTGGTCAGCTCTTCAGCCGCTTCGCGACTGTTGATCCGGCGGTTGATGTAGTTGAAAACGCGCGGGCGATGCTCCCTATGCAGTGCGGCAAAAACGCCTTCGTCATGCTGCAACACTTGGCCCCCTGACATCACTAACCTGTTCATGCACCGTTAGTTTCCGACAAACCCGCCAAGGTTACGAAAGTGGCCCGGTTACTTTGCCGTCTGTTTAGAGGGCGCGTGGATGCGCAGCAGCATACACCTCGCGGAGTGTATCCGCAGTGACCAGCGTGTACACCTGGGTGGTGGTGACCGAGGCGTGTCCCAGCAACTCCTGGACCACGCGCACGTCGGCGCCGCCCTCCAAGAGGTGTGTGGCGAACGAGTGCCGCAGGGTGTGCGGCGACACCTCCCCGGTAACTCCCGCCTTCTCGGCGGCCGACTTCAGGATGGTCCACGCACTCTGCCGACTGAGCCGCCCGCCCCGCAGGTTCAGGAACAGCGCCGGGTTCCCCCTGCCGTTCGCCGAGAGCGCCGGCCGGGCCCGCACCAGGTACGAGTCGATGGCCTTCGCCGCATACGATCCCAGCGGCACCATCCGCTCCTTGGACCCCTTACCGAACAGTCGCACAACGGCGGGACCCTCCAGCGCCTCATCGACCGATACGTCGTCGACGTCGAGACCGACCGCCTCGCTGATCCGGGACCCGGTCGAGTACAGGAATTCCAGCAACGCCCGGTCCCGCTGGCCGCCCGGAGTATCGGTATTGACCGCCTCAAGGATCCGGGTCACCTCGTCCACCGAGATGGCCTTGGGCAGCCGTTTCCCGGCGATGGGCGGGTGCACATCGTGGGCGGGGTCGGCCGCGCAGATCCCTTCGAGCGCCCAGAACCGGTGGAGGCCACGGACGGCGACGACGGTGCGCGCAGCCGAGCGTGGACTCAGCGGAGCGAGGCCATCCGATCCCGTGGAGATAGCCTGGGCGAACGCCGAAATGTCGTGCCGGGTGATCCGCTGTACCTCGGTGATGGCACGGGCCACGAGGAACCGGTGGTACCGCAGCAAGTCACGCCGGTACGCGGCGAGCGTGTTCACCGACAGGCCACGCTCCACGGCCATGTGCTGGAGGTATTCGCTCATCAGCCGTCCGGGGCCGGTCTCCCGCAGCTCATCGACAGCGGTGCGCGTTGCAGGGGCCGTCATGATCGGCTCTTCAGGACCGATCCGTTGGGCCAGGTGTGGTGCTGGCTGGCATGTTCCGGCCACGGTTCATCGGCGGGCCGCAACCGGTCGTACCCGGTGCTGCGGGCCGCCGCCGCGGCGAGGACTGCCGCGATGGCCGACGGGCTGTGGATCCGGCCTGCCAGAACACCATCGACGGCGTCGTCCAGGTCCACCCATACCATTTCAATCTCGGCTTCCTCGTGGGTCCGTTCGTGCCGTGCATCGGGGTGGATGTCGGTGACGCCCCTCGCCAAATAGATGCGCAGCGCCTCGCTGGACGAGCCGGGTGACAGGAACAGGTCGGTGAGGACGTTCCACTGCTCCGCACCCAGATCGGCTTCCTCAGCGAGTTCCCGGGCCGCAGCGGCCACGAAGTCCTCGCCGGGAACGTCCAGTAAACCGGCCGGGATCTCCCACAGGGTCATCCGCACCGGGTGCCGGTACTGGTTGATCAGGAGCACCTGGCCCGCGTCGTTCATTGCGAGCACGGCGACCGCGCCGGGATGCTCGATGTAGTCGCGAACCAGCTGTTCGTGATCCTCGTCGTCGACCAGGGAGAACGTGTCACTGACGACGTTCCAGATCCGTCCTTCATAGACCACCGACGAGTCCAGCAGCCGCCGGGGGCTTTGCTGGTCGGCGAGGGGCCGGGTCGACGGATCGCCCATGGTCAGGCCTTGACTCCGCGGCGGAGCAGCGCGGCCTTGACCAGACCGGCGAACAGCGGATGCGGCCGGGTGGGCCGTGAGCTGAGCTCCGGGTGGGCCTGGGTGGAAACGTAGTACGGGTGGGTTTCCTTGGGGAGTTCAACAAACTCGACCAGGTTGCCATCGGGAGAGGTCCCGGAGAACACCATTCCTGCGGCTGCGATCTTGTCCCGGAAGTCGTTGTTGACCTCGTAGCGATGACGGTGCCGTTCGCTGACGGTGGTCTTGCCGTAGGTGCGGGCCACGACCGAGCCTTCGTCGAGCTTCGCCTCCCACAGGCCGAGGCGCATGGTGCCGCCCATGTCGCCGTCGCCGTCGACGATGTGCAACTGTTCTGCCATCGTGGCGATGACCGGGTACTCGGTGTCAGGATCGAACTCGCTGGAGGACGCGCCTTCGAGGCCCACCACGTTGCGGGCGTACTCGATGACCATGCACTGCAGGCCGAGGCAGAGCCCCAGGGTGGGAACCGAGTTTTCGCGGGCGTACTTCAGGGCGCCCAACTTGCCTTCCAGGCCTCGGATGCCGAAGCCTCCCGGCACGCAGATCGCGTCGGCGCCGTCGAGGGCCTTTGCGGCACCTTCCGGGGTGTCGCAGTCGTCGGAGGGTACCCAGCGGATGATGACCTTGGACTTGTTGGCGAAACCGCCGGCACGCAGCGCCTCGGTCACCGACAGGTAGGCATCGGGGAGGTCGATGTACTTGCCCACCAGTGCGATCTCAACCGTGTGCTTGGGGTGGTGCACGGCGTCGAGCAGTTTGTTCCACTTGGTCCAGTTGACGTCCTTGAACTTCAAGTCCAGGGCCTGGACGATGTACGCGTCGAGTCCCTGGGCGTGAAGGGTCTTGGGAATGTCGTAAATGCTGGCGGCGTCGGCGGCGTTCACGACGGCGTCAATGTCGACGTCGCACATCCGGCCGATCTTTTCCCGCATCGCATCCGGGACCTCCCGGTCCGACCTGATGACGATCGCGTCCGGCTGGATACCGATGGATCGCAGCATGGCCACGGAGTGCTGGGTGGGCTTGGTTTTCAGTTCCTGGGACGGGCCGATGTACGGCACCAGGGAGACGTGCAGGAAGAACACGTTGTTGCGGCCAATGTCCTGGCGCACCTGCCGTGCGGCCTCAAGGAAGGGCTGTGATTCGATGTCGCCGACGGTGCCACCGATCTCGGTGATGATGACGTCGGGGGCCTTCTTCGCCTCGACGGGTTCGGAGGGCAGCCGCATCCGACGTTTGATCTCGTCGGTGATGTGGGGAATGACCTGCACCGTGTCACCGAGGTACTCGCCGCGGCGTTCCTTGGCGATGACCGTGGAGTAGATCTGGCCGGTGGTGACGTTCGCTGACCCGTCGAGGCTCTCGTCGAGGAAGCGCTCGTAGTGGCCGATGTCGAGGTCCGTCTCGGCGCCGTCGTCGGTCACGAAGACCTCGCCGTGTTGGAAGGGATTCATGGTGCCCGGGTCCACGTTGAGGTACGGGTCAAGCTTCTGCATTGTGACGGATAGGCCACGCGCACGGAGAAGATGACCGAGGCTTGAAGCTGTCAGTCCCTTCCCGAGGGAGGATGCTACGCCGCCCGTCACGAAGACGTGCTTGGTAGTCTTGGCGGACTTCTGGAACCGGGAATTTGTTGATTGCACCACGGAGTTCGAGCCTAGCACTTCGACGCTGTCCGCGCTGCGTCTGCGATCAGTTCTTCGGCGTGTGCCTGTGCGGTGGCCGACTCTTCCTGGCCCGCGAGCATCCGTGCCAGTTCACGGACCCGCTCGGCTTCGGGCAGGACTTCGACGTCGCTGGCGGTGACTCCGTCCCCCGCGGCGGTTGCCGACACGTTTTTCGTCACCCGGATGTGCTGGGACGCGAAGGCGGCCACCTGTGGCAGGTGGGTGACCACAATCACCTGCACATGTTCGGCGAGCATGGCCAGCCGTCGGCCGATTTCGACCGCTGCCTTGCCGCCTACTCCCGCATCCACTTCGTCGAAGACGAACGTGGGAACCGGGTCGACGGCGGCGAGCACTACTTCGATGGCGAGCATCACGCGTGAGAGTTCACCGCCTGAGGCACCCTTGCCCAGCGGTCGGGCTGGCGAACCGGGGTGCGGCTGCAGGAGGAAGGCAAGTGAATCGGCGCCGAACAAGCTCCGTTCACCGGGCGTCACCTCGATGACCAGGCTGGCGGCGGCCATCGCGAGGGCTGACAGTTCGTCGGTGACCCGTTCAGCAAGGGTTGCTGCCGCGCTGGTGCGCAGGACGGTCAGCTCCTTGGCCTGCCCCGCAACCTTCTCCTCGAGGGTGTCGATCTCCGCGGTGAGGGCTTCGATCCGGGTGGAATCGTCCCCGAGCTCACCGAGCCGGAGCTGCCCGGCCTCGGCCCACTCCAGAACCTCATCGATGCTGGGCGCGTATTTGCGGACCAGGACGGCCAGTTCAGCCCGCCGGGATTCGACCTCGGCGAGCCGACCCGGCCCGTCGCTGTCGAGGGACGCACTGTATCCGGAGAGTTCCGTGGAGATGTCGGTGAGGATGTAGCCCACCTCGGCGAGCCGGCCGGCCAGTGCGGCCAGCGCCGGGTCATGGTCCCCCGCCGATTCGAGTTGGCGTTTGGCGGCGTCAACGAGCACTGTGGCGTCCTGGTCGTCCGCGAATTCCCCCGACACGAGCGCCTGGTGGGCCTTGTACGCCGCGGTGCGGAGCTCCTCGACGTTTCCCAGCCGCATGGACTCCGCCTTGAGGTTCTCGTCCTCACCGGGTTGGGGCGCCAGGGCTTCGATCTCTTCGAGTGCTGCCTGCAGCGACTCGGCGTCGCGGAGCCGCTCCCGCGAGTCGGTGCGCAGCCGGTCCAGCTCGGCAACCGCGTCCTGCAGGCGACGGTAGCTTTCCTGGTACCGGGTCAGCGCCGTGGAGAGCGATGGCCCGGCGAACTTGTCGAGAGCTTCGCGCTGGGCGGTCGCGGTCTTGAGGCGCAGCTGGTCCGACTGGCCGTGCACCACCACGAGGGCGGCACCGAGTTCCGCGAGGACCCCCGCGGGGGCGGACCTGCCGCCGACGTAGGCGCGGCTGCGGCCTTCGCCGTTGACCGTCCGCGCGACGATGAGTTCGGCTGACCCGTCTGATTCCTCCAGTTCGCCGCCGGCTTCCGCAGCGCGCAGCGCAGCGGTGCTCTGCGGGGCAATCCTGAGGACCGCCTCGGCTGACGCTGCCTTCGCCCCGAGGCGCACTGCGCCGGCGTCGGCGCGGGCACCGAGCAGCAGACCCAGGGCAGTGACCACCATGGTTTTGCCGGCACCGGTTTCGCCGGTCACCACGGTGAACCCACCGGAGAGGTGGAGCGTGGCATCGGTGATGACGCCCAGGTCGCGGATACGGATTTCTTCGATCATCTAGCTCGTGCCTCCTGCGTGGCTGGCAGGGCCTCGCCAGCCCTGCGTGGGGAGCGAAAACTTATTGACCAGGCGTTCGGAAAACGGGGACAGCAGGGTCCGTGCCAGCCGGACCGGGGTGCCGCAGCGGCGGACCTCCACCCGCGCTCCTGGCGGCAGATGGACCGTACGCCGGCCGTCGCACCACAGGACACCGGCAGCGTCGGTGCGGGTCAGGATTTCCACTGCCAGCACCGAGGTCGGGGCGATGACCAGCGGCTTGGTGAACAGCGCGTGGGCGCTGATCGGCACCATCAGGAGGGCCTCCAGCTCGGGCCAGACCACTGGGCCACCGGATGAGAACGCGTACGCCGTGGACCCGGTGGGGGTTGCCATGACCACCCCATCACAGCCGAACGAGCTGACGGGACGGCCATCGACCTCCATCACCACCTCGATCATCCGTTCACGGCTGGCCTTCTCGACCGCCGCCTCGTTGAGCGCCCACGTCTGGGAGACGAGGACGTCGCCCTGCCAGACCTGGACGTCGATCGTCATGCGCTCTTCGACGGTGTAATCCCGGTCGACGACGCGCCGCACGGTCTCCGTCAGGTCGGCCCGCTCGCTTTCGGCGAGGAACCCGACATGGCCCAGGTTGACCCCCAGCAGGGGGACTTCGGATCCGCGGACCAGCTCCGCGGCGCGCAGGATGGTGCCGTCACCACCGAGCACCATCCCCAGCTCGATGCCCTCCAGCCCGACGTCGACCCCCAGGGTCTCGGTCGGGGCGGCCAGCACCCCGTACTCGTCCTGGATGTCCTTGAGTTCCTCGACCCGCATGACGGGGATCAGCCCGGCGTGGTGCAGCTGCGTGCAGGCCTCCTGAGCAGCAGTCATTGCGTCCCGTCGCCCGGTGTGGGCGAGAACCAGTATCCGTCGTGTCATTGAGGCTCCGTCGTATCCAGTGCGCCGTGCGGCGTGCCGGTAACTAGCCGGGCATCGGTCAATCCAGTGCTGGAGTCCAGCACCTGCAAGGTCAGGAGATCTTGCTCCTCCTCGATCCTAGGCACCAACGGTCCCATGGGCACGGTTATCCACACAAAGAACTCAACATTTCCGTCCTGGCCCGGCAGCGGACTGCGAATCAGACCCGCAATGGTGAGCCCCAGCCCCAACGCGTGGCGGACCACCAGGCCAACTGCCCGCCTCCGCTCCTCCTCGGAGGCGACCACGCCCGAGGAGTTGAGTTTCCCCTTGCCCACCTCGAACTGGGGTTTGATGAGCAGGACCATGTCCCCACCTGGCCGCGTGGCACGTGCCAGTGGCAACAGCACCAGGGTGAGGGAGATGAAGGACAGATCGGCCACCGTCAGCTCGGCGAGCCCTCCGATGGCCTCGGGCTCCAGCTGGCGCACGTTGAGACCTTCGACCACTTTCACCCGAGGGTCCCGGCGTAGCTTGTCGACCAGCTGCCCGTGCCCGACGTCGACGGCGGCAACGCGCGCCGCCCCCGCGCGCAGGAGCACCTCGGTGAACCCTCCGGTCGAGGCGCCCGCGTCCAGGCACTGCTTCCCCTCCACCTGGATCGAGCTGAACGCGCGCAGGGCGCCGTCGAGCTTCACCCCGGCCCGGCTGACGAAGTCGGGGGCCCCGCCGGTGTCGACGGTCAGGTGCTCGGTCTCCGCGACTTTGGCGGCGGCCTTCGCCTGGACGACGCCGTCGCGGCGGACCCGCCCGGCAGCGATCAGCTGGGAGGCCTGAGACCGGGAACGGGCGAGACCCCGCACCACGAGGGCCTGGTCAAGGCGTGTCATGGTCCTCGGCGGGGTCGGCGTTGAGCTCGCCCAGCAGATCGTTGTGCAGGCCTGTGTAGAGCGCGTTGTGTTCGTCGACCGGAAGATCGTGGAGGGCGGTCAGCCGACCGGTCAGGGCATCAACGCTACTGTCACCGGTGGGATCCGGCGCGGGCGGGAACACCGGGGCGTCGTCGTCGGTCATCGCTGGGGGTCTTCGGCGAGCACCCGGGGACCGTCGGACATCACGAGTTCGGGCTGCGTGGCGGTGGTGATGTCCGGGTTGGCACTCCACCAGGCGCTGCAGGCCGCCCGCCACGTCTCAAGGCTCTCGCTTTGCCCTGTCAGGTGGAGCACTCCGCGCTCCACCCAGGCTGACGCCGTGCCGCAGCTGTGCACCCCGTCAACCACGGTGATGTCCGGGTACGGTTCGTAAAGGTCAGCCAGGCTGGCCAGGAGGAACCGGGGGCGTTCGTCGGTGACCGCGGCCAACGCCGTCCTCGCGGTGTCGACGCCGGTGAGCACCAACGCGGTGTCCATGCGGGCCCGGTTGCCGCCCAGGATGTCGGTGTCGAGGCGGTCTCCCACCACCAGCGGCCGGCTCACCCCGAGGTGCTTCGCCGCAGTGGTGAACAGCGGCGCTTCGGGCTTGCCTGCCACGACGGGAGTCTCGCCGGTCGCGGCGGTGACTGCCGCGACGAGCGCCCCGTTTCCGGGGGCGATGCCGCGGGTCTGCGGGATGGACAGGTCGGTGTTGGTGGCTACCCAGACCGCACCGCCAGCCACCGCGTAGGCGGTTTCGGCGAGATCCTTCCAGGCAAGCCCCGGGTCGAAGCCCTGGATCACTGCCGCGGGGGTGGGCTCAGCCGAGGTCACCGGGATCATTCCCTGGGCAGCAACCTGATCAATGAGGGTCTGGCTGCCGGTCACCAGGACTGTCGATCCCTCGGGTACCAGCGTGGCCAGCAGCTCGGCCCCGGCAAGGGCGGACCCGAACACCTGGCCTGCGGTCGCCGGGGCCCCGAGCTCACGCAGGTGAGCGGCCACCTGCTCAGACGAGCGGGACGCGTTGTTGGTGATGTACGCCAGGGCGACGCCGGCACCCGCCAGACGTTCCAACGACTCCACCGCTCCAGGAATGGCGTGGGGACCCGCGTACACCACACCATCCAGGTCGGCCAGCAGCGCGTCGTAGGAAGAGATCAGTGAAGCCTCAGTCATGGTTCCTTTCGGTGTCCTGCTCGTCGTCGTCAGCGGGAGCCGTGGCTGAATCACCGGCAGGGACCACTGCATCGTCTCCCGTGGTGGAATGCTGCTCGACCTCGGTGGGTTGGGTCCGTGCCCGAACCGGGGCCGGCCTGTTCAGCGATCGCCAGGTGACCGGTGCGCGTGGCGCGTCCTCACCCGGTGTCTCTTCGGCGCCCTGTCCCCCGCCCGGTGCGGGCTCTGAGCCTTCCGCCGGCATGTCGTCATCGCTGGAGACCACTGTGGGCAGCTCGTTTGAATCAGCTGCATCATCCGGGTCATCGTCAGAGTCAGTGTCGTAATCCACTGCCTGCCCGGCCTGCCGTTCTGTCAGCGGCGCGTTGCCGGGACTGCTGGCCGGAGCGGAGGCAACCCGCCGTTTGGCCGCGGAGGCGTCAGGAATCTCTTCGTCGTCGCCAGCAAGGTCGAAGATGTCCGGTTCGGCGAAGTCTCCGAGGCCCAGGGCACTGTCGGCAATGCCTGCCTGACGACGCCACTGATCGGCCTCGGCAGTCCGTCCGACGGCAGCCAGCGCTTCGGCGTAGGCGCGGAAGAGACGGGGGCTGTAGCTGAAGGCGCGGTTGCGGTCGAGCTGACTGATTTCGAGCGCTCCGACGGCAGCGTCGAACTGCCCAAGGTCAGTGCGCGCCCCGGATACCACCATGGCGAGCTCCGCCTTGCCAGCCGAGCTGAGCCCCTCGGCTTCTTCAGAGCGCGCCAGATCCAATGCACGGTCGGGCCGTCCGAGGCCGCGTTCGCAGTCGGCCATGACGGGCAGGTGATCGTTGGAGCCGCTGATGCGGCGGTAAGTACGGAACTCGCGGAGAGCTTCCCCATAGTGTCCTGCGGCATAGGCAGTGAGCCCTACTGCCTCGCGGACGACGGCGAGCCGGCCTCCGCGACGGCTGGCGGCAAGTGCATGCTGGAAGGCCAGTTCGGGTTCGTCCTCCAGGAGGCGGCCGGCCATCACCAGGTGGCGTGCCACCCATTCCGCGCTTTTCTCTTCAAGGTTGCGGATCTGCGCCCGGGTGACCCGGTCAAGTTCGGCACCGGTGACATCCTCGTCGATGTTCGGGGACCGCTCACGGTCAGGCCGGTTGGCGCTGCGCAGGTCCCGGGCATTGAACGAACGTTTCCCGGTTTCGGTGCGTTCGGATCCGCCCCTGTTTTCGTCGCGGGGGCCGCGCGTCGCGCCCGCACCGCGTCCCGCAGAGAACCCGCCGGCGCTTCTGCCGCCGGTCGAGGATCCGCCGCGTTGGCCATCGCGCTGACTATCCCGTGGCGCGCCTGTTCCACCGGTGGTGGGACGGGCGCCTCGATACCCTGCGGACCGGTCATCGCGGGACCCGGAGCCTCGGGGAGCATCGCTCTGCTTGCCAAACGACCGGCCACCCTGCGTACCTGTTCGATCGGGCCGGCGATCTGCCCGGTCCGCCCCCTGATTGCGGTCTTGGTCGGCCATGGCTACGCGGTTCCTCTCATATCAAACAGACCTGCATATCTGCAGCGTCCGTTCGGTCTCTCTATGAATCTATATCTGGTGGCGGGCTTCGCTGAGCCTGCCGATTACTTCCCTACCCATTGTAGGGGCCGCGGGCTAAGTGCCGCCTGTGGTGGGGTGGTTAAGTGCGGAAGGCCCCACCGTGGGGTGGGGCCTTTCGTCTAATGGTTGTCCGGCGGCGTCCTACTCTCCCACACTCTCTCGGGTGCAGTACCATCGGCGCTGTGGGTCTTAGCTTCCGGGTTCGGAATGGGACCGGGCGTTTCCCCCACGCTGTGACCGCCGTAACCCTTTTACCCGTTCCCCCTGGTGTGGTTGGTCCTGGTGTGGACCGCACCCGTATCCGGGGGTGGGAAGTTTGTGGTTACAACATTTTCAGTGGTTGTTTCCTGTATTCTGTTGTTCCCCCACGGTTTTATGGTGGGGGTGGTTCCTGTTGTTGGTTGGGAACCGCATAGTGGACGAAAGCAGCATATCTTTTACACCATCCGGGGTGTGAACGTCTTTTGATGCCGTTCACGGGTGGTGTGTGTGGTGTAAGTTATCGGCTTATTAGTACCGGTCAGCTTCACAAGTCGTTAGTCCTTGCTTCCACGTCCGGCCTATCAACCCAGTGGTCTGGCTGGGGGCCTCTCACACAAATGTGTATGGAAATCTCATCTCGAAGCAGGCTTCCCGCTTAGATGCTTTCAGCGGTTATCCCATCCGAACGTAGCTAATCAGCGGTGCACTTGGCAGTACAACTGACACACCAGAGGTTCGTCCGTCCCGGTCCTCTCGTACTAAGGACAGCCCTTCTCAAATTTCCTGCGCGCGCAGCGGATAGGGACCGAACTGTCTCACGACGTTCTAAACCCAGCTCGCGTACCGCTTTAATGGGCGAACAGCCCAACCCTTGGGACCTACTCCAGCCCCAGGATGCGACGAGCCGACATCGAGGTGCCAAACCATGCCGTCGATATGGACTCTTGGGCAAGATCAGCCTGTTATCCCCGAGGTACCTTTTATCCGTTGAGCGACGGCCATTCCACAATGTACCGCCGGATCACTAGTCCCGACTTTCGTCCCTGCTTGAGATGTCTCTCTCACAGTCAAGCTCCCTTGTGCACTTACACTCGACACCTGATTGCCAACCAGGCTGAGGGAACCTTTGGGCGCCTCCGTTACTTTTTAGGAGGCAACCGCCCCAGTTAAACTACCCATCAGGCACTGTCCCTGACCCGGATTACGGGCCGAAGTTAGATATCCAGTATGACCAGAGTGGTATTTCAACGATGACTCCCCCTGAACTAGCGTCCAGGGTTCACAGTCTCCCACCTATCCTACACAAGCCACACCGAACACCAATACCAAACTATAGTGAAGGTCTCGGGGTCTTTCCGTCCTGCTGCGCGTAACGAGCATCTTTACTCGTAGTGCAATTTCGCCGAGCTTATGGTTGAGACAGCGGGGAAGTCGTTACTCCATTCGTGCAGGTCGGAACTTACCCGACAAGGAATTTCGCTACCTTAGGATGGTTATAGTTACCACCGCCGTTTACTGGGGCTTAAATTCCCAGCTTCGCACCCCGAAGGGCACTAACCGGTCCTCTTAACCTTCCAGCACCGGGCAGGAGTCAGTCCGTATACATCGTCTTGCGACTTCGCACGGACCTGTGTTTTTAGTAAACAGTCGCTTCCCCCTGGTCTCTGCGGCCCCACAACGCTCACAACAGCAAGTGTCGGTCACGGGTGAGGCCCCCCTTCTCCCGAAGTTACGGGGGCATTTTGCCGAGTTCCTTAACCATAATTCTCTCGATCGCCTTAGTATTCTCTACCTGATCACCTGTGTCGGTTTGGGGTACGGGCGGCTAAAACCTCGCGCCGATGCTTTTCTAGGCAGCATAGGATCACCGGATCCCCGCATAACGGGGCCCATCGGGTCTCAGAGACGGTATCAAAACCAGGACCACGGATTTGCCTATGGTCCCTCCTACATCCTTAGACCGGGGCAACCATCGCCCGGCCCGGCTACCTTCCTGCGTCACACCTGTTAATACGCTTACCTCCCAGGATCAGGTCCCGCGCTCCACCAAAAACCACGTCACCCCGAAGGGTGGGCAGTCAGGTATTGGGCGGTTAGTATCCCCTGCTCAGTATGGGCGGTTTTTCGCCGGTACGGGAATATCAACCCGTTGTCCATCGACTACGCCTGTCGGCCTCGCCTTAGGTCCCGACTTACCCAGGGCAGATTAGCTTGACCCTGGAACCCTTGATCATTCGGCGGACGGGTTTCTCACCCGTCTTTCGCTACTCATGCCTGCATTCTCACTCGTGTAGGCTCCACCGCTGGTTTACACCGCGACTTCACCGCCCACACGACGCTCCCCTACCACTCCAGACGCCTGAACTCAGGAGAACAAGTCTCCGGCTTAGCTAATATCTGAAATCCACAACTTCGGCGGTGTACTTGAGCCCCGCTACATTGTCGGCGCGGAATCACTTGACCAGTGAGCTATTACGCACTCTTTCAAGGATGGCTGCTTCTAAGCCAACCTCCTGGTTGTCTTCGCAACTCCACATCCTTTCCCACTTAGCACACGCTTAGGGGCCTTAGTTGGTGGTCTGGGCTGTTTCCCTCTCGACTATGAAGCTTATCCCCCACAGTCTCACTGCTGCGCTCTCACTTACCGGCATTCGGAGTTTGGCTGACGTCAGTAACCTTGTAGGGCCCATTAGCCATCCAGTAGCTCTACCTCCGGTAAGAAACACGCAACGCTGCACCTAAATGCATTTCGGGGAGAACCAGCTATCACGAAGTTTGATTGGCCTTTCACCCCTACCCACAGCTCATCCCCTCCATTTTCAACTGAAGTGGGTTCGGTCCTCCACGACGTCTTACCGTCGCTTCAACCTGGCCATGGGTAGATCACTTCGCTTCGGGTCTAGATCACGCCACTCACTCGCCCTATTCAGACTCGCTTTCGCTACGGCTTCCCCACACGGGTTAACCTCGCGACGTAACACTAACTCGCAGGCTCATTCTTCAAAAGGCACGCCATCACACCACCACCCCCGAAGGGATGACAACGCTCTGACGGATTGTAGGCACACGGTTTCAGGTACTGTTTCACTCCCCTCCCGGGGTACTTTTCACCTTTCCCTCACGGTACTTGTCCGCTATCGGTCATCAGGGAGTATTTAGGCTTACCAGGTGGTCCTGGCAGATTCGCACGGGATTTCTCGGGCCCCGTACTACTTGGGATACTCTCCAAACGGCAGCACGCATTACGGTTACGGGACTTACACCCTCTCCGGCCGGCCTTTCAAGACCGTTCACCTATACGCCTGCACTCATTTCACTGATCCGGCAGAATCAGAACGGAAAGTCCCGCAACCCCAGTGATGCAACGCCCGCCGGCTATCACACACCACTGGTTTAGCCTCATCCGCGTTCGCTCGCCACTACTAACGGAATCACTATTGTTTTCTCTTCCTGTGGGTACTGAGATGTTTCACTTCCCCACGTTCCCTCCACGCACCCTATGTGTTCAGATGCGGGTCACCCGGTCCATCGCTGGCCAGGCGGGGTTTCCCCATTCGGAAATCCTGGGCTCACAGTCCGGTTATCGACTCCCCCAGGCTTATCGCAGATTCCCACGTCCTTCTTCGGCTCCTGATGCCAAGGCATCCACCGTGTGCCCTTAAAAACTTGACCACAAAAGATCAAAAAACATATCGAGAAAACCATGGAAACAAACATAAAGTCTGAAACCAAGATTTTTTGAAATTGCTTCTTATTTTTAAGATGCTCTCGTCCACTATGCAGTTCTCAACCAACAACCCCACACCACCAGCACAGACCCCCCACACACACCAACCAGCCCGACCCAAACAGATCAAACCACCAGCATGCATTCAAAGGATCCCGCTGCCATGGCAGGGAAAAACCAGAAACACCAACACCCCAACCCAACCCACACCACCCACACACCCCGCCCCACCCCCACCAAACAGCAGGAGAAGAACAACACATGTAAGACGTGCACGAGAATCAGGGCCCTGTTATTTCAGGACCCAACAGTGTGCCATACGATAAACCCGATCACCACCAACCAACACCCTTTCCACACCACCCCCGAAAGGATGACCGTACTCAACTGCCAGCCAGCGCCACCAGGCACCTATTCATTGATATTCCACCCTTGAGCAGCCCACCGCGGAACAAACGCCCGCGCAATAGGCCATACTCCTACGAACCCCCCACCAACCACACAGGGCCAATGAGAACAGGCTCGAGGTGCTCCTTAGAAAGGAGGTGATCCAGCCGCACCTTCCGGTACGGCTACCTTGTTACGACTTAGTCCCAATCGCCGGTCCCACCTTCGACAGCTCCCTCCCCACAAGGGGGTTAGGCCACCGGCTTCGGGTGTTACCAACTTTCGTGACTTGACGGGCGGTGTGTACAAGGCCCGGGAACGTATTCACCGCAGCGTTGCTGATCTGCGATTACTAGCGACTCCGACTTCATGAGGTCGAGTTGCAGACCTCAATCCGAACTGAGACCGGCTTTTTGGGATTAGCTCCACCTCACAGTATCGCAACCCTTTGTACCGGCCATTGTAGCATGCGTGAAGCCCAAGACATAAGGGGCATGATGATTTGACGTCGTCCCCACCTTCCTCCGAGTTGACCCCGGCAGTCTCCTATGAGTCCCCGCCATAACGCGCTGGCAACATAGAACGAGGGTTGCGCTCGTTGCGGGACTTAACCCAACATCTCACGACACGAGCTGACGACAACCATGCACCACCTGTAAACCGGCCGCAAGCGGCCAACACATCTCTGCGCTGTTCCAGTTCATGTCAAGCCTTGGTAAGGTTCTTCGCGTTGCATCGAATTAATCCGCATGCTCCGCCGCTTGTGCGGGCCCCCGTCAATTCCTTTGAGTTTTAGCCTTGCGGCCGTACTCCCCAGGCGGGGCACTTAATGCGTTAGCTACGGCGCGGAAAACGTGGAATGTCCCCCACACCTAGTGCCCAACGTTTACGGCATGGACTACCAGGGTATCTAATCCTGTTCGCTCCCCATGCTTTCGCTCCTCAGCGTCAGTTAATGCCCAGAGACCTGCCTTCGCCATCGGTGTTCCTCCTGATATCTGCGCATTTCACCGCTACACCAGGAATTCCAGTCTCCCCTACATCACTCTAGTCTGCCCGTACCCACCGCAGATCCGGGGTTAAGCCCCGGACTTTCACGGCAGACGCGACAAACCGCCTACGAGCTCTTTACGCCCAATAATTCCGGATAACGCTTGCGCCCTACGTATTACCGCGGCTGCTGGCACGTAGTTAGCCGGCGCTTCTTCTGCAGGTACCGTCACTTTCGCTTCTTCCCTACTGAAAGAGGTTTACAACCCGAAGGCCTTCATCCCCCACGCGGCGTCGCTGCATCAGGCTTGCGCCCATTGTGCAATATTCCCCACTGCTGCCTCCCGTAGGAGTCTGGGCCGTGTCTCAGTCCCAGTGTGGCCGTCCACCCTCTCAGGCCGGCTACCCGTCGTCGCCTTGGTAGGCCATTACCCCACCAACAAGCTGATAGGCCGCGAGTCCATCCAAAACCGCAATAAAGCTTTCCACCAACATGGCATGCGCCAGAAGGTCATATCCAGTATTAGACCCGGTTTCCCAGGCTTATCCCAGAGTCAAGGGCAGGTTACTCACGTGTTACTCACCCGTTCGCCACTAATCCCCCAGCAAGCTGGGATCATCGTTCGACTTGCATGTGTTAAGCACGCCGCCAGCGTTCATCCTGAGCCAGGATCAAACTCTCCGTAAATGCATTACAGACACGCACCCACCACCAGGAAAAACCAGTAAACAGGCACGCGCAAAATTCGAAACCAGCCAAAAACAACCACACAACACCACGGGGTGGCATCATGCAGCCAAATTCAACCAATCAATAAAACAATCGGTATCAACAAACATGGCACACTATTGAGTTCTCAAACAACAGGCGCAATTCGATTTATCTGTAAATAAACTTTCTATTTACATTTCCTCGCTGCGACTTATCTAAAGTTATTCCATCCGCATTATCTTTGTCAAATCCGCAGTATTTCCAGATTTTCACAAAAACAACCGAATGAACCGACGAAAATGTACGGTATTTCTGGCTTCTGTGCTGAGCACACGCCGGATCCACCGATGAATTTTTCGAAGGGGTTGGTTGCCACTCAATGGCGGCAACTCAGAAAACATTACACGTGGATCTGGGTGTTCGCAAATCCTCGTGGGCAGGGCCGAGAAGCCCGGGGTTAGACCGGTTGGACGTCGACCGTGGCGAGCGTGCGCTTGCCACGCCGCAGCACCAAATACCGCCCATGCAACAGCGAATCGGGTCCCATCACCGTGTCCGGATCCTGGACCTTCACGTTGTTGACGTAGGCGCCACCTTCACCCACCGTGCGGCGGGCCGCGGAGTTGCTGGCCGAGAGACCGCTGGCCACCAGCAGGTCAATGATGCCCAGGGCATCCGCCGGGACGGTTGCCTTGGGCAGCTCCGCGATCGCCGCCGTCAGGGTGGTCTCGTCCAGGTCGGCCAGTTCGCCCTGACCGAAGAGCGCCGCCGAGGCAGCGATCACTTTTTCGGTGGCGCCCACCCCATGGACCAGGGAGTTCACCTCAAACGCCAGCGCCCGCTGGGCTTCGCGCAAATGGGGACGCTCCTGCGCAGCCCTGCCAAGTTCCTCGATCTCCTCACGCGTCTTGAACGTGAAGACCTTCAGCCGGCCCACCACGTCGGCGTCGGCGGTGTTGAGCCAGAACTGGTAGAAGGCGTAGGGGCTCGTCAGCTGGGCGTCAATCCAGATGGCGTTACCCTCGCTCTTGCCAAACTTGGTGCCATCCGAGTTGGTGATCAGCGGGGTGCCGATGGCGTGAACGCTTTTCCCCTCGGACCGCCTGATAAGGTCGGTGCCGCTGGTCAGATTGCCCCACTGGTCCGATCCCCCGGTCTGCAGGGTGCACCCGTAACTGCGGTACAGCTCCAGGAAGTCCAGTCCCTGCAGGATCTGGTAGCTGAACTCGGTGTAGCTGATACCGGCGTCCGAGTTCAGCCGCGCGCTGACAGCATCCTTGGCCAGCATGGTGCCCACCCGGTAGTGCTTGCCGATTTCCCGCAGGAAGTCGATAGCGCTCAGCGGTGCGGTCCAGTCCAGGTTGTTGACCATCCGGGCAGGGTTTTCGCCGTCGAAGTCGAGGTACTTCTGCACCTGGGCCCGCAGCTTCTCCACCCACTCGGCGACCGTCTCGGGTGTGTTCAGTGCCCGCTCCGAGGTGGGGCGGGGGTCACCGATCAGCCCCGTGGAGCCTCCTACCAGCCCGAGTGCATGGTGTCCGGCAAGCTGGAGCCGCCTCATGGTGAGTAGTTGCACCAGGTGCCCGAGGTGCAGGCTGGGTGCGGTGGGGTCGAACCCACAGTAGAAAGTCACCGGATCGCCCGCGAGGGCCTTCTCCAGTTCGTCCTCGTCGGTGGAGACCTGGACCAACCCACGCCACTTCAATTCCTGCCAGACGTTGGCGAAGGATGGGTCGTTGTGCTGGTCGCTTAGGAGTGCGGCGAGGCCGGGGTCTGTGGTTTCAGTTAGGTGGGACACAGACTCTAAATTATCAGTCCTCGATGCCTGCCGGTATTTCTCCGGTGGCAATAAGACGCAGCCGCTGGGTGGGGCGGGTCATTGAGACGTACAGGTCGCCGACCCGGATGGACCGGGGGTCGAGCATTTCCGCTGGTTCCAGGACCACGACGCCGTCAAACTCCAGCCCCTTGGCCTCCCGCGGGGTGGTGACCACAATGTCCTGCCCGGTACTGCCGGCGCCGAACCCGACCCGTTGCCCGTAGACAGCGGTCAGGGCAGAGCGCACCTGAGCGTGCACACGCTCAGGGGTGATGACCGCAAGCAACCCGCCCTCAATCGCCGCGAGCTCTTCGGGTACCGCGGTCAGCAGCGCCGGGATGAGCTCGGGAACCCGATCCACTACCGGCGCCCAGCGACCCTCCCGCACTGCCTTGGGTGCCGAGACGACCAGTCCGGCGGCGTTGGCCATCCGCGCGGCTGCCTCAGCGATCTGGGCAGGGGTGCGGTAGTTGACGGTAAGTTCCTCGAGCTGCCACCGGTCCCCCACAAACGGTTCCAGCGCCTGCTGCCACGAGTTGGACCCGGCGGCCGAGCTTGTCTGCGCAATGTCGCCGACAATGGTGAAGGACTTCAGGGGGCAGCGGCGCATGAGCACCCGCCACTGCATGGGGGACAATTCCTGCGCCTCGTCCACCACGATGTGCCCGAAGGCCCACGTCCGGTCGACGGAGGCGCGTTCGGCTGCGCTCAACCGGGCTTCGGTCACGGCGTTGTGGTCAGCGAGGTCCTCGGCGGTCAGCACGCCGTCGACGCCCGAGTCGGCGAGCGACTCGTTGACGTTCTCGAGCGTGCGCTCGGCGTTCGCCAGGTCCCGGCGTCGTTCCTGATCCCGGGCGGCGTTGTCGCGTCCGGCCGACGCGTCCAGATCTCCGAGCAGTTCGGCGGCCTCGTCCAGCAGGGCCACGTCGGCTTCGGTCCAGGGCGCGTCGGCGGGGCGCGTGAGCGCTTCGACCTCGGCGTCGCTGAAACCCGGAGCGGCGGCCGCCAGGATCCCCGGTTTGGTGAGAAGTTCGGCGACGAACTTCTCGGGGGTGAGGGGCATCCATGCCAGGTTGAGGGCAATCCTGACATCCCGGGAACTGCGGACGTCCTCAGCCAGATAGGACCGGTCTGCGGTGTTGCCCGCCCCCGACGATTCCTCCAGCTGTTCGGTGAGCTGCTCGGTCAGTTCTCTCAGCAGGATCTTCACGAAGGTGACCCGGGCTTCGTTGTGGGGTTTGCCGGTGGCACGGGCACGTTCGCGCGCCTTGCGCACCTGCCGAGGTGCAAGGGTCAGGATCGTGCCTTCGACGTTGAGCCGTTTGTCCTCCGCCGGCACGCGCTGGCGGTTGGCCAACGCGCGGCGCAGCACATCCACCATCTCAAGGCGTCCCTTGATTTCGGCGGCAGTCTCGGTGGGCTCCTGGACTGCCGTGATGCCGGGCATCAGGCTGCCGATGCTGGCCATCACCACGCCGGTCTCCCCCAGAGAGGGGAGCACCCGTTCGATGTACTTCATGAACGCATTGGTCGGACCAACCAGCAACACACCGGCTGACTTCAGCCGTTCGCGGTGCGTGTAAAGCAGGTAGGCGGCACGGTGCAGTGCGACAGCGGTCTTGCCCGTACCGGGTCCGCCCTGGACGACGACGACGCCCTGTAGCGGCGCCCTGATCACCCGGTCCTGCTCGGCCTGGATGGTGCCGACAATGTCGGACATTTGCCCGGTGCGCTTGGAGTTGAGGGCGGCGAGGAGGGCTCCTTCGCCCTGCAGGGAGTCATCCTCGGTGAGCAGGGCAACGTCCAGTACGTCATCCTCGATGGCCAGGACGTTGCGCCGGGAAAGGATCAGATGACGACGGCGGCGCACCCCCATCCGTTCGAAGGCGGTTGCCTGGTAGAAGGTGCCGGCCTCCGGTGCCCGCCAGTCGACCATGAGCTGCTGTAGGTCTGCGGTAGACAGGCCGATCCTGCCGATGTAGCGCTCGTCCCCGGTGTCGAGGTCCAGGCGCCCGAACACCAGTCGGTCGTCGACGGCGTTGAGCTGGGCGAGCCGATCCTCGTACATGGTGGCGAAGGCATCGCGTTCGGACCGGTTCTGGTGGGATCCGGCTGACAGGGAACGGCGCACCTCGGCGAGCTGCCCGCGCTTTTCGGCGCGGAGTTCATCAAGCCGTTGGTAGAGCCCCGCGACATAGCCGCGCTCGTGCTCCAGCTCGTTGCGGGCCGTGGATGTGTGATGCATAATTCGTTTCCCTCTCGCCAAAGGCAGACCGTCAATTCTACAGGGACGGTGCCGCTTTTGGCATGGTCAGTGAATCCTAGGCGGAAACGGTGGCGTGGACGCGATACCGCGGCACCCGCGCCCGTCCCGTCAATGCTGCGAGCTCGAGGACCACGGCGCACCCGATGACCTCGGCACCGGCGGTTTCAAACAACCGGGTGGCGGCGCCGAGCGTGCCGCCCGTCGCCAAAACGTCGTCGAGCACCAGGACACGGGTGCCGGGAACGACGTCCCCCTGGTGGATTTCCAGGACCGCGTCCCCGTACTCGAGGCTGTAGGACTCGGAGAGGACCGACCGGGGCAGCTTGCCGGGTTTCCGGACTGCCATGACGCCGGTCCCCGTGGCGTAGGCGACGGCTGCAGCCAGCAGGAACCCGCGTGCCTCGATGCCAGCCACCAGATCGAACTCCCCCGCGAAGGGGCGGACCAGGTCATCGATCACTGCGCGGAACGCTGCTGGATCCCCAAACACCGGAGTGAGATCGCGAAAGCTGATGCCCGGACGTGGAAAGTCCTGAACCGTGAGGCAGAGCCGTTCGATGTAGTCCTGCGCTGTGGTGTCCGAGCCGGCGGGTACTGAAATATTCACCCATTAACTGTACGGGCTGCGCGCGGCTTCGCCGCGCGGTAGCGGGACACCGTCGGATCGTCAGTCAGCCAGTAGCGCCACGGGTACGCCGTGCTGCCACCCGCACCCGCTACTCCAACGCGCGGCCCACTCGAGAACGCTGCCTGGTCCACCGGCGTGCCCGGGAGGGTGAGGGACAGCGGACCGGCGAACAGGTCGGCGCCGTCGAGCGTGCGGTCCAGGCCCAAAGCCTGCGCCAGCCGGGCCGGGCCGCGGGCCAGATCCAGGTCCAGCCGCGGGGATTTGCGGCGCGCCCGGGCCGTCTCGTGGCCCTCGACAATCTCCCCCGCCCGCAGCAGTAGCCCGGTGGGCTGGCCCGGCTCACCACAGACCACGTTGGCGCAGTAGTGCATGCCATAGGTGAAATACACGTACAGGTGTCCGGGGGCGCCGAACATGCTCGAGTTCCGGGGTGTCTGGCCGCGGAAGGCGTGGGATCCGGGGTCGTCTGCGCCAAGGTAAGCCTCCACCTCGGTGATCCTGACCGTGACCCGGCTTACGCCGTCGTCGTGGCTGAACAGACCGCCCAGCAGGGTCGGTGCAACGGCGGTGGCTGGACGGGCCAGCCGGCTTCGGTCGGTGTTCGTTTCCACAGCACAAGACCGTAGCAAACCGCCCCACCCACTGCCGCCACGGTCGTGTCCGATTCCCGCTAGCTGCCGGTGGCCGAACCTGCAACGATGGGGTGATGGACTTCTGGCAGCGCTATCGGGCGATTGACTCGCGCGACACCCGCTTCGACGGACAGTTCGTCACCGCCGTGGCCACCACGAGGATCTACTGTCGTCCCTCGTGCCCGGCCCGCACCCCCAAACCTGCCAATGTGACCTTCTATCAGACCTCGGCCGCCGCCCATCAGGCCGGCTACAGGGCGTGCAAGCGCTGCCTGCCCGAGGCTGTTCCCGGCACCCCCGACTGGAACCTCCGCTCGGACGCGGCGGCGCGGGCCATGCGGTTGATCTCCGACGGCGAGGTGGATCGGACGGGGGTGCCTGGCCTGGCCGCCCGGCTCGGCTACTCGACCCGCCAGCTACACCGGATCCTGCATCAGGAGCTCGGTGCGGGACCGCTGGCCCTGGCCCGGGCAACCCGAGCCCAAACGGCCCGCTCCCTGCTGACCTCGTCAGGCCTGAAGTTTGCGGACATTGCCTTCGCCGCGGGGTTCAGCAGTGTCCGGCAGTTCAATGACACAGTGCAGGAGGTGTTTGCCCTCACCCCAACCGATCTTCGCGCCCGTGCCCGGACTGTCCAGGAGTCTTCCGACCCGGGAGGGGCGGGCACCACGCTGTCACTTCTCCTCCCGTTGCGCGTCCCCTACGATCCGGGCATCTTCGAGTTCCTGCGGGTTCGAGCCGTCGACGGCGCGGAGCACGCCACCGTCGACCGGTACGAGAGGCTGGTGCAGCTACCTGGCGGGCAGGGCTGGTTCAGCGCCCGGCTTGCGACGGCGCCCCGCGGCCTGCCCGCCCTCGCGGTGACCGTGTCAGTGGAAAGGCTGCCCGACCTGCCGGTGCTGCTGTCCCGGATCCGTCGGCTGTTCGACCTGGACGCGGATCCCCTGGCCGTGGACGACGTCCTCGGATCCGACCCGATGCTCGCCGGCAGGGTGCAGCAGATTCCGGGGATCCGCCTCCCAGGATCCGTCGACGCTCACGAGATCCTCATCCGGGCCATGATCGGACAGCAGATCACCGTCAAGGCGGCACGCACAGCCCTGCACCGGTTGGCCGTCCTTGGCACACCGTCGACGCTGGCGCCCCACCGGGCAGGAGATGCGGAGCTCCACCGGCTGTTTCCGACGGCTGAGCAAGTGGCCGACGGCGGTGCGGGCCTGCTGAAGGGTCCGGCCCGCCGGACCGACAGTATCCTCCGGGTGAGCTCCGCGCTGGCCGACGGTAGCCTGCAGATCGGGGTCGAGGACGGCGTCGCCGACCTCGAACGAAAGCTTCTCCCGCTGCCGGGGATTGGCCCCTGGACCGTGAGGTATGTGGCAATGCGGGTACTCGGCGCCACCGATATCCAGCTGACCAACGACGCGGCAATCCGGAATGGCTGGGCGGCCCTCACCGGGCGGGCCAGCCAGGCCCAACCGGCCAACGTCACGGCCACCCTTGAACGTTTCATCCCGTGGCGCTCCTACGCCACCCTGCATCTCTGGCGGGTCGCCGCCAACCATCCACCCGCCCATCCCCGAGCAAAGGCAACACCTTGATGACGCTTCCCGATCCAGCATTGACCACACGGGTTCCGACCGCACCCGCCGCTTCCGCTTCCCGGCAGACGACGGTTTCCACCCCGGATGGCCCGTTCACCATCCTGGAACTGGACGGCGCGGTGCTTGCCTCAGGGTGGACCTCCGATCTGGCCGACCTGACCGGACAGATTCACCCGGCCCTGCGACCGGCAACGGCGCCGATCGTGGTTGACCCTGGCGAGCTGGGGCCGATCACCGCAGCGGTGAGCTCCTACTACGACGGCGACATCACGGCGATCGATGCGGTCCCGGTCCGGCAGGTGTCGGGTCCCTTCCGCAGCCACGCCTGGGACATGCTGCGCACCGTTACCCCCGGCCGCCCGGTGACCTATGCGCAGTACGCCGGGCTTGCCGGAAACGCCAGCGCCGTGCGTGCCGCGGCCGGCGCGTGCGCCAGGAACGCGGCTGCCCTCTTTGTGCCCTGCCACCGGGTGATCCGCACCGACGGTTCACTCGGCGGCTTTCGGTGGGGCCTGGAAGTCAAGACGAGCCTCCTCGCCCGGGAGGCGGGTCACTCAGCAGCGGTGTTGGCCCGGTAGAAGTCCTCGAGCACCCGCAGCTTACGGACGCTGATGTGCGGGGTGTCGCCGTCGAGGTCCACCCCCACCGCGTCGAGGTGAGCGTGCCAGCTGGCCATCAGCGTGGCGGTCTCGCCCGGGTCCTCGACCACGTGCCGTACGGTGAGCATCGTGACGGGGCCGGTGGCGGTGAAATCCACTTCGGCCTGTTCGACCCGTGTCTGCTGGGACGGGTCCGCGGTGAGGGCGTCCTTGACCTTCGGCAGCCCCGCCTCGAAGCGCCGGTCGAAATGGATCATGGTGACGCCGTCGGTGGTCTCCAATTCGCCCATGGTGTGGGAGAGGTGGAACTCTGCGGCGTAGGCGTCGCGGAGCGTGGCCCAGTCGGCGTCCGGACCCGGTGGCCGTCCGGCGGCGACGTGGTCGAGGGCGTCCAGGATGAGCTGCCATCCGGCAGCGCCCTCGGTGAGGAAGGCGGCGGTTTCCGAACGGGCCCGCAGCTGGAACAGCGCACCGCCGTCGCACTCGAGCACCCGCCATTCCAGCAGCGATTCCAGGCCCATGTTGTCGTCCCAGGTGATCTGGAGGCTGGTGGGCGAATTGAGCTGCAGGACGGTGCCGGCCGATAGATCGCCGCCCATGTCCAGCGAATACTCCTTGCCCAGCTCCCACCCCGGGGTGAGCTTGCCGAGCCACCTGGCCACCTGTGCGGGTTCAGTAAGGAGGTTCCAGACGTAGGAGCGTGGATAGTCGAACTGCCGGTCGAACGCCAGCACATACCCGTCTCTCAGCCGTTCAATCCGGCCCAGCGGTTCGGCACGGTGGGACGCCGCTACACGCTGCAACTCGCCGGTGAGTTGAGATTCCATGCTGCCTCCTGCGACAGGGTGATCCCAACCTACCTCAGGCCCCAACCGTTCCGGAAGGGTTTTACCGGGGTGCCACCGCCGCTGGCCACGGGCCGAGGTCCGGGAGACTTACGGTGTCGGCTGCGTCGGCCGCGTCGGTCGCCTCGAGGCCGCCGACCGGTTCACGGCCAGCAAGCCAGGCTGCGATGTCCTGCAGCGTGCCGGTGACGACGACGGTGGCGGTGGTTCCGGTGGTGCCGGTAGCGCCGTTGCCCGCGTCGGTGGCACGCACAATGATCGGTTCCTGGCCCAGCGGGTGCAGCGTCAGCGCGGTGTCCTCGGGGACCCGGGCGGCGAGGAAATCGATCAGGTAGTGGCAGAAGCGGTCGCTCCAGTCGCGGGAGGTGGTGCCGGCGTCGAGGTCGGTGGCGTGGATGACCAGCTCCCGCCACAGGGCGAGAGCACCGTCGGACACGGTACCGTCCCGGTAGGAGATTTTCGCCTCCCAGTGGTCGCGGGCATGCTCGAACGCGCCGACGGCGGCGTCAACCGCTGCCACCAGCGACTGAACCTGCTCCGCCACGGGACGCTGCGCCCGGGCCTCGATCGCCTGCACCCGGCCCTCAAAGCCGCCGTCATACAGCTCGATCAGGCTGCCCTGCGCGGCGTGTTCCACCTGCCGCTGCATGGCCCGGGAAATCCCCTCCGTATGGGCCACAACGTGGGCCCGCGACCAGCCGGGCAGCGCCGTCGGTTCACCGAACGAGTCTTCGTCCAGTCCCTTGACGGTTGCTTTCAGGTCTTCGCCCGCCACGGCGAGCCCGGCTGATACTTCGCGGATGAGGTGTTCAATCACTGCGGGTCCTCTTCGTCTGGCCCTGCGACGGGCGTGTGCGCACGATCCTTGTTCTCGAGGGTACCCCGCACCGCCGGGAGGAAGCTGGCAACGCCGGCAAGCTCATCGCGGAGGGCCTCCAGCTGGCGTTCCACCGCCGCGGGGGCGGTACCACCCTGCGAGTCCCGGCTGTTCAGGGACCCCTCAACCGTCAGCACCTCGCGGACGCCCGGGGTGAGGTGCACGGAAATGGAGGCGTAATCATCGTCGCTGAGATCCCAGAGTTCCACCCCACGGCTTTCAGCCAGCCGGACGGCAGCGCCGGAAAGCTCGTGGGCTTCCCGGAACGGGACCCCCTGGCGGACCAGCCATTCAGCGATGTCCGTGGCCAGGGCGAAGCCCTGCGGTGCCAGGGACGCCATGCGCTCGGTGTTGAACGTCAGGGTCGCGATCATTCCCGAGACGGCAGGGAGGAGCACTTCGAGGGTGTCGGTCGCGTCGAAGACCGGCTCCTTGTCCTCCTGGAGGTCACGGTTGTAGGCCAGCGGCAGCCCCTTGAGGGTGGCGAGCAGCCCGGTGAGGTTGCCGATCAGCCGGCCAGCCTTGCCCCGTGCCAGTTCGGCGACGTCCGGGTTCTTCTTCTGCGGCATGATCGACGACCCGGTGGAGTACGAGTCGTGCAGGGTGACGAAGGAAAACTCCTTCGTCGCCCACAGGATCACCTCTTCACTGATCCGGGACAGGTCTACCCCGATCATCGACGCGATCCACGCGAACTCCGCATAGACATCCCGCGCCGCGGTGCCGTCAATCGAGTTGTGGGTCGCCGAGGAGAAGCCCAGCTCCGCTGCCACTGCCTGCGGGTCCAGGCCCAGCGAGGAACCCGCCAGGGCACCGGAGCCGTAGGGTGATACGGCGGCCCGCTTGTCCCAGTCCTGCAACCGCTGCACGTCGCGTAGCAGTGCCCAGGCGTGGGCGAGCAGGTGGTGGCTCAGCAGGACCGGCTGGGCGTGCTGCAGGTGGGTGCGGCCCGGCATGGGGACCCGCAGGTGGTCCTCGGCCTGCTGCACCAGAGCCTCGATGGTCGCCAGCACCCCGCCGGCGACGATCCGCGCATGGTCCCGGAGGTACATCCTCCCCAGGGTGGCGACCTGGTCGTTGCGGGACCGGCCGGCCCGGAGCTTGCCGCCGAGCTGGACGCCGGCGCGTTCGATCAGACCGCGTTCCAGCGAGCCGTGCACGTCCTCGTCCGACTCGGCGGGCGTGTAGGCGCCGGAACGGACATCGGCGTCGAGCACGTCGAGGGCCGCGAGCATGCCGGCGAGTTCGCCGTCATCGAGCAGGCTTGCACGGTGCAGGACCCGGGCGTGCGCCCGGGATCCGGCAATGTCGTACAGGGCCAGACGCCAGTCGAAATGGGTCGACTTGCTCAGGGCGGCCAGCGCGTCGGCGGGTCCGCCGTCGAACCGGCCGCCCCAGAGGGCTCCCTCGTTGGTGGAGGCTGAAGCCATTGCTACTGACCCGCCCGCTCGTCGCGGCCGGAAGCCACCTTCGAGGACAGGCCGAAGATCTCGATGAAGCCGCGGGCCATCGACTGGTCGAACGTGTCGCCGGTGTCGTAGGTGGCCAGGCTGAAGTCGTACAGCGAGGTGTCGGACTTGCGCCCGGTAACCGTGGCGCGCCCGCCGTGGAGGTCCATCCGGATGTCACCGGAGACGTACTTCTGGGTGTCCTCGATGAAGGTGTCAAGGGAGCGCTTCAGCGGGGAGAACCACTGGCCGTCGTAGACCAGCTCGGTCCAGCGCTGGCCGACGGTCTTCTTGAACCGTGCCTGCTCGCGTTCCACCGTGACATTTTCAAGTTCGCGGTGCGCGGCGATGAGGGCCATGGCGCCGGGCGCCTCGTAGATTTCGCGGCTCTTGATACCGACTAGGCGGTCTTCGACGATGTCGATCCGGCCTACGCCCTGTGCGCCGGCGCGGCGGTTCAGCTGCTCGATGGCCTGCAGCGGGGTGACGGCAAGGCCGTCGATGGCGACGGGGATACCTTCACGGAAGGTGATGGTCGCCTCGTCGGCCGCCGGGGAGAACTCGGGGGAATCCGTGTACTCGTAGACGTCCTTCGAGGGGCCGTTCCAGATGTCCTCGAGGAAGCCGGTCTCGACGGCGCGGCCCCAGACGTTCTGGTCAATGGAGAACGGGTTCTTCTTGGTGGTCTGGATGGGGAGGTTGTGCTCCTCGGCGAAGGTGATCGCCTTGTCCCGGGTCAGGGCCAGGTCACGCACGGGGGCGATGCAGCGCAGGTCGGGGCCGAGGGTCTGGATACCCACCTCGAACCGCACCTGGTCGTTGCCCTTGCCGGTGCAGCCATGGGCCACGGTGGTTGCGCCGAATTCGCGGGCTGCCGCCACCAGGTGCTTGACGATCACCGGACGGGACACGGCGGACACCAGCGGGTAGGCGTCCATGTAAAGGGCGTTGGCCTTGAGTGCGGGCATGCAGTAGTCGTTGGCGAATTCGTCGCGGGCGTCGGCCACGTAGGCTTCGACCGCGCCGCAGTCGAGGGCGCGCTGGCGGATCTCTTCGAGGGATTCGCCGCCCTGTCCGACGTCGACGGCGACGGCGATGACCTCGGCGCCGGTGGCTTCGGCGATCCAGCCGATGGCTACCGAGGTGTCGAGTCCGCCGGAGTAGGCGAGAACAATGCGTTCAGTCATGGGTGTTGCTCCTGGGGTGTAGGGATGTGATCGGTCAAGAAAACGGTTCGGTAGTGGTTCAAGTGGTGGTTCAAGTGGTGGTACTGGTGTCGGATGGTCAGGAAACGGGTTTGTGCATGGGGTCCTGTGCGAATTGCCGGAAGCGGGCCGCCACATCCGGCCCACCGGCCGGGTCGCGGGTCACCAGCATAATGGTGTCATCCCCGGCGATGCTGCCCAGGACCGAGGGCATCACCGAGTGGTCAATGGCCAGGGCCAGGAAGTTTGCGGCACCGGGCGGGGTCCGCAGCACCACGAGGTTCCCGGATGCTTCGGCGGTGACCAGCAGTTCCGAGCAGAGCCGGGACAGCCGGGAGTCGAGGACTTCCTGGGTAACGCCACTCTGCGGTGTCCTGCCGCCGCCTTCGGCCGGGACGGCGTACACGAGGGTGCCCTCGCTGGCGCGGACGCGCACCGCCCCGAGTTCCACCAGGTCACGGGACAGGGTCGCCTGGGTAACGAGGACGCCGTCGTCGGCCAGGAGGGACGCCAGTTCCGCCTGCGACCTGACCGACTGGCCGGTAAGGATGGCCCGGATCCGGGCCTGCCGTGCCGTCTTGGTGGTGGGCTGGAGCTGGGTCATCGCCGGTCCATCAGCCACACCATCAGGGCCTTCTGGGCGTGCAGCCGGTTTTCGGCCTCGTCCCAGACCACTGACTGGGGGCCGTCGATGACGTCGGCGGCGATCTCGTAGCCGCGGTAGGCCGGCAGGCAGTGCAGGACGACGGCGTCGGGCGCGGCGTGCGCCATCGCCGCCGCGTCCACTCCATAGCTGCTGAACAGCTCATAGGTGGCGTCCTTGGCGCTGGCGCTGTCGGGTTCCTGGCCCATCGAGATCCAGGTGTCGGTGGCGACGACGTCGGCGTCGGCCAGGGCGGTCGCCGCATCGGTGGTGACCAGGACGGACCCTCCGGTTTCAGCGGCCCGGGCGGTGGCCAGGTCGATCACCGACTGCTGGGGCAGGTGCCCCTCCGGGCCTGCGACGCGGACGTGCATCCCGGCGGTGACCCCGGCGAGCAGGTAGGAGTTGGCCATGTTGTTGGCGGCGTCACCCAGGTAGGCGAGGGTGAGACCGGCGAGGGTGCCCTTGTGCTCGCGGATGGTCAGCAGGTCGGCGAGGAGTTGGCACGGGTGGTAGTCGTCGGAGAGGGCGTTGATCACCGGGACCTTCGAGGCGGCGGCCATCTCCTCCAGCCCGGCCTGGGCGTAGGTGCGCCAGACGATGGTGGACACCATGCGATCAAGTACCTTGGCGGTGTCGGTGATGGATTCCTTGTGGCCCAGCTGTGACTCCCCCGCCCCGATGATCAGCGGGACCCCGCCCAGGTCGGCGATGCCGGTGGCAAAGGACACGCGGGTGCGGGTGGAGGTCTTGTCGAAGATCACCGCGACGGTCTGCCGCCCCGTGGTGGCGGCTCCGTCGGTGCCGATTCCGGCGTAGGGGCTCCGCGAGTAGGGCGCCTGTTTGAGCTCGGCGGCGAGGTCCAGCACCTCGGTCTGCTCGGCCTGTGAAAGGTCGGTGTCGATCAGGAAGTGGCGGGTCATGGGGTAATGTCCTTTGCGGTCTTCAGGATGCCGGGCAACGCGGCGATGAACGTGGCCGCCTGGTCCTGAGTGAGGATCAGCGGCGGCGCCATGCGCAGCGTGTTGGGGGTGGGTGAGTTCACGATGAATCCCTGCTGCAGCGCCTCGGTAACGGCTGCGGCCGCGTAGTCGCCTTCCAGGTCGAAGCCGATCAGCAGGCCCTCCCCGCGGACCTCGGTGACCTGGTCCACGGCGGCGAGCCGGTCCCGCAGCCAGGCGCCGACGTCGTGCGCGTGGCTGAGGAGTCCAGTGGTTTCGATGGTGTGCAGGGTGGCCAGCGCCGCGGCGGTTGCGACGGGGTTTCCGCCGAAGGTGGTGCCGTGCTGGCCGGGGGCGAACAGGGACGACACCGTGTCGCCGAACGTGACGAGCGCGCCGATGGGGAACCCGCCGCCGAGTCCCTTGGCGAGGGTCATGGCGTCCGGGACCACCCCGCTGGGCTGGTGGGCGAACCAGGAGCCGGTGCGGCCAATGCCGGTCTGCACCTCATCGAGGATCAGCAGTGCCCCGGCTCTGCTGGTGATTTCGCGTGCTGCCTGCAGGTACCCCGGCGGCAACGGCCGGACTCCTGCCTCCCCCTGAATCGGTTCGATGACGACTGCCGCGACCGTTTCGTCGACGGCGTTGACCAAGGCCTCGATACTCCCGAACGGCAGGTGTTCAACACCGCCGGGCAGTGGTTCGAAGGGTTCCCGGTAGGCCTGCTTTGCGGTCAGTGCCAGGGCCCCCATGGTGCGGCCGTGGAACGCGCCGTCGAGGGCGAGGATTCGGGTGCGTGCGGGTTTGCCGTCCTGAGCGGGCGCGCTGTTACGGCGGGCGAGCTTGAAGGCTGCCTCAACGGCCTCGGTGCCTGAGTTGGCGAAGAAGACCTTCGACCCGGCGGGTGCTGCAGCGAGCTGCAGCAACTTTTCGGCCAGGGCAATCTGGGTGGGGCTGGTGAAGAAGTTCGAGACGTGGCCGAGCGTCGCGAGCTGGCTGGTGATCACCGAGGTGACGAACGGGTGAGCATGGCCGAGCGCGTTGACGGCGATCCCGCCGAGCAGATCGAGGTATTCCTTCCCGTCGGCGTCCCACACGGTGCACCCGGTGCCGCGGACGAGGACCCGTTGCGGAGTGCCAAAGACGCCCAACAGGGAAGCGCTGTACCGGGTGAGCCAGTCGGCGCCCGACGCCTGGTGGTCCAGCACGGCGTCGAGCTGTCCGCTGGGGCTGGGATGGTTCGGGCTGGGTTCATTCTGATGAAGATCCGTCATGATCCGTCCTCGTCCGGTACTACCTGGGTGCCGATCCCTGCGGTGGTGAAGGTTTCCAGCAGCATGGAGTGGGCCAGCCTGCCGTCGACAATATGCGCCCGGGCCACCCCGCCGTCGACCGCTGCGAGGCAGGCGCTCATCTTGGGGATCATGCCGGATTCCAGCTGCGGCAGCATGGTGCGAAGTTGGCCGGCGGTGAGGGAGGAAATCAGCGAGGATTTGTCGGGCCAGTTGGCGTACAGCCCCTCGACGTCGGTGAGAATCACCAGTTTGGAGGCGCGCAGTGCCTGGGCCAGTGCGGCGGCGGCCGTGTCAGCGTTGACGTTGAGCACCTGGTTGGTGCCGTCGCCGTCGTCGTCAATTTCCGGGGCGACCGTTGAGATGACGGGGATCCGGCCGGCCTCAAGGATGTCGAGGATCGCGGCCGGGTTGACCCCCACCACCTCGCCGACCAGTCCCAAGTCCACGTCGACGCCGTCGACGACGGTGCCGGTACGGGTGGCCTGCAGCAGACCGCCGTCCTCACCCGAGAGCCCCACCGCGTAGGGTCCGTGCGAGTTGATCAGTCCCACGAGTTCGCGTCCCACCTGGCCGGTGAGCACCATCCTGACCACATCCATGGTTTCCGGGGTGGTAACGCGCAGGCCGCCCTTGAACTCTGACTCAATTCCGAGCCGCTGCAGCATCGAACTGATCTGGGGTCCGCCACCATGGACGACGACGGGCCGGATGCCTACATGGTGGAGGAAAACAATGTCCTCGGCGAAGGCGCGGCGCAGGTCGTCGTTGACCATGGCGTTTCCGCCGTATTTGATCACCATCGTGGTGCCCGCGAACCGTTGGATCCACGGCAGCGCCTCGATGAGCGTCTCCGCCTTATCCTGCGCGGCAATGACTGAGTTCATGACGTCCTTCTGGTGACAGCTGGGGGCGGATACTCGCTACGACGAGTACGCCGAGTTTTCGTGCACGTACTCGTGCGTGAGGTCGTTGGTCCAGATGGTGGCGGTCTCTGCGCCGGCCCGGAGGTCGATCTCCACCGTGACGTCCCGGCCGGTGAGGTCCACCAGGTCCCGCGAGTCGCCGATACCGCCGTCGCGGCAGATCTGCACCCCGTTCATTGAGACGTTCAGCTGGTCCGGTTCGAAGGCGGCATCGGTGGTACCGACGGCGGCCAGCACCCGCCCCCAGTTGGGATCGTTGCCGAAGATTGCCGTCTTGAACAGGTTGGAGCGGGCCACCGAGCGGCAGACCGTTTCGGCGTCGCGCACGGTTGCCGCGTTGACGGCGGTGACCGCGATGTCGTGGCTGGCACCCTCGGCGTCCTTGATGAGTTGCTGCGCCAGGGAATGGCAGACCTCGGTGAGCGAACGGGTGAACTCGGCGGCGTCGGGGGTGACCCCTGATGCGCCTGAGGCGAGCAGCACCACCGTGTCGTTGGTGGACATGCAGCCGTCCGAGTCGGTCCGGTCAAACGTCAGTCGGGTTGCCTCGCGCAGGGCTGCGTCCAGCTGGCTTGGATCCAGTACGGCGTCCGTGGTCAGGACCACCAGCATCGTCGCCAGCCCCGGGGCGAGCATGCCCGCGCCCTTGGCCATGCCGCCGATCGAGTAGCCCTCGCTGGGCGCGTCGGCCGTGGCAGGGTGGCGGGCCTGCTTGGGCACCGAGTCGGTGGTCATGATGGCTTCGGCCGCTGCCAGTCCGCCGCCGGTGGAGAGTTGCGCGATGGCGTCCTTCACCCCGGGGAGGAGCTTGTCCATCGGCAGCTGCTCACCGATCAGTCCGGTGGAGCAGACGAAGACGTCACCCGACGAGATCTGCAGTGCGTCGCCCGCGTACTCGGCGGTGGCGTGGGTGTTCTGGAACCCCTCGGCTCCGGTGCAGGCGTTGGCTCCACCGGAGTTGAGCACTACCGCGTCCACCCGGCCGTCGGAGACTACCTGGCGGGACCAGTGCACCGGGGCGGCGGCGACCCGGTTCGAGGTGAAGACTGCTGCAGCGTGCTGCAGTGGTCCGTCATTGACCACCACCGCCACATCGGACTTGCCCGACGTTTTAAGGCCAGCGGCGGTGCCTGCGGCCCGGAATCCGGCGGGTGCGGTGATGCTCATGGTGCAACTCCCTGCAGTGTGAGCCCGGCGGTCTCGGGGAGACCCAGGGCGATGTTCATGGACTGGATGGCTCCGCCGGCGGTGCCCTTGGTGAGGTTGTCTATCACGCAGGTGACAATTACGCGGCCGGCGTGGTCGTCGAAGGCGAGTTGGAGGTTGGCGTAGTTGGAGCCGAGGACCGCCTTGGTGGCCGGCCACTGCCCCTCGGGCAGCACCGTGACAAAAGGTTCGTCGTCGTAGGCAGCGGTATAGGCGTCCCGGAGCTGCTCGGCGGTGGTGCCGGGGACCACTTTGGCCGTGGCGGTGGTGAGGATGCCGCGGGCCATCGGCGCGAGCGTGGGGGTAAACGACACCTTCACCTGCTGGCCAGCGGCGAGGGACAGCCCCTGCTCGATTTCGGGGGTGTGGCGGTGGGCTCCACCGACGCCGTAGGGGCTCATGCCGCCCATCACCTCGGAGCCCAACAGATGCGCCTTGACCGCTTTACCCGCACCCGAAGTGCCTGACGCAGCGACGATGACGACGTCGTCGGGCTGCAGCAGACCGGCCGCGTAGCCGGGGGCCAGCGCGAGCAGTGAGCTGGTGGGATAGCACCCGGGGACGGCGACCCGGCGGGCACCGCGCAGCAGTTCGCGGTGGCCGGGCAGCTCGGGGAGCCCGTACGGCCAGGTGCCGGCGTGGACGGAGCCGTAGAACTTTTCCCAGGCGGCGGGGTCGGTAAGGCGGTGGTCGGCGCCGGCGTCAATCACCAGGGTGGTGGCCGGAAGCTGGGCGGCGATGTCGGCGCTGGCGCCATGCGGCAGGGCGAGGAAAACGACATCGTGCCCGGCGAGGTTCTCCACAGTGGTTTCCTCGAGCAGGCGATCGCTCAGTGCATGCAGATGGGGCTGCAGCTCTCCGAGCCGGGAGCCAGCGCTGCTGTGGGCGGTGATCGCGCCGATGGTCACGGAGGGGTGGGACGCGAGCAACCGCAGCACCTCGCCGCCGGCATAGCCGCTTGCCCCGGAAACTGCCACCGAAATAGTCATGACTCAACCCTACAACAGGAATATACACAGTGCCACATAAGTATGCACCAATGCCGTGTGTGAGGTTGCGGTCGATCTAGCATGGGGTGAGAGCTTCAGTTATCCCGATGAAGGAGAGTCACGATGCCCACAGCCATTGTTGCCCAGCAGGCCGGCGGTCCCGAAGTACTGGCCGTGGCCGAGGTGGACAAGCCCAGCCCTGCCGGGTCAGAGCTGCTGGTCCGGGTGGCTGCAGCTGGCATCAACTACATCGAGACCTATCAGCGCAGCGGCTACTACCCGGTGCGGTACCCGTTCACGCCGGGCGCCGAGGCCGCTGGCGAGGTAGTGGCGATGGGCCCCGAGACAACGGGATTCGCGGTCGGCGACCGGGTCGCCTTCGCGGAAGGGGTGGGCACCTATGCCCAGTTCACTCTCGTCGAGGCCGATAAGGCGGTGCCCGTCCCGGAGGGGGTCAGCCTCGAGACCGCCGCGGCACTCCCCCTGCAGGGCATGACCGCCCACTACCTGATCAACACCACGTTCAAGGTGCAGCTGGGCCAGACGGTGCTTACCCACGCGGGCGCCGGCGGGGTGGGGTTGCTGTTGATCCAGCTGCTCAAGGCCAAGGGTGCACGGGTCATCACCACCGTCTCCACCCAGGACAAGGAGGTACTGGCCCGTGAGGCGGGCGCCGACGAGGTGCTCCGGTATGACGGGTTCGACACCGCGGTGCGTGAGCTGACCAACGGCGTGGGGGTGGATGTGGTGTACGACGGCGTGGGCAAGGCGACCTTCGACGGGTCGCTCGCGTCACTGCGGAAGCGCGGCACGCTGGTCCTGTTCGGGGCTGCGTCCGGCGCGGTTCCAGCGTTCGACCCACAGCGGCTGGCGTCCGCCGGGTCGGTCTACCTCACCCGCCCGAAGCTGCTCGACCACCTGCTGAGCGTCGAGGAACGGCGCTGGCGCTTCTCCGAGGTCTTCGCGGCCGTGGTGGAGGGCTCCCTGCAGGTCAGGATCGGGGGAACCTATCCACTGGAAGCGGCAGCCCAGGCACACGAGGATCTTGAGGCACGCAAAACGACCGGGAAACTGTTGCTCATCCCCTAGGGCTGCGTGCATCGGGGATGGCCCCGCGCAGGTTTCCCCACCTTCTCGGCAGACCGCGGCGTGTTGAGTCAAACACGCCGCGGGTCTGCGCTTGATGCCGCACAACCTGGGGAAACCTGCACGCCCTAACAGCAGACCCGACCCGGGAAGCTCCGGCGACCAGCCGTGTACAGGCCACCCCACAACGACCAGCCCCGGACAGGCCAGCCCACAACGACCAACCCGAGAACGACCAGCCCCGGACGGGCCAGCCCACAACCGGCTAGCGCTGAACGGCCCCGTGCCGTTCGGCGGCGAGGTGGACTGCCGCGTCGCGGGAGGCACTTGCCTCATCGGCGGTCAGGGTGCGGTCCGGCGCCCTGAACCGCAGCGCGAATGCCAGCGACTTGTGCCCGTCCTCGATGCCCGCACCGTCGTATACGTCGAACAGGTGCACCTCCTCGAGGAGCTCCCCTGCCCCCTCGCGCAGGGTGGACAGAACATCGTCGGCCGGCAGCGAGCCGTCGACGACAAGCGCCACATCCTGGGTGGTGGCCGGGAACGTCGAGAGGTGCTTCGCCACAATCACGTCCGGAGCCGCTTCGAACAACAGGTCGGCGTTGATTTCCAGCGCCACCGTCCGTGCAGGCAGATCCTGGGCAGCGAGTAGCTTCGGGTGAAGCTCGCCGGCATAGCCGACCAGTTCACCGGTCCGCAGCGAAATCCGGGCCGTCCGGCCGGGGTGGAACGCCTGGTGCTCGCCCTGCGAAATCTCAAGGTCCACACCCACAACGTCGGCCACCAGGCGGACCGTATCCAAGGCATCGGCCCAGTCCCATGGGCGTGGCTGGTGGTTGGCTCCGGCTGGTGAGTCATTGCCGGTGAAGACCGCGGCGATGGTCAGCGGCTGGTCGGGCAGCCCGTCGTAGAGCCCGTCAAGGACTTCCGCGGAGGGTCGGGTACCCAGTGGCGGGATCTCGCTGCTGCCCACGGCACCCTGCGGCAGGAACACCAGCCCGGCCTCATAGAGTGCCAGGTCACGGAACCCGCGTGAGTGGTTCCGTTTGGCCACCTCGATCAGACCGGGAAGCACCGAGCGGCGCAGGAAGCCCAGTTCGGCGCTCAACGGATTGGCCAGCTTGACCGACGGCTGCTCCGACCCGTCGGCCGAACCGAAGGTGGTGTTGCTCTCCGAAGACACGAACGGGTAGGACAGCACCTCGGTCAGCCCTGAGTCGGCCAGCGCCTGCAGGACGCGGCGGCGCTGCACCTGCACACGGGATAGGCCGCTGCCCGGAGGAGCGATCGGAAGCCGGGAGGGGATCCTGTCATAGCCCACCAGGCGGGCAATTTCCTCGGTGAGGTCGTCCTTGATCTGGAGGTCCTGGCGCCAGCTCGGCGCGGTGACGGTGTGGCCGCCGTCGTGCGCTACCACCCCCGCTCCCAGATCGGTGAGCGCGCCGGTGATCTGCTCGTCGGTGAAGTCCATCCCGATCCGGCGGGCCGGGTAGCCGGCGGGCAGATCGATGACGACGGCGCCTGGCTGGGTGCCAACGTCTGTTCCGGCGTCCTCGGCGGTGCCGCCGGCGAGCTCGACCAGCAGGTCGACCACGCGCTGGGCTGCGATGCCTGCGACCTGCCAGTCCACGCCTCGCTCAAAACGTTTCGATGCCTCGGACGGCAGCTTGTGGCGGCGGCGCGACCGGGCGATCGACACCTCGTCGAAGTGTGCTGCCTCCACGAGGACCGTACTGGTGGCGTCGGAGACCTCGGTGTCGGCGCCACCCATGACACCGGCGATGCCGATGCCGCCGGAGGCGTCCGCGATCAGGAGGTCTTCGACGTCGAGCTTGCGGACCTTGTCGTCGAGGGTCTTGAGGGTCTCCCCCGCAGTTGCCCGGCGGACCACGATGCCGCCGGAGAGCTTGTCCTGGTCGTAGCAGTGGATGGGCTGACCCAGTTCGAGCATCACGTAGTTGGAGATGTCCACGGGCAGCGAGATCGACCGGATTCCGGCCAGCCGCAGCCGGGAGGCCATCCACGGCGGCGTGGGACGGGTGGCGTCAACGCCCGTCACTGTGCGGGCCACGAACCTGTCGCAACCGGGGCGGCCGTAGATCGGCGAGTCGTCGCTCAGCGTGACGGGGTAACCACCGGACAGTGTTGTCGGCGCACTGACCCGGGTTGCCGGGTCAGTGAAGGCGGTCCCGGTGGCGTGGGCGTACTCGCGGGCGACCCCCCGGATCGAGAAGCAGTAGCTGCGGTCCGGGGTGACGTTGATTTCTGCGGCCTGATCGTAGAGGCCGAGCAGTTCCATCGCGTCCGAGCCGACCTCCGGGTCCAACCCCAGGGTGGAGAGCACAAGGATGCCGTCGTGGTCGTCACCGATGCCAAGCTCGCGCACCGAGGCGATCATTCCTGCCGAGACGTGACCATAGGTTTTGCGGGCGGCGATGCGGAAGTCGCCGGGCAGCACGGCACCCGGCAGGGTGACCACCACCTTGTCGCCCTCGACGAAGTTGTGGGCGCCACAGACAATGCCCTGCACGCCGGAGGGGTCAATGCCCTCGTTGGACAGGGTCTGGGGCTGTCCCTCGGGGACCACCCGGACCTGGCACCAGTTGATGGTTTTACCGTTGGTCTGTGGTTCTTTGACGATCGAGAGCACCTGGCCGACGACGACGGGCCCGGACAGGGTGTCGGTAGGCCGGTGGACCGCTTCTTCTTCCAGGCCAACCTTAACCAGTTCGGCCATCACGTCTTCGGCGGTGGCACCGGCTGGGACCTGTGCGAATTCACGCAACCAGGAAAGTGGAATACGCATGCTTAGATCTCCATCCCGAAGTGCTCGCTGAACCGTACATCGCCCTCAATCATGTCCCGCATGTCCCCTACCTCGTTGCGGAACATGAGGGTGCGTTCAATGCCCATGCCGAAGGCGAACCCGGAGAACTCCTCGGGGTCGATGCCTGCGGCACGCAGCACATTGGGGTGGACCATTCCGCAACCGCCCCATTCAATCCATTGCGGCCCGCCCTTGGCACCGGGGTGCCAAATGTCGAGTTCGGCTGAAGGTTCGGTGAAGGGGAAGAAGTTCGGGCGCAGCCGGATCTGGGCGTCGTCGCCGAACATCAGGCGTGCGAAGTGCTCGAGGGTCCCGCGCAGATCGGCCATGCTGAGGTTCCGGTCGATGGCCAGGCCCTCGAACTGGTGGAACACAGGCGTATGGGTCGCATCGAGTTCGTCGGTGCGGAACACCTTGCCGGGGCACAGCACGTACAGCGGCAAGGGACGCTCAAGCATGGAGCGCACCTGGACCGGCGAGGTGTGCGTGCGCAGGAGCAGGTGCGCTTCCGGGGGCTCGACAAAAAAAGTGTCCTGCATGTCGCGGGCCGGGTGATCCGGCAAGAAGTTAAGGGCATCGAAGTTGAACCACTCCGATTCCAGCTCGGGGCCTTCGGCGATTTCCCAGCCCATGCCGACAAAGATGTCACTGACGCGTTCCTGCAGGGTGGACAGCGGATGGCGGGCGCCGGCACGACGACGTCGCGGGGCTGCCGTGACGTCCACCGCTTCCTCGACGAGGATGCGTGCGTCACGTTCCGCTTCGAGTTCGGCGGTGCGGGCGGCGAGCGCAGCGTTGATCCGACCGCGGGCCGGGCCGATGTTCTTGCCGGCTGCAGCCTTCTCCTCCTTGGCGAGGGCACCGATGCCCCGGTTCGCGAGGCTGAGAGGTGACTTGTCGCCGGTGTGGGCAATCCGGACCTGCTTGAGTGCGTCCAGGTCGGGGGCCGCGGAGATGTCGCTAAGCGCGCGGTCCACCGTGGCACCGATCGCTTCGGCATCCAGCGGCGAAGGAACGTCGACGACGGCGGACGTCGCGTGGGCGGGTCCGCCCGGCTGTGTGGAGTCAGACATCGAGATGTTCATACCTTCAGTGGTGGTGGGCAACAGGTGTTTCACCGCGGATCCGGTGACCGTTGGCAGACGGTGCAAGTCTAGCTAACACCGGCGCAGAGTCCTTAATGGGCACACAGCGCTGGCCCACAGCACCGGTACTAGGATGGCTGACATGACGCCGGCCCACCAGATGCGATGGCTGCTCAACTGGACGAACCTGTCCACTGGGGCCGGACTTCTCCTTGCGAAGGCCAAGGGCTGCGATATCCGCCGCGGCCCCGAGGGCCTCTTCCTGGCCTTCAGCTACACCGGTACCCTCCCGGTGGCGAGTGCTTTCACCGTGGGCAACACCGTGCTGTTTCGTGCCCCTGCAACCGCAGGAATGCCCCGCCCGGGACTGCTGGCCCACGAAGCCCGTCATAGCACCCAGTACGCGCTCTGCCTTGGGCTTCCCTTCCTCCCCCTGTATTTCGCTGCCGCAGCGATTTCCCTGCTGCGCACCGGCGACCCGGCATCACTGAACATTTTTGAACGCCACGCCGGGTTGGCCGCCGGTGGATATGTCGAGCGTCCCGTCCGGCAGCTCTCGACAACGCTCCAACCGCTTCGCCGTCGGGCGCTGGCGGCCATCAACCGATTGGGTGCCCGATGAACACCAGCACTCCAGGTCCCAGTACTCCGGGTCCGACTATCACTGTGACCGGTACCGGCACGGCGAGCGCTCCACCAGACCGTCTCCATTTGCGGATCGAGGTGGAGGTTCGCCGGCCCACCGCGCCCGATGCCTATTTGCGGGCCGCCGACGCCGCGTCCCGGGTTCTTGGGGCGATCGACGCACACCAGATGCCGTCGCTGAAGCGGTCGACCCGGCAGGTCGGCCTGCGCGCGGAGATTGTCTGGGCTGACAACCAGGAGCAGCGGGTCAGCGGCTACGTTGCCTCGCAGGAGCTTGCCGTCACCATCGATAATCCTGCCTCGGCGTCGGCGGTGCTGGACGCCGTGGTGCATGCCGGTGGCGACGACGTCAGGATCAATTCGCTCGTCTTCGGGTTTTCCGACCCGTCAGCCCGAGCGCGGCTCGCGCAGGAGGCGGCGTGGCAGGACGCCCGCGAGCGCGCCCTCCAGTGGGCACAGCTGGCCGGGTGCACCCTCGGCGTGGTCGAAGAAATAACTGAGGGTGGCGGGACGGCCCCTGCCCCCGTGGGCCGCCACGCGGTGCTGGCCGCCGAACAGTCCATGCCGATTGAACCAGGCGCAGCCGAGGTTGTCAGTACTGTCACGGTTCGCTGGAGGATTGCTCCGGCAGACTAGTAGCGCTGAGATGGGCGGTAGATACTGAGACATGTCGGTAGCGATTGCGCCGTGGTTTGCGCTCGGGATCCACATACGGTGGCGGAATGAACCACGGGATGCCCCGCCGCATGTCGATCGTCCAGTTGCCCTGATCCATCAGGTCATGGTGATGACCGCAGAGCAGTACCCCGTTGCTGATCCGGGTTCGCCCGGATGCCGACCAGGGGTCGATGTGGTGGGCTTCGCACCACACCGCCGGAATCATGCAGTCAGGAAAGCTGCAGCCCTTGTCCCTGGCAATCAATGCCCGACGAAGGCCGGGCCCGAAGAACCTACGCGCACGTCCCACATCCAGGATTTCACCACTGCCGCCCAGCACCACGGGGACGATGTCCGCATCGCAGGCAATCCGCCGGACAGTGCCCGGACTGACCGGACCGGCGAAGACAGCGTGACCGGTTCCGTTCACCCTCCCGAGCAGTTCCTCGAAGCCAATGGTCACCATCACCTGCGGCCGGTGACCACCCGTCGCGGGGAGCTCAGAAGTTGTCAGCGCGAGCCGACAGGCGCCGACCAAGCCGTCGAGGAGCATCTGCGCACGGGTGCGCCCATCGGGGGTACGCACTTCTGGGGTTAGACCGTCTGGGGCGGAACCGGCGTCATGATCTGCTTCCTGCGTCTGATTGATTGCTATCCGAGGGTTGGCCGCCGTGTTCATGGCTGTGGTGAGGACTTCGAATTGCCCTTCGGTGGCAACGATTTCGAGCCGGTGGAGACCGCTCCTCATTCCCTTGAGAAATACTCCCTGGCGACTTCTGAGGAGTTCATCGCTGGGCTCCCGTCCATCCTGATCTAGGGCTGCTTCCCAGTGCCGTGCAACAACCCTCAGGACGTCAGTATCTGATTCGACGGCCTGCGCGGTCAGGGCACGCTCCATCGCCGCCAGCAGGTCCTGTGCCTGTGGCGTCGTCGCTGCTGGGCGCACCCGTTCGATGCTCTCGCTGATGATTACCGCCGCTTGGTCGCCGATCTGCCCGTCACCCATCGCCGCACTGAGGTGCTCCAGACGTGGCGTCCCGGTGGTGCCGTTCAGAAACCGGGGAGGTACTACGCTGGCGGCCAGCCGAAGGCGCCGACGTGCCTCAGACCGCCCGATCAGCAGCCGTGCCCGCAGATAGTCAGGCGTGTCCCGGAATTCGCTCACCGTTTGTCCGCCGCCAGCAGCCGGAATGTTCCAGGTTGTTGTCTGGGCAGACTCTCCAGTGGCTGCGATGTTTTGCCAGTCCACAGCCCGGGCACCAAGGACCTGCAGATACTCGACCACGTGCGAAAGTTTCTCTACCGCTGCGACAGTATTAGCCAGCTCAAGCGTGCTCATGAGGCTTGCCTGGTCCGCGAATTTGCCCGCGAAGGCCAGCAGGGTGTCCCGTAGGGACCCGACGACGTCGGCTGGCCGGGGTTCGACGTCCAGATGAGTGATACTCATACTCTATTTTATTCGAATTTATGTTCTATTACCAGAGATTTGGCGCAGCAATAACAGCCGGATAACACCTTTCGTGCTATCAAGTGAGCGGGGTCGGGCTGAATCGGGTGAATTGTGTGTGAAGTTCCTCGCCGGTCGTGGCGACCATCGCTCACTCCCAAACGACTGGCCCTCGGGCTCTCAGGGGCCACCCTGATCCTCGCCGGAACTCTGTGGCCCTTCGATTCGCTCGGGAGCGGCCTCGCCGGATCAGGAATCCTTGAACTGGGACTTTACGGCCTGGGGCTGATCATCCTCGGTACCGCCCTGATTCTGTCGGCGGTGGTTCTCCCCGCCGTAAAGGAAGTGGAGTTTGGATTTCCTCTTGGGATCCGGGTGACTACCGCAGTCTCCAACCGTGAAGACTCGCTGCGGCAGGAGTTCCAGCGGCAGCGAAGCGACCTTGAACTCTGTGCCCACCTTCTCTGCGACGACCCTGCCATGGCCCAGCGCCTGCTGGAGGCTTCCTGGGCCAAGGCAACCGCGGCATGGAGGGGCCCTGTGACCGGCGACCTGCGCCCCTACGTGATCTGCCTGCTCGTGAAGCTTGTCTCGGCTGACCGTCGGTGGAATCGGCGTGAGGTCCGGTCGAACGGCGGCGGCGGATCTCTTTTGGGCGCCCTGGACCTGCCGGAGCGAATCGCCGTCGTGCTCCACGACTTTGCGGGCCTGTCATCGGGCCAGATTGCAACCCTTACCGACCGTTCGATCGACCAGGTCCGCGCCGATCTGCGCAGCGGTACCGCCAGGGCCGAAGAGCTGCATGGCACTCAATGAACAGGCAACTCCGCGAACACCTCGCAGCGGGTGCAGGCGACCGGGCGCACACCTTTCCTGCGTTCATCGACCGCGCACTACGTGACGGTATGCGGGCCTATCAGCGGCGGATCGTACTGGTGTTCACGGCCGCCGTGTCGGCAGTAATCGTCATGAGTGCGGGGGTTGCCTCCATCCCGGGATGGATCGGCGTGCAAGCGGTGCCCGAGGAGGTCGGCAGTCTGATCATCCAGCCGACGGAGGCGAGAGTGGCCCCGGGTGGGACCGTGAACTTCACAGCGTCAGTCATTCTCGAGGGTGGCATGTCCCGGAGCATCGAGGGCCAGCCGGTGTGGGAATCCCTGAATCCCGGGGTCGCCACCATCGACGGGATGGGGCTGGCCACCGCCGTCAGTCCCGGAACGGCCACCATCTCCGGTTCGTCGGACGGCAGGTCAGCCCAGGCCACGCTGACCGTCCTGCCGGCAGACGTGGCCGTCGAGTCAATCATCGTCACCCCCACCAACCAGGCAATGGACCTGGGCGTGTCCCAGCAGTATCTTGCAGTGGCGCAGTTCAGCGACGGCAGCGCCCAGGAGATCACCGGGGCCGTGCAGTGGGGGTCAGCTGATCTATCGGTGGCGTCGGTGACGGAGACAGGTCAGGCAACGGGGATTGCACCGGGTAAGACCCAGATCACCGCGGAATGGAACGGGTTGCGGAGCTCGGTACCGCTCACGATCCTGGCTCCACCGGATCCTCCGGTCCGTCTGCTCGTGCAGCCGGCTGCCGCAGAGGTCTGCCCCCCGACAGCTCAGCAGCTGAGCGGGGTCGCCGTCACCGCGTCCGGTGAGCCGGTTGACGTGGGAGCGATCGCGTGGGCGTCGGACCGGGATGATTTTCCCGTGGACGCATCAGGCCTGGTTTCTCCTATTCCTAACGCGGAGGGAGCAGCGGTGATCACGGCACAGGCCGAGGGATTGGTGGGTACCGCGACGGTGACCGCCCGCTGCGAACCGATCATCGAGTAATCCAGCGGAGGTCCACCGGGCAGCACCCTAGTGTTCCGCTCCGGCGGCAAGACGCAGGTCCGACGTCGTCGTCTGACTGGTTTGGGCAATGAGGACCAGCGCGTCGGCCATCTCGGCCACCGGCATTCCCGGCGCGCCGTGGACGGCGGCCTGGTCCGGGGTGTACGGCACGTGGATGAACCCGCCGCGCGTACCGTCGCCGCTGGCGGACAGCAGGTCCATCAGCCCGTAGAACACGTGGTTGCAGACGTAGGTCCCAGCGGTTTGGGACACTTCGGCGGCAATACCGGCGACGGTCAGATCCTGCAGCGCCTGTTTGATTGGCAGGGTGGAGAAATACGCTGCGGGGCCGCCGGGACGGATGGGGCTGTCAACGGGCTGGTTGCCGGCGTTGTCGGGGATGCGGGCGTCGTCGACGTTGATCGCTACCCGCTCCAGGGAAATCCTGGCGCGGCCTCCCGCCTGCCCGACGCAAAGGACCAACCCGGGGCGGTGTTCGCTCACCGCTTCCCGCAGCCTGGTGAGGCTTTCCCCGAAGGTACAGGGCAGCTCAACGGCGACAGCCGCACTGCCCACCGCCCGCAGGGCCGCGGCGGCTTCCTGCGCCGCAAGCCAGGAGGGGTTGAGGGCTTCCCCACCGAAGGGCTCGAATCCTGTGAAGAGAATCATGGGTCAAGCCTAGGCGCTGCCCCAACGAGTGGCGGACCCACAGATGAGTGGCTGCCCGACAGCGCGTTTGCCGGTGCGCCACTTTTCTCTCCCGAACCAGCCTGTACCGGGCTAGCCGAAGAACGCGGTCAGACCCTCGATCAACCGCCGTACGTCGTCGAGGTTCGTGTAGGGCGCCAACCCCACCCTCAAGCCACCAGTGTCTCCGAGCCCCAACACGTTCGACGCCTCAATAGCGTAGAAGTTACTCGCTGGCACCAGGATGTCCCGGCCAGCGAGGAACCGGCTGGCGTCGGCGGCGCTTCGATCGGCAAAGGTGAGAAGCAGGGTGGACGTCCGGACTGCGGCCCGGGAGTGGACCGTCACCGCTGGCATCTCGGCGAGCGCCGCCTCGAGGATCTTCAGCAGTGACGCTTCGTGCGCTCCGATGTCATGGTGGGCCGCCTGGAGTTGCTCCCGTCGCGATCCACCGTCCCCGAGGGCGGCAGTGAAGTCAACGGCCGCCGTCGTCCCGGCCAGCATCTCGTAGGGCAGGGTACCCAGCTCGAAGCGCTCTGGCACCGCGTTGGTGGAGGGCAGCAGCTTCTCCGGGACAAGGGTCTCCAGCAGGGCTGGCGCTGCGGCGAGGACACCGCAGTGGGGGCCCAGAAATTTGTACGGCGAGCAGACAAAGAAGTCGGCGCCCAGCGCCTGCACGTCGACGCTGGCATGGGCAGCATAGTGCACCCCGTCCACGTAAAGGAGCGCACCGGAGTCGTGGGTCAGCTCTGCGATGGCGGCAATGTCAGGCATGGTACCCAGCAGGTTGGAGGCGGCGGTGACCGCGACGAGCCGCGTGGCGGGCCTTAGGGCTGCCCTCAGGCCGTCGAGGTCCAGCTCGGAGGTCTGGGGGTCGAAACTCATCCAGCGGACCACTGCTCCCTGCCGTTCGGCGGCCTGGACCCAGGGTCGGACGTTGCAGTCATGGTCGAGGCGGGTGACGATCACCTCGTCGCCGGGCCCCCATCCGGCGCTCAGGTGTTTGGCGAAGTCGTAGGTCAGCGCGGTGGCGCTGCGCCCATACACGATCCCCAGCGGATCCGCGTTGAGGAGATCAGCCATGGCCTGCCTGAAGCCGAGCACCGCCGCATCCGCATTACGCTCCGACGCGACCGAGCTTCCACGGATGGAGAGCGGGCTGGTCAGGGTATCGGCGATCGCCTGCCCGACGACGCCCGGCGTCTGCGTGCCGCCGGGTCCGTCAAAGTGGGCAATCCCCGAGGACAGTGCGGGGAAATGGGAACGCAGACTTTCGACGTCGAGCGGCATGGGGCCCTTTCGGCTAGCTGGCAGGCGTGGGCTCCAGCCTAGGGTGGAACCGGCAAACCTGACGAATGCGGTAGAGCCCTATCCGCTGCGCTGTGGCGCTTGTAGGCTGTGTCCAGTATCCGTCGATGTCAGGTTGACCCGAGGGCAGCGAGCCCCAGGAACGCCGCGGAAACGGCCGTGTCGTTGTCGGCGGGTGGGTGAACGGACGCGCTATGGCTGAAGCATCAGATCCGATCATCGAGGTATGTCGGCTGGAGAAAGACTTCGGCCGAACCCGCGCGCTGGACGGTCTCGACCTCTCGGTCTCTGCCGGTGAGGTGCACGGGTTCCTCGGACCCAATGGCGCAGGAAAATCGACGACCCTCCGAATTCTCCTCGGGCTCATCCGTCCGACCGCAGGAACTGCAAGCGTCTTCGGGACGGATCCGTGGCAGGACCCCGTCCGCTGCCACCGGGACCTTGCCTATGTCCCCGGGGACGTGAGCCTTTGGCCCAACCTCTCCGGCGGTGAGGTGATCGATCTGCTGACCGGATTGCGTGGTGGCGCGGATGAGACCGAGCGCAGCCGGTTGATTGACGAGTTCGAGTTTGACCCCCGTCGAAAGACCCGCACCTATTCAAAAGGTAACCGGCAGAAAGTGGCGTTGATTGCCGCCTTCGCGCGGCCCGCCAAGCTCTATGTCCTGGACGAGCCCAGCGCCGGCCTGGATCCGATCATGGAGAATGCTTTCCGCCGCGAGGTCCGCCGGGTGCATTCCGAGGGCGCAACGGTGCTGCTTTCGAGCCACATTCTGAGCGAAGTGGAACAACTCTGCGACCGGGTCACCATCATCCGTGCGGGTCGGGTGGTGGAATCGGGCACCCTGGCCGACCTGCGACATCTGAAGCTGACCCACTTTCGGGTGGAGGGCGTCAGTGCGGATCTTCTCGCCGCCCTGCCCGGCGTCCAGGAAATCCACGACGACGGCGGCGCTCTGGAGTTCGAGGTCGAGGCTCCCTCCCTACCGACCATTCTGGAGGCAGTTGCCGCCGCACGGCCGAGTGGCCTGTCGGTGTCCCCGCCGTCGTTGGAGTCGCTCTTCCTCCGTCACTATGCCGAACCAGCAGCCACCAGTGGGACCCTTCGCCAGCGTCCCGGCGCGGGACAGACCGGCGCTGGCCGGACCGGTGCGGGACGGGCCGGCGACGGACAAACCGGGCGGGATTGACTCATGCCTGGCCTGCTCCGCCTCGCCGTCGCCCAGGTCCGGCGGGACCGGATCCTGTTGCCGATCTGGATCCTCGGTATCGGGCTGCTTGGCTTCGCCACCGCGGGAGCCGTCTCTTCAGAGTTCAGCGAGGAGGGCGACCGGCGGGCGATTATGGCTGTGGCCACCGCCAACCCGTCCCTGCTGTTTCTTCGCGGTCTCCCCGACGGCTCCGGTATGGGGGCTGTGGTGTTCTTCCAGGGCTATGCCTTCACCGCGTTGCTCGCCGGATTGATGAGTACCCTTTTGGTGGTTCGGCATACCCGGGCCGACGAGGAGTTGGGGAGGGCCGAACTGATCGGTTCCACACCACTCCCCCGCTCCGCATCATTGGGCGCGACACTGCTGGTGGGATGCGCGGCGAACCTTATTCTGGCCGGGTGCGTAGCTGCGGGTTGCACCGCTGCGGGCCTGCCTGGCCCCGGTTCCCTGACGGCTGGGGCCGCCGTCGGGACCGTCGGATTGTTCTTCGTGCCCGTCGCCGGGTTAATGGCGCAGCTAATGCCATCGGGGCGGAGCGCCAATGGGGCGGCGGCTTCCCTGGTGGGGGCGGCGTACCTGCTCAGGGGCGTCGGCGACGCCCTCGGGACACCGAACACGGAGCTCACGCGGGTCACGAGCGGCTGGATCTCGGTCCTGTCCCCCATCGGGTGGGGGCAGCGTTCCCGACCCTTTACCGCCCCCGATCTGCTGCCATTGGTCGCGTTGGCGGTGTCCGCTGCAGTGTTAGCGGTGGTCGTCCTGCTCATCCGGGGACGGCGGGATCTCGGTGCCAGCTTGCTGCCGGAACGAGCGGGCCGACCCCGGGCCGGTGCCGGTGGGCGGTCGCTGATTGGCCTGGCATGGAACCTTCAGCGCTCCACATTGATCGGGTGGTGTGTCGGCGCGGCGGTCATGGGAGGCATCGCGGGTGGACTCGGGCCGGTGGTCACGGATGCCGTAGAGGGCAACAATTCGCTAGCGGAACTGATCGGCCGCCTGGTGCCAGGGATCGAAGCCCAGATTGTCTACGTGTTCACCGCTGCGCTGATTGGCATCGCAGGGGTTCTGGCGGCCGCCGCCGGAATTCAGGGGGTGCTGCGGATGCGCGCGGAGGAGGCCGAGGGGAGGGCTGAACTATTGCTGGCCGTTCCCCTGTCCAGGACCAGCTGGCTGACCGCCAACCTGGTGCTGGCGCTCTCCTCAGCGGCGGCGGTCGCGGCGGTTGCGGGCTGTGCGGCTACCCTCGGATTCTGGCTCGCCGGGATGACCGGCACCCCGGGGACCGAGCTGCTGGCCGCCAGCCTGGCACACGTTCCGGCCGCCGCTGTCTTCGTGGCGGCGCCAGCGATTGCCTTTGCGACGATCCCCCGGTGGAGCGCGCCGGTGGGGTGGGGGTTGCTGGTCGCCGGGTTAATCCTTGGGCAATTCGGAGAACTCCTGGGACTCCCCGAGTGGCTTCAGGCGCTCAGCCCCTTCCACCACTCGCCCGCCATGCCAGTAGAGGCCTTCGACCCGGTGCCCGCTCTCAGCATGACTCTCATCGCGCTGGCAGGCGTGGGTCTCGCCGCCTACCTGATCCAGCACCGTGACCTTACGACCTAGCAGGCACTTCGCTTCCAGCGCCAGATCACGTCGCATCCGAAGGTCACATTCCCACCTCAGAGAACGACGTTAGATACCGACGTCGCGCCGGTTCAGCGCCACCGCGCTGAGACCGGCGAGCGCAGCTGAGATCGCCCACAACCAGAAAGCCGCGCCCCAATCCGCGCCGTTGGCGACCGGTGAGTTGCCGTAGGCCCAGTGATAGGGGGAGAGGTTCAACAGCCACTCCAGATCAGGGCTTTGGCGTCCGACGGCGTTCAACACGTAGCCCAGGACGGCCACTGCTGCGCCTGCGGCGGTCCCGTACATCTTCCTGCCGCTCATCGCCCCGACAAAAAGCGCCGTCATGCCACTGAGCAGCGCGAGCCCCGCGAACAGGACCGTGGCGCCGAACAGGTGCGCGGTGTCTATCTCCAGCTGTGCCGGTCCAATCAGCAGCCAGACCAGGCCAAAGACCACAGCCGAGAGCAGCACGATCCGCACCCCGATCGCCAGCGCCCGCTCTAGTACTACCTGGGGCCTGTTCACTGCGTGGGCGAGCGTGAGCTCAAGTTGGCCGGATTCCTCGTCGCCGGCCACCGCCGAAGCGCCCCAGGACACTGAGGCGATGGTCATCAGCAGAAAGCCGATCAGACCAAAAATTGTGGCCTGTGTGTACCCGGAGCCGGAGGCGATCTGATCATAGTTCAGTGCCCGGGTCATCTCCGGAGGGAGCGCGTTGATCAGGTCCTGCATCTCAGCGCTGTTCCCGAGAGAGGGAAACAGCGGCAGGTACAGCATGATGGCCGCGGCGAGCCCCACCGCCCAGGCCACCGTGGAACGCCAGTGATCGAGGAGTGCCCGTCGGAACAGGGGCAGTGTCGAAAGGGGCAGTGCTGACAAAGGCGGTGTCGACAAAGGCGGTGTCTTGGACCGGTCCCGGGCCGCGGGTGCCGAATGAGTCATGGCAGGGTCCGTTCGCCGCCGCGGGTGCCGGCAGCGCCAGCTGCGTGTGCCCCCGGTGCGCGTTCGGCGCTGCCAGCTGCGATTTCCCCAGCGCCGCCCTTCGCGGTTGAACCGTACAGGGTGAGAACCGATTCCTCGAGATCGGGTTCCTCGATGACCAGATCCGCCAGTTGCAGCGGTGCGAGGGCCTGGATCAGCGGCTGGATGGCTCCCTCATGGGTCGCCGAAACCTCCGTGAGCTCCCCGGCGGCGTGGACATGCTTCAGGTGGAGTCCCGGCACGTCCCGGAGCAGCAACTCCACCTCGGCCGGGGGGACGCCAGTCACCGAAATCCTGACCTGCCGGTGGGCACCCTCCCGCAGGTCGGCGACCGATGAGATGCGCACGATGTCGCCGTCGCGCAGGATGGCCACCCTGTCCGCCGCCTGCTGGACCTCGCTCAGGACGTGCGAACTGAGGAAAACCGTCTGACCGTTGTGCTGGACCTCGCGCAGCAGCGAGCGGAACTCCTGCTGGATCAGCGGATCAAGCCCGCTGGTGGGCTCGTCCAGAATCAACACGTCGGGATCATGCATGAAGGCCTGGACCAGCCCGAGCTTCTGCTTGTTGCCCTTGGAAAGCTTCCGGGTATGGCGGTCCAGGTCAAGATTGAACCGTTCCGCGAGTTCGTCAGCCCGCCCCGGCCGAACCGTGCCGCTGATCGCTGCATAGTGCGCCAGGAGCCGTCGCCCGGTGATCCGCTGCTCAAGGAACAGCTCCCCCGGCAGGTACCCGATCCGGCGGCGGAGCCTCGGTCCGGCTGCGCCGGGGTCCTGGCCCAGGATCCTGATGTTTCCGGAACTGGGGCGAATGATGTCCAGCAGGCACCGCATGGTGGTGGTCTTCCCGGCACCGTTGGGGCCGATGACGCCGAATACCTCTCCACGCTCCACCCCGAAGCCGATGCCATGCAGCACCTCCCGGCGCCCGAACGACTTCCGGAGACCATCAACTTCGATCACCTGGCCCATGGCGCAGACCCCCTTCTTACCCTGGACCCACAGCATACAAGTACGCTCCTATCAAATACATTAGAAGATATGTTCTAATGTATTTATGCGATGGGTTGGGCAGAGTACGACGACGACGGCGCCGGTTCCCCAGGAGGCGCTGCTCCCCCTGAGCGGCCTGGTACGGACAGTCAGGACACCCGACTTCGCCGGGATCACCTTCCACGAAGTGCTGGCGAAGTCGGTCCTCAACAAGGTTCCGGGCACCTCCAGCATGCCATTTCACTGGACCATCAACCCCTACCGTGGCTGCTCACATGCCTGCGTCTATTGCTTCGCCCGCAAGACCCACAGCTACCTGAACCTCGATACCGGGCTGGACTTCGATTCCCAGCTCGTGGTGAAGACCAACGCCGGGGAAGTGGTGCGGCTCGAGGTGTCTCGCCGCTCGTGGCGACGCGAACATGTGGCGATGGGCACCAACACCGACCCCTACCAGCGTGCTGAGGGGCGTTACCAGTTGATGCCCGACATCATCACCGCGCTGGCCGATTCGGGGACACCCTTCTCCATCCTCACGAAGGGGACCTTGCTGGCCCGGGACATCCCGCTGTTGAAGCAGGCGTCGTCCTCGGTGGAGATAGGGATGGGCATTTCGCTCGCGATCATTGACCCGGCGCTGGCCCATGCGGTGGAGCCAGGAACACCTACTCCCAAGGCCAGGCTGGAGCTGATCAGTCGGCTCCGTGATGCCGGCCTGCCCTGCGGCGTCCTGGCGATGCCGATCCTGCCGTGGCTAACGGATAGCGATGAAGCCCTTGCTGCACTGTTTGGGGCCCTGGCGGCGGCGGGAGCCAGCGGAGTCTCGGCGGGTGCGCTCCATCTGCGTCCTGGTGCCCGCGAGTGGTACATGGACTGGCTGGCAGCCAACCATCCACAGCTCGTAGGCCGCTATCAGCGGCTCTACCGCGGAGGCAGCTACGCGTCGAAGGAATACCGGACCTGGCTGTCGGGCAGAATCCGGCACCACCGGGCCAGACACGGGTTCACCTCTGGCGCGCAATTCTTCCGTGAGCTTCAGCCCGGGACACCCGACGACGGTGAGGCGGGTTCCCCGACGGCTCTCTCCCCACCATCACGTGCAGCAGGCTCAGAGCCAACACTGTTCTAGTACGGCCCAGTTCTAAGGCAGCCCAGTTCTAGTAGCGCGCAGATCTAGTGTGGGACGCTTACCTGGGTCAGCAGAGCGTCAACGATGGGACGGTCCGCCGGGATCCAGGCCAGGTTCACCAGTTCGTCCGATCCTCCAAGAGGCACCCATGACAGTAGATCGTGATCCTCAAGCGGCACAGGCTCGCCGGTGGCAACCTCGGCGAGCCAGACCCGCATCACGGCGCGCTCGTTGAGCGGCCAGCCCCCGGGAACGGGCCCAACCACCTCTGCCCCCAGCAGAACTGTCACCCCGAGCTCCTCCAGCAACTCCCGGTGGAGGGCAGCGGTGTCCGACTCCCCCGCCTCCACCTTGCCGCCGGGGAACTCCCACATCCCGGCGAACTGTTCGGGAGCCGTCCGACGCGCGGCGAGCAGCCGGGTGGGGCGGACGAGGGAATCAACGATCGCGGCGCCGACGATCTGGCGCGGTAGGTTCTCTGCAGGCACGAACCGAGTGTAGCTGGCGCGTCCAGCGAGTCCAGTTGTTCGCCGGGCGGCCCCGTCAGAGTGCCCGGACCTGGTTGTTCGGCTGGTCACCCTTCGCGCCAGCAGCCATGATCTTCCTTACATCGACAGGTTCGGTCTGCTGCACAGCCTGGGCCGTTGCCGTCACACGGGAAGGCGGCACCAGCCCAGGCAAGGCTAGAGTTGAAATAGACAACGGCGTCGACGCGTTGCGCCCTACAGGACTTCGCCTCCTTCTTCATCCCATGCCGCCGAATCGAGTTCCATGTCTGATGCCCGACGCACCTCCCCCCTGTCCCCCCGGCAGCTGAACCTTGCCATCCTTGCGCTGGCGATGGGCGGCTTTGGCATCGGCACCACCGAGTTCGCCATCATGGGCCTCCTCGCGGAGATGACCGGGGCCCTCAATATCAGCGACAGCGAGGGCGGACATGTCATCTCTGCCTACGCGATCGGCGTCGTCGTCGGTGCACCCCTGCTCGCCGCGCTGGGGGCACGACTGCCCCGCAAAGGAATGGCCATCGGGCTGATGGTCGTCTTCACCGTCGGCAACCTGTCGTCCTACTTCGCCAGCGAATACGGCTGGCTCCTGCTGTCCCGTTTCCTGTCCGGCCTGCCGCACGGCGCCTACTTTGGCCTGGCTGCAGTGATCGCCGCCTCGCTCTCAGCGCCGACCCGTCGGGCGCACGCCGTCGCGATGGTGATGCTGGGTCTGAGCATCGCCAACGTGATTGGCGTGCCGATCGCCACCTGGCTGGGCCAGCTCTTCGGCTGGCGCACCATGTTCCTGCTGGTGGGAGCAATCGGAGTGCTCACCATCGTGATGATCACGCGGAGCGTCCCCCACCTGCAGGTCAAGAAGGGCGCCTCCATCCGGGGCGAACTTGGCGCGTTGAAGCATCTCCAGGTCTGGATGACCCTGCTGATCGGCATCGTCGGCTTCGGCGGCTTCTTCGCCGTCTACTCCTACATTTCCCCCACCATGACCGAAGTGACAGGGCTTCCGTCGGCAACGCTGCCGATCGTCGTCGCCCTCTACGGTCTCGGCATGGTGACCGGAAATATTGTTGGCGGCCGCCTGGCGGACATTTCCGTGATGGGCACCATCTACTGGGTGATGGGCGTCATCGCCCTCACGCTGGTGGCGTTCTCCTTCGCCGTCCAGTGGGCACCGACGGCATTGCTCTTCGTCTTCCTGGTAGGCGCGATTGGCGCAATGCTCATCCCATCGCTCCAGGTCCGACTGCTCGATGTCTCGCCCGACGCCCCGTCGCTCGCGTCCTCCCTGAATCACGCCGCCCTGAACACGGCGAACGCGTTGGGCGCGTTCCTCGGTGGCGTCGTCATCGAACTTGGGTGGGGCTACACCGCGCCGGCCCTGGTCGGTGCGGTGCTCGCGGCAATTGGTCTCGGTGTCGCGCTGGCCAGCGGCCGTATCGACCGGCGCACCCGGGCGGCAGCGGCCGAGCCTGCCGAGCCGGTGTCGGTCAGCTGAGGCGCTGCGCCCTGGCCGACGCGTAGAGGCAGACGGTCGCTGCCGTGCCGACGTTGAGGCTCTCAGCCCGCCCGTAGATGGGCACCGACACCCGGTGATCAGCCCCCCGCAAAACGTCGTCGGGCAGCCCCTGCGCTTCGTTGCCGAACAGCCATGCCGTCCGCGCCTCCAGTTGTGCCGCGTCAGCACCCTGCCCGTCGTTGCCAGGCGCCAGCCGGCGTCGGGCGCTCCCTTCCTGCAGCACGTCGAGGTCCACGTTCCCATACCCGTCGGCCGCCAATACTGTGATCCCGTGTTCCCTCAGGGAGGAGAGCACCAGTTCCAGATCGGCTCCCATCACCACGGGAAGATGGAACAGCGATCCCACGGTGGAGCGAACCGCTTTCGGGTTGTACAGGTCCACGGACGACGACGTCAGCACCACCGCGTCGGCACCGGCCGAGTCGGCCGCCCGAAGGATCGTACCGGCGTTGCCGGGGTCGCGGACCTCAACCATCACGGCGATCAGCCGTGGTTCAGTCGCGAGCACCGTTTCCAGGGACACGTCGACAAAGGCGCAGACGGCGATGACACCCTGGGGGGTCACGGTCGAGGACATGGCGGCGAGGACCTCCTCGGTGACCAGCCGGGGCGCGGGTTGGCCCTCAAAGAGGCCCAGTTCAGCGTGCCGTTCAAGGCACTCCTCGGTGATGAACAGTTCCTCGACCACCGAAGGCTCACCCGCGGCATGCCGAGCCGAATGCAGGCTCAGCGCCTCGCGGACGGACTGCGGCCCTTCAGCGAGAAACCTGCCCTGCCTTAAGCGGGCCGGACGCCCCGCGAGTCGTGCCACTTCCTTCACCCGATCAGCTCGGGGGTTGGTCATGGGCGGTGCCGCGGGGCGTCCGGTGTTAGTCATGTACTGATGTTCTCAGTTATTCAGTTTTCCCAGTAATCCGGTCAACCCGGCAGCTGGGGGGCGTTATGCCCAAGCCGTCAGGCTATGCCTTGGCGGGTGCCTTCTTTGGTGCCTTGGCCGATGAGGCCTCGGCGCCAGCGGGTGCCGAAGTGTCGGCAGGCAGCGAATCCTTGGCAATCTGCACCAGTGCGGCGAACGCATTGGCGTCGGAAACTGCAAGCTCGGCCAGCATCCGGCGGTCAACCTGGATCTCAGCGGCCTTCAGGCCCTGGATCAGACGGTTGTAGGTCAGGCCGTTGGCGCGGGACGCAGCGTTGATGCGCTGGATCCAGAGGCGACGGAAATCGCCCTTGCGCTTGCGGCGGTCGCCGTAGCTGTAGACAAACGAGTGCAGGAGCTGCTCTTTGGCCTTACGGTATAGGCGTGAACGCTGCCCCCGGTAACCCTTCGCCCGCTCGAGAATAACCCGACGCTTTTTATGGGCGTTTACCGCCCGCTTCACACGTGCCACGTGCGTACTCCTTCAGTAGATCTACCGGAACATCTTGGTGTTGCCCTGTCCTGCAAACAGCAGTGCACTGGGCCTGTCCCGGTTAAGTTGGTTGGTGAGTTAGATGCCCAGCATCTTTTTGATGACCTTGGTGTCGGCCTTCGAGACGATCTTGTCGCTGCCGAGACGGCGGGTCAGGGTGGAGGGCTTGTGCTCCAGGTAGTGACGGCGGTTGGCCTGCTGGCGCTTGAGCTTGCCGCTTCCGGTCAGCTTGAAACGCTTTTTGACACCGCTGTGGGTCTTCATCTTCGGCATGAGAACCGATCTCCTTTGGTTTCCGCCCGCGACTGCGGGCGGTTCGTACGGCACCCGCGGGGGTGCCTGCGGGTTTATTAGGGCGCCGGGTGGCTCCGGGGATCTGGATCCCTAGTCGGAGGTTCCTGGCTTAGGCCGGCTCGGCGTGCTCCGGGGAGCAGCCTTGCTGGCAGGCTTTGGTGTTGCTGGCTTGGGCATCGCCATTGGCTTCGGGGTTGCCATCGGCTTCGGCGCCGCGGCAGGCTTGGCGGCCGGCGCTGGCTTCTCTGCTGTCTTGGGCTTGGCCGGGGCTTTGGGTGCGTCGGCGGCAGCCTTCTCAGCAGCCTTCGCCGCCTTCGCGGCCTCGGCTGCTGCAGCTTCCTTGTCCGCCTTGTCCTGGACCGCCTTCTCGCGATCGACGATCTCCTGGGCTGCGGCTTCCTTCGCTGCAACCTCGGCGTCGATCACTTTCTGCGCTGCTGCTTCTTCTGCAGCCTCCTGCGAGGCCGTCGTCGAATAGCCGTCAGGAAGCAGGTCGGCGAGGCTCTGCGTCATTGGCGCCTTGTCCGGAGTGGTGTCAACCTTCTCCGTACCAGCCTTCACAGCCTCGTTCGCTGCCTTGGCGTCGGCACGCTGGGTGGCGCGTCGAGCCTCAGCCTTCGCTTCGGCCTTGTTCTTGACCGGACCGATGACCATCACCATGTTGCGGCCGTCGATTCGCGGAGTCGACTCCACGATGCCCACCTCGGCAACGTCTTCCGCGAACTTCTGCAGCAGGCGGATACCCATCTCGGGGCGCTGCTGCTCACGTCCACGGAACTGGATCATGGCCTTGACCTTGTCACCGGCACCCAGGAAACGCATTGCATGTCCGCGCTTGGTCTCGTAGTCGTGGGTGTCAATCTTCAGGCGGAACCGGATCTCCTTGAGAACGGTATTCGTCTGGTTCTTGCGCGCCTCACGAGCCTTGACGGCGGCTTCGTACTTGTACTTGCCAAAATCCATCAGCTTGGCAACCGGAGGCTTGGCCTGCGGTGCAACCTCAACAAGATCAAGGTCTGACTCGGAGGCAAGACGGAGAGCATCCTCAATACGGACGATGCCTACCTGTTCGCCCGCAGGTCCTACCAACCGCACCTCAGGGACGCGGATACGATCATTGATTCTTGGCTCGCTAATGTGTTGCTCCTGAAATCTTATGAAGTGTTACCCACCGCAACAGAAGAAGGCCCCCGATTGCAGTGCAATCAGAGGCCTCGATGATCGGTGAGCCCACTACAGTGGGGCCGTACTGACAGGAAAGCAATCCCGCGCCGTACGCACCGACCTATTACCCGGCTGCCACCATGCTTCGAAACGAAACACCTGGCAATCGCGGGTGGGAGAGGACTCCGCTTGCAAACTGGAAGTGATCTTTTTCATGCCCCGTGCGGGCGCAGGAAATAGCGACCTCCAGTCGGTCTGTGACAAGCTTACCAGCATGAGCACCCCCGCCAGTAATCCAGACAGCGCCCGCAATGTCTTCCAGTCCCCCGCCGACAACGGCGATTCCGCCAGCGCAGCCAGCGAACCAACGCAGCCGAGCGCTGCCGGGCAGCCAACGGACGACGACGGCCGCCAGGTCCGGCGCGACATTGCCGAGGTAAGCGCCGTCGAATTGATCATGACCAGCGCCCTGCACCTGATGAGTGCCGCCGCGGTGAAGTGCGGCCTGGCCGAAGGCGACGACGCGGAGGAGCTCAAGGATCTGGACGAGGCCCGGAAAATCATCACCGCCCTCGCCGGGTTTGTCACCGCGGCCGCACCAGAGATTGGCGGCCAGCACGCCGGCCCGCTGCGCGACGGCCTGCGGTCGCTCCAGCTGGCGTTCCGTGAGGCTTCGGTCATCCAGGACGCCCCCGGGAAGGGACCCGGGGAGAAGTTCACCGGGGCCGTCAACTAGCTCTCACGCCGCACGTCGGCGTCGTACCTGCTGGGCGCCGAGGCCGAGGACACAGATGGTGACCGCGACTGACCCCACGGTGGTGAACGCGGCGGAGGGTCCCACCGTGTCAATGGTGATACCCGCCAGCGGCGCCCCGAGCGCCACACCTGAGGTGAGCGCCGAGCCGTACCAGCCCATCGCCTCCCCACGGCGTTCCTCGACCACCAGGTCTGCCACCCGTTCCGATGCGGCGGATAGCACCGGTGCGCACAGGAAACCGGGCAGGATCGACAGGAGACACAGTGCCAGGGTGTTTTCTGCGAACCCCATCGGAATGGTGAACAGCCCCATGAGCAGCAACAGCACCAGGGGTGACACTGGCCGGCGCAGCGCTCCGTAGACCAGCCCACCGACCACCGATGCTGCGCACCAGGCGGCGAAGACCAGCCCGAGTTCGCCCTCTCGCCCGGTTTCCTCGAGCGCTGCCACAATCCCGACCTCGGTCCCGGCCAACACCAGTCCTGCTCCGGCGGCGACCACCAGGACCACCGCAACGGCAACTGAGAGCCAGCCGAAGCTCCCGGCCATCCGGTCCTTCAAAGCCGCTGGCCCGGCGGCGGTACGTCTACCCGGATGAAGTTCAGCCGACGCCTCAGTGACATGGGCCGGGGCCGCAGCGACCAGCGCCCCGACGGCGGCAGCCTCGTCTTCGGCCTCGGTAGGCGCGGCCGCGGAGGCGCCAAGCTGCTCGGTACGGGTCGGCGGGTTGAACCACATCAGGAACAGGCCGGCCCCGGCGGTGGCCAGTCCCACGAGGGTAAGTCCCAGCACCGTGGAGACCTGGGTTGCCAGGATCACGCCCAGCGCCGGGCCCACCATGAAGATCATTTCGGTGCCGATGGCGTCGAGGGTGAACGCGGTACGCCGCTTCTCGCCGGTGACCATGACGCCGAGGGACTGCCTGACCACCGAGAACGCGGGCAGGGTGAACAGGCCGCCAACCAGTGCGGCGAGGAGCAGCCATTCGTAAGACAGTTGGGGAGCAACCGACCAGATCACCGCCTCGGCGATGACCGAGGGGATCAGGGCCTTTCGGAGCCCCGCACTGTCGACCCGGCGGCCCCGCCAGGGCGCACCAACGGCGATCCCAATCGTCAGCAAGGCGGCGACGGCGCCAGCCTCGGCGTAGCCGCGATCGAGGGTCTGCACCACGTGCAGGGTCAGCAGGACGCCCGCCGCTGAATGCGGGAACCGGGCGATCATCCCCACGATGAGCAGGCGCCGCACCGGGACGATGCGAAGGAGCTCCCGGTAGAGGGCAAAGTTCACTGTGTTCCCTCTTCTGCGGGTCCGCCCGCACGTTCTCAGCGGGTCAGCACCACCTCAAGTGAGTCGACCCGTTCCACAAATTCTGTATTGCCGCGCAGGTTGTCCTGAAGCCGCTGGACCACTGTGCGGACGGCGTCTTCGGCCAGTCCGTCACGAAGGGTGATCTGGAGTCGCACCTCTGGCCCCGGGCCGCCGCCGGATGCCAGTGTACCGTCTGCCGCCCGGGCCCGAACCCCGCTGCCAGGGCCCACGGCCGCCCGCAGGATGGCCGGTTCCTCGCCGGTAGCCAGGGCCACCAGTTCGGCAATCCGCGGATCCCTGTAGGCGGGCTCCCAGGGAATCTGTTGGGCCAGTGCCCAGAGGGCCGGCCGGCGGACCACGAAGGTGAAATGCGCTCCGGGATCAATGACCAGCAGTTCCGAGTTGTCAGCCACCGCCGAGAGTGCCGCGCGGGGGGCATAGACCGCCACCGGCCTGGCCTCCGGGTGCCATGCGGTGAGCGCTGCGGTGGAGCTGAACACCGGCAGGGCACTTCGGCCATCAGGTGCCTTCAGGGTCACCAGGGCCATGTCGGCTTCCTTGTCCCCACCATGTGCGGGGTCTCCCCCAGCCACCAGTTGGGCGACCACTGGCACGAAGACACGGACTCCGGCCAGCGCAGCGAGCACCGCCGCCTCATCACCGTCTCCGGTCAACAGCCGGTTGACTGCCGCGGTGTAGGCGGGTGGGGCGGCGCCGTCGTCGTCGTCGAAGTTGTGCAGCGGGTTGCCGTCGCCACTCAGGTCACGGCCTTCCCAGGCCTGCCCGGCCGAGTCGGCGGTATTGCCGGCAAGGGCGGCGGCAATGTGCGCCGGGAGGTGCCGTTCGCTCACACGCGCGGCGCCGGGTGGCCGGCGATGTCTAGCGCCTGGGGCAGGGTGAAAGCCCCCGCATACAGCGCCTTCCCGACAATCGCCCCTTCCAGCCCCTGCGGGACCAGCTGGCGCAGCGCCGCGAGGTCTTCCAGGCTGGAGATGCCACCGGACGCCACGACCGGCCGCGAGGTGCGTTCCAGTACCTGCTGAAGGAGTTCGAGGTTCGGTCCGCGGAGCGTGCCGTCCTTGGTCACATCGGTGACGACATACCGGGAGCAGCCGGCGTCTTCGAGGCGCTGCAGAACTTCCCATAGATCCCCGCCCTCCTGGGTCCAGCCGCGGGCTGCGAGGGTGGTGCCGCGCACGTCCAGGCCGACGGCAATCTTGTCGCCGTAGCGGGCGATGGCGGAAGCGGTCCATTCGGGATCTTCAAGCGCCGCAGTGCCAAGGTTCACCCGGTGCGCACCGAGCTCAAGTGCCGCGTCAAGGCTGGCGTCGTCGCGAATGCCGCCGGAGAGCTCGACTTTGATGTCGAGCTGGTCGACCACGCGGCCCAGCAGGTCCCGGTTGGATCCCCGGCCAAACGCGGCATCCAGGTCCACCAGGTGGACCCACTCGGCACCATCGTGCTGCCAGGCGAGGGCTGCTTCGAGGGCGTCGCCGTAGCCAGTTTCACTGCCCGCCTCGCCCTGGACCAGGCGGACTGCCTGACCATCGACGACGTCAACAGCTGGCAGCAGTTCAAGAATGGGTGATTCGGTAAAGGGGCTCATCAGGTGTTGGGACTCTTTCGTAGCTGTCGGATGTCTTCAGGATCAGATGTCGGTGAGGGTCAGCAGGTAGGCGCCGAGCAGGGCCATTCCGGCAAGCACCCAGAAGCTGATGATCAGGAACTTGGGCAATTCCTGCGCCCGGAAGGAGATGGCCCCACCGATCAGCAGGCCAGCAAGTCCCATCAGCACTATGCTCCACATGGCTAACGGAGCCCTGCTGTCCAGTTCGACAGCAGGGCCGCCCCAGCGTCACCCGACTTTTCGGGGTGGAACTGGGTGGCGCTCAGCGGACCGTTTTCGACGGCCGCAATGAACGGTCCACCATGGTCTGCCCAGGTCACCAGCGGCGGCTTCATGGCCGGCTGGGTGACGTCAAACTTCCACTGCTGCACCCCATAGGAGTGCACGAAATAGAACCGTTCGTTGTCGATCCCCTCAAAGAGGCGGGACCCGACAGGTGCCTTGACGGTATTCCAGCCCATGTGGGGGACGACGTCGGCCTGGAGCCGCTCGACGGTTCCAGGCCATTCACCCATGCCTGCGGAGCGGACACCGTGTTCGACGCCCTCGTCGAAGAGGATCTGCAGTCCGACGCAGATCCCCAGGACCGGGCGACCGCCGGCGACCCGTCGACCGATCATCCGGAGGGCATCGACGTCCTTGAGCCCCTTCATCACCGTCGCGAAGGCCCCGACGCCGGGCACGACCAGTCCGTCGGCGTTGAGCACGTCGTCGGGCTTGGCGCTGAGCGTGACGTCGGCCCCGACGTGCTCAAGGGCACGGACCGCCGATCGGATGTTCCCGGAACCGTAGTCCAGGACGGTGACACGTGGGGCACTCATAGCGCCCCCTTGGTAGACGGAATGCCCTCCACCCGTGGGTCAGGCTCCACCGCAGCCCTGAGGGCGCGGGCAAATGCCTTGAACTGGGCCTCAACGATGTGGTGCGGGTCCCTCCCGCCAAGGACGGTCATGTGCAAGCAGATCTGGGCGTGCAGGGTGATGGCCTCGAAGACGTGGCGGGTCAGCGAGCCGGTGAAGTGTCCACCGATCAGGTGGTACTCCTGGCCTGCGGGTTCGCCGGTGTGCACCAGATAGGGCCTGCCTGAGATGTCGACGACCGCGTTGGCCAGCGCCTCATCAAGGGGAACCGTCGCTTCGCCGAACCGGCGGATCCCGGCCTTGCTGCCCAGGGCCTCCCGGAGCACTTCGCCGAGGGTGATGGCTACGTCCTCGACGGTGTGGTGGACGTCAATGTGGGTATCGCCAGTGGCACGGACCGTCAGGTCGATCAGGGAGTGCTTCGCCAGGGCTGTCAGCATGTGGTCGTAGAACGGCACCGAGGTGCTGATCTCCGCTCGGCCTGTGCCGTCCAGATCCACCTGGACGAAGACCGATGATTCGCTGGTGGCCCGCTCCCGGCTCGCAGTGCGTCCGACGGTGGTTTCCACGCTCATGACTGTCCTTCGGTTGGTTCGTTTCGCTTGGTGCATAGCGGATGGGTGCTGGGTGATGCGGTGGTTCGTGTCGCCAACGCGCGATGCCGCTGGGCACGGTCTCCTACCAGTCTAGGAGACGGTCCTGCCCAGCAACGATCCCAGAGTGTCAAGGAACACTGTGGTTTCGGTCTCGGTACCGGCCGTGACCCTCAGATGGCCGGGGATGCCAACGTCACGGATCAGGACGCCCGCGTCGAGCAGGCCCTGCCAGATACGTTGTGGATCCTCAAGACCTCCGAAGAGGACGAAGTTGGCGTCCGACGGGACCGGTGACAGTCCCAGACCCCGCAGGCTCTCGACGATCCGGTCCCGCTGCGCCTTGATGTTTTCCACATTGGCAAGCAGCTTCCCGGAGTGGGTCAGGGCGGCGTTGGCGGTCGCCTGCGTCACTGCCGAGAGGTGATATGGCAGGCGGACCAGCCGCAGCGCATCAGTAACCTCGGGTGCGGACGCCAGATAACCGAGACGGGTTCCGGCCATGGCAAAGGCCTTGCTCATGGTGCGGGACACCACGAGGCGCTCGCGGCCCTCCAGTAGGGTCAGGGCGCTGACCGTGCCGGTGTGGGCAAACTCTGCGTAGGCTTCATCGACGATCACGATCGCCTGGGCGTCCTCGCTGGCCTCATAAACGGCTTCCACGACGTCCAGCCCAAGGGCGGAACCGGTGGGATTGTTGGGCGAGCAAAGGAAAACGATGTTTGCCCCGGACTGCTGTACCTGGCGGGCAGCATCGCCGGCACTGAGATCAAACTGCCCGTTTCCTTCCCCGGCGATGTACCGGGTGCCGGTGCTGCTGGCAAGGAGCGGATACATGGAGTAGGTCGGCGGGAAGCCAATCGCGGACCGACCCGGCCCCCCGAAAGCCTGCAGAAGGTGCTGCAGCACCTCATTGGACCCGTTCGCCGCCCAGAGGTTGTCCGGAGTCAGCCCGTGGCCCAGGTACCGGGCCAGGTTGGTGCGGAGCTCGGTGAACTCCCGGTCCGGGTACCGGTTCAGGCCGCCGACCTCATGGCTGATCGCAGCGATGATTGCCTCCCGCACCTCGTCCGGGACCCCGTAGGTGTTCTCGTTGACATTCAGGAGGATCGGGACGTCCAGCTGGGGGGCACCGTAAGGGTGCTTCCCCCGGAGATCGTCGCGTAGGGGCAATCGGCTCAACCGCTCAAACTGTTCGCTCACCTCTCAAGGTTAAGCGCGGAGCCCGCCAGTACAGAATCGGGCCACCTGCAAGTCCGCGCTACCACCTGCAAGGCCACGCTGACAGGCAAGTCCATGTTGGCAGGTAAGCGCACAACCGTTGGCGCACCGCGTCGGCGGCCGAAAGCTGGCGGACCGGGTTGGCTATATTGACGGGCCGGCAGTGACCTGACGGGCCGGCAGTGAATTGCGCTGCGAGGGTGCTTCTGCGAGGGTGCTGCGGGTCACCGTCCGGACGGGATATCCAGCTGCTGCCCAGCCTGCAGTACCGAGGTGCTGAGGCTGTTCAGTTCGACGATCTCGGCCACGACGTCGCGTGGGTCCCGCTCGGGAGCAAACTCGGTGGCCAGGTGCCAGATGGTTTCGCCGGAGGCTACGCTCACGCTGACGGTCTGGGTGAATTCACCGTGTTCGCTGGAGGCCTTCGCCGGGGAGTTGAAGAAGCCGGACAACATGAGGGCGGCTGATGCCAGCAGCACGATCGGCAGGCCGACCAACAGGAGCCTGCCGCGGCGGGTGAGCCGCAGTTTTGCGCGGCTGGTGTCACGGGCGGGGGAATCTTGGTGTGTGGTGATGACAGACATGGATACACCTCTCTGTACTCGAATCAGTCCATTCGATCCCGGCGCTGCGGCCGGGCCCGGCCAACGGGCCGGGGATCCTGTTCGACTGTAAAACCGGGTGAACCCGTTTTGTTCGAACTTATCTTCGAATTACTGCTTGTTTATTTTTAGCACTCATTGACGAACTTTGTCGAGACACGATCGAACAAATGTTTGAAAACGTGTCCTAACTCCCATACCGTTAGGGCAAGGATGATGGTTTGGTTCCAGCAGAAATCAGCACATCATCCGCCACTGACAAAATAAGCTCGGCCCCTGAAAACATCAGGATCCGCCGGGTCACCTGGATTCTTATCGAAGGGACAGCGACCGTGAAAGAGTCCGACGGACCACTGGATGAACAGACCTCCGACCTGGCTCCCACGGCCCTCCCCGCCCGTGGCCGCCCCCGGGGTCGGCAGGTGCCCAAGGGAATGACCGTCCGGCAGAAGAAAATCCTGGAGACCATCCAGCGGGCGATCGGCACCAACGGCTATCCCCCGTCCATGCGCGAGATCGGAGACACGGTGGGGCTGGCGAGCCTGTCAAGCGTCACCCACCAGCTCTCGCAGCTGGAAAGGATGGGGTACCTAAGGCGGGATCCGAAGCGGCCCCGCGCGATGGAGATCCTGCTGCCCCTCACCCTTGATCACGACCAGAAGGGCGCCGCCGCTGGGACCGCTGCGGGAGCTCCAACCGAGATCGGCGGTGCCATTGACGCTGCAATGGTTCCCATGGTCGGCCGGATTGCTGCTGGTGGGCCCGTCCTCGCGGACCAAGTGGTCGAGGACGTCATGCCGCTGCCGCGGCAGCTGGTGGGCCACGGCGACCTGTTCATGCTTCGCGTTTATGGGGACTCAATGATCGACGCGGCGATCTGCGACGGCGACTGGGTGGTGGTCCGTCGGCAGCAGGAAGCCCAGAACGGTGACATCGTGGCAGCACTGCTGGACGACGAGGCGACGGTGAAAACGTTCCGCCAGCGTGACGGCCACACCTGGCTCCTGCCGCAGAACACCCAGTACGAGCCGATCCTCGGCGATCAGGCCACCATTATGGGCAAGGTCGTCTCGGTGATGCGCGCCCTCTAGCGGGGCTCGCCAGCCAGACGCTCCAGGACCCCTAGCGCCGTCGCGCGATCGGTGGTGGACCAGAACGGGGGAAGTGCGGCACGTAGGAACGAGCCGTACCGTGCGTTGGCCAGCCTGGAGTCCAGGATCGCCACCACCCCCTTGTCTTCGGTCGCGCGGATCAGCCGTCCGGCGCCCTGGGCGAGCCGGACAGCCGCATGCGTCGCGGAAACGCTCATGAAGCCGTTGCCGCCAGCCTTGGCCACCGCCCTCGTCCGGGCTGTCATCAGGGGGTCGTCGGGCCGGGGGAACGGAATCCGGTCGATGGTCACGAGTCGGCAGGACCTGCCGGGCACGTCCACTCCCTGCCACAACGACATGGTGCCGAACAGGCAGGTGTCCGGCTCATCGGAAAACTGCTTGACCAGGGCGGACATCGAGGAGTCGCCCTGGCACAGGATGTCGAAGTCGACCCGGGGTCGCAGCGCCTCTGCCGCTTCTTCCGCGGCGCGGCGGGACGAGAACAACCCGAGTGCCCCACCCCGGGAGGCCTTGAGAAGCACCTCCAGCTCATCGAGTTGGGCCGGCGAGGTGCCACGCTCAGGCTTGGGCAGATCCTTCGCCACGTAGAGCACGCCCTGCTTCGGGTAGTCGAACGGACTGCCGACGTCGACCCCGGTCCAGGAGGGCGCAGACGCCCCGGCAAGCCCCAGCGAACCGGCGACCGGTCCGAACTCGGAACCGATGGCGAGGGTCGCCGACGTCAGCACCACCGTGTGGTCGGCGAAGAGCCCCTCCCGCAATTTCCCTGCGACGGAGAGCGGCGCAATGTTGATCGTGGCGGGCGCAGTGTCGTCAGGCTGCGAATACCCGGTACCCGGAGAGAAGGTGCTGGGCCGTGACGCCCACAGCACTTCCCCAGCGGGGGTCGCGGTGAGCAGTCGTTCACACAGTTCAAAGACCGCCATGACATGGGACTTGGCCATCTGCCGGCCACCGTCCGCCGGGGTTGGGCCATCCCCCTTCGCATCCGAGAGCACCGCGCGGCAGGCCTCACGGACCTGCGTGATGGCGGATTCCTGGTCCTCGGTGAGGCCTGCAGCCATCAGGCCGGAAGGGATGCCCTCGACCGTCGACTCGAAGAAGCGGTTCGCTGAATCCAGGGGTTCAGCGCTCACTGACAGGTGTCGGCGCGCCGCTGAGGCAGCGGCGGAGATCATGCCGGTCGAAAGCTGCCCGGAGACCGCGCCCGTGACCCTGTCATGCAGTTCGTGTGCCTCATCAATGACCACCACGTCGTACTCGGGCAGGACGGCCAGCCCTTCGAACGCGCTGATGGCCAGCATGGCGTGGTTGGTAATGACGATGTCGGCGTCCCCCGCCTTCGCCCGGGCCCGCTCGCTGAAACATTCAGCTGCAACAGGGCATTTCTGGGCTCCCAGACACTCCATGCTGCTCACCGACACCTGACGCCAGGCCTGCTCGCTGACGCCAGGGGTAAGTTCGTCGCGGTCACCCGTCTCAGTGTCCTCCGCCCATTCCCGGAGCCGGACCACCTCGCGGCCCAGCGGTGTGGCCGGGCCTGCCGCCGGGTGGGGTGCAGCGGTGTCCTCACCGAGGCTGAAGAGCGCGTCGGGGGCCCCTTCCTCAGGGAAGCCGCCGCCGGTCTTGTGCTTGCAGACGTAGTTCCCGCGGCCCTTGAGGAGGACAACGTCCACCGGGCGCGGCAGTTTGCCGTTTAACGCCTTCAGGAGCCGGGGCACATCCCGGCCGACTATCTGAGCCTGGAGGGCGAGGGTCGCCGTCGACACGATTGCTGGCTTGTCGTGGGTCAGGGCGTGGGAGATCAGCGGAATGAGGTAGGCCAGAGACTTGCCGGTACCCGTTCCCGCCTGGACCAGCAGGTGGTCGCCGGAATTGAGCGCCTCGGCGACCCGCTGCGTCATCTCGTGCTGGCCGGTGCGGTTCTCACCACCCATGGCTTCGACTGCGGCATCGAGGAGTTCCAGCGGCCCGGTGGCGCCGCTCTCAGGCATGCTGGCGGAATTCCTCCAGGTCAGCGGCGAGACCCTCGCGCACCATCACGTCGAGCCGGGTTCCCGACTCCATGTGCTCGAGATTGAGGATCTCGGCGTCGGACTGGTGCAGGCGGCTCACGACGTCGCCGCGCTCATAGGGCACCAGAAGGGTCAGCTTCACACTGGGGCGGGGAATGGCGGCACTGATGGCTTCCAGGAGCTCGGGGATGCCCTGCCCGGTGCGGGCCGAGACCACCACGTGCCGTGGTTCGCGCTGACGCAGGCGCTCGATCACAAACGGATCTGCGGCGTCGGCCTTGTTCAGGACGATGATCTCGGGGACCTTGCGGGCGTCGACCTCGGCGAGGACCTCGCGGACGGCGGCGATCTGGCCCTCCGGGTCCGGGTGGGAGACATCCACGACGTGCAGGATCAGGTCGGAATCGGCGATCTCCTCCAGCGTGGACCGGAACGCTTCGACCAGCTGGGTCGGCAGCGACCTGACGAACCCGACCGTGTCGGCCAGGGTGTAGCCGAGTCCGTCGGCGGTTTCCGCCTTCCGAACCGTGGGATCGAGGGTGGCGAACAGGGCGTTCTCCACGAGCACCCCGGCGTCGGTCAGGCGGTTCAGCAGCGAGGACTTGCCTGCGTTGGTGTAACCGGCGATCGCGACCGACGGAATCTCATTGCGACGGCGGTTCGCGCGCTTCGTTTCCCGGGCCGGCAACATGCCGCTGATTTCCCGACGCAGCTTCGCCATCCGGGTACGGATCTTCCGACGGTCCAGTTCGATTTTCGTTTCACCGGGGCCACGGGAACCCATACCCGCACCGGCGCCACCCACCTGGCCACCAGCCTGCCGGGACATCGAGTCGCCCCAGCCACGCAGCCGTGGCAACAGATACTCGAGCTGGGCGAGTTCCACCTGGGCCTTGCCCTCGCGGGACTTGGCATGCTGCGCAAAGATGTCCAGGATGAGGGCGGTCCGGTCGATGACCTTGACCTTGACGATGTCCTCCAGACCGCGGCGCTGGGAGGGCGAAAGCTCGCTGTCGACGATCACCGTGTCTGCACCGGTAGCCACCACGATATCCTTGAGCTCCTGGGCCTTGCCCGAGCCGAGGAAGGTGCCGGGGTCCGGCTTGAGACGGCGCTGGACGATCCCGTCGAGCACCTCGGAGCCGGCGGTGGCCGCTAGGGCTGACAGTTCCCGCAACGAGTTTTCGGCATCCTCAGCGGTGCCTTCGCTCCACAGTCCAGCCAACACCACACGCTCCAGGCGGAGCTGCCGGTATTCGACCTCGGTGACGTCTTCCAGCTCGGTGGACAGTCCCGCGACGCGCCGCAGTGCGCGACGCTCCTCAAGATCCTGCTGATCGCCGTCGTAGGACGACCGCTCATGATCCTGCCCTGTCGCGGCGCTGGCGAATCGGTTGCCCGCTGCCTTCGCGGACGCTGCTTCGTCTTTCGCCAGGATCCTGTCGATGACTGCCTGGATCTCGGCTGGGCCAATCTCCGGTTCCGGCGTGGCCGGTCCCCCGTTACTCGTGGACATACGCTCCCTAAAGTGGTGTCCTTCAATGGTAGTCGCCCACCCGCGGATCGGGTGAGGCAATTCACTGAGCGCGCAATCGGTCATTTGTTCCACCGGCCCGCCGGGTTGCCGTGGTCCCGGGCTGCCAACGATAGGATCTCGGCATGTATTCGGCCCGCCATCACTCCCTGATCCGGGAGCTTCGCGCCCTGCCAGCGCCCTCCTGGCTGGAGACCGTGCTCCTGTCCTGCCTGGAACGGTTGCGGGATGGCGGTCCCACGGAATGGGAGCAGGTACGGGTCGACGACGCGTGGGTTGACGGGGACACCATCTCGATCGTCTATCTGTCCCCCGGTGGGCAGCAGGCCGGGTTGATCAGGGGCCGGTCGTTCCTTTCGGTCGACGACCCGGTCGAGGCGGGCCGTGACATGGCGGATTATGATGTGGCCGAGCCCCTCGGTTCCGTCGCAGCGGATCTCGTCTACGACGCCCAGGGCGTCGGCTGGTGGGGAGGCTGAGCCCCTGGGGTCGCCCATCGGTCCCGTTGGTTACGTCATACGTGAAAGGGCCGGGTGCTCGACTACGCTGGTTTGTTATGGATTCCCACTACTTCAGCGCCCAGCCGTCCGGCCCGGAAATCCGAAAGCCGCTCCGCACGGTCCTGGCCGGAGTGGAGCGCACCCTGGTGACCTCGTCAGGCATTTTCAGCGCGGACGGCCTCGATAAGGGCACCCGCATTCTCCTGGCTGAGGCGCCCGACCCCGAGGGCACCCGCATGCTGGACATTGGCTGTGGCTGGGGGCCACTGGCGCTGACCCTTGCTCTGAAGGCGCCCGACGCCGAGGTGGTTGCCGTCGATGTGAACGAACGCGCCCTGGCGCTCACTGCCGAGAACGCGAAACTGCTGGGGCTGCGCAACGTCGTCGCCCAACGCCCCGAAGAGGTGGACGCCGGAGCCACCTTCGACACGATCTGGTCAAACCCACCGATCCGGGTAGGCAAGGACGAGTTGCATGCGCTGCTGCTGAAGTGGCTCCCCCGGCTCTCCACGGGCGGGTCGGCTTTCCTCGTGGTGCAGAAGAACCTCGGCGCGGATTCCCTGCAGAAGTGGCTGGGCGATCAGCTGGGAGTTGGGTACGAGGTGTCGAGGACTGCCTCCTCGAAGTCCTTCAGGATCATCCAGGTGGAGCGGCTCAGTTCCTGAGATAACCGGCCGGCTTAGACCGGCCTAGAGGAACGTCCCGGTTGCCACCAGGACGGCCGGCCCGCTAAGGCTCACGTGTTCGCGTCCCTCGGGTCCCGCATGGAAACGGACCCCGACGACGCCGCCCGGCACGTCGACGCTCCAGGCGAGAGGGGCCCCTGCACCGGCCCAGAACCGGGTGGCTGCCGCTGCGGCGCACGCCCCGGTCCCACAGGACAGGGTCTCCCCCACGCCCCGCTCGTGGACCCGCATCCGGACGCGTCCGACGCCGTCGTGAACGAGCGGGTCGTGGGGCACCACATACTCGACGTTGGTCCCCTCAACGGGGGCTGGCTCGACGAGTGGGGGCGTGAACAGGCGCGCGGCATCCAGTTCGGAGGGTTCGGCGAGTGCGACCACCGTGTGAGGGTTGCCCATGCTGATGGACAGGGCCGGCCGCGGCACCTCCAGCCCGTCGGTCTCCACCAGCGAATCGGTGGCCCTGGAGGCCGCCTCCCCCGGGAAGATAAACTCCCAGGGGCCCATGTCCACCGAGTAGCCGTCGGCGGAACGCTCCACCACTTTGATGCCACCGCGGGTGGCAATGGACGCCGTTGCACCCTCGGCGAGGGTGAGGAGCCCGGTGGAGACCAGCAGGTGGACGAACACCCGGACGCCGTTGCCGCACATCTCGGAGAGCGAACCGTCCGCATTGCGGTAGTCCATGAACCATTCGGCGGACGGGTCGCTTTGGAGCAGCGCGCGTCCCTCGGGCAGATGGTGGGACCTGATGGCCCGGATCAGCCCGTCGGCGCCGATCCCGCGGTGCCGGTCACAGACGGCGACGACGTCGTCGGGACGGATCTGTAATTCACCGTCGGGATCAGTGACCAGGATGAAGTCGTTGCCGGTGCCGTGCCCCTTGGTGAAGGCCACCCCCGCGAGGGCGCTGGGTGCGGGGGAAAGGAGTGCATCGGGTCGTGTAGTCACCACTCTAGGATAGGCCTAACGTGTGCCGGATGTGATCTGCGGCCCGGGTGGCGAGGAGCGGGTCCTCCCAATCGAGCCAGGTGATGCGCGGGTCGGCCCGGAACCAGGTGAGCTGTCGGCGGGCGAAGCGTCGGGTGGCGTCGATGGTGTCACTGGCTGCTTCGTCTGCGGTCCACTCCCCGTCAAGGACGCGCAGGAACTGGGCGTAGCCGAGGGCCCGTGACGCGGTGCGGCCGGTGCGCAGGCCCTGGCTGTCGAGGGTGGCGACTTCGTCGAGTAATCCGTTGTCCACCATGGTGTGGACCCTGGTGGCGAGCCGTTCCCGCAACAGAGCCCGGTCAACCTGCAGGCCGATCTGCAGTGCCGGCTGGTGGTACCGGCGTTGCGGCATGAAGGAGCTGAACGGTCGGCCGGTGACCTCATGGACTTCGAGTGCGCGGATCAGGCGCCGTGGGTCGAGGTCCCGCCCCGCGGACACCGGGTCGACGTCGGCCAGCCGCTCGCGCAGGGGGTCGGCTCCCGCGCGGGCAAGCTCATCCTCCAACCGGGTGCGGATGGCTGCATCCGTGCCCGGAAATTCCAGGACGTCCAGGGCCGCCCGGAGGTAGAGACCGGATCCGCCGACCAGGATCGGCATCCGGCCGCGCCCGCGGATGTCGTCGACCGCCGCCCGCGCCTGCTCCTGGTACGCGGCCACGCTTGCTTCATCCCGCACGTCGAGCGTGTCGAGCAGATGGTGCGGGACCCCGAGCCGTTCCTCAAGGGTCACCTTGGCGGTGCCAATATCCATGCCGCGGTAGAACTGCATGGAGTCCGCGTTGATGATCTCACCGTCGAACCTGCGGGCCAGATCGATGCCGATCGAGGACTTGCCGGACCCGGTGGGACCGACGACGGCGACCAGGGGCGGACCGGTGGGCTCGGTGGTTGGCAACGCTAGGCGCCGCGGACGGGGAGCGTGGGCATTCCCAGCGATACTGCGGCACCTGGCGAGGTCGTGCCGGGAGTGGGCGCACCGCAGGAGTCGGCCTGTGACCTATCCCACGCATCGCCGGCCCGTGACCGCCTGATCTGGATGTCTGCCGCGGTCGCCGGGTCGGCGACCAGGTGGAATGCTGCCGCCTCGGTGACGGTGACTGTGACCAGGTCGCCCGGCCGGGGAGGCGTGACGCCGTCGGGTACCGAGAAGTGGACCAGTCGCTGGTCGCGGGCGCGCCCGGACAGGCGGTGGGTCTCGCTGGCTTTGCGGCCCTGCTGGGCTGTCACCATCAGCTCGACGCTGCGCCCCAGCTGCATCGCGTTCTCCTCGGCGGCGATGCGGTCCTGCAACGCGGTGAGCCGCTCGAACCGTTCCTGCACCACGGCCTTGGGAATCTGCCCGGGCAGGTCGGCGGCGGGGGTGCCCGGACGCTTGGAGTACTGGAAGGTGAAGGCGGTCGCGAAACGGGACTTCTCGACGACGTCGAGCGTGCCCTGGAAGTCCTCCTCCGTTTCGCCGGGGAACCCCACAATAATGTCCGTGGAGATTGAGGCGTGCGGAATCTTTTCCCGTACCCGGTCCAGGATGCCCAGAAACTTGGTGGACCGGTAGGAACGGCGCATGGCCTTCAGGACGCTGTCGGAGCCGGATTGCAGGGGCATGTGCAGCTGGGGCATCACGTTGGGCGTTTCAGCCATCGCGTCGATGACGTCGTCGGTGAACGCCGCCGGGTGGGGGCTGGTGAACCTGACCCGTTCGAGGCCCTCGATGCTGCCGCACGCGCGGAGTAGTTTTGCGAAGGCCCCCCGGTCGCCGAACTCTACGCCGTAGGAGTTCACGTTCTGGCCGAGCAGCGTTACCTCGATGGCCCCGTCGGCGACCAGCGCTTCGATCTCAGCGAGAATGTCCCCTGGCCTCCGGTCGCGCTCCTTGCCGCGCAGTGCCGGCACGATGCAGAAGGTGCAGGTGTTGTTGCACCCGACAGAGATGGACACCCAGCCGGAGTACACGGCGTCGCGCTTGGTGGGAAGGGTGGAGGGGAAGACGTCCAGGGATTCGAGGATCTCCAGCTGCGCCTCATTGTTGTGGCGTGCCCGCTCCAGGAGAGCGGGAAGTGCACCGACGTTGTGGGTACCGAAGACCGCGTCGACCCAGGGTGCCTTCGCCAGGATGGTTTCGCGGTCCTTCTGGGCCAGGCATCCCCCGACGGCGATCTGCATGCCGGGGTGGGTTTCCTTCACAGAGGCGAGCATCCCCAGGTTGCCGTACAGCTTGTTGTCCGCGTTTTCCCGCACCGCGCAGGTATTGAAGACGACGACGTCGGCCTGCGCGTCGGTGGCAGCGGTATAGCCGGCGTCCTCCAGGAGGCCCGAGATCCGCTCGGAATCGTGGACGTTCATCTGGCAGCCATAGGTGCGCACCTCGTAGGTGCGCCCTACTTCCGAGGTCGGGGCTTCAGCCGCGCCCGCCGACGTGGCGGGGAGACCGGGGGGAAGGGTGGGGGTAATGAGACTCACCTGTTAAGGGTACGTGCGCCCGGCCGACCCCCACAATCGGATCTCAGCCGATCCGGGCGTCTAGTACCAGTTGACGCGCTGGGAGTGCTGCCAGGCGGCGCACGGGGACCCGTAGCGGCCATCGATGTACCCGAGCCCCCATTCGATCTGGGTGCGGTAGTTGGTGCGCCAGTCGGCGCCGGAACTGGCCATCTTGCTGCCGGGCAGCGACTGCGGTATCCCGTACGCCCCGCTGTAGGGGTTGTTGGCACTGGTCAGCCAGCGGGATTCCTTGTTCCACAGGCTGACCAGGCATTGGAACTGGCCGTTGTCCCAACCGAAGGAGGGTAGGCGCGAGGAAGCGTAGGCCTGGGCGCCGGCGGGGTCGTCAACAAGCGGGCCGGGCGCCGGCGCGGGGGCGGGCGCGGGGGCGGGCACCGGCTCGGGAGCTGGGCCCGGCGCTGGCCTGGGAGCGGGCGCTGGGGCGGGGGCCGGTGCCGGCCTCGGAGCGGGAGCAGGTGCTGGTGTGGTCGGAACGGGCGCAGGCGGGGTGGGGCGTGGAGCGGGCGTCGGCTGTGGCGCTGGGGCCGCCACGGCTGGGGGTGCCGGAGCGCGGGGCGGGGCGATGGTGGCCGATAAAGCAGCTGCAGCCTCACGTGCCTTGGCGGCTGCCTCGGCCGCCGCCTGCTGTTCGAGGAAGGCTGCCTGTTCCGCCAGCCCGGTGATGCGCTCGGCTTCCAGGCTGGCGGTGGTGTCCTTGAGCTCGGCCAGTTGTTCGAACAGCTCGGCGGACCGTGACTGGTGTTCCTGCACCGCTGCCCGCGCCGCGGTGTCGTCCTCCTGGGCGTCGGTGAGCCGTTGGGCGGCCTCGGTGGCAAGTTCCCGGTGCCGGTCGGTGGCAGCGTCGTATTGGTCCCTGAGGGACTCAACCTCACGTTCGGCTGCAACGGCGTCGCTGTAGGACCCAGCGGCGCGGTCGGTCACCCTTTCGAGCACCATCATGCGGTCGAGCAGGTCCATGGCCCCCTCAGGATCCAGCAGGACAAGCATGCCCGTGTTGGCGCTTCCGGTCTTGTAGGAGAGGGCGGCCGCGGCGCCCGCAGCCCGATGCAGGTCTTCCGATTCCGCTTCGGCGCCGGCCAGCTGGACGGCGAGGGTATCCGAGAGCCGCTCACTCGCGCGCAGCTCCTGGGCGGCCTGTGCGTGTTCGGCGGCCGAGTGCACCGCAGCGTCTCCCAATTCGGCTGAGTTGGATTGCAGTCCATCCAGCAGGGATTCGATCTCGACGACCTGGGCCTGCTTGGCCGAGGTGTTGTCCTTGGCGGCGCGGATCTCCTCCCAGGTGGGAAAGTCCTGCGCGGCCGCCGGGGCAATGGCCGTCAGGAGCGAGGCGCCAAGAGCCAGCACGGCCAACGCTGCACCAGCGCCCGTCCGTGCAGCAGTCACCCCGCGCCCCAGCCCGATCATAAGGATGTTCAGCCTACAGTTCGGCGATCTGGGTCCGCCATACCTCACCCGGCGGATTAAGGGAACGAATGGGTAACGGCGCGGCGCATCGGGGAGTGCGTGCAGGCCCGGCACCCGAACCGGCGGCCCGACCTGCGCCGGATCTGGCCTGGCCTGGCCAAACCGAGTCTGCCCTGGCTTGGCCTACCGAAAATCGAGCTCCGAGCTGTCGCTGGCCACCGCGTCGAAGCCCTCGTTCTCGTACTCGTCCTCACGCTCGGCCACATCGTCGAGCACAGCCTTCACCACCCCGAAGGCGAGGGACGGACTGTAGCCCTTCCGGGCGAGCATGCTCACCAGCCGCCGGGTTTCCTTGTCACGGCTGGCCCGGTCACCGGCGCTGGCGAGGGGGCGGTACTTGCGGCGTACCAGCTGCTCGGCGGCCTCCCGCTCCTCGTCGTCGCTGACCTGGGCCAGCGCGTCCTCGGCAAGGTCCCCGTGGATTCCCTTCCCGGCCAGTTCCCTCTTCAGGGCGCTGCGTGCCAGCGACCGTGTCGCTGCGCGGCTCCGCACCCACATCATGGCGAACTCGGCGTCATCGATCAGCTCGACCTCCTCGAACCGGTCCAGCACCGCGGCTGCCACCTTGTCCGGCACCTCCCGCTCCGCTAGTTTGGAGGCGAGCTGGTGCCGGCTCTTCGGTGCCAAGGTGAGCTGGCGCAGGACTATCGACCGGGCCATGGCGTAGGGGTCCGCGTCTGCGGCTCCCCCGCCATCCCCCTTTGGCGCAGACGACTTTCGGGCTGGAGACTTTGGGCCTGGGGACTTAGCAGCCGTGGTCTTTCGGGTTCCCCCGGACGTGCGCTTGGCTCCCAGCCCGCTACTCTGCCCGAAGGATCCCTTGCCGGAGCTTTGCCCGAAGGATCCTTTGCCGGAGCTTTGCCCAAAGGACCCCTTGCCGCTGTTCTGTCCGAAAGGCACGGCTGCCTAGCGGTTCTCTCCGCTGACCGCCTTCAGCTTGGGCTCCGCCTTTGCCTTGGGTTCAACGGTTGCGTCCTCGGCGGCAGCGCCCACACCCAGCTTCTCCCTGATGCGGCGTTCCAGCTCGTCGGTCAGGTCCGGGTTATCCAGCAGGAACTTCCGGGCGTTTTCCTTGCCCTGACCCAGCTGGTCACCGTCGTAGGTGAACCAGGCACCGGACTTCTTCACCAGCCCGTTCTCCACACCGACGTCGATCAGCCCACCCTCACGGGAGATTCCGTAGCCGTACAGGATGTCGAACTCGGCCTGCTTGAAGGGCGGTGCCATCTTGTTCTTGACCACCTTGGCCCGGGTCCGGTTACCCACCGGCACCGCGCCTTCCTTGAGGGTCTCAATCCGACGGACATCAATGCGGATGGAGGCGTAGAACTTCAGCGCCTTGCCACCCGTGGTGGTTTCCGGGCTACCGAAGAACACACCGATTTTCTCGCGCAGCTGGTTGATGAAGATCGCCGTGGTCTTGCTCTGGGCAAGACGGCCGGTGATCTTCCGGAGCGCCTGGCTCATCAGTCGTGCCTGAAGACCCACGTGGCTGTCGCCCATGTCGCCCTCAATCTCAGCACGGGGCACCAGCGCCGCAACCGAGTCAATCACCACCACGTCGATCGAGCCGGAACCAATCAGCATGTCCATGATCTCCAGCGCCTGCTCGCCGGTATCCGGCTGGGAGACCAGGAGTGCGTCGGTGTCGACGCCGAGCCGCTTGGCGTATTCGGGATCGAGGGCGTGCTCAGCGTCGATGAATGCCGCGATGCCGCCGTTGCGCTGTGCATTGGCGACAGCGTGGAGCGCCAGGGTGGTCTTACCCGAGGACTCAGGTCCATAAATCTCGACGACCCTGCCCCGGGGAAGTCCGCCTATGCCCAGCGCGGCATCCAGTGCGATGGAGCTGGTGGAGATGGTTTCGATGGGGGCGCGCACCTCATCGCCCAGACGCATCACCGAACCTTTGCCATACTGCTTGTCGATCTGCGCGAGTGCTGCTTCGAGAGCTTTCTCGCGGTCTGCTGGTGCGGCCATTCTTCACCTCAGTTGATTGTGGCCGTAGCGGCCGTTTTCGTGTTCAATTCGACGGTAGCCCGGGGCACTGACAAATTGAGAAGCTTCACGGCGTATGTGGATAACCACGACCACCGTCTCTATCAAATGATAGTCCTACCCGAACAAATATTCGAATAACGTGGTGCGGCGTGTCAGGGCTCCGGCGGGACTACTTCGGGGTGATATCCCTGCCCAGGCGCCGCTCCTGGGGGACATCCTGCAGGTCACAGACCGCCGTCCAGACCTCGCGGGGGCTGATCCCTGCCGCAAGGGCCTCCTCGGGCGTCCGGCCGCCAAGACCGGCGAGGACGATGGTGCGGGCCAGGGTGCGGGAGTATCCGCCGCCGAACTCGTCATCCATAAGCCGCCAAAAGGCACTGGTACGCATCTGGTCATCCTCTCATTTTCCCCGGAGCCGGTCGTCCTTCGACGGCACGGAGTGGCACTTTTGGACCCCATTGGTGGGCGATTGTGTCGGAAACCATAGAATGAACCACATGACAGCCGAGCACCGAGAAGCCGACCCCGCCGTAGACACTGCCATTCAGGCGCTTGAACAACAACTGAGCATGCTCTGGCGGAGGGCACGGTCGAACTCCTACAAGGTTGCCCGGCGTGTTCACCCGGACATGGAACCTGCCGCCTACGGGCTGCTGGTGATCCTGCAACGCGAGGGGGCGATGCGCCTCACGGACATCGCCGCGAGCATCGGCGTCGGGAAGCCATCGGTCAGCCGACAGATCGCCATGCTCGAACAGCTCGGGCTGGTACAGAAGGAAGCCGACCCCCTGGATGGCCGGGCCCAGTCGATCACGCTGACCCCTGCCGGGTCGAAGCAGCTCGTGACAGCCCAGACGGCCCGCAAGGAGGCGTTCCATCATCTGATGGAGGACTGGGATGTCAAGGATCTCACCACCCTGGGCACCCTGATCGCCCAGCTCAACGAGACCTACACCAAGGACAACTGGTAGGCGGAACGCACAACACAGCCCACCGGGATGACCCCGGCGGGCTGCGTTTAGGTACTGAGAATACTGCTTCGGGCCTAACGGTTGGTCGTTGCCAGACCGCGGCTGAAATCGTCGGACAGATCATCCGGAAGGTCGCCAACAAACGCGCGGGCGAATTCCTGGGGCACCGTGTCGGGTACTGAGACGCCCTCAGCTTCTGCGAGACGATCGCTGACTTCGCGGAGCATGAGGGACAACGGAACGTCGAGCGCCGTGCAAATGGAGGACAGGAGCTCCGAAGATGCTTCCTTCTGGCCCCGCTCCACCTCACTGAGGTAACCGAGTGAGACTCGAGCACTGTGCGAAACCTCGCGCAGCGTGCGGCCCTGCCGCTGGCGGACATCCCGCAGGACATCGCCGATCTCATGGCGTAGCACTACCATTTTGCGCTCCTTCGGCTTGCGCTGTGCATCTTCCGCCAACCCCACATCCCGCCAACGGACTACGCCGTTTATGGATACGGGTTGCTTTACCATCTGAATCGCCATGCTCCCTCGTTGCATTTGATCCGGTGTCTCCTTAGGGAGCTGGACCGGCTTGGTAGTTTCAAGCCTAAGCTGCCAACCTGTTCAATGGCTGACAGTAATGATAACTGTTCGGTCCTACATTTTGTTCCCGGGGTCCTGCGCCCGGACCCGTGCCCGTAACAGAGCAGCCATCTGTTCGAGGGCGGCGCCGCACGCGAGGGCACGCACAGTCTCCCGGTCGCCGTCGAACAGGTACTCCTGAACGCTGGTGCCGTCCGCCGACGCCACCGCGACAAACACCGTCCCCACCGGCTTGCCGCCGTGGGGTTCGGGACCAGCGGCGCCGGTGGTGGAGACTGCGAGATCGGCACCGAAGACCCGGCGCGCTCCGTCGGCCATCTGGCGGGCGACGTCGGCGTCCACGGCACCGGTGGTGGCAAGCCCCGCGGGGTCGACGCCGAGCACACCCACCTTGATGTCGTTCTGGTAGGTCACGGCCCCGCCCTGCAGCACGGCCGAAGCACCGGGCACCGCGCCCAGCGCGGCGCACACCATGCCGGCCGTCAGGGATTCGGCGGTCGCGAGGGTGAGGCGAAGGCCGGTTGCCAGCCGGACCACCTCAGCAGCGGGCCCGGCGGGGAAGGAGCTGGGCATCGGCGTCGCGGTTACGACGTCGGGTCGCCCGGTTGCCCGGACGCGCGGGCGCTCCGACGCAACCGGATGGCCTGGACGATGTAGTCCAGACCGGTCACGACGGTGACGGCGACGGCCGCGAGCATCACCGCGACCGCGAGCCAGTTGTACCATTCGCCGACCAGCCCGGCCAGCGGGAGCAGGTACAGGAAAATGGCGAACGTCTGGATCACAGTCTTGAGTTTCCCACCCCGTGATGCGGGCATCACGCCGTACCGGATGACCGCGAACCGCAGCACGGTGATACCGAGTTCGCGGACGAGGATCACGATGGTGACCCACCACCAGAGTTCCCCGAGGATTGAGAGCAGGATCAGGGCGGCACCGATCAGCAGTTTGTCGGCGATCGGGTCGGCGATCTTCCCGAAGTCGGTGATCAATCCCCGACTCCGTGCCAGGTCGCCGTCGAGCTTGTCGGTGTAGATGGCGACCGCGAAGACCGCCACCGCGAGCCAGCGGAACAACCCACCGGACCCGTCGTCGGCGCTCTCGTCGAGGAGCAGGAACCAGATGAAGAACGGAACCAGCAAGATTCGCACCACCGTCAGGACGTTGGCGATGTTCAGGGTGGGGACCTGTTGGGCCGGAGGAATACTCACGGCACTAGGCTACCTTCCCGTGAGGCTCCAGGCGTCAGTGGAACCGTCATCGTCGTCGTCCGATCCGTCATGGTACTGACCCGCCTGGCGGCGGGACTCGAGGTCGTCGGCCACCAGATCGATCGGCGCGCCGGAGGCACCGGCACCCGCCGCCGGTTCGTCGGGTACCGAGATTGGCCCGTCGCCACGCATGGCGCCGAGCACCCCGGCCAGATCATCCGGTTTGACGAGCACATCGCGGGCCTTCGAACCCTCGGAAGGGCCCACCACCCCGCGGGACTCCAGCAGGTCCATCAGCCGGCCCGCCTTCGCGAACCCGACCCGTAGCTTGCGTTGCAGCATGGAGGTGGACCCGAACTGGGTGGTGACCACCAGCTCGGTAGCCTGCAGGAGAACATCGAGATCGTCGCCGATGTCATCGTCGATCTGCTTCTTGGGCGCCTCGACCGCAACGTCCTCGCGGTAGTTGGCCTTCAGCTGGCCCTTGACGTGCTCAACCACCCGGTGGATTTCCGATTCGGTGACCCAGGCGCCCTGGACGCGCATCGGCTTGGAGGCACCCATCGGCAGGAAGAGGGCGTCGCCCTGGCCGATCAGCTTCTCGGCGCCCGGCTGGTCCAGGACCACCCGGGAGTCAGTGACCGACGACGTCGCGAACGCCATCCGGGAGGGCACGTTTGCCTTGATCAGGCCGGTGACCACGTCGACGGACGGCCGCTGGGTGGCGAGCACCAGGTGGATACCTGCGGCCCGGGCGAGCTGGGTGATGCGCACGATCGAGTCCTCGACGTCGCGTGGCGCCACCATCATCAGGTCGGCGAGCTCGTCGACGATGACCAGCAGGTACGGATACGGGCGCACCACGCGCTTGGAGCCTTCGGGCGGGACCACCTTCCCGTTGCGGACCGCCTTGTTGAAGTCGTCAATGTGCTTGTAGCCGTAGTTCGCCAGATCGTCGTAGCGGGTGTCCATTTCACGGACCACCCACTGCAGCGCCTCGGCGGCCTTCTTGGGACTGGTGATGATGGGGGTGATCAGGTGAGGGACACCCTCGTAGGCGGTGAGTTCCACCCGCTTGGGGTCCACCATGACCATGCGCACCTCATCGGGGGTGGAACGCATCAGGATGGAGGTGATCATCGAGTTCACGAACGACGACTTACCAGCACCGGTGGCACCAGCGACCAGCAGGTGCGGCATCTTGGCCAGATTCGCGACGACGAAGCCGCCCTCCACATCCTTGCCGACGCCCATCACCATCGGGTGGTCGGTCTTGCGGGCGTTGCCGGAGCGCAGCACATCGCCCAGCGACACGGTCTCACGGTCCGTGTTGGGGATTTCGATGCCGATCGCCGATTTGCCGGGAATCGGGGACAGGATCCGGACGTCGGAACTCGCGACGGCGTAGGAGATGTTCTTGGACAGGGCCGTAACGCGTTCCACCTTGGTGCCCGGCGCCAGCTCAATCTCGTAGCGGGTGACAGTGGGACCTCGGGAAAAACCGGTCACCTTCGCGTCGACGTGGAACTGGTCGAGGGTGTGGGTCAGGGCTGCGACCACCGAGTCGTTGGCCTCGGAACGTTCCTTGGGAGGAGTTCCGGCGGGCAGGTAATCGGAGGGCGGCAGGGTGTAGGTGACGTCGCCTGCCAGCTGCAGCTGCTCGGTGCGCTGCGGCATGGGGGTGGGCGGAACCTGCGGCTGGACGGGCGTCGAGGGGACATGCGGCGCGGCGGTGGGCAGGACCGCCATCGCCTCGGTGGCCGGGTGCGCGTCGCTGCCGCCGTCCGGGATCAGGCCATGTTCCTGCTTGATCTTCTCGGTGGCACGTTCCTGCTGGGTAGGGCGGCGGACCCCGGGCGGGACCCGCGGCTCGGCCGGCACGGCTGCAGTGTCGCGGGCGGCCGCCTGGCGGGACGTGAGGCTGCGCTGCGCCTCGTCCGGGCCGTCCTCGTCATCGAGGACGGCGCGTTCAAACGCCTCGTCGCCGACGTAGCCGTCCAGTTCGGCCTGGGTCGGCCCGGCCGGTTTGTCCCGGCCGAAGAGCCGCATTTTCCGCTTGGGCTTCCTGGCGGGCGCCGAGTGCCGCTGGTCGAGGTAGCTCTGGTCATGTTGTTCGGTCGCGTTGTCGTCAGCCGACCCGTTCCCATGCTGCCGGTCCTTCTCGATCAGGTCCTGCCCCATCAGGTGCTCATAGAGGGCACGGAGCCGGGACGGAATGTGACGGAACGGGGTGGCGGTGACTATCAGCACGCTCAGGAAGATCAGCACGCTCAGCAGAATAATCACCGGCCAAATGGTGAGGAGGCCGCTCAGCGGACCGGCGACCAGGAAACCGACCACTCCTCCGGCCTGCCAGAGCCGTTCAAAGCCGTCGGCGAGGGCCGGAGCCCCGCCGGAGAAGTGCGCGATACCGGAGCCCGCGAACAGGGCGATGGTCATGCCGATCCCCACCCGGTTGTTGGCCCGGTGGTTTTCGGGGTACCTGAACAGGCGGACGGCACCGATCAGCAGCATGAACGGCACCAGCAGCGCCATCCAGCCGAAGGTGCCAGCGGAGACCGCGTGTACCACGTCGGCACCGGGTCCGGTGAGGGCCCACCACTCGACGGCGGCAACAGCCACACTGAGGATTATCAGGAACAGGCCGGTGCCGTCCCGACGCAACTCCTTCTCGGGGTGGACATCGTGGCCGAACTTGCGGATGCCGGACGCGACCATGTGGGCGGTGCCCATCCACAGTCCCCTCAGGACGCGCAGGGGCAGCGGCAGGGAGTCACCGGACCCGGTGTCGCTGGGCAGCACAGGCTGCTTTTTGGTCGGTTGCCGGGTGTTGCCACCGCTTTTGTTAGCACCGCTTCGGCCCGAAGTTGAACGCGCAGCAGCCGAGGTGTTCTTACCGCGCGACTGCTGTGAACCACTGGGGCCCGGGGAAGTACGAGTCGCCATAGAGGCAACGGTACCGGACTTGGCCCCGGAATCCCGGGACAAACGCGGCAGGGCCGAACGGCTCTACGCCTCCAGGACCACCGGGATGATCATCGGCCGACGGCGGTAGCGGCGGTTGACCCAGGTGCCGATCACCCGGCGGACCACCTGCTGCAACTGGTAGACCGAGTGGTCCTTGTTGCTCATGACCGCTTCCTCGAGGGCCGCGTTCAGCTTCGGCTTGATCTCGTCGAACACCGAATCGTCCTCGGCGAATCCGCGGGCGTGGATGTCCGGTCCGGAGACGATCTTGCCGGTACTCCGGTTCACCACCGTGACGATGGAGATGAACCCCTCCTCGCCGAGAATGCGGCGGTCCTTCAGGTCGGCGTCGGTGATCTCCCCGATACTCGACCCATCCACGTAGATGAACCCGCACTCCACGGACCCCACAATGCGGGCGACACCGTCCACCAGGTCGATGACCGACCCGTCGTCGGTCAGCAGCACGTTCTCGGCGGGCACACCTGTCTGCTCGGCGAGCCGGGCATTGGCGATCAGGTGCCGGGTCTCCCCATGCACCGGCATCACGTTGCGGGGCTTGAGGATGTTGTAGCAGTACAGCAGTTCCCCGGCGGCTGCGTGGCCGGAGACGTGCACCTTTTCGTTGCCCTTGTGGACGACGTCGGCGCCGAGTTTCAGCAGCCCGTTGATGACCCGGAAAACAGCGTTCTCGTTGCCGGGGATCAGGGAGGACGCCAGGATCACCGTGTCGCCCTTGCCGACGGTGATCCGGTGGTCGCCGTTGGCCATCCGGGACAGGGCGGCCATTGGCTCGCCCTGCGATCCGGTGGACATGAGCACCACCTTGTGGTCAGGGAGGGCGTCGACGTTCTTGATGTCCACGAGGATCCCCTCGGGAACCCTGAGGTAGCCCAGTTTTGCGGCGATGGTCATGTTCCGCACCATCGAGCGTCCGGCGAAGCACACCTTCCTGTCGTGCGCCTCGGCGGCGTCCAGGACCTGCTGCACCCGGTGGATGTGGGAGGAGAACGAGGCGACGATGATCCGCTTGCTGACCTGGCCGAACAACCGGTTCAGTACCGGCCCGATCTCGCGCTCCGCGGTGGTGAATCCAGGCACGTCGGCGTTGGTGGAATCGACCATGAACAGGTCGACCCCCTCCTCGCCCAGCCGGGCGAACGCCCGCAGGTCGGTGATCCGCCCGTCGAGCGGCAGCTGGTCCATCTTGAAGTCGCCGGTGTGCAGGACGTTCCCCGCCGTGGTGCGGATGAAGACCGCCAGGGCGTCGGGGATTGAATGGTTGACGGCCACGAACTCGCATTCGAACGGTCCGAACTGTTCGATCTGGCCCTCGGTGACCGTGAGGGTGTAGGGAGTAATCCGGTGTTCCTGGAGTTTCGCCTCGATCAGGGCCAGCGTGAGCTGCGAGCCGATCAGCGGAATGTCTTTCTTGAGCCGCAGCAAATACGGCACCGCGCCGATGTGGTCTTCATGGCCGTGCGTCAGGACCAGGCCGACGACGTCGTCGAGCCGGTCCTCGATGTAGGAGAAGTCGGGGAGGATCAGGTCGACCCCGGGCTGGGTTTCCTCGGGAAACAGCACACCACAGTCGACGATGAGCAGCTTGCCGTCCAGTTCGAACACCGCCATGTTCCGGCCAATTTCACCGAGACCACCCAGGGGGACGATGCGCAGCACCCCCGCTGCGAGGTCGGGCGGGGTGATGAGCGCCGTGGCAGCGGAAACCGTCATGCCGGCGTTCCATTGTGGCGGCTGGTGCGCGGGCGGGCGAAGTTCATCCCCGCTTCGGCAAGGTCGGCGAGCACGGTTTCCATTTCGACGGCGGAGGGTCCCACAAGGGGCAGCCGAACGACGGCGTTCGGGATGAGGCCCTGCATCTTGAGGATCTGCTTGGCCGACACGGCACCGGGAATGTGGGTCATGACGGCACGGACCACCGGGTCCAGCTCGAAATGGATGCGGCGGGCGGTGGTCACGTCACCGGCGGCTGCGGCGTCCACCAGGGCCCGGAACTGTGCGGTGGCAACGTGGGCGCTCACGCTGACCACCCCGACACCGCCGGCGATCATCCATGGCAAGGTGAGGCCGTCGTCGCCCGAGTACACGTCGAGGGTGGTGTTGGCGAGCACGCGGGTGATTTCGGCGAAGTCCGCCTTGGCGTCCTTGAGCGCCACGATCTTCGGGTTGTCGGCCAACCGGATCATGGTTTCGGTGTGGATGGGAATACCCGACCGGCCCGGAATGTCGTAGATCATGATCGGCAGGTCGGTGGCCCCGGCGACGGCCTCGAAGTGGGCCAGCACACCCGCCTGGGTGGGCTTGTTGTAGTACGGGGTGACCACCAGTTGTCCGTCGACGCCGGCGCGGGCGGCGCGCTGGGCCATCTCGACGGAGTGGGAGGTGTGGTTGGTGCCGGTACCGGCGATGACCTTCGCCCGTCCGCCCACTGCTTCCACGACCACCCGGAACAGGTCTTCCTTCTCCTGATCCTCAAGGGTTGAGGTTTCACCGGTCGTGCCCGAGATCACCAGACCATCGCAGCCGTCGTCGACCAGCGCAGTGGCCAGCTGGGCGGTGGCGTCGAAGTCGACGCTGCCGTCCTGATGGAACGGGGTCACCATCGCGGTGACCAGGGTGCCGAAGGGAAGAGTCTGGGAATTGGTGAGGGCCATGGGTAAAACGTTACCCGGTTCGAAACTGTTAAGTCGCCGCTGCGCCCTTCCGCCGCGGCAGTCAGGGCCGCTGTGAGACGATCAGATCATGGCATCCCCCAAGGTCTCCCGGCGTCTGATCGGGGTCGACGCCGCCCGCGGTATTGCCCTCTTCGGGATGATGAGCACCCACATATTTCCCCTGTACATCGCTGGCACCGCGGATGCCTCCTGGGTGGCACTGGTCTTTTCCGGGAAGGCGTCGGCCTTGTTCGCCGTCGTCGCCGGTCTTGGCCTGGCCCTGCTGACCGGAGGCGACCGGGTCCACCACCGCCAGAGGCTGTCGATGGGCCGGCGGGGCATCGCTGCCCGTGCGGCGGTGATCATGGCGATCGGCCTGATGCTGGGCGGGCTGGAAACCAACATCGCGATCATCCTGTTCCACTATGGGGTGCTCTTCCTGATCGCGCTGCCGTTCGTGTCGCTGCCCGTGAGGCAGCTCGCCTGGTGGGCGATCGGCTGGACCCTCCTGTCCCCGGTTGTCGCGTACCTGCTCCGTCCGTGGATCGCCGAGACGGTTTCGCCGTCCTCGGTGGGCGGTAATCCCCTGTTCGAGACGCTGCTGCAGCCAGCGACGCTGCTGGCTGACATCACGGTGACCGGGTACTACCCGGCGCTGCAGTGGCTGAGCTACCTCCTGATCGGGATGGTGATCGGCCGCCTGCGGCTGCTGGACCTCCGGGTGCAGCTGGGGTTGTTGGCCGGAGGCGCTGCGGTGGCCGTCGCAGCGAAACTGGTCAGCGGCTACCTGCTCGGGCCCCTGGGCGGCCTGGCTGCCCTGCTGGAGACCCCCGACGGCAGCAGATACCCCCTGGGGGCGATGATGAATGTCAGCCTGACCGGGGTGGACCAGTCCGGCTCCTGGTGGTGGCTGGCTGTCAGCGCCCCCCACTCGGGATCTCCACTGGACCTGCTGCACACCGGTGGCACTTCCGCACTGGTCATTGGGCTGTGCCTGCTCGCCACCCGCCGATACGAGTCGGTGTTGCTGCCCTTGTCCGGGCCCGGTGCGATGACCCTGACCCTCTACACCATGCATGTCTGGACGATGAGCGTGGTCGATGCCCAGGAACCCGCGCCCGACCCGTCCCTCGTCTACTGGGGACAGGTGCTGGTGTTTGTCATCCTCGGCATTCTGTTTCTGAGGATCAACGCCCGGGGGCCGCTGGAACTGCTGACCTCGGGCGCGTCCCGGGCGGCGCGGTCGGGACTCAACAGTAAGTAAGTGGTGTGCCCGAAACCGGGGTGTCCGCGCCGGAGCGCAGCTACTGGGCCGTCTTGTACAGCTTTCCGGCAGTCCTCATGGACCGGCGGGCGCGGGTCCGGTCGCCCGCGGCGTCGTAAGCGCAGGACAGCCTGAACCAGCTGCGCCAGTCCTCGGGCGCCGCCTCCACCTCCGCCTGGTAGGCGGGGAACCGTTCGTCGGCTGCGGCACGGACAATCCGCCCGGCGGGGGTCCGTGGCAGGTCGTCGATCGGAAGACCTCCCTCGGCGTCGAGCTCGGTGGCCATTTTCGAGGTCTGCATGCCGAACAGCAGTTCACGGATCATGGCCCAGCCGCCGATCAGGGGCAGCAGCAGGTACGCCACCCCGAGGGCTTTCGCCACCAGGTCCGGGTCGGTGAGCAGGATGACGCTGCGCTGCAGAGCGATGACCAGCCAGAAGATGAGCAGCAGGCTCACCAGGGCCACCCCTACTTTGGCGCGGTGGCGCTTCACCGTGCCCAGAAATCCAACGGGTTCAGCCATGCGGGGTTTCACGCTTCCAGATCGAGGTAGCCGTCCAGCCCGACCGTCAGGCCGGGGCGGGAGGGGACGGTGCGGACGCCCAGCAGGACGCCGGGCATGAAGGACTCACGGTGGTACGAGTCGTGTCGGATGGTGAGCTGTTCCCCGACTCCGCCGAGCAGCACCTCCTGATGCGCCACCAGGCCGCGCAGGCGCACCGAATGCACCCGGACGCCGTCGACGTCGGCTCCGCGGGCACCGGCGCGCTCGCTGGTGGTCGCGTCGGGGCTCGCCGGGACCCCGGCTTCCCGGCGTGCCTGTGCGATCAGGGCGGCGGTCCGGACTGCTGTGCCCGAGGGCGCGTCCACCTTGTCGGGGTGGTGAAGCTCGACAATCTCGACCGACTCGAAGTAGCGTGCCGCCCGGGCAGCGAAGGCGCTGGCCAGCACTGAACCGAGGGCGAAATTCGGGGCGATCAGCACGCCCGTGGCGGGCTGGTCGGCGAGGAGTGCGGCAAGCCGCTCAAGACGCGCCTCGTCCCACCCGGTGGTTCCCACCACCGCGTGGATGCCACGCTCGACGGCGAACGCCACGTTGTCGAATGTGGCATCGGGGACCGACAGGTCGACGATGCACTGCGCTCCCGACGCAACCAGGGTGTCCAGCGAATCCTCGCGGCCGAGGGCTGCGACGAGGTCCAGGTCCGGTGCGGCGTCGATGGCTTTGACGGCCTCCGACCCCATCCGTCCGGTGGCGCCCAGCACGGCCACGGCAAGTTGTTCAGTCATACACCCCAGCCTACTGAACGGCTACTCCCCTGCCCATTTGGGTCAGGAGGCAGTCCCGGTGCCGCCGGCGGTGTCCGTGCCCCCGGCGGTGTCCGTGCCGCCGGCGCCGACCCATTCGACGGTGCCGTCGGTGAAGAACTGTTCCTTCCAGATGGGAACCTGCTCCTTGACGGTGTCCACCAGTTCCGAGCAGGCGGCGAAGGCTTCGCCGCGGTGCGGGGACGCGACCGCTGCCACCAGGGCAGGGTCACCGATCACCAGGGGTCCGATCCGGTGCGCTACCCAGATCCGGACGCCCTCGTATTTGGCGGCCATGGTGTCGGCGATGTCCGCGATGATCCGCTCGGCGCTCGGGTGGGCCGAGTAGCTCAGGGAGGTGACATCCCGGCCGCCGTCGTGGTTCCTTACCACTCCACCGAAACCCACAACGGCACCGCAGTCCGGGGAGTCGACCTCCGCCAGGGCGGCGTCGAGGCTGATGGGCCCGGCCGCCAGGGACACATGCACCACGTGGCTAGTGTTCATTTTTTCCTTCCAGCTGGGAGCAGATGTGCCCCAGCATTGGTTCGAGCACGGCCAGCCCGTCACGCACCCCTCCGGGTGACCCGGGCAGGTTGATCACGAAGGTGCGGCCTACGGTTCCGGCGAAGCCGCGGCTGAGCGCTGCTGTCGGAACCTTCTCGGCCCCCCGCCGGCGAACGGCTTCCATGATCCCGGGCAGGTGGCGCTGCAGGTACGGCTCGGTCTGTTCGGGGGTGGCGTCGTCCGGGCTCAGACCGGTACCGCCGCTGGTGATCACCACTGAGGGCGAATCGCCAAGAACGGCGCCGATCGCCTGACCCACCGGGTCGCCGTCGGGCACCACCCGGGTCTGCTGGGGTGCGAAGCCGTGATCGACGAGCCAGCTCTGGATGAGAGGACCACACTCGTCCTGGTAGATGCCGGCTGCGGCACGGGTGGACGCGATAATCACCGCTGCGGTGCGCTGGGCGCTCATGCCGTCCAGTCCCCGCTTTTCCCGCCGGACTTCGCCAGGACCTTCGTGTCGGTGATGACCGCCCGCTTGTCCACCGCCTTGATCATGTCGTACAGGGCGAGAGCCGCCAGCGACGCCCCGGTCAGGGCTTCCATTTCGACGCCGGTGACGGCGGTGGTCTTGACCGCGCAGCTGATGGTCACGGCAGCGTCCCGGGCGTCGAAGTCCACGGTGATTTTGCTCAGCGGCAAGGGGTGGCAGAGCGGGATCAGCGAGGACGTCTGCTTGGCGGCCATGATGCCGGCGACCCGGGCGACAGCCAGAGCGTCGCCCTTGGGCAGGCCACCGGCGGTGATCAGTCCGACCACCTCCGTTGTGGTGTGCAGGACGGCCTGTGCGGTGGCTTCGCGAGTGGTTTCGGCCTTCGCCGAAACGTCGACCATGTGCGCGCTGCCATCCTCCCGGACGTGGCTCAGTGACGCCGGGCTGGTGTTCTCGGTCATGCTGTCCTTATCAGTTCTCGGTGAGGGGGTCTTCCCACGCTCAGGTGTTCCCGGGCCCGGCCACAGCGAGCGGGTGCGCTGCAGGAATCCCGAACGACGGCGCGCCGTGCATCCCGTCGACGAGCCACACGGAGACCAGGTCCCCCGCCGCGAGGCTTCCGGTGCCGACGGGCAGCTGGACCAGGACGTTCGATTCGGCCAGCGCATGGATCAGGTGTGATCCGGGGCCACCCACCAGCCTAACCGTACCCACCGGCTCACCGGCTGCTGCGCGGGGGGTATACCAGCCACGGCGGACCTGGTGTTTGGCTTCCGGCGAGCTCACCTCCTCCTCAAGGGCAGCGGTGAGGACCACCCGGGGGTGCGGGACACCGGCGACGGCGGTGAGGGCCGGCCGGAGGAACATCTCGAAGGATACGAGGGCACTGACCGGGTTGCCCGGGAATCCGAGGAACGGCACACCGCCGATGGTTCCCAACGCCTGCGGCCCGCCGGGCTGCATGGTGACGGAGAGGAATTCGACGCTGCTGTTGGCCAGCGCCTGTTTCACCACCTCGTACGCACCCTGGCTGATGCCGCCGGTGGTGAGGATCAGGTGGATGCCGCTGTCCGCGACGGCCGCCAGCGCTTCCCGGAGCAGCGTGGGATTGTCATCCATCAGCCGGTGCCTGATCACTGCGGCGCCCGCATCGAGGAGTGCGGTTTCCAACAGGGTGGTGTTGGCGTCGAAGATCTTCCCCGGTTGCCGGGTGCTGCCGGGTTCCTGGACCTCGTCCCCGGTGGTGAGCAGCAAGACGGTGAACTGGCGGCGCACCGGGACCGTGGCGATTCCGCAGGCGGCGAGCAGGCCCAGCTGGGCGGGGCCGAGGAGCGTCCCGGCGGTCAGGGCGGTGGTGCCGGTGGGGATGTCGCTGCCGGCACGGCGGATGTAGGCACCAGGTTCCACGGTTTCGGGTAGGTCGACGGCGAGTTCGGTGTCCGCCTCGTAGTCGGCCGCTGAGTAGAACTGGGCCGGGGTGACCCGTTCGATCGGGACGATGGCACCGGTGTTTCCCGGGATCATCGCGCCGGTCATGATGGGCGCCGCACTCCCCTGCACCAGGTCCGGCGGTTCGATGCCCGCCGGGATGGGCGCTCCCACCCTCAGGCTTCGTCCTGACGTGCCACCGGTTGGGTTCAGGTCGTCGACGTGGACCGCGTACCCGTCCATCTGCGAGTTATCAAACGGGGGCAGGCTGACCGGAGCCTGCAGGTCGACGGCGAGCACCCGGCCGCGGGCGGCCGCCAGCGGGAGCTCGGTTCCGCCGCCGTCCTGGTCCGTCCGGCTATCAGCCGGGTAGCTGCTGCTGTAGCGGAGCAGTCCCAGCACTGCCTGCTGGTGTTCCTCGACGCTTCTGATCATGGGATCCCTACCTGCCGTGACGGTTGCCTCTGGATCTCCACCCTAGGCCCTGCCGACGGCGATGGCTGGGATGAGGCGAGACGTAAAAGACAGGAGATCCGGGCTCCCTCAGGAAACAGTGAAGGTCACCGAGTGCAGACCCGTGGCGCCGTCGGGTGTGACCGGCGCCACGCGGTCCACCTGCACGGCTCCGGTACGGTCGACGGCGCGGACCTGCACCGTATGGGATCCGGGGGCCAGGTCCACAGCGGCGCTGAACTGCCGCCAGGTGTCCCGTGAGATTTCGGCGGCCAGCGCCGCGGGCTGCCAGGATCCCTCATCCACCCTCACCTGGACCGCTTCGATCCCCCGGTGTTGGGCCCACGCGTATCCGGCGATCTGGACCGTTCCCGCGGCCACGCTCGACCGTTCCCGTGGCACGTCGATCCGGGACGAGGTCTTCACCGGGCCCCGCTCGGACCAGCCACGGGTGGACCAGTAGGCGACGTCGTCGTCGTACCTGGTGACCTTCAGTTCGGTCACCCATTTGGTCGCCGAGACGAAACCGTACAGCCCGGGAACCACCAGACGGACGGGGAAGCCGTGCTCAACGGGGAGGGTTTCACCGTTCATCCCGATGGCGATCAACGAGTCCCGGTCGTCAGTCATGGCGTCCAGCGGGGTGCTGGCGGTGAACCCGTCGACGCTGCGCGAAAGCACCATGTCGGCCCCATCCTGCACACCCGCCATGGCCAGCAGTTCGCGGACCGGCCAGCCGAGCCATTTGGCGTTGCCGATCAGGTCACCGCCCACCACGTTCGAAACGCAGGCGAGGGTGATGTAGCTTTCGACCAGGGGCTTGGCCAGGAGTTCGTCGAAGGTCAGCTCGACCTCCCGGTCCACCATCCCGGTGACCCGTAGCCGCCAGGTGCCAGGGTCCACCACCGGCACCACCAGTGCGGTATCGATCCGGTAGTAGTTGTCGTTGGGCGTCACCAGTGGCGGGACACCGTCGACCCCGAGATCCGCGCCCGCCGGGATGACCGCCGCGGCCCGTCCCGCGACGGCGTCGGGTGCCGGTAGCCGGATCTGGTCCCGGGCCTGCGTCACGAGCGACTGGCTGTTCCGGACCAGGGATGCGGCCGTCCCCGCGAGTGCCGCCACCGCGCCGCCCACGCCCACACCCAGGAGGAACCTTCGTCGTGCCACCGGTCCGGGGGTCCCGACGTCGGCCGCCCGGCGGGGCTGCCAGGCCACCAACCGGTCGGTCAGGACGGTGACTAACATGACGCCGAGCACCAGGGCCACCACCGGGGCTGCGAACGCGGCGGTCGAGGACTGCGGCCGCGCAGCGACGGCGGCGATGCCCGCCAGCCCGAAGACCAGCACCAGGGCCGCGCCGCTCCGACGCCACCGGTACTCAAGGATTCCGGCTCCGGCGGCCACCCCCGCAATGATCACAAACATGGTGATCAGGAAGATCAGTTTGTCGGCCGTGCCGAACGTCTCAATCGCCCAGTCCTTGACGCCGGGCGGCAGCACGTCGATCACCGTTGAGCCGACCGCTGTCACCGGGGAGACCGACGGGCTGACCAGAGCGGCGGTCAGTTCGGCGGCGATCACTGCGATCGCCACCGCAACCAGCCCGGACAGTGCCGCCCACCCGTTGATCCGTCCCATACCGGTGCACCGTCCTGTCTCTTCTATCGTCATTAGCCCAACGTCTGCGACCGCCCTTCAGTTCGCCAGGCGAGAATAAGCCCCCACCGAATAGTGGGCTCAGCTGAAAGGGCGTAATCTCGAAAAATGGGAATTGAACTGGGTATGCCGCACATCGGGGTCCAGCGTCCCACGGATGCCGGGCCGGGGCTCATGGACAGTTTTGGTCGCAAGGCCACTGACATGCGCCTGTCGTTGACCGACAAATGCAATCTTCGCTGCACCTATTGCATGCCCGCTGAGGGCCTGGACTGGCTGCAGAAATCGGCGGTTCTCTCCCGGGAGGAGATTGTCCGGCTGGTCCGGATCGGCGTCGACACGCTCGGGGTCCGCGAGCTGCGCCTGACCGGCGGTGAGCCGCTGGTCCGCGCCGACCTGCTGCAGATCATCAGCGACATCCGCGCCAACCACGCGGATCTTCCCATCTCCATGACCACCAACGGGCTGGGACTGGACAAGAAGGCACAGGCGCTCAAGGATGCAGGGTTGAGCAGGATCAATGTGTCGATGGATTCGCTCCACCCCGACACGTTCGCCCAGCTGACCCGGCGCCCGTTCCTCGACCGGGTGCTGCGCGGCATCGAGGCAGCAGCTGAGGTGGGGCTGGGCCTCGTCAAGATCAACGCTGTGCTGATGCGCGGCATCAACGACCATGAGGCACCCGACCTGCTCGAGTGGGCCGTCTCCAAGGGCTTCGAGCTGCGCTTCATCGAGCAGATGCCCCTCGACGCCGACCACGGCTGGACCCGGGACGGCATGATCACCGCCCTGGAAATGCGGACCCTGCTGGAGCAGCAGTTCGTGCTCACCTCCGATCCGCGCAACCGTGACGGCGCCCCCGCCGAACGCTGGGAGGTGCGGCGGATCGCTGCGCCGGACATCGTCGTCGGAACCGTTGGCATTATCGCCTCCGTCACCGAGCCGTTCTGCGCCGACTGCCGGCGGACCCGGGTCACCGCCGAGGGGAAGATCATGAGTTGCCTGTTCTCCCGCGAGGAGACCGATCTGCGGGACCTGTTGCGCTCAGACGCCGACGACGACGCCATCGCCGCCCGCTGGCAGGACGCCATGTGGGCCAAGCCGAAAGCCCACGGGATGGGCCATGTGGGACTCGGCTCGGAGGACTTCGTCCAGCCGGACCGCAGCATGAGCGCGATAGGCGGCTAGATGCTGGTTCGATATTTCGGCGCCGCGCAAGCCGCAGCCGGTGTTGCAGAAGAGCGCCTCGACCTCGCAGCAGGGTCGCTCGACACGGTGCTCGAGCGCATCACCGCCCGGTACCCGCAGCCGGTTCGGGCTGGCGGGCCGGCGATGCCCGAAGTTCTCGCCCGGAGCAGCTTCCTCCTGAATGAGGTGGCCCTCCGGGACCGCGGTCGGGTGCTGACCGCCGACGACGTCCTGGACATCCTGCCGCCCTTCGCCGGCGGGTAGCCTCAGCCCGTCTCCACCCCCGGACCACGCGCTAGACGCGCTCCAACAGCATCGCCGTGCCCTGGCCGACCCCCACGCACATGGTCGCGAGCCCCCGGTCCGCCTGCTCGCGTTCCATCCGTCCGAGCAGGGTGATAGCGATCCGTGCACCCGATGAACCCAGCGCATGCCCGAGGGCGATGGCGCCGCCGTCGCTGTTCACAATCCCCGGGTCGAGACCCAGCCTGCGGATGCAGGCCAACGACTGGGTGGCGAACGCCTCATTGAGCTCCACCGCACCGATGTCGTCGATCCCCCAGCCGGCCCGGGAAAGCACCTTCTCCGTCGCGGGTACCGGACCGATGCCCATGATTTCCGGCGGCACTCCCGCTGATGCGCCGTCCACGACGCGTGCCCGGGGAACCAGACCGAACCGCTTCACCGCGCTCTCGCTGGCGACGACGATGGCGGACGCCCCGTCGTTGAGTGAGCTCGCGTTTCCTGCCGTGACGATCCCGCCCGGCCGCACGACCGAACGAAGCGAGGCCAAAGTTTCCAGCGATGTACCTGGCCGGGGACCCTCGTCCTGGTCGACAACGCCGGTCTTCGTTTCAACGGGCAGAAGCTCCTGGGTGAACCGCCCCGCAGCAATGGCCGCCAGGGCATTCTGATGGGATTTCACCGCGAACGCATCAGCATCTTCCCGGGTGATGCCATCCAGCGACGCCACTTCTTCAGCGGTTTCCGGCATCGACAGCTTTTGCTGGTCGCTGAAGCGCGGGTTGGTGAATCGCCAACCCAGGGAGGTGTCAGCAATTTCGCCGGGCCGGGCGAAGGCCTTCACTGGTTTTTCCATCACCCACGGTGCGCGGGTCATGGACTCCACCCCGCCTGCAATGACCACATCAGCGGCACCGGACTTGATCATCTGGGAGGCGATCAAAATGGCGCTCAGCCCTGACGCGCACAGCCGGTTGACGGTCAGGCCGGGAACCGTGTCCGGCAACCCGGCCAGTAGCGTTGCCATCCGCGCCACGTTCCGGTTGTCTTCGCCGGACTGGTTGACGCAGCCCAGAATCACTTCGTCGACGGCCTGCGGGTCCACGCCCGCACGTTGCAGGGACTCCCGGACCACCAAAGCCGCAAGGTCATCCGGTCGCACCGATGACAGGGCGCCACCATAACGGCCGACAGGAGTTCTCACTCCTCCGACAAGAAAAGCTTCATTCATTGGGTGTCCCTTGGTTGAGGTGTTGGCTGGATGGGCGGGGTCAGGCGAACGCGGAGATGCCGGTGATGTCGCGCCCGATCAGCAGCGACTGGATGGAGTCGGTCCCCTCGTAGGTGTGCACCACCTCCATGTCGGTCATGTGGCGGGCCACATGGTTTTCCAGCAGCAACCCATTCCCACCCAGAATGTCCCGGGCCTGCAGACAGATCCAGCGAGCCTTCTGGGCGGTATGCATCTTCGCGAGTGAGGCCATGGGGCTGGTCATTTTTCCCTGATCCGCGAGGGTGGCAAGGCGGAAACAGATCAACTGCATCGCTGTCAGCTCGGAGAGCATGTTGGCGAGCTTGTTCTGCACCAGCTGGAAGCCCGCGATCGGCTTGCCGAACTGCACCCGCTGCGTGGCATAAGAAACCGCAGCTTCGTAGGCAGCAATGCCGTGGCCCACGGCTTCCCAGGATGCCCCGCTGCGGGTTGCCGTCAGTACCCGGGTCACGTCCCTGAAGGAGTGAGCCTCGGCGAGCTTGTTCTCGGCCGGGATGCGGACGTTGTCGATCATCACATCGGGCTGCCAGATGGCCCGCTTGCCGATTTTTCCGGTGATGAGTTCGGTGGTGTATCCATCCGGGTAGGTGCCGTCGTCATTCTTTTCCAGAATGAAGCCATTGACCTTGTTGTCTGCTTCATCGCGCGCCCAGATGATGACGACGTCGGCGATGTTGGCGTTCCCGATCCACCGCTTGCGGCCGTTCAGGACGTAGTGCTCACCTTCCCGTCGGGCTGTGGTTTCAAGCGCCACCGAGTCCGACCCATGGTCCGGCTCAGTCAGGCCAAACGCGCCAATCTTGTCCAGCGTTGCCATGCCGGGCAGCCACCGCTGCTTCTGTTCCTCGTTGCCGAGCATGTTGATGGTGCCCATCGACAGCCCCGACTGCACTCCGATGAACGTATTGAGGCTGCCGTCACCGCGCGACATCTCAACGGAAACCATTCCCGCGGCCAGCCTGCTCAGCCCGGGGCAACCGTAGCCCTCGATGGTGGAACCAACGATTCCGAGCTGGGCAATGCCGGGGACCAGTTCAAAGGGAAACTGCGCAGCTTCCCAGTAGTCGTTGATCACCGGAAGCACCGATGTATCGACGAAGCCGCGGACTTTCTTCCGGATCAGCACCTCCTCCTCGGACAGGAGCTCATCAAGAAGGTAGTAGTCAACGTTCACGGGATCAGCGCTCTGGGCGGTAGTGCTCATGGGGTCCTCATCTGTCGTCGTCGGGTCTGGGAAAGTTCAGCGGGCTGCGGTGAGCTGCTGGGCAAGCCAGCCGCGCACCAGGTCCGAGCTGGAGCCCAGCATCGGCGGAGCCAAATCGTAGGTGGCAGGCGTCCGGGAGAAACTCACCGGGTGTCGAACGGTCGGAATCTGTCGTTCGTTCTCGCCCGGGAGTACCACTGGATCAAGGCCCAACCTGTCGGCAAGGTCCACCCCGCCCTTCACATCCTGGATGGGCGCACAGGGCAACCCCGCACCGGAAAGGAGGGGGAACCATTCCTCGGCCGAGCGGGCTGCCAGCTGCACTTCGAGGAGGATGCGCAGCTCCGACCGGTGAGCGTTGCGTTGCTCCGCGGAGGAGAACCGTTGGTCCTGCGCCAGTTCGGGTACCTCAAGCACGGCGCAGAGCCGCGCAAACTGGCCGTTGTTGGCTGCGGCGATGACCAGCCGGCCGTCACCGGTCAGCATCGGCTCGTAGGGGTAGAGGCTGGGGTGTTCGTTACCCATCCGGGTGGGAATGACACCGCCAGTGACATAGGCCGCGGATTGGTTGACCATCCCCGACAGGGCTGAGGACAGCAGATTCAGCTCCACACGCTGCCCTTCCCCGGTGGTGGTGCGGTGATGGAGCGCTCCAAGAATTCCCGTGCTGGCGTGCAAGCCAGTGATGACGTCGAACATTGCCAACCCGGCACGGTACGGTTCCGTCTCCTGGCCGCCGGTGAGGCTCATCATCCCGGAGGCCGCCTGCACCAGGAGGTCATAACCGGGGAGCGCGGCGCCCGCACCGGTTCCGAAGCCCGTGATCGAGGCGTAGATGACCGTGGGATTGAGATCGGCAATCGCGGCGTAGTCGAGACCGTAGCGCTCCAGTCCATGGGGCTTGAAGTTCTCGACGACTATGTCGGCCCGGGCGGCCAGCTGCTGTGCGAGGGCAAGGTCCGAGGGCTCGTTGAAGTCCAGGGTGATCGAGTGTTTGTTCCGGTTGACGGAGAGGAAGAACGTGCTCTCCTCGTCGCGTACCGGCGGCTTCCAGGTCCGGGCATCGTCCCCGTCCGGAGACTCGACCTTGATCACTGTGGCGCCCATATCGGCGAGCAGCATCGTGCAGTACGGACCCGCCAGCACCCTGCTGAAATCCGCAACGACCACTCCGCTCAGCGGACCACTCCCGGTGCGTCCAAAGATTTCGTTCAGCGTGTCCGCTGCAGCTTCCGCCATAGTTGATCCTCCATCACATGTGTCGTATGTCACCACCCTCGCAGAGGCCCAAGCTCGCGTCCAATACAAATTGTGTCGACTATTTTTACGATTTCAGGAATAATCTCTTGACACTCTTCCCCATACTTCACACCGATAGCTCAATGATTGATAGCTTTTTCAGCCCCAATCATTGACTCGTGGTAGCAACGCCGACAATAATTCAGGGTTATGGAAATACAGCAAGTCCGCGCCTTCCTCGCCGTCGCCCAGGAACTGCACTTCGGCCGTGCCGCGGAACGTCTGCACATCGCCCAGCCACCACTGAGCCGCACCATCAAGAATCTTGAACGCGAGCTGGGTGCAACCCTTTTTGAGCGCAGCACCCGAAGCGTGAAACTCACGACTGCGGGCCAGGCGCTGCTGGCCCCGGCAGAGGAGATCATGTCAGCCTGTCGCAGGGCGCGATCGGCAGTGACTTCGGCAGGCAAGGGTGAGACCGGGAGGGTCCGGGTGGCTTTCGCGGGTGTGTCCTCCCACGTCATGGTGGGCAAGCTGGCCAAGCTGGTCAGGCAGACCCACCCCGGAATCGACATTGAGCTATACAGCTCCTACTACGCCGTCCCTGCCTTGAATGAGGTCATTGCGGGCACCATGGACATCGGCCTGGGCCGGTGGAGCTTCCTACCCTCGGGGATCGAATCGCGGACCGTGGCCCGGGAGACTCTGGTGATTGCGCTGCCGTCAAACCATAGGCTGGCTCACCGGACGTCGGTCCGGATGACAGATTTTGCCACCGAGGATTTTGTTGCCTTGCCGCCGGACCCGGGGGCAGTCCTCAGGGAACATCTCGATCGGCTTTCCCACGGTGCTGGCTTTGTGCCCTCGATCGTGCAGGCTGCACCCGATACGTCCACGCTGCTGTCGTTGGTCGCCGCAGACATCGGCTGCGCCCTTACTGTGTCCTCTGTCCCGGACAACGTGTCCTACCCGGGGGTGGTGTTTGTCCCCCTTGAGGATCCGGCCGAACCCATCCTGCTGCGTCTGATCTGGCGCAGCGATGACAGCAGTCCAGCGCTGCGCGAGGTCCTGCGCCTTTCAGAGGCCCTGATGCCTTCGCCGGAGCCGTCCCCGGCCTGAGCGGGCCGAATCCCGCCCAGGCCGCACCTCCAGTGTTTACTCTGAGAGCGACTGCAGCCGGCCCTCCGCGTGGGTGGGCGCCGCCGCCGTCGGGGTTTGTCCGTCCTTGCGGAGGGCAATGAAGGTCAGGAGTAAAACCACACCCAGCAGCACCCCACCGAGGGCCGCGGCGGCCACTCCCGGCATCATCAGGCTGACACCGGCGACAGCTGAGACGACGCGCAGCAGCATCGGCAACCGCCGGCCCATGCCAAGCACCCACCCTTCGAAGGCACAGGCCAGAGCGTAGACACCGATCAGGCTGAGACTGAACGCCATCACAATCTCCGGCAACGGGGCCTGGGCAACCAGCGCCGGATTCAGCGCAAACCCAAACGGCACGATGTACTTCACTGCCCCCAGCTTCATTGCGGAGACGCTGGTCTTCATCGGGTCGGAACCGGCGATCCCGGCGGCGGCAAACGACGCGAGCGCCACCGGCGGCGTGATGTAGGAGACTGCGGCCCAATAGATGACGAACAGGTGGGCTGCGATCGGATCGATACCGAGTTCGACGACGGCGGGGACCATGACAATTGCCAGGAACACGTAGGCCGCGGAAACGGTCATACCCATGCCCAGGATGAAGCAGGTCACGGCACCGGCAATGAGCATCAGCACCACGTTGTCCCCGACCAGGACCAGCAGTTCCCTGGCCAGTGAGAGAGTTACCCCGGACATGTTGAGCCCGCCAACAATGAGCCCCACCCCCGCGATGATGCCCAGGATTTCGCTGATGGTCCTGCCGCAGTCGAAAAGCATATCGACGAACCGGCGTGGCGTGAGCCTGCCCTCCCGCTTGACCATCCCGTAGACCACCAGGGCACCGGCCACCCAGAACGGTGCCTGCGTTTCCGTGGTGACCACCAGAAGGGCGGTCAACATGACAAGTGAGGCAAGGTACGGCCAGCCCGAGGCCATCACCGGACCAAACCTGGGCAGTTTGGACTTCGGCAGCCCCGCCAGGCCCTTCCTGGAGGAATAGGCATCAATCTGAAGGTAGATGCCCACGTAGTACAGGATTGCGGGAATAGTCGCGGCGATCAGAATTTCCTTGTAGGGGACACCCACAAAGGAAATCATCAGGAACGCCGCGGTGCCCATCACCGGCGGGGTAATGGATCCGCCGGATGACGCTGTGGCCTCAACCGCCCCTGCGTACCGGGGCGAAAACCCGGCCTTGATCATGGCCGGGATGGTCATGGGCCCGGTGGTGAGCACATTCGAGACGGCGCTGCCGCTCATCATGCCCATGGACGCGCTGCTGGCCACCGACACCTTGGCGGCGCCGCCGCGTGCACCACCAAACAGGGATTGGGCCAGATTGTGGAAGAACGTCGATCCGCCGGTGTGCCGGAGAATCACCCCGAAGAGCAGGAATCCGATCAGGATGCTGGCTGCGGTTTGCAGCGGCAGGCCCATGATCCCTTCGACGCCCACCGCATGGATCTGGGCTGTGGTCCGGAAATCATGGGAGATGCCCTGCAGAAATCCGAAGGGCATCCGGGAAGAGAACATCGGATACACAGAGAACAGGAACGCGATGACCGCAACCGCTGACCCGGCTGTGCGCCGCAATGCCTCGATCGCCAGCCCCCACAGCACCACGCTGAAGACGGCTGCCAGCGGCGGCGCCGCGTAATCCCATCCCAGATTCAGGATGGTCTCGGCGTTGACGCCGAAGTAGACGGTGACCACCAGCGTCGCGGCGAACAGAACGACGTCGTACCAGGCCAGCGCGGCAGGCCTTGGTCGAGGCCCGACACCATCGTCAGCGGCCGGCAACGTCACGGACTTTGACGCCGGGAAGATGATGAACGCGATGGCCAGGAAGCAGGTCAGCATGTAGTACAGATAGGCGTGCGTGAGCAGTGTGACACCGAAGAGATCCCAAAAGAACACCTGGTTCATTGAGAGCAGGATGCCGAGAACAGTGAACACCACCACCACTGCCCGCCAGGGGCCGTTCAGCCGCGGCGGCGCATCGGTTGTCGTCCCAGCGGGAGGCGCAGTCTCAATCGTCAAGGTGTTCTTCCTTCCATGCGGTCCATTCCTGGGCCAGGTTTTCCTTGTCAGCCGGTCCGATGAATGTTTCCCAGCCTTCCTGCAATGCGGCCTGCCGTTCGACAAGTTCGGCATTGCGTTGTTCAGCCTCTTCGGTCCACATGCCCTGTTCCTCGAGATACCTCACGGTCCCGGGATGAAACGGGACCACCAGGGGCTCGGTGAGCACCTTGTCGAGGGCAAACTCACCAGCGGACGGTGTGGTGTTTTCATAGCGGTCAAAGTTTTCGTCCATGGCTTTCACCAGGTCATAGACCTGCTGCTCATCGGTGTGCGCATAGGTGGAGATCGGGACGGTGTAGGCGAAATTTTTTGCCGAGTCCCCCTCCTCCATTCCCGGGGCTCCCGAAAACTCGCCGATGGTCACCATCGGGGCGATCGCGTTGACGGCTGCCATCTTTTCGGGGGAATCGTCGTTCATGCTCATCCAGTCGACGTCCACCGTGCTGGCGAGCTCTTCCAGGTTGGAGCCATAGGCACTGCTGAACAGGACATCCAGCCGACCGGTCTTCAGCGCCTCGGTCTGGTCGCTGTAACTTACGTCGACGGGTTCGACGTCATCCCAGGTCAGGCCGCCGTAGGCAAGGTAGGCCTCCAGCTTGAGGTTAATTGAGGTATTGGCTGTGACCCGGGGGAATTTTTTTCCTTTGAGGTCCTCGAAGGTTTCGATGCCAGCGTCGGTGCGGGTCATCAGCCCATAATTTCCCATGGGTGCCCACACCACGCGGAGATCCTGGGGGCCCCAGTTCTCGCTGGAGAAGTCCTGGATGCCCTCGAATCCGAAGTAGTATTCGTCCCCCATCCGGCTGAACTGAGCGCTGCCAGCCTTCAGTGGAGCAACCCGCCCGATCGATGTGTCGGAGGTGAGGATACGAACCTGGGTGCCCTGCACACGGGTGAGACTGTCCGATACAGCGGCAAGGTCGTTGTAGGTTCCGGTTCCCACACCGTAGGTAGTCATCACCAGCTGGGAATTCGGGTCAGCGCGGCTGTCGGGCGAACTGCTGGTAACGATGCCAGCGACGAGGACTCCGGCCAGCACGGTACAGGTCAAGATTTTCTTCATTGAAAGCCCCTAGGAGATCCGGCTGCCGGCGATATGCCTTACTGCCATGGACCAGTTGCCTGAAAGTGTTATCTACGTCACTCTCCCAGAAGGGTCACCCATACTTCCAATACCTAATTCGCCGGAGATTCATACCCTGAATGAAGTGATGGACAGGACGCCCTCTCGAAGATTTGTTTTCGATTGGGTATCAATGATGCCCGGCTTTGGTATTGGATTAGCTGTAATACTCCTGAGAGAGTGAGGGCAGTCACTACATTTTTGAAGGAGACCCCCATGACGGCAGCACTCAACGAATCCCCTGTCGCTTCGGCACTACCGGATGTCGCGAACGTCCCCGACACCTCCGACGTCCTGCAGCTCAACGGACTACTCAGTACCCAGGAGCTAGCCGTTCAGGCGACGGTCAGGGCCTTTGTGGACACCAGGATCAAGCCCAACATCGCCCAGTGGTACGAGAGCGCTTCCTTCCCCACCGAAATAATGCACGAGCTCGGTGACCTGGGAGTGCTGGGCATGCACCTTCACGGGTACGGCTGCCCCGGGCGCACGGCTGTCGAATACGGCGTGGCCGCCATGGAACTGGAAGCCGGTGATTCAGGCATCCGGACGCTCGTCAGTGTGCAGGGCTCACTGGCGATGAGCGCCATCCACAAGTGGGGCTCCGAAGAGCAGAAGAATCATTGGCTGCCGTCCATGGCTACCGGCCGCACGATCGGTTGCTTCGGTCTCACGGAGCCAACCGCAGGCAGCGACCCATCCGCCATGAAGACGTTCGCCCGCAAGGAGGGAGCGTCCTGGATTCTCAGTGGCGAGAAGCGCTGGATTGGTCTGGCGTCTATTGCCCAGGTGGCTGTGATCTGGGCAATGACGGACGACGGTGTTCGCGGGTTCCTGGTGCCCACTGACTCCCCCGGCTTCGTGGCAACCCCAATCACCTCCAAGCTCTCCATGCGCGCCTCGGTTCAGTGCGACATCGTCATGACGGATATCCGGCTCCCCGACACCGCAATCCTCCCCGGGGCAAAAGGCTTGCGCGGCCCGTTCTCCTGCCTGAACGAGGCGCGGTACGGAATTATCTGGGGTGCCATGGGTGCGGCCCGTGACAGCTACCAGGCCGCACTGGACTACTCACAGGGACGTCTGCAGTTCGACAAGCCGCTTGCCTCCTATCAACTCACCCAGGAGAAACTGGTCAACATGGTGCTGGAAATCCAGAAGGGTGTCCTGCTCGCCATTCACATCGGCCGGCTAAAGGACGCAGGCACCCTGCGGCCTGAACAGATTTCAGTAGGCAAACTCAACAATGTGCGGGAAGCCATCGCCATCGCACGCGAGGCTCGGACCGTTCTGGGCGGCAACGGCGTGACCCTCGACTATTCGCCACTGCGCCACGCCAACAACTTGGAGAGTGTGCGCACTTATGAGGGTACTGATGAGGTGCACACCCTGATTCTGGGCAGCCACCTCACCGGCATTCCTGCGTTCAGGTAGAGGCGCCGTCATGGAATTCACCCTGATCAGCGCCGAGTCCATCAACGGGTTGGGCATCATCACCATCAATCGCCCGGCGAGCCGCAATGCCCTCAACCGGGTTGTCCTGGACGAGATCGCCGGCGCCCTGGACCTCTTCCTTGACGACGAAGGAGTGGGCGCGGTGATCTTTACCGGTGCCGGGGGGAAGGCGTTTATTGCTGGCGCCGACATCAACCAGTTAGCCAACTACACCCTGGTTGATGGCCTCTCCGGCAGGATGCAGCGGCTCTACGACACCATCGAGGCTTACGAGCTGCCGACCATCGCCGCCATCAACGGGTATGCGCTCGGTGGGGGGCTCGAACTTGCGATGGCGTGTGACATCCGGATAGCGGTAGAAGGTAGCCGGTTTGCCCTGCCGGAAACCAATCTTGGCATCATTCCCGGCGCGGGTGGAACTCAGCGGTTGTCGAGGCTGGTGGGCCGGGGGCGCGCCGTGGAACTCATCCTGACCGGGAGGCTGGTTGACGCACCCGAGGCTCTGGGCATGGGGCTGGTGACCGACGTCGTCCCGTCGTCGGACCTGATGGATACGGTGAGGAAAACCGCCGACACCATCCTGGCGAAGGGTCCGCTGGCAGTCCGCCTGGCCAAAATGGTGGTGAAACACGGCTTTGACACCGATCAGCAGACCGGGCTTCTCCTGGAGCGGCTTGCGCAGTCGCTCCTGTACACCACCCAGGACAAAGCAGAAGGCACCGCAGCATTCCTCGAAAAACGCTCAGCCAGATACGTAGGAAAGTAGCTATGGAAACGACACCTGATCTTCAGAAAATTCACCGCATCCTCGTCGTGGGTGCGGGCGCCATGGGCTCCCAAATCGGATTGGTCGGCGCGCTGGCCGGGTATCAGGTCACCGTCCAGGACATCTCGGAGCGGATGCTGGCGCCGGCGAGTGAGGAGCTCTCACTGCGGCTCGACCGCAGCGTTGCCAAAGGCCGCCTCGAACGCGGCGCAGCGGACGCTGCGTTGAACCGGATGAGCTTCACCACCAGCCTCAGGGATGCCGCCTCGACTGCTGACTTCGTCATCGAGGCAGCAGTGGAAAAACTGGATATCAAACGGGAGATCTTCCGGGAACTCGATGAGTACGCACCAGCCCATGCAGTGTTGGCTACCAATTCCTCCACGCTGGGCTCATCGAAAGTGGCGGATGCCACCGGGCGCCCGGACCGGGTCTGCAACATGCACTTCTTCAATCCAGCCCTGGTCATGAAATGCGTCGAGGTGGTGCGCCACGAGAGCACCTCCCAGCAGACAGTGGACACCGCAATGGGCCTCGCCGCACGGCTGGGCAAAGCGCCAATCCTGATCAACCGCGAGATCCCCGGGTTCGTCGCGAACCGCCTGCTGGGCGCGTTGCGCACCGAGGCGCTGAAACTGTACGACGGCGGCATAGCGAGTTTTGAAGACATTGACACGGCGGCCAAGACTGCGTTGGGTCACCCCATGGGCCCCTTCGAATTGATGGACCTGGTGGGCCTCGATGTCGCCTACCTGATCAGGCAGGCCCATCATCAGGAGACCGGGGATCCCGCCGACCTGCCGCATCCGGCCCTTACCGAGCTCTACGAAGCCGGGCACTACGGCCGAAAGACCGGGAAGGGCTGGTACGAGTACACCGAGGGCAGCTAGAGGCACCCCGCTCGCGCCCTGTCACACCGTTCAGTCATGATCCTCAAACGCGCCCCTGCTGAACAGGGGCGCGTTCGAAGATTCTGTGCAGGACCGCTAGTGACCGAAGTCCGTCGGTGTGTCGAACGGTCCGACGACCGTGATGGTGCGCGGAGCGGCAGCCAGCTCGGCCGCCAGTTCCCGCACCTGATCCCCGGTGACCGCGTTGATCCGGGCCAGCACCTCGTCCAGTCCCAGGAACTCCCCCGACACCAGTTCAGCCCTGCCCAGCCGCGACATCCGCGAGCCACTGTCCTCCAGCGCCATCACCATGCCCCCGGAGAGCTGCCCAACCGCGCGGCGCAGCTCGTCGGCTGAGATGCCCTCAGCGGCGAGCCGGTCCAGTTCGGCACCGAGCAGGTCGATCACCTGCCCGGTCTTCGCTGGGGAACAGCCCGCGTACATCGCGAAGTACCCGGCATCCGCGTAGGAGGCCGAGAAAGAGTAGGTCGAGTAGACCAGTCCCCGCTTTTCCCGGATCTCCTGGAACAGCCGCGATGACATTCCCCCGCCCAGCACAGCGTTCAGGACGCTCATGACGAACCGCCGCTCGTCGGTCGCGGTAATCGATGGGCAGCCCACCAGGATGTTCGCCTGCTCCACCGCGCGGCGGATCACTCGGATCCCGCCGGTACTCTCGATGGCGACCGGCGTATCGGACCGCCGGGCAACGGGCAGCGCATCCTCGTCGAGGGTCCATCCGGCGGTGCGCAGCGCGTCGAGCACCAGGGAGCAGACCACCTCGTGGTCCAGTCCGCCTGCTGCGGTGACCACGAGTTCGGAGGGACGGTAGTACCTGCGGTAGTGGTCCAGGACCGACTCGCGGGGTACCGCCTTGATCGCCTCGGGTGTGCCGCCGATGGGCCGGCCCAGTGGGTGTGACCCCAGGACCGCCTCGACGAACTCTTCGTGCGCGACGTCGGCGGGGTCGTCGCTGTCCATGGCGATTTCCTCGAGAATGACATCGCGTTCCTGCTCCAGCTCGTCGGCGTCGATCACCGCGCTGGTCACCATGTCAGCGATGACGTCGATCGCCATGGGCAGGTCGGCGTCCAGCACGCGGGCAAAGTAGCAGGTGTGCTCCTTCGCCGTGGCAGCGTTGCACTCCCCGCCCACCTCATCGAACGCCTCGGCAATGTCGAGTGCCGTGCGTCGGGTGGTGCCCTTGAAGAGCAGGTGCTCCAGGAAGTGGGTTGAGCCGTGCTGGCCCGCCGCCTCATCGCGGGATCCGACGCCCACCCAGAATCCGATGGTCGCCGACCGTTGGCCGGGCATCGCCTCGGTGAGGACACGCACACCGCCGGGGAGCACCGAACGGCGCACGACGGCGCCGCCCAGGGTTCCAGCGACAAGGGTCGGGTCCTGCGCCTGGGCCGAGCCGCCGGCCGTGGGCGCAGGGGTGGGCACCAACGGCAGGAGGATGGAGGAAGGGCCGGTGCGATTCTCGTGTGAAACGGCCAACGGCCCCGTTCCCGACGAAGTGTCGGGAACGGAGCCGGAGGCGTTGTTAGCTAATACAGCCATTCGTTAGTTGTCGTCGCCCTCTGCTGAGCCGACCGAGACTGCCGAAGCATCGTCGGCGGCGGCGGCGTCGTCGGCAACCACTGGGGAGAGCGAAAGCTTTCCGCGGTCGTCGATCTTGGTGATTTCAACCTGGACCTTCTGGCCCACCGAGACAATGTCGTCGACGTTGTCGACGCGCTTGCCGTTGGCCAGCTTGCGCAGCTCGGAGATGTGGAGCAGCCCATCCTTGCCCGGGGTCAGGGAGACGAAGGCACCGAAGGTGGTGGTCTTGACGACCGTACCCAGGTACCGCTCGCCAATCTCAGGAACCTGAGGGTTGGCGATGGCGTTCACCGCGGCGCGTGCAGCCTCGGCCGCACCACCGTTGGTGGCGCCGATCAGGACGGTGCCGTCATCTTCAATGGAGATGTCAGCGCCGGTGTCTTCCTGGATCTGGTTGATCATCTTGCCCTTGGGGCCAATGACCTCGCCGATCTTGTCAACCGGGATCTTCACCGAGATGATGCGTGGCGCGAACTCGGAGAGCTCGTCCGGCACGTCGATGGCTGCCTCAAGGACACCCAGGATGTGCAGGCGGGCTTCGCGGGCCTGCTTCAGTGCTGCGGCGAGCACCGAGGCGGGGATGCCGTCGAGTTTGGTGTCCAGCTGGATCGCTGTGACGAACTCGGCGGTACCGGCAACCTTGAAGTCCATGTCACCGAAAGCATCTTCGGCGCCGAGGATGTCGGTCAGCGCCGCGTAGCGGGTCTGACCGTCGACGACGTCGGACACCAGGCCCATGGCGATACCGGCGACGGGTGCCTTCAGGGGCACACCGGCGTTCAGCAGCGACAGGGTTGAGGCACAGACCGAGCCCATCGACGTCGAGCCGTTGGAGCTCAGCGCCTCGGAGACCTGGCGGATGGCGTACGGGAATTCCTCACGGCTCGGCAGAACCGGCATGAGGGCACGCTCTGCGAGGGCACCGTGACCGATTTCGCGGCGCTTCGGCGAACCGACGCGGCCGGTTTCACCGGTGGAGTAGGGAGGGAAGTTGTAGTTGTGCATGTAGCGCTTGCGCGTTACCGGCGACAACGAGTCGATCTGCTGTTCCATCTTGAGCATGTTCAGCGTGGTGATGCCCATGATCTGGGTTTCGCCGCGCTCGAAGATTGCCGAACCGTGGACCCGGGGCAGCACCTCAACTTCGGCAGTGAGCTGGCGGATGTCGCTCAGGCCACGGCCGTCGATACGGATCTGGTCCTTGAGGATGCGCTGGCGGACAACGCTCTTGGTGACCGAGCGGAAAGCAGCTGAGAGTTCCTTCTCGCGGCCTTCGAACTGCCCGGCGAGGTCAGCGGTGACGCTGTCCTTGAGTGCGTCGGAGGCGAGGTCGCGCTCCTTTTTGTCAGCGATCTGGAAGACCTCGGTCAGCTTGGCTGCTGCTGCCGACTCCACTGCTGCGAAGACGTCGTCCTGGTAGTCGAGGAAGACCGGGAAGTCGACGGTTGGCTTGGCGGCGCGGCCGGCAAGGTCAGCCTGCGCGTCACAGAGGGCGCGGATGTACGGCTTTGCCGCTTCCAGTCCATCGGCCACGATCTCTTCGGTCGGTGCGGTGGCACCGTCTTCCTTGATGAGCTTCCACGAGTTGTCGGTAGCTTCAGCCTCGACCATCATGATGGCGACGTCGTCGCCCTCGGGTCCGCTGACAACGCGGCCGGCGACGACCATGTCGAAGACCGAGTTCTCGAGCTCGGAGTGCTTCGGGAAGGCAATCCACTGGTCTTCGCCGCTGCCGTCGGACACGAGTGCCACGCGGACACCGCCGATGGGACCGGAGAAGGGAAGGCCGGAGAGCTGCGTGGACATCGACGCCGCGTTGATTGCGACGACGTCATACCGCACGTCGGGGTTGATCGCCAGAACGGTGACGACGATCTGGACCTCGTTGCGGAGGCCCTTCACGAACGCCGGGCGCAGTGGGCGGTCCATCAGCCGGCAGGCGAGGATCGCCTCGGTGGAGGGGCGGCCTTCGCGGCGGAAGAAGGAACCTGGGATACGCCCTGCGGCGTACATGCGCTCTTCAACGTCGACGGTCAGGGGGAAGAAGTCGAAGCCTTCGCGGGGGTGCTTGCCAGCGGTCGTTGCTGACAGGAGTGCGGTGTCTTCGTCGATGTACACCATTGCGGCGCCAGCTGCCTGCTGTGCAAGGCGGCCAGTCTCGAACCGTACGGTGCGCTTGCCGAACCGGCCGTTGTCAATAACGGCTTCGGCGAATTGGATTTCGGGACCCTCCATAGAGAGTCACCTCCGTTTCTGTTTAGCGAGCCTTGCCGGAACCTGCCCACCGTCTTCGCGGTGGGTATCGCATCCGGTCTTCGATCGAGATCCACGGGAACTCACGCATCGTCGGCACCAAAGTGTGCTGGACGTGCCGTCTGCTCCCGGAGACCACTACCGAGGACCGCGAATGCGCGGTGCCTGCCTGGCTCCAATGTGTTGAGTTGTTCGTGTGGCCGGTGGCCACATGTGGAAGGCGGCTCCTTCCCTTCAAGGAAGGCGCCGCCCCACGTGTGTTACTAGCGGCGCAGGCCGAGACGCTCGATGAGCGTACGGTAGCGCGTGATGTCAGTCTTGCGCAGGTAGTCCAGCAGACGACGACGGCGTCCAACCATCAGGAGCAGGCCACGACGCGTGTGGTGGTCGTGCTTGTGCATCTTGAGGTGTTCGGTCAGGTCGAGAATACGGCGGGACAGCATAGCAATCTGCACCTCAGGTGAGCCGGTATCGGCTTCCCCGGTTGCATATTCCTTGATGATTTCCTGCTTGATAGCGGCGTCAAGGGCCACAATAAACTCCTAGAGTTGTACCGTGAACAATTTTCCTGGTCTTCACGGCAGCTAAATTCACTTGGAGCTTCGCTGCCGAGCCATGGACACAGAAAGATCCAGCCACCACGGACTGCAGCCGGATCCACGTTCGAGTTTACCTGCTGTGGTGTTGTTCTGTCGAAAGGACCTCGCGCGTGCGTACGACGTCCAGGTGCATTTGTGCGATCAGCGCCTCGGGCCCGGTGTAGGCGACCATTCCCCGGAGCCGCTGGGTGAACTCGACGATGATGATCTGCCCGTACAGGTCGAAGTCGGAGACCTCTTCCTGGGGCCGGTCAATGACGTGGGCTTCAACGTGCCGGCTGACGCCCTCGAAGGTGGGGTTCGACCCCACCGAGATGGCAGCCGGCCAGCGGGTCCCCGCTTCATCCAGCAGCCACCCGGCGTAGATTCCGTCAGCGGGAATGTAGCCTCCGGAGTCCGGGGACAGGTTGGCGGTCGGGTAGCCCAGCTCCCTCCCCCGGGCGGCACCGTGCACCACTTCTCCCCGCATCCGGTGCGGACGCCCGAGGATCCGTGCCGCCGTGGCGACGTCGCCGTCCTCCAGCGCTTCGCGGACCCAGGTGGAGGAGCAGCGCCGGTCGCCGTCGGCCTCGGTGGGTTCGGTGGGGCTGGCACCGAAGTCGTCGATGACGATCACTTCGAAGCCGAGCTTCGCGCCGAGTTCCCGCATGGTGTCCAGGTCACCGCTGTTGTCACGGCCAAACCTGACGTCCCGTCCCACCACGACTGCCCGTGCGTCCAGGGCGTCGACGAAGACCTTGGTGACAAACTCCTCGGGGGTGTTTGCCGCCAGTTCCAGCGTGTAGTGCATCATGACCAATGCCTGGATGCCGGTGGTGGCGAGGGTTTCAATCCGGTCCTCGAGGCCCATGATGAGCTCGGGCGCCTGATCCGGGCGGTGGACCTTTGCCGGGTGCGGTTCGAAGGACACCACCACCGCCGCGGCATGGTGCGACTCCGCCGCTGCAACCAGGTGCTGCAACACCCGCTGGTGCCCGATGTGGACGCCGTCGAAGTTGCCGATGGTGACCACAGATGGACCAAAACCATTCGGAACACTGGTCAGGTCATTCCAGTAGTACACGCATCTCCTCTTTCGTTTCTTCGTTCAGTGCTGCCCGGCAGTGCGCCGGCACAGCGTGCCGCCCGTGGGCTGATTAGCCGCGGGCGGCGTACTCGTTGCGGATTTCAGTGGTCTTCGCGATGTACCGGTGCCAGACCAGCAGGGCGGCCGGGAAAGCGAGTTCGATGACCATCAGGATGATCATCATGTAGTGCGGGGTCCCGGAGAATGCCCAGGACAGGACGCGGCCAATCCCGCCGATGAAGACCATCAGGCAGACCATCCACAGCATGTTCGCCCATTCGAACTTCACACCGATGGTGATGAACGCGGCACCAACACCCACCATCATCGCGGCGAAGAACCGGAACTGGCTTTCCAGGGTGGGGCTGGGGGTGCCAATATCGGTGTCGGGCAGGCCCGAGGTCCCGGTGATCAGGTAGTACGCGCCGAAACCGGCGAGGATCAGCCCGACCAGGACGACGACTGTCCGGAAGACGCCCCACTCCCCCTTGGCCGACTTGGGTTTGGTGGCCTTCTTCGAGCTCTTCGCAGCCGTTTTCGGATCCGACGACGGCGTAGCGGTCCGGGACGATGCTCCGGGGGCGGGGCTCGGCTGGCTCCCAGCAGGGCGTGACTGACCGGGGGCCGGCTGGCTCCCAGCAGGGCGTGACTGACCAGCCGCTGGACTGGACGGCTTGCTGCCGGAGCCTGGACGGGTGCTGTCCTGTGGATTGCCGGTGGGGTGATTCTCTGGGCTGGACATGAGGCTCCCTTATGGATGTGCCGCTACTGGTCGAAGGTGAAATCTGTGTGCTGCTGACATACTCTCACGCAGTGGGGCTGGCCCGCTCGGTGGCGGGTTCAGCTGCCCGCCCGCGCCGGTTGAGATAGAGCCACCAGAGCCCCAGCACCGGCAGGAGCAGGGGAACGAAGCCGTACCCGCGTCCAAAGAGCGACCAGACCGTGTCGTTGGGGAACGCCTCGGGGTCAAGGAGGCTGAACAGCCCGATGGTCAGCACACCGACCAGTTCCAGGCCGACCGCGCCCACCGAGATCCAGTACCAACGCCGCCCGGGCATCGCCAGGGACACCGTGGCGAGGACATACACGCCGGCCGCGAGGGCGGTCAGGAGGTAAGCCAGCGGGGCTTCGGCGAACTTGGTGCTGATCTGGAAGACGGCCCGTGCGGTTGCCGCGAGGGCGAAAATACCGTAGACGGCAATCAGTAGGCGACCCGGACCGCTGTTGCGGTGACGAGAGGGCCCTACCGGGGACGTTTCAGTGCGGCGCGTGCTCACAGGGGCACCCGGTCCCAGATCTGTTCCATCCGGAACAGCATAACGAAGACGGTGATCCCGACGGCGCCGAGTACCACGTTGCTCCATCGGCTGCGCTCCAGGATGGCCCACCAGAACCCGGCCAGCGGGATACACAGCGCGGTGAGGAGGTAGCCCCAGAACTCCCAGGTCTCCCCGGCAATCGGCTCGCCACCGGTCTGCCTGATGATGGCTGCCACACCGTAGACCAGCAGGAACAGTTCGACGGCAGCGACAGAGAGGATGGTGACGTCGTTGGGCGGCTGCCGGATCGCCGCCGCGCCGAAGCAGATGACCGCCGAGACCACGCAAACGATCACGCCGGCAATGAAAAACCCGTCCACGATCATGAGGGGGTGCCGTTCTCGCCGGCGGTTGCGCTGTTCCCGTCGGAGGCAGTGCCGTTCTCACCGGCGGAGGTCTCGTTGCCGGGGGCGAAGACCAGCAGGGGGCGCGCCCGGTCGGCCGAGTTTTTCAGCAGGGCAACCAGGGTGCCGTCGGGAGCGAACGCCGCCACCGGACCGCCGTCGTCCCCGGCCGGGATAAACCGTCCGTGGGACAGGTCGAGCGCCTCGCCAGCGGAGAGTTCCCGCGGGGTGAACAGGACCCGTGCCGCGTCGTTGATAGGGAGGAGCCGCAGGTCGGTGGCGAGTTCCTCGAGGGTGGAAGCCTGGTCCAAAGAGTAGGGCCCCACCTGGGTGCGCCGGAGCGCGGTCAGGTGGCCGCCGACCCCGAGCGCCCGGCCCAGGTCACGGGCCAGGGCGCGGATGTAGGTGCCGGAACTGCATTCGACGGTGACATCGAGGTCCAGCAAGGTCTCATCGGCGTCCGGGTCTGTCACGGTCCGCATGTCGTGAAGCTCGAACCGGTGGATGGTCACGGGACGGGCCGCGAGGACAACGTCCTCGCCGGAGCGGACCCGGGTATAGGCGCGCTGACCCTTGACCTTGATGGCGCTCACGCTGCTGGGAACCTGTTCGATGTCGCCGGTGAGGGCCGCAACTCCTGCGCGAATGGCCTCGCCAGTGATATCGGCGGCCGAGGTGGTGGTGACGACGTCGCCCTCGGCATCGTCGGTCACTGTTGACTGGCCGAGCCTGATGGTGGCCGTGTAGGTCTTCGAGGTGCCCACCACAAAGGTCAGCAGCCGGGTCGCGCGGTTGATGCCGACCACCAGCACCCCTGTCGCCATCGGGTCGAGGGTGCCCGCGTGGCCCACCTTCCGGGTTCCCGCGAGCCGCCTCATCTTGCTCACCACGTCATGGCTGGTCCAGCCCTGAGGCTTGTCCACGATAATCAGTCCTGAGTGGACTTGCCCGGAATTCACGCCTCTCAGTATAGGCGGGATGTAGTGGGCCACCGTCCGGCGGCGGAGCCCACCGGGACGGATAGGGAGCGGCTGCGCCGCCGGGTCGTCGGCGGCCAGCCCACCCTGGCGGCGATACGCTAGGCCCATGCCGAACATCTCGACCCACGCCGCTGCGCTGCCACCGAACCAGATCCGCGAAATCACGCAGGCCGCCTGGGCCACCCCCGGCGCGATCGTCCTCAGTATCGGCGAACCAGGGTTCGCGGTGGCGCGGCATGTGCTGGAGGCGGGGATGGCCGCGCTTGACCGGGATGAGACGAACTACACACCCAACGCCGGCATCGCACCGCTGCGGGAAGCCTTCGCCAAGCGGTTCGGCGACCAGAATTCAGTCGACGTGGATCCGGCGCGAGTGTACGTGACGGCCGGCGCGCAGCAGGGCCTACACCTGGCGATGAGCCTGTTGCTCGGGGTCGGGGATGAAGTCCTGATTCCGAACCCCGGGTACCCCACGTTCGGGATGACAGCCCGCCTGCTCCATGCGGTCCCGGTGGAGTACCCGCTCCACGCCGGGCACGGGTTCCAGCCACGGGTTGAGGACCTGGAGCGGCTCGTCGGGCCCCGTACCCGGGTGCTGGTCCTCAATTCGCCGTCCAACCCACTGGGCGCGGTGTTCAGCGAGGACCTGACCCGGGCGCTGATGGAGTTCGCCCGGGCGCATGACCTGTGGGTCATTTCCGACGAGTGCTACGAGTCGTTCACCTACGATGTGCCCCACGTCAGCCCAGCACGCTTTGATGGGTCGGGATCCGCTGACGGGTCGGCTGACTGCCCGATAGATTCCTCGGCGCGGGTCTTCACCTCGGTGACCCTGTCCAAGACGTACGGACTGACCGGGATCCGGGTTGGTGCGTTGATCACCCCGCCGGGGATGCAGCAGCGTCTGGACAATGTCATGGAATCGATCGTCTCCTGCGTTGCGGCGTCCTCGCAGTATTCGGCCCTGGCGGCCCTGACCGGGCCCCAGGACTATGTCGCCACCGCGCTGGAGCATTACCGCCGCAATCGGGACGCTGCGTCGGCGGTCCTGGCAGCGCTGGGAATCGACTTCCTCGACGCGCAGGGCGCGTTCTACCTGTGGGCCGACCTCTCCCACGCCACCGACGGAAACGTCAGGGACTGGGTGCACCGGCTGCTGAGGGAGCAGGGTGTTGCGGTCGCTCCGGGCACCGCCTTCGGTTCGATAGGTGAAGGGTGGATTCGCATCTCGCTGTGTGGCGATACCGATGAGCTGGTGGAGGGTCTGTCGCGACTCCCTGGCCGCCCACCACGCCACCACGACTAGAACCAGCTCAGTTTCTGGCTGACATTTACATCAAAGTTGACTGGGTCTATCCTGTGAATGTTTCGGTGGTCTACCGTCCCAGAATGACGCTTAGGCGGACGATTTGGGGGCATGGGGCGCGCGGCGTTCTCGCCGGAAAAAGGTCTCACGTTGTCACTTTCGTCAATGTTGAGGAGATACACCGTGAAAAAAGCAACCTCCGCCGCGCTCGCATCCATTGCACTCGCGGCGACCCTGGGGCTCGGAGCCGGCCCCGCGCATTCCTGGGGATACAGCAAACCCCTCCCCACACCGGGTAAGACCACCACCCTGGCCGATGGCCTCCTGTCGCCCCTGCGGCTCGCCCTCGGACCTGGGAAATCGTTCGACGTCGCCCAGTCCTTCGGCGGGACCGTCGACCGCATCGCGGCGGATGGTTCGATCCAGCAACTCGATGCCATGCCCGGCTACTTCTCAGGCTCGGTGTCCCGCTTCGGGGGAACCACCTATTACACGATGACTGTTGGCGCGGGTGAGGGCATACCGGCAGCCAACGAGTCCCTTCTGAAGTCCATTGACAGGCGCGGCAAGGTCAGGACCATCACCGACATCGCCGCGTATGAACGTGCGGCGAATCCTGACGGCGGCACCATCTACGGGTTCAGGGACCTGGACGAGGAGTGCCTGGCCGCACAGGTCAATCTGGGTCCCTTCGCACGGTACCCCGGAGCCCAGGATTCCAACCCCTATGCCACCGTGGCCCTCGGCTCCCAGGTACTCGTAGCGGATGCTGGAGCCAATGCGATCTTCAGGGTTGACCGGTGGGGCAAGGTGTCCACCGTCGCGGTCCTGCCCGCAATCCCCCTCGAAATCAACGAGGAACGGGCGGCGGCGCTCGGACTCGATCCGTGCGCTGTGGGCTCCACCTACTACCTGGAACCGGTGCCCACTGACATCGAGATCGGGTGGAACGGCAAGCTCTATGTGACCTCGCTACCCGGCGGGCCGGAGGATCCGTCGCTCGGAGCCCTCGGCTCCGTGTTCGCCGTCAACCTGTGGAAGGGCACCGCCACCCAGGTGGCTACCGGGCTGGTCACCCCCACCGGGGTGGCAGTGGACGGGGGCGGGAACATCTACGTGGCTGAGCTGTTCGCGAACCGGATTTCGGTCATCCCCCGTGGATCGTCAACGGCGCAGCCGCTGCTGGAGGTCCCCCTGCCCGCAGAGGTCGAGCTGCGGGGGTCGACCCTGTACGCCACCACCGATGTCCTCCCCGGAGAAGGGACACCTCCCGACGGGAAGGTGATCAAGGTGAAGCTCAACGGCGGACACGGCTGGTACCCGTCCGGGCAGGAACCGACCGGTGACACGGCCGACGCCAACCAGGACTGACCAGCAGGAATTCAACCAGTGTTAACGCCGGGAGGGCGGGTCCGCTGCTGCGGACCCGCCCTCCCGTGTGTACTGGCCTAATGTGTACTGACCTACTTGGCGGCGTCGGGATTCGCCGGCTCAGCCTCGTCGTCGTCCTCGTCCGGTTTGCGGTACGGGTCCGCGTCCCCCGCGAACTTTGCGCCCTGGGCGATCGCGGCAACTTCCGCGTCACGCTCCCGGGCAGTCCGCAGCAGCTCTTCGAGATGGCTCGCGTTGACCGGGATTTCGTCGGGAACGAATTCGAGGGTCGGCGTCAGGCGGGCGGTGATGTTCCGTCCCACCTCTGACCGCAGCACACCGCGGGCCGACTCGAGGGCGGTGCGGGTGGCAGCCTGCTCGTCTGCATCGCCGAAGACCGTGTAGTACAGGGTCGCGTGCTGGAGGTCGTTGGTGACCCGTGCATCCGTGATGGTCACGGCCTCGAGCCGTGGATCCTTGACCCGGCGGCGCAGAGCCTCAGCGACAATTACCTTAATCCGTTGGGCGAGCCGTGAAGCCCGTGCCGGATCTGCCATAACTAACTCCTCTTGCCTAAACAATTACTAAAACGGGTACTTCAGGGACGCCCGGGAACGCCATGGTTGGCTACCGGGCGATCAAATCGCGCAATCTGTGACGCGCGGCCGTCGTCGATATCCGGCGGCCGGGCCAGACGCCCAACCCGAGCCGTTGGAGAAATCCGGCAGCCCATGGTTGGTGGGCGTCTGAGCGCCCGCCGACCGGAAAACTAAACACCAAGTCCAGAGTGCGGGCGCGAAGTGGGCAAGGGCCGCCGGATTTCTCCTGCGGCCCCAGCAGCGAAATGGGCAAAGGCGCCCCGGATCCCGGGGCGCCCGCCCACAACTTCAACAACCTAGACGCGCGGCTTCTCGCGCATCTCGTAGGTCTCGACAATGTCGCCTTCCTTGACGTCATTGAAGGACCCGAGGCCGATACCACACTCGAAGTCCGTGCGGACCTCGGTGGCATCGTCCTTGAAGCGACGTAGAGACTCGACCGTGAGGTTGTCGCCGACAACCGTCCCGTCGCGGACCAGACGTGCCTTGGAGTTCCTGCGGATGACACCGGAGCGGACGATCGATCCGGCAATGTTGCCGAACTTCGAGGACCTGAAGACTTCCCGGATCTCTGCGGTTCCGAGTTGCGCTTCTTCGTACTCGGGCTTGAGCATGCCCTTGAGTGCTGCCTCAATGTCATCGATTGCTGCGTAGATGACCGAGTAGAAGCGCAGGTCGACACCTTCGCGGTCGGCAAGGTCTGCCACCCGCTCGGCTGGCCGGACGTTGAACCCGATGATGATCGCCGAGTCCACGGTGGCCAGGTTGACGTCGTTCTGCGTGATGGCGCCGACGCCACGGTGGATGACCCGCAGCGCAACTCCATCGCCCACATCGATCTTGAGCAGAGAATCTTCGAGTGCTTCGACAGCACCGGAGACGTCGCCCTTGAGGATGAGGTTGAGGGTGTCGACCTTGCCGTCTGCGACGGCCTGGTCGAAGTCCTCGAGGCTGATGCGCTTGCGGCGCTTCGCCAGGGCTGCGTTACGGTCGGCTGCTTCACGCTTCTCGGCGATCTGGCGGCCGGTCCGCTCGTCAGGTGTCACCAGGAAGGTGTCACCGGCGCGCGGCACCGTCGAGAGGCCCAGCACCTGAACGGGGCGGGATGGTCCTGCGACCATGACGTTGTCGCCGTCCTCGTTGAACATCGCCCGGACACGTCCGTGCGCCACACCGGCGACGATCGTGTCGCCGACGTTCAGCGTTCCGGACTGGACCAGCACGGTTGCAACAGCACCGCGGCCCTTGTCCAGGTTGGCTTCGATGGCGATACCGCGGGCGTCCTTGTTCGGGTTGGCCCGCATGTCGAGTGCAGCGTCAGCGGTCAAGAGGACAGCTTCGAGCAGTTCGTCGATGCCTTCACCCTTGAGCGCCGACACGTGGACGAACATGGTGTCGCCACCGTATTCCTCGGGGACCAGACCGTACTCGGTGAGCTGACCCTTGACCTTGTCGGGGTTGGCCCCTTCGCGGTCGATCTTGTTCACTGCGACGACGATCGGCACGTTGGCCGCCTGGGCGTGGTTCAGTGCCTCAACCGTCTGGGGCATGACGCCGTCGTCGGCCGCGACAACCAGGACCGCGATGTCGGTGACCTTGGCACCACGGGCACGCATGGCGGTGAACGCCTCGTGGCCGGGGGTGTCAATGAACGTGATGGCGCGCTCGGTGCCCTCATGCTCGTGGTCGATCTGGTAGGCACCGATGTGCTGGGTGATGCCGCCGTGCTCGCCTTCGACGACGTTCGACTTGCGGATCGCATCCAGCAGGCGCGTCTTACCGTGGTCGACGTGGCCCATGACGGTGACCACTGGAGGACGGGCCTCCAGCTGGGTGTCACCCTCGGCTTCGAGTTCGGCGTCGATGTCGATGTCGAAGTTGCCGAGCAGCTCGCGCTCCTCGTCCTCCGGCGAAACGACCTGGATCTTGTAACCCAGTTCCGTGCCGAGCACCTCGAAGGTGCCTTCGTCGAGGGACTGGGTGGCGGTCGCCATTTCACCAAGGTGGAACAGGACCGTGACCAGTGCCGCCGGGTTCGCATCTATCTTCTCGGCGAACTCGGAGAGTGAGGAGCCACGACGCAACCGGACAACAGTGTTGCCGTCGCCGCGGGGTACGCTGACGCCGCCCAGGGACGGAGCTGACATCTGCTCCAGTTCCTGACGCTTTGCACGCTTCGACTTGCGCTGCTTGCCGCGTCCTGCGCCGCCCTTACCGAAAGCACCGGCAGTGCCGCCGCGTCCGCGACCGCCCTTGCCGAAGCCGCCGCCGGCGGGTGCGCCGCCACCGGCACCGGGTGCGCCACCTGGGCCGCCACGGCCTGGTCCGCCACCTGGGCGCGCCGCGCCGCCACGGCCTGGGGCCGCTGGGCGTTCGGTGCGGTTGGGCATCATGCCCGGCGTTGGACGTGATCCTGGTGCGCCAGCTGCCGGACGGGGACCGCCCGGACGCGCCGAGCCTGCCGCTGGCCGTGGGCCACCAGCACCGGTTGCCGGGCGGGGTCCGCCAGCACCAGCGGCTGGCCGCTGGCCGGCCGCGTCGTCACGGCGTCCCGGACGCGGCATGCCCTGGGATGGCGCAAAGGGGTTGTTGCCGGGGCGGGGTCCGCCGGAGCGGTCGCCGTCGCCGCGACCCGAGCGGGGCATGCCCTGCGAGGGTGCGAACGGGTTGTTGCCTGGTCGGGGAGCACCGGGTCGGGCCGCCGAACCGGAACGCGCGGCAGGAGCCTGCGCCTCGGCCGGCTTGGGTGCCGGGCGTGCGCCCGGCTTGGCTGCCGACGAGGCTTCCGGGGCTGTTGGCTCAGCAGCTGCTGGAGCCGCCGGGGCCGCTGCCGGGGCGGCGGCTGGTTCGGGGGTGGCTGCGGGGGTGTCCTTGCGGTCCTTCTCCGGTGCCTTCGGACCGGGAGTAGCCGGTGAGGCTGACTTCGGCGGGGCAGGGGTGGAAGCCGCTGGGCTTGCTGCAGGTGCCGGCGCGGCCTTGGCGGGCGCCGGATCAGCGGCAGGCTTGGCTGCTGCTGCGGGTGCGGCAGCGGGTGCTGCCGGGAAAGCGCCGCGAAGTTTCTTCACGACGGGTGCCTCGATTGTTGACGAGGCGGAACGGACGAATTCGCCCAGTTCCTGCAGCTTGGCTACTGCATCTTTCGAAGTAATTCCGAGCTCTTTGGCGAGCTCGTGTACGCGGACCTTAGCCACATTTCTCCTGTCTCGGTCCGCACCGAGTCAGGCACGAACCAACTATTTCCTACTGCAGACCACAGCCGCCGGGGCAACTGAAAATCCGATTGCAAAGCTCAACAGATTGTTCATCGTTGGGCACTCATCGCTGGGTACTCATCGGGAATCCATCAGTTTTCTGACCCGCTTTCAGGGGGGACGGTTTCTTTAGGGTGGCTCCGTAGCGAAGCTTCCTTGAGTGTGTGGAGCCGGTCCTCGACTTCGCGAGGGTCAACCTGACCCCGAAAGGCTCGGTTGAAAGCACCCCTCTTGAGGGCCTGCTCCAGGCACGCCGGCGTGGGGTGCAACCACGCACCTCTACCGGAGAGTCGGCGGCGATCATCAATCACGACGACGTTGGAGCCGTCCGGATTTCCTCTCACCAACCGCAGCAAAACAGCCTGGTCATCACGTTTCCGGCAACCGACGCACGTTCTGATCGCGGCACGTTGGGATGGCAATGACCTAAGCCTCTTCCATTCTAGCTCTTTTCGGCAGGCAAGGCCGCATTGGCAGCACTACCCGGTCTTCAGGCCTTGACGGCGTCGGACACAATGTCGATCCGCCACCCGGTCAGTTTCGCTGCCAGTCGAGCGTTCTGACCCTCTTTGCCGATAGCCAGCGACAGCTGGTAATCGGGTACCACCACCCGCGCTGACCGGGTGCTCTCGTCGGTGATGGTGACCGACGAGACGCGTGAGGGCGACAACGAACTGGCAATGAAGGTGGCTGGATCGTCGCTGTAGTCGACGATGTCGATCTTTTCGTCGTTGAGCTCGTTCATGACCGCCCGGACACGGGAACCCATCTCACCAATGCAGGCACCCTTGGCGTTCACGCCTGGAACCTTTGCTTTCACCGCGATCTTGGTGCGGTGCCCGGCCTCGCGGGCCAGCGCGACAATTTCGACCGTGTGGTCGGCGATCTCGGGTACTTCCAGTTCGAACAGTTTCCGGACCAATCCCGGATGCGACCGGGACAGGGTGATTGAGGGACCCTTCATGCCGCGGTGAACGTCGACGACGAAGGCACGCAACCGCGCGCCGTGCAGGTACTTCTCCCCCGGCACCTGCTCGGGTGGTGGAAGCAGCGCCTCCACCGATCCGAGGTTGACCTGGATCATGTGCGGGTTGGTGCCCTGCTGGATCATCCCTGCGACCAGCTCGCCCTCTTTCCCGCGGAACTCGCCCAGGATGTTGTCATCTTCCGCATCACGGAGGCGCTGGAGAATGATCTGCCGCGCGGTGCTCGCCGCAATCCTGCCGAAGCCCGTGGGGGTGTCATCAAACTCGCCGACCGGGGCGCCGTCGTCGTCGGTCTCGGTCGCCCAGATGGTGACGTGTCCGCTCTTGCGATCCAGTTCAGCGCGCGCGGTATCCTGCGATCCCGCGGTCTTGTGGTACGCGACCAGCAGTGCCTGCTCGATGGTGGGGATCAGGAGCTCCAACGGGATCTCCCGTTCTCGCTCCAGCAGCCTGAGCGCACTCATATCAATATCCATTTAGTTCTCCGAAGCTGTGGGTGTGATGGTGGTGGGGCGGGAATCGTCGAAGGTGCCCTCGTCCCCGCTGTCGTCAAGAGGCGATTCATCTGGGTGCGTGTCGTCCAGGTGCGCGAACTCAACCTGCACGGTGCCTTTGCGGATGCCCGCAAGAGGCAGGGTCAGGGGGTCGCCGGTCTTCGGCTTCATCCCCTTCTTCACCGGGATCTGGGGGGTTAGCCGGACGCTGTCCCCGCTGACTTCCAGAAGCCGCCCGGTAATGTCGTCCCCTTTGAGCTGGCGGACAGTGACCATGCGGCCCACGTTCCGGCGCCAGTGGCGGGGCTCTGTGAGCGGTCGGGACACACCCGGTGAGGAAACCTCAAGGCTGTAGGGCCGCCCGTGGTCATGCGTGTCTGCATCCATGGCCAGTGAGACGTCGTGTGCGACGTCGGATATCAGGTCGAGGTTGACGCTGCCGGTCTGATCTTCCGGCAGGTCAACAACCACGTTGACCATGCGTTCCGATCCAGCGGACTTGATCTCCACGGCCTCAAGGAAGAGCCCGTGCTGCTCGACGGTGGGCTGCAGCAGCGCTGTGAGCCTGGTCGATTCCACCTGGTTGTCCGCGTCACGCGCTTGTTGCTGCAGCGTACTTGCCGCAGGCGGACTGTCATTGCCCGGCCGAACCGCCATTGCTGCCTCCCACTCGATGATGTTGTAGCTCTAGCGTAGCGACTTTGAACCAAATACGGGGTACCAGCCGCCGAACGGGCGGGGATCGTGACATCATCAAGAGTTGTGAAGGACTCTTCTGGCCCCCGGCGTTCCGGCCTCGGCGTTGCCCGTGGTGTCGCCCGCGGCGTCGCACACCGGACTGTCCGCACCCTCGCCCTGGTCCTCGCCTTCGTCCTGGTGATCGCCCTCGGGCTAAACCTGGATGGTCCCCCCGACCCCGGCCCGCCTCAGCTGTCGCTCACAGAACAGGCCCAGGTGGATGCGGAAGTATCTGCAACCGACCTCGCTGCCGAAGCAACAATTCTTTCCGACGGTGCGGCCGCCGACAGTCCGGGCGTCGGCGACGCCTATGCTGCAACGGCCGATCTGCTGCAGGAGCAGGCCACGGCGCTCCGGCATCCTGTCCTTTCGCCGGTTTCCTCCCCCACCGTTTCCGCCGCCACATCATCCACAGAACCCGCCGGAGGGGAGGGTCGGGACTCCCCCGGGGCACCCGAAGCCAAGGACGGCTCCGCGCCGGCCGGCTCCGCCCCGGCCACAGCGATTTCGAAACCGGCACCCACGCCCACCAGTTTCGTGGCCGACCTGTTCTCCGCTGCACAACAGAACCGGGAGGCCTCGGTCGGCGCGGAACCGGGTATAGCGCGTCTGCTCGCGTCGGTGGCCGTCAGCCAGCGGCATCAGGCGCTGTCCTTAGCAGGACTGCAGGGCCTGGAGGTACCGGAATGGGAGCAGCTGCCAACGGCCCCTCCCGGCCAGCAGCCCGAGTGCACTGCCACGGACCCCGTCGACCCGCCTGCGGCAGAGCACCTCAGTGCAGCGGTGTCCGCCGAGCACCAGACCGCGTACGCCTACGAGGTTGCAGCGGCGCGCATCGCCGACGGCGCGCCGCTCACCGACCGTGCCGAGCAGCACGCCGTCGCCGCGCTAGCGGGCGAGGGTATCCTCCAGGGGCTGGCGTGCACACAACTGCCGACGCAAATCCCCGCGTACGCCCTCGACGCCGGCTTCTTTGACGACCCGACGGGCACCCTGAACCGGCTGAACACGGAGCTGGTGAGGATGTACGCGGATCTGGTCGGACTAACTGACGGACCCGCACGGCTGTGGGCGGTCGAACGGTTCAGCGACGTCGCCGAGCAGCGGCAGTTGACCACCAGCACCCTTGAAGCATTTCCCGGCATCATCGACTGAGCAGACGAAAGGTAGCCACCATGGAAGAGTCCGGCACGGGCAGGGCAGCAACAGAGGATACCGGTGGCCTGTCGGGGGTCCCAGCCACACTCCACGGAGACGAGCCCCACCGCAGCGACCTGGCCCACCGGCTGAACTGGCTGCGGGCCGGGGTCCTGGGTGCCAACGACGGGATCGTATCGGTGGCAGCGGTGGTGGTCGGTGTGGCAGGGGTGACCAATGCGCCCGGGCCGATCCTCACCGCGGGCCTGGCGGCACTGGTCGGTGGTGCCCTCTCCATGGCGCTCGGCGAATACGTGTCGGTGAGCAGCCAGAGCGACAGCCAGCGGGCGTTGATCGAAAAGGAGCGGCGGGAACTGAGCGAACAACCCGAGGAGGAGCTTGCCGAACTTGCTGCCATCTATGAGGGACGCGGGCTCACGCCCGCCACAGCACACACCGTCGCCGTGGAACTGACCAGCCACGACGCGCTGGCAGCCCACCTCGACGCCGAATTGGGTATCAAGGAGACCGACGTGGTGAGCGCCTGGAATGCCGCGTTCGCCTCCGCCGCGGCCTTCATCCTGGGCGCCATCCTGCCCCTCCTTGCCATCCTGCTGCCACCGCTGCAGTGGCGGGTTCCGACCACCTTCATTGCCGTCCTGGTAGCCCTGTCGATCACCGGTGCGGTGGGAGCAGCCATCGGTGGCGCGTCCAGGCTCCGCGCGTCCCTGCGAGTGGTCATTGGGGGTGCGTTGGCGCTCGCCGCGACCTACCTGATTGGGTCACTCCTGGGTGCGAGCAACCTCGTCTAGCTCCCCGCCGGGTCAGCGCTCTGAGCCTAGACTGGGGATCGTGGACGTATCAGCGATCGAGCTCCCCTCCGCCCTGGTTCGCGGCGCCCGCGAGCTGCCGTCCGGGCACGGCTGGCTGAACAGGTGGCGGGACCTGGCCCGGACCGCGCTCGCCGAGTGGGGGCTCAGCATCGACTTGCCGGGCGACACCCCGCCCTGGGTCGGTAGCGCGGCCCTGGTAGTGCCGGTCCGCTGCGCCGATGGCAGCGCCGCCGTCCTGAAGATCAGCATCCCCCACGACGAAGCACTCACCGAGCCCGATGCGTTAACCCTGTGGGGAGGCCGGGGCGCGGTGCGGCTGCTCGAGGCGTCCCGCGATGACTACGTGCTGCTGCTGGAGCGGCTGGACGGAGACCGGTCTCTCGCCGGGCTGCCACTGGACGAGACAGCCGCCATCTGGGGTGGATTGGTCCGGGAGCTGGCCCTGACACCGGACGGGAGTGAGCTGTGGCGGGACATTCCGTCGGTGGCCGCCCAGGCGGAGATGTGGACCGACACGATGCCTGCGGACTGGGATCTGCTGGGACGGCCCTTCGACCGGTGGCTCCTTGAATGCGCACTGGAGGTGTGCCAGGTACGGGGAGCCGTGGGGCGACGGTCCGAGCGGGATGTTCTCGTGCACTCGGACCTGCACTACCTCAACATCCTGCGCCGGATGGACTCTGATGCCACCGGATCCGCGGGCTACCTGGCCATCGATCCCAAGCCGCTGGTAGGCGACGCCGAGTTTGCGGTAGCCCCGATGCTGTGGAACCGGATTGGGGATCTGTTCCCGGGCGACCCGGAGGGCCATCTGCGGGAGCGGTGCTCGGATCTGGCATTCGCAGCAGGCCTCGACCCACTTCTGGCACGGGATTGGGCAGTGGTCCGGGAGGTCCAGAACGCCCTCTCCGCCGTGGAAGCTGGACACCGGGACAACGCCCAGCGTTCACTGTGGGTGGCCAGCACGCTGCTGCGCCGTACCCTCCCGGAACTGCCCGCTGCAGCGGATCTGGCCCGGCCCTGAAGCGGGGCTGGGGTCGCTGCCCCGGGCCGGCAGCGCCAGTATCACTGCAGCTCGGAATGACGTCAGCTTGGAATTACTGCAGCTTGAAATTACTGCAGCGCTGGCTGCACGTTTTCCACCCACACGTCGTACCCAAGCTTTGCGATCAGCGCGCTGACCACCACGAGGAAGACGATTCTGATGAATTTGCTGCCCTGGGTGATGGCCATCCGTGACCCCACATAGCCACCGACCATGTTGGCCAACCCCAGCACCAGGCCCAGGCCCCACAGCAGGGAGCCATTGGGGAGGAAGAACATCAGCGCACCAAAGTTGGTGGCAAGGTTCACGATCTTCGACTTGGCGCTGGCGTCGAGGAAGCTGTAACCGAGCAAGGTGACCATCGCGATGATCAGGAAAGAACCGGTCCCCGGGCCGATCAGCCCGTCGTAGAATCCGATCACCAGACCGATCGCTGCGGCCGTCCCATAGTGCCGGCCGCCGGTATGACGCAGTTTGGTCAGGGTTCCGACGGTGGGCCGGAACGCCGTGAACACCGCCACCGCGATGAGTGCGACAACAATGATGGGCTTGAACACTGACGACGGCAACGACGTCGCAATGATCGCACCACCAAACCCGCCGACCAGCGCTATCCCCGCCATCGGCAGAGCCGTCCTCAGATCGGGTTTGGCCCGCCGGTAGTAGGTGATGGCACTGGTGGTGGTGCCGAACAGCGAACCCATCTTGTTGGTGGCCAGCGCCTGGACCGGGGTGATCCCCGGGACCAGGAGCAGTGCTGGCAGCTGGAGCAGGCCGCCGCCGCCGACCACCGCGTCGACCCAGCCAGCAGCGAACCCGGCAACCACCACCAGGAGGATCGTCGCGAGCTGGATTTCCTCCAGCCCGGAGCTCACCCGGCCCTGCTAGGAGTTGACGAGGCGGCGAAGGTGTTCCACGACGTCCGCCACCGCAATGTTCTCTGCCTCACCACTGCGGCGGTCCTTGACCTCCACCACTCCGTCGGCCAGGCCGCGCCCGACCACGACGATGGTTGGCACGCCGATCAGCTCGGCATCACCGAACTTGACGCCCGGGGAGACCTTGGGCCGGTCGTCGTACATGACCTCGAGACCGGCAGCCGAAAGGTCCTCGGCAAGTTGGTTGGCCGCGGCGAAGATTTCCTCGCCCTTGCCCGTGGCGACCAGGTGGATGTCCGCCGGGGCAACGTTCCTCGGCCAGATGATGCCCTTGTCGTCGCGGTTCGATTCGGCCAGAGCAGCAATTGCCCGGGTGACACCTACGCCATAGGAGCCCATCGTGACGGTGGCAAGCTTCCCGTTCTGGTCGAGGACCTTCAGGTTCAGTGCCTCGGCATACTTCCGGCCCAGCTGGAAGATGTGGCCCATCTCGATGCCGCGGGCCGCCTTGAGCGGGCCCGAACCGTCGGGGGCCTCGTCGCCGTCGCGCACCTCCACAGCCTCGATGGTCCCGTCCCAGGTGAAGTCGCGGGAGGCGACCAGGCCGAAGACGTGTTTGCCCCTGACGTTGGCGCCGGTGATCCAGGACGTTCCCGCCACGATGCGGGGGTCCACCAGGTAGGTGATCCCCGTTGACCCGTCGGCGCCGAGCACCGGGGCGTCCAGGCTCACTCCGGGGCCGATGTACCCCTTGACCAGGCCCGGATGCTTCCTCAGGTCCTCGTCGGTGGCAGGCTCCACCATCACTTCGCCGCCCACCTCGAGGTGCGGTGCAAGGTTCGCTTCGATGCGCTTCACATCGACCGTCCGGTCACCCGGCAGGCCGATGATGACCAGCCGGCGCTCACCGGTGGGCAGGATGGCGGCCAGCACCACGTTCTTCAGGGTGTCAGCAGCAGTCCAGGGGCCGCCGTCACGGGCCAGGGCCTCGTTCGCGTGGTTCACCAGGGTATCGATGGTCGAGGTATCAGGGGTGTCCTTGATTTCTGCGGCTGCGGCTCCGGAGAAATCGACCTCGTCCGGGACGACAGTGGTGACCGCCTCGACGTTTGCGGTGTAGCCGCCCTCGGAAGCGACGAAGGTGTCCTCGCCAATTTCCGAGGGGTGCAGGAATTCTTCGCTCTTGGACCCACCCATGGCGCCGGCGGTCGCCGCGACGGGCACGATGGTGAGGCCGAGCCGTTCGAAGATGCGCAGATAGGCGGCACGGTGCAGCTGGTAGCTGCGCTCCAGCCCGGCGTCGTCGATGTCGAAGGAGTAGGAATCCTTCATGATGAATTCACGGCCGCGCAGCAAGCCGGCACGGGGCCTGGCCTCGTCCCGGTACTTGGACTGGATCTGGAACAGGCTCAGCGGTAGGTCCTTGTACGAGTTGTACAGGTCCTTGACCAGGAGGGTGAACATCTCCTCATGGGTTGGTGCCAGCAGGTAGTCGGCTCCCTTGCGGTCCTGGAGCCTGAAGATGCCGTCGCCGTACTCGGTCCACCGGTTCGTCGCCTCGTAGGGCTCCTTGGGCAGCAGTGCGGGGAAGTGCACCTCCTGCGCGCCGATGCCTGCCATCTCCTCACGGATAATGGTCTCCACCTTGCCAAGCACCCTCAGCCCCAGCGGCAACCAGCTGTAGATGCCGGGGGCTGCCCTCCGGATGTAGCCGGCCCGCACGAGGAGCCGGTGGCTGGCGACCTCTGCGTCGGAGGGGTCCTCGCGCAGGGTGCGCAGGAAGAGGGTGGAGAGTCGAAGGACCACGCGTTAAAATCCGTTTCTTCAGCACTGACTGCCGGGGGCAGCTTTACAATCAGATACCAATCTAACTGTTTCGGGAGGCACCTGATGACACGGGCGCCCGACGGTGCCTTACTGCAGGCTCCGCAGCGCGGCGACCGTCGCGTCGACGAGCTCCTCACCCCGGGTCAGATCCTCCGCGTTGTCACCGGAGCTGCCGACTGTGACGTTGATCGTGGTGGTGCCGATCAGTGCGGTCAGGGAGACGGTCTCCTGAATGGTCCCGGGGATCCGAACCACGGTCCGGACGGCGAAGGTCCTGTCGGCGTTGGTAGTCACCCGTTGCTCGGTGACGGCCGCCGTGACCACTTCACCGGCGATGTCCATCTCGAACTCGGAGCACTCCGCGAGCTGGCTGCGGTTGGCCGCAAGCTGGTCCTGGATGACGTCGTCGGACCCGTGGCTGGTGAGGCTGAGCGAGTCGGGCTGCAGGGAGGAGGCCCCGGCGAAGGTCATGACGGCGAGCGAGGCACTGAGGGCAGGCCCGACGACGTCGGTGTCGGCGAAGACGTTGCATTCCTCGGGGGTCACCGTCAGGTCGCTGGGCGCCTCGGTTCCGGCCCGGTCCACCAGGTCGCGAATGTCCGAGTCAGGAAGAATCACCCCGGCGAGTGACTGCTCCTCATCCACCGCCGTCAGCGCAGCAACCAGTTCCTCGGGGGTGTATTCGGTGTTCGGCTGGGCAATCGTCGTGGGATCGGTCCCGGCCGGTTCCGTACTGGTGGGATCGACAGTTGGTTCGGCGGCCTCAGTGGGTTCGGCTCCGTCGGTCGGTTCGGCTGACAGCGTGGCGGGAGCGGGGAGTTCGTCAATGTCCGGGCCAGCGCTGCAGCCCCCGACGGCGATGAGCGCAGCACACGAGAGCACGGTGAGCGGGCGTCGCCTCCGGTCTTTCACGACAGCGTCACTTTCACAACAGCGCCGCCTTCACAGCAGCACCGTGGCGAAGGTGCCCACTTCTTCGAAGCCCACCGTCCGGTAGGCGGAGAGAGCGCGCGTGTTGAACGAGTTGACGTACAGACTCACCACTGGCGCGCGCTGCTGTGCGGCAATGACGACGGCGGCGAGGTAGCGGGCGCTGAGCCCCTGTCCACGGTAGGCCGGGTTCATCCAGACCCCCTGGATCTGGACGGTGGTGCTCGAGACGGTGCCGAGCTCGGCCTTGAAGATCACCTGGCCGTCGTCGTCGAAATCGGCGAGGGACGCCTGCCGGCGAACCAGGGAGGCGACGCGGCGACGGTAATGATCGCCGCCGCCGGTGAAGGGCGAGTACCCGACTTCCTCTTCGAACATGGCGGCACAGGCAGGAACGATCACATCCAGCTCATCCTCGCGGGTGAACCGGAGTCCCGGCGCCGGGTCTACCTTGGGCGTTCCGGTGATGGCCAGCAGCGGCTGCTGGGGCCGCACATCGAACGGCTCCGGGCTGTGCAGCCGCAGGGTCGACCAGATGGCCAGGACCGCGTCGGCTGGCCCGAAGATGGAGGAAAACTTTCGGCCGGAGGCGCCCAGGTGGGTGCCGAGCGCCGCGCCATCGTCCGGGGACACCCCGATCGGCACCAAGTTGACGCCGGCCCAGCAAGCCGAGACGAGTTCCCCTGCCCTGAACATTCCGATCACTTCGCCGCCCGCGTAGGACGGAGACAAGCCACGGGAGGCTTCCAGGTGGGATGCGATGAAGACATTCGACGTCGGGTCCCGGTCAACCAGGCGGCCGAGCGCCTCGTTGTGTTCCTTGTCGAGCGTCAGGAAGCCGTCATCCACTGCGGTACCCGTAGCGGCAGCCCCGGCAGCGTCTGGTCCGGTCGCGTCGGGTTGCTCTGCGTGCGACCTAACTGACGGTAACCATGGGGCCACCCTGGCCAGCAGTCTCGCCATCAGCTTCCCCCATCTCCTCAGCTATTCTCATGGCCTCTTCAATGAGTGTCTCAACAATCTGGTCCTCGGGAACAGTCTTGATGACCTGTCCCTTGACGAAAATCTGGCCTTTTCCGTTTCCGGACGCAACACCGAGGTCGGCTTCACGTGCTTCGCCGGGACCGTTGACGACACAGCCCATCACCGCGACGCGCAAGGGAATTTCCATCCCTTCCAGGCCGGCAGTGACCTGCTCGGCGAGGGTGTAGACATCCACCTGGGCGCGGCCGCAGGAAGGGCAGGACACAATTTCCAGCTTGCGGGGTCGCAGGTTCAGCGACTGCAGGATCTGATTGCCCACCTTGATTTCCTCAACCGGCGGTGCCGACAGGGAGACGCGGATGGTGTCGCCGATGCCTTTGGCCAGGAGGGCTCCGAAGGCTGTCGCCGACTTGATGGTGCCCTGGAAGGCCGGCCCGGCCTCGGTGACGCCCAGGTGAAGGGGCCAGTCGCCGCGCTCGGCCAGCAGCTCGTAGGCACGCACCATGATCACCGGGTCGTTGTGCTTGACCGAGATCTTGAAGTCGTGGAAGTCGTGTTCCTCGAAGAGTGAGGCTTCCCAGACCGCCGATTCGACGAGCGCTTCGGGGGTGGCTTTGCCGTACTTTTCCATCAGCCGCGGGTCGAGCGACCCGGCGTTGACGCCGATCCGGATCGAGGTGCCGGCAGCCTTGGCCGCTGCGGCGATCTCCTTGATCTGATCGTCGAACTTCCTGATGTTGCCGGGGTTGACCCGGACTGCTGCGCACCCGGCATCGATCGCCGCGAACACATACTTCGGCTGGAAGTGGATATCGGCGATGACCGGAATCTGGGACTTCCTGGCGATGATCGGCAGCGCCGCGGCGTCGTCGGCAGACGGGCAGGCGACCCGGACAATGTCGCAACCGGTGGCCGTCAGTTCTGCGATCTGCTGGAGCGTCGCGTTGATGTCGGTGGTGGGGGTGGTGGTCATGGACTGGATGCTGATAGGCGAATCCGATCCAACGCCCACGGAGCCGACCTTGATCTGCCGGGTTTTGCGGCGCGGAGCAAGGACGGGCGGCGGTGCGGCTGGCATTCCTAAACTGACCGAGGTCAAAGGATCCTCCATGTGTAGTTCATCGGTACATCAAGTATTTACAGGTTGCGAGGTTGGGCTCAGGCGTACTGCGACAGCAGGCCGATGCCGGGTTTCCACTCGGTGGCCTTGACTGCTGCGATGGCGCCAACCAGCGCGAACGGATCCTGGCTTACCAGATCGTTGAGCGACTGCTCGTTCTCAGCGGTGAAGATCAGGAGTGCGCCGGCTCCGTCGGCGAATGCGCCGGACGCGAGCACGCGACCTTCCCCTACCAGACCGGTCAGCCATTCGCGGTGAGCTGGCCGGTGCTCGTCGCGTAGGTCGGAGGTATCAGGGCCATACACGTATTCCACTGCGAAAACACTCATAGAACCACCTTATACGTGATTACAGCAGGTACCTCGCCGCGAGGACGGCGACGGCCGCAGCCCACAGCAGTGATGCGAGGGTGCCGATGATGAACCGCTCAGCGACCGCGGGCGTTTCCTTCAGTTCGGAGTAGCGGCCCAGGCCCTTGATCGCCACGACGTAGGCAATGGCCACGGGCTCGTTGGCAAGGATGGCTGCGGCGACGCCGAGCCGCTCCAGGATCCCGATCACCAGGCCACCCCGCAGGACACCCGGCCGGGGCATCGCAGGGTTTGCCGGGGTGCCGGGCTGGTGTGCGGGCTGGGCCGGGACCACAATCGTGAGGGTCTTGCCGGGTGTCCCGTAGTCGACAGTCCGCTGCTGCCCTGTGGATTCACCGTGCTCGTCGACCGATCGTGCGACCTTCAACACACCGATCGTGACAGGCCACCCCACTCCGGCTGCCACGAGCAGCGTCAGTATCACCCACAGCGCTTCCATCTCTCGTCCTCCGTCGCGGCTTTCGCATCACAGGCCGGCTGGGGATCCCCTACTGAGGCATCCCGACTGCAGCCTTCACTCCGGGACTCTACCGTCTGGGTACGACACCGGACGGGTACGACGCTTCACCCTGGGGTAGCTGCCTCCCCCGCATCCGCGCGGGCCAGCAGGACGGCGGCAGCCGGCCGGGCGGCCCACTCCTCGACCCACGCCGAACGGGCAACCGCCTTGCTGACGGCCTGGGTGGTGATGCCCAGCCGGCGTGCCGCTGCGGTTTGGCTCCCCCACTTGTTGGGTTCCAACTGGTCCAGGATCCGCCATTCAGCAGCGGTTCGCTTCATCACGTGCAGCCCAATCAGCATCAGTACGCCTTCGGCGTCGGCGGCCCCGAGTCCACCCTCCACGGCGACGGCGGCCCGGTCCCCCGCCTTCTTGGCGCGCTCGACGGCGGCGCGGGCGGCAACAAAGGCTGCACCCCGGCCTTCCCGGGCAGTCGCTGGCAGCGGTAGGTCGACGTCGCCCACCCCAATGCCCACGTACCAGCCGCCCGCCCGCAGGCACAGCAGGGCGGCGTCCACCACTGCCTCGGGCGATTCGAGCACTCCCTGCGCCTCATCCCCCACCGACCGGTCGAAGGGAACGATCACCGGCACCTGCCGCAGCAACTGGAGCAACCTGGGAACGCCGTCGTCGGCGTGCGAACTGCCTTTCTGGTCAATCGTCAGCACGAACATATGACAACCATATTGGGTTGTAAATTAAATATCAACCTATTTGGTACTCAAATTGATTTACAACCGGTCTTCAGGTGGGTCGGGAAGACTGGCTAGCCGAAGAGGTCGACCGGCTTCACGATGTCGGCGTAAATCAGCAACGCGCCCATTCCCATCAGCAACACGGCCACCACATAGGTGAGCGGGAGGAGTTTCGCCATGTCGAAGGGGCCGGGGTCGGGGCGCCTGAACAGCCGCGCGAAGGTCCGGCGGAGTCCCTCCCAGAGCGCACCGGCGATGTGTCCGCCGTCGAGGGGCAGCAAGGGGATGAGGTTGAACACAAACAGGGCAATATTGACGCCGCCCACCAGCCCGACCAGGGTTGCCACGCGGGACTCGATCGGGATCTCGTCCATGGCGGAGACCTCGCCGGCGATCCGGCCGACGCCGACCACGCTGATGGGTCCCTCCGGATCGCGCGGAGCATCCGAGAATGCGGCCTGCCCCACCTCGACGACCCGCTGCGGGAGGTTGATCACCACCCCGGTCACCGCGACGACATTCTCGCCGACCGCCGGCAACACTTCGCTGGCGGGGCCGGGGACCAGTTCCTGCTGTGAGCCGACGCCGATGAATCCCACGGCTTCCAGCACCGGATTGCCGTCGGCGTCGAGCTTGGGGCGGCCGTCAATGTCGGGCACCGGACGTTCGGTCAGCAGTGGCGTGATCGTGGTGTTGATGGTTTCGCCGTCGCGCACGTAGGTGACGTCCGTTTCGGCGCCAGCCGTATCCCGGATCCAGGCGGAGAGCTCGGTCCAGTCGGTGACTTCCTGGCCGTCATAGCTCACCACGCGGTCGCCTGGCTGCAGGCCCGCCTCGAACGCGGGGGCCGCGGGATCGTCAGCCGTGCACGAGGTCTGGCCGGTTGACGCCTGCTGGCTGGCGGGGACCACACACTCGTACACCTCGGAGACCGTGGTGGTCGCCTGGGGCGATCCGAAGCCCATGATGAGGACGGCGAACATGATGACGCCGATCAGCAGGTTCATCACCGGCCCACCGAGCATGATGACGATCCGCTTCCAGATGGGCAACTTGTAGAAGACCCGGTTCTCATCACCTGGACGGAGCTGCTCGGCGGCGGCCTGCCGGGCGTCGTTGGTGAGCTGCTGGAACATCCCGGTGCTGGACGGCCGGACCGCGGTGCCGGAGTCGACGTCGTCGTTCTTGGCGGGTGGAAACATCCCCACCATCGCCACATATCCCCCCAGGGGGATGGCCTTGAACCCGTATTCGGTGTCGCCGCGACGGCGGGAGAAGAGGGTGGGTCCGAATCCGATCATGTACTGGGTGACGCGGACCCTGAAAAGCTTGGCGGGGACAAGATGCCCCACTTCGTGCAGAGCAATGGACGCCGCAATGCCTACTGCAACGAAAAGTACTCCCAGAACGAAGAGCAGAATGGACAACGTGGTTCCTTTGGCTTAGCTGTACTGATCCTGCACACCACAACGAATCCGGGCGAGTGTGCGTGCCCGTTTCTCGGCGTCGAGCACGCTGCTGAGAGTGAGTGGCCCGCCACTGTCATGCTCGGCGGTGATGGCCTCCACCGTATCCACAATGTCAGTGAAACCTATGGCTCCGCTGTGAAAAGCCTCGACGGCCTCCTCGTTGGCGGCGTTGAAGACTGCCATCGCCGTTCCCCCGCGCGCCGCAGCCGCCTTGGCCAGCCGCACGGCCGGGAAGGCTTCCTCGTCGAGGGGTTCGAAGGTCCAGGAGGCGGCGGTGGTCCAGTCACACGGGGTTGCCGCACCCGGGATGCGGTGCGGCCACCCGATGCCGAGGGCAATGGGCAGGCGCATATCGGGCGGTGAGGCCTGGGCGATGGTTGACCCGTCGGTGAACTGCACCATCGAGTGGATGATCGACTGTGGGTGCACGACGACGTCAATCTGTTCCAGCGGGATGCCGAACAGCAGATGGGCCTCAATGACCTCCAGCGCCTTATTGACCATGGTGGCGGAATTGGTGGTGACCATCCTGCCCATGTCCCAGGTTGGGTGGGCAAGGGCCTGCTGCGGGGTGACGCTCTGCAGGTCCTTCCGCGCCTTGCCCCGGAAGGGTCCGCCGGATGCGGTGAGAATCAGCCGGTCGACCTCTGCTGCACTGCCGGAGCGAAGGCACTGGGCAATGGCCGAGTGCTCCGAGTCGACGGGAACAATCTGGCCTTCAGCGGCGACGTCGTGGACCAGTTGGCCGCCCACGATGAGGGATTCCTTATTGGCCAGGGCCAACAGGTGTCCGGCCTTGAGCGCCGCGAGAGTTGGCGCGAGCCCGATGGAACCGGTGATCCCATTGAGGACGACGTCGGCGTCGGGCCAGGCGGCGAGATGGGCTGAGGCGTCGGGCCCGGTGAACAGTTGCGGCGAATAGTTTTTTGCTGCCGGAACTGCGGCGGCAGCCTTGCGGATGGCGTCGCTGAGTCCGGCGTCGGTGCCGGAGGCCGAGGCGACAGCCTGGGCGTTGACCGCGACAGCCTGCTCTGCCAACAGCGTCAGGTTGCCTCCGCCGGCCGAGATGGCGGTGACGATGAAGCGCTCGGGTGCCTGCCGGATCACGTCGATGGCCTGGGTGCCGATGGAGCCGGTGGAGCCGAGAATGACCACCCGGCGTCGTCCAGTGGCTGGGGCGATAAATTCCATGGTTCAAGTATCGCGCACGGGGCCGGACGCAAAAACGGCCCTCAGGCTCAGGCCCGCCGGTTGCGATGGCAGTTCCTGAGCCCAAGGGCCGTTTCTGTTGAGCGGACCGCTGGTGAGCGGGGTTGCTGGTGAGCGGGTCGCTGGTTAGCGGCTGATGGAGGCGAGCGCGTCGGCGATGGTTTCCTCGCCGGAGATCAGCTCCAGCACCTGTCGGTCCCCGAGCTTGCTGTCGAGCAACGCCGCGATGACCGTAGCCACGTCCTTGCGTGGCACCGACCCCTGGCCGGTCTTCGAAGTAAGCCGCACCCTGCCGGTCGCGGCGTCGTCGGTCAGTCCACCCGGGCGGATAACCGTCCAGCTGAAGGACGACCTTGCCGCCAGGTCTTCCTCTGCGGCGAGCTTGGCCTGAAGGTAGGCGTAGAAGATGTCGTCGAGTCCGTCAGGGCGCTGGCCGTCCCGAACCGAGTCGGCTCCCATCGAGGAAACCTGGACGAACCGCTTGACGCCGGCAATCTCTGCGGCGTCTGCCAGCAGCACTGAGGCTCCGCGATCGACCGAGTCTTTCCGTTCCGCACTGCTGTCTGGGCCTGCGCCGGCTGCGAAAACGACAGCGTCGGCTCCAGTCAGCACCTGGGCGAGCTCGTCGGGCGTACTCGACTCGAGGTCGACCACTACCGGGGTGCCGCCGTCGTTCTCAATGTCTGTGTTCTGCTCCGGGTTGCGGACCAGTCCGACAACCTCGTGACCCTGTTGAACAAGCTGGCGGGTAAGTTCGCGGGCAATTTTTCCGTGGGCTCCTGCTATCACTGTTCTCATATAGGGGTAACGGTGAACGGACCTTCACAAATTCCCGGAACTGATCTTCAGCCGAGGCTGGCAGGATTATCCGGGCAGTTCCCCAGCCCGTGCCAGGGTCTGCTCGGCATGACGAAGGATCGGCCCATCGATCATCCGACCCTGAAACTGAAAGACGCCGCCGCTCTGGGCTGCCTCGGTAAGGATTGCCCGGGCATAGTCGACTTCCTCAGCCGACGGCCGATACGCCTGACGGATCACCGGCGCCTGACTCGGATGAATGCAGGCCTTCGACCCAAATCCCGAAGCCACTGCATCCTGGGACTCGGCCGCCAACCCGTCCAGATCGGCAATGTTGATATACACCGAGTCCATCGCCGCCTTGCCCGCGGCAGCCGCGGCCAACAACACCTGGGATCGGGCCTGCAGCGCCACGTGCCGATAGGAGCCGTCAGCTGTCCGGCTGGACGACCCGCCCAACGACGCGACCAGATCCTCGGCACCCCACATCAACGCCACCACATTCGGTTCGGCCGCGATCGCCTGCGCGTTCAGCACCCCTACCGCTGTCTCGCACAGGGCGACAACCGAAAACGCACTCAATCCCCAGAGATCGGCAGCCGATTCAGCCTTGGCCAGCATCACGGTGCGATACGGCGTGTGCTTGAGCATCTCGACGTCGGGCGCGTAGTCGCCTGACGACGCAGGGTTGATCCGCACGATAGTGCGCGAAGGGTCAAGCGTGCTCACCGCCACCGCTTCCCGCGCCGCGGCCTTGCCGTCCGGAGCTACCGCATCCTCGAGGTCAAGGATCACTGCGTCCGCACGGTCAGCCGCCTTCGCGAACCGCTCCGGCCGGTCGGCGGGACAGAACAGCAGCGACGGCCCCATGGTAAAGGTCTTCATGAGCTCAGGTGCCCTTCCCTGGTCCACATCAGAACGCTTCTGGTGACCAGTGCGACGACGGTGCCGTCCTGATTCCGGCCGGTGTGTTCCATCGTGACGATGCCCTGGCCGGGCCGCGACGCCGAAAGCCGCTTCTCGGTCACCACCGTGTCCGTGTACAGGGTGTCCCCGTGGAACAGCGGGTGCGGGAACCGCACATCGGTCATCCCCAGTTGCGCCACGATGGTCCCCTGGGTCAGCTGCGGGACCGACTGCCCGACGACGGTCGCCAGTGTCAGCATCGAGTTCATCAGCCGCTGCCCAAAGGGTTGCGTCGAACTCCACGCCGCGTCGAGATGGAGGGCCTGCGTGTTCATGGTCATCGTCGTAAACAGGACGTTATCGGTCTCTGTCAGGGTGCGTCCTGGCCGATGCGAATACACCACCTCGGTGTCGAGTTCCTCAAAATAGAGCCCACGCTGCTCCACCACGGCACGCTCGGGCGCTTCCCTCTGGATGTTCGCCGCGTCAGTCTCAGCCATGCAGGTCAACCTCCAGAGGCGCTCCCGTTGCCGCGAGGACCTCATCGACGGTCACCCCTGGCGCGGTCTCCCGCAACACCAGGGTGCCACCGTTACGGTCGGCGTCGACGTCGATCACCGCAAGATCGGTGATGATCCGGTTGACGCACCCCTTGCCGGTCAAGGGAAGTGAACAGCTGCTGACAATCTTTGGCTTGCCGCTGCGGTCAACGTGTTCCATCATCACGATGACACGCTTCGCACCGAAGACCAGGTCCATGGCGCCACCCATACCCTTGACCATCTTGCCGGGAATCATCCAGTTGGCGAGATCCCCGTTCGCAGCGACCTCCATTGCCCCGAGGACCGCCACGTCAACGTGGCCGCCGCGGATCATGCCGAAAGACGCCGCTGAATCGAAGTAGGCGGCCCCGGCGTTCGCGGTCACCGTTTCCTTGCCCGCGTTGATCAGGTCCGGATCCAGCTGCTCCTCGGTGGGATAGGGCCCGACGCCGAGAATCCCGTTCTCGGAGTGGAGCACCACCTCGACACCGTCGGGGATGTAGTTCGGAATCAACGTCGGCATACCGATGCCCAGGTTGACGTACTGACCGTTCTCCAGCTCAAGGGCGACGCGGGCAGCGAGTTCGTTTCGTGTCAGTGCCATGTCTCAGACCGCCTTTGCAGAAGTGGAGTCGGCAGGGTTGGATTCGGTAGGTGCCTCGGAAGCGAGTGATACGGTGCGCTTCTCGATCCGCTTTTCCGGGTTCGCGGCCAGCACCACGCGTTGGACAAAGATCCCAGGGATGTGAACCTGCGCGGGGTCGAGTTCGCCTGGTTCCACCAGTTCCTCCACCTCGGCGATGGTGATCTTCCCGGCCTGGGCGCACAACGGGTTGAAGTTCATCGCGGTGGCGTGGAACACCAGGTTGCCGTGCCGGTCACCCTTCCAGGCATGAACAAGCGCGTAATCGGGGTTGACCGACTCCTCCAGCACATAGTCCTGGCCGCCGAAGGTGCGTACTTCCTTCGGCGCTGAAGCCTTCGTAACGTTCCCGGCGTCGTCGTAATTCTGCGGCAACCCACCCTCGCTCACCTGCGTGCCGACCCCGGCGGGAGTGTAGAACGCGGGGATCCCGGCGCCCCCCGCGCGCAACCGCTCGGCAAGGGTGCCCTGCGGGGTCAGTTCCACCTCCAGCTCACCGGAGAGGTACTGGCGGGCAAACTCCTTGTTCTCGCCCACGTAGGAGCTGATGGTGCGACGGATCCGCCCATCGAAGAGGAGAACGCCGAGCCCCCAGTTGTCCACCCCGCAGTTGTTGCTGATGGTTTCCAGATCGGTGGTGCCCTGCTCGTGCAGGGCACTGATCAGGGCAACCGGGATTCCGCAGAGGCCAAACCCGCCGACGGCAAGTGACGCACCATCGGGGATATCGGCTACCGCTTCGGCAGCCGTCGCAACAACTTTGTCGATCACTGTAACTCCTTAGGTACTGGCGTGTGGCGTGGGGCTAGAGACCGAGTTCCCGGGCGATCAGCATCAGCTGAACCTCGGTTGTCCCCTCGCCCACTTCGAGAATCTTCGAATCGCGGTAGTGGCGTGACACGGTGAACTCGTTGATGAATCCGTAGCCGCCGAAGATCTGGGTGGCGTCGCGGGCGTTGTCCATGGCAGCTTCACCAGCCACCAGCTTAGCGATGGATGCCTGCGTCTTGAACGGCTTGCCGGCCAGCATGCGTGACGCGGCGTCGTAGTAGGCCAACCGGGCGGTGTGCGCCCTGGCCTGCATCCGGGCGATCTTGAACTGGATCGACTGGAACGACCCGATATTGGTGCCGAACGCCTGACGCTCCTTGGCGTACTTGATCGATTCCTCGACACAGCCCTGCGCGGCACCGGTGGCGAGCGCGGCGATGGCAATGCGGCCCTCATCGAGGATCTGGAGGAAGTTCGCGTAGCCGCGGCCACGCATGCCCAGCAGGTTCGCCTCCGGAACGTGCACGTCGGTCAGGGTGAGCGGGTGGGTGTCGGAGGCGTTCCAGCCCACCTTGTTGTATGCCTTCTCTGCCGTGAAACCTGGTGTGTCGGACGGGACGAGGATGGTGGAGATTTCCTTCTTCACCGAACCGTCCTCGCGCGTGACGGTGTCGGTGACAGCCGTGACGGTGACCAGCCGGGTGATGTCGGTGCCGGAGTTGGTGATGAACTCCTTGGTGCCGTTGATGACCCATTCGCCGTTCACGAGCTTCGCGGTCGTTTTGGTGCCCGAGGCGTCCGAACCAGCCTCGGACTCGGTCAGACCGAAGCCACCGAGGGCCTTGCCACTGGCCAGCATGGGCAGCCATTCACGTTTCTGCTCCTCGGTGCCGAACCGGTAAACCGGCATCGCGCCGAGGGAGACCCCTGCCTCGAGGGTGATGGCCACGGACTGATCCACCCGGGCCAGCTGTTCCAGGGCGAGGCACAGGGCGAAGTAGTCGCCTCCCATCCCGCCGAATTCCTCGGGGAAGGGCAGCCCGAACAGGCCCATGTCGGCCATCTGGTCGACGACGGCGTACGGGAAGCTGTGCTCTTCGTCGTGCTTGGCGGACACCGGCGCGACAACTTCGTCCGCGAATTCGCGGACAGTGTCCACCAGGTCCTGGTAGTCCTCGCTGAGTTCAAAATTCATGGCTTACAGTTCTTCTTTCATTTTCGGTGAGTCCGCAGGGTCGGGCAGGGTTTCCGTCACGTGGATTCGGGCGACGATCTGGTTGGCTTTGACGAGGTCGCCGGGTTTGAGGTGGATCGAGACGGTACCGGCAACCGATGCGGTGAGCTGGTGCTCCATCTTCATGGCCTCGACGCTGAGCAGGGTCTGGCCGGCGTCGACCGTGTCGCCGTCGGCAACCGCCACCGACGTGACCGTTCCGGGCATCGTCGAGCGCACCTCGGGGTCTGCAGTGCCTTCGGCGCGGGCGATCCGCGACAGCTGGGCTTCGAGACGCTCGGTCCTGCTGAGGCTCCGTACCGACGTGGACCAGCCGGCGTCGGCGTACCAGATCCTGCCTGCCCCACGTTCGATCGCCGCGTTGCGACGGATTCCGTCAACTGTCACTGTCCCCTGCACGGGGTCGTAGGTCACGAAGCGAGTGTTGCCGTCCCCGATCCTGACCTCGAACCCGCTCCGGGCCGGCGTCACCAGAACCTCGCGGACGTCGTCGGGCGAGACAGCAAGGTTCAGACGTCGGGGCCGGTGGGCTCCAATCCGCCAGCCGTCGCGGCGGGCCCAGGGCGACGCGACGACGCCGTCGCGCACGCCGTACGGTCCGCCGTCGCTTTCGCTGGCACTCCCGCCAGCATCGACCGCAGCGAGAATCGAGAGTTCCTCGTCACTGATGCGGCGGAAGGCCAGTCCCGGCAGCTTCCGCTCGATCATGGTGGTGTCGAGGCGTCCGGCGCGGACGTCGTCGTCGTTGATCAGCAGCTTGAGGTACTCGATATTGGTGTTGACACCGAGCACCACCGTGTCGGCGAGCGCACGGTCCAAACGGTCCAGAGCCTCGGTGCGGTTGCGTCCCCACGCGATGACCTTGGAGAGCATTGGGTCGTAGCTCGCGGAAACTTCGAGCCCGGTGAGCAGCGAGCTATCCACCCGGATGCCCTCGCCCCGGGGTTCGGACAGCCCGGCCACTGTCCCGGTGGAGGGCAGGAAGTCAGCCTCGGGATCCTCGGCGTAAACCCGGGCCTCGACGGCGTGGCCGGTCAGCACCACGTCCTCCTGGGTGAGGGTGAGCTTGTCGCCGGCTGCAATACGGACCTGCCACTGGACCAGATCGATACCGGTGATCATCTCCGTGACCGGGTGCTCGACCTGGAGGCGGGTATTCATTTCCATGAAAAAGAATTCGTCCGGCGCGTCGGCCGATACCAGGAACTCAACGGTTCCCGCCCCGCTGTAGTCGACGCTGCGCGCGGCGTTGCAGGCAGCCTCACCGATGCGGATCCGGGTGGCATCGTCCAGGAGTGGTGAGGGAGCCTCCTCAATGACTTTCTGGTGCCGGCGCTGCAGGGAGCATTCCCGCTCCCCCAGGTGAATGACGTTGCCGTGGTTGTCAGCGAGTACCTGCACCTCGATGTGCCGCGGGGTGAGGATCAGGCGCTCAAGGAACAGGGTGTCATCCCCGAACGCCGAGGCAGCGACCCGCCTGGCGGTCGGCAGGGTGGCTGCCAGGTCTTCCTGACGCTCGACGACGTGCATTCCCTTGCCGCCGCCGCCCGCCGAGGGTTTGATCAGCAGCGGGAAACCAACGTCGGCGGCCGCGTCGAGCAGCTGCTGGTCGGTCAGGCCCGGCTGGGCGATGCCGGGCACCACCGGCACTCCATGGTCCATCACGTGGTTTTTGGACCGGATCTTGTCACCCATCACGTTCAGGGCGTGCACCGAGGGGCCAATGAAGGCAAGGCCAGCATCACTGAGCGCCTGGGCGAACCCCTGGTTCTCGCTGAGGAACCCATACCCGGGATGAACGGCCTGCGCGCCCGTCCGGCGGCAGGCCTCAAGGATCGCGTCGATGGAGAGGTAGCTCTGCGCCGGGGCGGCCGGGCCGATCCGGACCGCTTCGTCGGCCTCACGCACGTGGAGGGCACCGGCGTCGGCGTCGCTGTAGACCGCCACTGACCTGATGCCGAGTGCCCTGAGGGACCTGATGACCCGGCAGGCGATCTCGCCACGGTTGGCAACGAGCACTGTCGTGAACAGGGCTGTTTCGGGCACAGCCGTCCCGGGCAGGGTGGTATCAGTGGTTGGTTCAATCGGTAGCATCTGCGCTCACATCCGGAAGAGGCCGAAGGAGGTGTCCCGGACCGGGGCGTTGGCACAGACGTCCAACGCGAGGCCGAGCACCGTGCGGGTATCCGCGGGGTCAATAATGCCGTCGTCCCAGAGCCGGGCGGTCGAGTAGTAGGGACTGCCCTGCTCCTCGTACTGGTCGCGGATGGGGGCCTTGAAGGCCTCTTCGTCGTCGGCGCTCCACTCCTCGCCCCGCCCTTCCAGCTGGTCACGCTTGACGGTGGCCAGCACCGAGGAGGCCTGGTTGCCGCCCATCACCGAGATCCGGCTGGAGGGCCACATCCACAGGAAACGCGGGGAGTAGGCACGGCCACACATCGAGTAGTTGCCTGCGCCGAAGGACCCGCCGACGACGACCGTCAGTTTGGGGACCCGGCAGGTGGCGACGGCGGTCACCATCTTGGCGCCGTTCTTCGCGATGCCACCGGCTTCGTAGTCGCGGCCGACCATGAAGCCCGAGAGGTTCTGCAGGAAGATCAGGGGGATGCCACGTTGGTCGCACAGCTCGATGAAGTGAGCGCCCTTGAGGGCGGATTCACTGAACAGCACTCCGTTATTGGCGACAATCCCCACCTGGTGGCCGTGTAGGGTAGCGAAGCCGGTCACCAGGGTGGCGCCGTACTCCTTCTTGAATTCATGGAACCCGCTGCCGTCCACGAGCCGGGCGATGACCTCGCGGGCATCGTAGGAGGCGTTGACATCTGTCGGGACGGCTCCGTAGACCTCGTCTGGATCGACTGCAGGTTCGATTGACCGCGTGATGTCCCAGGCAGGCTGGTTCCGGGGCAGCGTGGAGATGATGTCCCGGACAATCTCGAGCGCGTGGGCATCATTTTCGGCGAGGTGGTCGGTGACGCCCGAGATTTTCGAGTGGACGTCTCCCCCGCCCAGCTCCTCGGCGGTGACAATTTCTCCGATTGCCGCTTTCACCAGCGGCGGTCCTCCGAGGAAGATGGTGCCCTGGTTACGGACGATGACCGTCTCGTCGCTCATCGCTGGAACGTAGGCGCCGCCCGCGGTGCAGGAGCCCATGACGGCGGCGATCTGCGGAATCTTCCGGGCGGACATGGTGGCCTGGTTGAAGAAGATACGGCCGAAGTGTTCCCGGTCCGGAAACACCTCGTCCTGTTTCGGCAGGAACGCTCCGCCGGAGTCCACCAGGTAGACGCATGGCAGGTTGTTTTCCAGCGCGATTTCCTGGGCACGGAGGTGCTTCTTGACGGTGAGCGGGTAGTAGGTGCCGCCCTTGACCGTTGCATCGTTCGAGATCACGAGGACATGGCGGCCGTGGACCAGACCAACGCCGGCGATGACCCCGGCGCCCGGGCATTCGTCGTCGTACAGACCGTTGGCAGCCAGTGGCGCGATCTCCAGAAAGGGACTGCCGTCGTCGAGCAACTGGTCGATGCGCTCGCGCGGGAGGAGCTTGCCGCGGGCCACGTGCCGTTCACGGGAACGGGCTGGGCCTCCGAGAGCCGCCTCCGCAAGCCGGTCGCGTAATTCGTCCACCAGACCCCGTTGCGCACTGTCGTTCTCGCGAAAGCCGGGGCTGGTGGGATCTACCTGGGAAGTCAGCGTCTGCATCGAGGTCTTTCCCTGACCGGTTGCTCATCGGCGAGCTAACCGTCGGTTGGAAGGCTTTTCAGTTAGTGTGTACTAACTGAGTTTAGGTTAGTAGCTAATAACCGACTTGTCCACCAAAATAAGATCACCGGTCTCCGCGGCCGGACGAGATGGGGCACCCATGGAAGCTTCGGCTCCAGGCCGGATCACCGGGCGCAGCCGGGCGAAAGCGTCCCGACGCGCTGCGCTGCTCGACGCCGCGGCCGAGCTCTTCGCCGAACGGGGCTACAACGGGGTGTCGATCGAGGACCTGGGTGCCGCGGCCGGTGTCAGCGGCCCCGCGGTGTATCGCCACTTCAGCGGCAAACCGGCAGTTCTTGCCGCCCTCCTGGCAGGGGTCAGCGAAGACTTGCTCCAGGGAAGCAACGCGGTCGTCGCGGAGGCAGCCGATCCGGCGTCAGCACTCCGGGGACTCATCCGGTTTCAGGTTGACTTCGCGCTGCGCAACGCCAACGTCATCCGGGTGCAGGACCGCGACCTGAACAGCCTCTCCCCCGAGGACGAGCACACGGTGCGGTTCCTGCAGCGTCAATATGTGGAAGTGTGGGTGGATGTCATGGCCCAGCTCCTGCCGGACGCCGACCCCGGCCACCTTCGACGAAAGGCTCACGCCGCCTTCGGGCTGATCAACTCCACCCCGCACACCACGAACCGCCGGAAGACCGACAACGATATCGCCGATCTGCGGTCGCTGCTGGAGAAGATGGCCTGGTCGGCGCTTAATGCCTAGCCGATTGCCTAGTAACCTGTTTCTACCCGACACCTAACCGAAAGTTCGATGTGACTTCACTACGCGCCGTTGAACCCTCCGACCTGGACGAGTTTTTCACCCATCAGCTCGATCCCAGCGCCAACCACATGGCTGCGTTCACGGCCAAGAACCCCGCAGACCGTGGGGTGTTCAATCACCACTGGCAGAACATCCTGAACGACCCCCAGATCACCGTGCGCACCATCCTCAACGACGGCGTTGTTGTGGGAAGCATCCTTGCGTACCGCAACGACGAGACCCCCGAGATCAGCTACTGGATCGACAAGGCCCGCTGGGGTCAGGGCATTACGACGGCAGCCGTGGGGCTATTCCTCGAGGAGTTCACTGACCGGCCTATCCGGGCACGCGCCGTGGTGGACAACGTCAACTCCATCAGGATCCTCGAACGCTACGGCTTCGAGCACATCGGTGAGGTCCAGGGATTCGCCAATGCCCGCGGCGCCGTCGTCAAGGAACTGGTTCTCGAACTCCGCTAGCGGTAGACGCCGGTGAGCAACCTGGACCATCCGCAGCAACCTCGACCTCGGTGAGGGAAAGGCCGGCCACGATTGCCCAGGTTGACCCGCCCGGTCCACCTTGCTCACCGGATCAGGCGTACCCCTGCGAATTCTCGACCCGGCGGCGCCCCTGAGGGCCCCGCCCGGTCCACTAGATCATCGTCAGGACCATCCCGGGATCGGACAGGATCGTGCCGATGTCGGCGAGGAAGCGTGACCCCTGCTCGCCATCCACCAGGCGATGGTCGAACGACAGGCTGAGCGTCATCACCGAGCGCAACGCAATGTCGCCCTGATATTCCCACGGCGTCCGTCGCACGGCACCCATCGCGAGGATGGCCGCCTCCCCCGGGTTGAGGATCGGTGTTCCGGCGTCGATCCCGAACACTCCCACATTGGTGATGGAGATGGTGCCACCCGAGAGGTCCGACGGACTGGTTTTCCCGGCGCGGGCCGTCTCGGTCAGCGTGGTCAGGGCCCGGGCGAGCTCCAGCAGGGACATCCGGTCGGCGTCCTTGAGGTTGGGCACCATCAGCCCGCGCGGGGTGGCTGCGGCAATCCCCAGGTTCACATAGTGATGCTGCACGATCTCGGCGCCCGCCTCGTCCCAGCGGGTATTGACCGTGGGGTTGCGGTCCACGGCAATGCACAACGCCTTGGCCACGAGGGTCAGCGGGGTGATCTTCACGTCGGCGAAAGCCCTGCTGGCCTTCAAACGTGCCACCAGGTCCATGGTGGGGGTGACGTCGATGGTCAGGAACTCGGTGACGTGCGGTGCGGTGAACGCGCTGGCGACCATCGCAGCCGCGGTGTGCTTGCGCATTCCCTTGATCGGGGTCCTGGTTTCACGGTGCCCAAGGGTCGCGGGCGGCTGGGGCGCTGCCTCGGATCCGACGATGCCGGAGGTCGCTCCCTGGTCGCTGTCCGCCGCCGAGAGCACATCCTCGCGGGTGATCAGGCCGTTCGGCCCGGTCCCGGTGACCGATGCCAACTCAACCCCAAGATCACGCGCAAGTTTCCGCACCGGCGGCGTGGAGCGGGGCCGCTCCGGGGCTGCTGTGCCTGCCGACTCCGGCGCGACAGCTGACGCCGGCTCCGGCGCAACAGGTGCTGCTGGCGCTGATGCCGGCTCCGGTGCTGGCTTCGGTGCTGGCATTGGTGCTGGCATTGGTTGCTCTGGGGCCGCCGGCTCCACTGCCGTCGGCTCCACTGGTGCCGACGCCGCGGATGCCGACGCCGCGGATGCCGGTGAAGCACCGGCAGACCCGCCACGGGGGCGCCGGGAAGGCCGTCCACCCTTTTCGACCGCGGCACCATAACCCACGAGGTTGGGCTCGCGTTTGGCAGGGGCACCGTCGTCGCCACCGCCCGCACCATCGGAATCCGCTGCGGCGGGGCCACCAACACCTGCTCCCCCACTATCGGAGCCACCGACCGACTGAACATCGAACGAGATGATCGGGGCACCGACTTCCACTACGGTGCCTGGCTGCTCATGCAACCGCGCCACCACCCCTGCGTAGGGTGATGGTAGTTCCACCACCGCCTTGGCGGTCTCCACGTCGGCAATGATCTGGTTCAGCTCGACGATGTCGCCCTCGGCGACATGCCAGCTCACAATTTCCGACTCGGTCAGTCCCTCGCCCAGGTCGGGGAGCCTGAATTCCTTAATCACAGTTGCCACTACCTTTCGAGCCCGCTCAGCGAATTGGGTCGTCCCATGACGCGGTCCACGCCGTCGAGAATCCGATCCAGGTCGGGCAGGTGATGGAATTCCAGTTTGGAGTACGGGTACGGGATGTCGAAGCCGGTTACCCGGACCGGTGCGTGCTCCAGATAGTTGAAGCAGCGCTCGGTGATGCTGGCCGCGATTTCCGCGCCCAGCCCACCCGACTGTGCCGCCTCGTGGGTGATCACCAACCGGCCGGTCTTCCGCACCGACGCCTCGATCGTCGCGAAGTCGATCGGGGCCAGCGACCGCAGGTCGATGACCTCCACTGACAGCCCGTCGTCGGACGCGGCGATCGCTGCGTCCCGCGCGGTAGGAACCAGCGGGCCGTAGGTCACCAGGGTGACGTCGCTTCCCGGGGAAACCACATGGGCGTCTTCCATGGAGGTCGCTGCGAGGTCGACCGACTCATCCACCTCGCCCCTGGCGTGGTACCGCCGCTTCGGCTCGAAGTACAGGACGGGGTCATCGCTGGCGATGGCCTGCTGGATCATCGTGTACGCGTCCTGTGGATTGGAGACGCTGATGACCCTCAGGCCCGAGGTGTGGGTGAAATAGGCTTCGGGCGATTCCGAGTGATGCTCGGGCGACCCGATGCCGCCACCAAACGGCACCCGGATGGTGATGGGCATCTTCACGGCACCCTGGGTGCGGTAGTGAAGCTTGGCGACCTGACAGACTATCTGGTCGAAGGCCGGGTAGATGAACCCGTCGAACTGGATTTCGACCACGGGGCGGTAGCCGCGGTAGGCCATCCCGACGGCGGTCCCCATGATGGCCGATTCCGCCAGCGGAGTGTCCAGCACCCGGTGCTCGCCGAAGTCCTTCTGCAGCCCCTCGGTGATCCTGAAAACGCCACCCAGCTTGCCGATGTCCTCGCCCATGAGGATCACCTTCGGGTCGTGTTCCATTGCCCTGCGCAGGCCGGCGTTGATGGCCCGGCCGAATGTCATGGTGGACATTAGTGGCTTCCTTCCGTGGCTGCGGGGTCCGACTCAAAGGTGGCGAGATAACGGCCATAGTTCTCCTGCTGACGGTCCAGCCAGGAGTTGGGGGTGCTGTAGACGTGTTTGAAGACGTCCATCGGCTCGGGCTCGGGCATTTCGATGCAGCCAGAGCGGAGCTTCGCTGCGACCTCGGCCGCCTTCGTGTTCACCGCCGCCACGAATTCGTCGGTCATCAGGCCCATCGACTGGAGCAGTGTTGCCAACCGGGAAATTGGGTCCTTCGCCGCCCAGTCCTCCAGTTCGTTGGCGTCACGGTACTTGGTGGGATCATCGGCGGTGGTGTGGGGTCCCATCCGGTAGGTGACGGCTTCGATGAAGCTCGGTCCCCCGCCGGTCCTGGCCCGGTTCAGCGCCTGCCGGGTGACCGCCAGGCAGGCCAGCACGTCGTTGCCGTCGACGCGCACCGAGGGGATGCCGAACCCGGGGGCCCGGTTGGCGATCGGAACGTGAGCCTGCAGGCCCACGGGCTCGGAGATTGCCCAGTGGTTGTTCTGGCAGAAGAAGATGACCGGTGCCTGGTAGCTGGCAGCGAAGACCATTGCCTCGTTGACATCGCCCTGGCTGGTGGCGCCATCCCCGAAGTAGGTGACGGCCACCGAGTCGGCGCCGTCGTTCTGGATGCCCATCGCGTACCCGGTGGCGTGCAGGGTCTGAGCGCCGATGATGACCTGGGGGGTGGCCATGTTGATGGTGAAGGGATCCCAGCCCGAGGAGGCGTTGCCCCGCCACACCCGCAGGATGTCGGTGAAATCCACTCCCCGGCAGTAGGCGACGGCGTTCTCCCGGTAGCTGGAGAAGACAAAGTCGTCCTCGCGGAGCGCGCGGCCGGAGCCGATCTGGGCTGCCTCCTGCCCCAGCAGCGGCGGCCAGAGGGCCAGTTCGCCCTGCCGCTGCAGCGCGGTCGCCTCGGCATCAATCCGGCGGACCACCACCATGTCCTCGTACAACGCCTGCAGCGCTGGGCCATCGACGTCGGCGACCCACCGGTCGTAGTCACTGTTCTCCCGCCGGACACCCGAGGGCGAGAGGAGCTGGATCAGCGTGTCTTCCCCGGCGGAAGCGGTGTCATTCAGAGGCACAATTACACAACCTTCATCGATTGGGTCTTGACCGTGAACGGATCGCTTGGGATCCGTTCGACTGGCCCGACCTTGACCCCTGGGCGTCTTTACCCAAAGATACTGTGACCCTACTCACAGGGCCCATCGAGCACAACCGATCTTCGTTTGACTGAGCAGAATGCCCGATATTGACGACGGCGGCCGTGTTAGCATTGCGCATTATGCAACCCTTGGATTCCACCGACACCCGCCTCCTGATTGCGCTGGCGAAAGACCCGCGACGCACGGTGGTGGCGCTGGCCCAGAAGTTGGGGCTATCGCGCAATACGGTGCAGGCTCGGATGGCCCAACTGGAGAAGAAGTCGGTGTTCCTCTCCTTCGAGCGTCGGATCAATCCGGTTGCGCTCGGCTACCCGTTGATGGCGTTTATTCACGTGCATGTGCAGCAGCAGAAGCTGGCGACCATCACCGAGCAGCTCGCCGGCATCCCCGAAGTGCTGGAAGCCTACGGGCTGACCGGCCAAGCCGACATCCTGGTCAGGGTGGTCTGTGCCGACGCGGAGGACCTGTTCAGGATCAACGGAAAAATCCTCGGCTGTGACGGCGTGGAACGGTGCGACACCTCCCTGGCCATGGGCGAGCTGGTCCCCTTCCGGGTGGAGCCGCTGCTGGAACGGGGCCCCCGGGCCTCAAGCTAGGCCCCCACCCGGAGCAAGCTAGCCCGCCCATAGCAACAGGGTCAAGCTAAGCCCCCACGCAGAGCAACAGGCCGGTCCGAAAGGTATCGGACCGGCCTGTTGCCAGTGAGACGTCCGCGAAGACCGACCTAGTGTTCGGTGGCCTTTTCCGCGCCGACCCCGGTAAGGGACCTGACTTCCATTTCCGCCTGCTTCTGCGGATCCTCGGTGGTCTTGGCCAGGACGCTACCCAGCCAGCCGAGGAAGAACGCGAGCGGGATGGAAACGATGCCCGGGTTGTTCAGCGGGAACAGGACGAAGTCGGCGCCCTGGATCATCGAGGTTTCCCGGCCCGAGACAACCGGCGAGAAGGCGATGAGCAGCATTGCCGACCCAAGTCCGCCGTACATGCTCCAGATTGCACCCTGGGTGTTGAAGCGCTTCCAGAAGAGCGAGTAGAGGATGGTGGGCAGGTTGGCACTGGCTGCGACAGCGAAGGCCAGGGCGACCAGGAAGGCGATGTTCTGCCCCTGGGCGCCGATGCCGCCAAGGATGGACAGGATCCCGATGACGACGACGGTGCGTCGTGCCACCTTCACCTCACCGTCGGGGTCAAGGTTGCCCTTGCGGATCACGTTCGCGTAGATGTCGTGGGCGAAGGATGCCGCTGCGGTGATCGTCAGTCCGGCAACCACCGCGAGGATGGTGGCGAAGGCGACCGCCGAAATCACGCCGAGCAGGATTGGTCCGCCCAGTTCGAACGCGAGCAGCGGTGCCGCCGAGTTGACTCCACCGGGGGCGGCGGTGATGCGGTCGGCGCCGATGAGGGCACCTGCACCGTAACCGAGCACCAGGGTGAACAGGTAGAACCCGCCGATGAGCCAAATGGCCCACACCACTGAGCGGCGGGCTTCCTTGGCAGTCGGCACCGTGTAGAACCGCATCAGGACGTGAGGCAGTGCAGCCGTACCGAGGACCAGCGCCAGGGCGAGCGAGACGAAGTCCAGCTGCGACGTGGAGCTGACCCCGTACTGAAGGCCCGGGTTGATGATCTCGGGGTTGCCCGCGGTCTCCATCGCGGCACCGAGCAGGGTGGACAGGTTGAAGTTGTGGATTGCGAGGACCCAGATGGTCATCACGAACGCGCCGGTGATCAGCATGACGGCCTTGATGATCTGCACCCAGGTGGTGCCCTTCATGCCGCCGATCAGTACATAGACGATCATCAGCCCGCCGACGACGGTGATCACCAGGGACTGGCCGATCCGGTCGTCGATTCCCAGCAGAAGCGACACCAGTCCGCCCGCGCCGGCCATCTGCGCCAGCAGGTAGAAGAAGCAGACGGCAAGGGTGGTGATGGCGGCAGCAATGCGCACCGGACGCTGGCGCAGCCGGAACGACAGGACGTCGGCCATGGTGAACTTGCCCGTGTTGCGCAGCAGTTCGGCGACGAGCAGCAGCGCTACCAGCCAGGCGACGAGGAAGCCGATGGAGTAGAGGAAGCCGTCGTAGCCGTTGATGGCGATGGCACCGACGATGCCGAGGAACGACGCCGCCGACAGGTAGTCGCCCGCAATGGCGGTACCGTTCTGCGGTCCGCTGAAGGACCGGCCGGCCGCGTAGTAGTCGGCGGCGGTCTTGGTATTACGGCTTGCCCGGAGCACGATCACCAGGGTGACGGCGACGAACAGACCGAAAATGGTCATGTTCAGCCACGGCTCACCAACCTGGGTGCTCTCGACCGTCTGCATCGGCAGGGACAGCGGCATCATTTGTTCGCTCCTGGCTTTTCGACGAAGATCTCCGGTGCGGTGACCTCAAGCTCGTGGCGGATGTCCGCGGCGATCGGGTCCAGCTTCCGGTTGGCGTAGGTGACGTACCCCATGGTGATGGCGAAGGTGGTGACGAACTGCAGCAGCCCCATGATCAGGCCGATGTTGATGTTTCCCCAGACCGGGGTCGACATGAAGTCGGTGGCGTAGGACGCCAGCAGTACATACAGGAAATACCAGAGCAGAAAGAAGACCGCCATTGGGAAAACGAAGCTGCGGTGGCGCTTCCGTAGCTCCTTGAACTGGGGATTCTGCTGATATGCGGTGAAGTCGACGGGCGCTGCTGTATGAGCGTCCGGCGGCGATGGCTCGGTAGCCATGATTCCTCCTCGTTGAGAACGTCTTCCGCGCCAGGCCGACTCCGAAGGGTCCAGGAGTTGCATCGGTCGCGTAAAGGTGTGACTCCCATCACCATGGGCCCTCCGGGCGCAGTTCTCCAATACCGCAGGACCGCTCATCGCCCAGTGAACACTCACTTGCGGTGAGCGGCCACCTCCTGCGGCGAATGGAAGCCCCAGGAGCCGCTGGGGAGCGCCGCCGACGGCTACTGTAGAGCAATGTTCAGCACCGCCGTCGACACCGCCCTGGTGGGCGCCATTGTTGTCCTCACGATCGCGGTGGTCGCGGGCCTGGGATTCAAACTCTCCCGGTCCTACCGCGATCTAGGATCCGACGCCGACCGTGCCACCTACGCCACCCTCCATACTGCGGCGCTCGCCTCGGAGCATCTCCGTGCCGGCCTGACCGCCGCCGGGGCGTCAAAGGCCAGCAAGCATCTGCGGAGCCTCCTGCGGTGTGACACCCTCCTGATGACCGACGAGAATGCGGTACTCGCCTGGGACGGCGGCCGGGAGCAGCCCGCCCAGATCATGGAGCTGGTGCAGCAGGTGCTCGCCAGCGGCCGCACCCAGATTTTCAGGGAGGCCCAGCTTGGCGACCCCGGCGCGGTCCCCGGCGACGGACAGCTGGTGATCTCACCCATCCGGGTCGACAACCGGGTGGTGGGCACCGTGGGTGCGTTCGCGCCCTATGTGAATGCGGGGCTGGTGCGTGCCGCCAATGAAGTGGCCGGCTGGGTGTCCACCCAGGTGGAGCTCGCCGAGCTCGACTCCTCCAGGACACTACTGATGGAAGCTGAGGTACGCGCACTGCGCGCCCAGATCAGCCCCCACTTCATCTACAACTCCCTGAACGCCATCGCGTCCTTCATCAACACCGATCCGACCCGAGCCCGGGAGCTGGTGGTGGAGTTCGCCGATTTCACCAGGTACTCCTTCCGGCGGCACGGCGACTTCACCACGGTTGCCGAGGAACTGAAGTCGATCGACCGGTACCTGCTGTTGGAGCGGGCTCGGTTCGGGGACCGGCTGAAGGTCAGCCTGGAGATTGGCCCCGAGGTGTTGAGCACAGTGATTCCTTTCCTCAGCCTGCAACCCCTGGTGGAGAACGCGGTCCGCCATGGTCTGGAATCCACTGATGGGAGGGGCCACATCACCATCACTGCCCACGACGCCGGCGCGTTCGCCGAGGTCACCATCGAGGACGACGGCGTGGGGATCGACCCCGACTATCTGCGTTCGGTCCTGGCCGGGCGTACCGAAGGGGTGCACGTGGGTCTACGGAACGTGGATCAGCGGCTGCGCCAGGTCTACGGCGAGGACCACGGGCTCACTATCGACACAGCGGTCGGTGCGGGAACCATGATCACCCTGCGGATCCCGAAGTCGCAACCCGACCACCACACCTGAGCACGTCGGTCACCCGGTGGGCCGGTGGGACGCGTAATCTGGAGCGCATGGTCAATGTTGTCATCGCCGACGATGAGCTCCCCGCAGTCGAGGAACTGGCTTTTCTGCTCGCCAAGGATGCCCGGATCGGTACCATCCACCGCGCGTCGAGCGGCGCCGAGGCGCTGCGCGCTCTGGAGACCCACGACGTTGATGCCCTGTTCCTGGACATCCACATGCCTGCCCTCTCGGGCCTGGACATTGCCCGGGTGATCTCGCGGTTCAGCCGGCCGCCCGCCGTCGTCTTCGTAACCGCCGACGAGGACAGGGCACTGGAGGCGTTCGACCTCCGTGCGGTCGACTACCTGCTCAAGCCGGTCCGGATGGAACGCCTCGCCGAATCGGTGCGGCGGATTTGCGAACTTATCGAGGCGGGCAAGGATGGCACCGCCGCCGCACCCGACGTGATCACCGTTGACCAGGGCGGCATCAGCCGGATGATCAGACGAGACGAGGTCCGCTATGTCCAGGCACAGGGTGACTACGCCCGGCTGCACACCGCCGAGTCGAGCTACCTGATCCGGATTCCCCTGAACGACCTGGAACACCAGTGGGCCGAGGCGGGCTTCCTGCGCATCCACCGCTCCTATCTGGTGGCGATGAACCAGGTCCAGCAGGTCAAGATTGGTGCCGGCCGGGCGTCCCTGCTGGTGGGCGACGCCGAGCTTCCTGTCAGCCGCCGGCATCTGCCCGTGGTGCGGGACAAGCTTGAAGCGACCCGCCTCCGGCCCCGGCAGCAGTGAGGTGGACCCCGTGAACCCCGCTGAGGGTCCACCCCAGCGGGTCCGGGTGACGGCGCCGCGTAGCGCAGCCCGGCTGCACCCCGGCTCCTACCCGGTGACCCGGGAAATGGCCGAGCAATCGGAGGTGGGAGAACTGTTTGTCAGGTCGCTGATCCGCTCGCAGTTCCGGCTGGCCGTCGTGGTGGCGTCGGGTTTCCTGGTCATCCTGATCAGCATTCCGTTGCTGCTGGCCGTTTTCCCGCAGATCGGCGACCTGTCAGTCTTTACGGTACCGGTGCCCTGGCTGCTGCTGGGGGTGGGGGTATACCCGCTGGTCATCAGCTGCGCTGCCCTCTATGTGCGCAGTGCGTCCCGCAACGAGATGCGCTTCAGGGACCTGGTCGATGAGGAGTAGGTTGTGAACGCCGAACTCAATCCGGTGGTCGGCTATGTTGCGTTGACCCTGGTTTCGCTGAGCACCGTGCTGATCGGGATCTACGGGTTGCGGATCTCGCGGACCACCGGTGACTTCTATGTCGCCTCCCGCACGGTTCGCCCCTGGTGGAATGCGTCGGCGATCGGCGGCGAATATCTGTCGGCGGCGAGCTTCCTCGGCGTGGCCGGACTGATCCTGATCTCCGGCGTCGACGCCCTCTGGTTCCCGATCGGTTACACCGCCGGATACCTGATGCTGCTGCTCTTCGTTGCCGCTCCCCTGCGCCGGTCCGGTGCGTACACGATCCCCGACTTCGCCGAGGCCCGCCTGGAATCGTTGATGGTCAGGCGCGTGACCAGCCTCCTTGTCGTCGTCGTCGGCTGGCTGTACATCGTGCCGCAACTGCACGGCGCGGCCCTCACCGTCCAGATCACCACGGGCCTGCCGCCATGGGTGGGCGCCGTCGCGGTGGTCGTCGTGGTGTGCCTGAGCGTTGTCACCGGAGGGATGCGCTCCATCACCTTTGTCCAGGCCTTCCAGTACTGGCTCAAACTCACTGCACTAGCGGTGCCGATAGTGTTCATCCTGCTGCGGCTGACCGCCGACGGCAGCCCGATCACCGACTCCGGTGCGGTGTTCGCGGCCGAACTGAACCTCGGCGGCGACGCCTCGCTGTACCGCAACATCTCGTTGGTCATCGCACTGCTCTTCGGGACCCTCGGTCTGCCACACGTGCTGGTGCGTTTCTACACCAATCCGGACGGAGCATCTGCGCGCCGAACCACCCTGATCGTGCTGGGGCTTTTGTCGGTGTTCTACCTGTTCCCCACGATGTACGGGATCCTCGGGCGGATCTACACCCCGGATCTGGCGGCCGACGGCGCCGCCGACGCGACGGTACTGCTGTTGCCAAGCCGGATCTTCGAGGGAACCGCCGGTGACCTGCTGTCGGCCCTGGTCACCGCTGGTGCCTTCGCGGCGTTCCTGTCGACAACGAGTGGGTTGGTGGTCTCCCTCGCCGGGGTGGTCAGCCAGGAATTCTTTCAGGGCAGCGTCAAGGGGTTCCGGCTGGCGGCTGTCATTTCTGCGGCGATCCCGCTGCTCCTGGCTCTGGCGACCAATACACTGGCCCTGGCGGGAAGCGTCAGCATGGTGTTCGCCTTCACGGCATCGACCATCTGCCCGCTGCTGCTGCTCGGGATCTGGTGGCGCGGGCTCACCGATGTGGGGGCAGTCTCCGGCATGCTCGCCGGCGCGGTGCTGTGCGGTGGATCAATCCTTACCGCGGCCGCCCTGGGCGATGAGTCTGCCCGCTATGAGTGGCTGGAGCAGCCCGCGCTATGGACGGTGCCGGCGGCGTTTGCAGTGACCATCATCGTCTCCCGGCTCACTGCTGCCAGGACTCCGGGAAGCGTGTCACGGGTCCTCGCCCGGTTGCACACTCCCGAACCGGTGCAACCGCCCGGATGAGACCGATCTAGTCGATCGCGGCCATCAGGCCGACCACGCGGTCCATGAACGCGTCGACCTGGCTTTCCTCGTAGCCTTCGGCGCCCTTCGCCTCCCGGAAGACGGCGCGCCTGACGACGTCAACGCTCAGGGGGACATCGTTTTCGAAGTAGCCGCGCAGCCGGTCGCAAAGGGCGTCGACGTCGTCAACGTTGTAGCTGGCAGTCTTCTTCTTGGTGGGCCGCCTGAACCTGTCGCCAGCCGGGCGGTGCAACCTGCCCCGCAGGACGGCCGCGGACCGGCCGATCTGCATCAGCCAGGCGTCCTCGCCGTGGGATTCGATGACCCGGTCCCGCTCCCGCTGCGCGAAAACGTCCTCGAGCCTGTCCAGGGCTGCGTCAACGGCCTGGGGCTCGTAGCCACCCTTGGCCGGATCGAACGCCATGGAGCGGACGTCGGCGCTGGTGACAGGGCCGTGTGCCGGGTCCTCAGTGTTGTAGTACTCCCGTGTGCGGGTCAGGAAGCCGTCCACCTGCCGCAGGTTGTACCCGTACTGCCGGCGCCCCACCCGAGCGAAGGGAGAGCTGCCCTGGCGAGCTTCGTCCATGGTGTTCTGAATCCTTCATAAGTTCTCGACCCTGGGTTAGAGGAAACCCGGTACCAATGTAACCGACAGCACGAAGGCAACCGGGGAGGCAAACACGATTGAGTCGAGCCGATCCATCATTCCCCCGTGTCCGGGCAGGATGTTGCCCATGTCCTTGACTCCGAGCTCGCGCTTGATCATTGACTCGGCGAGATCACCGGCCGTCGCTGCGGACACCGTGGCCACGGCCAGGATCAGACCGAACCACCAGGGCCGGTCCAGCAGGAAGACGGCGGCGATCATACCCACCACGACGGCACCGCCCACGGATCCGGCGAAGCCTTCCCAGGATTTCTTGGGGCTGATCTTGGGCGCCATCGCGTGTTTGCCGAAGAAAGCACCGACCAGGTAGCCGAACGTGTCGTTGGCAACCACCAGCAGGAGCAGGGTCGCCACCAGCAGCTTGCCCGAGGGTTCCTGGAGCAGGAGCATCGCGAAACTGAGGAGCAGCGGCACCCAGAGCACCACGAAGACCCCGGCCATGATGGATCGGGCGGCGTCGGGGGTAGGGTCGAGACTCCGCCACAGCGCAAGGATGGTGGTGGAGAAGACGACGGCGTAGGCCAGGGCCTCCGGGCCGCCCAGGTACGCGGCGAAGGGCAGCGCGATGGTCGCGCCGATGGTGGGGGCCAGCGGCAACCGGATCTGGCGTACCTCAAGAGCCCGGGACACCTCCCAGACCCCGACCAGCGCGAACGCCGTGGTGATCGCGACGAAGGCTAGCGGCAGGTAGAGAATTCCTCCCAGCACTGAACCGAGCAGGGCAACACCAACTGCCGTAGCAGCTGGCAGGTTCCTCCCGGCCCGCGAGGGCGCCTTCGGCTGGCCCGTTTTTTTGCGGCCCGTCCGGCGTCGGATCTGACGGGTGCCGGGGGCTCGCCAGCCGCGCCCTCCAGTCGGTGGGCCGGCGTCGGGCTGGCCACCAACCGCGGGCTCCGTCGGGTCAGGTTCGGACGCATCCCCGTGATCAGGGGTCGCCTCGCCTGCTGTGGACCCTGCCTTCACCTGAGGAGCGGGCGGGCCGCCAGTGTTAGCGGAGTGGTGGGTGTCGCTCATTAGACCTCAAGCAGCTCGGTTTCCTTGCGCTTGAGCAGTTCGTCAATCATGTCGGTGTGGGACTTGGTGCGCTGATCCAGTTCCTTTTCGCCGCGTGCCCCCTCGTCCTCGCCGGCGTCGCCGTCCTTCACTGACTTGTCGATCCCGTCCTTGGCCTTGCGGCGGATGTTACGGATCGCAATCTTGGCGTCTTCGGCCTTGGTCTTGACCAGCTTGACGTACTCTTTGCGGCGCTCTTCGGTCAGCTCGGGGAGAACCACCCGGATGATGTTGCCGTCGTTGGAGGGGTTGGCGCCGACGTCGGAGTCGCGCAGCGCCCGCTCGATGTCGTTCAATGCCGCCCGGTCGAAGGGGGTAATCAGGAGGGTCCGTGCCTCGGGGTTCTGGAATGAGGCCAGCTGCTGGAGCGGTGTCGGGGCCCCGTAGTAGTTCACCATGACTTTGGAGAACAACGAGGCGTTGGCGCGTCCGGTGCGGATCGTCGCGAAGTCCTCTTTCGCCGCTTCCACAGCCTTGTCCATTTTCAGGGTGGCCTCTTGCAATGTCTCGTCGATCACTGTAGCTCCTAAGCTGTTCGCCGACTGGGCTACAGCCGCGCGTTGTCCGGTTCAGTTTTCAATCCTAGTTCACATGGACCGCCCGGGAAGGGCAGGCAGGGCGGCCGGGCGCCTATGTGGTGACGACGGTGCCGATTTTTTCACCGAGGATCGCCCGGGTCACATTCCCCTCGCCCTCCATGCCGAAGACGACCATCGACAGGTCGTTGTCCTTGCACATGGTCATAGCCGTCTGATCCATGACCCGGATGTCCTGGCGGAGTGCCTCATCGTAGGAGAGGGTCTCGAGCTTCTTGGCGGTCGGGTCCTTGTGCGGGTCCGCGGTGTAGACGCCGTCGACCCCGCTCTTGGCCATGAGCACCAGGTCAGCGTGCACCTCCAGGGCACGCTGGGCGGCAACCGTGTCGGTGGAGAAGTACGGCAGGCCGGCACCGGCACCGAAGATCACGACGCGGCCCTTCTCCAGATGGCGAATGGCCCGGCGCGGAATATAAGCCTCAGCGACCTGCCCCATGGTGATGGCGCTTTGTACCCGGGTTTCCACCCCCGCCTGCTCCAGGAAGTCCTGGAGGGCGAGGCAGTTCATCACGGTGCCCAGCATGCCCATATAGTCGGCGCGTGAGCGGTCCATCCCGCTTTGCGACAGTTCAGCGCCCCGGAAGAAGTTGCCTCCACCGACCACGATGGCCACTTCGACCTGCCCGACCGTTGCGGCGATCTGCTTGGCCACTGAACGTACGGTTTCCGGATCGACTCCCAGCTTTCCGCCGCCGAACACCTCACCGGAAAGCTTCAGCAGCACCCGACGGCGGTTTGGCTGGTCATGAGTGCCCATATCAAGGTTGTCCATTGTGCCTCCCAGGGCAATTGTGGGGTTGTTGCTAAAAGAATACGTTGCGGGGGCGCAGGCAATGCTCCCCCGCGGGAAACGCTGGCGAGAAGCCAGGGCAGGAAAAAGGGGTGGTCACCGTGGTGACCACCCCTTCATTCAACTACCTGCCTGGCCTATCCGGACCTAGGCTCCGACCCGGAACCGGGCGAATGCACTTGGCTTGGCGTTGGCTTCGGTCAGCACCTGCGCGACCGACTTCTTGGCGTCCTTGGCGAAAGCCTGGTCCACGAGCACACCCTCCTTGAAGAAGCCCGTCAGGCGGCCTTCGACAATCTTGGTCAGTGCAGCTTCGGGCTTACCCTCGGCGCGTGCGGTCTCGTCGGCAATGCGCCGTTCGGTTTCAACGAGTTCTGCTGGTACGTCGTCGCGGACGAGGTACGTCGGTGAGTATGCAGCAATGTGAACCGCGATGTCGTGAGCGGCTTCCTTGGCTGCGTCGCCTTCGCCCTCGACGGCGAACAGGACGCCGACCTGCGCGGGAAGATCCTTGGAGGTCTTGTGCAGGTAAGCGTCAACAATGTTGCCCTCGATGCGCGACAGGCGGCGGATGGCTACCTTCTCGCCCAGCAGCGCGCCAGCTTCAATGACGTGCTCGGAGACGGGCTTGCCGTCAACCGTGTACGCAAGGAGGGTGTCGACGTCGGAAGCGCCGGATTCGATCGCTGCGGCGAGGACCTTGTTCGAGAACTCGACGAAGGGGCCAGCCTTGGCCACGAAGTCGGTTTCGCAGTTGACCTCAACCATGACGCCCACGTTGCCGTCGACCTTGGCTGCCACGAGGCCCTCTGCGGTTGAACGGCCTTCGCGCTTGGTTGCGCCCTTCAGGCCCTTGATGCGGATGAGCTCCATAGCCTTGCCGGCATCGCCGTCAGCCTCGTCGAGGGCTTTCTTTACGTCCATCATGCCAGCGCCGGTGCGCTCGCGGAGGGCCTTGATATCGGCGGCGGTGTAGTTCGCCATATGAACTCCTAAGTATGTTGTGTCTAAGAAGAGCTATGCCTGCAGGCGGTGACGCCCGGGCACATGGAGAAGGGGGTGCGGATTTTCACCCGCACCCCCGAATCCAGTTACTTGCTGTCGTCTGCTGCCGGAGCTTCGTCGGCTGCGGGGGTTTCCTCGGTTGCGGCAGGAGCTTCTTCAGCTGCTGGGGCTTCCTCGGTTGCGGCTTCTGCTGGTGCTTCTTCTGCTGCTGGTGCTTCTTCTGCTGCTGGTGCTGCCTCGGCAGGTGCAGCGTCAGCTGCGGGGGTGGAGCTATCGCCCAGCAGTTCGCGCTCCCACTCGGCCATGGGCTCAGCGGCTGCCTCGGCGTCGTTTCCGCCGGAGCGGTTGTGACGGGCGATCAGGCCCTCTGCAACGGCGTCTGCAACCACGCGGGTCAGCAGGTGGACGGCGCGGATGGCGTCATCGTTGCCGGGGATCGGGAAATCAACTTCGTCGGGATCGCAGTTGGTGTCGAGGATCGCGACGACGGGGATGCCGAGCTTCTTGGCCTCGTCGATGGCCAGGTGTTCCTTCTTCGTGTCAACGATCCACACGACCGAGGGAGCCTTGGTCAGGTTGCGGATACCACCGAGGTTGGTTTCCAGCTTGGTGAGTTCGCGGCGGAGGAGGAGGAGTTCCTTCTTGGTGTGCCCGGAACCGGCCACATCGTCGAAGTCAATTTCCTCGAGCTCCTTCATGCGCTGGATGCGCTTGGAGACGGTCTGGAAGTTGGTGAGCATGCCACCGAGCCAGCGCTGGTTGACGTAGGGCTGGCCCACGCGGGTAGCCTGCTCGGCGATGGCTTCCTGTGCCTGCTTCTTCGTACCGACGAAGAGGACAGTTCCGCCGTGTGCAACGGTGGCCTTGATGAACTCGTATGCGCGGTCAATGTAGGACAGTGACTGCTGCAGGTCGATGATGTAGATGCCGTTGCGCTCGGTGAAGATAAAGCGCTTCATCTTCGGGTTCCAGCGACGGGTCTGGTGGCCAAAATGTACGCCGCTGTCGAGCAGCTGACGCATGGTAACGACTGGCATGTCGTTCCTTTCTATCGGCAGGGCGCGAAGCGCCTGTTCTGCCTGTTGACGGTTGCTAGTGTTCCGTTCGGGTTGAACGTCACTCCTGGTACCCGTTGGTTTTCACCCACTGGCCCAGCACCGGACGATTGTCCGGACCGTTGGACCCGTGCCCTTCGCTTCCATGAGGGTTGCGGGGGAACGTAGTACGCGTAGTCAGCTGCTGGCGATCCATTCCCGTCCGGATGTTCTCCGGGCACGCAGAATCGCAGCAAACTGCTGTATCGAGTGTACTACAGGGCTGACATCACCCGGGACGCGCCAGAGGCGGCGGGCGGTAGGTCGCTGGCGGGTCTCGTAACCCGCTGCGGATACCCACATTTCTCTCGATGGCACCCCACGGCTACTCGGACGGGGAAACACTGAGGGAATGACGTCGCGATCGTGGCTCCACCGGCTGGCCCTGTTGGCGACGTTGCTGGTCACGGCGCTGGCACTCACTGGTTCGTCGGCTCCTGCACAGCGGCAGGTGCCAGTAGTAACAACAACATTGGCAACGTCAGCAGCGTCGGGTCAGGAGTATGAACCGCCGTGGAGCTGGCCGCTCTCCCCCACCCCCGTGGTCTTGAGGCAGTTCGATCGCCCGGAGCAGCCGTGGCTGCCTGGGCACCGGGGCGTCGATCTGGCGGCGGATGAAGCGGCCCGGATACTTAGCCCTGCGACAGGAAGGGTGGTGTTCGCTGGCTGGGTCGTGGACCGGCCGGTGGTCACGGTGGACCACGGAGGTGGGGTGCTCAGCAGCTTCGAACCGGTAAATGCCATCCTGGACCGCGGTCGGGTGGTCCGGGAGGGGCAACTGCTCGGCACTCTCGCTAGCGGATCCGGTTCGCACGGATCCGGTTCGCACGCGGCCACTTCCCACTGTCCGTCGAGCTGTCTGCACTGGGGTGTGCGGGTCGACGGGGAGTATGTAAATCCGTTGAACTACGTCACGGATCGTCGACCGTCGGTCCTTCTGCCGTTGCATGGCCCTTGATGCCGAACCTTCACCTGTACTAGGCAAGGGTTCGGCACCGGGGTCAGGCACGAAGGGTGCGCCGGATTAGACGAACGCGGCGATCCCGGTAATCGAACGGCCCGTGACGAGCGTGTTGATCTCGTGGGTTCCCTCGTAGGAGTACACGGCTTCGGCGTCGGAGAAGATCTTGGCCATCTCGTAGTCGGTCACAATGCCGTTGCCGCCGAGCAGGCTGCGCCCCATTGCAACGGTCTCCCGCATCCGTGCGGTGGTGAAGGCCTTGGCCAGCGCCGACTGTTCGTCCTTGGCCTGACCTTCGTCCTCCAGCTGGGCCAGCCGAACCATCATGCCCATTGAGCTGACCGTGTTGCCCAGCATCTCGACCAGCTGCTGCTGGACCAGCTGGAAGGAGGCGAGGGGACGCCCAAACTGGTGGCGTTCAACCGTGTAGCGCCGGGCGACGTCGAACGCTGCAAGCTGCTGTCCCACGGCCTGCCAGGCTACCGACAGACGGGTGACCTTCAGGACCTTGTTCGTGTCCTTGAAGCTGTTGGCACCCTTCAGGTGGAAGTCATCGTGGACCACGAGGTTGTCCAGAGTGATGTCAGCGTTTTCGACAGAGCGCAGGGCGATCTTGTTTTCGATCTTGGTGGCGCGGTAGCCCTCGAGCTTGGTGTCGACGAGGAATCCCTTGACCTGGTTGTCGGCGAGGTCCCGTGCGTAGATGACCACCCAGTCGGAGAAGGTGGCGTTGCCGATCCATCGCTTCGCCCCGTTGAGGATCCAGTTGTCACCCTCACGGCGGGCCGTGGTGCGGGTGCCGCCTGCTACGTCGGACCCGCCCAAGGGCTCGGTCAGGCCGAAGGCGCCGATCTTCTTCATCGAGTAGATGTCCGGCAGCCAGGCTTCCTGCTGCTCCTCCGAGGCGAGCTCCTCGATTGACCCGGTGAACAGGCCATCGTGGACGCCCATGAAGGTAGCGATCGAAGTGTCGGCACGCGTGAATTCGGCGTGCACCAGCCCCGCGAACAGGTTGGAATAGCCCTGGCGGCGAACGGGGCTCATGACGTCCAGTTCGGCGAGCTTCGGGATGAGGTGCTGTGGGAAGGTTGCCTCGTTCCACCATCCAGTGGCGTGAGGCTTCACCTCGGTGTTGAGGAACTGACGAACCTCGTCCAGCCGGTCTCGTTCCTTCTGGCTCAGTAGCGCCTCGAAGGAGTAAAAGTCGCCGTCGGCGTACGGCAGGTTGTTTACATCGATGACCGGCTTGCTCATGAGGGTGTCCTTTTGGTCGTCCAGTAGTTCTCACGACTATGTTACCCACGAGTAACTTCCCTGCCAATTGGGCAGCACACAGCAAAGTCCCCGGAACAGGATGTTCCGGGGACTTTGGCTTCGGTAGGGGGCGCGGCGCCAAAAATCCTCGTTTCTGGCCCGAGCTGACCATCGTCAGTATCGGGTAAACGTTTCTGGCGACGACGACGAAAAATACATATAGTCTAGGTCACACCCACTGGGGGCCCACTAGATCGGAGCGTCATGAATTCCGTCGTCCTTGCGCTGACTGGCGTCGCCATGATGACCCTTGGGTATTTTTTGTACTCACGGTTCCTCGGCCGTCGCATCTACAAATTGCAGGAGTCTTTTGTCACTCCTGCTCATGAGCTGAGCGACGGGGTTGATTACGTACCCACGAACAAATACGTCCTCTGGGGCCACCACTTCACCTCGGTGGCCGGCGCTGCCCCCATCGTGGGCCCCGCCATTGCCGTCATCTGGGGTTGGATGCCAGCCTTCCTCTGGGTGACCATCGGCACAGTCTTCTTCGCCGGCGCTCATGACTTAGGTGCACTGTGGGCATCATCCCGGCACAAGGGCCAGTCCATCGGGTCGCTCTCCGGAAAATACATTGGTCCGCGTGGGCGCAACCTTTTCCTGGTGATCATCTTCCTCGTGCTGCTCATGGTCAATGCCGCATTCGCCGTGGTGATCTCCGGCCTGCTTACCAGCACCCCTACCGCCGTCATACCTACCTGGGGTGCGATCATCGTCGCCCTCCTCATCGGTCAGGCCATCTATCGCTTCAAGTGGAGCCTCCCGTTGGTCTCCGTTGTGGGCGTCGTCGCCCTTTACGCCCTGATCCTGATCGGGGACCAGTTCCCGGTGGTCCTGCCGGAGACAATCCTCGGACTCTCGGCCACCTCCTTCTGGATCGTGGTTCTGTTCCTCTACGCCGGCGTTGCCTCGGTCCTGCCCGTCTGGATGCTCCTGCAGCCACGCGACTACATCAACGGCCTCCAGTTGTTCATCGCCCTCGGCATCCTCTATGGCGCAATCCTGATCTCGGCCCCAACCCTGGTGGCTCCCGCTTTCAATGAGGCCGTACCGGAGGGCACCCCCAGCCTCATCCCGTTGCTCTTCGTCACCATTGCATGCGGAGCGATCTCTGGATTCCACGGCATCGTCTCCTCGGGCACGTCCTCCAAACAACTCAATAAGGAGACGGATGCCCGCTTCGTCGGCTACTTCGGGGCCGTTGGAGAGGGTCTGCTGGCACTGGGTGCGATCATCGCCACGACGGCGGGCTTCCGCACCATCGCGGACTGGGAGCAGGTCTACAGTGCATTCGGCCAGGGTGGGGTGGGCGCGTTCGTTGAAGGCGGCGGCGCCATCGTCAACAGCGGCCTAGGTATTCCTGCAGGGCTGAGCGCCACCATCCTCGCGACAATGGCTGTCCTCTTCGCGGCGACCACCATGGACACCGGCATCCGTCTGCAGCGTTTCGTCGTGCAGGAAGCGGCAAGCATCATGGGAGTCACTATCAACAAGTTGGTGGCAACGGTGATTGTGCTGGCCATCGCCATGGGCCTGACCTTCGGCGCAGGCGCAGACGGTGCGGGCGGCATGCTGATCTGGCCGCTGTTCGGCACCACCAACCAGTTGCTGGCAGGCCTGACCCTATCGATGATCGCCGTGATCCTCCTACGTAAGGGCCGCCCCGTCACTCCCGTGCTCGTGCCGCTCCTGTTCCTGCTGGTGATGTCCGTCTACGCACTTATCGTTCAGATGGGCCAGTTCTACGCTGCCGAGAACTGGCTGCTACTCGTGCTTGACGTGATCATCTTGATTGCCGCGGTATGGGTAATCTTCGAGTCAGCCATCGCCATGGTGCAGGCAAAGAAGAACCCGCCGGAGCTGGAAGATGATGAGCGCGAACGAGCCAGTGCCCGGACGCGCTCCTAACAGTGATCCCGTACATGTTCCTGCACCGGCTGCGGACCGCACAGGAGCATGTACGGGCCGGGTTGCACGAGTTCTACATGGCGCCCTACCGGCGGACGTTCGCCCGTGCACAGCGGGATGAGGAGGATCTTTTCATGATGCTGGTCCTCTCGGAGGCGCTGGGCGTGCCCAACCCCGCAAGCTACTACACGGTGGAACTACTGCCAGTGGTGTATGACCGATTTCACGACTGGCACCGCCGGATGGGCATGGAACGTTCGCCACTCGACCACATCTCGTGCTGCTAGACCTGGCCGCTGCCCGTCGGGTGCTCTTCGTGGGCGGGAAGGGCGGCGTGGGCAAGACCGCCGTCGCCTCCGCCGTCGCGCTCGCCCAGGCCCGTGCGGGCCGACGGGTGCTCGTCGTCTCCACCGACCCAGCCCACAACCTGGGTCACCTTTGGGAACGCCCTGTCGGGGACCGGATCACTTCCCTCGCACGGGGGATCAACGCCGGCCCGGGGAAACCCGGCGCCCTCGATGGGATTGAAGTAGACCCGATCGCCACCACTGAGGCGCACCTCGCAGCCGTGGGGACCACCATCCGCAAGCTCATGCCCGAGCACCTCGCCGGTGAGGTCGACAAACACATGCAGCTCGCCCGGGACTCCCCCGGAGCGCACGAATCCGCGGTCCTGGAGCGCATCGCAGAGCTGGTAGACCTTGGACTCCGCGAGTATGACCTCGTCGTCTTTGACACCGCACCGTCAGGACACACTGCACGCCTGATGGCCCTTCCCGAAATCATGTCTGCATGGACCGAAGGGTTGCTGCGGCGTCGGGGACGGTCAGAGCGCTTCGGCGCCGCGCTGCGCGGCCTGGAAGACCGTGATGCAGCAGAGGCCATCCTGGGCACCGAACGGTCACCAGAGCCGGCGGAAGAGCGCGATGCGCAAATTCGACGGATTCTCCTGCGCCGACGTGAGCGCTTCGAATCGCTGCGCACGGTCCTCGTCGACGAGCAGCGCTGCGCCTTTGCCATCGTCCTCGCCGCCGAGAGGCTACCCGTGCTTGAGACCGTGGAGTTGCACCAGCAATTGGTCCGCGCAGGCGTCCATGTGGGCGCGCTGGTGGTCAACAAACGATCACCCTCCGACGCCGGCGGTTTCCTCGCGGACCGACGCACGCTGGAAGACGCCCACCTGGCGACCCTGCGCGAGTCCCTGCCGGACATCCCGCTGCTGCAAGTGCCCTTGCTGCCAGGAGACATTGTGGGAGAACAGGCGCTCGAACGGTTCGGTACCGCCCTCATCCCCGCGTCGGACTAGCGGTTCTCATCTCGGTTCAAGGCAGAAGTACTGCCGGGATCAATAAGCGAAAGGTCTGACATTCTTCGGATCTTTGATTCAGAAGATGCTTATCGCGGTGGCTGGGGCGCAGGAAAGTACTTGGCAACGCGGTTTGTCCACATCCCGACGCTAGCCCAGTCTGAGTGCCTAATGAGACGCATGTATGAGCCAATTCCACCTGCGAGGGCTTCGTCGAATTCTGGTCTTTCACGGTTGGTGCCGGTGAGTCCGTGGTCGACGTAGATCCGGTCTTCGGGCACATTCAGTGAGACGAGGGAGTTGCGTTGGGCGGTGAGGTCTTGTTCGTTGGTGGATACGCGTGCGTATCTGTGAACTGCAGACATATCTGGCGTGTTTTTCGCAGCGCTATTTGACCTGCCCGCTTGGGGTCCAGCAACCTGGCTAGCCTCGCTGGGTTGCGACTCGGGTTCAGCTGGCCGCGCCGAGTAACCCGGTCATGACCGGGCTTCCTCAGCTGCAGCAATGGACTCGGCGATCCGCTTTATCGCGGCAAGCGATTTCGGGATGCCATCGAGCGCCTGCTGAGTGCGGTCGGTAATCTGAACGTACGCCCCGTCACCATACTTCTCCTCGAACATGGCTATCCCGGCCGGCAGAAATTCCCAAGACTCGCCCAGGGCCGTCCCGGTATTTGCTGGAATGAGAGTAAAACCCCAACGGACCAAGCTCCCACCCACCACCCAGGCGAACTCGCGACCGCGATCGGCAGCGACGACCTGTGAGCGGGTCTCCCAAGAACGGTGCGGGAGCTCATTACGCCCGGTGAACCAGGAACCGACCTGGCCGGCGTCGACCTCGTCATCCCACCAACACGACGTACATACCGGACTCCACTCGCCGGTGCGGGTGATGTCGGAGACCAGGTCGTCTTGGTGTCATAGCCTCGTAGCAACAAACATTGTTGGGTAGAGGGAGTTGCTGGTGGCGCGGAGGTTGTTAACCTTTTGCTGATCGGGCGGACATTGCGGTGGGGATTCGGGCGGGCCATACGGACCGTCAGATCGGGACGGAGATCGGTCGTGACCATACGATCGTGTGGCGGGAGCGGCTCCGGAACTCCACGAAGACCCGCGGCTACAAACCCGTGGCCGCGGACTGTAAGGCCGAGACGCGTCGTAAGCGTCCGCAGATACGCAAAATCAACGCGGACCCGGTCCTTCTGGCCCGGGTGAAAGCTGACCTCTTCCGGTCTCGGACACCACGTCAGATCGCTGGGCGTTTGCTTTTGGAGGCCACGGACTCCAGCGTTGAACCCATGGTCAAATCCCCCGACGCCCAAGGCCGGACCGTGTCCCACGAAGCGATCTACCGGTGGATCTACGCGATGCCCAAAGGCGAGCTCGCACGCGAAGGGATCATCCTGCAATCCAAGCGCACCATGCGTAAACGCCGCCGGCCTCTGGGTGAGCGTACCGGCGGGAGGATCATCGGGATGGTCAGCATCGATGACCGGCCAGAGATCGCCTCCGACCGCCGCGTCCCAGGATCGTGGGAAGGTGACCTGGTAGTCGGTAAGGCCGGCAAAACAGCTGTCGCGACCCTGGTGGAGCGCTCCAGCAGGTTCCTGATCATGCTGGGCCTGCCCGAGGGTAAAAAGGCCGCTGGCCTGGCGGATGTGCTCATCGATCGGGTCAACGACCTGCCAGCGCTGATGCGCGGTGCGCTGACCTGGGACCAGGGCACCGAGATGGCCCGCCACGCCCAACTCACCGTGGCCACGGACCTGCCCGTGTACTTCGCCCACCCCCACTCTCCCTGGGAACGGGGCACGAACGAGAACACCAACCGCCTCATCCGGGAGTACCTACCCAAAGGCATCGAGATCACCAGCCACCAGCCCTACCTCGACGCCATCGCCGACGAACTCAACGACCGACCCCGCGCCACTCTGGGCTACCTCACACCACGAGAAGTATTCACCAAACTACTCAACGACAACGTTGCTACCACCGCTTGACACCAAGCGTAGAACGTCTCGGCTGACGCCCGAACCGCGACGGACTCCTGGTGATGGCGCATGCTTGTCCGACTCATCGGTCCATCCTCACAGACCGATCACTTCTTCTGGCGTCGGCTGCCACCGTGCCAGTCCTCCTGCTGACCGACCGTATCGGCGTTGACACCAAAGGCAGCAAGCTGTGGCTGCTCGCGCAGGCTCCGCTTGAGCTCCGCGAAACCAGGGAAGCGTGCCAGCCCGACCACATGGTCCCACAGCTCGGCGGCCGAATCTTCCTCTGGTAGCCGGCTGATCACCGGCCCGAAGAAGGCCACCCCAGCCGGCGGCTCAAAGTGAATGATGGGCGTGCCCACATCCTTACCCGTCAGCGCTAGCGCCTCATCTGTCTCCTGGCGGATCTCGCTGTCCCAGGACTCGTCGTCGAGAGCCTCCGCCAGTGCCAGGGGCAAGCCAGCTTCGGCGAGGATCGGCTCCAAGAACTCACGTGTCCCACGCCGCTCACGCACTTCACCCTCGGTGCGCTGGTCGACCGGGTCTAAGGCAGAATCGAAGATGTGCGCTCCGAACGCAGCATACAACTCGGCCATCGACTCGCGGCCATGCTCCGCACGTGCCCGGGCCGCCACCCGCAGAAGCCGGAGCCCCGCCGTGTGTCCGGCCTCGTACTCAGGCGGAAAATGCGCGTCATAGTCAACCTCGGAGTTGATCAAACGCAACGAGAAGAACCGCCAGTCCACGGTGTAGTCGCGCTGCGCCTGCACCTGCCGCACCCACTTGCTCGTCATCCAGGCGAAAGGGCAGACCGGGTCGAAATAAAAGTTGATGTCGGCTTTCATACGTCCACGTTTACACCGGTTGGTAACCCACGTCTAATCGAATTAAGGCCCCAGCCCAAAAAGGTTGGACACTCGTGACTCTCACCCACGGCAACGGCCATCTGACTTTCAATCAGTTCTGGGGCGGCTTGAGGATCAGGGTTGACGGCACACCGATTGTCTGACCGTCCCGGGTTTGATGCTGCTATCTTCTGTGAGAAAGATGGTAACTAGGCCCAGGCAGTTTCCTCCCGAAGTCCGCGTTCGTGCAGTTCGCATGGTAGCGGATCGGTTTTCCGAATATCCCTCCGTTTATACCGCCTGTAAGGCGCTGGCGCCGAAGCTGGGAATCGGTGCTAAATCGCAGCGTCGTCATGTGCGGGATTGCACGGTACCGTCTGGTTTAGGCATGGGTGTGGCCTGTCGGGTTGGGCGGAACGACCTGGTTCAGTGGAACGTCGTTGGCGGTGGGCTTTGTTTCATAGCGTGTTTATTGAAGCTGGACTTTTGCCAAGGCCATTTTCCTGTGATCTCTAGTTCAAGCGAGAAGCTAAGGAAAGTTCGGATGAGAACAATGAGTGCGAGGACACCTACGGAGTAAAAGGTTGGGGTTACTGCGACCGTGCGAATGATGTCTCCGGCGACGAGGAACTCAAGGCCGAGCAAGATCGACCGTCCCAAACGCCGTCGGTAGGTGTCATAGATGTCGCGCTCTTTTCGTTTCATTAGCGCCGCTGCCGCGAGCAACGTCGCCACGAGCATGCCCGCAACAATAACAAGGACTCCCGCAACCTCGATGCCGGTACCAATGATTTCTACGACGTTCTGCAAATCCATCTGTTCCGCCCATCTCGACCGCTTAAAGGTGCAGAACGGTCAGCGACTTAGTTTACGATTTTATTTACTCTCCGGACATTGAGTATGCGGCTTCAACTTGTGATCCGGGCTGGCATGAAACCCGATTTCAACGCGCGGCGATCTTGTCTGCGAGAACTAAAAGATCCTCGGCTTCGATGTCCGGTGGCGTGAAGTAGGAGGGGTAAGAAGCACCCTCGCGATTAATCCACGCGGTTTGCAATCCGGCGACATTCGCGCCGTGAATGTCCCATGGGTGCACGGCAACGAGCAATAGTTGGTTCGCTGATTGGTTGAGCTCACGGGCCGCATAGTCGTATGCCTCGCTCGCTGGCTTCCACCGGGGTGCGTCCTGGACACTGAGGAACCGGGAGAACTTATCCTGAACGCCTCCCCGTTCCAGGAGGTCCTCCGCCACCGAGGTGGCACCGTTGCTGAGGGTTATCAGCTGGGTGATGCGGCTGAGCGCCTTAATGCCGGGGGCTGCATCCGGATGCAAGGGGAGATTCTTGAAGACTCCCATGATCGCTTCGATCTGCTTTTGGTAGTCCCCTTGTCCTGAAGTTTGGGCTAGGTGGCGGGAAAGATTGTCGGTGGCAAGGTCAGCGAACGCAGGGTTGTTCCCGGCGGCGGTGAGGGCGAATCCGTCGCGGAGGACTTCCGTAAACCACAGTCGTGCAAGGGAAGCAGGTGCCCCTGCGCGGTTGAATGCCTCCGCAAGAGGGCCCATGTCGGAGAGGGTTTCATTGACGTCGAAAACGATGACGGATGGTGTAGCGGTCATTCGGTTAGTCCTTTCGGCTTTCGGTAAGAAGCGAGTTGATGGCGGCGGCGATGGCCTGCGGGTGGTCCTCAGGAGTGAAATGCTTCCCTCCCGGTATTCGGATAAGGTCCGCTCCGAGATCAGCGGCGAGCCGTTCCCCGTACTTGATCTTCTGGAACGCATCGGCTTCACCCCACACCACCCGTGCCGGTAGGTTCAGGGCCGCCAACCGGTCGGCGATGTCTAGGGTGTCCTGAACGTTGAGGGCGGAGACTTGGCGCATCATGCTTCGCGCCGCACCTTGGGCTACATACGGTCCCCAGTGCTCCGCGAGGGATTCCAGGGCGATATTCCGGTCATCATGCCCGCGGTGGATCAACTGGACGAACGTCGGGTACATCAGCAGCTGTGGTAAAACCGCCAACACCGGTGCCACCCGCTGCATCGCCTTCACACTGGGAATGGGCCACGAATCGTAGGACACAGAATTGGTGAGGACCAGCCCGGCGAAGCGTTCCGCTGCCCGCACGGTGGCAATCTGTGCAACTCCTCCGCCGAGATCGTGGCCAACCAGGACCGGTGGTTCGTCCAGGTCAAGGGATTCAATCCACTCCACCAGGTATTCAGCCTGAGCTGACAGACCGATGTCGAGGTCTTTCCCATCGGGGATGCTCGATCCGTAGCCGGGCATTTCCCATGCCAGTGTTTTGCCGTCGACCAGCGGCATGACGTGGCGCCAGAGCCGGGGCGAGGTGGGGATGCCGTGCACAAGAACGACGGGACTGCCCGTACCGTGCTCCGCCCATCGGGCGCGCCTGCCGTTAATCATTGTCGATCGTGTTTCCACGCACTTCTCCAATCACCATTGCGGGGCATCGCTCTTCCATGACGGCGCCGGAATAAGCCCACCCTGCCAGCTTAACCAGACCGCCTGTTCGGCGATGCAACATCGGTGAAGACGTGGAAAGGGTTTGCTGACTTCAGAATGGCCGTGGAAGTAGATCTTGGCAGGCTTGTTCGCAGCGGCGGCATTCCTCGGCAGCGATCCGGCAGGATGGGTAGGTCTCGGCGTGTTTTTCATTTTCGATAGCGCTTGTGGTGCAGAAGTCTCTACATGCCATAAGGATTGTCTTCAGCAGATTGCCGTCGACGTCGGTCAGCCGGGAAAGGAACCGGCCGGTGGTGACGCAAAGTTCAGCACAGTCCAAGTTGAGACGAATACACTTCCGCAATTCAGCTACCGTCTCTTCTGCCATGCAGGCGTCCGCGCAGGCGTCGCTTGCCTGTGCGCAGGAGAAGGCAGCTTCAATGCATGCGGTCATCGCTTGGCCCAATGACGGCTCACCGTCGGGGTGTGCGGCCATCATGGATCTAGTCGTACTCATAGTTTCTCCCACAGAAGTGCCGTCATATTCAGACTGTTCAATATTGCGACTATTCATTTCAGCACCTTCGTCTCCGGGTTGTCCCGGAAGCTGGTCCGTCCAGGGTCTGTGTCGGAAATTATCGTTCCGATGAGGATTTCCGAGCGTAGGGTGCGGTGGACTGGGCACTTGTCGGCGATTTCGCGCAATCGTTGACGCTGATCCTCGTCGAGGTCGCCGTCGAAGCGGATGACCCGTTCGATTCGATCCAACTTTCCCGTTTCGGTCTCGCAGTCGGCGCAGTCCTGTGCGTGGATTCTGCTGTGTCGCAGTGAAACCGTCACCTTTTCCAACGGCCATTTCTTGCGGTCAGCATACATCCTGACGGTCATCGAAGTGCAGGCGCCCAGGCTGGCTAGTAGGAATTCGTAGGGCGACGGGCCGGTATCGGTACCGATCGGGGCGGGTTCATCCGCGCTCAACCGGTGCCCGCCGACCATCACTTCCTGGGCGAATGCTCCGACTCCTGTCTCAGCCACGACGACGAGTCCTTCAGCTGGGTCATCAACTGCGCGCGGAAGACCCGAATCCGTGGGCACAGCGAAGGCGAAGCGGTGTGCCCACGTTGCAAGCATTGAAGCAGCGAACGCAGCATCGGCAGGGTCGGTGAGTAGATGGTCGGCCCCATCGAGGGCAACGAACGACTTCGGGTGACGAGCCGTCTCGTAGATGCGCCGCGCGTTATCCGCGTCCACGGTAGTGTCACTGGGCGAATGCATGACTAACAGCGCCGAGCATAGCTGACGAATGCGGTCGGCTTGCGGCTGCGCGGCAATATCGTCGAGGAATTGCCGGCGGATGCGGAACGGTCTGTCGCCGAGGATAACGTCTGCCTCCCCTGAGGTTTCAATCTCTGCCCTGCTCTCCCCCAACAGATGCACAAGGTGGTCGGGGTCAGCTGGGGCGCCGATGGTGACCACCGCCCGCACCTCAGGTATTTGAGCGGCCACGGCGAGCACCGCGGCCCCACCGAGCGAGTGTCCAATCAGAATCGACGGGGCCGTGAAACCTTTGCGAAGATAGTCGGCAGCGTGAATCAGATCTTCAATGTTGGAGCTGAAGTTCGTATTGGCGAAGTCGCCACCTGATTGGCCGAGCCCAGTGAAATCGAATCGGAGAACGGCAATACCGTAATCGGTGAGCGCCCGGGAAATTCTCGCAGCTGCGAGCACGTCCTTGCTGCAGGTAAAACAATGCGCGAACAAGGCGTAGGCCAGGGGCTGGGACTCCGGCAGATCGAGCCGTGCCGCCAGTAAAGCTCCCTGGGAACCAAGGAATTCGACTTTCTCGCCGTGTCCGGCCATTGCTGCTCATCTCCATTGTCTTTCATGCCCATCACACCGACTCGATTCTTCTTCCGAAGCTTTTCATATCCATAGCGGGTTCGCCGTGGCTTCAGGGAACGATATGCGCCACCTGCCCGAAGTTCTGTGTCCTGGAATACAGATCCTGTCCCCACAGTGTTCACGATCCGCCGCGTCAGTCTCCAGACGAGGATCCGATCTTTGGCAGTTGGGCTCAGTTCCTGGCTGTGTCTGGGAACGGTGTCCTGGCTTACAGAACAATGTGCGGTGGCGTCCTAGCGTTTGGATGGAATTCCGTTGGGGATTCAACACTCATCTGAGGAGAGCCATGCAATTTGACCCGTCCACGACAGCACTCGTGCTGACCGACCCGCAAAACGATTTCCTTAGCTCCGACGGTGTCACCTGGGAACTAGTCGGCAACAGTGTCCAGGAGAATAACACCGTCCAGCACATCGATCAGCTGCTCGCCGCGTCGAAAACCGTCGGCTACAAAGTGTTCATTTCACCGCACTACTATTTCCCCCATGACCACCTGTGGGAGTTCGGTGGAACGCTGGAAACGAAGATGCACGAGATCGGAATGTTCAACCGTCCCGGCCCGCTGAACTTGGATGGTTTCGAAGGTTCCGGCGCTGACTGGCTGGAACAGTACAAGCCCTACATTCAGGATGGCAAGACCGTCGTGTGCAGTCCTCATAAGGTGTACGGTCCCGAACAAAACGACCTGGTACTGCAATTGCGTAAGCGTGGGATCAGCAAAGTGATCCTCGCGGGAATGTCGGCCAACCTCTGCGTCGAAAGCCACCTACGGGAACTGTTGGAGCAGGGGTTTGACGTGGCTGTAGTCTCTGACGCCACGGCGGCCGCGCAACACCCCGAGCTGGGAGACGGGTATGCCGCCGCGATGACCAATTTTAATTACATCGCTGGCGCCGTGCTGACCACCCGCGAGGCCCTCGCTGCTATGTCCGCCTGAACTTGGGATGCCCAGACAGTATTTCCTTTCCAGACCCCGTCCACTATTAAGGAGTAATCCGATGGCAACCATTGACATCACCAGCAGGACCTTCGAATCAGTTCTCGACACCAATGAAATCGTCCTAATCGACTTCTGGGCCGGCTGGTGTGCACCCTGCCGCATGTTCGCCCCCACCTACGGTGCAGCATCCGACAACCACCCGGATGTTGCATTCTCGAAAGTCGACACGGAAGCCGAACAAACACTTGCCGCACAGGCCGGGATCAGCTCCATACCCACCTTGATGGCTTTCCGTGACAAGGTACTGGTCTTCTCACAGCCAGGAGCGCTCGACGCGGCCGCCCTGGAGGAAGTCATTACCGATGTCAGAGCACTCGACATGCAAGCCATCCGTCAGGGTCTCGTGGAGGATAAATCCCGAATTGGCAACTAGCTGGTAAGACATACCCATCACCCGACAGACAGGACCAGTACTTGGTTTATGAACATGCTCAACTCACTATCCGCCCCGACGGGCATGAAGAATTCCGTGCCACGTATCCAGCTATCCGGGAAAACCTCCTGGCTGTTCAGGGGTGCCGGTCGGTAGACCTGCACCCCAGCGTCGACCAGCCCGACATCTATTTGCTTCGGGTGGGATGGGACTCTCTGAGCGATCACACCGAGGTTTTCCCCGACACCGAGCAGGGACGCACCGTCTTGGCCTTGCTACAAGTCCACGTCACGTCCGTGGGAATGATTCACTTCGACGCGGACACCGTGGATCCTCACTAGATGTTTTGGGGCGGGTGGTCACCCGTTTCTGACTCTTAGAGGGAGTAAGGTCCGTAGTTCCCTGTTTTCGTCGGGGTCCAGGACGGAGTGCTGGGTGCAGGCGGGCACGAGCTGGCCCGTCTGCGGGTGGGCCATGGTGTACATACAGGCACCCAGCCGTTCCTGGGCCTCGCGGACAGCGGGATCATCGCTGACTTCACCTTGTTCCATGAGCGCCCACGCGGGCGCAACAACCTTCGAGTCCATGAAGTTATGCACAACGAAGGTTTTGACGCCGAGACGCTTGCTTCGCCATGCACGCCACACCGCCCGGATCCCTCCGGCCCGTTTGATAATGCGCCGGCCGAGCCCAGCGAGAACAGCCGCGTCGCCAGGGTGTCGCAATGCTGCACGCAGGATGCGCGCTGCAAGGACCAACCGGGGTTGACCTCCGAAAAACATGCCGCCGTGGTGGTCGAGCAGACGGTCGCGGGCGGCAATATCTGCTGGATCTGCTGGATCGATGGCGACCGCAAAGGTGCCTTCCGCCGACACGCCCGTCGTATAGCGGTTGCACCGCGGGTCGCCGAACTGGGTGCCCTGCCAAGGGAGCTTCTGGCCCGCACCGTGTTCAATCTGCTCCCACACGTCGTCAATGCTGATCTCGTCGAAGTCCTCTTTCCAGCGGCGGTCGTCCCCCATGAACGCAGCAGGCTGGAAAGAGAGCATGTTGTAGGGCATCGGTAGCACCGATGCGGTCACCTCAGCCACCTCGCCGAGGTTTGACGGCGTCACTGTCATGTTATGGGCGAGGTAAGAGTAAACCCCATAATCCCGGCGGAGATCCGCGAACATACCCGCGAACTTCAGACGGAAGGGTTCCAGTTCGGCTTCGCTACGTGGGCGTACGGCGCCTCGTCGTCCCCTCATCAATGAATCAAAATGAGCGGCAAAAGATACCCGGTCGAAGCGCGGCTTCCCGTCCGGTCCGAGGACCACAGCCAGCAGGTAGGAATAATCAAAATCGCCGTGAGTCATGGACATCGGTTCGCGGCCGTTAGCTCGCATCGCCTGCAGCGCCGCCGCATGATCGTCCGCCTCCAACAAGCTCACCTCACCACCGATGAGCTGCGCATGAGCGCGGGGGCCACGGACACTGCGAAGATATTCCATCTGCCGGGCCACCTCGCGAAGGGTGTGGGTCCCATCTACGCGGACCTGATTAGCCTCCGCCGAGTGATAGCACGGAGAACAGGTCAGATTACATTTCGGGAAAACCCCGTGAGTCCCTTCGCATCCAACGGCCCCCCGACCCAGCAACTGGTTCGCGGTCTTGACGTGGTCAGGGAGAGCATCCCAGCGAGCCTGCATCGCGGCCCGGGACTCCGGGTGCACGGGTCGGGTGCGTACTTCCAGTTCCGCCAGGAAATCCAGGACCATGAGCTACTTCCTTCACTAATTAATCACTTCACTGTGCTGAGCGTGTGTCCTGACTACCCCTGCGCCGTCACTTGAGTGCAGTTCCAGCGTCGTATCGCAATGCGACCACCCTACGCCCCGGCGGAAGTGGTTAGGTGCCTGCGATGCGCGTTCCGGCACGGATCTGCAGGTGTCCGCCGCGGGCGGAGGCCGCACTAACGTCAGCGCAGTCGCGTTCCACGGCTGTTCACGGGTGGCATCGATGTCGGATCTGCCGAGCCAGCATGCCGCTTTGGCCAAAGGCGTCAGGGCAGTGGCCAGGCCGACGGGTCTTTGCATGGTGCGCATACGTTGGTCCACGTCACTGGCCACGGATCAAACCAACCCAACGGGCCCTCAGCAGCGCTCACCATCGAGGTTCCGGGCGACCCCGACATCTGGATAGGTCAGGATGTCGGACTACAACTCGTCAACATCACCGGGTGGGCCGTCACCGGGTAGCAGCTGGGCACACGACTTCGTCCCCTGATGCCCGTCGCCTGATGCCCACTGTGTCCTAGATTGCAGAACTCTCAGTGCTGGCCTGTCTATCATCGTTGGATACCACGGATAGGAAGGCAAGGACATGAGTTCACCACATAGCGAGACGCGGGCGAAAAGATCCGCGACTGACCCCGGCCCCTCAATTGGAACCCGTGTCCTGGCCGGGGCCGTCGGCGGTCTTGCCGGCGGGATCGTATTCGGGTTCCTGATGGCCACCATGGGCATGCTGGGCATGATTGCCTCACTGGTCGGCTCAAACTCGGCGATCGTCGGCTTCCTGGTCCACCTGACGATTTCAGTCCTGATCGGCCTCACCCTGACGGTACCCGGTGCTGGACTCCTGAAAAAAGGCTTGGTTATCAGCACCGTCGTGGGCGGCGTCTATGGCATGCTGTGGTGGGTTCTTGGCCCACTGCTGATCATGCCCACCATGATGGGTATGCCCATATTCGCTCTCGACGCGGGATCCGGTGCCTCGCTGATGGGGCACGCAGTCTATGGCCTTATTCTGGGACTGGTAGCCGCCCTCATTATCCGACGTGGCCGGTGACCACGCCGAACCTGTTGGCAGCCTGCTCCACCACCATCGTGTCCGCAGCCAGCAAACCTACGACGCCTTGGGCGCCACATGAACGGGAGAAAGAACCCTTGACCGAAACCGGGGAGCCCTTCAGCTGCCTCAACGCTGTGGAGCTCTTCGCTGACCTCACAGCCGAGGACATGGATAATCTCGACAGGGTGTCTCCGCCCCGGCTCTTTCACAGTGGTGAACTCGTCTTCAGCCAAAGCCAACCCATCAAAGCCCTGTTCATCCTCAAAGCAGGGCGGATCCGAATTTTCCGGGTAGCCGAGGATGGAAAAACTCTCACCATCGCAATCCTTGAACCCGGCGCGGTGTTCGGTGAGATGGTGCTGATAGGCATGCAAATGTACGACAACTATGCCGAAGCACTTGAAGAATCAACCGTGTGCCAGCTCAGCGCAGCAGATGTCGAAAACCACTTCCTCTCAAACCCCAAACTGGCGGTGAAAATCTCCCGCCTACTCGGCGAACAAGTCGCCAGGTTGGAAGAACGTCTCACCGACATGGCCCTGCGCCCCCTTTCAGCCCGCACCGCAGCGACCTTACTCAAACTCGCCGACGCCGCCCCCCGCAACAGATTCACGCACTCGGTAGCCGTGAAACTCACCCACGAACAACTTGCTGGACTGCTCGGAGCAACCCGCGAAGCCACCAGCAAAACCATGTCCGACTTCGCTGCCAAAAAACTGCTCCGGCAAGGCCGCGGCCGGATCATCATCGAAGACGCCCAAGGACTGCGCCGAATCTCCCGCACCACCTCCTAACCCCTCGGGCGCCACCACATCAGCCCAACACCAACCTTTCAGTCGTGCCCGCGAAAGCCCGCCACCGAACACTTTCCTGTAGTCAACCCCCAAAGAAGGAACACCATGACCCGCGTTACCGTCCACACTCCCGAAACCGCTCCCAAGGAAAGCAGCAACGAACTCGCTGCTCTGGGAAAACAGTTCGGGAAAGTCCTGAACATTCACGGCGCCATGGCCCACTCCCCCGTTGTCCTGCAGTCCTACGTCGCCCTCCAGCAGGTCATCGGCGACTACGGTACCTTCGACCCACGCACCAGAGAAGCCATTGCTCTGGTAGTCGGCAACGTCGACGAATGCACCTACTGCCAGTCCGCACACACCATGGGCGCCAAAGCCGCCGGGCTCACCGAGGACCAGACCATCGCCATCCGCAACGGCAATATCGACTTCGACGACAAACTCTCAACCCTGCTGGAACTAACCCGGCAGGCCACAGCAAACAAAGGGTCGGTCAAGGACGCAGACTGGCAAACCGCCCTCGACGCCGGATGGACAGACACCGAACTCACCGAACTCTCCACCCACGTGGCCCTGAACCTGTTCACCAACTACTTCAACCACCTCGTCGACACCGACCTCGACATCCCAGCCGCACCAAGCCTCTAACTCCCCACAAACCCATGTAGACCCTGCCGCCCGTTCGCGACAGGGTCTACATGCCCTCCAACGGTGTAATGATGTGGCAAACATTCGCGTCGAAACAATCACCAGGGTCAAGGCTCCGACTCGTCTCGATCATCTCGCTAAGCTCCGCGGACAAGGCCGCCAGTTCGCGTTGACGAATCTGAACATCGACGAGTTTCTGTGCCAGGAGAGCACAAACGTGGGCGCACGGCACCTCACCTGCGTCACGTAGCCGCAGCGTGCTCGAAATCTCAGCCAACGTCAGTCCTGCTCCCTGAGCCGACCGGATGAACTGCAAACGACCCACCACCGCTGAATCGTAACTGCGGTAGCCGTTTGGTTCGCGGCGAGGATCCGGCAGAAGACCCTCACGCTCATAGAACCGGATGGTCTGACTATCCACGCCCGCCAGCGCTCCAATTTCTCCAATCCGCATGCCCTAGTCTAACCCTTGACCTTCTAGTTGACTATAAGGTTTACCGTTGGAGCATGAAGATCATCCTGCAGTATTTCGATGGCTGCCCCAACTGGACCCTCGCCCACGAACGACTCGTCACGTTGACTGGAGAACGCACCGACATCGTCCTCTCACTCCAAAAAATCGAAACCGCCGACGACGCCGCACGCGCTGGCTTCCACGGGTCGCCAAGCATCCGGATCAACGACATCGACGTTTTTGCCGCCCCTGGCGCACCAGTCGGACTGGCCTGCCGTCGATACCTCACCCCAGACGGACCAGCCGGCGCCCCAACCATCGACCAGCTCAGAGCAGCGCTACCACCGGCAACGGCTCAACTTTCAGACCAGAAAGAGGTGTGAGATGACTACTGATGTTGACCTTCTGGTCATTGGTGCCGGGATGGCTGGAATCGCCGCCGCGACCAAATGCGCGTCGAATGGGTGGAATGTTGCAATCGTGGATTCCCGTCCCTACGGCGGTACCTGTGCCCTGCGCGGATGCGATCCCAAAAAAATCCTCAGGCGTGGCGCCGAGGTAATAGAGGCTGCCCGGCTCATGAGCGGTAAAGGGGTGGACCCCGGAACCATGTCCATCAACTGGCAGGAACTGATGGAACACAAACACGGCTTCACCCACCCGATCCCCGAGACCATGGAGGAAAACCTCCACTCTGCTGGGGTGCAGACCCTCCACGGGACCGCCGCCTTCACCGCCCCGACACGAATCGACGTCGCCGGAGCATCGTACGAAGCGGGGAAAATTCTTGTGGCCACCGGAGCCGCACCCCGGCCGTTGGTTTTCCCCGGGGCAGAACATCTCATAGACAGTACGAACTTTCTCAACCTTCAGCGGCTGCCGCCCCGGATCGTTTTCGTCGGGGGAGGTTTCATCTCCTTCGAATTCGCTCATATCGCCGCCCGAGCCGGAAGCTCCACCCTCATCCTTGATCGCGGCTCCCGGCCACTGAAGAACTTCGATCCGGACCTCGTTGACCTACTCATAGCGCGGGGCACAGAATCAGGTGTCACCGTTCAGCGCAACACGACCATTACAGGCGTCGTCAGGTCAGACAACGGATTCCACATACACCTCAATCAAAGTGGCAAGTCATCAACAATTGAAGCCGACATCGTCGTTCACGGCGCGGGCCGAGTCCCAGACCTATCCCGGCTAAACCTCGAAGCAGGAAACGTCGCCTATGGGCCCGAAGGAGTCCAGGTTGCCGGCCATCTCCAGAGCACCACCAATCCCGCCGTCTACGCAGCCGGCGATTCAGCTGACACCCCAGGTATGCCGCTGACCCCGGTCGCAGTGTTTGAAGCAAAAGTTGCAGCATCCAACATGCTCCAATCGAGCACCATGATCCCGGACTACACCGCCATCCCGACGACAGTCTTCACCATTCCCGAGCTGGTCCGCCTCGGCATACTCGAACACGCAGCTAAGGACAATGGTCTGGACATAGACGTCCGCTACACCGATACCAGCCGCTGGTACACGAACTACCGCATAGGGGAAACCAGCGGAGCATCGAAAATCCTGATCGACAAGTCAACCGATCAGATCGTCGGCGCGCATCTCTTCGGCACCGGATACGCCGAACTAGCCAACACCATCAGCGTGGCCATGAAACACGGCCTCACCACCCGCCAGCTGAAATCGACAACAGCGACCTACCCGTCGGTCGGGTCAGATTTAGGCTCGATCCTCTAGGCGCCCGAAATAGCTATGCAGGCAACACCAGGCATAGCTGTTGAAGCTACCGGTATTCCGGGTTCGCCTCCAGACCAAACCTGTCGCCTTTCTTCCACGCCTCAGGCATGTTCCCCTCAGCCGGTATGCCTCCAACCATTTTCAAGATGCGAGCCATATGAAGCAGGTTCCACGTCATGAAGGCGGTGTTGCGATTGGTGAAATCATTCTCAGGGCCGCCCGATCCTTCGTCCAGATAGCTCGGACCCGGTCCCGCTTCTCCGATCCATCCAGCGTCCGCCGCCGGAGGAATGGTCATCCCGATGTGCTGGAGGCTATAGAGAATGTTCATCGCGCAGTGCTTGACGCCGTCCTCGTTCCCCGTCAACAAAGCACCACCCACCTTCCCGTAATAGACGTACTGTCCGCGGGAGTTCGTTATCCCCGACATCGCGTAAAGACGTTCAATGATCTGTTTCATCACCGAGCTGTTGTCTCCAAGCCAGATTGGGCCCGCAAGCACCAGAATGTCTGCCTGTTCAATTTTCTCGAAAATGGTCGGCCAGGCGTCTTCGTCCCAACCGTGATCTCTCATATCTGGGTACACACCCGTCGCCACCGGAAGATCAATCGGCCGCACAATATCCACATGAACACCCTTCGACCGCATCAAATCGGCACTCAGGCCGATCAACCCGGACGTGTGGCTCAACTCGGGAGTACGCTTTAAAGTGCAGTTGAGGAACATTGCCCTCAGACCAGTGAACTCATCGTCACCGCTCACGGACTTCACACTATCGGCCATCTAAAAGGTGCTCCTATCTGGGAAACATAAACCCACAGATCGTTCAGCAGTCCGGGGGTCGGTCGCCAATCCAGCTTGAACGAGTAGACACCACGATAGGCCCATCGAAGTACCCACTATGTAATCCAGAGCACATACTCTACGACCACTTCGATCAGCTCGAGCCGGGGCAGTCCACATCTCTGATGCTTCGTGAAGAAAGCAGCTCTCAGAAGAGAGAGCGTAGCACGCCCCAGCGCTGAAGAAATACAGGCGGCGGCGCTCTTCTGGCGAGGCGGTGGCATGGCCGGATCTGGCAGGCAGTCGGGGAACCGGTGAGCTGGTCCAGCACCCGCAGCTGGTGGGAGCCAGGAAACACACCCGTGAACGGTCAGGGCAGTCTCATCACTACCCGGTCGTGGCGGTTCCAAGCTCAAGACGGCCCGGTCTCCCCCACCCTGGAATTCGATATCAGCTCAGATCCACCTGCTGACGGCTGGCGGCTCCGCCGGATCACGAGCGGTGAATGAGTGTCAGTGCTGCGCTCTAACGTAGGTGTGCCGGCGCCCTAGAGAGCTGGGGGGGGGCAACTTCTAGGACACCGGCCCTTGTTCCCTGCACCGCGGCGGGTGCACATCTCGATTCGTTACCCGTCGAGACCCCCAAAGCAAAGAACCCCTGATCCGCGTTTCCGCAGGCCAGGGGCTCTTTTCGGTAGGGCTGCTGGGGCTTGAACCCAGGACAAACGGATTATGAGTCCGCTGCTCTAACCAGCTGAGCTACAGCCCCTTGCCGTGCGCTCGGGGCGCACTGTTCATTCTAACGACACACCAGCCCTTGGCTAACCGCCGCTAGACCCTCGCTAGACCGCTTCGGCATCCAGCGAGTCACCGTAGTACAGGCCCTCGAACGTCGCGAGGGTGGCTGACAGCGAGTGCACGTCCACCATCGAGCGGCTCGCTTTGCCCATCCGGTCGAGGTCCTCCGGGGGCAGGCTCAGGAGCTGCGTGATGCGATCGGCGAGTTCGCCGCTGTCGTGCGGGGTGAACAGGTAGCCGTTGACCCCGTGGTCCACCAGGTGCGGCAACGCCATGGCGTTGGCCAACAGCACCGGGGTTGAGGCGGACATCGCCTCCAGAGTGACCAGCGACTGGAGTTCGGCGGTACCGGGCTGGCAGAAGATGGCTGCCCTGAGATACGCCTGCCGGAGCTCCTCGTCGGTAATCAGCCCGCGGAACACAACCCTTCCACCGAGGCCCAGCCGGGCCACCTGCGCCTGGAGAGCCGTCTTCACCTCGCCGCCGCCAACGATCTCGAGATGGACATTGAGTGACGGCGGCGTCTTGGCTACCGCGTCGATCAACACGTCGACGTGCTTTTCCTCGGCAAGCCGCCCTACGAAGAGGACCGTCGGATAGTCCCGAGGTTCGATCGTTTCGCCGGGATTAAGCTCATAGGCCGCCGAGTCGATGCCGTTGGACAGCGGGACCACCTTGCGCAGGAACGCGTGCTCGTGCATCGCCTTCGCAGCCAGGGGCGTCGGCGTCGTGACGACTGCCGCCTTGCCCATAACCTTGCCCATGTCCCGCCAGGAATTCCTGGCAACGATCTTCTTGAACCACTCGGGGAAGGGCAGGAACGGATTGAGGTTCTCCGGCATAAAGTGGTTGGTGGCAACAACACGGATGCCGCGCTTCACCGCTTCGTAGAGGGTGTACTCCCCCACCATGTAGTGGCACTGGATATGGACGACGTCGGGCTGGACCCGGTCGAACAGCATACTGATGTCCCGTTTGATTTCCCACGGGAGGCAGATTCGCCAGTAGTCGTGGGTGGGGACGGCGTGCGACTTCAGCCGGTGCACCGGCCACTCGCCGTCGGCCTCGGTGAAGCTCTTGCCGTTCTCGGTGTTGGGCGCCAGAACGTGGACGTTGTGGCCGCGCGAATACATTCCCTTCGCCAACCGGTAGCCGAACTGCGCTGCGCCATTGATGTTGGGCGGATACGTCTCGGCGGCAATCAGGATCGTCAACGGTAATTTATCTGCCGGGTGGCTCACGGTGGGTTCCTCGGTGGGTTACTGGCGGATGGGGCGGCTGGGCGGATTCTGCCTCAGCTAGCGCCGGCGTCGTAGTTCTTTTTGCCGCTGCACCACGTCGGGATGATGGCGGGACAGCGCAATGACCCCCACAATAGCAACCAATGCGGCCATCCCCATGGCAATTGCGATGACTGATTGCACGTCGGGTTGCAGCTCACCAAGAATCACGATGCCGATTGCGATGCCGACGATCGGGTCGATCACGGTCAGCCCGGCGATGACCAGGTCTGGTGGGCCGGTGGCATAGGCGCTCTGCACAAACCAGGACCCGAGCGCAGCAGCCACCGCGATGGCGATCAGCGTGTACGGCGGCACGTTGAGCAGGAAACGGCCATTGGGGTCCAGGAGGTGGGTGGCGATGATCTTCGTCAGTACCGCGACAAATCCGAAGAGAACTCCCGCTCCGAGGATGTAGGCGAAGGCACCCAGCCGCCGGCGGAACATCACCGCCAACGATCCAAACACGGCGACGGCGACGGCCAGCAGGAGCACCGTGAAGAGTTCCTGCTCAGGAAGTACTGAATGGTTCTTTCGGGTGACATTGACGGCCAGCAGGACAAACACGGCACTGCCGCTGACGCAGGCCGCGATGGCTACGATGGTCGCCCGGTTGAGCCTGATGCCCTGGTCCTTGGAATTGACGACGGTGGTGATCACCAGCGCGATCGCGCCGATTGGTTGCACCACGGTGAGGCTTGCCATGCTGAGGGCAACCACGTTCAGGGCCATCCCCATCACCAGCAGGATCAATCCCAGGACCCAGCGTGGGTTGCGCAGTAGCCGGACGAATCCCTTGGAGTTCAGGGACAGACCACCCGTGTTGGAGCGCACCGCGCTCCCCTGGCGCTGCGCCCCCACGGCGAGGAAACAGGCCCCGATCAGGGCGAGGAGAACGGCTAGCCAGACCATGCGCCAACTTTCACGCGGGAGAGGATCGCGTTAACCGGCGTGCTGCGATAACTACTGGGTGGCATCAGCCGCACCAGCTCGGGAGGATCCTGCGGATCTACCCTCCGAGCGATACTTGCGGTGCGCTGCGGTGAAGTACCCGAAAAACGCGATGAGATGCCCTACGCACCCCAGGAAAAGCAGGACATGGGCTGTCACGATCAGCCAGTCCAGGTCGAAGCCCGGCACCCGATGGAGCAACAGCATCGGCGAGCCGATCAGCAGCAGTGCGGTGCGGATTTTTCCGACGTTGGTGACCGGAAGGTGAAGGGGACCCCGGAACAGGATCAACGCGTTCAGGATCAGGATGGCATCGGGGATTACGATGGCCCAGACCAGCCAGGCGGGTGCTATCCCGTCGACCACGAAGGTGACCGCAATAACGATCAGGGCGGTCCGGTCGGCAATCGGATCGAGCCACTTTCCCACTGTCGACACCTGGTCGAAGCGGCGGGCGATGTACCCGTCGATCCAGTCGGTCGAGCCAAGGATGACGAGGGTGATCACCGCGAGGGCATCTTCGTTCTGCACAATGAAGTAGACGAATAGCGGAACCCCCAGGAACCGGACTACCGTCACAACGTTGGGCAGTGTCCAGAAGGTGGTCAGTTCGTTGTTTTCGTGCCCCGGTCTGGCCCCGGCCCCAATAAGTCTGATCACTATCCCCTCCACCTCCATTATGCAGGTAGAGGGGGCGTCCGGGACGCTTCGTCCGGGACGACGGCGAGTGCCGCCTAGCGGGAGACCAGTTTCCTCACCATGACGACAATCGCGGCCACCGAACCTGCCACGACTGAGAGCGGCTTCCAGCGATCGGCGAGGCTCACGTTGTGCGAAGGCTCGCTGTCGGTGGAGGTGCGTGCAGGTACCAAGGAGCGCGCCTGCTCCGAGAGGCGGCCTGCCCCGGTCTTGGCCGAAGCCTTGGTGCGGTTCCACAGCGACTTGAAATCGAGGCCGCGCCCCAGATCGTCGCGCAGGTCGGCCATGTGGTCACGGCGGGTGCCGGAGCGGCGACGCAGCTCGCCGTACGACGGCGTTGGCTCCTTGGGCTTGCTGTCCTCGGGCTTGTCGTCGGCCTTTTCTTCTTTGGGCTTCTTGACGTCGAGGGTTGCGGGATCGAAGCTCCGACCCTCACGCAGCACACCGATGTCGTAGCGAACGCCACGGATGGCGTCCTCGGGCAGCAACGGCAGTGCCTTCTTGAATCGGGAGACACCTATCAGTGCGGCAATGACCACGACGACCAGGAACAGTCCTGCAACCAGCAGTGCGGCCAGCCAGCCGTCCATGATGGTGGAAAGGCCCAGGATCGCTGCGGCGATCAGAGCGACGGAGAGGAAGGCGAGGAAAAGTACTGCCACCGCGAGGAACGCGGCGGCGATCCCGGCCTTGACGCCCTTCTGCTTCATCTGCTCGAGCGCCATCGAGAATTCGTCGCCGAACTGTCGTGGTGTCAGCCTGGCCAGAAGCTTGATCAGCCCAAAGACCGATGGCTTGTTTGAAGTTGCCGTGCCTCGTGCGCTAGCGGAGCTATCCATAGCTCTGCCTCCATCCCTCGTCCAACAGGCCGCTGAGCGAACCTGCAAGCTGCGTAAACCTTTTCCTAAAATTACCATTGACCGGCTAATTCCACTTGGGTAAGCCTACGTCAATAGCAAGCACCCTTAGTGACAGGGTAGTGACAGCTCGTGGGCGTTCGCGCCTAAGATGGTACAGGCGACACCGTGGTCCGTTGTCCCTCCCCCTCTTTTTCGGATGAGATTCAGCGTGCCATCCCAGCGGCAGTCCCCCACCACCATCCTTTGAGGCCCCCCCGGCCACCCGTGACGCAAGGTAAGACCTTGGTCGGATAGGCACCAGTTGAGCACCGTGACCCACCCCGGAGATTCCCTGACCCGGCGCCAAAAACTGATCTATGTAGTGATTCTCGGCTCCCTCACCGCCCTGGGCCCTTTCACCATCGACCTGTACCTGCCAGCGTTTCCGTCCCTGCAGAGCGATCTCGGTGTCACCGAGGCGGCGGTGCAGCTGACCTTGACCGGCACGATCGTCGGGTTCGCCGTGGGGCAGCTGATTGTCGGCCCGCTCAGTGACAAGGTGGGACGACGGGTACCGCTGATTCTGGCGACAAGCGTCCATATCCTCGCCTCGCTGGGTGCCGCGATGGCAACCGACATCACGATGCTGATGGTCTTCCGGGTGTTGCAGGGCATAGGAGCGGCCGGAGGCGGCGTCGTCGCCATGGCCATGCTTCGCGATCTGTTCAGCGGGTACCCGCTGGTGAGAATGCTCTCCTACATGGCGCTCGTTAACGGGTTGGCGCCCATCTTTGCTCCGGTGATCGGGTCGTCGCTGCTGCTCGTCATGCCCTGGCCGGGGATTTTCTGGTTCCTCGCAGGCTACGGGGTGCTGGTGATCATCGGTGCGTCGGTGTTCCTCATCGAAACCCTGCCCGCGGACCGGCGGGGCAATTCAGGTGCCACCGCTCTGCAGCGTTATCGTGCGGTGCTCACCGACCGGATCTTCATTGGTGTCCTGCTGGTGGGCGGAATGAACTTCTCGGGACTGTTTTCGTACCTGTCGGCGTCGCCGTTCCTGTTCCAGGGCACCTACAACTTCAGCGAGCAGCAGTACGGGCTGCTTTTCGCGGTGAATTCGCTCGGCATTGTCGCGGGCGTGCAGATCAGTGCACGGATCCTGCGGCGGATCGGCCCCCAGTGGGTGATGGTGTACTCGACCGCGTCGATGCTGCTGATGTCGCTGCTCATCGTGCTGTTCGCCCAGCTGGGGTTCGGTTTGTGGGGCATCATGGTGCCGCTGTGGTTCTACATCATGTCGGCAGGATTCACATTCCCCTGCGTGCAGGTACTGGCGCTGGCCAACCACGGTGCCCAGGCCGGAACTGCAGCATCGCTCCTGGGCGCCGTCACGTTCGGTCTGGCGGGTGCGATCTCTCCAGTGGTCGGTCTGCTCGGCGTCTCAGCCACCACAATGGGTTCCGTGATGGCGGTCTGCATCGGTGCTGCAGTGGTGTTCCTGTGGACCGTGGTCAGGCCGCGCACCGTCCCTGCGCTCCAGTAACTCCAACAGCAGCGACTGGTCTTGCGACGTCTACCCCTGCGCCAGGCGGCGCAGGGGTAGACCGCGGTTAGCTCCGTTCGGCCTTGCTGGAGATGTTCCGGGCCATCGACTTGAAGATGGTGCCGTGGAACGGGAGCACACCCAGCCAGTACAGCCGGCCCGCAAGACCCCTCGGGAAGAACACCGCGCGCTGGGTGTATTCGCTGCCGGTGCCATCGGGGCGCACTGACATCTCCAGCCAGGCACGGCCCGGGAGCCTCATCTCCGCGCGCAGGCGCAGACGCTCACCTCTGACGATTTCCTCGACCCGCCAGAAGTCCAATGGGTCGCCGGTCAGCAGCTGATCGTTGTGGCGCCGGCCGCGGCGAAGCCCGACGCCGCCCACCAGCTTGTCCATCCAGCCACGGGCAGCCCAGGCGACGGGAAGGGAGTACCAGCCGTTGTCTCCGCCGATGCCTTCAATGACCTTCCAGAGACGTTCGGGTGACGCCTTGGACTGGTAGACCTGGACGTCGGTGAAGACCGTGCGACCAGCCCATTCCGGGTCGGTGGGCAGCGGATCGGCCGCAGTGTCAAGCCGCGATGCTCCTGCCCAGCTGGTTTCCACCTCTCCCCCGCGTTCCTTGCCCAGCGCCAGGTTCACCGCGGTACGGTAGTCGGTCAGACCGCCGTCGGGCACCGGAAGGTAGTCGTCAATATCGTGCTCGGCGGTGATTGCATCGTGCTGGAGCGATTCGATGAGCGGCATCGCCATCACCCGAGGGATCGGCGTGACCAGGTTCACCCAGTGGCCAGCCAGCCGGGGGGTCAGCACCGGCAGGGCGAGGATCTTGCGGCGCGGCAGGCCTGCTTCGACCGCGTACTGGTTCATCATTTCGGCGTAGGACAGCACGTTCCGCGAGCCGATGTCGAAGGTCCGGTTCAGGTCGGCGGGCAGGGAGAGTGCGCCGATCAGGTAGTGCAGGACGTCGCGGACAGCGATGGGCTCGATCCGGTTGAGCACCCACTTGGGTGCTGGCATCACGGGCAGGACATCGGAGAGGTGCCTGATCATTTCGAATGACGCGGACCCGGAACCGATGACCACACCGGCCTGATAGGCGATGGTGGGCGTCCCGGATTCCAGCAGGATGCGTCCCACCTCTTCGCGGGAGCGCATGTGGGTGGAGAGTTTCACATCCGACGGGTGCAAACCACCCAGGTAGACCATCCGCACCACCCCAGCCTTGGTGGCGGCCCGGGAGACCAGGGAAGCAATGTTCGATTCCTTGGTCTCAAAGCCTTTCCCGGTCCCCATTGAGTGGACCAGGTAGTACAGGGTGTCGACCCCATCGCACGCCTTGGTCAACGATTCTTCGTCTTCGAGGTCGCCCTCCACCACTTCCACCGAAGAGGTCCAGGGGACGTCCTTGAGCTTCTGCGGGGAGCGCACCAGCACACGCACGGTGTGGCCTTCGGCGACCAGACGGGAGACCAGCCGGCCACCGATATACCCGGTAGCGCCGGTGACTAAGATCAGTTTGCTGTCTTGTTCCATTTCCCCAGAATACGCCTCGAACCTGGTGACTCACGACAAAAGAAAAACCCCTTCCCTCCAGCACGAAGCTGGTGGGAAGGGGTTTAGTGGCTCCTCCGACTGGACTTGAACCAGTAACCCTTCGATTAACAGTCGAATGCTCTGCCAATTGAGCTACGGAGGAAAGCAGCAGATACAACTTTACATACCAAGTGCGGGTAAGTGAAATTGGCCGGGAATCAGTCGGAGCGCAGCTGACGACGGCGCATCTCCAGCGCCAGCAGGTCACGCTGCAACTGGACGTATTGCTCGGGGTCGGCAGCAGCATCAACGCGCTGCAGTTTCCCCTGCATCTCGGCTTTGAGCCGGGTGATGCGCAGCTCGAAGAGCCGGTTCACGATGTCACGGCAGTAGAGGGCCAGTGCGTCCTCGGCTTTCGATGGCAGCGGGGTGACAGCCAGTTCGGTGACCAGCCCGCGCAGCACCTCAGGGACCTCCTGCCGGACCCGTTCCACCCACTGGGCCGGATCCACACCCGCGGCGCCGGCGGCCTGCACAGCGTCCTTCAGCACCCCGTAGACACGCTCCGAGAACCCCGACTCCGCAAACCGCTCCCAGTGCACCGGTTCCAAAAGGTTCGGGTACTGCAGCACCACCTCGAGGACTTCCCGCTCCATCCGGCCAATCGGGTCTTTGGGGTCCGGTCGGGGGAAGTGCGGGGCCTCTGCTTCGCCGCTCGGCGCGTCGGCGGTGCCGTTGCTGGATCCGGCCGACGACGACGGCGCTGCGCCCTCGCGGGACGGCGCAACCGACATTCCGCCGGGGCCACTACTCACCCCGGTCCCCTTGCGGGCGGCTGACGCCACTGCGCGAGCCACCTGGTCCTCGCCGACGAACTGCATCCCGAGCCAGCGGGACAGCTCCCGCGTGTAGATGGACCGCAGCGAGACGTCCCGGATCCGCGCGACAATCGGGGCGGCATGCCGCAGGGCGTTGACCTGCCCCTCGCCGGTGGACAGGTCGTAGTTGCTGAAGGAAGCCTGGATGGCGAACTCAAACAGGGGACGCCTTGACGAGATCAGGCCACGGACGGCGTCGTCGCCCTTGGTCTGCCGTAGCTCGCAGGGATCGGCGCCGCTGGGCTCCACCGCCACGTAGGTCTGCGCGACGAACCGCTGGTCCTCCTCGAAGGCGCGCAGGGCGGCCTTCTGCCCGGCGGCGTCGCCGTCGAAGGTGAAGACCACTTCCCCACCGGAGCCGTCGTCCGACAGGAGCCGGCGGGCGATCTTGATGTGGTCGGCGCCGAACGCGGTGCCGCAGGTCGCGACGGCGGTCCCCACCCCAGCGAGGTGGCATGCCATCACGTCGGTGTAACCCTCGACCACCACGAGCTGGCGGGTCTTGGCGATTTCCCGCTTCGCCAGGTCGATGCCGTAGAGCACCTGGGATTTGCGGTAGAGCGAGGTTTCGGGGGTGTTGAGGTACTTGGGCCCCTGGTCCTCCTCGTAGAGCTTCCTGGCCCCGAATCCCACGGTGTCGCCGGTGATGTCACGGATCGGCCAGATCAGGCGGCCGCGGAACCTGTCGTAGATGCGCCCCGCGTTGTTGGAGGAGACGCTGAACATGCCGGTAAGTTTCAGCTCGTCCTGGGTGAAGCCCTTGCCGGTGAGGAGGGTCAGCAGTCCGTCCCAGCCCTGCGGCGCGTAGCCCACCCCGAACAGTTCGGCGGCCGCCCGGTCGAATCCCCGGTCCTGCAGGAACCGGCGCCCCGCCGCGGCGCCCTGGGTCAGGAGCTGGTCGCGGTAGAACTCGGCGGCGATCTTGTGGGCGTCCAGCATGCGCTGGCGCCGCCCGATATCTTCCCGCCGGGGGCCGGTGCCGCCGTCCTCATACCGCAGCTCAAACCCGATCCGGGAGGCGAGCTTTTCGACGGTTTCGGAGAACGAGGTGTGGTCCATCTTCTGGACAAACGAGATCACGTCGCCGCCCTCACCGCAGCCGAAACAGTGGTAGGAGCCCATCTGCGGACGGACGTGGAACGACGGCGAACGCTCGTCGTGGAAGGGACACAGGCCCTTGTAGGAGCCCACACCGGCGGACTTCAGGGTGACGTAGCCGTCAACGATTTCCTTGATGTCAGTGCGTTGGCGTACCTCATCGATGTCTTCGCGCTTGATGAGTCCGGCCATGAAAACAGTCTATGCGTCAGCGATGGGGTGCGGGCGCGCCAGCAATACCTGTGCAGGACCAGTCCCGCCCGAAGCGCGGGACCAGGTCCAGGAAAGCGCGGGGGCTGCTACCAGAGGGACGGAACAGGTCCAACGGCGCGCCGGTGGAGGGCCAGCGCCGAGGCGTCGGTAAGGGACGCCACCTGGTCGATGACCACCCGGAGCCGGGCGTCGTCGTCGGGCGCGTCCTTCCAGTCCGCAGCGAAGGTCGGTTCCAGGAACCGGTCCCCGGCGGCGGCCATCTGGGCGACCAGCGAGCTGAGTACCTCCCGCTGGCGTTCGTAGACCGGCTGGCGCCGTTCGGTGGTCATCACAAACGTGGTGGCCAGGCCCTTCATGACGGCAATCTCCAGCTCCGTTTCCTCGGGCACCACCATTTCCGCGTGGTAGCGGGTGAGTGGATTGTGGCCGTAGATGGCGCGGGTGGCCGCGAGGGCGCTCAGGCAGAACCGGCCGATCAGCTGGCTGGTCATGTTCTTCAGGGCGGCCATCGACCGCCTGCTGCCGTCCGCGTCGCGCACCCAGGTATCGGTCGCCTCAAGCCGGGTGAGGGCCGCGTCGATGGCTGCGGCATCGCTGTCCGGGAGGTACCACTGCTGGGTGTAGCCGACCACCCGGGCACGCGTGTCGGAGTTGTCCATCTGCTTCAGCTGGAAGTGTCCGGCCACGATGGCGTCCTCGACGTCGTGCACCGAGTAGGAGATGTCGTCGGCCAGGTCCATGACCTGCGCCTCAAGACAGGACTGACCGGCCGGGGCGCCCTGCCGGAGCCACTCGAAGACCGGGAGATCGTCCTCGTAGGCACCGAACTTGGAGGTGCGCTGCCCGTGCCGTACCGGGGCGTTGGCGGCGGTCCACGGGTACTTCGCGGCGGCATCGAGGCTGGCGCGGGTGAGGTTGAGGCCGGCGGGGGTACCGTCGGCGCGGATCACCTTCGGCTCAAGCCGGGTGAGCAGGCGCAGGGTCTGGGCGTTGCCCTCGAACCCGCCGACAGCATGTGCCAGGTCGTTCAGCGTGGATTCGCCGTTGTGGCCGAAGGGCGGGTGGCCGAGATCGTGTGCCAGGCAGGCGGCGTCGACAATGTCCGGGTCGCAACCCAGCGCGCGGCCCAGTTCGCGCCCCACCTGGGCGACCTCGAGGCTGTGGGTCAGGCGGGTGCGGACGAAGTCGTCGGTATCGGGGGCCACCACCTGGGTCTTCGCGCCGAGGCGCCGGAGCGCGGAGGAGTGCAGCACCCGGGCGCGGTCACGCTCGAAGTGGGACCGGTGCGTGCTCTTGGCGGGTTCGTCAACCCACCGCTGCATGTCGGCGTCGGTGTAGCCGGGGGTGACCGGCGCGTTCGGGAAGCTCATGCCGGGCTCAGCCACCTGAGATATCCACTTCCGCGGCGGAAATGTCCGCCTGCTGCGCGTCGTTCAGTGCCCGTGAGGTCAGCCAGTCCTGCGGCAGGGAGGTCTTCTTGGGGCTGCCGGCACGGCCTCGTGGGCCTTCGGCGTCGGCTCCCGGGTAGGGGGAACCGGCGTCCAGCTCGGCCAGCAGTTCGCGCAGCACCTCGAGGGTGGGGACGGCGGCCAGCTTGGCGCGCAGCTCCCCTCCGACCACGTAACCCTTGAAATACCAGGCCATGTGCTTGCGAATATCCCGCAGCGCCATCATCTCGTTGCCGAAGGTGTCGACCAGCAGTTCCGCGTGCCGGTAGACGGTGTCGGCCACCTGCCCGAGGCCGGGCTGGTGCCTGCTGCTCTCCCCCTCGAAGGCGTTCATCAGGTCTCCGAACAACCACGGCCTGCCCTGGCAGCCGCGTCCAATGACGACGCCGTCGACGCCGGTCTGCCGCACCATCCGGATGGCGTCCTCCGCCGACCAGATGTCGCCGTTGCCGAGCACCGGGATGTCCGGGAGCGCCTCACGGAGTTCCGCGATGGCGTTCCAGTCGGCCTTGCCAGAGTAGAACTGGGAGGCTGTCCTACCGTGCAGCGCCACGGCTGCGACGCCACTGTCGCGGGCGATCTTCCCCGCCTCGCGGAAGGTCAGGTGATCCTCGTCGATCCCCTTGCGCATCTTGATGGTCAGCGGGATGTCGCCCTTCGAGGCTTCCCGGACCGCTGTCTGGACGATGCCGGTGAACAGGTCGAGCTTCCAGGGCAGTGCCGCACCGCCACCCTTCCGGGTGACCTTCGGGACGGGGCAACCAAAGTTCAGATCGATGTGGTCGGCCCGGTCTTCCTCGACCAGAATCCTGACCGCCGCGCCCACGGTGACCGGGTCGACGCCGTAGAGCTGGACAGAGCGCACTGCCTCGTCGTCGTCGTGCGAGATGATCCGCAGGGACTCGGGATTCCGTTCCACCAGGGCGCGGGAGGTCACCATTTCGGAGACGTACAGCCCGCCACCGTACTCGCGGCAGAGGCGGCGGAACGCTGTGTTGGTGATCCCGGCCATCGGCGCGAGGACGACGGGGGTCTTCACGGTAATGTTGCCGAGCTGCAGCGGGGGCAGATCGAGTCGGGTTTCAGCTGGGGAGCCGGGGGCGTGCGCCTCGGTTACTCCGGGCAGGGTTGATACAACAGTCACCTCTCCATTGTCGCAAGCTGAGGCAAATCGGGAAGCGTTTCGTTCGTCCCGGCGCGCCCGGGCCCCTCAGCCGCTTCGATCCCGCCGGGCACTCCGGGTATCAGCCGGCGGGTTCCCGCTGGCCGGCTGGACCGCCGCGCTCTCGGCGGCGAGCGCCGCAGGTCGCTGCCCGCCGTCGTCGTGCCCCCTCTGCCGGGTGATTCCCACCGCCTTGACCACCAGGACGGCGATCAGGGTGGTGGCAGGAATCGCGAGCACCAGGCCGATGGAGCCCACCAGGGTGCGGACCACCTCCTCCGCGAGCTCCCCGCTGGTGAGGTTCTCCAGGACGGTGCGTTCATAGAGCGAGACCAGGATCAGCAGCGGCAGCGCCGCCCCCGCGTAGGCGAACGCGATGGTGTACACGGTGGAGGCGATATGGTCGCGGCCAATCCGCATGGCACCGGCGAAAAGCCTGCGGGCCGAGGTGTTGGGGGCCAACTCATACAGCTCCCACACCGCCGACGACTGGGTGATAGTCACATCGTTGAGGACTCCCAGTCCGGAGATGATCAGCCCGCACATGATGATCCCGGAGATTGACACGTCACCGGAGGCGTTGACCAGCGCGTAGGCGTTCTCGTCCCCCACCCCGAACAGGTAGATCGATTCGGTGGCCCACGCGGCGAGCAGCGCCGTGATGGACAGGCCGAACAGGGTGCCCAGCAGGGCCGTCGAGGTCCTGGCGGAGAAGCCATGGGCAAAGTAGAGGACCCCGATCATGATCACCACCGACCCGACCAGTGCCAGCAGCAGCGGCGGTTTGCCTTCCACCAGGCCGGGCAGGATGAACTGGGCCAGGACGATCAGGGCGCCGACCAGGCCGATCATCGCCCGCAGCCCACGCCAGCGGGCGACGGCGACCACCACCACCGCGTAGAGGACGGCGAGCCAGATCATCGGGATGGTCCTGACGAAGTCCATGAAAATGTAGGGCGCGCTTCCGCCCTGGATGACCCCCTCCAGGTTCAGGAAGCGGATCCGGTCTCCGGGCTCCACCGCGTTGGCGCGGGCCAGTTCGGGGGAAACCTCGACCGGGACCGCCGCCCCGCCGGCGTCCGGCAGCGTGTAGGCGACCTGGCATTGCTGCGCAACCCCGCCGGCGTCGACGGTGGGTTGGGAGGACGGACAGTCCTCCAGGGAAATCCGTTCGACCTCCCCCGTGTCGATGGAGACGCCGTCTGCGGTGGCATAGGGATTCGCGATGGTGACGTTGCTGCGGTCCCCGCTGGGCCACAGCAGGATCATGCCGATCACCGTCAGGATTCCGAGGGGCACGAGAATGGCTGAGAGCAGCAGGTTCGCCCGCCGTCGGGCACCCATCGTTTTCTCGCTCAGCTCCGAATTCCCTGTGTCCTGAGTGTGGCTGTGGCCCACGAAGTTCCTAGCTGTCCAAGGTGTTAAGAGAGTGCACTCTTTTCGTGCCCTCCGGAATTCTACGCGGGGACCCCACACCCCGTTCGGGACATAAGCTATTACCAGGATGAGTTCGACCAAGCGGTAGGCGGAAAAGGACAGATGAAAGAACGGTTCAGTGAATCAAGCGAGGTTCCCGCAGGAACCGTCGCGCATGCCCCGGTCATCACCGTCCGCAAGGGCTCCGGCCCGGTCACCGGCGTCGCGCTGGTGTTGCATGGCGGTCGGGCGAACAGCTTCGAGCCGGTACGCGCCCGCCATCTGAGTCCCGTGCGGATGATCCCTTTCGCCGCCCTGATCCATCGCCGCGGCAAGCGCCACGGCCTGGAAGTGTGGTCCCTGCGGAACAGCGTCAGGGGATGGAACGGCCAGGAAATGTCACCCCTGCACGATGCCCGTTGGGCTCTGGCCGCGATCCGTGACCGCCATCCGGGGGTGCCCATCTATCTGGTCGGCCATTCGATGGGCGGACTGGTTGCCCTCTGCGTCGCCGATGATCCACAGGTGCGCGCCGTGGTGTCCCTCGCCCCCTGGCTCAGCGACACCACCCCCGAGGATCCCGTCGACGGCAGGCGCGTGCTGATCCTGCACGGCGACCAGGACCGGTGGACCTCCCAGCGGCAGTCGTACCGGTACGCCCAGCGGGCGCGGGGGCTGGCCAAGGAGCTGCACTATGTCACGGTCACTCAGGCCGGACATTTCATGGTCACGAAGGCCCGGCTGTGGCACGAGCTCACCGCCTCCTTTGTGCTGAAAACCTTCATGGAGGACACGGGCGCGTCAGTACCACCGGCCGGCACCCTCCCTGCCCGGGACCTGCTGGCCAGCGACCAACCCCTATCCATCACGGTCTAGGCCATGACTGCCTGACCGGCCCGTCCCACTCCATCCATCAAAGGTGAACGATGCCTGAATTCCCGTTCCTCAGCTTTGCTGCCGGCTTCGGCTGGGCGACGCTCGGCGTCGTCGTGCTGCTGGCCGCGACCTTCGCGCTGGCACAGGTCCAGAAGCGCCACTCGGTCATCGATACGGCGTGGGGGCTCGGCTTTGTGGTGATTGCGGTCATCACCTTCATCACGTCGGCCGACGTGTCGGGAGCGTCAGCGGGCGACGACGGCCGCCGCGCGCTGATGCTCATCCTCACCGCTGCCTGGGGGTTGCGCCTGGCCGGATTCATCGGCTGGCGTGCCCGCGACGGTGCCGAAGACCCACGCTACGAGGACATGCTCAGTGATGCGCCGGGCTCCCGCAACGCCTACGCGCTGCGAAAGATCTATCTGACGCAGGGCATCGTGATGCTCTTCGTCTCCCTGCCCATCCAGGTGGCCATGTATTCGACCGGGCCGCTGGGCTGGCTGGCCTGGGTGGGAGCGGTGATCTGGCTGGTCGGTTTCTTCTTCGAAACCGTCGGCGACTACCAGATGGCAGCGTTCCGGGGTAACCCGGCGAACAAGGGCACGGTGATGGACAGGGGCCTCTGGCGCTACACCCGCCACCCGAACTATTTCGGGGACGCCGCCGTCTGGGTGGGACTGTTCCTGGTGGCCGCCGACTCGTGGCCCGGCGTGCTGACCATCCTCTCCCCCGCCCTGATGTTCTGGACCCTGTCCAACAAGACCGGCAAGCCCCTGACCGAAAAACGGCTCAGCAGCCGTCCCGGGTACCGGGAGTACATCGAGAACACCAGCGGTTTCTTTCCCCTTCCCCCCAAACCCGGACGAGGTGCATCATCATGAGTCGACTCACTGAGAAGATCGGGCGCTGGCAGCCCCAGCCCAATGACCGCTTCTACCGGATGATCGTGCACACCGGGCAGACGCTGCAGTTCGTTTTCCGGATCCGGGTGATTGTCACCGGCGAGGAGAACCTCCTGCCGCGCGGACCACTGAATGGCAAGTCACGACGTCCGGTACCGGGGCAGGGTGCTGTCGTCGCCGTCACCCACTTCGGGTACCTCGACTTCGCGTTCGCGGAACTGGTGCTCTGGCGGCATGCCCGCGCCCAGATGCGGTTCCTCGTCACCAAGGGCGCCGGGTCGCACTGGTTTGCCGGCCCCGCCATCCGCGCAGCCGGTCACGTGATCGTCGACCGCAGTGCCGGCAGTGCGGCCTACCAGGGTGCGCTTGAGAAGCTGAAGGCCGGCGAATATGTGGCAATCCTGCCCGAGGCGGGCGTCAGCCGCAGCTACACCGTCCGGGAACTGAAGACCGGCGCGGTACGCCTCGCGGCCGAAGCCGGGGTGCCCATTATCCCGATCTCGGTGTGGGGGTCCCACCGCCTGATGAGCCGGGGCCAGAAACTGTCGCTGAAGACCGTCTTCCGCGCACCGGTCCGGGTCCACATCAGCAAACCGATCCGGCACGGCGCCGATACCGACGTCGTCATCGAAACCGAGCAGCTGCGCGCCGAACTCCAGGACGGCATTGACCGCGGCATCGCCGGCTTCCCGCTGGTCCCCGAGCCCGGCGCCTGGTGGCACCCGGCCCACCTGGGCGGAGGCGCCATGACCGAAGAGGAGCGCATCGCGGCCGACGCCCACGACCGGGCGACCGGCCGCCACGAGCGCCAGTAGCTTCCCCCGCTAGTCGCTGACGACCAGCGTTTCGGGTGCGCTCACGCTCGCGGTCCCCATCGCCAGGAGTGGGTCGATCACTTTGACCAGTGCGGTCATCGAATCGTCCACCTCGACGAGCACCGGGAACTGATGCACCAGCATCGCCAGCAAGGAGGCCACTGCGGCCTCCTGCTCCGCGGGGGCCATCGTCGGGTCGTACCCCACGAGGACATCAGCGGGGTCGTCGGTCCGGGTCTGGGTGTAGCTGATGGCAAACGCGGCAATCCTGCCGCCGTCGGCCTGCGGCTTGTCCCTGAGGACCACTGCTCCCCCGGCACCAGTGGTGTCGGCGAGCAGGTACTGCTGGGCCTGTCCCAGGGTCATGTGCGCAGGATCCCAGGCGTGCACCGCATTGTACCAGGCGGCGACGGCGGTGGTCAGTTCCACCGACCCGGTCGCCGCTTCATCCAGCTGCGGGCCACCGTTGTCCTCGAAGACCGGAAGCGCCAACGCACCGGGTTCCACCCGGACGATGCGGGAGCGCTGGATCGGTGCCAGCCCCGACGCGAGGGCGAAGTCACCGCCGGTGGACCCGGGAATCACCTTCGCCCGCAGCGCGGTGGCGCCCGACGGAGAGCCGGCCGCCTCATTCCGCAGCATCGCCAGCAGGGTGGACCCGACACCGGCGCGCCGGTGGTCGGCCGCCACCTCGACGTACGCCCACAGCCGCTGGTTGTGCAGCTTCGGTTCGAAGACGTACGCAGCGGCGACGGGGACCCCCGCGTCGCTGCCCACTGAGCCGGTGCCCACGGTGTCCTCGGCAACGATGCAGCGCAGCCACGGGGCGTTGGAGGAGGGCCGGAACAGCGCTCTGGCCTGTTCCACCTGCGCGTTCTCGGGTCCGCCCCAGAGCTGGATGAGCTCCAGGTCGTCTCCTTCGCGCCACTCACGGTAGTTCAGTGCCATCAGGAGCCGATCAGCCGTGCGGCGAGGTAACCCTGAACCTGGTCAAGTGACACGCGTTCCTGGGCCATCGTGTCGCGTTCGCGGATGGTGACGGCCTGGTCATCGAGGGTGTCGAAGTCGACGGTGATGCAGAACGGGGTGCCGATCTCATCCTGACGGCGGTAGCGGCGGCCAATGGCGCCGGCGTCGTCGAAGTCGATGTTCCAGTTCCTGCGCAACTGCGCCGCCAGATCCTTGGCCTTCGGTGACAGGTCCTCGTTGCGGCTCAGCGGCAGGACGGCGGCCTTGACCGGGGCGAGGCGCGGGTCCAGCTTCAGGACGGTGCGCTTGTCGACGCCGCCCTTGGAGTTGGGTGCCTCATCCTCGGTGTAGGCGTCCACCAGGAACGCCATGAAGGACCGGGTCAGTCCCGCGGCCGGCTCGATCACGTACGGCGTGTACCGCTCGTTGGTGCCCTGGTTGAAGTAGCTCAGGTCGGTGCCCGAGTGCTTCGAGTGGGTGGAGAGGTCGAAGTCGGTGCGGTTCGCTATTCCTTCCAGCTCGCCCCACTCGGAGCCCTGGAAGCCGAACCGGTATTCGATGTCGGTGGTGCCCTTGGAGTAGTGGCTGAGCTTCTCCAGCGGGTGGACGAACAGGCGCAGGTTGTCCTCGTTGATGCCTAGATCGGTGTACCAGTCGAGGCGGTTCTTGATCCAGTACTCGTGCCACTCGTCGTCGGTGCCTGGTTCGACGAAGAATTCCATCTCCATCTGCTCAAACTCACGGGTGCGGAAGATGAAGTTGCCCGGCGTGATCTCGTTGCGGAAGCTCTTGCCGATCTGGCCGATGCCGAACGGCGGCTTCTTCCGGGACGTGTTGAGGACATTGTTGAAGTTCACAAAGATGCCCTGCGCGGTTTCGGGGCGCAGGTAGTGCATCCCCTCCTCGTTCGCGACGGGGCCCAGGAAGGTTTTCAGCAGACCGGAGAACTCCTGCGGTTCGGTCCACTCGCCGCGGGTGCCGCAGTTGGCGCAGGCAATGTCCTTGAGGCCGTTCTCGGGGGCCCGGCCCTTCTTCTCCTCGTACTCTTCCTCGAGGTGGTCGGCACGGAACCGTTTGTGGCAGCTCAGGCACTCCACCAGGGGGTCGCTGAACACGTCCACGTGGCCGGAGGCCTCCCACACCTTACGGGGCAGGATCACCGAGGAGTCGAGGCCGACGACGTCGTCGCGGCCACGGACCACCGACTGCCACCACTGGCGCTTGATGTTTTCCTTCAGTTCCGCGCCGAGCGGACCATAATCCCAGGCCGACCGTGATCCGCCGTAGATTTCCCCCGCCTGGAAGACGAATCCGCGGCGTTTCGCCAGGGAAATGATGGGGTCGAGTGCGGACTGGTTCTTGGCCAAGGTGGTTCTCCATTTCTACAGGCCGCTGGGTGCGGTCCGTGGTGGTGCCCGGCAGGTCTGAGACGGCCCAGGAATGGGCTGCGGCCTGCACGAATCGAAGGTTCAACCCTAGCCTACCGAGGTGGTCGGGACGGCGTCCCGGCGCAGGGTTCAGTGGCGTCCCGACACAGATTCACGAGCCGCCGGGCGAGGTCCGCGGTCAGCGGAAGCGCAGCGCGCGCCGGGGCCACGGCAGCGTGGTCAGCACAATGGCGACGAGGGTCAGGAGGGGCCCGGCCACCGTGGCCACTTCCACCACGGTTCCCGAAGTCGGGAACACGAGGTCGAGGACGAGCGATCCGACCAGTTGTCCAGCGATCATTCCCAACCCGGTCAGGAGCACGCCGAGGCTCCGGACCAGGACCGCGCCGAGCCCGATGAAGATACACCCGAGCGGGCCGCCCAGGTAGTACCACCACTCGGTGGGCAGTGCCTCCCCCGGCCCGGCGACCAGAACCTTGATCAGCCAGGCGACCAGCAGTACCGACGTGCCCGAGACGAAATTCAGGAGGGTGGCGGTGATCGGAGTCCCGTAATGGACGGCCGCGGTGCCGTTCATGGCCTGCTGGAAGCTGATGAGAAACCCTGCGGCAACCGGGAGCAGAACCGGAATCAGCCAGGACTGCACGTCACCGGAAGCACCAAAACGGGGAGATACTGCCCACACCACCGAGGCGACGGCTAGCGCGGTACCGATCAGCCGCATGAGCGTCAGCGGCCGCTTGCCGGCCGGGCCAATGCCAGCCCGGTCAGCGAGCAGGCCGCTGAGCGTCTGGCCCATCACCGCCGCGACAGTGAACAACGCCACACCCAGGACGCCGATGGTCAGGGACTGGGAGAAGACAAAGAAGGCACCGACGGTGCCTGCGGCGAGGTAGATGGGCGGGAACCGTCGTTCCCGCACCGCCGGAGCGATCTGACGGAAACCGGCCCTGCCCCGGGGTAGCGCACAGGTGATGACCACCATCAGGACGAGCCCCGTACTGAAACTGACCAGCGCTGCCGCGGCCCCGTCGGCCAGCTGGGTCCCGAGTGCGCCGTTGATCCTGCCCTGCAGGGGGATGGCTACGCCAGCCCCGACGGCGAGAAGCAGGCCGGGGACGAGGGGAAGCCGGGGGTGGTGTGACACCTACTGATCCTATGGCAGCGTGGCTGGCCCAACTGATGCGCCTGCGGTCGCTGGCCAGCAGCAAGATGCCCGGCAAGGCAGAATGGTTCAATGAGCAAATCCCACGACGTCGACCCCACCGCCGCCGACACCATCCAGATCTCGGATGACATGATCCGGTTGGGCCAACTCCTGAAGCTGGCAAACCTCGCTGAGGACGGTACGCAAGCCAAGGAACTCATCGATCATGGCCTGGTGAAGGTCAACGGGGCGATCGAGGAGCGCCGTGGCGCCCAACTGCACCCCGGCGACGTGGTGACCGTCAACGGTGTCTCGGTGAGAATCACCAGCGGCTGAGACCAGCGCTGCTGTTGAACCGCGGCCCTTCCCGGCCGTGATTACCCCCGGCTAGGTTGCGGTTCGATTCCGAACACCGTCAGTTCAAGGAATTCCTTGACGTGCGCCAGTTCCCTGACGCTGATGCTGTGGCCGATCCCCGCGTACAGCACCTTGGTGAGGCTGGTGTGCGCGACAGCCCAGCGGTGGGTGAACTCGATCCGGTCCCCAGTGATCACCGGGTCATCCTGGTCCCGGCCCCAGAACAGCGGCACCGGGTGGGCCGCGACGTCGTCGTCGTGGAAGAAGTCGCTTCCGTCGGCGGGCACCACGAAACCTGACAGGCCGACGACGGTGGTGAAGTCCCGGGGGCGGTGGCGCAGCAGGGTGGTCGCTACGGCCATCCCCATGGAGAACCCGAGCAGGGACACGCTTGGGTGCACCGACTTCACCGAATCCAGCCAGGCGGCCACCCGGGCGACCGAGTCAGTGACCAGGTCCACCGAGTACCCGGTGTCCTGGCTGAGGGGGAACCAGGTGAATCCGGGTCCCTGCGCGTGGGGGGCACGGACGGAGGCTACGGTCAGGTCGGCGGGGAGGTGGTCCACCAGGCCCATCAGGTCTTCCTCGTTGGCAAGGTGCCCGTGGAACATCACCAGCAGGGCGGTCCCCTGCCTCTCCTCCTCGGGACGGGACCACAGGACTACCGGATCCCAGGCCGGCCCGGTGGCTTGCTCGGCTGATGTGTGGGGGGTATCCGAAAGAGTCATTGAAGTATTCTGGCATGCGCCCACCGGTGGCACCCAGCCGGGGACTGCTACAGGATAGGAGGATGAACCGGAACCTGTACCAGCCACCGGAACCCCATCCCGCCGGAAACGCCACTCCCCACCCCTGGACGCGTTACGTTGCGCTGGGTGATTCATTCACCGAGGGAATCGGCGATCCGAACCCCGAGAGCGTCGGCGGCAACCGGGGCTGGGCCGACCGGGTGGCAGAGGAACTTGCCCTGAGCCGTGAGGACTTCGCGTATGCCAACCTCGCGGTCCGCGGGCGGCTCCTGCACCAGATTGTCGATCAGCAGGTGGAGCCCGCGCTGGCGTTGCGGCCGGACCTGATCACCATTTCGGCGGGCGGCAACGACCTGATCCGTCCGGGCGGCGATCCCGACCGGCTCGCCGAACAACTGGACAGCGCCGTCGAACAACTCAGCGCCGACCATGCGACGGTAGTGCTGTTCACCGGACCGGACGCGCGCGAGTCGGTCCTGGGGAACTTCAGATCCCGGACCGCCATCTTCAATGAAAACCTGCGGATCATCGCGGCGCGCCACGACGCGTTGATCGCCGACCTGTGGGCGTTGCGCCAACTGGTCGACATGCAGATGTGGGACGGGGACCGCCTGCATTTCTCTCCTCTGGGCCACCACACGATCGCGATGATGGTGCTGGAGACCCTCGCCGTGCCGCATTCCCTGACTCCACTGAAACCGCAGCCCCTGCCCCACAAGAGCTGGCGTGCAGCCCGTACAGAGGACCTCGTCTGGGCGAAGGTGTACTTCGTTCCCTGGGTGTTGCGCCGGCTCCGCCGCCAGTCGGCCGGTGACGACATACTGGCGAAGCGTCCGGATGCCGCGCCCATCTTCGGTCCGGGTATGCCGCCGGGCGCGGGCGGCTAGGAGTAGAAGGCGTCCCGCAGCCTGTCGTGGAGCTGGCTGACCTCGGTGAGGAACGCGTCGTGACCGATCGGTGAGGTGATCAGGTGCACGGGTACCTCTCCGGGCAGCGCGTCCGCCAGGAGCTGGGACTGGCTGGGATAGTAAAGCCGGTCCGAGTCCACCGCGGCGATGAAGAACTGCGCCCGCGCCAACTGCACCGCTGCGTGCAGCGAGCCACGATCGCGAGCCGCGTCGTGACCCATCAGGGCTTCGGTCAAGGCAACATAGCTGTTGGCGTCGAAGCGGTCCACCAGTTTGTCAGCCTGATGATCAAGGTAGCTCTCCACCTGGTAGCGGCCACGGGCCGCCGGATCGGTGGAGCCGAAGGGGACCTCCGGACTCTGGGGTGCCCGGCCGAACCGGTACTCAAGCTCGGGTTCGGACCGGTAGGTGATGTGGGCGATCCGTCGCGCCAGCCCCAGCCCCGCGGTGGGCCCGCTGCCGGGGTAGTAGTCGCCGCCGGCGAACCCGGGGTCCAGGCGGATGGCAGCGAGCTGGGCCTGGCCGAAGGCGATCTGTTCCGCGGAGCTCGACGCCGTGCACGCGATGACTGCGCATCGTTCCACCCGATCCGGATACATCAGTGCCCACTCGAGGGCCCTGGCCCCACCCAGGGACCCCCCAAGCACCGAATGCCAGGTCCCGATTCCCAGTGCATCCGCCAGCAGCGCTTCGGCCCGCACGGAATCCCGCACCGTCAGGAACGGGAACCGCGATCCCCAGGGGACGCCGTCGGGATCGAGGCTGGCGGGGCCGGTGGACCCGTAGCACCCGCCGAGCATGTTGATCGACACGGCGAAGTACCTGGTGGTATCGATAGTCTTGCCCGGGCCGACCAGCTGGTCCCACCAGCCGTCCTCGTCCGAATCGCCCCGGGCGACATGGGAGCTGCCCGTCAGTGCGTGCTGGATCAGGACCGCGTTGGAGGCATCCGCGTTGAGGGTGCCCCAGGTTTCGTAGGCGAGGGTGAGTTCGGGGAGGTATCCCCCGGTCTCGCAGGTGAAGGGGCCCAGGCTGCGGGTCTGCACCGTCCCGTCCCGGCGCGAATGCATGGTGCTGCCCTGTTGGGTCGTGTGAAGAGTTGTCACTGAAACCGCCCGCCTCGAAGTCCGCGCTTGCGCCGGACACCTTGCCCGCCGCCTGGTCGTCACCCGGGGCACCCCGCCGCGAAGGAGGGTTGCCGTCCAGCAAGCCGGGGCTCTGGTGGAACGGTAATCCGCTCCGTGCTGGCACTCGTGACCTGCTTCTAGATAACCCGAAGAAGCCGTCCCGGTGCAAATATGTGAACGCAATCTACCGCGACAGCGGGGCCCATCAAGAGGTTAGGCGACCCTAAGTCGAGACACACATCACAAAGTGCAAAACTAGGGCCATGCGCTTGGACCATGTCTCATATGCTTGTGAACCCGACGGCCTCGTAGCGACAGCGGGGAGGATTTCCGCTGCCCTGGGCATCGAACCGGTCAAGGGCGGTGTGCACCCCCGCTTCGGCACGCGGAACATGATTTTCCCTTTGCTGAATGGCCAATACCTTGAGGTGGTCGAGGTACTCAACCACCCCGCGTCAGACAAGGCGCCCTTCGGCCAGGCGGTCCGTGCGCGCTCCGAAGCCGGTGGAGGCTGGATGGGGTGGTGCGTCGCGGTCGACGACCTGGCCCCGTTTGAGGAGCGGCTCGGCCGCAGCGCGGTTCCCGGAAACCGCAAGTTCCCGGACGGACAGGAACTGACGTGGCAGCAGATCGGCATCAAGGGTTTGATCGCCGACCCCCAGGTTCCCTACATGTTGAGGTGGGATGACGGGACCGAGGCGCTGCACCCCTCGCATGCCCGCCCAACGTCGGTCCGGCTCGACTCGTTGACCATCGCCGGGTCACCCGATCGGATCGCCGAATGGCTGGGGACCCCCGCCACCGATCCGCTGGATGGTGTCGCGGTGCGCTGGGTGGCCCCGAACGGCACTCCCGGCGTGATGTCGGTGACCTTCGAGGCTGCCAGCGGCCTGGTTGAAATCTAGCCCGTCCCCGCTCACCAAATTACGGCCCCGGCCCACCGGGCCGGGGCGGGTCGGGTTCCCCTAGTCGCCGATACCGATCGCCGACCCGAAGAGGGCAAAGCCAACGAAACCCGCAATGTCCAGCAGCGCGTGGGCAATTACCAGCGGCATCACCCGTTTGGTGCGGGTGTAGGCGTACCCGAAGATCAGCCCCATGATGAAGTTGCCGATAAACGGCCCGAACCCCTGGTACAGGTGGTAGCTGCCGCGCAGCAGGGCGCTGCTGACGATGATCACCGGCGTCGACCATCCGAGCTGGCGCAGCCGGTGGAACAGATACCCCACCACGATCACCTCCTCGACAACCGCATGGCGCAGTGCCGACAGCATGAGCACCGGCACCGTCCACCAGTACGCGTCGAGCGCCGCCGGTTCGATCGCCGTCGTGATACCCAGCGCCCTGCCGCCCGCGTACACGCCCAGCGTGCCCGCCCCGATCAGGACGGCCAGGCCGAAACCGAGCCCGAAGTCGACCCGGGGCCGACTGAAGGTGAACCCCAGCGTCCTGAACGCCGATTTGCCGGGCTCCGTGAGCAGGAACAGCACCAGGAACACCGGGATGAGGGCAAAGAAGATGCCCAGCAGCTGGTAAACGAGATCGAAATACTGCCGGTCGTTGAGCACGGGGTTGAGCCGCGTGGTCTGGGACGCCAGCGGAGCCTGGCTCAGTTTGTCGAGCAGGTTCACTACCGAGTAGACCGCCGACTGGCCAAGGGACAGTCCCAGGACAATCGCGATCTCCGCGGTGATCCGGCGGCGCTGGCCGGGTGAGGCACTCCCGACGGCGCCGGGAGCGGGCCGTGCGGGCGGGTGGGTGGCATCGGTGGGCATGGCAGCCATCCTAGTGGGAGCTCCTGTGGCTATTCGGTGGCCACCATCGGCGCCACGATCACCGTGGTGCCGTGATCCTCGAACGACTGCCGCTGGGCGTCGGTAATCCCGGAGTCGGTGATCAGGTTGCTGAAGGTGTAACCGGTCATGGTGGCGAAGCAACGGGTGCCGATTTTCGACGAGTCCGCGACCACATAGGCGGTGGTTGCCCGCTTGGCGACCATCGCGTTAACTGCCGCCTCCCCCTCATCACTGATGGTGGGGCCGACGACCGGGTCCAGGCCGTTCACCCCGACGAACGCGAGGTCCAGAGCTACCCGCTGCAGCACCGCGTCGGCATAGGATCCCACCAGCTCGTAGGATCGCGGATTGACGATCCCACCGGTGACCATGATCTTGAAGTTGGGCCGGACCACCAGCTGGGCTGCAATGTTGATCGCGTTGGTCACGACCGTGAGGGTGGGCTTGGTGGACGGTTCCATCAGGTCGCTGCGCTTGCTCAGGGCCGAGGCGATCGCAGTGCTGGTGGTCCCCCCGCACAGCCCGATCACCGCGCCCTTGGGAATGAGGTCGCTTGCCGCCTGGGCGATGGCCCGTTTCTGGTCCGCGTGGGCGTCCCTGTTGTAGCGGCCGGGCAGGTCGTAGGCGACGGCCTCGATGCTGGCGCCACCGTGGGTACGGGTCAGCAGCCGCTGCTCCGCGAGGCTGTCCAGGTCCCGCCGGGCGGTCGCCGGTGACACCTTGAGCTTGGTGACGATCTCCTCGACATCCACCTGGCTGGCCACAGACAGAAGGTCAAGGATGGCGGTGAGCCGCTCTGCACGTTTCATCGTGCCTGCCCCTTCCCGGGTGCTGAGCCCGCGGCGGCGAAAAGGGTGAGTAACCGGGCCGTCTCAGGTTCGATGGCGGCACGTCCGGCAGCGAGGTACTTGCGCGGGTCGACCGCCGACGGGTTGTGCTCGAGATACAGGCGGACGGCGCGGGTGGCCAGCTGGTTCAGGTGGGTTGAGACATTGATCTTCGTCATCCCGGCCCGGATTGCCGCGGTGAGGTTCGCGTCGGAGACCCCCGATGACCCGTGGAGCACCAGCGGCACCTCAAGGACTGATTTCAGGGCTGCGATCCGTACCAGGTCCAGTTCGGCGCTGCGCTGTGTCATGGCGTGGGACGAGCCGACGGCGACGGCGAGGGCGTCCACGCCCGTTGCCGTCACGAAGGCGGCGGCCTCCCCCGGGTCGGTGCGGACTCCCGGCGCGTGGGCGCCGTCCTTCCCGCCGATCTGTCCCAGTTCGGCCTCGACATACACACCGCGTTCCCGGGCATAGGCGGCGACCCGCGAGGTGGTGGCGACGTTGTCCGCGAAAGGCAGGGCGGCGCCGTCGTACATCACGGACCCGAAACCCAGGTCAACGGCGGCGAGGGCCAACTCCGGGTCCTCGGCGTGGTCGAGGTGGACGGCGACCGGCACGCTCGCCGACCGGGCGATCGCGAGGGTGGCCAGGGCGATCGGCTCCAGCTGCCGGTGGTATTTGACGCAGTTTTCGGAAATCTGCAGGATCACCGGGAGTCCCGCCGCCTCCGCGCCGGCCACCAGCGCTTCGGCGGTTTCCAGATGGATCACGTTGAAGGCGCCGAGGCCCGTCCCGGCGGCAACAGCAGCGGCCATCAGATCGCGTGTCGGTGTGAGGCTCATGGTCGGGGCTCCTGCTGTGCGTGGGGGCTCGTGGGCCGGTCCGGGGTGTTTGGCTCTGGGGTCGTGAGGGCGGGGGTGTTAGGGGCCGGGGTCGTAAGGGCCGGCGTGATGGTGACCGCTGCGACCAGCTCCGGGAAGCTGGCGTGCAGCTCTCCCGCGGCCGGCATCAGGACCGCGGCGGCCGACCAGGCGGTGGCCAGCCGCAGCAGGGTCTCGTCGCCTTGGTCGGAGGCGGCGTCGGTGTCGGTGTCGGCATCAATGTCGGTGGCAGCGACGCCTGCGGCGGAGGTGGCGCTCGAGGCGAGCACGACGGCGAGAGCGGCAACCGCGGCGTCCCCCGCGCCGGTCGGATTCCCGTCCACCCGTGGCAGGGAGGCCCACAGGGTAGGTCTCCTGGTCCGGTGCAGGGCCATGCCGTCCTCCCCGCAGCTGACCACTACGGCACCCGCGCCGCGGCTCAACAGCTGTCGGGCGCCGTCGTCGAGCGTCGTGGCACCGGTCGCTGCCAGCAGTTCGTGATGGTTGGGCTTGAGGAGGTCCGCGCCGGCGTCGGCCGCCGCCAGCAGCGCGTCGCCGGAGGTATCGATAATGCTGGGGATGCCCTGCTCCCGGGCGCGCCGCACGAGGGATGGGTAGAAGTCCGCTGGCGCACCCTCGGGCAGGCTGCCGGAACCCACCAGTGCACCGGCACCGTCGAGCTGGGCTTCGAGCGCAGCACGGAGCGCACCCCACTCGGTGTCCGAGAGGGGGCGTCCGGCCTCGTTAAAGATGCTGGTCTGCCCGGCCTCGCGGTCGACGAATGCCATGCTCCGACGGGTGGCGGCCGCCGTCGTGGTCAATGCATGGGGGACCCCGCTGGCAACGAGTTCGTCCCGGAACTCGGAACCGGACAGGCCACCAACCGGTGCCACTGCGACCGTCCGATACCCCGCCTGGTTCAGCACCCGCGCGACGTTGAGCCCCTTTCCGCCAGCGCGCAGCAGGGGCTCACCCACCCGGTGGGATGAGCCGGGAACCAGCCGCGGCACGGCATAGGTCAGGTCGACCGCCGGGTTTGCCGTCACGGTCACAATTGTCCCGCGGGGGCGCAGCACCCCTGTCATGGCGCGTCCAGGAGGCTGCGGGCGCGCAGCGCCGCGCCGATTAGGCCGGCGTCCTGGCCCATCCGTGCCGCCAGGAGGACCGGACGACGATGGAAGGAAAGGTTCCCCTCAAGCTCCCGGCGCAGTGGGCCGAATAGCGCCTCACCGGCCTGGGCCAGTCCGCCGCCGATCACCACTGCCTCGGTGCCGAGAATCGCGACGAGCTGGCTGATGCTGAAGGCCAGCGCGGCGACGGCGTCGTCAATCACCTGTTGGGCGGCCGGGTCCCCCGCGGCCGCGGCCTCGAACACGTCCTGCGCACCGGTGACCGACTGGTTGCTCTGATCGGCATAGCGGCGGGCGATCGCTCCCGCCGAGCCCAGGGTTTCCAGGCACCCGTGCACACCGCAGGTGCACGCCAGCCCACCGGGCACCCGGGCATGCCCCAGCTCTCCGGCATATCCGCCGGCCTGCACGCGCACGCCACCGCAGAACACCGCGCCGGCGATCCCCGTCCCAATGATCACGACGACGACGTCGGCGAACCCGCGGGCCGCACCGAAGCGCATCTCGGCGTCGCCGGCGGCGCCGACGTCGTGCGCGTAGGTGACGGGGAGGCCCGTGGCCTCCTGAAGTCGCTGGGCAAACGGGAAGTCACGCCAGCCGAGGTTCGCCGAGTAGATCCCGACGCCATTGACTTCGTCGACCAGCCCGGGGGCGATCAGGCCGATGGCGCCGATGCGGTGGGCCGGCCAGGCGGCGCGGTAGTCGGCGAGTAGCTCGGCCGCGCGCTCCACGATGCTTTCCCCGGGGATGCAGGAGGGAGCGGGGGTGGGGGTACGCCGGATGTCGAGGAGAGTCCCGTCCGGGTCGGCGAGGGCCGACTTCAGGTCGGTGCCGCCCACGTCGATGGCCAGCACCAGGTCCGTCGCGGGCGCTGGCGCCGGGTCCGCCGTCGTCGCCGGGTGGTCGGTCATCGGTACTAGGAGTCCAGGATCACTGAGCGGGTCAGGTTACGGGGCAGGTCCGGGTCCAGCCCACGGGCGCGGGCCCGGGCGAGGGTGATCTTGTGGATCAGGGCCAGGTCGGCGAGCGGGTGGCGCCCGGTGTTGATGTAGTCCGCGCCGGTGGGTGCGACGTCCTCGGCCAGCCCAACGACGTCGTCTCCGAACAACCACACCACCCGGCCGGGGGCGGCGATCGAGATGGGCCCGTGGCGGTACTCCTTTGCGGGGTAGGACTCGGTCCAGCCCTGCACGCCCTCACGCATCTTCAGCCCGGCCTCGTGGGCAAGCCCCACGGTCCAGCCGGTCCCCAGGAAGGTGAATTGCTCGGCGTCGAGCATCTCGGGGCTGATGTCCAGCTCAAGTGCTGCGGTCGCATCGGTGACCGCTTCGCCCAGGTCGATTCCCAGTGACGCCAGAAGGTAAGCGAGTGCGGCGGTGGCAAAGCGGGTCTGGACCACCGACTCCTCATCCGCGTAGGGCAGGGCGACGACGGCGTCGGCGAGCCCGATGGCCGGGGAGCTGGTATCGCCGATGACGGCGATGATCCGGAGGGTCCCCTTGAGCTCCGTCATGAGTTCGAGCACCTCGGTGGTGGTGCCGGATCGGGAGATGGCGACGACGGCGTCGTAGCCGCGGCCAGCCACCACTGCCGCCTCGGAGGCTGCAAACGCATCGGTCAGACCTTTGCCTGCACCTTCCCTGGCGGCGGCATAGCTTTGTGCCATGAACCAGGACGTGCCGCAGCCGATCACAGCGACCCTTTCGCCGTCGGCGGGAAGAAGGTGCTCAGCGGCTGCCTGCTCAATGGCTTGACGCCAGACGGCGGGCTGGGAGTGGAGCTCGCGATCCATGTGCGTCCCTGCGGATTCGGGAACCTGGGGGGCGGAGTGGGGCATCGGGAGCTCCTGTGCGGTTTACAGCGGCATGATCCGCAGTTGATTGGGTATGACGTTTCAAAGGGTAAAGCAATCAGTATCAATCTAACCACTGTAAGGCGGCTTTTGGCAGTACTGACGCCATAACGCTCGGATATCGATCCGCGCGCCCGCTTGACGTGAGACGTGGATCACGCAAGTATCGTTCCACAACGGATGAACAGTAATGCTCATTCTGAAGGCAATACCGTCAACTTGTTGCAAGTATTCCGGACAGCCATAGCTGCTGAGCCACCTTTGGGAAAACGAGGAAACCATGAAGAAATCAATTCGTACCGGGATGGTCGCCAGTGTGGCGGTCGCCGGACTTATGCTCAGCTCCTGCGGCTTCGGTGGCGGAGACAGCGGTGGTGATGCGGAGGGCAGCACCTCCCTGGACCTACTGGTACCCAGCTATTCCGATAACAGCAGGGCTCTATGGGAAGGCGTCATCGAGGAGTTCGAGGCCGCCAACGAGGACATCTCAGTCAACCTTCAGGTCGAATCGTGGGAGAACCTTGAGTCGGTCCTGAACACTCAGATCCAGGCCGGCGAGGCACCGGACATCTACAACGGTGGCGCTTTTGCAGCCTTCGCCGAGGAAGGGCTGCTCTACCCGGCCGAGGAAATCGCCTCACCCGAAACTCTCGAAGATTTCCAGGAGTCCTTTGCGGTCAACGAGGAGTTTGACGGGACCCAGTACGCTCTGCCGTTGCTGGCGTCCGCACGGGCCCTGTTCTACAACGAGGACCTGTTCGAAGAAGCCGGCGTTGACGGTGCACCCACCACCTGGGATGAACTCTACGATGCCGCTGACGCTATCACCGAGACCGGAACCCCCGGTTACGGCATGCCACTCGGCTCCGAGGAAGCCCAGGGTGAAGCGCTGATCTGGATGGCTGGCAACGGCGGCGGATTCGGCGATGAAAGCGAGATCACCGTTGATACGCCTGAAAACCTCGAGGCAGTCGAGTTCATGAAACGCATGATTGACGACGGACTGACCCAGTCCGATCCGGGAGCCACCCAGCGCACCCCGATGATCAACGTGTTCATTCAGGGCCAGATTGGAATGGTTTACGGTCTGCCACAGACCGTCGGACAAATCGAAGCCGAGAACCCTGACCTGAACTACGGTTTGGCGAACATCCCCACCGCGTCGGGCGAACCGGCCACACTGGGTGTCGCAGACCGGCTGATGTCGTTCGAGAACGACGGCGATAAGGCCGAGGCCGTGACCGCGTTCATGGACTTCTTCTTCGCCGAGGACAACTACGTCGAATGGGTCAGCGCCGAAGGGTTCCTGCCGACCACCATTTCCGGTGCCGAGCAGATGTCCGGCGATGAAACCCTGGCGCCGTTCCTGGACATGCTGCCAAGTGCAGTGTTCTACCCGACCTCCAACCCGGCCTGGAACGCCACCGATGGCGCATTCAAGAGCCTGTTCGGCCAGTTGGGCCAGGGGATGGAACCAGCGGAAGTACTCGAGCAGATTCAAGCGGAAGCTGACGCAGCAGCCGAGTAGCCAGCAGCCGGCGCCGGTGCGGTCCATCAGGGCCCGCACCGGCGCCTGCCCATAACCATTGGCGGTAGAGATATGAGCTATTTACGATGAGCGCACAGCCCGTGCTGGCCGGCCCGGCCGCGTCCCCCGGACGCAAACGCCGCCGCCAGAACTCCGACGGTCTTCCTGCCGCCCTCCCCTGGATTGGGCCGGTACTGCTTCTGATCTTCGCGATCGTGATCTTCCCGGCCGGGTTCATGATCTACAACTCCACCCGGGAAATCAGCCGGAGCGGGATCGACCAGGGGTCCGCGGGGTTCGCCAACTTCGCTGATGTGTTCTCTGATCCCAATCTGCCGCGCGTGCTGCTGAACACAGTGGTCTGGGTGGTGGTGGTGGTATCGCTGACAGTGCTCCTCTCACTGATCCTGGCCCAGTTTCTGAACAAACCCTTCCCCGGCCGCACCCTCGTCCGGATGGCAGTGGTTGTTCCCTGGGCGGCCAGCGTGGTGATGACCACCACCGTTTTCTATTACGGCCTCGACAGCAACTACGGGATCATGAACGCCTTCCTGGTGGACATCGGGATCCTCGACTCGCCGTATGGGTTCACCAAGAACGTCCTTCCGGCCCTCGGAGTGGCGATCATTGTGGCAGTGTTCGTATCGATCCCGTTTACTGCCTATACGTTGCTCGCTGGCTTGCAGTCAGTTCCGGAGGACGCCCTCGAGGCAGCCAAGATGGACGGGGCCGGGCCTATCCGCACCTACTTCAGCATTGTGCTGCCCCAGCTTCGGGGGGCTCTTGCCGTGGCCGTCTTGATCAACATCATCAACGTATTCAACAACCTCCCGATCCTCAGGATTATCACTGGATCGATCCCTGGGTATCAGGCGGATACCCTCATGACCTACATCTTCAAGGTGCTGCAGTTTGATCGACGGGTGGACATTGCCAGTGCCCTCAGCGTGGTCAACTTCGCCATCGTCATCGTGATCGTTGCGGCGTACGTGAAAATCGTCAAGCCGATGAAGGAGGTCTAGGCATGTCGACGACCACGCTCAACGAATCGGAACGCTCAGCACTGCCCCCAGTGAAAGCACGGCAGAAACGGTACGGCGCCGATCAGGTCTCCGGCCGCAAAATGGGTCTCCGGATGGTGATCGGCGCCATCGTCGCGCTCGTGTTCCTGCTGCCCTACGGCATCATGCTGGTGGGCTCCCTGAAGACCCGGTCAGAAATCCTTTCTGTGCCACCCGCCTACTTCCCCACCGAGGGCCTGCAATGGAGCAACTATGCAACCATGTGGGGCACCCCCGAAACGCCGTTGCCCTACAACCTGATCTCCACGATCATCATTGCGGTGTTTGCGACCCTCCTCGTCCTTCTGGTGGCAACCCCCGCGGCGTACTACACGGCCAGGTTCCGCTTCCCGGGAAAGACTGTGTTCTTGTTCCTGGTCATCGTCACCCAGATGCTGCAGCCAGCGGTGCTGACCGCCGGCCTGTTTCGTGAAATGTTGCTCTTGGGGATCAACGACACCTGGCTGGCCATGATCCTGATCAACGCGGCCTTCAACCTCTCCTTCGCCCTCTGGATCATGCACAGCTTCTTCGCGGCGATCCCGAAGGAAATCGATGAGGCGGCGCAGCTGGACGGCGCAGGAAAGCTCACGGTGATGTTCCGCGTGAACCTGCCGCTGGTCTGGCCGGGCATCGTCACCGCCGTCATCTTCACCTTTGTATCGTCCTGGAACGAGTTCGCGGCTTCCCTGGTGATCATGTCGACCGCGGAGAATCAGCCGCTATCGGTGGCACTGACCAAGTTCATCGGTCAGTATGCCACCTCGTGGCAGTACGTGTTTGGTATTTCAATTGTTGCTATCATTCCGGTGATCATCCTGTTCGCGCTGATCGAGAAGCGCCTGATCGGTGGCCTCACCGCAGGAGCAGTGAAGTAGCCCCTGCGGTGAAGCCCAGCGGTCGCGCTCAGGAGTAGTTCGGCAGTTCCTGGAGAGTCCACTCGTTGCCGTCGGGGTCGGCGAAGTAGACGAACCGGCCCCACTCCATTTCCTCGACACCGCGCGCAGATACGCCGTTGTCCGCGAGGTGTCTGAGGGCGTCGTCGGCGTTGGGGACCACGATCATGACCCCCTTTTGTGTCCCCGGAGCCATCTCGGTCAGGCCGGTCCCCATCACCAACGAGCAGGCGGATCCCGGTGGGGTGAGCTGGACGAATCTGACGTTCTCGTCGACCTGATGGTCCTGGTCGGCAATGAAGCCCACCTGGTCAACGTAAAAGGCTTTGGCCCGGTCAACATCAGTGACGGGGATCGGAACAACCTCAATCTTCCAGTCCATTTCGCAGTCCTCTCCTGGTCCTAGGGTCCACCCGGTGGCGGAAACTGCTCCACAGCCTAGGGCCTATTGAGGTCAGCTTTCGTCCGCAGTCGCGTGACTGGCAACTGCTGAGAAGGTTTGAATCCGCTGACTCCGCTCAGACGATCCGGGCGCCCCGTTTCCAGACGGCGTGGGTCAGGGGCACTCCCGGGCGGTAGGCCAGATGGGTGACCGATGGGGCGCTGAGCAGTTGCAGGTCGGCCCGATGCCCGACGGCGAGGGATCCGACCGCGCGGGCGCCGTCGTCGTCGGCCCCGGTTTCCCGGTGGAGAGCCAGCGCGCCCCCGAAAGTGGCGGCGCGGACGGCCTCGTGGACGCTGAGCCCCATCTGCAGGACGGCGGTGGTCACGCAGTAGGCCATCGATGTGGTGTAGGAGGTGCCGGGATTGCAGTTGGAGGCCAACGCGATCTGGACGCCGGCATCCAGCAACGCGCGCCCGGGCGCCAGGGGCTGGCGGGTGGACAGGTCGCAGGCGGGTAGGCAGCCGGCCACCGTCCCCCGGGGTCCGGAGCCGTCGTCGTACCCGGACCAGGTACCGGCAAGCGCGGCGATGTCGGCCTCGTTGAGGTAGTTCACGTGGTCCACGCTGGCGGCGCCGAACTCGACGGCGAGCTGCACACCCTCGCCGTGGCCCAACTGGTTCCCGTGGACCCGAAGGCCCAGCCCCGCCTCCCGGCAGGCGGCGAGGATCTCGCGGGACTGTCCGGCGGTGAAGGCACCACGCTCGCAGAACACGTCGGCCCAGCTGACGTAGGGGCGGACGGCGTCGAGCATCGGACCGCAGACCAGGCGCACATAGTCATCCGGGTCGATCCCGGTGGGGACGAGGTGGGCGCCGAGGTAGGTCACCTCATCGACGACGCCCGCGGCGATGCGGGCGCTGCGGGCCTCATGCTCGACGTCGAGCCCGTACCCGGTCTTGGTTTCCAGGTAGGTGGTGCCGCCCGCGTTGGCTTCGGCGACCCGGCCGAGGACCAGCCGGGTGAGGTCATCATCCGATGCGGCCCGGGTGGCGTCGGTGGTGACGGCGATGCCGCCGGCGGCGTAGTCTTCGCCCGCCATCCGTGCCTCGAATTCGGCGGTGCGGTCCCCTGCGAAGACCAGATGGGTGTGACTGTCCACCCAGCCCGGGAGCCCTGCACGCCCCTGCGCGTCGATCCTGTCATCGGCGGCTGGCGCATCGGCCGCCGCGCCAATCCAGCTGATTCGTTCCCCTTCGAACACCACTGCGGCGTCCCTGAGGACCGTGAGCTCACGGTCCTGGGTGGAGAGTTCACCGATGTTGGTGATCACGATGCTCATGCGTGTCCTTCCAGGGCGGCGGCCAGCAGGGCGCCCGGGTCGCCGAGCGCGTGATGGTGTCCGTCGCGTGCCACCAGATGACCGGCGACGACGACGGCTCCCACGTCAGCGGCGGTGGCGGTGAGCGGGAGCTGGCCGGGGGTGGATCCGGCCGTGCGCAGCGACATCGGGTTCACGCTGACCAGGTCGCAGGGACGCCCAATCTCGATGGCAGCCACGGGGGTGGCCATCGCGCGGGCTGCCCCGGTGGTGGCGGCGTCGAGCAGGCTGGCGGGGCTGAACCGGCCGCGCTGGCCCGAGCCCAGCCGTTCCCCCTGTTCGAGGGCCCGCATTTCCAGCCACGGGTCGATCACTGCGTGCTGGTCGGTGCCGAGCGCGATCCTCGCACCGGCATCCTGCAGGGCGCGGGCGGGGCCGATCCCGTCGGCCAGGTCCGCCTCGGTGGTGGGACAGATGACTGCTGTGGTTCCGGACCCTCCCAGCAGGGCGATGTCCTGATCGGTGAGGTGGGTGGCATGGACCACGCTCAGCCGGTCGGAGAGAAACCCGACCTTCTGGAGCAGTCCCGTCGGTGTAGTGCCGTAGTGCTTTTCGCAGTCAGCGTTTTCGGCGGGTTGTTCGGACAGGTGGATGTGGACTGGGACATCGGTGGGGAGGCCTGCCGCGAGGAGGCGCAGGGCTGTTTCCGGGACGGCGCGGACCGAGTGCAGGGCTGCCCCGACGGTGACGAACCCCGGGTCGAACTGGGCGGCGACGGTCCGGCGCAGGTCGGCGAACCGCTCCAGCCAGGCACCGGCGTGGGCGTCACCGAACCGTTCCTGATCGGCGCTCAACGGCTTTCCAATGCCGCCGACCAGGTAGCAGGTGTCCAGCAGGGTCAGCCGGATTCCCGCAGCGACCGCGGCGCGGCACAAAGCCAGCTCCATGGCGTGCGGCCGCTCGTCGGGTGCCCCATAGGGAGCCCCGCCCGGCCGGTGGTGCACGTAGTGAAATTCGGCGACGCTGGACCAGCCGGTGACCACCATTTCGGCGAAGACCGCCGTGGCGAGCCGTTCATAGTTCCCGGGAGTCAGTGTTCCGGCCGCGCGGTACATCTCTTCCCGCCAGACCCAGAAGTCGCCGCCGTTGTCGTGGGTGCGGCCCCGGAGTACCCGGTGGAACGCGTGCGAGTGGGCGTTGGCGGCGGCGGGGAAGACCACCCCGGCGAGGTCCCTGTTGTCGCCGGGTGCCGCGTCAACGTCGCAAGTCACGCCGGCGATGGAGCCGGCGTCGTCGGCCTCGATGCGTACGCGTGGCTGGATGCCCTGCCCAGCAACCCAGGCCTGTTCACACCAGAATGTGGTCACAGCAGGTCTTCCAGTACGTCGGCGAGTGCGGTGGCTGCGAGGTCGGCGTCGTCGCGTTCGACGTACTCTTCCGGCGAGTGGCTGATGCCGGTCGGATTGCGGATGTAGACCATGGCCGAGGGGCTGTACCCGGCCAGCACTCCGGCGTCGTGGCCGGCGCCGGTGGGCAGTGCGGGCACCTGATTCCCGCCGTTCGACCGGCGCAGTGAGTTCTGCAGCTGGCGTTGCAGGGGTACATCGAAGTGGACGGTGCTGCTGAAGGATTCCTCCGTGAGGGTCACTGCACACCCCTCGAACGCTGCCGCCTTTTGGGCCTGACCGTGGATCGACTCGACGAGGGCCGCGGTGACGGCGTCGTCCGGGTGGCGGACATCGAGCCACAGGTCCACACGGGAGGCGATGACGTTGGTGCCGCCCGGGACAGGCTGCAGCCGCCCGACGGTGGCGCGGGCGTCGTCCTGTGCTCCGGCGACCCGCTTGATGGCCAGGATAATCTGCGCGGCGACGATCATCGGGTCCGCACGGTCTGCCATCAGGGTGGTACCGGCGTGGTTGCCCTGGCCCTCGACGCTCAGCCGCCAGCGTCCGTGCCCAAGGATGGAGGAGCCGACGCCGACCGGCGCGTCCAGGTCGATCAGCGCCCGGCCCTGTTCGACGTGGAGTTCGACGAAGTCGCCGATGGTCCGGAGGGCGTCCTCGTCGCGGCCAAGGCGTGCCGGGTCCAGTCCGTGGGCGCGGCTGACGTCGGCGAAGGTGTTGCCGTCGGGGTCCTTGAGGTTCCGCACCTTGTCGGCGTCGATGGCACCGGTCAGGAGCCGTGATCCGAGACAGGCCACCCCAAACCGGGACCCTTCCTCCTCCGGGAAGACGGCGACCGCGAGAGACCGGCGCGGCTCGACGCCGCGTTCCTTCAGGACGTCGACGGCGGCGAGCGCAGCGCTCACGCCGAGCGGTCCGTCAAACGGCCCACCGCCGGGCACCGAATCGAGGTGGCTCCCGGTGACCAGGGCGCCGGTCCGGTCCCCCGCCGCGGCATCCCACCAGCCCCACATGATGCCGTTGCGGTCGGTGCTGACCTCAAGGCCACGCTGTGAGGCTTCGGCGGTGAACCATTCGCGCAGCTCGAGTTCGGCTCCGGAATACACCGGCCGGGAATACCCACCCCGGTGGGAGTCGCGTCCGACGTCGGAAATCGACTCAAGCATCGAGCTGACGGTATTCATAAAAAATGCCTTTCCAATAACCCTGCGCAGCCACCGACCTTGGGGCGAACTGGCCGCTGCAGCGGCCAGGTGTGTAGGCGAGTTGGATTTCCGGTAGCGAGGAACGAGCCAGCGGAAATCTTTGCCGAGCCGGCGGCAGGGAGCCGAAGGCCCCAAGCGCCAGATGAGTCAGTCTGCCATGGGGATCCGCACTCCACGCTCCGCCGCGACGTCGGACGCGCGCTGGTATCCGGCGTCGACGTGACGGATCACCCCCATCCCGGGGTCATTGGTGAGCAGCCGTTGAAGCTTCTCGGCGGCGAGCGGCGTCCCGTCGGCCACGGATACCTGGCCAGCGTGGATGGACCGGCCAATGCCGACCCCGCCGCCGTGGTGGATCGACACCCAGGTGGCGCCCGAGGAAGTGTTCAGGAGGGCGTTGAGAAGGGGCCAGTCCGCGACGGCGTCGGATCCGTCGGCCATCGCCTCGGTCTCCCGGTAGGGTGAGGCCACCGACCCGGAGTCGAGGTGATCGCGGCCGATGACGATCGGCGCTGATACCTTGCCGTCGGCGACGAGCTGGTTGAAGAGGAGCCCGGCCTTGGCCCGGTCACCGTAGCCGAGCCAGCAGATCCGCGCCGGGAGGCCCTCGAACTCGACCAGGTCGCCGGCGGCGTCGAGCCAGCGGTGCAGGTGGGCGTTCTCGGGGAACAGCTCCTTCAGTGCCGCGTCGGTAACGGCGATGTCGGCCGGGTCACCGGACAGTGCCACCCAGCGGAACGGACCCATGCCCTCGCAGAACAGCGGCCGGATGTAGGCCGGGACGAAGCCGGGAAACTCGAACGCCCGCGGGTAACCGCCCTGCCGGGCTTCGTCACGGATGGAGTTGCCGTAGTCGAAGACCTCGGCGCCGGCGTCCTGGAAACCGACCATCGCCTCGACGTGGTGGGCCATCGAGGTCTGCGCCTTCTTGGTAAAGCCGTCCGGATCGCCCTTCGCTTCCCGGTCCCACTCGTCGATCGACACGCCCTCGGGCAGATAGCTCAACGGGTCATGGGCGGAGGTCTGGTCGGTGACGATGTCGATGGTGAGCTCTCCAGCTAGGTGGCGGCGCAGGAGCTCCGGGAAGACCTCGGCAGCATTGCCAACGACGCCGACCGACAGGGCGCGCTTGCCCTCCTTGGCGGCCAGCACCTGACGCAGGCCGTCCTCAAGGTCCGTGGCGACGACGTCAAGGTAGCGTTTCGCGGCGCGGCGCTCCAGCCGGGACCGGTCGACGTCGACAATCAGCACCGCACCACCGTTCAGTTTGACGGCGAGCGGCTGAGCACCACCCATGCCGCCGCAGCCGGCGGTCAGGGTCAGCGTCCCGGCCAGCGTGGCGGTCGGGGACTTGAACAGTTTCCGGGCAATCGCCGCGAAGGTCTCGTAGGTCCCCTGCAGGATGCCCTGGGTGCCGATATAAATCCAGGAGCCAGCGGTCATTTGCCCGTACATCATCAGGCCCTCGGCTTCGAGCTTGCGGAACTCGGGCCAGGTGGCCCAGTCCCCCACCAGGTTGGAGTTGGCCAGCAGCACCCGCGGCGCCCACGTGTTGGTGCGGAAAATGCCCACCGGTTTGCCCGACTGCACCAGCAGCGTCTCGTCATCCTCCAGGTCCTCCAGGGACCGGACGATCGCGTCGTAGGCTTCCCAGCTGCGCGCGGCACGGCCAGTGCCCCCGTAGACGACCAGGTCCTCGGGGCGCTCGGCGACCTCAGGATCGAGGTTGTTCATCAGCATCCGCAGGGGTGCCTCGGTTTGCCAGCTCTTGGCGGTGAGGGTGGTGCCACGGGCGGCACGGATGGAGCGGGTGGGGTCGTGCTGGGTGAATGAGGTGCTCATGCGGATTCTCCGTCGATGGTGAGGTGTCCCGGATGTGTGGGGGTAGTGGACGTGTTGAGGATGCCCGATGCTTCGGCGGCGACCAGTTGGCCGAGGATTTCCGCCTGGTGCTCACTGATGCGGTAGCTGGGGACCACCACGCTCAGCGAGGCGGCGATCCGGTCCCCGATCATGACGGGGGCGGCGACGGCCGTGACGTCAGGTTCGACGCCGTTGCGGACCACCACGTAGCCACACGCCGGCGCCTCCCCGGCAAGTACCCTGCCGGCGGCAGTGCCGGTCAGCGGGATGCGCCGGCCCACCCAGCTGGTGTGCCTGACCGAGTGTGTGCCTTCGCGGACGGCGATGTAGATGCCGTGCCCGTCGTCAGCGGGGACGTTGAGGTAGGCGGACTCCCCCGTGCCAGCCACCAGCCGGTCCAGCGCAGCACCGGACAGCGACACGAGTGACTCGTGGCTGAGTGCCTGGGCTCCGAGCTGGACGATGCGCATGCCGGGCCGGTAGCCGTCGTCGTCCTTCCGGACGAAACCAGTGGCTTCCAGGGTGCGCAGCAGACGAAGTGCGGTGGAGGCTGAGAGCGACGCGTCGCGGGCGGCGTCGGCCAGGCTGACCGCACCCCTTTCGCAGACAGCTCCCAGGAGCAGGAGCGCGCGTTCGACGGTGCGGGTCGATGCATCGGCCATTCGGTGCGCCTCCTAGAGCGGGTGATTCGGTGCGTGGGTCTTGCATTGCAGGACGGAATGCATTTCACTTATTGAAACGCTCTTTTCATTCATTGGCAAGACTTCTTGTGAAAGCGGGTCCGCAGGTGGGCAGCACTCAGACCGTCAACGTGGGCGTCGGCGCCCTCCGGCCCGACGACGTCGTCACGGTGGCACGGCACGGCGCAAGGGTCGACCTCCTTCGGGAGTCGATCACCGCGATGGAAGCCTCCCGGCGGGTGATCGAGGACCTCGTGAACGACCCGATGCCCCACTACGGCGTGTCCACCGGCTTCGGCGCCCTGGCGACCACCCATATCCCGGTGGCACAGCGCACCCAGCTGCAGCGGAGCCTGATCCGCAGCCATGCCGCCTCTTCGGGCGCTGAGGTGGACCGGGAGGTGGTCCGCGGGCTGATGCTCGGACGGCTCTCCACGATGGCCACCGGCCGGACCGGCGTCCGCCCCCTCGTGGCACAGACTTACGCGGCGCTCCTGAACGCGGGGATCACCCCGGTCATCGGCGAATACGGCTCGCTGGGCTGCTCCGGCGATCTGGCACCGCTGTCGCACATTGCGCTTGCCCTGATGGGCGAGGGTGACGTGCGCGACGGCGACGGCGTCCTCCGTCCCGCCGGCGAGGCCCTCGACGCCGCCGGAATCACCCCGGTGGAGCTCCGCGAAAAGGAGGGGCTGGCCCTGATCAACGGCACCGACGGCATGCTCGGCATGCTGATCCTGGCGTCGGCTGACCTCCACCGCCTGTTGAAGACGGCCGATCTCGCCGCAGCCATGAGCGTCGAGGGGCTGCTCGGCACGGACGGCGTGTTCGCCGCTGACCTCCACGCACTGCGCCCCCATCCGGGCCAGATTTCATCGGCCGCCAACATCCGCCAACTGCTCGATGGGTCACCACTGATCCAGGAACACTCTGCCTCAGAGCTCAGCGCCCACCGCAGCACCCGGGTCCAGGACGCGTACTCGCTGCGCTGCGCTCCGCAGGTGCATGGGGCCGCCCGCTCCACCCTCGCCCACGTCGAGTCGGTAGCGGCCATCGAGCTGGGCTCCGCCATCGACAACCCGGTGGTCACCGTCGACGGCCGGGTCGAGTCCAACGGCAACTTTCACGGCGCCCCGGTCGGTTACGCGCTGGACTTCCTCGCCATCGCCGTCGCCGATGTGGCCTCAATGAGCGAGCGCCGCACCGACCGGTTCCTCGACAAGGCCCGCAGCCACGGGTTGAACCCCTTCCTGGCGCACGACCCCGGGGTCGATTCCGGACACATGATCGCCCAGTACACGCAGGCCGGGATTGTGTCGGAGCTCAAGCGGCTCGCAAATCCAGCGTCAGTGGATTCGATCCCCTCGTCGGCCATGCAGGAGGACCACGTCTCCATGGGGTGGGCGGCCGGGCTGAAACTCCGGCGCGCCCTGGACGGCCTGACCCGGGTCCTGGCGATCGAGATCCTGACAGCCGCCCGTGCGCTGGACATGCGCGACGGCGGCCTGGCCACCTCACGCAGTGCAGTGGCCATCCATGCGGCGCGGGCGGTGGTCCGGAACGTGGTTGATGGACCGGACACCGACCGCTATCTCGCACCCGAGATAGAAGCGGTGCGGGTACTGGTCGACAACGGCTCACTGGTCACCGCCGTGCAGGACGCCCTGGGCGGGCCCCTGGCCTAACCCGAAGCGCCGGGTTGCTAGCCTTGGGACATACCCGCCAAGGAGATCCACCCAGTGAGCGTCGCCCCAATACGCAAGCCCAAACCCCAGTTCATCCTGACCGTTCAGCGCACCGAGTGGTTGTCCCCGGCCATGGTGCGGGTGGTTGCCGGCGGTGACGGGTTCGCCACGTTTGGCCGCAATGACTTCACCGACCGGTACGTGAAGATCCACTTCGCCAAATCCGAGCTGGGGCTGGTGCCGCCGTACGACCACCAGGTACTCCGCGCCACACTCGACCCCGCCGACCTGCCGGTCACCCGGACCTACACCCTCCGGTGGGTGGACTACGCTGCCCAGCAGCTGGCCATCGACTTTGTGGTGCATGGCGACGAGGGCCTCGCCGGACCGTGGGCGGCGTCGGCCCAGCCCGGAGACACCCTGGTGGTGACCGGACCCGGTGGCGGCTACTCCCCCAACCCGGATGCCGACTGGTACCTATTCGCCGCCGACGAAACTGCACTGCCCGCGGTGGCTGCGGCGCTCGAGTCCCTGCCTGCTGACGCCGTCGGGCTGGTGTTCATCGAGGTGGAGGGGGAGCCCGACCGCCTCGATCTCACCGCCCCGTCCGGTGTGGAACTCGTCTGGCTGTGCCGTCGCGGGGCGACGGCGGGGACCCTCCTGGCCGCTGCCCTCCAGCAGGCATCCTGGCGTGAGGGCCGGGTGCACGTCTTTGCCCACGGCGAGCGGGAGTCAATGAAGCAACTGCGGGATGTGTTCTTCGTCAAGCACGGCCTGGAGCGCAGCCAGGTGTCGCTGTCCGGCTATTGGGCGCTGGGCCGCACCGAGGACCGGTTCCAGGCGGAGAAGCGCGAACCGGTCGGCAAGATCCTCGACTGAGGTCCGCGCGCCCCCACACCGGTTAGGTGGCCGGTAACGGGTCCGGCCGGGGCCTGCGCTGCAGCCGACCCATCACCGGTTCGACCAGGCGGGCAGCAATCGGTCCGAGGACCGCTGTCAGGAGCACATAGGCGGTAGCCAGGGCAGCCAGCTCGCCGGTGATCGCCCCCGACGCGACGGCCAGGCCGGCGATCACGATCGAGAACTCACCGCGGGCGATCAGGACGACGCCGGCCCGTGCCCGCCCCAGCCGTCCCACGCCGTGCTGGCGGGCCGCCCACCAGCCGGTGGCAATCTTGGTGATCGACGTGATGAGCACCAGGAGGATCGCGATCCCCAGCACCGGGGGGATGGTTGCCGGATCGGTGTTGAGACCGAACACCACAAAGAAGATCGCGGCGAACAGGTCGCGCAGTGGTTCGAGGAGCCGGGTGGCGTTCGTCGCGGTGGCCCCCGAGATGGCGATTCCGAGGAGGAAAGCCCCCACGGCCGCCGATACCTGCATCGCTGCCGCGACGCCAGCCACCAGGAGTGCCGAACCGAGCACCGTGAGAAGGAAGACCTCGCGGTCCTTGCTGTCCACAATCGCCGAAACCACGTTCCCGAACCGCAGGGCGATAATGAGCACCACCGTGACCACCACCAGCGAGATTCCGACCGCCTGCATCCCGCCGGCGAAGCTGGCGCCGGCGAGGACTGTGGTCAGGATGGGCAGGTACACGGCCATGGCGAGGTCTTCGAACACCAGCAGGGACAGGATGACCGGGGTTTCCCGGTTGCCCAGCCGCCCCAGGTCGGTCAGCACCTTCGCCACAATTCCCGACGACGAAATGTAGGTGACGCCGCCCATCACCATGGCACCCACCGGGCCCCAGCCGAGGAGCAGCGCCACTACGGCGCCGGGGGTGAAGTTCAGGACAATGTCCAGGACCCCGGCGAGCCAGGATTGCCGGAGACCGGTGACCAGTTCCTTGGCCGTGTACTCGAGGCCGAGCATGAGCAGCAGCAGGATCACGCCGATCTCGCTGGCGATCTCGCTGAACTCGTTCAGCCCATCCAGTTCGATGAAACCGCCGTGACCGAAGAAGAGGCCACCGAGAAGGTAGAGCGGGATGGGTGAGAGGCCGATCCGTCCGGCCAGCCGTGCCAGGATGCCGAGGCAGAAGAACACGGCCCCCAGTTCGATCAGCGTCAGCGCACTACCGGCCTCCAAGCCGGAATCAGCCGCCGCCGAGGATTTCGGCGGCCGCTTCCAGGCCCTCCGACGTTCCGACGGCGACCAGCAGGTCCCCGTCCTTCAAAACGAAATCGGGGGTTGGCGACGGCTCGACCTTGCCGTCGCGCAGCGCCGCCACCACTGATGCGCCGGTGCGGGTTCTCATCCGGGTATCGCCGAGGCGGTAACCCTCGAAGGGTGAACCGCGGGTGATAAGGAATTGCCGGGTGTTCACCCCCGGTAGATCACGGTGCTCCTCGGTCAACTGGGCCACCAGTTGGTGGGCGCCGAGCAGGTTGCCGAGGGTTGCTGATTCGTCGGCCGTGAGCGGGATGGACACCAGACAGGCATCCGGGTCGTCCTGTCGGGAGATAATGAGCGCGGTCTCGCCGTCGCGCTGTGTGACTGTTCCGATGCGGCGCCCCGACGACGTCACAATCTCCTTGCGTATACCGATTCCTGGTAGCGGCGTTTTGTCGACCTTCATGGCTTAATCCTAGACCTTGTCCGCGACATTCCACCCGCAGGGAGTGCCGAGTGATGACCGGCCCGATCCGCCCAGAGAGCGGGCCGGTTGCCCTGAGTCTCCACTTACCGGGATAGTGGGTGGGTGCATGAGCATTGCGTAGGAAAGGCGCCGAATGATTGAGATCCTGAGCCCCAGCGAACTGACCCGAGCCAGGGACACCGGTGCCCTGGTAGGCGAGATTCTGCAGACGATGAAAAGCCGCGCCACGGTCGGCACCAATCTGCTGGACATCGACGCGTGGACAAAGACGATGATCGCCGACGCCGGGGCACAGTCCTGCTACGTGGATTACGCACCCTCCTTTGGAAGCGGCCCGTTCGGGCACTACATCTGCACGGCAGTCAATGACGCGGTGCTGCACGGCCTCCCCCACGACTACGCACTCGCCGACGGGGACCTGCTCACGCTCGACCTGGCGGTCTCCAAACGTGGAGTCGCAGCGGACTCGGCAATCAGTTTCATCGTGGGTGACTCGCGCCCCGCAGAAAGCGTCGCCATGATCAGCACTACCGAAAAGGCCCTGCGTGCGGGGATCGCCGCGGCCGGCCCCGGCGCGCGCATCGGCGACCTCTCGTATGCCATCGGGACGGTGCTCAGCGACGCCGGATACCCCATCAACACCGAGTTCGGTGGCCATGGCATCGGGTCGACCATGCACCAGGACCCCCACATCCCGAACACCGGGCGGCCGGGTCGCGGCTACGTGTTGCGCCCCGGACTACTGCTCGCACTTGAGCCCTGGATCATGGCGGACACCGCCACCCTGGTGACCGACGCCGATGGATGGACGCTTCGCAGCGCCACCGGCTGCCGGACCGCGCACAGCGAGCACACGATCGCCATCACCGAGGATGGGGCCGAGATTCTCACTCTTCCCCGCTGACGGCGCGAACCGCTGACAATTGTGCACGTGAGGGTGCGGTGCAGGTGCTGACGCCACTAGCGGTGTACCTAGCGGCGCACCGGCCGCCGCAGCGCGATGGTTTGCTCAGCGCTTCGGCCATCCGGGGAGCCCAGCCCGACGGTGATCCGCTCCGGGACCGCAGGGCTGTACACCCAGTATTCGCCAGCCCGCCCTGGATACCGCCCCACGAGGGTCCTCGTGGAGGCTGTTGTCGGGTTGGCCACCGGCACATCTTCCAGAAACATGTCAATCACCACCGGCCGGGGCCGCCGGCCCGGGAACGGAGTGATCACCCGGGGCTGCAGGGTCACGCGCAGCCGGAAGGAACCGGCGGGAGTGGCAACCGGTGGCGTGTTGCTCGTCCACTCGGCGAGCGCGCCTGCGAGGGGTTGACGGCGGGCAAGGGCTAGCCCGGTCACCTCCGGCGCAGGGAGCAGTGCCCCTGGTGGGACGGTCACCGTTTCGGTGGTGGTCCGGCCGAGGGGGTCGGTGATTGTCACACTCACCTCGACGGTATCCCCTGGATCGTCGCGACGGAGAAGTGCCCGATAGCCGGTTCCGGCACCGCCTACGCCCTCGATCCGCCAGAATCCCGACCCTGTCGCTGGCTCCACCTCTGTTACCAGGCCAAGCTGCTCGGACGAGTTGATCAGCGTAGCGCCTGGCGGGACGGTTGCGGACACGGTGATCCGGTGGGTGCCGAGCGGACTGCGGGTGGCCGGTGCGCGGCTGGTCCAGCTGACCACGGCCTCCCCCGCACCCGCTGGGCCGGGTAAGAGATCGAGGGTGGAGAGGTCAGGGGGGCCGGCTGGGGGAACCACCACCCACGCGGCCGAGCTGGCGTCCGAACGGTCCCCGAGGACGCCCCGTGACGGGTCGTCACTGCTCCAGGCTGTCGCCCGGTACCAGACGCGTTTCCAGGAACCGGTGGGGACGTCGAAGCCATCAAGGGTCCGGATTCCTCCGCCGGGTGCCGGTCCCGGGCCGACTGTCCACCCGGGGGTGCCCGCCGACACAGCCGCCACGGGCGGCCCCATGGTCCCGAGTGTTGCGACCGCCTCGTCCACGCGGACCCGGTGCAGTTCCACCCGGGTCACCGGTGCGCCGTCGCGAGCGCCCACCAGCACCCGCGTCTTGTAGATTCCTCCCTCCTGCAGCGCATGGAGTTCGAGGGTTGGCGGTGCCGGCCGCGACCGGCGCGGGATGGCATAGGCAAACCACTGGTCGGCGGCACTGGAGCCGGACGGCCAGGGCGCCTCGATCTGGCCGGCACTGACCCCAATGACCACGAAGACGTGGATGTCCGTGGTACCGCGAGGCAGGGTCACATCGGACGAGGTCCCGGTGATCAGGGTGGAGTTCCGGCGGGTGAACGCTCGCCGGGACGGGTCGGCGTTGAACACGCCCTTCATCGCCTCGAGCCGCTCGGACAGAGTGGTTTCCAGGTCCGCTGGGGGCAGTCCCGCGGTCTGCCCCAGTTTGGTTTCAGTGGACTCGTAGATTGCGTAGCCGGCGACCGATCCGGCAGCCGACCAGGAGAGCCGCGCGTGTGATTCCCCATTGGCGTCCGGGAGGCTACCCAGTGCAACCGTGGGGAGGCTGTCCATGATGACCACCGGAGGGCGGGGATCGGAGGTCGTGACGACACTGGGATCGGCGGGCCAGTCCCCCCACCGGTGCGGTGCAACACGTTCCCGCCCAACGGCCCAGAGTGCCAGCCCAATGTGCCCCGACGCATCGAAGTCCAGGGTGAAACCGGGAACGCGCAGCCGGTAACGCCGTTCCCGCTCCCCCTGCCCGGCGGGGCCCATTGGCACCACTGCGTCGCCCGCCAGATTAAGACCTGTCAGCGGCACCCCGGCGTGCTGAGCCTGGTCCCCGGTGAACTCGACGTCGACAAATGCTCCCCCACCACCCAGGCTGCGCTGCATCCTGGCGGGCACCGAGGTATCGGGCGGCTTCGCGCCGTGCAGCGGGGCGGCGAACAGTCTGCCGGCAAACCTGATGGTCTGTGGCCCTCTGGCTGAGAAATCCCACAGGAACTCAACCTCCAGTTGCCCGGAAACTGGGCTTCCTGCCGTCGGGCTGCCGACTGCCGTCAGTGCGGCGCTGACAATTCTTACGGCGTCAACTGCCGGTTGACTGACTGCGGCGCTGGCAGACCGCCACTTGCTCCACAGCCCGTAGAGATCCTGGTGTGCCACCGAGTAGGTCGGTGAGATGCTGCCCGGATCGGGTGGGATCGGAATCTCACGGTCCACTGCCGAGATCTTGTGAGGTGCCGGATCACCCTCCACCTGGGCATCGTTGATCACTCCCGGCAGCCACCCGCCGCCGATCCGAGGAGGGAGCAGCGACGACGCCGCGAGGTCCCCAGGTCGGGACAGCCGGGCGAAGGCGTAACTGCGGGGGCGGGCCAGCGGGGTGACCGGTGGTCGCTCCCACCCCGTGCGCAGGGAGGTCCGCCAGGGTAGGTCCCTGGCTGCCGGGCGCAGATACCCCATTTTCTGGACCGTCTGGCCGGCCGGAGCCAGGGGTGCGATTCCCGGCTGCGGCGAGGGAATCACCGCCGCGTAGGTGCGTTCGGCCGACTGCCCATCGAGCCCTTTTTCGTAGGTGGCGGTCACCAGGAAGTCGTAGCCGTTGCGCTCGCCGTGATCGTCCTTCGGGAGGTCATCGGGCCCGTACGCGGTACCCATGCCCAGCGCCAACGCGGCATAGGGATCGGTTCCGGCGGCGAGCAGGGTCATCCCCCAGGGTGAGACCAGGGAGGTGGTGGGATCGCCCGGCGCGGTGCCGCCACTTGAGTTGGCGGGCGGCGGCATGGTCACGGCGATGGTTCGCCCCGCGTGGTCCCGCGGCGGGTGGGAGTTGGAAATGACCGCGAGGTGGTGCACCAGCGAGTCGTTCGCGTCAGCGATGACAGCTCTGAAGTCAGGCTCCTGCCACCCCGGCGCGGTGATTCCGGCAGCCAGTTGCGGGTCCCAGCCCGACGACGGCGCGCCCCGCTCCAGCCGCTGCTCCGCGGCGGTGACGGGGTCGGTGAGCGCTGGCACGGAGCCGGATCCGTCGACCAGCATGCCCTGCAGGTGGCTGCCGTAGGACGTCCCCGTCCACCGTGCACCGTCAACAGGGAGTCCCACCTGCTCCAGCTCCTCCCAGCCCATCCCCTCGTCATACTGCGACAGGTCGGTGCCCAGGAGAGATTCGATGCTGATGCCCGGGTCTACCAGCAGGCCGTCCATGGCACTGGCGCCGATCCGGACCGTTCCAGCACCGGGTTCAAAACGTCTGACAGCCACGGCTCCGGAGGTGCTGGGCCAGCCGGCAAAGGCGTAGATGTAGCCGGCGCTGCCCCCCAGGGACAGCGCCACTGTCACCAGCCGGGCTCCGGGCCAGGTCACCAAGGTGCGCCCACCGAGCGAGGGGATGACAACTGTGCGAAAGTCCAGGTCGGTGAATTCCGACCGCATTGTGGCCCGGCGCCACACGCTGAAGGGTCGGCTGGGAATGCCGATCTCCTGATTCGGCAGCCACCGCAGCTGCACGTTCGCCGGTCTGACCTTCAGGGTGCGCGAATACTCCTTGAGCCCGCCGATAGCGCGGGCGTGCACTGCCCAATTGATGGCGACGCCCTCGGCTTGGAACCGGCGTGGGTTGAATACGTAGCTCATGATCGGTCGGTCTCTTCCCACGGTGCGGTGGTGAGCAATAGGTCGGCGACGGAATAGGCAATGTCGGCGGCGGTTGGCCCGTCGAGATACGTCTCCGGTTGAGCCAGACGGTCAAGAACCAGGCTTAGCCGCTTGCCCCGGGATCCCGGTTTGAGGGAGATCAGTGCCCGCTGGCCTCCGGGCGCCTGGACAATCCGGTCCACGATGGCGTCAGGGCTGGCTCCTTCTGCGAGTTCCAGCCACCTGCGTTGCACCATCGTGTAACGGCGGTTCCCTGCTACCGCCGAATCCACCTCTTCGACCGCCACCGCCCGGCTTCGCCACATGGGCTCTGATGCATCGAGCAGCACGGCTGCCGGCTGTGGGATTGAGCCAGCGGCGGCCGCCGTTTCCCAGAACACCACAATCTGGCCCGATCTGGGCACTCCCATCGGCTCCAGCCCCGCCAGGGAAAGCGCCTGATCCAGTTCGGCGCCCTCCGGCGGGCGGGCAGCGAAGGAAGCGGCGACGTTCTGGAGCGCGCCCGGCGCGGCGTACCGGTGCGCAATCCTGGCGTCGGCAAAGGATCCGCTGAACTCGTCGACGGTGGTAAACGCTCCGGTGCTGAAGGACCGTCGCCAGATCACCTCCCCCTGCGCGCCGTCCGGCGACGTCAGATCGGCGATTTCCACATCCATGATGTAGTCGGTGTAGCTCTCGAGTTCAACTCCTACTGTCACCACCGAGTGCCTCACCCGCTCCTCGTCCACCGGGATGCAGCTGCCCGTCAATACCCCGGCGAGCGCCTGCTCCCAGGGTGAGAGGACCGCCGCCGCGACGAGGTCCGGGTTGGTGTCTGCTCCGGGTGTCCAGGGAAGCAACACGAGGGGGTGGGCAAAGCCGGGCTTCGCCTGGATAGGCCGGAAGGCGGAGGAGCGAAGCCGTACCTGGAGCCGCTTGCCATAGGCGGCAAACATCCTGACCACGTTGGTGGTCCCGAAAATGATCCTGATCGGTTCCCCGGTGGGGAAGTGCTGTTCACCTTCCTGGGGGGTACTGCCGAGAATCCAGGGGTCGAGCCGGCGGGGCGGGAGGTTGTCGGTCCTGAAGAAGAACTCCTGCGGGGAGCTGGGCACGTCGGCTGCCGGCCCGTCGGATCCGTCCGGGAGCACCGGCCGTGCCTGCACCGAGTAGCCGACAGTGGCGCGGTAGACGGTAGCGGGGTGAAGCAGGGCGTGGTCGTCCGTGTCTCCACCGAGCACATTGGCGATGGCGCCCTGCCGCGAGCCACGGTCTCTCTGGTCCCAGTCGTACCGCAGGTACTCGGCGAAGGTGGTCAGTTCGGTGCCGGCCACGTAGTAGCCGCGCACGTCGAGGCGTTCATTGATTGCCTCCTCCGGAGGCATCCCGATCTGGACGTGGTCGGCAGCCTCATCGCCTTTCACATCGACGAGGACACCGAGGTAGCCCAGACGGGCCATGGCGGTGGCCTGCTGACGGAGCAGAAACGCATCACGGGACCAGGGGCCGGCAACATCGGTCCACCGCGGTGGAAGGCTGGTGGCTGCGGGGGTGACGGGTTCCCTGGACAGCTCGTTTTCGTCGGCGTCGTACGTGCAGACCACCAGCCCTCCCTCAAGCAACTCCCTGCGCACCAGCAGGAACAGCACTGCTTGCGCGAAAGGGCCTGTGTGCAGGACGACGGCATTGTCGAGGGGGCCCGGCTGGAATCCTGTTGCTTTCCACCCCTCGTGAATGTCCTGTTTCCGCTCATCGTCCCCGTGGTGCATCGGTTCCCGGGCGTCATAGACGGGTGCGGCGAGCGCCCGGGAAGAGCACTTCGCACGGCCCTGCTCGATGGGAACGCCATCCAACAGTTGCGCCCGGTGGACGGTAAGATCCGGATCCGGCTTGGTGATCAGATCGCCCCAGTCGATCCGGGGCAGCACCGTGTCCTCCGGTTCCTTCCCGCCGATCGCGGCGAGGACCGGGTTCTCGCCGTCGTCGGTACCTGCCGGGATCGAAGCGGTCCGGTGAGGATCGCCGCCCTCGGGGCAGGAGACGGCCAGGCCCTCCACCTGGGCCGGAACGACGGCGAGCAGGCTATCCACCGAGAAGTCGCCCGAGCGCCAGCGCTCGGTGACGGACAGCTGCGTGGCGGGGGGTGTCGAACGATGGCTGCCCGGCGGGTCGGGCCACGGCGTCCCGGCAAGATGCCAACCGGCGTCGGACGGCCCCAGGGGTTCGCCCAGGAAAGTGAACAGAACCGACGTCGGCGGTGCAAGGGGGTCGCAGATGGTCCCCCAGCTGTCCGTGACTGACTCTTCGAGGGTGTACCCGGTTTCGACGGCCTTGGGGGTCCCTTCGGGGAGCCAGCTCAGCAGGGCAAGCTGCGCCGACAACGCGGTGTCGCCGCTCTTTTGCGCCCACCACGTGGCGGGCGTCGATCCGTCGGTGAACCCGCCCGGCAACACGCCACCGTCGTCGGGGTCCACCGCGTCCAGCGTGACCGAGGTAAGGGTGAACTTGTAGGAGGCAGACCCCTTCTTGACCCACCCGCCGGGTGCAACCCCGGTACTGCCTGCCAGCACCTCGCCCTTGAACCGCGTCGCTGGGTCGGGTACCGGCGGCAGGTTCATCATCAGCACGGGAATAGCGTCCAGGGGCACTCCCATTCCCGGGTTCAGGTCCGCGAGTGACTCTGCGGCGTCAGCCAGGCCACTGTCGATGGGTTTGTCGACGCCGGAGCCCTGGACCAGCGCGGGCGATCTGCCGACGAGTTTGAGCATTTCGACAAGGGGTGGTGGCGGCGGGGTCTGGATCACCGTTTCGCCGAGTTCGAAGGTGACGCAGCCCTGTACCGAGAAGAACAGGAACTTCACCCGGCCGCAGATCTCACCGCTGATGCGGGACACCTTGGCCGGGTTGCCGCCGATCATCTTCTCCCCTACGAAGACCTCAAGCTTGGCCCACGCGCTCACCTCGATGATGAAGAGGTGAAGGCTTCCCCTGACGTACAGGATGCCGGCAAGGCAGAACGGGTCGAAGCCCACGACGGCGTCGAAGCCTGCGGCGAGTTCTGCGTAGAGACCGCTGCTGCGGTCTCCCCATTCGAAGGAAACATGAAGGCCGGTGCCGATGGAGAAACCGTAGACCTCCGGCAGGTTCTCCAGGGCGAGTCCGTTGCCGGAAATCATCAGGTACCCTGTGCCGTCGAAGACTTCCAGAATGTTGGCGTGGATGGGGCTGCTTTGCCGCCCGAGGTACAGGTGCCAGTCCGCAACATCGGTGAAGTTGAAGAAGGCTTCCACTGGGATGTGGAGTTCCAGCAGTGGGGAGATACTAAAGTCGATGGAGATCCCGATGGTGAGGGTCCCACGCCCCATGTCGAGGTCGATCACAGCGAGGAAGACACCCTCCGCGTTGCCGCCGAGGGCTGGCATGACAGCCAGGAGCTTCGCCTTCATGATCAGCAACAGCCGCGGACCGGGTAGCTCCAGCATGATCAGACCCTTGAGGTTGAAGATCACGCTGCTGCCCATGGTGCCGAGGATCGCGCCGACCCCGAATGCCCAGGCGTTTACCTCAGGCTTCCAGAACTCCACGTTCAGGGGGTTGCCCCCGGTGGCCCGGAGCCAGGCCAGCGCGGGAGCCATGTTCGAGGTGTCGATACCGGTCATGTCGCGGGAGTAGTTCATGGCGAACAGCCCCATGAACCCGTAGATCCCGATGCCGCTCTGCCCCAGCGGGATGGCGACCGGGAACTCCACCTCAAGGGTCACGATCACCCCTGTCGCTGGTCCACCCTCCTCAACGCTGATGTTGGCCACGCCCACTCCGGCCGCGATCCGCACCGATACCGGGACAAGTGTCAGGTCCAGCTGCCCTTTGACTTCGGTCTGGCTCAGCTCGAGATACCCTTTTCCGGCCAGGGCGCCTGGAATGTCGATGGAGGCTCCGAAGGCGGTGATGGCGAAGGTGAATGGTTCGAAAGCGACGCGCAGCCGGGCGCGATCAATGCTGACGACACCCAGGTCGACGGCAAAGCCCAGGTCGATCTCGAAGATCAGTGGATTGTTGCGGGCCACCCGGGCGCCGAGTACCTGGAGGAGCTCGCCAAGCGGTTCGGCGATGTTGAGACCGCCGGGACCCGACACGTCGATCGAGTAGCCCTTGGAGGCGTCGAACACGGGGCGGAACTGGAACGGTTGCCCTGCGAGGCCGTCGCCCAATCTGATTCCGACGGCCTTGTAACGAACGGTCAGCGGGGCTTCCCTGGTGATGGTCACGAGGTCGAAGATGTTCATGGAGATGGCAGCTTCGATGTCGAAGAGCACCACCAGTTCGTTGGCTCCCGGGACAGCGTTCAGGAGGACTTCGCCACCATGCCACACCACCCGTTCGGTCTTGACGATCCGCGTGGCAGCGATTGCTGCCGGAATGCCGAGCATCGCTGCTGTAACGCCCATCTGGGCGATCCCGCCCTCGTTGGCGACGGCCCCGGCGGTTTCAGACAGCAGCGGCATCAAGACAACTGTTGCACCGAAGAAGTCCAGCCCGAATTCCGGGTCCTGCAGCGGTTCCCCGGGGCGGATCCCCCACAGGTACAGGCCGTCGGTGTCTTCGGGGTGCGCCCCGTACTGGGCGGTGATCTTCACCGAGCCGACAGCCTCATCGATTTCGATCAGGAAACGGATCCTGATGATGCCGTCTGCGGGATTCCGGCCGATGGCCCGGGCGGCGCTCAGCTCCTCGCGTCCCGGAGTCATTTCACCGGCGAGCCGGTTCTCGGCCGGTGTCTGGATGTCGAACTCGCCAAACACTTCACAGGAGACGAAGGTGTTCCTGACAATCCTGACTACCGTCCCGAGCTTCCGGAACCACGAGGGCGGGTTGGTCCTGGTGCCGGAGTCGGAATCGGGAGTGGTCAGGTCGGTGCCTGGCCCCGTGGTTTCCTCGCGCCACAGTTCGGCGGTGACCAGCGTGTCCCCGGTGGTGACCGGTGGCCAGGTTGCCTCTGCCTTCCAGAAGGTCCGTCGGACGTTGAGGGCTGGCCCCTGACTGGTCCACCCCGCCATGTCGGCGGACGCGGTAATCGAGGGGTTCCGGCCGGCGAGGGCTGGCTCCTGGCACAGTCGTTCAATCCGTAGCTGCAGTGCGTCGGCACGGCGGCGGGCGAGGCGTTCGTTGTACTGGCGCACGGTGGGGGTATCGGCGCCCTCGAAACTGGCGTACCCCCTGATGGTGACGGGGTGGCCGGTGGGAAGCGCGGCGAGAAGTGGTCGGAGTGTGTCGTCAGTGTCGGTGCCCGCCGTCCAGGGTGTGGTGGCTCCGGCATTGGGCGCAGGAGCGGATCGGCTTTGTGCCGAGGCTTCAGCACCGGGGTCGGGGGTGTCGAAACGATAGTAGGCGGTGGCGTTTCCGACAGTGCTTGAGCCGGGCAACCGTGCCTGCACCGCGAAGCGCTGCCCGGGTCCAACCGGGACGGACAGCGTGGGTCCTGTTGTGGGGGTTCCACCGTTGACTCGCCATTCGATGGTGGCCGCAGCTGCTGTGTCCACGTCGAGGGCAAGGACGACTGTCGTCGTCGTGCCCGCCGCAGTCTCGGAGTCGATCCGCAACCGTGGCGACGCGGCGGGTACCGAGCCGGTAGTGGTGCCGAGGGTGCGCAGCCGTGCGTTGGTGCCGCCGCCCGGCACCGAGGCGAGGGCCGACGTCGTCAGCGTGAGGGTGGCCGTCTGTGGGGTGCCGCTTCCATCCCTGACGGTAATGACAATGCGCTGGCTGGCGTCCGCCGAGAGATCAATGTCGGCGACCCTGCCCGTCGCCTGCGCGACGTCGTCGATGGAGATGGTGAACGTGAAGGGCGCCAGTCCGCCGTCGACGTCGGCGACCATCCGGGTCAGCGGTGGCAGGGTGACCGTGCGGGTATCTCCTGTACCCTCCGGTGAGTAGCAGCGCCCGGCCGCGTCGTAGAAGCGTGCGCCGAGTCTGAGCGCACCGGCCCCCTGGTAGGCGACGGTCAGGTCGAAGTCGCCGGACACACCTGAGGTCTCCCCGAATCCAATGAGGAGATTCCTGGCGCCTGCGTCAACGCAGAGATCTCGGGCACCGTTCGGGGCGACGAAGAGTCGGATTTCCGGCAGGTAAAGGCCCTGCCATTCGGCGCCGAGGTTGAGGAGGTCAAGGACAGCGGGAGGCGTGGCATCGCCTGAGAGGTCCAGCAGGCCGGAGCGGAACCCGAACCCCACGACGTCCGTGGATCCGATGAACGCAAACGGGGGCTGCATGGTCACGAAAGCAGCGATCGCTGGGTCGTCGGTTCCCGTGTTACCCAGACCGAGGAATTTGGCGTCGGTGGCGCCGGCTGCGCCGAAGATCTGGAACTCGACATCCGGCAGGGTGAAGGTGACCTCAGGGTTCTGCGGGTCGGGGACCAACTCCCCCGGGCTGGCATGTCGGGCGCCCCTGAGGAAGGGAGCTTTCAGCACGATGTTGCTCAAGCTCAGGTCCAGGGTGAAATCCTCGCCGTCGAGCCCGGGGACCTGCAGTTCAAAAGCGAGGGTGGTGTTGCGGACGTCAATCCAGGAGTTCTCCCCGAAGGCGTCCTCTCCCCCGGCGGTTGCGGCGGGTGTCCAGACCAGCCGTTTACTGACGACGTCGACGCCGAGTCTCAGCCCCGCGGCGAAGGACACCGTTCCGGTGACGGTAATGCCGCCGGGATTGGAGGGGTTCTGCGCATCGTCGACGGTGAATTCGTCGAGGGCGTCACCGAAATCGCCGAGATCTGTGCCATCCCCCAACAGGGGGGTGAGCGTATCGAGTAGTGAAGGCATTGCGTCAACTCCTCAGCGGCTGTCCAAGCACGTCAGAATGAGACGAGTATGGACCCGCAGAAGAAACCCGACAACCGCAACCGGCGGGAATTTTCTTCGGGGCCTGAGGTGTCCGGTGCCGGGCTTCCCGGTGTGGGGCTTCCTGGTTTAGCGGGTGGGGCGCAGAGCATCCACAAGGGGTGAGGTGGTTCCCGCCTCGCCCAGGATCAGCCTGGCCGCCAACTCGGCGATTCCCGACGACGTCTGAAACCCGTAACCGCCCTGGCCAGCTAGCCAGAAGAACCCTTCTGCCTCCGGGTCGAACCCGACCACTGGCAGCCCTGCTTTGGAGGAGGTGCGGAGCCCGGTCCAGGCCCGGTCGATGGAGGTAATCCCCAGGGTGGTTGCCTCGTTGAGTTTCTGCAGGAGTGCGTCCAGGTCGGCGGGGACGGGCTGGGCATCAACGGGTGGGCTCGGCACTGATTCGCACGGCGAGATCAACAGGCCGGCTCCTTCGCGGCGGAAGTAGAAACTGTCGTCGGCCGCCGCGACCATCGGTGTCCCGGGGGCCAGCTCGTGGGTCAGCTGCGCGACGGCGGCGGTCCGGCGATAGGGGCGCAATCCCTGGATCTCGACTCCCGAGACCACAGCGAGTTCGTCGGCCCACGCGCCCGCCGCGTTCACGACCACCGTTGCGTGGATGGCGTGGGGACCGGCGCCGACGCTCCAGCCGTTGCCCATCCGCTGGGCGGAGTGGACTTTGGCGCCGGTCAGGATCGTCGTACCAGCGTCGAGCGCGGTGCGCCGGTGGAAATCGATCAGGGCTTCGGCATCCAGGCCCACCGAGGTGGTGTCGATGCCTGCGGCAGCGAAGCTCTCCGGGCGGAGGTGGGGGCACAGGGCCAGCGCCTCATCCTGGCTGATGGCGGTCATCGCGCCGCTGGAGCGGTCGGCGACGTCCTGCTGCGACCCGACCAGCATGAAGCTGCGCGGGGTCAGAAAGTGCTGCTGGTGTTCCTCTTCAACGACCCGCAGCAGATCCAGGGTGCGGCTGGTCAGCTGTTGCACTTCTGGGGGCCCATAGCTGGGAATGAGCTGCCGGGCCGACCGGGATGAGGCGTGATAGGCAAGATTCTGCTCCGCCTCCACCAGCACGACGGTGCAGCGTCCCGCCAGCTGCGAGGCGAGGGACAGCCCGGCGATGCCGCCGCCCACAATCAGAACATCAGCGTTGAGTGCCATAGCAGCAGCCTACCCGGGCACTAGGCGGCGACGTCGTCGCGGGCGCCGATGAAGGCCTGCACGCAGGCCTCAATGTCCTCGGCGCTGTGGGCGGCGGAGAGCTGGACCCGGATTCGGGCGGCGCCGCGGGGCACCACCGGGAAGCTGAAGGCAGTGACAAACACGCCGCGCGCCAGCATGGCGTCAGCTGCCTTGGCTGCCTGGGCCGCGTCGCCGAACATCACCGGGATGATCGCGTGCTCGCCGTCGAGCAGTTCGAAGCCTTCCTCGGTCATCCGGCGCCGGAAGAGGGCCGAGTTTTCCTCAAGCTGTGCCCGCAGATCGGCACTGTTTTGAACCAGGTCCAGTGCGGTCAGGGTGGCGGCGACGATCGAGGGCGCCAGCGAGTTGGAGAACAGGTACGGCCGCGCCCGCTGCCGCAGCAGTGCCACAATCTCTGCGTGCGCTGCGACGTAGCCGCCCGAGGCGCCGCCCAACGCCTTGCCGAACGTTCCGGTGTAGATGTCCACCCGGCTGGAGACGCCGGCGTGCTCGGGGGTTCCGGCCCCGGTCTCCCCCATGAAGCCGACAGCGTGGGAGTCATCAACCATCACCATGGCGCCATACTGGTCGGCGAGGTCGCAGATGGCTTCCAGCGGGGCGAGGTAGCCGTCCATGGAGAACACGCCGTCGGTGACGATCAGGGTGCGGCGCGCGCCCGCGGCTTCCTTCAGCTTTGCTTCCAGATCAGCCATGTCGCGGTTCGCGTACCGGTACCGCTGGGCCTTGGACAGGCGGATCCCGTCGATGATGGAGGCGTGGTTCAACGCGTCGGAAATCACGGCGTCCTCGGCGGTCAGCAGGGATTCGAAGACTCCGCCGTTGGCATCGAAGCAGGAGGAGAAAAGGATGGTGTCCTCGGTGCCCAGGAACCGGGACACCCGCGCCTCCAGTTCCAGGTGGAGGTCCTGGGTGCCGCAGATGAACCGTACCGAGGCCATGCCGAACCCGCGCTCGTCGAGCGCCTGTTTGGCGGCGGCGATGATGTCGGGGTGGTCGGCGAGCCCCAGATAATTGTTGGCGCAGAAGTTCAGCACCCGCTGCGGGGCGCCCTCGAGGGTGGCCGCCTCGATGTGGTTGGACTGCGGAGAGGAAATCCGCCGTTCGTTCTTGAACAGGCCCGCGCTGCGGATGCCGTCCAGTTCCTCGGTCAGCTGTTCCTGAATGCTCGTGTACATCGCGTTGCTCCTTAGAATCCGGTCCAGTCGAGGACCACTTTGCCGCTGGCCCCGTTGCGTGCGGTGTTAAAGCCTTGCTGCCACGCGGAGGCGGGCAGAATGTCGGTGACGACGCTCGAGATGGCCTGCTGCAGGACGGGGTTGGATTGCAGCATGGCGCTCATGGCGTACCAGGTTTCGAACATCTCACGCCCGTAGATGCCCTTCAGCGTGAGCATGTGGGTGACCACCTTGGCCCAGTCGATGGTGATGTCCGCCGAGGGGAGGCCAAGCATGGCGATGCGGCCGCCATGGTTCATGTTGTCGATCATTTCGGGTAGCGCGGTGGGATGGCCCGACATTTCCATCCCGACGTCGAATCCCTCCCGCATTCCGAGCTGGCGCTGGGCGTCGGCGATCCGGGTGGTGGCTACGTTGACGGCAAGGTCGGCACCCACTGCTAGGGCCAGGTCCAGCCGCGGCTGAAACACGTCGGTGACGGCGATGTAGCGGGCTCCGGCGTGGCGGGCGACGGCCGCGGCCATCAGCCCGATGGGTCCCGCGCCGGTGATCAGCACATCCTCGCCCACCAAGGGGAAGCTCAATGCGGTGTGTACGGCGTTGCCGAAGGGGTCGAACACGGCGCCCAGTTCGGGGGTGATGCCGGCGGGGTGGACCCAGACGTTTGGTTCGGGAATCACCACGAACTCGGCGAAGGCACCGTCGCGCTGCACCCCGACGCTCGCGGTCCGGATACACATCTGGCGTCGGCCGGCACGGCAGTTGCGGCAGGTGCCGCAGACAATGTGACCCTCGCCGGAGACCCTGTCCCCCACCTTGACGTCCCGCACCCCGGAGCCGAGCTCAACCACTTCGCCGTAGAACTCGTGGCCGGGAATGAGTGGTGCGCTGATGGTGCTGGCCGCCCACTGGTCCCAGGACTCGATGTGGAGGTCGGTGCCACAGATCCCGGTGGTCATCACGCGGATCTTGACTTCACCAAGTCCCGGTGTGGGTTCGGGACGGTCGATCAGCTCGAAGCCGGGCTGCGGACCGGACTTGTAAAGCGCCTTCACTGAGGGGTATTCCTTCCACCGGCACGCGGGTCCAGCGTGGTACGCCCTGGCGCGTGCAGTTCATCTCAAGTGGTGCTGTGGCACCCTCGTCAGCGTATCAGCCGGGGTGCGTCTGCTCCGGGGATCAGGCCTCGTCCTGCAGGGCCACGCACATCACCGAAGCGTCGTCTGCGGCCTCGCCAATCTCCAGCTGGGTGATGCGCAATGTCAGCATCAGCTCCTGCGCGCCCTCGGGGGTGCTGACCGCATCAAGGAACGCTTCCGGGCTCACCACCAGGCCAAGGTCGACTGCCCGCCAGGCGCCGTCGGACGCCAGCGCGACCGTGTGGGCGTTCCCCACCCGGACCAGACTGGCCCGCTCGGCGGCTTCGGGTTCCCGCCGGGCCACCCAGATACCCTGTTCGGTGTTCCGCTCCCGTCTCGCCTGTTCATGCTCGGCGCGGGTGCCGGTAGGCTCGCTGATCGGCGTGCCAACGTGCAGGATGCTACCGTCGTCGCGGCGGGCCACGACATGACAGTCGGCGAGACTGAGGACCTGCACGCCTCCGTCGTCGTCGGCCGTGACGAGTGAAACGGCCGCGCTGGGGAAAAAGTGGGATCGGCTGCCCACCAGCCGTTGCCCCAGTTCGTCAACGGTGGCCAGCGCCGCCGCAAGGACAGCACGGGGGTCGGTGGGTCCGGCGTGTTCGGCCAGCGCGAGGTTCAGGACCTGTGCATACCAGGATGGGTTCGAGGCGCCGGGGAGGTCTATTTCTTCCAGGAGTGAGGTGGCGCCGTCGACCATCCAGGCGGCGTTGCCCCGGTATCCGCAGGCGTCCTCCATGACGTGGTTATCGCCCTCGGTCTGGACGCGGGACAGGTGGGTCCAGTGCGACATGTCAGCGTGCACCCCCTGCGAGCCGGGTCCCATGGTCAACGAGCACGGAGTGCAGGACCTGCTGGCCCATTGTCTGGAACGCGGCGTCGTCATCGGAGTGCGCGGCCATCGCCGCGCCGATGCACAGCGCCCAGCCCCGGGCCCGCTGCCAAGTGGCGTCCGAGGTGGGACGAGCGGCGTTGATCCGGTTCTGGAACACGCGGCGGCCGTACCGGTCGAAGACCAGCCACGCGGCGGCCAGATCGGTGGCGGGATCACCGCTGCCCAGGTCGCCGAAGTCCAAGACTGCCGCCAGCTTCTTGTCCGGCCCCAACACCAGATTCGCGGCGTGCAGGTCGCCGTGGAGCCAGAGGGCAGTGCCGTCCCAGGCCGGTGAGTCGCGCAGCTCCCGCCACAGGTCGAGGAGGTCTGCGGTGGGCAGTTCAAGGGCGGCAAGGCGCTGCTGGAGGGCGCTGTCCCGGTCGCCGAGCGCACCGCCGCGCACAGGATTGCGGGGAGCATCCTCCGGAGCTGGCTGCTGAAAGGCCAGCACGAAGTCGGCAAGGTCCTCCGCCGCCGGGGTGCGGTCCCCCAGCGGAATTTGCGTCCCGACAGCGCCCTCAACCCACGTCGTGATACTCCAGTGCCAGGGGTACGACGACGACGGCTCCCCCACCCGTACCGGCGTCGACGCGAAGCGCAGGGGTGATTCGGGCGGCTGGGCGCCGGGGTCGGCGCCGGGCTGGTCGGACAACAACCGTGGCAGCCACGCCTGCTCGTTCCTGGCCAGCTGGGCGGCGGCCTCGCGGCGGGGCAGCCTGACCGAGAGGTCGCTCCCCAGCCGGAAAATGACGTTATCCCAGCCTTCGGCGACGGCGTTCAGGGGCAGCTCGGCGAGGTCCGGATGCTGCTCCCCCAGGAGCTCCCGGACCAGGTCAGCGGTAATCAGCACCTCGGCGGCCGGCCTATTCGCCACGAGGGTCCTTTCTGGTGAGAAGCGGTGAGCAACCTGGACATTCGAGAGGAAAATGTTGACCCAAATTGTCCAGGTTGCTCACCCCAAGGAGGGTAAGGGCCGTTAGCCCTCGACGCCGAGGCGCTGCAGGATCAGCTCCCGCACCCGGCCGGCGTCGGCCTGGCCACGGGTTGCCTTCATGACGCCGCCGACGATTGCCCCGACAGCCTGCACCTTGCCGCCGCGGATCTTGTCCGCAACGTCCGGCTGGGCGGCCAGCGCCGCGTCGATAGCCTCGAGCAGCGGTCCGTCGTCGGAAACAACTGCCAGCCCGCGGGCCTCCACCACTTCGGTGGGGGTGCCCTCACCGGCGAGGACACCGTCGAGCACCTCACGGGAGAGCTTGTCGTTGATCTTGCCCGACTCGATCAGCGAGTTCAGCTCGACGATCAGCTCGGGGGTGACACCCAGCTCGGACGGCTCGACATCGGCCACCTTCGCACGACGGGAAATCTCGCCCATCCACCACTTGCGGGCGACGGCTGGCTTGACCCCGGCGGCGATAGTGTCCTCGATCGAGGACATCACGCCGGCGTTGACGACGTCGCGGAACTCAGCGTCGGAGTAGCCCCAGTCCTGCTGCAGCCGCTTGCGGCGTTCAGCCGGCGGCTCGGGCAGTTCGGCGCGGAGCCGCTCAATCCACTCCTCGGTGGTGACGATGGGAACCAGATCGGGTTCCGGGAAGTAGCGGTAGTCGTCGGCATCGGACTTGGGGCGGCCCGACGTCGTCGACCGCGTGTCCTCGTGCCAGTGACGGGTTTCCTGGGTGATCGGGGTTCCCGAGTCGAGCACCGCGGCGTGGCGCTGGATCTCGTACCGGACAGCGTGCTCGACGGCGCGCAGCGAGTTGACGTTCTTCGTCTCGGTGCGGGTGCCGAACTTCTCCTGCCCTTTGGGCTTGAGGGAGACGTTGGCGTCGCAACGGACGTTGCCGCGCTCCATCTTCGCGTCGGATACGCCCAGGTTTTTCACGATCTCGCGGATCGCTGCGACGTAGGCCTTGGCGAGCTCGGGGGCACGGGCACCGGCACCGACGATCGGCTTCGTGACGATTTCGACCAACGGAACACCGGCACGGTTGTAGTCCACGAGGGAGAACTCGGCGCCCTGTATCCGGCCGGTGGAGCCACCCATGTGGGTGAGCTTTCCGGCGTCCTCTTCCATGTGGGCGCGCTCGATCTCGACCGTGAACACCGTGCCGTCGGCCAGCTCAATGTCGATGGAGCCGTCGTAAGCGATCGGGTCATCGTACTGGGAGGTCTGGAAGTTCTTCGGGGTGTCCGGGTAGAAATAGTTCTTCCGGGCGAAATAGCACTTTTCGGCGATTTTGCAGCCCAGAGCCAGCCCAATCTTGATGGAGGACTCAACGGCCACCCGGTTCACCACCGGCAGGACGCCGGGCAGGCCAAGGTCCACCGGGGTGACATTGGTGTTGGGGGTGTCTCCGAACGCGTTGGGCGCGGAGGAGAACATCTTGGTCTGCGTGTTCAGCTCCACGTGGACCTCGAACCCCAGCACCGGATCGTACTTCTCAAGTGCTTCCTCGAATGAGAGCACTTCTTCGGTTGCGATAACCATCAGTTGGTTCCTCCTACAGTGCTGGTCTCCACGCGGTCGGCTGCGCCGCCGGGCTGCAAAGCGTCAGGCCTCAGGACAGGTGCGCGGTCCAGCAGGGGGCCGCCCCAGCTGGCTTCGAGCAGCGATTCGAGCACCGCTCCCACCCGGTACAACCGGGCATCCTGGCGGGCCGGAGCCAGCAACTGGATGCCAACGGGAAGGCCGTCCTCGTCGGCAAGGCCGCCGGGCAGCGACAGCCCCGGTACGCCTGCCATGTTGGCGGGGATGGTTGCGACGTCGTTCAGGTACATGGCCAGCGGATCGTTGAGCTTCTCACCCAGTTTAAAGGCGGTGGTGGGCGACGTCGGGGAAATCAGGACGTCGGCCTGCTTGAACGCGTTGTCGAAGTCCCTCTGGATCAGGGTACGGACCTTCTGCGCTGATCCGTAGTAGGCGTCGTAGTAGCCGGCGCTCAGTGCGTAGGTGCCCAGGATGATGCGGCGTTTCACTTCGTCGCCAAACCCGGCGGCACGGGTGGCTCCCATGACGCGCTCAATGGTGGGCGCACCGTCGGGCACTACCCGCAGACCAAACCGGACGCCGTCGTACTTGGCCAGGTTCGAGGATGCCTCGGAGGGCATGATCAGGTAGTAAGCGCCCAGGGCGTATTCGAAGTTGGGGCAGGAAACCTCAACGATTTCGGCCCCTGCACCGCGCAGCAGCTCCAGCGACTCCTGGAACCGGGTCAGGACGCCGGCCTGGTAGCCCTCGCCCTGCAGTTCCTTGATAACACCGATGCGCATGCCTTCGACGTTGCCCAGACGGGCAGCCTCGACCAGCGCGCCGAGGGGGTCGGTGAGCGACGTGGAGTCATTGGGGTCGTGGCCGCCGATGACCTCGTGGAGCAGCGCGGAGTCCAGGACGGTCCGCGAAACGGGGCCGATCTGGTCCAGCGACGACGCCATCGCGATGGCGCCGTAACGGGAAACTCCACCGTAGGTGGGCTTCACGCCGACGGTGCCGGTGACGGCGCCGGGCTGGCGGATGGAGCCGCCGGTGTCGGTGCCGAGGGCGAGAGGTGCTTCGAAGGCGGCGACGGCGGCAGCCGAGCCACCGCCCGATCCGCCGGGGATCCGGTCCAGGTCCCATGGGTTGCGGGTGGGTCCGTAGGCGGAGTGTTCGGTGGAGGAGCCCATGGCGAACTCGTCGAGGTTGGTCTTGCCCAGGATCGGCATTCCGGCCGCGCGGAGGCGGCGGATCACCGTCGCGTCATAGGGGCTGTGCCAGCCCTCGAGGATCCTGGAACCGGCAGTGGTCGGCTGGCCCTTCGTAACGATCAGATCCTTGACGGCGATCGGGACGCCGGCCAGCGCGTGGAGTTCCTCAGAGTTAGCGCGGGATTTGTCTACCCCAGCCGCGACGGCGAGTGCCTCATCGGTATTGACGTGCAGGAAGGCGTGGACGCCGTCGTCGCCGCCGTCGACGTGGGCGATCCGGTCGAGGTGGGCCTGGGTGGCTTCGACCGCTGAGATTTCTCGGGAGGCGAGTTTCTGGGCGAGCGCTGCAGCGCTCAGCCGAATCAGTTCAGTCATGGCTATTCCCCGTCCAGGATTGCTGGGACCTTGAAGCGTCCGTCGGCGTTGTCGGGGGCGCCGGAGAGGGCTTCCTCGTTGGTGAGGGTCTCGCCGACCACGTCCTCGCGGTACACGTTGCTCAGCGGGATGGGGTGGCTGGTGGTGGGAATGTCGTCGCCTGCCACCTCGCTCACCCGCTTGATCGAGTCGACAATTACTGCCAGCTCACCGGTCATCCGGTCCAGCTCTTCGGCGCTCATATCGATGTGGGCCAGCCGCGCCAGGTGCGCAACGTCCTCACGGTTGATCTCAGCCATAAATCTCCCATGGTCAATGAATTGGTGTTTGGCTCAAGTCTACGTGCGGTGTGAGCAGCGGCCGATTCGGCGGGGCGTTACGATTCCCCAGCGTGAAGCGCGGTGTCAGCGTCTGTCGTACGCCAGCCAAGGAAGTGGACCACCAGTCCGGGCCGGGTTGGAGCACAACAAAACGGTCCCGCCTCCAGGATCCCATCGGTTGCGAACGGCGCAACGCGGACCAGCCTCCAGGGTTCCTCGTCGACCCTGGCTCGGATAGTCACCGCTCCGGGGGCCAAACTGGCGCGCACCGTCACGATCCGCCCGGCCCATCCCGGAACCGGTGATAGTGACCAGTCGGATTCGCCGCGGGTGACTACTGCGCCCAGACCCGGCTCACCATCACTGCATTCGACCCCGGCCTTGATCCAGTTCTTGTCATCTGTTTTGAGGAAGACACCGGCCTGGTCGAATTGCGCGGGGAAGTCGAGGCGGAAGGCCACCTCGACTGCTTCGCCCACACTTACTGGCCGGAGCAGTGCGTGTTCGGTGTCATGAATGAAGCCGTACGAGGTTGTCCGCCATGCATCGCTGCCCTCCTTAGCGGTCACGAATAGTCCCTCATCGGAGGTGCGCACATTCTCTGGCTCTGTTGTCCAGCGTCCCTCGGACCACGCGACAGTTCTCATGTCATCACTCTTTCAGGAGCCCGGCTGCTGGGACAAGGCTCCCCCACCGAGACTTCGTTCCCGTCGCGGGCCGGGCCGCTCTCCGGGTAGGGGTGGTGCGGTGGAGTGGTAGGTGTGGCCGGTGGGGGTGGTGGTTTTGAGCTGATGTCTCGGTCCGGGTGCGGGGGCTACAGCCCAGCCGGGGTGTTCTTTGGTGTGGTTGCATGCTTCGCAGAGTCCAGCCCCATTGCCGATCGATGTCGGCCCGCCGCGATGCCAGGGGACGATGTGATCGATGTGGCAGATCGGGGCGTCGCAGTACGGGGTCCGGCAGGTGTCATCCCGGGCGGTGATAAACCGGCGTTGCGCTTTCGTGAAGAGCCGGGCCGTGGAATCCATCGCCACCAGGTCCCCGGTCGATGGTGCCGTGTAGAGGCGACGCAACCACACGTCGAAAGCCGAACCTCCTTGCCCCGACCGGCTTTGACCTTTCGGACCAGTGCCAGTGCCACCAGCTGACCCTGACCCGGTCGAACTTTTCGTTCCGTCCTGGCTGTTTGCTGGGCTGGTTGCTGGGCTGGTCGGTGTTTCTGCCTGGATGAGGTTTCGTGCCCAGCTGGAGGGGACGATGCCGTAGCCGGGGATCCTGGCTGGTTCGCTGTCGCCTTGGAAGAGGGCACGGTCGGTCATGATGAGCTGCAACTCGACCCGGCTGATACCCCCGGGGACACCGGTGACGCGTTCGACGAGGGTATCGGCCATCACCTGACCCCTAGACCTCGGGTCACCAGCACCCCGGACCGTGTCAGCGTGACGAGTCAACGCGGCGTAGGTGGCGACGGCTTCCTTCACCGGAAGCAACGCGGTCAAATAGGCCATGGTGTCCGGTGCCGGCCGGATACTCACACACCGCTCCGTCACGGCGTGGGCGGCCCGGTTCACCACCGACCGGGGATCCCGCCGGTACGCGGCTGCCTTCACCGCTGCGATGATCGCCTTATCCCCACACCCGGTGAACCTACCCGTATCAGCTGATAGCTCTTCATCCACGGCAGCACGGTCAACACTACTGAGGCACGCAGTCTCTTTCACCAACAGGGTCGCCCGCCACTCATTCAACTGACCCGTGTGAAGGGCCGCCAGCGTGTGGGGCATCTCCGTCACCAGCGCCCGCGCCAAACCGAGGAGCCGGCTGCCCCGAGACGGGGACTCACGCCTCGCCAACGCGACCTGCGCCCCCACCCCTTTGCCTCGCTCGGCGGCGGGTACCCCGGCGAGGGTTTGGGTGTCGCGTTCAGCGACGTCAATCGCAACCGTGATCCGGGCCTGCACCCCAGCAATCGCCGACTTCAGATCCTCCAACTCCCGCAACTGATCAATCAACCCCACCGCATCCCGAGCCGGTTTCAGAGAGTTCAGCGCTTCGGCAAGGGCCCGGGTGGAACGCTCACGGCCAACCCCGGCAAGGGTGCTCACAGGAGTGTTGCTCGTCGGAGCAGCACCGGCAGACGTAGCAGAAGAAGAATCGACAGGAATGCCGTCCGCAGCACCAGAGAGTCGGCCGCGCTCAGGTTCACGACAAGCACCCGAGGCTCCCCGCGCAGCCGTCACCCGGGAGGGGATTCCCCTCCGTTTCGGTGATGGAGCTGCCCTGCCTTCCATACCTCTATTGTCCCAAACCCCACCGACATTCCTGCGGAACTAAGGGCTATGTGGACAAACCTCTCGAACAAATATTCGAACCCAGATAGTCACTCCGCGGCCGCTGAAATAGCCCCCATATTCATAGTTCATGAGGGCGCCGGCGCATCAAATTGGAGAGCATCAGGGAGTCCGCACCAAAGCCTCCGGATCAACCAGGATCACCAGGATCACCAAATCGAGATCAAGGCCCTTTACTGCCTCCGGGGTGAGGGCCCGCACGCCGCCTCGCCCGAGACTCGCGCCGCAGGCAGGGACTCGTAACAACTCGACCTCAGAGAATCCGCCGCAAACTCCGACGGCGCCGTGACGGTGGTTGACGACGTCGTCCGCTGCCCATGGCAGTTGCTTTCCGCAGCGGAAAGTAATTACACTTTCCACCATGGAAAATAACTTGCCTCCATCAGCAGCCGATCAGTCAAGCTCCGCTGCTGCGCTGTTGGCCGACGTCGACAAGGACCGCTCAGCCCTCATCGACCGCATGACCACGCCCAGCTGGGCAGCGCCTGCGTTCGGTGCTCTCGCGGCAATCTGTGTCGTCTCACCCGCGGCAGGAGACAACCGATCGGGCAACTCAGCCCTGCTGATCATTGTCGGAATCTTGGTGGTCTACCTCTACCAACGGGCGACGGGCGTGAGGTTGGCCAGAATCGGCTGGGCGGCGTGGCTGATCTACGCCGCGACCTTGGTCTTTTGCCTGCTCATGCTTAGCGTTTCACTGGGGCTCGTATCTTTCGGCCTGCTCTGGTGGGTCATCGCTCCCGCTGCAGCTGCTTTCGGAGCAGGGGCCCTGGGCGCCCACTACTTCATGCGAAGTGCCGTCAACCGGATCCGCAGTGCCCGCTGAGACTGCTGACACCACGGGTGCGGTGTTCAACGAGCTGATTCATGCACCGTTGCGTTTCAGGATCTGTGGACTTCTCCGGAACGTGAAAAGTGCAGACTTCCCAGCGATTCGGGACTCCCTCAACATCGGCGACGCGGCGCTGTCGAAACACCTGAAGGTGCTGAGCGACGGCGGTTTTGTCGCCATGACGAAGTCGTCCTCGGCTGGCCGTGCAGATGCACGTCGGGTCAGCTGGCTATCCCTGACACCTCAGGGGAGAATCGCTTTCGATTCCCATCTCGCTGCCCTGCAGGCCATCGCAGCGGGAACGAGCGACTACGGCCACTGACCTCTTACCATGCTGGCATCGATCCGATGCGGAGACCGGCCTAGCCGCTGATGGTGGCGGAGCGGGCCGGTAGGTTCCGGATTACTGAGCAGACTCGGAATAGAACCGTCATTCCGAGGCGTATTACGGCAGTAAGGAACTTGGGAGTGCACGCTCAGGTCAGGTGCAGTCGTGGGGTTGTCTGGCTGCCGACTTACCGAGACGGCGAGAGTGCTGACGACGATGGCGGCAGCCAGACCCACGGAAACAAACGTTGCCCCCCAACGACAGATCGTTTCATACACACATAGTGCCGCACCGTCGCGCGCAAGAATGCTAAAAAGTGCCAACCTGAGAGAATACTGTGGAAATCCTGACCAAAGTTCGTTCGCAGTGGGTACGGCACCTGATCTCGGGGGCTGAAACCGGCTTGCGCCTAGCTGGCAGATCCTTTGGCGGCGGGTCTGCGCCAATTCAGCGCGGCGACCAGAAGCACGGTTCCTGCAAGGGTGCCAAACGCGACGAGAATCGCACCCACCAGCCAGAGCCCTGAGTAGTCGGCGGAGGCGGAGGTGATGGCAAACGCGCCGGTGAATCCCGCGGGCATGGCGAGGATGACAATGGCCGGCGCGAGGAACTTGTTCGCGACCCAGCCAAGGGCTGCCCACGAAACAACACACCCGATCACCTGCCAAGGCTCGTAGGGGCCTGACGCCGAACCGGTCTCCGGGTCGATCTGGTAGCCCGTGTCCCAGGCGAACCAGCCCACCCACAGACCAGCGCTGAGCGCGATCACGCCGACGATCAGGAGCGTTCGCTGTGCCCGGCCCTGGGTGTGACTCCGAAGTTTCATCGTTCGGCTAAAGGGTCAGCCGGAAGACCCAGAGAAGAATTTCCTCGTCCCGTACCCACCAGTCCCGTTCGGGCTGGCGTTCAAAACCTAACGACCGGTACAGCGCATGCGCGCGGGTCATGTCGGACCCACTGGTCAGGGATACTGCCGTAATGCCGTCCAGCGACCGCGCGTGCCCGATGATCGCTTCGACCATCTGCCGGCCCACCCCGCCCCTTTGGCAGGCCGGGTCCACGGCGAGCATACGGAACTCCAGCTCGCCGGCAACGGCGATATCCGTGTAGCGCTGGCCCTCAAACGTGATCGCCACGGACGCCACCACCGCCGCATCCTGCTCGGCCACCCAGATTTCGGCGTGCTCGGCACGGTGTTCGACGTCGGCCAGTACCCGCAGGTACGGGTGGTCCGGTCCCTCGAAGTACCCTGCCTCAAGGTAGGCGGCGCAGGTGATGCGGCGGACGTCGTCGTAATCCGCTGCAGTGACGGGTCGGATCACGAGGTCGGTTGGTGCTGTGGGGGTCATCTAATCCTCATTGGGAAGGCGGACGGGCACGACGCCGGAATGCCGCCTTCCAATTCTGCTACACGTCCGGGTTCTTCTCCACAACGTCCCATTCGCCGAAGCGGACGAATCCCGCCGATTCAGCCAACGCAGCCGACGCCACGTTGTCCCGTTGTCCCGTTGGCAGCGATACTGCGGTTCGTAGCCCAGCTGGAGGGCCATCGAGCTGATGGCGCGCCAGGGATACATGCTCGCGGCGGCGACCAGCCGGCCCCCGCTGAAGGTGCCGAACGCGAGCCAGTGATCGAGTTCGACGAACGCTTCGTCCAGGTCCGCGGCGGGTGCCTGACCCGTGAAGCGGGCAAAGGCCTCGTGGTCGTCCGGCGTGAGCTGCCGAGTGCCCTCGAGACTGGGTTCACACCGGACTGCTTCGTGATCGGTGGCGGGAAGGTAGAACAGGCAGTCCGGACCGTTCAGCCTGATTCCCGCGGCAGCGAGCCGCGGCGCGAGGTCCTCGGTGCGGACCGTCTGGTTGGGAGAGACGCCAAGGTGCTGGGCCCGTCCGGGTGTGAGAGTGAGCAGGCTGGGGCCTTCCGCGACATGCAACACTGTCACCGCGCGGTCCTCAGCCAATGACGGATCTATGACTATCTGGACACTCCCTGAGGCCCCCGGGACCAGATCTACCGGGAACCAGTGCTGGGTCACTCTCGGAGAAAACACGGGCTCAGGCTCCTGACTGGGTGGTGGATTTTGCTGCCATCTGGATCACTATAGCCGCAGCACTAATCGCTATCTGCACCCCGACCAGCCACGGATAGACGTTCCCGATGTACAGGGCCAACAGCAGCGGCAGCATGGATAGGACCGTCACATCGGCGCCCCGGAACAACGCCGCAATCTGGGTTCGGGGGACGGGGCCGAAGGGCGTTTCTGCGGCTGGGGCCGTCCAGTCAGTCGCTGGACGGGTTGCGGCCCTGACGGATCCGGCCCCCATCCCGAGGCCGGCCACCGCTCCCAGCAGAATCAGGGCCGGCCCACCGACACCGACGATGGTCAGTGCACCGGTCAGAGCCACCATCCAGGCGCTCATCGCGACGGCCGGCATCAGGGTCCGGCTGAGCATCACCACCGAGGTGGAGACCGGAAGCAGCAGATCCAGCTCCGGGACCAGCGCCGTCCGCCGCGCGACGACCCCCATTCCTGCACTCGTGACGCATCCCGCAACCACGATGACCAGCAGTTGCACGACGGCGGGCAAGGCCGCATCAGCCAGCACCAGAGCAAGACATGCCCCCAACCAGACCAGCGGCCCCGCTACCCCTGGCTGCAACCGCAGGAACGCAACAATATCGGCGCGCGCGATCGCCGACCGAGGCCCCAACCCCTGGCGGGCGTATATCTTCGCGCCCCGCATCGAGGCGGTGTGGCGCGGGCTGGCCGCCAATGCCCGGCTGAGCTCGTTAATGTCCAGGAGGAACACTGAAGCCCCGGCGTGGCCGGACACGCCTCCCCCGCGTACCAGCTCGGCCCCTGCCACTGCACCAACCTTCGGCAGCGAGTAGGCCAGCATCCCGATCGCGAGGGCACACGCCACCAGTGGCGGCCAGACGGCAGGACCCAGCGACGGCAACACCGCGAGGGGTAGCAGAGCCAGCGCCGGCCAGAGAACATCACGTCGGCCGGAACTCGCCCGCAGCTGCAGCAGCGCTCCTCCGCCGACCACGATCACCGCAACCAACCCAAACGTTCCAGCGGTAAGGAGATGCCCCGTAGGTGTCCGGTCCAAAGCGGTGAGCAGACTGAACGGAAGGTAGGCCGCAGGACCGGCCACCCCCGCCCCGCCGATGAGGCGGATGAGGCCCGGCAGAACCATCGGCCGCCGGTCGACCGGCAGGGGCCGCCACCAGGATCCCTCGCTGGAACTCACCGATGCCGGTCCCAGCCGCCTCGTCAGGGTCAGCAAGCCGTTCAACGCGAGGTAGGTCAACAGGATCCACAGGACCTCGGCCGGAAGGATCTGCCACTGCTGGTCGGCAAGGCCACCCTGCGCAGGATCCCGTCGGGCAATCTCGTCGCGCAGAGCAAACACAAATGAGCCGGCGATCGCGAGCACGCAGCCCAGCGCCAGGGTGTTCGAGTAGATGTCGACGAACAGGCCGCCGACCGAGGTCCGGGCCCGGTTGTACCGGCGGGACGACGTGCGGGTAAATGCGACGACGGCTCGGGCGGTGGCGAGGGTCCCGTCCTCGTCCTCATTGGCAGCTGGTCGCAGCCGAAGCGCGTCAGGAGCCGGCAATGATCGCAGCTCCCTGGTCAGGGTCGAGCTGCTCGACGACGTCGTCAATGACCAGGCAGGTCGATGCGGTCTGCACCAGCAGCCGCGGATCGTGGGTCACCAGCACCACGGCGGCGCCGGCGTCCGCATGGTCGCTGATCCGCTGCGCAAGCGCATCGCGCATGACCGGGTCGAGCCGTTGTTCGGGTTCGTCGAGGATCAGGAGGGAAGACGGACGGATGAGTCCGGCTGCCAGGAGGAGCCGCCGCCGCTGCCCGGAGGACAGGGAATCCGGGACCACGTCCGCCCGGTCCCGAAGTCCGAAGAACTCCAGTTCGGCGGTGACCCTTTCGTCCGGGGCATCCAGTGAATGGCCTCGTGCGACCAGCAGCAGATGCTCACGGACCGTGAGGGCGGGAAAGAACAGGTCGTCGTCGAACACTGCAGACACCTGGCGCCGGAACATTACCGCGTCCGGAACCGCCGGCAAACCCCGCACCAGCACGTCACCAGCCAGCGCGGGCTGACGGCCGGCAAGCGTCCGGACGACCGTCGACTTGCCCGCGCCATTGACTCCGACGATCCCGAGAACCTCACCGGGCTGGACCGCCACCGACACCGCACCGCACACCGGCGCCCTGAAATAGCCAACGAGGAGACCCGTGGCCTGAAGTACTGCCCCCAGTTCAGCCATTCGCTCATCGTAGTATGGCCATTGATATGCAAGCCGATACTTGCCTATAGTGGATTCATGGCTGATGTCTTCCACGCTCTCGACGACGAAACGCGGCGGATCATCCTTGACGAGCTCTCCGTCCGCGACGGGCAGACCCTGTTCGATCTATGTTCGGTGCTCGCCATGCGACACCAGCGAAGCCTGACCCGACAGGCCATCTCGCAGCACCTGGCAGTACTGGAGTCAGCCCATCTGGTGCTGACCGAGCGGCGCGGCCGCTCCAAGTTCCACTATTTCAATCCTGGACCGCTCACCGAAATCACCGGCAGATGGCCCACCGAGAAGAGGACCGAATGAAAATTGCCCTGACCAGCCTGTTCGTTAACGACCAGCGAGCGGCGTTAGCCTTCTACACCGACGTCCTTGGCTTCACCAAAGGCCACGACATCCCGCTGGGTGACGATTTCTGGCTGACCGTCCGGTCACCCGAATCCCCCGACAGCCCCGAACTCCTCCTCGAACCGTCAAGCCACCCCGCAGTGAAGCCATACCGCGATGCGCTGGTTGAGGACGGAATCCCGCTGGCGCAGTTCGCGGTGGAGGACCTCGAGTCCGAGTATGCCCGGCTGACCGAAAAGGGAGTGGTCTTTACCCTGCCTCCCACCGACATCGGCACGGCCGTCATGGCCGTCTTCGACGACACCTGCGGCAACCTGATCCAGCTCGTCGAAATTAAGCAGCCATGATCACGATGTTGCAATGGGCGCAGCTCCCCCGGTTGCTACGATTCCTCTAGTTGATAGCGCTGATTCGGGAGATCACTCCCATCTAACACAGGGAGAGGCGTCGTGAGCGAAGCACGCAGGCGGGAACTAGGGGACACTGACGCCCCGGTCGAGGATGAGCTGAAGGAATCGTTCGACAACACAGTCGAAGAGGGTGCCGAGCGGCTGCAACGCACCTTCCGCAACATCCTTGTGACCGGGGTGTTCGGGGGGTTCGAAATCGGGTTGGGCATCATGGCCTACCTGGCGGTGCTGCACGAGACGGGCGATCATCTGCTCGCCGGGCTCGCGTTCAGCGTGGGCCTCGTCGCCCTGTTCCTGGCGCACAGCGAACTGTTCACCGAGAACTTTCTGATGCCGGTCGCGGCCGTCGTCGCGAAGGAGGGCAGCGTGACGCAGCTGGCCAAGCTGTGGGGTGGAACCCTTGTGGCGAACCTGGTCAGCGGCTGGGCCTTCGTCTGGATAGTCATGCAGGCGTTCCCGGAGTGGAATGAGACGGTCGCCGAGAGTGCCCACCATTTCATTGATGCGCCGTTCTCCATGCAGGTGGTCGCGCTGGCCGTGCTGGGCGGCAGCACCATCACCCTGATGAGCCGGATGCAGCAGGGAACATCGAACGACGTCGCCAAGATCGTGGCAACGGTGATCGGCGGATTTCTGCTGGCAGGCCTGCAGCTGTTCCACTCCATCCTGGATTCCCTCCTGATCTTCGCCGCGATCCATTCCGGCGCCGACATCAGCTACCTGCAATGGCTCGGCTGGTTTGGTTACACCCTGGCATTCAACATGCTCGGCGGACTCCTCCTCGTAACCCTGCTCCGCCTGGTGCGCACCAAGGAACTGATCGAGAAGCGCCGGGACGAGGCTCCAGCGGATCCGGACGCTCCGCACAACAGCTGACGACGTCGGCGGGCCGTGGTCAGGCGCGTCGGTACCCGGTCCCGTCCGGGCGCCTGGCCAGATGGCCCTGGTCCACCAGTGCGCGACGCAGGGCGGGGATGTCCCGGGTGACGGTGGCCAGCACCAGGTTCACTTCTCGTTCGGAGAGCTCCTGGTCCGCGGGAATGAGCCGTTCGGTCAGGTGCTCGAGCACCGCTGTGCGCTCCGCAGGGTTCCGCGGCAACCCGTCGAGCTGGCCGTCGAGGAAGAACCGGTCAACGCCCTGCGGCTTTTTCCGTGCCGTTGCGCCCAGCACCTCCTGGAACAGGTCGGCATTCACCGTGCCGTCCGTATTCAGCAGCGCCGCCGCGTGAAGTTTCTCCAGTTCCTTCGACGACGCATCGGAGTGCTGGCCGAGCACAGCAGCGGCGTAGAGTTCGCGCAGCCGAGGGGCTGAGAGGGTGGAGAACGCCTTCTGCCAACTGGGCGTCATTCGCTGCTCCCCGACGGGTTCAGGGTCAACGCTGCGGCGCGTTGCACCAGCTGCGGTGTTCCGGCAGCGGTGACGCCCCCAAACCGCTCGGCTGCATCCGGGCCGCCGTCGAGCTCGGAGGTGAGATCCGGGCGGAGCACCGCTGCACCGGCCTCCTCGGCGATGAGGGCGCCAGCAGCCCAATCGTGTTCGTTCAGTCCGCGTTCCAGATACCCGTCGAGGGTGCCATCAGCAACCATGCACAGGTCAAGTGCCGCGGATCCCAGCCGCCGGACGTCCCCAAATCCCGCCAGGAGTGAGGACAACTCCCCCACCTGCTGAGCCCGGGATGCGGCGTCGTAGGTGAAACCGGTACCCAGCAGGGCGCCAATCCGTCCGCTCTCCGGGCCCGCCAGACGGGTTATCCGGCCATGATCCCTCACCCAGGCACCCTGCCCGGCCGCTGCCCAGTACACCCGGTCCAGCGCCGGGGCATGGACCACCCCGGCCAGCCACCGGCCGTCAGCATCGGCGGCCGCCACCGACGTGCAGTAGTAGACAATATTGCGAATGAAGTTGGTGGTGCCGTCCAGCGGGTCGATGGACCACCGCACCCGGTCGGTTCCAGAGGCCCTGTCGGGAACAGTGGTTCCGAGCTCCTCACCGGTGATCACATCGTGGGGACGGGACCGGGAGATAACATTCCGCACGGCACGTTCGGCCGCCAGATCAAACGCAGTCACCCAATCGCTGTCCGAGCTCTTGTTCTGCGAACCCAACGCCTCGACAGTCCGACGCGCCAACACGTCCGCTCCCGCGGAGGCAGCCTGTTTTGCCAGGTGCAGCAGCTCCGTCGGGGATGCGCTCACGCTGGGCCCTCCTCGAGCAGCCGGGTGAAGCCTTCCTCGTCCAACACCGTGAGCCCCAGGGCTTCGGCCTTGTCCAGTTTGGTGCCGGCGTTTTCCCCCGCCACCACATAGTGGGTGTTCTTCGAGACAGAACCAGATGCCTTGCCGCCGCGCTGGATGATCGCCTCTTTCGCTTCATCCCGGCTATAGCGTTCCAGCGACCCGGTGACGACAACGGTCACGCCCTCCAGGGTGCGCGGCATGGAGGTGTCGACGTCGTCCTCCATGCGCACACCCGCGGCGGCCCACGCGTCAACGATCTCCCGGTGCCAGTCCTCAGCGAACCACTCGGTCAGCGCCGCGGCAATGGTGGGGCCGACGCCGTCGACGTTCGCCAGTTCCTCTTCTGACGCGGCCCGGACCCGATCCATTGAGCCGAACGCTGTGGCCAGGGCACGCGAGGCCGTCGGTCCCACATGCCTGACCGACAGGGCGACCAGGACACGCCACAGTGGCTGCTGCCTTGCCTTCTCCAGCTCGGTGAACAGCCGCCGGGTATTGGCGCTGGGTTCGGACGGCTTCTTCGCGGTTCCCTTGGTGTAGAAATAGGGCACCAGCTCCTTGCCGACCACCTCGCCCTTGACCCGCTTGTCCCGCAGGATCCGCACGTCGGCGAGCGCCTCGGGGGTCAGGTCGAACAGCTGCGCCTCGGAGGTGAGCGGCGGGTCGGTCGGCTCGGCGGGCTGGGTGAGCGCGATCGCCGCTTCCCACCCGAGGGCCTCAATGTCGAAGCCCCCTCGGCCTGCGAGGTGGAAGACCCGCTCCCGCAGCTGCGACGGGCAGGACCGGGCGTTGGGGCACCGGATGTCAACGTCGCCCTCCTTCGCCGGGGCCAGCGGAGTTCCGCAGGACGGGCACTCGGTCGGCATGACGAACTCGCGTTCGGTGCCGTCACGAAGGGCGACGACGGGGCCCACGATCTCCGGGATCACATCCCCTGCCTTGCGCAGCACCACCATGTCCCCGATCAGGACTCCCTTGGCCTTGACCACATCCTGGTTGTGCAGGGTCGCCATTTCGACGGTGGAGCCAGCAACCTTGACCGGTTCCATCATCCCGAACGGCGTGACGCGACCGGTCCGGCCCACGTTCACCCGGATGTCGAGCAGCCGGGTGTTGACCTCTTCCGGTGGGTATTTAAAGGCTACCGACCAGCGGGGCACCCTGGAGGTGTGCCCGAGGGCCCGCTGCAACGCGAAATCATCGACCTTGACGACGATGCCGTCGATCTCGTGCAACACTTCATGCCGGTGTTTCCCATAGTGCTCGATGAAGTCGACCACCGCCGGGGCGTCGTCGAGCACCCTGTAGTAGGGCGAGGTGGGCAAGCCCCACCCCTTCAGCAGACCGTAGGTTTCCGATTGGGACTGCGCTGCCAGACCCTCGCGGACACCGATACCGTGCACGTACATATCTAGTGGCCGCTCGGCGGTCAGTGCCGGGTCCTTCTGGCGGAGGGAGCCGGCCGCAGCGTTACGGGGGTTGGCAAACGGAGCCTTCCCCGCGGCAACCATCCGCTCGTTGAGCTGGGCGAACGCCGTGGAGGGGAAGAAGACCTCGCCACGGACCTCCATCTCGGCAGGGTGGCCAGTTCCGGCCAGGACCCGGGGGATCGACTTGATGGTCAGGACGTTGTGGGTGATGTCCTCACCCGTGGTGCCGTCGCCGCGGGTGGCGGCGCGCACCAGCTCCCCCTTCCGGTAGAGCAGGTTGACCGCCAGGCCGTCGATCTTCAACTCCGTCAGCCAGCTGATGGTGCTGCCCGGGCTCACGGATTCGACGCTGGCGGCAGCGCGGCTCACCCAGACATCCAGTTCGTCGAGTGAGAAGACGTCCTCCAGGCTGTACATCCGCTGCAGGTGGTCCACGGCCGCGAATGCGGAGGACGCGTCACCGCCCACTTCCTGGGTTGGTGAATCGTTGGCTACCAGTTCGGGGTGAAGCGCTTCGATCTTCTCCAGCCGTCGGAACAGCTCGTCAAATTCGGCATCCGAAATAGTCGGCGCGTTCTCGTTGTAGTAGGCAAACCGGTGACGGCGCACCTCTTCAGCCAGAGAGTTGTACTCCTCCCGCAGGGAATCTACCGGGGTCTGATCCGGAGCAAGTTCGATGTCTGGGTTATCAGCTGTTCTGGCCACAGTCCTATCTTGCCTCAGTAGTAAGCAGGATGCTTGTTGTGCGGCTAGGTGTAGTGCCCGGACACTAGGGCACCATCAGGACAAGCCACGTAATTCTCAAGCAACGGCTTATCCGGTGGACTGTTCTCCGGATCGGGTGGAAGAACCAGACGCAAATCAACCAAGTAAACCCATCATCCTTCTCCTTCGGTCATCAACCGTTGTCCAACATCACTTGCAGAACCTCGGTGCCCCCAGGCTATCGGGCTGGCAGGACGCAGAGCTCGTTGCCCGACGGGTCGGCATAGATCCGCCAGGGCAGGTCGCCCCAGTCGGGGTTGAGCTCCCGCCCGCCCCGGCTGGTGATGCCCGCGGCGACGTCGTCGGGGTTGTCTGCAGGGTCGAGCCGGACGTCGAGATGAAGCCGGTTCTTCGCGGTTCCCTTCGGGGCAGGCTCGGGACAGAACTCCAGCAAGGGGTCGCGGTGGGAGGGGTGCCGCAACGTGGTGGGCGATCCGGCCAGCTGGTGCCATCCGGTGAGCCACGACCAGAACGCCGCGTCCCGCTCCGGATCGGCGGAATCGATCGGCAGGGCCGCAATCGGTCCGGTGTTGGAATAGGCTGGCCGGTCATTCATGACGCAAAAGGCGTTGCTTTCCGGATCGGCGAGCACGGTCCAGGGCACCCCGCCCTGTCCGATGTCGAGATGCCGCGCACCGAAGCTGAGCAACCGCTCGACGACGTCGGCCTGCCGATCCCCGCCGAGCAGATCCAGGTGGATCCGGGGTTCCGACGACGGCGGTTCGTGCACCCGCTGGAAGCACAGGTCGAGGACCAATCCGCCATCGGTGGCGAGCCGTGTTTCGTAGATGCCGGGTTCGTCGGTGAGCTGTTCGCCGTCGAACGCTGCCTCCCAGAACCGCCCCAGCTGTTGCGGCTCCATCGCGTCAATGACGATGTTCTCCAGGTACATGGTCCACACCCTACCTCCAGCGATAATCTTGCTGCCTGCGAATCCGGCCGATCGCGGGACCGTATCCCTGGTGATTGATCAGCCCCGTTTTCGTCACCATGACCTGATCCACTGCCGTGTGCGAGATGACCGCGGCCGCCGTAGCGTCCTAGCGTCCTAGCTTCCTAGCTTCCTAGCTTCCTAGCTTCCTAGCTTCCTACAAGATCCACGACGATGACCGAAATATTGTCCCGGCCGCCAGCCCTCAGCGCCGCCTGCACCAGGGCATCGGTGGCTTCCTGGGGGTGTGCGATCGAAACGAGCAGGTCGAAGATCTGTTCATCCCCCACCTCGTTGATCAAACCATCCGAGCAGACCAGCAGACGATCCCCCGGGGTAGCGGGGATGAGCCAGAAGTCGGCGTCGATATCGGTTCCGGTACCGAGCGCCCGGGTGACCACATGCCGACGCGGATGGGTCAGGGCCTCCTCGGCCGTGATCCGACCATAGTCCACCAGCTCCTGCACCTCGGAGTGGTCAATGGTGATCTGCTCCAGGCCGCCCTGGCTGAAACGGTAGGTGCGCGAATCGCCCACGTTGAACACCAGCCAGTAGGGGACGCCGGCCTCCTGCACCAGCACCGTCCCGCTGAGGGTGGTACCGGCTCGCCCGCCGGTCTCCGCGCGGATCTGCTCATCGGAGTGGACCAGGAGTTCCTGGAGCTCGTCAGGGTCGAGTTCGGGAAGGGGGTGGCCGGCGATCCGGCTCTCGCCAAGGGTGCGGATACAAATGCTGCTGGCCACTTCGCCAGCCTCGTGGCCACCCATCCCGTCGGCGACGGCGAAGATGGGGTTGGCAGCGATCAGCGAGTCCTCGTTGTGCTCGCGGCGCAGTCCGACGTCCGACGCGTACCCGCAGCTCACCGTGAGGTCGAGGCCCGCGGCCGGTGTCTTGTCGGTTGTCATATCCGCCCTGCCATTTAGCTTTCGTCAAATGCGATGTGTCACGTAGTTACTTGGATACCCTAGTCGACCATCGCTTGGAGCCTGTGCCCCGGACTGCCCATCGTGGCTAGTCGAGGATCAGACCGGTGCCGGTGCCCCGGGCGAGGGTCACCGGAGTGACTTCGCCGAAGCCCCTGATGGTCCGCGCTTTTTGCGGGATGAGCACGAACCGTTCGTTCTCCCGCAGGGTCGCCGCCGTCGACGCATCGATCAGGACAGTACCGGGCTCCGCCAGGGAGGTCAGACGCGACGCCAGGTTCACGGTGGGCCCGTAAATGTCGCCGAGACGGGACAGGATGCGGCCCCACACCATTGAGACGCGGGCGGAGGGCAGCAGGTGATCCTCGGTGAACGCCTTGGCGAGGGCGAGCGAGATTTCGGCACCGGCCTCCGGCGACTCGGCGATGTAGAGCACCTCGTCGCCGATGGTCTTGACGAGCCTGCCGCCACCAACCGAAATGATCTCGGCGCAGACGTTCTCGAAGCGCTGCACCAGGTGGGCCAGGGTGCGCTCGTTCATCTGCCGGGACAGGCTCGTGTAGGAGACAAGGTCCGCGAAGCCGACGGCGCGGGCCAGGGGCAGCGGGGCATCATCCTCGTCGCCCAGCCGCCCCTCCGCGCTGGCCTGAAGCCCGGATTCGGCGCGCAGCGCCAGACGCTGCACCGCGGCGTTCAGCTGCCGGCGCCAGGCGTAGACCAGGGTCTTCTCCAGGGGCTCGATGAGGTCGGGCAGTTCAGCGACCAGGGCCTTCCGGGCGACGGCGTCGGGGATCTGCCGCTGCGCCGCCATCTCTTCGACCAGCGCCTCGATCTGCCAGACAACCATCCGGTCAGTCATCTGCCCAATGGCCCGGGTGATGGAGATGGCGGCGTTCTCGGAGACCTTGTCGCTGCGGACCAGCTCGATGATGGTGATCAGTGCATCCTTGTCCTTCTCCGTGAAGGCAACATCCTCGTCGGAGATATTCGGGAAACCCATGGCCCGCCAGAGCTTGCGTGCCGACAGCAGTGACACCCCCGCGCGGGCGGCAACGTCACGGCGTCGCAGGGTCCGCTCGGCGCCGAGCAGTTCAATCTCCAAATTCCGGATCGCTTCACGGTTCAGCTCGACCTGGGGACCCTGGAGCTGTGGAACATCGGGTCCAGGCTCGTCGCTCCGAAGTGCCTCGGAGTCCATCGATTCCGGGGCAGGGCTGGGCTGCTGCTCGTCCTGTTCCCTGTCGGACAACTCGTCAGCCGTCATTCGCTCGTCTCCCGTCCATGCTGTCATCCGGCGATCAATAACCCTCGAGGTCGTGCACCGGGTCAGCTTCCATGTCTACACCATCAAACATCACAGTCAGTGGGAGGTCGCCGATCGCCTCCACCATGAACTCCTTGAACGTGTGGATCTGGGGCATGTCAGGGAACACCACGGTCCGGTCGCGGCCAAGGTCCACCGTAAGGTTTCCGCTGCCGGTGGATCGCTGCAGCAGGGTCTGGGAGGTGTCCAGCTGATAGATGCTGGCCAGCGCCAGTTCATGCTCCCGTCGGGTTGAGAACCCGCGGCGAGTGATCATTCGGCGGCTGGTCAGGAGATAGCGCGTCCCCCACCAGCGCATCATCGGCCGGACGAAGATCCGCAGCAGGATCAGGGCTGCCACCGCCAGGACCAGGACCACCGCGAGCGGCACCCATTCGACCACCACCGGCGGGAGGTCCTGCCGGCTCAGCAGCCCCAGCCCAAACCCCGTCGCCGCCAGCACCACCAGCACTCCCACGAACGGCAGCGCCAGTGGCCGCGGGTGGGGGCGGGTCCGCACAATCACATGCTCCCCCGGCGCAAGTTTCAGTCGCACAACGGTCAGCTGCCCACGTCAGGGGACCTGCCGCACATGCACGACGTCGCCCGCCGTGACCGTGTGCCGCTCGTCGTCGTAGTCGCGGATCAGCAGCGCGCCGTGGGCGTCAAGACCCAGCGCACGGCCCATCAGTTCCATCCCGCCCGGCAGTTCGACCCTGACGTGCTCGCCCAGGGTGACCATGCGGTCGCTCACCCGCTGGGCGAGGGTGGTGCCGTCGGCCCACTCACGGCGGGCGTCGCCGTCGACCGCCTGGAACGCGGCGTAGTGGTCGGCGAGCCGGCGGAGGAAGGCCCGCAGCAGCACGTTGCGGTCGGTGGTTGTTGAGTACTCGAGCAACAGGCTGGTGGCGCTGGGGACGGGCAGCTCCTGGTCGGTCAGGGACACGTTCGCCCCCACGCCGACGACGACGGCTGCTGGCCCCCCGCGGTCATCAGCGACCAGTTGCGCCAGCACGCCGGCGAGTTTCCGCCCGTCGACGAGCACATCGTTGGGCCATTTGAGCTGGGGACTGATCTCGGTGCGTTCCTCAATGCTTTCCGCCAACGCGAGCGCGGCGAGCAGTGACAGCCAGGAGTAGCTCTGGGTGGGCAGCGGCCTGCCCTGCGGGTTGTGGGGGCGCAACAGGATGCTGACGATCAGGGAGGACCGCTCGGGGGCGATCCACTCACGATCCAGCCGACCGCGTCCGGCGCTCTGCTGTTCGGCCGTGAGGACGCTGAGGTCCGGCCACTCGTCGGCCCGGAGCTGGGCATGCCGTACCAGGTCGGTGTTGGTGGATCCGGTCTCGGCGACGACGTCGAGCCGGCCGTACGGACCCTTGGGTGCGCACAGGGCGTCCCGGAGCGCCGCTTCGTCCAGACCGGGGCGTTCAAGGTTGGAGTAGCGGGAAGTCATACAGCGATCTTACCCAGCGTGGCTTTGGCCGGCCCCGTGTGCGGTTTCGGCGGGGCCCCCGCGCCGCCAGGGGTGGCCTGGTTACAGGAAAATGTCGGGGACCAGTTGGTCCTCGGGGGCGCCCAGGCTGTAGCCGGTGAAGTCGGTGATCCCTTCCTCCCGGAGCACCCCTTCATCGGTGAAGAAGTTTCCGGTGCAGGACCGGGACGGACGGATCAGGATCGCGTGGGCGGCGTCGGCGACGATGTCGGCGCTGCGGGCCCCGCCCACGATCTGATCTCCGCCGGGCAGGTTGCGGATCGCCGCAGTATCGATCAGGGTCTGCGGCCAGAGTGAGTTCACGGCGATTCCTTCGGCCTTGAACTCCTCGGCCAGGCCCAGCGTGGTCAGGCTCATGCCGTACTTCGCCATCGTGTAGGCCAGGTGAATCCCTGCCCACCGCGGCTGAAGGTTCAGCGGGGGCGAGAGGGTCAGGATATGAGGGTTCCCGGACGCCAGGAGCGCATCCAGGGCGAGTTTGCTCAGCAGGAAGGTGCCTCTGACGTTGATGTCGGCCATCAGGTCATACCGCTTCATGCTGACGTCCCGGGTCGGGGAGAGATCGATTGCCGAGGCGTTGTTCACGACGACGTCGATCCCGCCGAACTCGGCGGTGGTGGCGGCAACTGCCGCCGCGACGTCGTCGTCGTTCCTGACGTCGCCGACGATGGGCAGGGCTCTGCCTCCGGCGTCGCGGATCTGCTGGGCGGCGGTGAACACCGTGCCGTCGAGCTTGGGGTGCGGCTCCCCCGTTTTGGCCATCAAAGCGATGTTGGCACCGTCGCGCGCGGCGCGCAGGGCAATCGCTAGACCGATCCCCCGGCTACCTCCGGACATGAGGATGGTGCGACCCTCGAGGGTGGCTGGGCTGGACTGACGTGGGGCGTCGTTGCTGGCGGTCATGAAGCAAGAATAGTGGGCCGGGGGGCTAGAGAACCTAATTGTTACCCACGGGTAACATGCGGTGGGGAGCTAACTCAACGAACCGGAAATTGTAGGTGTCCTACAGTCCGGGTGGCCATATCCCTCACTAGACTGGGTGAAACGCCGGGCGCTTTGTGGAAAACCTACTTAACCCCGGCAACGGCCCGTTCACCGTCAACCCGGAGACTCAATGCAGCCTGGCTCAGTACCGTTGGTCGCGCAGGATCACTCGATCGACCTCACCACCACCGCAGGGAAGCTCGCCGATTTCCGTCGCCGCGAGGGACTCGCGCAGCAGCCGTCCGGCCCCGAGTCGGTCGCGAAGCAGCATGCGCGGGGCAAGAACACCGCCCGCGAGCGCATCGACCTGCTGGTGGACTCGGGGTCCTTCGTCGAGTTCGACGCCCTCGCGGTCCACCGCTCGACGGCGTTCGGCATGGAGGCGAAGAAACCCTTGGGCGACGGCGTCGTCTCGGGTTATGCAACGGTGGAGGGCCGCCAGATCGCCGTCTACAGCCAGGACTTTTCCGTCTACGGTGGGTCGCTGAGCCAGGTCAACGGCGAGAAGATCGTCAAGGTCCAGGAGTTCGCGCTCCGGAACGGCTGCCCGGTGGTCGGGATCAACGACGGTGGCGGCGCCCGCATCCAGGAGGGCGTGTCCTCGCTGGCCATGTTCGCCGACATCTTCCGCAACAATGTCCACGCTTCAGGGGTCATCCCGCAAATCTCCCTGATCATGGGGCCCTGCGCGGGCGGTGCCGCCTACTCCCCCGCGCTCACCGACTATGTGGTGATGGTGGACAAGACCTCCCACATGTTCATCACCGGCCCCGACGTGATCAAGACCGTGACGGGCGAAGATGTTGACATGGAGACCCTCGGCGGCGCGCGTCAGCACAACTCCACCACCGGGACGTCCGCGTACCTCGCCTCCGATGAACGCGACGCGATCGACTTCGTCAGGGAACTGCTGGACTTCCTGCCCTCGAACAACCTCGCCGAGGCACCGCTCACCGAGTTCGTCGAACAGCTGGAGCTCACGGCCGAGGACGGGGACCTCGACGCCCTGATCCCGGATTCGGCGAACCAGCCCTACGACATGCGCACGGTGATCTCGACGATTGTCGACGACGGCCACTTCCTTGAGATGCAGTCGCTCTACGCCCCGAACGTGATGATCGGGTACGCCAGGGTGGAGGGCCACACCATCGGGATCGTCGCCAACCAGCCGCTGCAGTTCGCCGGCACCCTGGATATTGCCGCATCCGAAAAGGCCGCCCGCTTTGTCCGCAACTGTGACGCCTTCAACATCCCGATCCTGACTCTCGTGGATGTGCCCGGTTTCCTCCCCGGGAAGGACCAGGAGTTCAACGGCATCATACGCCGCGGCGCAAAACTGCTCTATGCCTACGCGGAAGCCACTGTCCCCAAGCTCACCGTCATCACCCGCAAGGCGTACGGCGGCGCCTACATCGTGATGGGCTCCAAGAAGCTTGGTGCTGACCTCAACCTGGCCTGGCCCACCGCGCAGATCGGCGTGATGGGCGCCCAGGGGGCAGTGAACATCCTCTACCGCGGCCAGCTGAAGTCGGTGGCCGACGCCGGCGGCGACGTCGAGGCCGCCCGCGCCGAGGTGATCACCCGGTACGAGGAAGAACTCCTCAACCCGTACCAGGCCGCACAGCTGGGCTACGTTGACGCGGTAATCGTGCCGTCGGACACCCGGCAGCAGATTGTCCGCGGGCTGCGGGCACTGCGCGACAAGCGGGCCACCAATCCCGCCAAGAAGCACGGGAATATCCCGCTGTGACCATTGCCCCGATCCGGCCCGGCCGTTCCGCCGCCTACGACGCCGCTGTTCCCCCGGACACCACGGTCCCTGCGGAGCCTGCGTTCGCCGTGGTCCGCGGCATCCCGACAGCTGAGGAGCTGGCGGCGCTGACCGCCGTCGTCGTCGCGCTCTCCATGGAGTCCCCGGAACCCGACGCCGGGCCCCCACACCGCACCTGGGTCCGCCGGAACCAACTGCGCCTGGCACCCCTGCCTGGACCGGGCTCCTGGAAGCGCAGCGGCCGCTAAGCCCCGTGGACTGACGCGGCAGCACCTGCCACTAGAATGGTGAGGTAGTTCTGTCGGCTGAGGAGATCGATACATGACCGGCAGGTACCTGGGCCGCGCGCCACTGGCGACGGCGGCTCAACCTCTTCCGCCGCGCGGTGCCGTGACGTCCGGCCCGATGAAGTCCGGCCCGGTGAAATCCGGCTACCGGCCCGAAGTGCAGGGGCTGAGAGCCCTCGCCGTGTTGATGGTGGTCGTCTACCACGTCTGGCTGGGGCGGGTCTCCGGCGGCGTCGACGTCTTCCTCCTCATCTCCGCGTTCCTCCTCACCCTCTCCTTCACCCGCAAGCTGGAAACCGGAACGCCGCTGGACCTGCTGCGGTACTGGGTCAACCTCTTCCGGCGGCTGGTGCCGATGGCCGCCCTGACCATCGTCGTCACCCTCGGAGCCGTGATGGCCTTCGTCCCCCGGGGACGCTGGACGGAAATCCTCGACCAGGCGTGGGCCTCCCTCTTCTATTTCCAGAACTGGCTGCTCGCGGCGAACTCGGTCGACTACTACGCCACCGACCACAGCACCGCAAGCCCGTTCCAGCACTTCTGGTCGCTGTCCATCCAGGGCCAGGTCTTCATCCTGTGGCCGCTGCTGTTCGCGGTCGCCGCCGTCGCCGCCCACCGGTTCAGGATCAGTCCGCGGCGCGTCCTGCTCGGGCTGTTCGGGCTGGTATTCGCCTCGTCGCTCGCCTACTCCATATGGCAGACCGCAACAAACCAGGCCTTTGCGTACTTCGACACCCGGACCCGGCTATGGGAATTCGCCCTCGGATCCCTCATAGCGCTGACGTTGCCCTACCTCCGGCTACCCGTACTGAGCCGGGTGGTCCTGGGCTGGGTCGGCATGATCGCCATGTTCGCCGTCGGAATCGTCCTTCAGGTGGAACAGCAGTTCCCCGGCTATATCGCGCTCTGGCCAACCCTCGCCGCGGCGGCAGTGATCGTCGCGGGTGGAACCGGAAAACGGTTCGGTGTGGACCGGTTCCTCTCCTGGCGCCCGCTGGTGCAGTTGGGGGACGCGTCCTACGCTCTCTACCTGATCCACTGGCCGCTGCTGGTGGTCTTCCTGATCAATCGGGATCAGGAGGCGGCCGGGCTGTTCTCGGGCCTGGTAATCATCACCGTGTCAGTGCTGTGGGCGGTGGTGACCACCCGATTCATCGACAAACCCATCCGGCAGCTGAAGTGGGCCGCCCGGAAGCGGAGGCGGTCCGCCGTCGTCATCGCCCTGTGCGCCATCGTCGTTGGTGTTCCGGTGGGAGCCTGGCAGTTGCAGATCCACACCGCGGCGACCGCCGCCGCTGATGATGCCAATAATCCGGGTGCGGCCTCCCTCCGGGAGGGATTTGTTCCCTTCGGTGATGACCAGGCTCCCCTGATGCCGCTGATGACGGCGCTCGACAGGGAGTGGGTCAATCTCGAGGAGGACTGTTCCGGCGCGTACGAAGCCTCCTCCTTCGGCCCGTTGCAGGCCGGCTGCACCCAGTCGACAGTGCAAAACCCAACCCAACTGGCCGTGGTGGTCGGGGCATCGCACCCCCAGCAGTGGGTGGCCGCGATCGAGCCCGTGGCCAAACGCCAGGGTTGGGACCTCGTGGTGCTGCGCAAGGGGCAGTGTCCCTTCGGTGCACCGGTCGGACAGGAGCCGGTCGAGAACTGCGACCAGTGGAACGCGGAGGTGCTCGCCTACCTGGACGAGGTGAATCCTGGTCTGGTCTTCACCGTCTCCTCATCCTCACACCACACCCGACCCGACGACCGCCTCGTTCCCGGCTACGAGGAAGCCGCACAGCAGATCATGGCCGACGGCGCCCAGGTCATCGCCATCCGCGACAATCCACGGTTCGGGATCAACATTCCGGAGTGTGTGGAAAGCTCAGGGCAGGATCACCCGTCCTGCACCTTCGACGTCGGGGACAAGCTGGCGCCGGTGAACCCGGTGGATGAACTGGCGGCGCGCTCCCCGGCACTGCACTCGATCGAGATGACCGATCTGATCTGCCCGGGCGGCACCTGCCCACCGGTGATCGGCAACGTCCTGGTCTACATGGATGACAACCACCTGAGCGAAACGTACCTCAAGACGATGGTGCCCGAGTTTGAACGACGGCTGTTGGAGTCGCTGGGCTAGCTGCGCGCCCGGTGTCCTCCCCTCCTCAGCGGGGGTCCATCACCGTCCCCATGAACAGGGGCATGCCGGTCTCGGCGTGGATGATCTGGTACTGAAATGGCCGGTCGAAGACGAGGTCGACGTCGGGGGTGGGCATCCCCGATTCGGCCATGGAGATCTGTGTGACAGCCGCCGCGATCGTGCCCTTCTCCGCCACGGTGATGGTGGCCTCCTGCGCCGCCCCCGAGACGAAAAGACCCGGATTGATCGGACTGAAGTCCGGGTCCTGGCCGAAGGTCTCGGTAAGGCCCATGCCGGAGAGTAGCTGCAACAGATCCTGGTGGTACCGGTGATCGAACTTCGGCAGGACCAGACCGACGTCGACCTGTGATCCGCCCTCCATTCCCACCCGGACATCGACCAGCTGGCGTGCGCTCATCACCGGTGTCGCGCCGTCGTCCGGAAGGATCAGCCGCAGGAAAAAACCGTTGTTGTAGGGCAGATCCATCGCGGTCCACCCAGAGCTGGAGGCGTAGTTGGCCACCACGAGCTGCCGCATCATGTCTGTCTGGATGGACCCGCCGTCGGTGAGCTGGAACGGCCCCGGAGCAGTATCCACGGGGTCAAAGGGGGTGGCCCAGGCCGCCGCGAAATACACGGTGTTCAGCAGTGCGACCCGGGTCAGCGGATCGTAGTCCAGCGGCGCCTCCTCGATCCTGCCGCCGGTATGCTCGCTGACCCACGCGTTCAGGATCCGTTCGGTGGAGCCGTCGCTGAAGTCCACCGGGTACACGCCCGAACCGTACTGGGCAGCAAGCGTCTGAAGGAAGGTCTCCCCCACGGTCAGGCCACGATCAATGAACGTCCCGTTCGCCAGGTGCAGCAGCGGTGTTTCCGGCGGGTCATCCTCGTCCACCGTGCCGGGATTGCCTTCGTACTCCTGCCAGAGAGCCAGCAGCGCATTCATTGCCTCGTCGCGGTGCTCGGCGGGAAAGCCGAGTACCTCGTCCATCTCCGCCGCCGTCGTCGTCGCCGCCCCGGCACGTAGCATGGCGAGCGTGGACAGGGCGCTAACGGGGCTCGTCACCGCGTTGTCGGTCGGATCGGCGCCGGCGAGCATCATCGCGCCGAGACGGAAGGATGAGTCCCGCAGGCTGGCCACTGCCGCCGGGTAGTCCCCCACCTGGACGGCCGCGCGTTCGACGTCGGCGCTCAGGAGATCCGGGGCGGCGGGGGCGCAGCCCGTCAGGGCCATCCCGGCGGCAGAGAGCCAGGCCACTGCGACGACCCTGCGAACTCGCACCATCGATCCCATCCTTCGTTTCCTTGCCCGCGCCAGCACCACTGGATCCAAAGTACTTCCCTGGCCGGGGGACCGTCGCGGGAACGCAGGGCACAATCCGGTTACGGTCGACCAACGTGGCCCAAAGCAACCATTCTGACGGCAAAACGGCTAGGCTCGACCTGTGAATAATGAGACCCCCGCCACAGATAACCAGTCGCCCGCAACGCCAATGACCCGGGCGAAAACCGCGATTGACGCCGTCGCCGACGCCTATACCGAGACCCTGCTGCAGCTCGATCCGGGCTTCGCGACCGAGCTCGGCTTCCCCGGCCACGAAACCGAATACCGCGACTACTCCCCCGCAGGCCTTGAGGCCTGGGCCGAGGCCACCAGGGAAACACTCGGTCGTCTCACCGATCTGGAGCCCGCCGACGACGTCGACCGCGTCACCCTCGACGCCATGCAGGAGCGTCTCGGCCTTGAACTCGAGATCCACGAGTCCGGCCTGAACCTGGCGGACCTGAACAACCTCGCCTCCCCGGCACAGGAGATCAGGATGATCTTTGACCTGATGCCCACCGCGACAGCCGAGCAGTGGGGTCACATTGCTGGCCGTCTGCACAACATTCCTGACGCTCTCGGCGGCTACCTCACCTCGCTTCGCGCCGGCAAGGACCGCGGCCTGGTACCGGCGGACCGCCAGATCCGGATCGTGATTGACCAGACCGCCAAGTACGCGGAGGACGGCGGATTCTTTGATGATTTCGTGTCGAACGCCTCCCTTGAGGTCGGTGAGCTGCCGGACGGGGTACGCCAGGACCTCATGGCCGGGTCGGCCGCAGCCCGCGCCGCGTACGGACGCCTCGGTGCCTTCCTGCAGGAGGAGCTACTCCCCGCCGCGCCAGCCAAGGACGCGGTCGGCCGGGACCACTACGCGCTGATGTCGCGCCGGTTCCTGGGCGCCGTCGTCGATCTTGAAGAGACCTATCAGTGGGGGGTCGAAGAACTCGATCGGGTGATCGCCGAGCAGGAAGCGGTAGCCAACGAGATCAAGCCAGGCGCCTCCATTGAGGAAGCCATGAAAATCCTCGATGAGACGCCCGAAATGCAGCTGCAGGGTACTGACGCGCTGCAGTCCTGGATGCAGCAGCTCTCCGACAAGGCAGTGAATGAACTGGCGGGAGTCCACTTCGACATCCCCGACCTCATGCGCACGATCGAATGCAAGATCGCGCCCACCCATGAGGGCGGCATCTACTACTCCGGTCCCAGCGACGACTTTTCCCGCCCCGGCCGGATGTGGTGGTCGGTCCCCGAGGGAGAGGACTCCTTCACCACCTGGAAAGAGACGACCACCGTCTACCACGAGGGCGTCCCCGGGCATCACCTGCAGATTGCGACCGCAACCATGCAGCGGGGTCTGCTGAACAACTGGAGGCGCAACGCGGTCTGGGTGTCCGGCCACGGCGAGGGCTGGGCACTGTACGCAGAGCGGCTGATGCAGGAACTGGGTTACCTCGACCACCCGGGTGACCGGCTGGGCATGCTCGATGCGCAGCGGATGCGGGCGGCACGGGTGGTCTTCGACATCGGGGTTCACCTGGAACTGGACGTCCCCGAACGCTGGGGCACCGGCACCTGGACCCCCGACAAGGGGTATGAGTTCCTGAAGAAGAACATTGCCATCTCCGAGGGCCAGCTGGACTTCGAGTTCAACCGCTACCTGGGCTGGCCGGGCCAGGCCCCCTCGTACAAGATTGGGCAGCGGCTCTGGGAGCAGATCCGCGACGAGGTCCGGAGCCGCGAGGGCGACGCGTTTGATCTGCGCGGCTTCCACACCCGGGCGCTGAACCTCGGGTCCGTCGGGTTGGACACGCTACGCCGGGCCCTGGTCGGCTAGGGACCACGGTGTTTGGTGAGCAACCTGGACATCCGATACCGGCACGTTGGCCACGGATGTCCAGGTTGCTCACCGGACCGGTAACCGGAGGTTTGTCACACTCGGAGCGGGAATAACGATCCTCCTCCTCGGGGCAGCGCGGATCCGCTGAACTCGGCGGCCCTGGTCGTCGGCCTGGGTCTTGGCCTGCTGGCCAAGTACACCGGCCACACCGAGGAGACGCCCACCGCACTTGGCTCGACCCTTGGCACGATCGGCAGCAGCTACGTGTCGTTGCTGCAGGCCGCCGTCGTCCCGTTGATTTTCACCGCGGTGGTCAGCTCCATCAGCAACCTCCGCGCGGTGCACAACGCCGCGCGGCTCGCCGGACAGACCCTGCTCTGGTTCGGGATCACGGCTCTGATCGCCGTCGTCATCGGGATGGGCCTCGGTTCCCTCTTCCAGCCGGGCGCGGGAACCGGTGCCACCCCTCCCGAGGAGTACTCGGGCCGGACCGGGAGCTGGTGGGCGTTCCTGACGGGCCTCATCCCCGCCAACTTCCTCGGTCTGCGCGCGGCGACCTCCGCTGGCGAGTCGGGTGACCTGACCACGGCGCTGAGCTTCAACGTACTCCAGGTGCTGGTGGTCGCGGTCGCCGTCGGCATTGCCGCCCTCAAGGTCGGCAAGCCTGCAGAACCGTTCCTGAACTTCACCGCCTCAGCGCTGGCCGTCATCCAGAAGGTGCTGTGGTGGATCATCCGCATTGCCCCGATCGGGACCGTCGGGCTGATCGGCAACGCCGTTGCGGTTTACGGCTGGGACACTATCGGCTCGTTGGGCAAGTTCACGCTGGCCATCTATCTGGGACTGGCCCTGGTCATGTTGGTCGTGTACCCGGTCCTGATCCGGGCCCACGGTTTGTCGGTGCGGCAGTATTTCTCCGGGGCGTGGCCTGCCATCCAGTTGGCGTTCGTCTCGCGCTCCTCAATTGGCACCCTGCCCCTGACGCAGCGGGTCACCGAGCGGAACCTGGGCGTTCCCCGCGCCTACGCCTCGTTCGCGGTTCCGCTGGGCGCCACCACCAAAATGGACGGCTGCGCCGCGATCTACCCTGCCATTGCTGCCCTCTTCGTTGCCCAGTTCTTCGGGATCGACCTGAGCCTGACGCAGTACCTGCTGATTGCACTTGTCTCGGTCCTCGGTTCCGCGGCCACGGCAGGGACCACCGGCGCTGTCGTGATGCTCACGCTGACCCTTTCCACTCTCGGGCTGCCGCTGGCAGGTGTGGGCTTGCTGCTCGCCGTCGACCCAATCCTCGACATGGGCCGAACCGCCCTGAACGTGGCTGGCCAGGCGCTCATCCCCACGATCGTCGCCAAGCGCGAGGGCATCCTGGACGCCGACCTGTACAACGCACCCCGCACCGGCGACCCGTTCGCCGATGACTCCCCCGCCGCCGAAACGGGATCTGCCAACACACCACAGCTGGCCGACGCCCGCGGCTAGCTCGCGCACGTCGGGGCACCACGGTTCACCGTGGTGCCCCCGGCGTGCCTAAGCTGAAGTATGACGTCCCACCTGATCCTCGCCTCCGCCTCTCCCGCCCGCACCAAGGTCCTGTCCGATGCGGGCATCCGCCACTCGGTGCTGGTCTCCGACGTTGACGAGGAAGCGGTCGCCGCACGGTACGGGCCCCTCGATGCGTTTGACACCTCCCTCCTCCTTGCCCGCGCCAAGGCAGAGGCGGTCGCCGCGGTGGACGGCTCGGAGGGGGCGCTGGTGATCGGCTGCGACTCGATCTTCGAGTTCGAGGGCGCTGCCCACGGCAAACCGTGGGAACCCGATATCGCGCGTGCCCGGATCCGCCGGATGAGCGGCTCGTTTGGCGTGCTGCACACCGGCCACTGGCTGGTGGATACCCGTGATCCCTCCGACGGCGGATCCGGCGCCACGGTGGGTGCGGTGGCCTCCGCCTCGGTGCACTTCGCCCAACTGTCCGACGACGAGATCGACGCCTATGTGGCCACCGGCGAACCGCTCCAGGTCGCCGGGTCATTCACGATCGACGGGCTGGGCGGGGCGTTCATCACCCGGGTCGACGGCGATCCGCACGCCGTCATCGGGCTGAGCGTCTCGACTCTGCGCGGGTTGCTGGCCTCGGCAAACCTCACCGTGATGGACTTCTGGACCTAGTCCGCACCTTCGCCGGCTGATCTTCACCTGGCGACGCGTCCGGTCAGGATTCCGTTTGTAGCATCCCTACAAAGAATGAGCCCGCCACACGCGCTATCCGCATGGATTATGGGCATAAACGACAATATGGCGCTAGGCTCCGAACAGAAACGAAGGAGCCAGACCACACCATGAGCGAGTCCCTTTCCGCTGCTGCACACCCCGTCACCAAGGTCCTGATCGCCAATCGCGGTGAGATTGCCGTGCGCATCATCCGCGCTGCCCGCGACGAGGGCCTCGCGTCGGTTGCCGTCTACGCCGACCCCGACCGGGACGCGTTGCACGTCCGGCTGGCCGACGAGGCCTATGGTCTCGGTGGCAGCACCGCCGCCGACTCCTACCTGGTGATGGACCGCATCCTGGAAGCGGCCCAGCGCAGCGGCGCGGACGCTATCCACCCGGGCTACGGCTTCCTGTCCGAGAACGCCGATTTTGCCCGCAAGGTCATGGAGGCGGGGATCACCTGGATCGGCCCGTCGCCGGAGGCCATCTCCCAACTCGGTGACAAGGTCAAGGCCCGCCACATTGCCGAGAGGGTGGGCGCACCCCTGGTCCCCGGCACGAAGGACCCGGTTGCCTCAGTCCGCGAGGTCCAGGACTTCGCCGACGAGTTCGGGCTTCCCCTCGCCATCAAGGCCGCCTTCGGCGGCGGTGGCCGTGGCATCAAGGTGGTGCGGGACGCAGCCGACATCCCCGAGGCCTACGACTCAGCGGTCCGCGAAGCCACTGCCGCATTCGGACGGGGCGAGTGCTTCGTCGAACGGTTCCTCGATGCACCCCGCCACGTCGAGACCCAGTGTCTCGCCGACGCGCACGGGAACGTCGTCGTCGTCTCCACCCGCGACTGCTCGCTGCAGCGCCGCAACCAGAAACTGGTCGAGGAAGCGCCGGCGCCTTTCCTCAGCGAGGACCAGAACCGCCGGCTCTACGAGGCGTCGAAGGCCATCCTTCAAGAGGCCGGCTACCAGGGCGCCGGAACGTGCGAGTTCCTGGTAGGTCAGGACGGGACCATCTCGTTCCTGGAAGTGAACACCCGGCTGCAGGTCGAGCACCCGGTCTCCGAGGAGGTCACCGGCATCGACCTGGTCCGGGAGCAGTTCCGCCTCGCCCGCGGCGAAGCCCTCGGCTACAGCGACCCGATCGTCCGCGGCCATTCCTTTGAGTTCCGGATCAACGGCGAGGATGCCGGCCGGAACTTCATGCCCGCCCCCGGCACCGTCCAGACACTTACCCTCCCCACCGGACCCGGCATCCGGGTCGATTCAGGGATCGAAGCCGGCGAAGTGATTGGCGGGAACTTCGACTCAATGCTGGCCAAGCTCATCGTCACTGGCGCCACCCGCACCCAGGCACTGCAACGCGCCCGGCGTGCCCTCGCTGAGATGCGCGTCATCGGGATGCCGACGGTCCTGCCGTTCCACGCCGCCGTCGTCGCGGACCCCGCGTTCGCCCCGGCCGACGGACCGTTCACGGTCCACACCCGCTGGATCGAAACCGAGTTCACCAACACCATCGCGCCGTGGAGCCCGGCGGACGCGGCCGATTCAGCGTCCGACGACGACGGCGGCCGCCAGCGCATCACGGTTGAGGTAGCCGGCAAGCGGCTTGAAGTGGTCCTGCCCGCGGGCCTCGGCGGAACAGGCCGGCAGGCCACCACCGGCAAACCGAAGAAGGCGCTGCGGACACGAGGCGGGTCGACGGCTTCAGCCGACGGCGACGACCTCACCTCCCCCATGCAGGGCACCATCGTCAAGGTGGCAGTGGCCGACGGCGATCTCGTCTCCGAGGGGGACCTGATTGTGGTGCTGGAGGCAATGAAAATGGAACAACCCCTGACCGCCCACAAGTCCGGCACCCTGTCCGGTCTCAGCGCTGCCCCGGGTGACACCGTGGCGGCCGGAGCCGTGATCGCCGCAATTTCCGACTAGGCACAGCACACCTGCTCTGCGGGGCCGGTCCTACCGTCCGGTTCCCAGGGCTACCCGTCGTCGTCGGCGTCCTCGCGTTGCTCCTGCTCCTTTTCGGCCTGCTCGAGCTGTTCCTTCTCTAGCTTTTCCTGCTCGCGCTGTTGTTTCTCCCGCTCCCGTTCAGCATCACGTTGCGCCTTGTCGCTGGCGGGATCGGCATCCTCGCTGTCCTCGCCGGCGTCGTCGCCGCCGTCCCCATTCCCGCTGTCCTCGCCGTCGTCGTCCTGCGACGGCCCGGCAGGCGGGGTGGGTGTCTCAGCCGGGGTAGCAGGCAAGGGCGCCGGCGTGTTTGTGGTGGGCTCAGGAACAGGTGCAGGCTCGATGGGAGCGGTCTGGCCCACCTCGGCCGCGATGGCCAGGAGCAACTCGTCAATGGTCGACTGGATCTGGGTTGCCCGTTCGGCCGTGACGGTGCCCTGCCCCCGCGCCACGGTGACTTCCTGGCGAAGCTCGGTGGTGAGCTGGGTGGCGGCGACCTGATCGCCGGCGGCCGCCGCCGTGGCGATCTCCCGGACCGAGGCCTGGAAGCTCGCGGCCGCGTCCGAATCCAGCGCCGGCGCCCCACAGCCCGACAAGAGCAACGCGGCACCCAGGGAGGTCGCCACTGCCCACTGACGTTGCACCCGGCCAGCGTGGACCCGCTGGAGCCGCCTCCCCGGAGCCTGTGCCCGGCTCATGGTTGCACCCGCTCGTAAAGTTCATTCAAAAGTTCGCCGGTGGTCCCCGGCACCGAGGGAAGCTCCTCCACCGGCGTCTGTCCGCCCGGGTTCATCCCGAGGATGGCGACGAAACCAAAGATCACCACGGCGACGACGGCGAGCACACCCACCAGCCAGGTCCGGCGCCGGCCGGGTCGGGAAGAGCCGGGTCGGGAAGAGCCGGGCTGGGATGAGCCGGGCCGGCCTTGCGAGGACGGGTTGCGGACGGACCGGCCACCGCGGGGCTCACCTGAGGCGCCGGCCTCCGCAGCGGTCGCGCGGGATTCGGCGGGCCGGACACTGGCTGCTGGTTGGGCCTCGGTGGCAGCCGGTCCTGTCGCGAGGACCGTGGTGGGCGCCGGTTGCCGGCCGGGTTCGTCCGGCAGGGAGAGCTGAAACTGCCTGGCCGCTGGAGTGTCCGCTCGGAGGACCTCGGTGCGGGGTAAAGGCTCCTTCCACTGGGCGAACTCGGCCGCGATGGCACCGGCGGTAGGCCTACCCTCGGGGTTGTCTGCGGTCATCCGTGACAGCAACGATTCCCAGGCCGGCCCGAGTTCAGCCGGAATTGCGGGCGACCGGTGCAGCCGGGCGACCGCGGCTTCCAGGCTCGTCCCGGGGTAGGCCCTGGCACCCGTGAGGCATTCCAGCAGGACCAGTCCGAGCGAGTAGATGTCGGTCGGGGTTCCGACCGTGCCGCCGCGCGCCTGTTCAGGACTCAGATAGGCGGCGGTGCCGACCGTCTGCCCCGTGGCGGTCTGCCGGGCGGCGTCGTAGAAGCGTGCGATACCGAAGTCGGTGAGCAGGTAGCCGAAGACTCCACTGTCCGGATCGGCTGCCCGGGTCAGGATGTTCGACGGTTTGATGTCGCGGTGCAGGATGCCTCGCTGGTGGATGTACGCAAGTGTCCGGGCAACATCCCATCCGGCCAGGCGGACGGCGTCGGCCGGGAGCGCGCCGCCGGCGAGCATCGCGCCCAGGTCGGGGCCCTCGACGAGTTCCATCACCAGGTAGGTGGGACCGGATGACGTACTCGACGAATCCATATCCAGCACCCGCACCAGTCCCGGGTGGTGCAGGTCCGCGAGCAGCCGTGCCTCATCCGATCCGCGGGAGACGCCGTCGGCGACCCCCGGACGGAACAGCTTCACGGCCACATCCCGGCCGAGCCGGGTGTCCCGGGCATGGTAGACCTCGGCCATCCCGCCGACGCCGAGGACGCTGCCCAGAAGGTAGCGTCCGTCAGCCAGTGCTTGGGTACTCATGCCGCCTCCGCTGGTTGATTTCCTGACCGATTCTACGTGGGAGCCTATTTCTCGCCACCGGACTTCCCCGGTCACGACGACGGCGCCGCACCAACATGTGCCGCGCCGTCGTGAAGGGGTGGAACGGTTACGCCACGTTGTTGTCGTAGTCGTGGTCGCGGGTTTCCCTGCTGAGCCAGAGTGCAACGAACGTGGCAACCGCCGCCGCACTGAGGTACAGGCCCACCAGGAATGTGCTGCCGTCCGCCAGTTGCCACAGGGCGATGGCGACAAACGATGCCGGAGCCGCGCCGATGACGCTTGACATGTTGTAGGCGACAGCCGAGCCGGTGTAGCGGACGTTGGCGGGGAACAGTTCCGGCAGGATCGCCGCCATCGGACCGAAGGTAAGACCCATCAGGATAAAGCCGATGATCAGCAGTGCCATCGCGCCGGTGGTGCCCGCACCGAATAGCGGGACCCAGGTGAACCCGAACAGCGCGATCCCGATGGTGGTGGCCATCAGCATCTTCCGGCGGCCGAACTTCTCGGCGAGCGGACCGGAGACCAGGGTGAAGATGCCGAAGAACACCACACCGATGATGAGCATGATCAGGAAGTCACCGCGGGCAATGCCAAGTCCCGGCACGAAGGCCTCAGCGGCGGCGTCGTCGAACCCTCGTCCCGCAGCTTCAGCGGCCGTCCGTGCGTCCTCGACCGTAGCCGGGGTGGTGCCGAAGGTCAGCGTGAAGGCGGTCATCAGGTAGAACAGCACGTAGGTGGCGAACATAATGAACGTGCCGAGCAGCAGGGCACGCCACTGGTGCTTGAAAACGCTGGCGAGGGGCAGTTTCACTACCTTGCCCTTGTCCTTGACCTGCTGGAAGGAGTGGCTTTCGATGAGTTTGAGCCTGACGTACAGCCCAACGATGACCAGCACGGCGCTGAGCAGGAACGGCACCCGCCAGCCCCAGGCCAGGAACTCCTCGTTGGTGAGGGTGGCGTTCAGGTAGACGAACAGCAGGTTCGCGAGGATAAAGCCGATCGGAGCACCCAACTGTGGGAACGTTCCGTAGACGGCGCGCTTGTTTTTCGGTGCGTTCTCGGTGGCGAGCAGTGCGGCACCGCTCCATTCGCCACCCAGGGCAAGACCCTGGAAGAAGCGCAGCAGCACCAGCAGTGCGGGCGCGAGGATGATCCAGCCATCCACCTGCGCTGTCGGCAGCACACCGATGAGGAAGGTGGCAATACCCATCGTCAGCAGCGACGCGACCAGCGTCCCCTTGCGTCCGATCCGGTCCCCGTAGTGGCCAAAGATGATCGATCCGAGCGGGCGTGCCACGAAGGCGACGCCGAAGACGGCGAAGGAGCTCAGGAGCGCATTCGCTGGAGTAGCGTCCGGGAAGAAGAGCGCCGGGAAGACCAGCACCGACGCCGTGGCGTAAATATAGAAGTCATAGAACTCGATGGTGGTGCCGATGAGGCTCGCGAAGATGACGCGGCCCTTGGGATTCTTCGGCGTCGAAGCACCGGCGTCCACGGCGGACGGGGATGTTGACATGTCTGCGGCTTTCTTTCATTACGGCGGGCCTGATGGCACCGCGATGAGGCGGCTGAATGCATCAATCAGAACAGCAAGGTCCAACAGGTGGATAAAATTGTCCAGTATGTGGACAGCTCAGCCGTGAGACAAGCCACAGCACCGTTGACTCTTGGAACCCGGTGCTGGGAACTTTTGGTTCTAGAGCCGGACGTGCAGGCGTCGTGCCGCTTCGGAGATTGAGCCGGTCAGCGACGGGTAGACGGTGAACGTGTTGGCCACATCGTCCACGTGCAGCTTTTTCGTCACGGCCAGGGCCAACGGGAAAATCAGCTCCGAGGCGCGGGGCCCGACGACGACGCCGCCGATCACCGTTCCGGACCCCTTGCGGGAGATGATCTTCACAAATCCGTCGGTCACGTTCATCATCTTCGCGCGGGCGTTGGTGTGGAGGGAGAGCTTCACGACGTCGCCCTGGTAGCGGCCGGATTCGACGTCGGCCTCGGAGACCCCCACGGTGGCAATTTCGGGGGCGGTGAAAATATTGGACGCAACCTGCTTGAGCTTCAGCGGGGTGACGCTGTCACCCATCAGGTGGGCCATCGCGATCCGGCCCTGCATGGCGGCCACCGACGCGAGCGCCAGCACCCCCGTGCAGTCCCCCGCCGCGTACACGTTCGGGGCCGAGGTGCGCGAGACGCCGTCGACCTTGATGTGCCCCGACTCGGTGAGCTGGACTCCCGCATCCTCCAACCCGATCCCCGCGGTATTGGGGATGGAGCCGACCGCGATGAGACAGTGACTGCCCTCGACGGTCCGCCCGTCCGAAAGGGTGACGACGACGCCGTCGCCCACCCGCTCGACGCCCTGGGCGCGGCACTCGGAGAGCACTGTCATGCCGCGGTTCCGGAAGACGTTCTCGAGCACCTCGGCGGCGTCGGCATCCTCGCCGGGGAGCACCCGGTCGCGGCTTGAAATCAGGGTGACCTTGGATCCCAGACCGTCGTACGCGGAAGCGAACTCGGCCCCGGTGACCCCGGAGCCGACCACGATGAGATGCTCCGGCACCTCGGTGAGGGTGTAGATCTGGGTCCAGTTGAAGATGCGTTCACCGTCCGGCTGCGCCGTGGGCAGCTCCCGGGGGTGCGCGCCTACCGACAGGAGGATGGCGTCCGCCTCGACGGTGGTGGTTTCGTCGCCGGCCGTGACCTCCAGGCGGTGGTTGTCGAGCAGTTTCCCCTCGCCGATGAGGATCTTCACTCCCACCCGCTCCAGCGCCCGGGAGATGTCGGCGGACTGCTCGGCAGCGAGGCGCAGCAGTCGTTCATTGACCTGGCCCAGGTCCGCGTAGGCAGCTTTGGTATTCTCGAACCGCACGCCCAGCTCATGCGCGGAATCGACGCGGGCCATGATGTCAGCCGTGGCGATCAGAGTTTTGGATGGCACCACATCGGTGAGGACTGCAGCCCCGCCGAGCCCCTGGCGCTCCACGATCGTGACGGTCGCACCGAGTGAGGCAGCAACCATCGCCGCCTCATATCCACCGGGCCCGCCGCCCAGGATGGCAATTCGCAGGGCACTGAAATCTAGTTGGCTGGTCACAACTGACCATTCTGTCCTATCGCTGCCGCGCTCTCAAACGGTTGAGGTGGTCCGCGCCCGCCCCGGCGGTGGCCGCGGGCTGGGAACTGAGGGTAAGTTTGACCAGTGATCGAGAACTCCACGTCAATGACGCCGACCGACCCCTTCGACCTGGCACGAGCCGCAGCGGAGTACATCGCCGCCGAAACCGGCGTCGATACCCACGACATTGCCCTGGTGCTGGGATCGGGCTGGGGTGAAGCAGCCGACCTCATTGGAGAGACCACCCACACCCTGAAGGCATCGGACATCCCCGGGTTCTCCGCCCCCGCGGTCGAAGGACATGTGGGGACGGTGCGATCGGTCCTGACGACGTCGGGCAAGCGCGCGCTGGTGGTCGGCTCCCGCACCCATTATTACGAGGGCAAGGGTGTCAGGGCGGTAGTCCACGGGGTGCGCACTGCAGCAGCTGCGGGGGCCAGGGTGATGGTGCTGACGAACGGGTGCGGCGGGCTGCAGGAACAGTGGACTCCCGGCACCCCCGTCCTGATCAGCGACCACCTGAACCTCACCGCCACCTCCCCCCTTGAGGGCGCCACCTTCGTGGACCTGACCGACCTGTACTCCCCGCGGATCCGCGACCTCGCCCGCGAAGTCGATCCCACCCTGGACGAGGGCGTCTACGCACAGTTCACCGGCCCGCACTACGAGACCCCGGCCGAGGTCAGGTATGCCAGGACCATCGGCGCCGACCTGGTCGGCATGTCCACGGCGCTCGAAGCCATTGCCGCGCGGCACGCCGGCATGGAGGTCTTCGGGATCTCCCTGGTCACCAACCTCGCGGCGGGCATCAGTTCAACACCCCTGAGCCACGCCGAGGTCATCGAATCCGGCGCGGCCGCCGGGCCCCGCATTTCACGCCTGCTTGCTGACATCATCAGCCGGCTCTAGCACCTGACCAAAGGTAACCAGAAGTCATGACGCACGCCGACCACCAACCACTCCTCGCTGCCGCCCGCGCCTGGGCCGCTGAGGATCCGGACCCGCAGACGACGGCGGAACTTCAGGCCCTTCTCGAGCGGTACGACGACGCCGACAGCGCCACCATGGTGGCCCAGGAACTGCAGGACCGTTTCAGCGGCCCGCTCCTGTTCGGCACCGCTGGCCTGCGGGCTGCTCTCGGCGCCGGGCCCAACCGGATGAACCGGGTGGTGGTACGCCGCGCAGCCGCCGGTGTCGCCGCCTATGTGCTCGGGATCGCCGACGGCGCCTACGCTCCCCGCGCCGTCGTCGGATTCGACGCCCGCCACAATTCCCGGATCTTCGCTGAGGAGACCGCCGCGGTCTTCACCGCCGCCGGCATCCAGACCTTCCTGATGCCCACCGAGTTGCCGACCCCGGTGCTCGCCTACGCGGTGCGCGCCCTCGAATGCGAGGTGGGGGTGATGGTGACGGCCAGCCACAACCCGCCCCAGGACAACGGCTACAAGGTCTACCTGGGCGGACGCGCTGTGGACGACGCCGGCCGGGGCGCACAGATCGTCGCACCGCAGGACGCCGAAATCGCCGACCGGATCGCCGCGGTCGGCACCCTGGACAGCATCGTGCTGGCCCCCGGGGGCTGGAACATCCTGCCCGAGAGCATCGCAAAGGACTACGTGACCTCCGTGGTGGGTCTCGCCGACCGCGAGGCGTTCCCGGCCCGGGACCTGTCCATTGTGCTGACCCCCCTGCACGGGGTGGGCGGAAAGACCGCGCAGGACGTGCTGGCCGCCGCAGGCTTCGGGACCGTCCACGTTGTCGCCGAACAGGCGGAACCGGACCCCGACTTCCCGACTGTCGATTTCCCCAACCCCGAGGAGCCGGGCGCCCTCGACCTTGCCCTGGCTGCGGCGGAAGCCCAGGACGCCGATCTGGTGCTGGCCAACGATCCCGACGCCGACCGGGTGGCGGTCGCCGCGAAGGATCCAGCCACCGGTGAGTGGAGGATGCTCCGGGGGGACGAAACCGGGGCGCTGCTTGGCCAGCACCTCGCCACCCGTCTGGTCCAGGACGCCGCACCTGGCGCGCCCGCGCCGGTCTTCGCCAACTCGATCGTCTCCTCACGGTTGCTGGCAGGTATCGCCGCGGCCGCAGGCATCACCCACACCGAAACCCTCACCGGGTTCAAATGGATCTCGCGTGTTCCCTCCCTGACGTATGGCTATGAGGAGGCGCTGGGCTACTGCGTAGCGCCCGGGATGGTCAGGGACAAGGACGGCATTTCTGCGGCCCTGCTCATGGCCGAGTTGGCGGCAGCCACCAAGGCGGCAGGCCGGACCCTGTTCGATCTGCTGGACGACCTGTCACTGCTGCACGGGTTACACGCCAGCGACCAGCTGTCCGTCCGGGTCGGCAGTCTCGGGCTGCTGGGCGCCATGATGAACCGGCTGCGGGAAAACCCGCCGCAGGCCTTCGCCGACTCGGCAATCGACGTTGTCGAGGACCTCCTCCTGGGCCATGCAGGACTGCCACCGACCGACGGACTGCTGTTCCTCACCCGGGACAACACCCGGGTGATCATCCGCCCCAGCGGCACCGAACCGAAGCTGAAGTGCTACCTCGAGGTAGTGGAACCGGTCGAGTCGGCCGCAGCACTCGAGGACGCCAAGGTCATCGCACGCGCACGCCTGGACGCGGTCCTCCGGGACGTCGAGGAGTCGTTGGGTCTGTAGGCGGGCGCCCGGGTTGTTTTTCGGCGTTCACCTCCGCGAAACACCCGGGCAATCAGGGCTACCTACGGTGAAGTGGTACCAGCCACCGATCAAGCCCCGGAGATCGACCAATGCAGCTCGCAGACCCCACTGGATCCCCGTCCCGCCGGGCTCTGCGGTACGAGGGTTCCTACGGGAGCATTGAACTCCGAGGCAGCACACTGCGCATCAACGGGACGCCGGTGCTCCTGGCGCCCGCGCCAATGGCAGTCTTCGGGGCGCTCCTCGAAGCTCGTGGGGCCGTCTTGACGAGGGCCCATCTGGCCTCGGTGCTTCCGGGCGCCGCTGACGCGCACGCCCTCGACATGACGGTCAGCCGGCTGCGGAAGGCGCTCCCGGATCCCCGGCTGGTCGCGACGGTGGTGAAACGGGGTTACCGGATTCCGGTCTGAGCGCCGCTGCGCTGCCTCACGCCGACGGGCAGTTATGGTTAAGGGAGTATCGTTTCGCACACCTCCGAGGAGACTCAATGGCACACCCCACGACTTCGGCATCCCCGGAGCGGTCCGCTCCGGCCAAGCAGCCCACCCACTCCGGGGAAGGCCACCTCGCCAGCAACCTGGTGACGTTCGCCGTGATGATGGTCCTGTTCCTCGGATCGATTTTCGCCCTGACCTTCTTCGACCAGAGCAATGTCTGGGCGTTCGCCGTCTGCCTGACCCTGTTTTTCTTCGCGTTCTGGATTCCCCAGGCAATCCTCGGACGCTCCGATACCGGCCCCGCCCTTGCCAAGGGCGACCGCAAGGCGTAGCCCCCGGCACCCAACAACCGCACACAAAAGTGGCGGACCTGCAGGAAAGTGGTTGAGCAACCACTCCCCTGCAGGTCCGCCACTTTTGTGTGGGTGGGAGCTGGGCCGGGAGGCCTAGATCAGACCTTTGGTGTGCCAGACGGTCTTCGTTTCGGTGAAGAAGGTGATCCGGTCGATCGAGGGGGCACCGGCGTCGGGCCCGGTCTCCGGAGGGAGCACCCGCTTGAGCGTTTCCGCAGCGGCGATCTGCAGGTCCACCCAGTCCAGGTTTTCGGCGCCGAGCAGGTCCAGGGCGTTGACGTCGGCATGCGAGGCCAGCCACGGAGCGATTTCCGCTGGCGAACCACTGAGGATGTTCACGACGCCGGCGGGCACGTCGGAGGTGGCCAGTACCTCTCCGAGGCTGAGCGCGGCCAGGGGCGCCCGCTCGTTGCCGATGACCACCGCGGTGTTGCCGCTGACCAGCACCGGCGCGACCGCCCGGACGAAACCGATCAGTGAGCCGGGGCCCTGCGGTGCGATGACCGCCACCACGCCGGTGGGCTCGGGGGTGGACAGGTTGAAGTAGGGGCCGGACACCGGGTTGGCGTTGCCCGCCACCTGGACATACTTGTCCGCCCAGCCGGCGTACCAGACCCACAGGTCAATCGCCTCGTCGACCTGGGCGATCGCGGCCGCGGCCGAGACGCCCTCGGACGCGGCAATTTCGTCGGCAAACTGGGCCCGGCGCCCATCGAGCACCTCGGCGATGCGGTACAGCACCTGGCCCCGGTTGTATCCGGAGGTACCGGCCCAGCCGCTGACGGCCCCGCGGGCGGCGGTGACGGCGTCGCGCGCGTCCTTGCGTGAGCCCTTGGCCGCATTGACGGTGTTCAACAGGGGTCCACCCTTCCTGGTCGGTACCTCATAGACGCGTCCGGATTCGCTGCGGACAAACTTGCCGCCGATGTAGAGCTTGTAGGTCTTCGGTACGCCTAGCCGTGCAGCGCTCATTTGGAGCCTCCCAGTGGGGTCTTGGACATGAGGGCCGAGACGACGGACTTGTCTGCAGCGCCCGACGACGCTGGTGCCAGGTAGGCGCCCAGACCGTGGCGACCGCCCTCCCTGCCGTAGCCGGATTCCTTGTAGCCGCCAAACGGTGAGGCGGGGTCGAACTTGTTGAAGGTGTTGGCCCAGATCACTCCTGCGCGCAGCTTGTCGGCGACGGCGAGCACGCGGCTGCCCTTGTCCGACCAGATGCCAGCTGACAGGCCGTAGGGGGTGTTGTTGGCTTTCGCGATCGCTTCGGCCGGCGTGCGGAAGGTCAGCACCGAGAGCACCGGTCCGAAGATCTCGTCCCGGGCAATGCGGTGGCTGGTGGATACGTTGGTGAAGATGGTGGGCGGGAACCAGAAACCCTGCTGCGGCAGGTTGCTGTCGGGGCTCCACCGGGTGGCGCCCTCCTGCTCCCCAATGTCGGAGAGCTCGCGCATCCGGCCGAGCTGGGACGCCGAGTTGATCGCACCAATGTCGGTGTTCTTGTCGAGGGGGTCACCGACGCGCAGCGTGGACAGGCGGGACTTGAGCCGTTCGACCACCTCGTCGTGGATCGATTCCTGGACCAGCAGGCGGGATCCGGCGCAGCAGACCTGCCCCTGGTTGAAGAAGATCCCGTTGACGATGCCCTCGATGGCCTGGTCGATGGGGGCGTCGTCGAACACGATGTTCGCGCCCTTGCCGCCGAGCTCGAGGGTGAGTTTCTTGCCCGTGCCGGCCGTTGAACGGGCGATGGACCGTCCGACGGCGGTGGAGCCGGTGAAGGCGACCTTGTTCACATCCGGGTGGTTGACCAGGGCGGAGCCTGTTGCACCGGCTCCGGTGACAATGTTGACGACACCCGCTGGCAGGTCGGCCTGCTGCAGGATCTCGGCGAAGAGCATCGCGGTCAGGGAGGTGGTCTCGGCGGGTTTGAGGACCACGGTGTTGCCCGCGGCCAGGGCCGGGGCGATTTTCCATGCCAGCATCAGCAGCGGGAAGTTCCACGGGATCACCTGTGCCGCGACACCCAGCGAGCGGGGGTTGGGGCCCATTCCGGCGTGGTCGAGCTTGTCGGCCCAGCCGGCGTAGTAGAAGAACCACGCGGCCACCAGGGGCACGTCGACGTCGCGGCTTTCCTTGATCGGCTTGCCGTTGTCGAGGGTTTCTGCGACTGCCAGTTCACGGGCGCGTTCCTGCACCAGGCGGGCGATGCGGAACAGGTACTTTCCCCGGTCCGTGCCCGAGAGCTTCGACCAGGTCTTCTCGTAGGCGCGGCGGGCGGCGGCGACGGCGGAGTCGACGTCGGCCTCGCTGGCGCACGAAATGGTGGTGATCTTCTGCTCGGTGGCAGGGGAAATGGTGGTGAAGGATTCGCCGTTGCCGGGAACGAACTCACCGTTGATGAACAGGCCGTACTCGCTCTTGAGGTCCAGGATGGCCGTGGACTCCGGGGCCGGTGCGTACTCGAGAAAAGTCATGGGTTGGATCCTTAGTCGATCGTGACGTAGGCAGGGCCGGAGTAGCTGCCGCTGGTGAGCTTCTGACGCTGCAGGAGCACGTCATTGAGGAGGCTGGAGGCGCCGAAGCGGAACAGGTCCGGCTGAAGCCAGTCCTCCCCCACCGTTTCGGCGACGGTGACCAGGTACTTGATGGCGTCCTTGGAAGTGCGGATGCCGCCGGCCGGCTTGACCCCGATCTTCTCACCGGTGAGCCGGTGCCAGTCGCGGACCACTTCGAGCATCGACAGGGTGACCGGGAGGGTCGCCGCAGGGGCTACCTTGCCGGTGGAGGTCTTGATGAAGTCGCCGCCAGCCAGGATGGAAAGCCACGAGGCGCGCCGGATGTTGTCGTACGTGTTCAGCTCCCCGGTCTCGAGGATCACCTTCAGGTGGGCGTAGGAACCGTCGTCGCGGCGGCAGGCTTCCTTCACCGCAACGATCTCGTCGAAGACCAGGCCATACCGCCCGGAGAGAAACGCGCCACGGTCAATGACCATGTCGATCTCGTCCGCACCCGCCGCCACCGCGTCGGCGGTGTCGGAGAGCTTCACCGACCGTGAGGCCCGCCCGGACGGGAAGGCCGTAGCGACCGCCGCAACGTTGATCCTGCCCGCGGCGTCCGCGTCGTGGGCCCTGCCCAGCGCCTCCACGGCGTGGGGCACCATGTCGCCGTACACGCAGACCGCTGCCACCCGGGGGGTGGACAGGTCATCGGCGTCGGGAACCAGCGCTTTGGCGACGAGGGATCTCACCTTGCCCGGCGTGTCGGCACCCTCCAGAGTGGTCAGGTCGATCAGGGAGATGATCTTGTCCAGGGCCCAGGCCTTGGAGGTGGTCTTGATCGACCGGGTCCCGAGGGACGCTGCACGCGCCTCAAGGCCCACGGCGTCAACACCGGCAATGCCTTCGAGGTAGCGTTTCAGGGCCTTCTCGGTCAGGTCCCCGCCGATCACTTCCAGTGCCCGTGACGCAGGCGCTATGGCGGTGCTCCCGGTGGCAGTAGTTTCCATCGTTGAGTGTTCTCCGTACTTCGGTTCGGTGCCACGGCGGGACGGTTCCCACAGCCGGGCAACAGGGCCGCGGCGACGCTGCTGAACGGCTGGTTTCCGCAGGCTGTGGGACAGGGGGTCATACCCGTGTGGTCGGGTTCGACTTTACCACTGCAGGGCGTCGCCTACTCGGTGAAGATCGCGTCCACGACGTTCTGCGCCCAGGTAAGGATGTCGGCGTCGGACAGGTCCCGGCCGCCCACCGGCGAGGTCTTCGGCTTCGGGATCAAGGCCGCGTTCAATGCTGGTTTCAGCGAGGATCCCGGATACATGCGCTTGAGCCGCATTTCCTTCGATTCCGGGAGCTCCGCCGGCGCAAACTTGATGAAGTTTCCCTGCAGCGCAACATCGGTCAGGCCTGCCGCACGCGCCGCCACCCGGAACCGGGCGACCGCAATCAGGTTGACCACCGGAGCGGGTGGCTCCCCGTACCGGTCACCCAGTTCCTCCACCACGGCGTCGATGGCGTCGTAGGTGATCGCGGAGGCCAGCTTGCGGTAGGCCTCCAGACGCAGCCGCTCCCCCGGTACGTAGTCGTGGGGCAGGTGGGCGTTGACCGGCAACTCGATCTTCATCTCCGCTGCCTTCTCCTCCGCGTCGCCACGGAAGTCCGCGACTGCCTCACCGACCAGCCGGATGTACAGGTCGAAACCCACCCCCTGGATGTGGCCGGACTGTTCCCCGCCAAGCATGTTGCCTGCACCGCGGATCTCAAGATCCTTCAGTGCGAGCTGCATGCCGGCGCCGAGCTCGTTATGGGAGGCGACAGCCTTCAGCCGCTCCAGTGCCACCTCGCCCAACGGCTTCTCCGAGGGGTAGAGGAAGTAGGCGTAGGCACGTTCGCGCCCTCGTCCCACCCTGCCGCGGAGCTGGTGCAACTGGGACAGGCCGTAGTTGTCGGCCCGGTCCACGATCAGGGTGTTGGCATTGGAGATGTCCAGCCCGGTTTCGATGATGGTGGTGCACACGAGGACGTCGAAGCGTTTTTCCCAGAAGTCCACGATGATCTGTTCCAGCCGGGACTCGCTCATCTGGCCGTGCGCGACGGCGACCCGCGCCTCGGGCACCAGCTCTTTGAGGTGCGCAGCGGTGCGGTCGATCGAGGACACCCGGTTGTGGACGAAAAACACCTGGCCCTCACGCATCAGCTCGCGCCGCACCGCTGCTGAGGTCTGCTTGTCCGTGTAGGGGCCCACATAGGTGAGCACCGGGTGCCGTTCCTCGGGTGGGGTGGCCAGCGTCGAAGTTTCCCGGATACCGGTCAGCGACATCTCGAGGGTCCGGGGAATCGGGGTCGCGCTCATCGCGAGCACGTCCACGTTGGTGCGCATCTTCTTCAGCGCTTCCTTGTGTTCCACGCCGAAACGCTGTTCCTCGTCGACGATGACCAGGCCCAGGTCCTTGAACTGGACCTGGTTGGACAGCAGCCGGTGGGTGCCGATGACGACGTCGACAGCGCCGGAACCAATCCCCTCGGAGGTCTCCCGCGATTCCTTGGCACTCTGGAACCGGGACAGGGGTTTGACCCTCACCGGAAAACCGGAAAACCGTTCGGAGAAGGTCTCGTAGTGCTGTTGCACCAGCAGCGTGGTCGGCACCAGCACCGCGACCTGCTTGCCGTCCTGGACGGCCTTGAAGGCGGCCCGCACCGCGATCTCCGTCTTGCCGTAGCCGACGTCGCCGGAGACCAGCCGGTCCATCGGCACTTCGCGCTCCATATCCGCCTTGACCTCGTTGATGGTGGTCAGCTGGTCGGGGGTCTCGATGTAGGGGAACGCCTCTTCCAGCTCACGCTGCCAGGGGGTGTCCGCGGAGAAGGCGAAGCCGCGTGATGCCATCCGCGCCGAGTACAGCCGGATCAGTTCCCCCGCGATCTCCTTGACTGCCTTGCGTGCCTTGGACTTGGTGCTCGCCCAGTCGGATCCGCCCATCTTGCTGAGCGCCGGGGCATCCCCGCCCACATACCGGGTGACCTGGTCGAGCTGGTCTGTGGGGACAAACAGCCGGTCGCCGGGAGCGCCGCGCTTGGAGGGCGCGTACTCGAGCACCAGGTACTCACGGATGGTCTTGGTGGGCCCCGCCCCGGTGGCACGCTGCAGCAGTTCAACGAAACGGGCCACACCGTGCTGCTCGTGCACCACATAGTCGTTCTCACGGAGCTGCAACGGATCGACGGCGTTGCGCCGTTTGGAGGGCATTTTGCGCATGTCCCGGGTTCCGGACGCAGTGGTGCGGCCCAGCAGGTCAGCCTCGGTCAGGAGTCCCAGCTTGAGGGAGTCGAGGACGAAGCCCCTGCCCGCGGACGCCGTCGTAATTTCGATGATCCCCGGCTGTGGCGGTGACTCTAGTGAATCCACCCGGGCGGCCGGAATGTCGTGGTCGTGGAACAGTTCAGCGAGGCGCGCAGCCGGACCGGGGCCCTCGGTGGCTACGACCACCCGCCACTGGTCGCGCACGCGGCCGCCCAGGAAATCCATCATTTCGGCCACGTCGCCCTGGTAGCCGCGGGGCTCTCGTGCCCGCACCGTGAATGCGTCGATCTCTGGAAGGAATTCCTGCAGCGACTCGTCGGAACCGAAGGAGGTAATTGACCACCAGGCGACCTTGTTCGCGAGCGCCGCCGAGCGGGTATCGGTCAGGGACCTGAAGCTCGCCGTCTGCAAATCGGCGCCCAGGGCGCCGCCGAGGTCGAGCGGTGCGGCGCCGCCCTCGGACGCCGTGGACCAGGCTGCCTCAAGGAACTCCTCATTGGTGGCGGCCAGATCGTGGGCGCGGGTCCGCACCTTCTCGGGCTCAATGACGACGGCGATCGACCCGGCGGGCAGCTCACCGACCAGGGGCACCATCGCATCGACCAGCACCGGGGCGAGCGACTCCATCCCCTCCACTGCGATGCCGCCGGCAATCTTTTCCAGCATCGCTGCGGCGGCGGGCAGGTCTGCCTTGAGTTTAGCTGCCCGGGACATGACCGAGGGGGTGATCAGGATTTCCCGGCAGGGCGGGGCGAAGAGCATTCTCGGCTGGCCGTCCTCCTCGCGGACCAGCGAGCGCTGGTCGGCGACGGCGAACCAGCGCATCGCTTCCACCTCGTCACCGAAGAACTCGATCCGCAGGGGATGGTCCTCGGTGGGCGGAAACACGTCGATGATTCCGCCACGCACTGCGAACTCACCACGATGGGTGACCATGTCCACGCGAGCGTAGGCGGCGTCGGACAGGGCCCGGACCACCTCAGTGAACTCGGCGTCCTGGCCGACCCTCAGGGTGACCGGCTGCAACTCGCCCAGGCCCGCGACCAGTGGCTGGACGACGGCGCGGATGGGCGCAATGATGACCCGCACGGGTGACCCCTCGGGGTGTGCGAGCCGGCGCAGGACGGACAGCCGGCGGCCCACGGTGTCTGACCGCGGCGAGAGACGTTCGTGGGGCAGCGTCTCCCAGCTGGGGAACTCCTCGATGTCGGCGACCGGCAAATAGCTCCGGAGTGCCGCGGCAAGGTCTTCGGCCTCCCGGCCGGTGGCGGTGACGGCCAGCACTACCGGTGTGCTGGCGCCTCCCTCGGCGTTACCGTCAGTTGTAGTTGAGGATGAGGCCAGACCATCCACCATTTCGGCCAACAAGGCTGCCCGCAGACCGGCCGGCGCGCCGATCTGCAGGTCGGTGTTCCGGTCAGCGACCCCGTGCGAGGCATTCGTCCTCACCCGGGCGAACGACGTGTCCTCGATCAGTGCGGCGCGCAGTCCGTTCAGGCTCAATGGTTCTCCTCGAGGATCCGACAGTTTCCGGGGACAACGGTGGCCGCGGTAGGCGGTTCCGACCGGTTTATCCAGCACAAAAGCCCGAAATTCTGTCGAATTCCGGGGATACCCCAAGCCTACCCTGTGGGACCCACCCGGCGGCCCGGGAAGGCCCTAGGATGGGTGGGGCGCAAACCGCATTCCACCTCACCGCCTTTCCATTACGGAGGAACCTTGGCACTGAACGCTTCGACCACCCTGCCCTACGACGCCGCCACGGTAACCGGCGTCTTCACCGACGAGGCTTTCCTGAAGCACGTTAGCGAGAAGGTGGGCGGCACCCTGAAGTCGGTCACCGTCGACGGCGACACCGCCGCCGCCTTCACCCTGAGCGCCGTCCGGACGCTTCCCACGAAGCGCCTCCCGGACATGGTGCGTAAGTTTGTCGGCGAGTCCCTCACCGTCACCCAGACGGAACACTGGACCGCTCCGACGCCCGATGGGTCCCGCACCGCCAAGGTCACCATGACCGTCGCAGGTGTGCCGGTCACCGTTGACGCCGAACAGCGTCTGGTCGCGGCCGGCGCCGACACCCGGGTGGACCTCACCGGGACCGTCAGCTCGTCGATCCCCTTCATGGGGTCCAAGATCGCGTCGGCGGCTGAACCCATGATCGGTAAGGCACTGAACCTTCAGGCCACCGAGGCACGCAAGTGGCTCGAGAGCCGCCAGGGCTAAGGAGTTCATCACCATGTCGCTTCCCACCCCCCTGGCCCTGATCCTCATCCTGGCCGGCATCTGGACTTTGATCGTCTGGCCACCCTTCCTGCGGCGCGTCTTCAAGGACCCACGTTCCAAAGATGAGTCGGGTGCACCTACCCGGTTCCTCAAGGTGCACTTTATGCTGATTACCACCTCAATGATCCTGGGCGTAGCCACCCTCGTGATCGGCGTCCGCGCCCTGGTTGGCTAGAAGCATCGAGTTGGCTGTCAGTATCGAATTGGCGAAATCAGAGAAGGTCGCACCGTGAGCAACAACCAGGAACCAAAGGCACCAAAGCGGGTCCTCGAAAGGTCGAGCTACCCGGAGTACCTGCGGCTCAATGAGATCCTCCGCAAGGAAACGGTCGGTGGCATCCTGCTGCTGATCGCCGCCGTCGCGGCCCTGATCTGGGCTAACTCGCCAGCCTCAGCCAGCTATTTCGCGATTCGGGATTTCGAGTTTGGGTACGAGCCCTGGCATCTGCGGCTGAGCGTCGGGGCCTGGGCCGCGGACGGGCTGCTTGCCATCTTCTTTTTCCTGGTGGGCCTCGAACTGAAACGGGAGTTTGTTGCTGGTGACCTGCGCAAGTTCAGCCGGGCGGTGGTGCCGGTGACGGCTGCCGCCGGCGGCGTCCTGGTGCCCGCCCTCTTCTACGTGATCGTGAACCTGTCCTCCCCCGAGTCCTTGCGGGGGTGGGCCATTCCGACGGCAACCGACATCGCCTTTGCCCTCGCCGTCCTGGCAGTGATCAGCTCCCACCTCCCCAGCGCGCTGCGAGTTTTCCTCCTGACCCTCGCCGTCGTGGACGATCTCATCGCGATTGCCATCATCGCTTTCTTCTACTCCGACGACGTCGAGTTCACCTACCTGCTCTTCATGCTGGTGCCCCTGGCGTTGTTTGGCTTCCTGGCGCAGAAGAACCCCAAGTACTTTGGCCGCCACACCCCTGCCGCCTGGCTGATCCTCCTCCCGATTGGTATCGCCACCTGGATCCTGATGCATGCGTCGGGCGTTCACGCCACGGTCGCCGGTGTCCTGCTCGGCTTCCTCGTGCCGGTGCTCCGCAAGGCCAAGGACGGCACGGTGAAGATGCCCCGGCCGAACAAACCGGGGCTGGCCGAAATATTCGAGCACCGCTTCCGCCCGCTGTCCACCGGATTCGCTGTCCCGGTGTTCGCGTTCTTCTCGGCAGGTGTGGCGGTTGGTGGGACCGAAGGCCTGCTGTCGGCCCTCGGCGACACCGTCACCCTCGGCATTATCGCGGGACTGGTAATCGGTAAACCGATCGGGATCCTGCTGACCACCTTTGTGCTCACCAAAACGACCCGCGCCAACCTGGACCCGGATCTGCGCTGGATCGACCTGTTGGGAGTGGGCCTGCTCGCAGGGGTTGGCTTCACCGTGTCGCTGCTGGTCAATGACCTCAGTTTCGCCCAGGGAACCGAGCAGAACGACCATGCGAAGGTCGCCATTCTCGGCGCGTCCCTGATCGCTGCCCTCGCCGCCACAGTGATCCTCCGGAGCCGGAACAAGCATTACCGCGGGATCGAGGAAGCCGAACAGGTGGACGCGGACAACGACGGCGTGCCCGACCTCTTCGAGGGGCGGGACCGCTAGGGCTAATCGGGCGTGGACCTACTGGTTCGCCGCGAGCAGCGCTTCCTCCAGCGCCACCCACGCCAGCATGGCGCACTTGACCCGCGCAGGGTACTTGGAGACTCCGGCCAGGGCTGCCGCGTCCCCGAGCACCTCCTCGTTTGCGGGGACCCTGCCCCGTGAGCGCATCACCGTCCGGAACTCGTCCACAAGGTCCATCACCGTGTCGCGGTCCTGACCGACCACCAGATCGGTCAGGACCGACGCGGACGACATCGAAATTGCGCATCCGGCCCCATCCCAGCTGACGCTGGTGAGCGTGCCGTCCACCAGGACGGCTCGCAACGTGATCTCATCGCCGCACACCGGGTTCAGCTGATGGGATTGCCCCTGGTTGCCAGCGCCGTCGTGGTCCCGCAGACCAGCACCGTGGCGTTCCTTCGCGTGATCCAGGATGATCTGTTGGTAGAGCTGCTGCAGGTCGTCGGACATCACTTCACTCCAAAAAACGGGCGGACACCGGCGACGGCCGCCAGGAAGGCATCCACTTCGTCGCTGGTGTTGTACAGGTAGGTGCTGGCGCGTGTGCTGGCCGTCAGGCCGAGCCGGCGGTGCAGGGGCTGGGCGCAGTGGTGGCCCACCCGCACCGCAATGCCCGCGTGGTCAAGATACTGGCCGACGTCGTGGGCGTGGACACCGTCGACGTCGAACGCTGCCAATCCGATTCGCTCCGTCCCTGCTGCTGGGCCCAGTACCCGGATGCCCGGCAGCTGGCTGAGTCCTTCCACCAATTGGCGGCCCAGGGTTTCCTCCCACTCCTGCACCCGCCGCATCCCGGTTTCGGTGAGGTAATTTGCTGCGGCCGCCAGGGCGATGGCCTGGGAAATCCGCTGGGTCCCGGCCTCGAAGCGTGCTGGCGCCTCAAGGTACTCGGCGCGTTCCATCGTGACGGTGGTGATCATCGACCCGCCGGTGAGGAAGGGTGGCATCGCGTTGAGCAACTCCGAACGGCCATACAGGGCCCCGATCCCGGTGGGTCCGAGCATCTTATGCCCGGAGAAGGCCATGAAGTCGATGCCCAACGCGTGCACGTCGACGGGCAGGTGGGGCACCGACTGGCACGCGTCGAGGACTGTCAGGGCGCCATGCTGGCGCGCCATCGCAACGAGTTCAGCAACCGGGTTGATGGTCCCGAGCACGTTTGACGCATGGGTGAAAGCGACGACCCTGGTGGCGGGGCCGATGATGGCGGTTGCGTCCTCGAGCCGAAGCGCGCCGTCGTCGTCCACAGGTATCCAGCGCAGCGTGGCACCGGTGCGGGCGGCGAGCTCCTGCCAGGGGATCAGATTGGCGTGGTGCTCCATCTCGGTCACCACGATCTCGTCACCGGGGCCCAGAATGAATCGTTCAGCGGCGGGTCCTCCACGTCCCACTGATGCATTCGAGAAGGAGTACGCCACCAGGTTCAGTGCCTCGGTGGCATTGGAGGTCCACACAATCTCGTCCACGGCGGCGCCGACGAAGGCAGCAACGGTTTCCCGGGCCGCCTCGTAGGCGTCAGTCGCCTCCACGGCGAGCGTGTGCGCCCCACGATGGACGGCTGAGTTTCGCTGCTCGTAGAACTCCTGTTCCGCTTCCAGCACGGTCGACGGATTTTGGGAGGTGGCGCCGGAGTCAAGGTAGATGAGCGGCCGGGAATTGACCTCGGTAGCCAGGATCGGAAAGTCGTTGCGGATCCGCTGCACCTCGGTGTCGGTCAGAGGGTGATGCGGAGCAGACGGAATGGACAAACGTTTCTCCTCAGTGGTTGCGCGGGCACCTACACTCTACGCGCCCCGACCGGAAGGTTTACCCCTCACGCACTGGGCGCCCTGTCACCCCGCTGTCGGGATGACCGGGCGCCCGGTACATGAGGGGTGGTGCTGCCTAGTTTCTAGTGTGCCCAGGTATATGGCACAGGTGTCACACCGTCATCGAGAACGACCTTCGGCGGTGTCTTAATCGTATTGTCATTTGTCGTCCGGTAACTGTTCGGGGTCAGCATGAGAATTCGCTTTCCCTTCCCGATGGGCCCGGATTCGCTTCCGCTTATCCACTCATCCGTAATTGCACCAATGATTGTGAGTTTTCCGTCCGACTGATTGGACATGAAATTCACGTGGCGGCGGGTGTGCGAACTGTGAATCACCGGCTGGTTATGAACAATGTTGAAGCTCTCTTCATGATTGATCCCTGTGACGTTGCGGATTGACTGGAGGTTCCAGGTTTCCGCGTTATTGGAGTACCAGAAGGTCGGCATGCCGACGAGGGAGTCGTGAGTGAACACGTTGTAGAGCTTCGCCCGGTCATGGTTGTTGTACCCAATGGGGGATGCCCCCACGATGGGACCTTTAACACGAGATCCAAAGGAGTTACCGGTCCAGCGGTAACCATCGATTTCAACGTCCCGGGTCACGGAATCGCTACCTCGCCACCAGTTGAGGCCGAAAGTTTCTCCCGGAGGAGTCCCTGCGTCTCCCGGGACGCCCGTGATAAGGATGTCCCGAACCGTGGTTCCGGGCGATGACTGGCCCACCATGATGCCGTTGTACAGGTGTCCCTGCACTGTTCCCTGAAGCCAGAAATCGGAGAGGATCTGGTCCTGACCATCGTTCATTCTCATCAGGTAGAGCTGGTTTGTTTGACCGCTTCCCTGCGCCGGGACCGTCGACCCGAACGAAGACGTGTTTGCTTTCATCCGGATGATTGTGTCGCGGCCCTCCCCGATGATGCCCTTGACAGTCGATGGCACTCGGATCGCAGCAGCCGGGTCACGGAAGTTGGAGACTTCAAAGACGCCTGCGGGGAGTTTGAGAACTTTCCCTGCGAGCTCGGGCTTCGCGAGGACGGTATTGATATTCTCGCCGGGCTTTGCCACATTCTCCCAGAGCACCCAATTGCTGGCGGCGGGAGGCGCCGGAGCAGGAGCCGGAGCAGGTGCCGGTGCGGGAGCCGGAGCAGGTGCCGGTGCGGGAGCCGGAGCAGGTGCCGGTGCGGGAGCCGGAGCAGGTGCCGGTGCGGGGGCCGGAGCAGGTGCCGGTGCGGGGGCCGGAGCCGGAGCAGCCACCGGCGCTGCCGTGGCGTCCGGAGCCTCTACCCAGAACTTGACGCCCTCGTCAGCCCATCCATCCCCCGAAAGGGCGGTCCGTTCCGCCGGAGTCGTCGCGAACCGGTGAATGTCGCCCTTCAGGAATCTGTGCACAGGGATTCCACAGTCCATAGCAGTCGTCGAGGCATAGAACTCAATTTTCTGGCTCTGGTAGGCGTGGTTGCTGATGGCCTTCTCGTACTCCCCGATACCGGGGGTATCAGGCATCCAGACGAAGTTGCCGTCTTTATACATCCGGTAGACCGGATGAAGCCCTTCGGCTGCGGCTGGTGCGGCTGCAAAGACCAGTCCGGTTTCCTCGGTGAAGCCGAAGTCTTCCTTGGCCGCAGCAATTTCAGCCGTCGATGAACTGAGAAGTGTGGCGCCGCTCCCAGGATTGATGCTCCGATAGAAGTTTTGATTCATAGCGTCGCATGTCGTCTCATCAGCTGCAACGGCGGCCGTGCCCGTGAGGGGCAGGAGGGAGATTGCGAGCAAGTATCCGATAGTACGGGTGGTTGTTTTCCTCATAGAGGGTCCTCTGGTAGGTGCGGTGAGTGGCAAGAACGCAAATCACGATCTCGCGCATTCCTAGCAACTAAGCCCAGCTCTCAGTGTTCAGTGCGCTGCTATGCCGCGTAGGCGGCGTGCAATTGGGGTGGTTAATTGACCAGAATCGTGCCAGCCAGTTTCCTGGTTGATCTTCTCCGTTGGGGAGGACGGACCACGACCCATGACCTCGTCCCAACCCGAGCGGTGGGAACGATCCTGTAACCAAAACTCACCGGCAGGTTCCGATAGCCGATGGTCAGGGAAGACTGTATCACGGAAACGTAACGCACTATCTATGGGGGGAAACTAAGTTACGGACACGCCGCGGAATTCGACCGGAGGATATTCCCAGTAGTTGCGGCACAGGGAAAAGTATCCCCCACGGTAGACATCGGTTCGGGCAGTCACCGTGCCACTCCCGTCATCCAGCCTGACGCATCGTAAGGTGCTGGAAGTGACCTCAATGCGGAAGCGCATCCACTCGCCAACGACTGGCGGCAAAGTGAGAACCCGGCCCAGCGGGTACCCGTCAACTTCGCCGGCCACCCGGCCAAAAAGGACAAGCTCTCCGTCGCGTCGAATAATCAGGTGGTATCCGCCAGAGTCGGCGGGCGCCCGCACCCGGTAGGGCGAGTCATCCCGTTGCCCAAAAGCAACCCCCGCGTGGTCCCTGTCACGGGGTAAAGTTTCGGGCCAGCGCATTTCAAAGTTGATGCTGTAATTTGACGTCGGGACGGGACACAGCGATCCCATGCAGTAGCTTGCCTTGTCGCTATGCGCCAAGAGAATCGACGACCCGGAGCTGATAATTTCTGGTTGGTGTGTCCAGGCCAGCGCCCATGGCAAATCTCCGTGACCGCGCAGACCGGTCGCAAAGATATCCGCTCTGGACCGCGCACTTGACGTTGTGACATACGGAATGTTTGAGCACATCATTCCCCTCACGCCGAGGCCAACAAGCCGGTCTCGCATCGAGCGTGTGTGTACTTCCCACACCATCACGGGTATACCGCCCTGGACCAAGGTACGAATGAGATCGTCGGGTGCCGAATGATGAATGCCGAGGAGGTCATACCTCGACACGAGTCTTTCGAGGCCCTCCTCAAGAACGCCGAAATCGTCGGCGGGTAAGTAGCCCCATGTTTTGTATCCGCGCCGCGTAACCTCATCAGGAACATCAACCAATGCCGGCTGCTTCCACACAAAATGCTGGGTGGAATCCGGATAGGAATCCATGAGGTCCAGCAGAGCTGCCGTGTTCGTCCCCTGCTTATCTTCAATGAAAATCACCGAGTGGGCAGCGTGGCTGTCCAGGACGTCCTGAAGTCGCGGAATCGGCAGCAGGAAGCTATTGGGCCCGAGCCACTGTCGGGCATTGTTCTGCAAACTTCGAAGCCCATCGAATTTCGTCTCGGCAATCACCCGATCGACGCCGGTCATTCTGAGTGTATTGAGATCATGGTGGCATACGAGCTCTCCGTCAGCGGTTGCGCTAAGAGAAATCTCGATTGCCTTCGCTCCGGCGGCCAGCGACTGTGTATAAGCATCAGCAGTATGTTCAGGCCAGTTATCCATTGAGCCGCGGTGCGCGACATAGAACACCGCCTCTGCCAACAGCCCGTCAACCGTGTGGACCGGATGTACCTGCTGCACGGGGTTCCGAGCGGAGCATCCGGCGAGCAGGATCGCTCCGGACGCGCCTGCAAGAAATCGTCGCCGGGAAAACAGCAAATGTCCGTTCTCGATCGATTCCATCTGTCATCGACCTATCCAGCTTGTGTCCGAACCGATGCTGTGCCGGGGTTTCAGCTGAGCCGCGGAGTCAGGGAGCACATCTTCGTCCGCTGGTGAACGCGGGCGTTGCCCAGCGCTAGTCCTGATTCGAGGATTGCCGACCGATCGTTGGGCCGCGATCACCGTCATGGCGACGACAGTCCATACGACGACGCCGGCAACAGACCGCGTAGCGAGTCCGCTGTAGGTGTGCGGGATGATTGCTACAACAAGTCCTGCAATAGTAAGTCCCGGGACATGGTGTCTCGAGTGATTCCTCAGCACCACGAAGAGCAGCAAACCGAAGTACAGAATGGCAAAAAAGATTCCGATATCTACGGCATACATGAGCACCGAGCTTTCAAAACTGGTCTGCAGGCCAGCGTACTCGGATATTTCATAGCTAGATGTGACACCTTGCCCGGTGAAAAAGTACTGTTCCCAGTCACGGGCGAACACTCCATAAGCCTTGTTTCTGGCCTCGGTGGATCCGGTGTCGTCGGCGACCCTTTCGAGTATTCCCGCAGCGAGAGGTGAGGCGAGCAGGCCCACAAACCCCACCCCCACCAGAGTTAGAACAAGAGCTTTGATTGATCGCCGGTGGCGGGAGAAGGCAATTGCATAGACGGCTCCGGCAGAGGCAACGATCATTCCTACGCGTGACTGAGTGATCATTACTCCAGCCATGAACAGCGCTAACATCGGAACCGCGAGGAAGAGCCTACGGACACCGGCAAGCAAAGGCATCAGCGCACACAGTACAAGCGACAACGCCAGTGGCTGGTCGAAAGTACCCATCCACCGTTGAGTTTCAGGGTTGAACCAGAACTGTGTCAGGAAGCCTGATTCGTACAGCAGAACGCTTTGTGAAGACCACTGCCACATCGCGATAAGCGTCACAATACTGGCGAACAGGAACAGAAAGTTGCGGAGTGTGTACACCAGCGTTGGGGAGTTTCCTCCCACGGAAATAATCAGCAGGAAGAGCACCGCGGGGACGATCATTTGATCGGTGAGCAAGACGATACCGCCGCCGGTCTGCACTGTCCTCGTCGTCAGAAGGGAAGTCGCCAGGACCAGCAGCAGGATGAGAAACAGATAACTGTTGCGTGCCACCGCGTTGAGCAACGACCGGGGATCCTGAACCATCTGCACGCAGATCACGGCGAACGTCAACCAGGTCGCAGCATGGAAGGTCAGCGGACCGATGCGCTGGCCTGTCAGTAGGTAACTTCCCACGGTCGGAACGAAAAACCAGAGGGCAATGATGCAGATTATTGCGGCGGTCGGCCGGTTACGCAGAAGAAAAGCAACCGCAAAGCAGAGACCTATCCACGCAAGAAGCTGCACCCTAGGCCCCCTGGCGAGTCGCCCGAATTACAGCGCTGGTCATTGGCTCTCCACATGCTGACCGCGCTTTTCCTTGCTCTCTGGCTCTGTGGGGAAGGTGCCGGGGTCTTCGGTGGGGTCCGCGTCCGTGTGACCTTCATGCTCTGATGAAAAGCGGGCTCGTATCCGCTTGGGCAAAGGCACAGCGTTAAGGACAATTCCCAGAACCTTGGCACCCACCAGTTCCAATGTCTCCGCTCCCGCTCTCACACCGTTGGGCGTGGAGTAGCCATACCGGGCAACGACTATCACCCCATCTGAGAGAGCGGCAACCGTTCGCGAGTCCGCGAAGGGGAGAAGCGGAGCGGTATCGAGGACCACCAGATCGTAGGCCTCTTTGGCCTTCCTGAGGACAGCCTCCACAGCGGCGGCGTTGAGGAGTTCCGAGGCCCGGCCGGATGCCGTGCCTGCGCACATAATCGAGAGTTGTTCATACGGTCCGGAATTGATGACCGATCCGAATTCACGCCCGTGCTGCAGCACCTCTGCTAATCCGTCTTTATGCACGGATCCGAGACCAGGCGCGAGCTGCGGGTTGCGAATATCGGTTTCGATAAGGAGAGTCCGGTAGCCCGCTTCCGCGCAGGCAGCAGCAAGATTGAAGGCAACGGTGGACGCACCCTCACCGACAGTCGCTGAAGTGACGGCGATGACCCGTAAGGAGTCGGCGTCAGAACGGAAATGAAGGTTGGTACGCAGATTTCGGAAGGCTTCGAATTGTAGGGAATTTCGGACCGACACGCCGGGGCTTCCACGATCCACCTTTCGGTCAGCGGGCACCGTCGAAAGAAGCTGCAGCCCGCTTGCTTCCTCGAGATTATCAATCGAGCGGAGCGTGTTGTCAGCGCGGCTGCGAAGAATAATGAGTCCCACGCCCAGCGCCAGCCCGACCAGTATTCCCAGCCCGTAGTTCAGCATCTCGCTGGGAGAGACAGGATTGTCATCCTGGGTTGGTCCCGCAACCACATTGAGGACGGTTTCAGCACCCTCAGGGCTTCCGGCGCCTTCAAGGTCGTTGACCAGGCGATTAAAATTCGTGGCAATCGATGACGCAAGTGCCGTCGCTTCGTCCTGGTCTTCGCTTCGCACATTCGCGGTGAGTATCAGTGTGTCAGCGTCGCCATTCGCGCTGATCATATCTGTCACCGTCTCAACGGATTCCTCAACGCCACTGGCCTTCGAAATCTGCTCAACGATCTTTTCGCTGGTCAGCAGGGTCGCATACCCGATGATTCGCAAGCGAGCGAGTTCGTCCGCCTGCAGGGCCGTCTGCCCCTCCGCAGTCGGAGCGAAGACGTAGAACCGCACGGTGCTTTGATAGACCGGGACGGTCGCGGCGGTAACTGCGCCCGCAATCCCGGTGCACAGTAAAACCGAAATGAGAATCATCCACCAATTCCTGCGTGCCGATCGGGCGAATGAATTCTGCAGCATTGGTTGAGACCTGCCTTCGTCTAGGATCCTGGCCGCGCTCCGGGCAATACACTCGGACACGGCTGGGAGCGAACCCGGCTTTGGGCACAGGTAAGCGCTTCGGATCAGTATTACCTACAATTCAGGCGGGCGTAACCCCATTGACAGAACTGCATACAATCATTCGTAGATGCACGGTGTCGCGCCTCGACCGGGCTATCAGGTCTCCGCTTCACCTCTGGACAGGGGGCATGCAAGGTGACGAATAAAAAATTGCGAGTGCTGGTCACACATCCAAGCAGTGAGTTGTACGGAACAGACCGGGTTCTTTTAGAGAGCGTCGATGGTTTCCTGGAACAGCATTGGACCGTTGCGGTTGCGCTACCTGTCACTGGTCCTCTTGTACCGGAACTACAGGATCGAGGGGTGATTGTTTACCGGTGCAGTTCCCCAGTGCTCCGGAAAAGTCTTTTATCCCCGGCTGGCGTCATCCGGCTGGTCTTTGCCTCTCTGATAGGCGCGGTTAAAGGAATTCGCGTCATCCTGGAATTTAAACCCGACATTATCTACGTTAATACGATAACAATTCCGCTCTGGCCAGTCCTGGGGCGCCTCAGTGGCCGCCCCGTCCTCACCCACGTCCATGAGGCGGAGGGGAGCGCTCCGCGTATCCTCAGGATCGCTTTGGCCGCACCCCTCTTGGCTGCCACCGCAATTGTTGCCAACAGCCGGTACAGCGCTGGAGTCCATGCATCCGTAGTCCCACGGTTGAGGGGAAGGGCCGAGATAGTCTACAACGGCGTTCCCGGACCGGCCACGGCATCACCTGCGCGCGCCGATCGCCCGCAACCTCTCAGAGTGCTCTATGTGGGCCGACTGTCCCATCGCAAGGGGGTGGATGTCGTGATCGATGCAGTCGGAGAACTCCATCGGCGGTCGGTCCCGGTAGTGCTCGACGTCGTCGGTTCCGTGTATCCCGGATACGAACCCTACGAGCAAAGCCTCAGGGATAGCGTCGGTCACCAGGGCCTCGATGAATTCGTGACGTTCCACGGGTTCCACAACGATGTGTCGGCGTTCAGAGCTTCTTCGGATGTGGCTGTTGTGCCATCACGACTCGACGAGCCTTTCGGCAACACAGCGGTCGAGACACTGCTGGCAGGCCGCCCCCTCGTTGTGAGTGAAACCTCCGGCCTCAAGGAGGCCGCAGAGGGTTATCAGAGTACCCAGTTCGTGAGTCCAGGCAGCGTCCAGGAACTCGCTGACGCCCTCCATCGCGTTGTGAATGAGTGGGACTACTTCCGCCGGACCGCGGCACTGGATTCCACAGCGGCGGCAACCAAACACAGTACGCAGTCCTATCGCGACGCCCTCTCCGATCTCATTGAGCGAACTGTGTGTGCAACCCGGTGAAACGCGGATCGGTCGACCGGACTGGCATGCCACCGAGCACCAGCCCAGCGGCGGCCAACGACGGATACCATCAGGGGAAGGCTGTCCATGGTGTCCGCTGGTCGCTGCTCGCCGTGATCGGTCGTCAGGGCTTCCAAATCTGCAGCGCCCTGGTTCTGGCGAGACTACTTGGCCCTGCAAGCTACGGAATCATCAGCGTGGCGAGCATCTACATCGTCCTGGTGACGCTCCTCCTCGATCAGGGCCTCTCTGCCGCGCTTGTTCAGCGTCCGCAACTGGCGCCCCGAGCGGCAGGCGCAACCGTCTCCCTGAATCTGATCACTGCTATTCTGCTGGGAGCCCTCACCTGGCTCGCAGCCCCTCCACTGGCGGATTTCTTCAGCGTCCCCGAGCTGGTTTTTGTCCTGCAGATACTAGCTGTCGCTCTTCCCCTCAAAGCGATCGGTATTGTCCCCCGCGCCATGTTGTCCCGGGAACTCAAATTTCGCGGTATGGCCGTGTCAGATATTGTCGGCGCTGCGATCGGTGCGATCTGCGGTGTGGCCGCGGCGCTTCTGGGTGCCAGCTACTTTGCTGTGGTTTACCAGGTGATTGCCACTGACATCGTTGCGGGATTGATCTTGCTCGTTGCTGCGAAGGGCCCTGCCCCGAATTTGCACCTTAACGAGGTTCGGCCTCTTTTGCGCTTCAGCATGGGCATCTTCGGCGTCAACGCCTTGGCCTATTTCTCCCGCAACATTGACAACATCCTGGTTGGAAGATTTCTTGGAGTAACCTCGCTATCTCTTTACGGGATGGCGTACAGGGTGCTCGCTGTGCCAGTTATGCTCTTCGGCCAGACAGTGAATCGGGTCATGTTCCCCGTATTCTCGCGTACTTCCACTGACCGAGACCTTGTCTCGGGTAACCTCCTCAAATCGATGCAAGTGCTATCAATGCTCGTGGTGCCAGTGATGGCCTTCACAGCGTGTGCTTCCCCCCTCCTCGTGCAACTTGTTCTCGGGGATGCTTGGGCCGAGGCGGCACCGCTTCTCAGCGTATTGGCGATAGCAGGCGCCCGGGAAACCATCTTCTTCATTGCGCCTTCGCTGATGCGAGGCATGGGCAAAGCTGGCCTGAATTTGAAATACGAGATTCTAGCGACGATCGCCCAGGTGACGGGGATAATCGTCGGACTCCAGTTTGGTTTGTTTTGGGTGGCCGTCGGTTACGCCGCCGGCGGGTTTCTGTTGACACCGGTCCTTCTCATCATCCAATCACGATTGTGCGGCGCTAGCGTCCGCGAGCAGTTGGGGACGATCTGGCCCGCGGTTCACTGCAGCGCGTGGGGTGCGGCGGCCTACATCGCTGTTGGTCTTCTAGAAATGCCGGACATCGTCCGGTTGGCTGCAGGATTCATCGCTTTCATGGGTGTGGCCATTCTGGTGCTGACAGCGTTCCATCGTCGGCGGACCCTGGTTTTTCTATCCCGTCTGAGGACTTTGACCAACCTGCGAAAATAGGCGATCACAGTTCACCTCGAAAGGAGCAACATGGCTATCTCCAGCCGGGAACAGATGGTAATCGCGGTGTTAACCTACCGCCGGCCCGATGATCTTGCCGTAGCTCTACCAGAGCTGATCTCCCAGGCGCGATCCAGCAGCATCCCGGCTACCATCCTGGTCATCGACAATGACCCGGATGCGGGTGCCCGCGCTCTTGTGGAGGGCAAAGACCGAGAACTGGTGCGTTACGTTCACGAACCGGTTCCTGGTATTGCCGCGGCCCGGAGCCGAGCACTCGCTGAAGCCAGAGAGATGGCTCTGCTGGTGTTCATCGACGACGATGAGCTGCCGTCGCGCGGTTGGCTGGACCTCCTCGTGGAGGTCCAGCGAAGCACGGGAGCGGCCGCCGTCGTTGGTCCGGTCATCTCAGAATACGTCCACCCGCCTGAGCGGTGGATCATGGCGGGAGAATTTTTCATCCGCCGCAGAATGCCCACTGGCACTGTTGTCACCGTCGCAGCGACGAACAACCTGCTCTTGGATCTGAATCAGGTCCGAGCGATGGGTCTGGACTTCGACCTCCGGTTTGGGTTGTTGGGGGGCGAGGACACCCTGTTCACCCGGCTCCTGGTGCAACGAGGGGGCAAAATTGTGTGGTGCGATGAAGCAATCGTGATGGATCGCGTACCCGCTCAACGACTCACTCGATCCTGGGTGCTCCGACGGGCGTTCAGCAGCGGCAATAGCTGGAGCCGAGTTGATCTTGAACTGGCCAGCGGCAGCCACGGCAGCCTCCTTGTTCAACTGCGGTCGCGTCTGAAGCTGCTCGCAGCTGGACTAGTCCGCATTGGCGGAGGGTGTGTACGAGGCTTTCAGGGGTTAGTGACCGGGTCGGTAAAACACAGGGCCAAAGGGTTGCGTACCATCGCCCGGGGCGCGGGAATGGTGTCGGGAGCGGTTGGCTACGTGTACCGGGAGTACCGGCGGGCGCAACCAACCGCCGCCGCCGCCGGCTAGGGCACCTGATCGACCGTCAGATTGTCGAATTGGGCTAGGACAGGTGCATTCCCCGCGCCGCTCGACAGGTAGGTGAAGAGGCCGACGCCGCCCTCCACCTGCAAGGCTGCGGTTGAATCGGAAGCAGACACCAGCCAATCCGATGGTTCCGCGGTCCCTTCCGTCCAGACTTTTGCGGTGATGATGGTGGGCGACACCCCAACGACCCGCAGCCGGATCTGTAATTTTTGTCCCGCAACGTACTGAATGCCTGGAACCGTCCGGGACATCAGGGACGTTTCGCCACCACCCACCACCCGCGTCGCGTCCAGGCGGACAGCGCCGCTTCCTGAGATATGCAGCTTCGCCTGATAGCGTACGGAAGCGCCCACGGTACGACCGGACAGCCATAGATAGGTTCCGCTGCCGCTGCCCACTTTCGACAACTGCACTTGCACGCTGGAATCAGTCCGGGTCGAAGATATGGCGTTGAGGCTCGCCGACGGACCAATCCCAGGCTGGTTAAGGTTGATCGTTCCGACACCGTTGCCGACAGAGAACAGGGATGCCGAACCACCCAGTGCCCATGCTCCTCCCTGGTCTGCAGAACCGAACCCCGATGCCACGTTCCGTCCGAAAGCGTCGCGTGCCAGCGTATCTCCCGCCGGTGGCGGGTTATCAGCGGAGACTCCAACCTGGCGCACCACTGTGGCGGAGGCGCCGTCGTTGTCCCGCACAGTGAGCCGGATACTGTACGTCCCCGCCGTGGCGTAGGTATGGGCCGCAGTGACGCCGGTCGCCGTACCACCATCGCCAAAGTCCCACGCATAAGAAGCAACCGTCCCATCAGAATCACTTGACCCGGAACCATCCACCGTGACGGTCAGACCGTTGACGTTAGACGTGAACAATGCGGCCGGGGCTGCATTAGCTGGTGGCTCTGTGCTGCCCACGGGAACGTTGACGCTGACCGTGCCCGAGCCCACCGTATTTCCGAACGGATCGCTGGTGACTATTCGATAGGTGTGGGTTCCCGCTGACAGCCCGACATCGGTGAACTCGACGTTCGGCCGGTTCCAGAAGGTGGACTGCCGGATGGTGGTGTGCACTGGTGTAGCTGTATTGCCGTCGCGGATGACCCTATAGGTGAGGTTTTCGTTGTCGCGGTCCCAGTTGGTCTGCCACCGTACGCGCACCTCACCGGCCCGCACATAGGTCAAGGCTGGATTCGTTGCGCTGCCTGAGATCCTGGGGCCGTCATCATTGGGAGCGATGTCACGCACCGCAAACCGGACGAGCCCCTGTTGTGCCCTGCCATTCACATTCCGGAACTCCCCGGCCATGGCAACATACTGTTCAGTGCCGGTTACTGTCCATGGCCCCTGAGACTGCCCCGTCGCCGTTCCGGTATCCAACTGTGGGAACCAGGTGAGAAGTTCCGGTGCCGGCCGACCCGTGAAGCTAGGATAACCGTAGATGTCGGCCGTGGCGGTTCGGGTTGCAGCTTTGCTGAATGCCACGGCGCGCCACCACGTCCGCGGCTCGGTTTGCGGGAATCCTCCGATGTTGCCGCAGTAGTGGGCATGGCCCGCTGTGTATACAGCGGTGGAGGAGGCCCAGACACCGTACGTATCGCCGTGGCAGTCTTCTACCCACTTGAGGTTGCCGTTTGACCAGTTTCCGGCGAAGGCCCCCTCCAGGTTCCCTCCGGTTCCGAAGATGTAGCCAGTGCCGTAAAAGTTGGTTCCGTCTGAGGAAAGGGAAAGGATTGCTGAATCCGTGCCCGCATTGCGGATGACATCATTAACACCGAGCGTCAGGGACGCACCGGTCGTCGCATTCACCCGCCCAAGGCCGTAGCCCGGCCGGTTGGACCCGTTGAGGGTGGTGAAAGCTCCCCCGATGATGACCTGTGTTTCGTCGGGCGACAATACCAGAGCGTTCACCCGCTCGTTCGCTATCGGATTCCACGGCAGGAGGCCGCCGTCGGACGCCCGCACGGCAGCAAGCCGCGTTCGCGAGGCTGACCCGACGGAACCGAATGTTCCACCCAGGTAGACGGTATCGTTGGTGGCGGAGATGGCTCGAACTGACCCGCCCATCCGAGGGTTGAAACTGGATATGACCGCTCCGGAGGAAGGGTCCAGTGCTACCGCCCGGAGCCGGGAGGTTCCATTTACCGAAGTGAAATCGCCACCCACGTATATCCGGGAGCCGTTGGGTGCAGCCGCGATGGTGAGCGCCTGACCGTTGAGGTTCGGCGCGAAGGAAGACAGAAGCGCACCAGTGGTCAAGTTGTACGCCAGGATATTGTTTCGCGTGACTGTATTCGAGTTCGGAGCCGCACCAGCCGGTCGCGCCGTGCTGAACTTGCCAGCCACGTACACGATGTTGCCGACGATGACCTGCTGCCAGGCGACGCCGTTGATCTGAGCGGTCGGCAGGGCATCGGATGAAACTGTGACAGGGGTAGCAGGGTCTAGAGGGTCCGCTGGTGCTGTATCTGCGCTAGCGGGCGCGCCGATGATCGCGATTGAACACGCTAGCAAAAGACACAATGCGGCAGCAGTAAAGGCCCGTCCTGCGTGCCTGGTCCTGAAGGTTGGACCGGCGGAGACAGCGCTATGGACCGTCCCCTCCCGTAACGCTGGGTAGTCGGTCATAACGGTCCTGCCTTAGTCGAGCACTGGACTACTGAAGGATCGGTCTGTTTCCGGCAGCGACCGGTAACGGACCGTGTGATCGCCCGCGAATGCCGGTAACGGCGAACGCGGGCACAACGGATGACACGCCGGCAATTTTTCTCCGGTCGCTCTCCGAGTAAAGCCCGTGGATCCAAGCATCGTTGCCGGATCCTTCAACATTATTGGTCTTCATGAGTGCCTCGGCCTGGGTTCCGGGTATCAAGGCGAAGTGTCGCGGAGTTGCGGATATCTGACGCACCGGATAATCGGAGCGCAGCGCTACCCAGTGGAGCCAAACGTCATCGGCTGTGGGGCTGAGCTCGCGAAAGGCTGTCCCGTGTTTCGCCAGTTCGACCAGCATCTCCGGCGGGTAGATGATCCCCGAAACTCCGAGCCCGAAGTTGGAGAAGCGCGGTTCAGTGTCTTTGCAGTTCGGCCAAGTGTGATAGCTGTTCAGCTTGCCGTCGTCGAGAATAATCTTACTTGCCCAGTGGCAATTGACACTTGCCGGATGTTTAAGATGGGCATCATAAAGTCGGCGCAGCCAGTACCTCGGGTACATGATGTCGTCGTCCGCCGTGACCAACGGCAAGTAGTGGTCCTGCACCGATTTAACGTACGGGAAGTATTTGGTGTGCGGCCCCAGGTTGTCCGTCAGCGAAATTTTTAATCCGCGGCGCTCGAGTCGACGCAGAGCTGCAGGAAGAGCTGCATATAGCTCAGGATCGTCAAGCCAAAGCGTGATCCGGGAAGGTCTGGAACTGCCGAGGGCAATCGACTCAATAGCGATGGCGGCGGCGTTGATACGCCGCCCATAGGTGGTGAGGGATACGGCTACCGGTGTTGCCCCCGTGACCGCACGGCGTACCGTGAGATTGCGCATCCGGAGATAGAACCACAGGAGATGGTTCCTGAACCGGCGGGTACCTCTGCGCAGCATCCGGGCGCCTAGGCGAAGAGGCGATGGGGCCGGTGTAGCTGAGAACGGTCCGGGTTTCATTCGATCCTTTCCAAGCTGGCCGGGTTCCTTTGTGACGGTGAACCCGGCCAGACACATTTGTTATGGCACCGTGGTTACGGTGAAGTCATCGAAACGGGCGGTAACCGGGGCGTTGGTCGCTGACCCGGAGAGGTAGGTCAGCAGGGCAACGCTTCCTGGAGCCTGCAATGCCGCTGTGGTATCGGTCGCCGTGACCGTCCACGCTGCCGGCTCACTGGTACCGACCTTCCACACCTTCGCGTTGATCGTGGTCGGAGAGGTTCCCGTGACCTGCACGCGCACCTGCAGCTGCTCCCCCGCGGCGAGTTGAAGCCCGGGCACGGTTCGCGTCGCGAGAGTGGTCATTGCGCCGTTGACCACCCGGGTCGCATCAACTGTCACAGCACCCGTCGATGACACCCAGGCCTTGCCCCGATACTCCGCCGTCGGAACCCTCCGACCCACCACATACATGAACGTTCCACCGCCGGATCCGATCTTGTCCAACCCGAACTTCACCAAGGACTCGGTGCTCGTTGATGACACCGAGTTCAAATACGCGGAAGGCCCCGAACCCGCGCTAGCCATCCGGATCGATCCAACACCATTCGCCACCGAGAACAACGACGCCGAACCCGCCAGGGTCCACGCACCGCCCTGATCAGAGGTCCCCCACCCCGAGGAAACAGAGCGGTCGAACGTATCCACCGCCAGAACCCCGTTTCCTGCAGGAGGCGCAACCACCGTCACATCCTTGGTCGTACTGTGGGTTGCACCGTCATCGTCGGTGACCGTAAGACGCACGGTGTAGGTACCGGCCGCCGCGTACGAATATGTCGCGTTCACCCCGCTACCTGTGCCACCATCGCCGAAATCCCAGGCGTAAGCGGCAACTGTTCCATCCGAATCGGTCGACCCGGAACCATCCACCGAAACCTTCAACCCATCCACCGTTGACGTAAACGCCGCCACCGGAGCCACATTCACCGGCGCCGCAGCAACTGCCCCTACGGTGGTTACGGTGAAGTCATCGAAACGGGCGGTAACCGGGGCGTTGGTCGCTGACCCGGAGAGGTAGGTCAGCAGGGCAACGCTTCCTGGAGCCTGCAATGCCGCTGTGGTATCGGTCGCCGTGACCGTCCACGCTGCCGGCTCACTGGTACCGACCTTCCACACCTTCGCGTTGATCGTGGTCGGAGAGGTTCCCGTGACCTGCACGCGCACCTGCAGCTGCTCCCCCGCGGCGAGTTGAAGCCCGGGCACGGTTCGCGTCGCGAGAGTGGTCATTGCGCCGTTGACCACCCGGGTCGCATCAACTGTCACAGCACCCGTCGATGACACCCAGGCCTTGCCCCGATACTCCGCCGTCGGAACCCTCCGACCCACCACATACATGAACGTTCCACCGCCGGATCCGATCTTGTCCAACCCGAACTTCACCAAGGACTCGGTGCTCGTTGATGACACCGAGTTCAAATACGCGGAAGGACCCGAACCCGCGCTAGCCATCCGGATCGATCCAACACCATTCGCCACCGAGAACAACGACGCCGAACCCGCCAGGGTCCACGCACCGCCCTGATCAGAGGTCCCCCACCCCGAGGAAACAGAGCGGTCGAACGTATCCACCGCCAGAACCCCGTTTCCTGCAGGAGGCGCAACCACCGTCACATCCTTGGTCGTACTGTGGGTTGCACCGTCATCGTCGGTGACCGTAAGACGCACGGTGTAGGTACCGGCCGCCGCGTACGAATATGTCGCGTTCACCCCGCTACCTGTGCCACCATCGCCGAAATCCCAGGCGTAAGCGGCAACTGTTCCATCCGAATCGGTCGACCCGGAACCATCCACCGAAACCTTCAACCCATCCACCGTTGACGTAAACGCCGCCACCGGAGCCACATTCACCGGCGCCGCAGCAACTGTGACGTCCTTCGTGGTGCTGTGAGTAGCACCATCGTCATCAGTCACCGTCAACCGCACGGTGTACGTACCAGCGGTGGCATAGGTATGCGTCGCATTCACCCCGGTACCCGTGCCACCATCGCCAAAGTCCCACGCATACCCGGCAACCGTCCCATCAGAATCAGACGACCCCGAACCATCCACCGCAACACCCAACCCACTCACCGTCGACGTAAACGCCGCCGTTGGGGGCGCGTTGAGCAATACCCCGGTGGTTCCGGCGTCGAAGTGGGTCTTGACCGCCCCAGCGCTCAGGGCCGTCGGGTAGATTGCCACTTCGTCGATGTCGCCCTGAAAGTATCTGCTGGTTGGAATTGAAGCCCAGCCCGCCAGGTTGTCGCCACCAATCCTCCAGTATCCGTCAAATGATCTGCCCGTCGTGGTGTCGGTGCGGCCAGCGACGCGCGCGCCATCAACGTAAAGCTGCATTCCACCTGTCCCAAGAGTTGCAACGACATGGTGCCAGGCGCCGTCGTTGTAACGGGTGGTGCTATTGACTGTGCGCCGCACACCTTTCGGAGCAACCCCGAAGAAAATTCTGCCGAGGTTATCCATATAAACATGCCGGTCTACATCAGCGGACAACGTACTGAGTGCATTTCCGAACCCAATGATCTTGCCACCTGACGTAGTGGTGGTCTTAATCCATGCCTCGGTGCTGAACGTGTTGGGCCGCTTGGCGCGGGTTGGGTTAGCAATAATGCCGCTCGTGGTGCCGTTCAGCCTCACACTCGTGTTCGCCTCGCCGCTCAGGGCTCCTGCTGTGCCGAAGGTGACCCCGGCGGACGCCGTCAGGTCCTCTACGCCCACCGAATCGAATACGGTGGGACCAACTGGTTCACCCAGCCGCCAGTGTGTTGTTGGCTCATCCCTTTTCACGGTCTGTTGATAGGCGCTGGCCTGCTGTTCTTCGCCCGACACCGTGACAGTCACTGTGTCGGAACGAACCTCGTTGCCAGCCGGATCCGTGACGAAGATCCGGTAGCCATACTGCCTACCCGGCACAAGACCGGTGTCGGTGAAGGACATACCCGGACGCTCCCAGAACGTCGATTCCAGTGATTTCGTGTGAATCACGACCGTATCCCGGCGAACCTGGTAGGTCAGGTTCTTGTTGTCCTGGTCCCAGTTGGCCTGCCAGCGAACACGCACTGTTCCCGGCGCCGTCGAAATCAGGGTTGGATTGAAGTTAGTGCCGGTTACGCGGGGACCCCGCAGGTTCGGCGCAATCCCTTTCACTGCGAAGCGAACCAATCCTTGCTGCGCCGCGCCATTGACTGACGGAAACTCGCCGCCATAGGCGAGGTACTGATTGTTACCAGTGACCGACCACGGCCCCTGGTTCTGACCGGTGAACCGTCCGTCGAGGATAGTCGGAAACCAGTTCAGCAGCGTCGGTGACGGGTTGCCCTCGAAGTTTGTATAGCCGAATGGTTCATCAGTGATCGTACCCGTGGCGCTCTTGCTGAATGCCAAAGCACGGTTAAATTGCCACGGAGCTTCCTGGGGAAACCCGCCGATATTCCCGCAGTAGTGGGCGTGGCCAGCTGAATAGATGGCATCTCCCACCGGAAATACGGAATAGGTGTCACCGTGGCAGTCCTGAATCCAGTCAGTAGAGAAGTCCGACCACTTGACCGAGAAAACTCCCTCGTGTGTACTGTCCCGCCCGAAGGTATAACCGGAGCCGTAAACGTTTGTGGAGTCGGACGCAAGACTGGTAACGGAACCACTCGGGCCGCCGTTGCGAACGATATTGTTGATCGGAAAAGGCAGGGATTGACCCGTCGCGACGTCCACTGCGCCAAGACCATATCCCGGACGGTTGGAGCCATTGAGTGTTGTGAACGATCCTCCAACGACCATCTTCGTGCCATCGGGTGACAGGGCCAAGCCGTTGACCTGTCCATCACCGGCCACTGGCGCCCAGTCAAGCAGGGCGCCATCGGTGGCTCTGAATGCGGCAAGTCGGGACCTGACGACGGTGCCTACTCCGGTGAATACACCGCCAAGATAAACTGTGTCGTTTGTCGCCACGATGGCTCGCACTGATGCGTCCATCTTCGGCACGAAATTCGTCAGGAGGCGCCCGTTGGAAGGATCCAGGGCCGCGACCCGCCACACCGTTGCGCCATTGACGGTGGTAAAGGCGCCGCCTACATAGATCCGTAATCCGTCCGGAGAAGACGCAATCGCTGTGGCCTGGCCATTGAGGTTCGGCGCAAAAGAATCGATGAGCACACCGGTGCGGATGTCATAGGCGAGGATGTTGTTGCGCTGAACGGTATTCGCACCCACTGGGGAGCCAGCCGGGCGTGCAGTGGTGAAGTTGCCAGCCACGTAGACAGTATTGCCGACGATGGTTTGCTGCCAGACAACGCCGTCGATCTGAACCGTCGGCAGCGCATCAGCGGTCACGGTCGTGGGGCTGGCTGGGTTCGCAGGGTCTATCGGTGCGCTGTCTGCTGCAGCGGGCGTCACTCCCACGATGGCCATCGATACGGTTACCGCGAGCGCGCACAACAGCGAGGTGAGGTTGCGGAACAGCGATCGAGTATTTCCTCCAGGACTTTTCTGGGCATTCTGGAGAGGACCCGCGGTCCGCCGATGAGCCGGTTCTTGTGCTTTCACGACTAACCTTCTTCGCCTGGTGCCGCACCTTCGAATGCAGCGATGGGGGAGGATGCTTCCCTGTTGAAAAGAATCCGTACTTGGTCCCGCTGATCGGCGGGAATCGAAAAGACGAGGGTGGTCGCTGCGGATTCGCCCGCGTCGACGGTTGCCGGGAATTCGGTGGCACCGGATCCAGTCAGTTGAACCGCTGGCAGGCTGTCCGGGCCAAACTCGACGTTCACCACTGAGTTGGTCAGCGATACCGCCTCGCCGGTGGTGTTCTCCACGGTGATGACGAACCGCAGAGCCGGTCCGGCGATCTCGCCGATCCCGTAGGCTTCGGCGTCGATTGCCTCCATCGAGCTCACGGACGCTGTGATGCCCTTGGCGAAGGCGGACGGCTCGTCGAGGGTCACCGGCTCGGACACGGGCTGTTCGATGGCGGCGAGTTCCGCATCGGTGGTCGCGGCCTCCTCAGCCTCCTCAGCCTCCTCAGCCTCAGCGGACTCGATATCGGCTGGTGCTGCTGCATCGGTGGTCGCTGCTGCCTCGTCGGTCTCTGGCGCGGCCTCCTCGTCCCCGGCAGCTGGTTCGGTCGACGGGGCGTTGGCGGGTGTCGAAGCGTCCGGCTCCTCCGGTCCGGCGTCAGTCGGCGATGCAGTGCCCGCCGCTGGGACGGAGACGGTGGGGGTGGGGGTGCCTTCAGCACTGACGTCAGTGGCTGCCTGGCTGGACACCAAATAGCCGATGCCCAGGGTGAGTGCCAGCCCACAGGCCAGCACCCCCGCCATAACCTTTCGTCCTGTGCTGTGGGGAGCTGTCTCCTCCGGTGTACCGGCGTCAATCGGATCATTCACTGCGCTTGGATCATTCACTGTGCTGCACTCCCGGAGACGTCGGCGTGGCGGGCCCTGCTGGGTGCGTCAGGGCGGTTCCGGGCCGTGGCATCAAGCCTGCCCATGTCCCTAAACCATTTGACTGACGCCAGGACCAAGTGGCCGAGGTTGGCGACAAACACCACCGTGTAGAGGGCCATGAAGATTGACGGCGCCCCGAGCAGGACGAAGGTGAGGCACAAAAACCCGTAGTCGGTGGGAATCAGCAGCAGCGACTTGAGCCGGGATCCCGACCCTTTCGAGGGAACCGCCCCGGTTTTAAGGGTGTGGATTTCTTTCAGATGATCGTTGAGGATCATGGAGAAGAAGGCAACCGCTGCAACCACGCAGAAACCCAACGGAACCAGCAGCCAGAGCGGGCTGGACAGGTCAAAGCCGCGGTAGGCGCCGATCAGTACCGCCAGATGGATACTGGAAAGCTTCGCGCTGTCCACCACGTGGTCGAGCCATTCGCCGGAGAGCGATCCGCCGCCGCGCAAGCGAGCGACCTGTCCGTCCGCCGCGTCAAACGCGTACCCGACGGCCAGGCAAAGCCAGACAGCAATCCCGAGCCCCCAGGAGAGGTTCCCGAAGGCAATCATCCCGATTCCGGTGAAGGTGAATGCGGCGCTGATGACGCTGACGGCGTTGGGGGTCAGACCGGCACGGTGGCACGCGGCCGCAAGATACCTCCCGGCACGGCGGTTGATGTAGACCGAGTAGGGCGGGGCCCCGGGTGCGGCGACCTTCTGCGCGGCGGCCAGGGACAGCACTGTCCGGCGATAGGTCCCGCCGGTGGAACGGCGTTCGGTGAGAGTCTGGCTCATGTCGTCACCACCTTGGGTGCCGTAACAATGCTCGTGGCGTCGGCTGTCCGGCGGCGTCCGCCGAGACGACGCGCCGGGGTCTTCGCCAGGGAGTAGCACAGCTTTTCGTAGCGTTCAGCGACGTCGTCCCAGTCGTACCGTTCGGCAGCGCGCCGTGCGAGCCGGCCACGCCGTTCGCAGTCAACGGGGTCGCGTTCGGCGGAGTGCACGAGGCGCATCACGTCGTCGCTGTCGGCGAAATAGCGGCCCGCCTCGCCCAGCACTTCCGAATTGAAGTCCACTTGGAATGCGTTGGTGGCCGCTCCTGCACCGATTGCGCGGAGCAGCGAGGGGTTGGTACCGCCCACCGAGTGCCCGTGCCAGTACACCCGGGCGTTGGCGTACAGCTGGTCGAGGAGTTCCTGATCCCACACTCCCCCAAGAAACTGCACCCGCTGATCGGCAAGTGAGTGGACCTTCCGGATGTAGGTGTCCGCGTAGGGTGCGGTGCCCACCACCACGAGGGGCAGTTGGGCGGCACTCCTGCGGTAGCCATCAACAACCAGGTGGACGTGGTTTTCCGGCTCGAACCGCGCCACGACCAGGTGGTATTTGCCGGTCTCCAGGCCCAACTCCTGCACCTTGTCGCTGGCGGGGTTGTCAATCAACGGTGCCCCGTAGGCGATGTACTCGGTGGGTGCGTTGAACCGCTCACGGTAGTAGTCCTTAATGCCGATGGCGTCGGCGATCAACGCGTCGGACCATTTGACGGCGAGCGCTTCGACGGCGCGGTAGTAGCGTTTCCCCACCTTGCCCCATTTGGCACGCTTCCATTCCAGACCGTCCACGTGGGTGGCAACGGGAATCCCGGCCGCGCGAATCACGGGCAGCCAGGGCGCGTTGGCCGCGTTAAACACGATCGCGACGTCGGTGCGGTGCCGAAACAAGTGGCCAACCGACAACCCGGTGTGGCTCAGGGTTTCCAGCGAACGCTTGCGCAGGGACGGAAGATGGACGAGCCGCATGCCGAGGTGCTCCCGCACGTCAGCGTCCGCTGGGGTCACCGGACGGCAGTAGACGGTCACTTCATGGCCCATCGCCGCAAGGCGGCTGCCGACCTCTTCGATGCAGGTTTCGAACCCGCCGTAACGTGCGGGTACCCCCCGGGTACCGACCAGCGCAATGCTGAGCGGTGTCATTCGCTGCGAGCCCAGCGGATTGTTCAGTGATTTCAACATTAGTTGGTCCCATTCAACAGTGGATATTCGTGGTGTTCACGGTTCAGGTTCTCCAGGGCCCTCCGTAGCGCGGTACTGGAGGTGTGGACGGTGTACGGAAAGTAGACGACCGAGACGTTCCGCACAGCGAACTCCTGTTCGAGCCGCCGAGCCCGCTCGGTTCCCCGCCAGTCGTCGCCCTTGAAGAAGATGTTGAACCTCAGCTGATCCCAGACGGCCATCTTGTCCGGTACGGTTTCGGCGCAGACCCGGTCGACCAGGCCAATGTTCTCGACAATCTCCATCCGCTCGGCCAAGGGGATCACAGGCCGGCGTCCCTTCGTGACCTCAAGGATGTCGTCGGAGACCACCCCCGCGATGAGGAAGTCACAGCGGGATTTCGCCTGCCGCAGGATGTTCAGGTGTCCCACATGAAACAGGTCGAAGGCTCCCGCCGCGTACCCGATGCGGATACCCTGCACCTGCTCGTTGCCTGTTGAGTCGTAGGTCATCAGTACGCTCCTGTCGGTTTGACCAGTACTTTGAAGGTTCGCCACATGATCATCAGATCCCCGGTGACCGACCAGTTCTCGACGTAGTACAGGTCGAGGCGAACACTCTCGTCCCAGCCCAGATCCGACCGGCCGCTGATCTGCCAGAGACCTGTGAGACCTGGCTTGATGAACAACCGGCGGTGGGTATGTCCTGCATAACCAGAAACCTCGCTGGGAAGCGGCGGCCGGGGCCCGACCAGCGCCATGTCACCGCGGAGGACGTTGAGGAGCTGCGGGAGTTCGTCAATGGAGTACTTGCGGATCCACCGGCCCACCCGGGTGACCCGGGGATCGTCACGCATCTTGAAGAGGACCCCGTTGCCCTCGTCGCATGCCTTGAGACCGGACAGGTCCGCCTCCGCGGTCGTGACCATCGACCTGAACTTGTACATCGGGAACTCGGCGGATCCCCGGCCAACACGGTGCTGCTTGAAAATCACCGGGCCCTTAGTGTCGCGCCTGATCAGCAGCGCCACGATGGCGAAGACGGGGGCCAATGCGATCAGGGCTGTAAGGGACACGACCACGTCCATCAACCGCTTCACGACGTGGCGTCCCCCAGCGAACTGTGGCATTTCGACGTGCATCAGGGGCAGGCCCTCAACCGGACGCATCTGGATCCGGGGGCCGGCAACATTGGTGAGCGTTGACGCCAGCACCAGTTCGGTTGCCGTGCGTTCCAGCCGCCAACCGAGTTCACGGATGTATTTGCTTCCCTTGTGGAGGTGGCCAGCGACGATCACTGCATCGGCCCCGGTGTCGGCGACCGACTTTTCCACCCTGCTCAGCCCGTAGACCACCGGGATCTGCCGCTCGCCTGCCTGAATGACCTGCGACCGGTCCTTGCCTTCCAGGACGGTCCCGACGACGTCATACACCGCCCCGGTCTTCTTCGCCAGCTGGCCGACCACGTACTGGACGTCGTCGTGCCGTCCCACCACGATGACCTTGGACAGGAACAGTCCGAACTCCCGCTGGCGCATGAGCCAGTTCCGCCAGATCCACCGGCTCCCCAGCAGCCCGACCAGGCCAGCGGGGAGGGTGATAATCAGGAAGTTGCGGAAGTCGTGGGCACCAAACAGGACCACTGCGACTGCCATCCAGCTGAAAGTGGCGGCGCTCGCCTGAACGATCCGCTTGTATTCGGAGACACCCACACCGATCAGCCGCGGGTCACGGGTCCTGAACGTTGACAGCATGGCCAGCCACCCCCCGCAGACTGCAACGGCGAACGTCACTGTTTCGGTGGTGGCCGCACCGCTGACCATGCTGTTCAGGATCCAGTCTGTGCTGATGATCACTGCCGTGAGGATGATCAGGGTGTCGGTGACCCGCAGGGACATCTGGTAGCGCTGACGCCAGGGAACTCCCGACACGGCTGCTGCGCGGACTCTGGGACGCCGCGTGAGCGCGGGGAACGGGAATCTTAGGGTCTGTTCCTGAGTCTGATACATGTCACACAGCTGTCCGGCGGCCTGCGCTGAAACGCCGGCCGTCTTTCGTGAAAGGAGCCGACGACGGCTGGGGACGAGCCTTGGTCTCGGAAGGCTCCGACGTCGCCGGCTCCGCATGAGGAGGACGCATACCGAGGTGCTGGACAGGTACCATCCGGCATGCTCCCCGCTGCGTCCAGGACGGAATGACGTGGCCTAGCCCGGCCACTGTTCCGCCAGCTGGTAGTAGGTGGAAACGCGTAACTCCAGAAAACCGGCGGATTGCGCCGCAGGTTGAGTTGTTCAACATATCGAGACCCGCTTCATAAATGCCCAAGTACTGCAATTCCCAAGTACTGCCTTCGGGGGCAAGCCTATGAATCCGCCCGGAACCGGACACGAGTGGTAGCTACCTGACTTCCGGCAGGTAGCACTACTCGTGCTGGCACCCCCGCCGCGGGTAGTACTCGCTGGATGACCGCCGGCTACGCGCGAGTCCCGCGGCGGTCCGGGTGCGGGCAATGGACCCGAGGCTGTCGGTACCTGGTCCGCTGGCCGCCTTGGGCTCGCGGACACGCAGGACCCGAGCCGGACGCGCAGGATCCGCTGGCGGTCTGGCGGGTGCTACCTAAGTCAATTTAGGACGGGTTGAGATCCTGCAGGTCCTCGCGGCGGCTGATGCCGAGCTTCGCGAAAATCCGGTACAGGTGCCCTTCCACGGTGCGTACCGACACTCCGTGCTGTTCGGCAATGTCGCGGTTGGAGTGGCCGCGGGAAGCAAGGGTGACGATATCCTGTTCCCGTTGGGTCAGCTTGGTGGCTGACTGGGCCTCCGAGAATTGGTGCCCGTGCAGTCCCTCCAGCTTGTCCACCACAGCGTTCAGTGTGGGTTGCAATGCACGGGAGCGCTGGGTCTGGCCCTGCGCGGACAATAGGTTGATGGCCGTACCCAGGCATTCGGCGGCAATCAGGAAGTAGTCGGCGTCCCGGGCTTGCTGGGCGGCAACTTCCAGCGCAGTGGGGTCCTTGGCCAGCATCCCGGCGGCCATCGCGTTGACCATCGCTCCATCGGCCCCCTCGAAGGTGGCGGTGATTCGCTGCAGGGCGGTGAGCGAGGCGGAGTCGCCCAGGCGGACCGCCAGTTCGAATGCTGACGCGGCGAGGGTTGCCATGCCAGTGGACTCGGCGTCCTCGGCGATCCGTCGGAGTTCTGTGATCGCCGCCGAGGCGCCCACCAGGTGCGCGTTCGCTCCCACGGCGTGAATTTTTCCCTGCAGCCGGGCCTGAAGCGACCCATAGGCGGGAAGGGCTGCGAACTCGTTCGAGTAGCGCTGGGCGCCCGCTGTGTCCCCCGCCATGGCGCAGGCGTAGGCCGCCATCCCGGTGGACATGGTCAGCAGTTGGGCGATGTCTGATTCACGGAATCCTTCGACAGCAAGCATCAGGCGTTTCCGTGCGGTCCGCATCCGACCCTGACGCAGCGCAATGATGCCTTCGAAGTACTCAAGAATTCCGCCGAAGTACACCATTCCGCCGTCGGCGGCCTGCGAGTACGCGGCCAGGAGCGAGCCGATCGCCTTCCACTGCCCGCCGCGGATCAGTGACATCCCGTGCCGGGTGATTACGAACTCCTGATGGCGCAGGAAGCGGTGCCCGCTCGCCGCGATGATCTCGAGCGCCTCGGTGGTGGCGGCTGCACCTGCCAGCGGCCGGCCCGTCGACCCGAGTGCCTCACCGAGCAGGGCCAGGGCAGCCAGACGGGTTTCCTCGGTGCCCTCTGGGTTGTCTCTGATGGCGACCAGATGGGTTTCCGACTCGAGGTAATGCCCCTCCAGGTTGAGCACGAAACAGGACAGGATCTGGCTCCCCATCCGGGAGAGCCTGATGGAGCGGCTGGACGATCCGTTCCGTTGCTGTTCGATGCGGTCCACCGTCTGCTCCCAACGGTGGACGTCCTCCCGAATCTCCTGGGAATTCCCTCCTCCCCTCATTCGCAGGTCGATCGACAGGAGGGTAGCCTCCTTGGCGATCCGCAGGCTCCCGCAGTTGATGAGGGCCTCGTCAACCAGTTCGCGTGCGTAGGCGAAGTCGCCGCGCGTCATCCGCGCGTGCGCAATTTCCACCAGGGCACGCGACTTCAACTCGGGTGCCTGGACCACCCGCGCCGCACGGAGCGCGAAGGTGGGGTCGTAGAGCCGGTTTGCCACGATTGCGGCCTTCAGCAATGTGGCGTCGTCAAGCACGGCCCCGCAGTCGAGTCCCCAGGACACCCAGCGGAGGAACCCTTCGATCGAATCGGCCTGGTCCTCGATCAGTTTGAGGAGACGCCGGCGGATGGCATTGCTCCGACCAATCGGCACCTGCGCACGGATAGCCTCCCCGTACAGCGGGTGGGCGAGCGCCACCCGCGGGTCGGGGCCGGGGGTAAGGGAGAGGAGCTGGTCATCGACCAGGGTATCGACGGCGAGGGGGTCGCAGGTTTCGCGAAGGACGCTCAGTGCTACTGGCTCGGCGAGCGCGACGGTCTCCAGCACCTCGAGCTCTGCCGTCGAGCGGCCCCGGAGCTGTCCCTGGATCAGGTCCGTGAGCCGCAGGTCGATCCCGGGCCGTTCACCGGAAAGGCACCATACTCCGTTCCGCTGCACCAGGTACTTGGACCGCGCATCGGGGTGGAGCAGGGCCAGGAGAAACATCGGGTTGCCTTCGGAGGCCTTGCTGAGGACGGCGCTCACGCTGGAGAGGATCTCATCGCCCAGCTCCCTGACACATAGTTCGTGGATCTGCTGCCGGTTCAGCGGATTGAGATCGTACCGGTACAGCATACCGTCGTGGGACAGCGCCAGGAACTCCGAGGGTGGGCCGGGGTTGGGCCGGGCGAGCACCAAGGCCCGGGCGCGTCGGGTGGCGATGAGCTGTGCGAGGAGGACACTGGTGCTGTCGTCGAGGTCGTGGGCGTCGTCCACGATAAACAGGGGAACCGTGCCGCCTGTGCCCTGTTGCCCCAGGTGCCGGGTCAAAGCGCGGTAGATGGCGATGGGCGATCCGGCGTCGGCCACCGACAGTTCTCTCAGATAGGGAGCGAGCGCGCCGAACGGCACCTTTTTCAGCGAAGGCTGGGCACCGATATGCACCACCGTGACGTCCCCGCCCAGTCCATCGGCAACCGTCCGGGCCAGCGCAGTCTTACCCAGCCCGGGATCACCCACCACGATGGCGCCGAACAGGTGGGGCTCCGACAGTTTCGACAGGATGTCCCTGACCAGGAGCTGCCTGCCGACCAAATTGGTGGAGGGCGGAGTAACGCCAACCACGGGTTCAGGACTATTCAAGGATCATCTTCAGTTGGCTACGGTTGGAGACCCCCAACTTCGCATACACCTGATACATATGCCCTTCGACCGTCCTGATGGACAGCGTCAGCATTGCCGCGATATCGCGGTTGCTTGATCCTTCGGCAACCAGCCGGGCGATGCTCCGTTCACGTTCGGAGAGCTTGTCCAGGACGCGCTGGCGCAACTCCCCGCCACCGCGCCCCACCGTGCGCAGGATGCCGCTTGCCGCCATGGCGGCCCGCTTCTCCCCCTCACCGGGGCTGTCGGCCGACATCCGCTGCACCAGGTTGGCTGCGTCCGCGGCCAACCGCTGATTACCGACGTCGGCCGCCAGCTTCGCAGCCTTGAGGATCTGGGCGGTGTCGCCGGAGGCCACTCCCTTGCCGTACAGGGCACAGATTTCGGCGAACACTCCCTGGCCATCCATGCCGCTTGTCGCAAGCCGCTCCCCGACGTCGGTCATCCCCAGTTGCACCGCCTGGCAGAGGAAGAACAGTTCGTGTCCGAAGTTGCCTGCCGCCCGGTCCTCGTCGGCCAGCTGGAGCATCTCCCCGGCGGCCTGCAGGCGGTCCCGCGTCGCAGTCGAAGCCAGGACGGAGAAGTATCTGGTGGCCCGCGCGGTATGCCAGTCGAACCGCCGGGCGGCCAGGTCCACCTTCCCAAGGTGGGACATCGACAGCTGGGCATCACCGATGAGGGTGTACGCATAGGCAGTGGCCGCTTCGGCCAGGCTGAGGAACTCCTGCCGATCGCGGATCCGCAGTTGGCTCAGTGCGGGGAGCAGTTTGGTCAGAGCCTCGGTCCCACGCCCGGCGTAGGCATACAGGCAGCCCTCCGCCAACTCGAGCGAGGTCCCATCGAAGATTCCCGCGAGAGATCCCTCCTGATGGTCGCTGATCATCGCCAGACACCGCTCCCACTGACCAGAAATCAGCATGACTGAGAACAGCCGCACCTGGGCTGACTCGGCGAGCAGGGGGTCCTCGGTGGAGTCCGCCAATCGGGATACCACCAACCGGCTGAGTTGCACCGCGTCGTCCTGACGTCCCGTCATGCTGAGGGCTTCGGCCAGCCAGCCGCACAGCTGGTGCCGGACGGTCGGATCCATTGAGTCGCCCTGTCTCAGGAGGTCATCGATGGGCTCGATCATGGCTGCGTACCGCCCGTTGTGGGCGCTGAGCTCCGCGTCGAGCAAGTCCGTCTCAGCGAGCAGGCCTGCAAGACCCTCAAGGCCTGACTGTCCTTCCCGGATCAGTCGTTCGCGGATCTTCGCCAGAAGGACATCCGCCTCGGCGAACCTCACCTGGTCCCGGCTGAGCAACCTGCACCTGAGCACCTGCATGGACACCCACTCGTGGAGGTTCGGGTCCTGGGGCTCCGAGGAGATGAACGCGTCCAGAATCTGCAGGGCCCGCATGGTATCGCCCTGGATTCCATAGGCCCGCGCTTTTTCGGTGACTTCCCTAGCACCCACTTTCTCTGGCGGAACCGCGCCAAGGAACCGGAGTGCACCCTCCGTGTCGAAGTAGCGGTTCGCAAGCTGGGCCGCCTCGATCGCCAGGACAGGGTCAATCTCCAGTGAACTGTCCAGGCACCAGGCCGCATAGTTCATCCGGCTCAGTGCAGGCATGGGGAGTTTGAGGGAGGCGGCAGCCAACTGCTGGACAAGCTCCCTGCTCCGGCCAACGGGTACCTGGCGTCGAATTACCTCGCCGATCAGGCCGGTGACGACCCGGACCATGGGTTGCTGCGTCAGCTCGATCTCGAAGATCCCGGTTTCCATCAGCGCGTCCACTTCGTCCCCGCCGGCGAAATCGGAGAGCAGCTCCAGTGGCATCGCCCCGACGATGGAGACGATCTCGGCGGTTCGTCGCTGGTCGGGAGACAGCCGGGCCAGACGGGTGGAGATCCGCTCAGTGATGATGCGGCCGGGATCGGGTGACCTCCGTGGACCCGCCACCCAGATTCCGTCCTGGGTAGTGATGTACCCGGACTCCACCTGTTCCCTGCCGATGGCTTGCAGAAACAGCGGGTTACCCCCGCTGGCGTGCCAGGTGTCGAGCACGACAGACCGGGAGACTGGCCCTCCAAGGCCGAGGGTCAGCAGCTCCGCTGTGTCGGCCAGCGATAGGGGCTCGATATCCACCCGGCGGATGAGCTCATCTTTCCAGAGGTCGCTGAACTCGTCGGGAGCTGCGTGGAGGGTCTGGCACACGAGCAGCACTTTCACAGCCCCGCTCTTCACCAGGTGGGCAATCGCCGTCGCCGAGGCACTGTCCAGATCCTCGATGTTGTCCACAAGGATGAGGGTCCGTTTGCCGCCTGACCGCCCAGCGAAGAGCTCCTGGAGGCTCCGCAGCAGGATGAGCGGATTGTCGACTGCCGCATCATCAAGGTCGCTCAGCACGAAGTTCAGTGCGCCGTAAGGCATGTCTGCGGTGAGTGCGCTCCCCCTGATGTAGAGAAGATCAAAGTTGGCCTCGACGTCGCGGGAGACCCGTTGCGCCAGCACGGTCTTGCCGATGCCTGCCTGGCCGGTAAGAACGGCGCCCTGGCAGTCTTGAGGGACCACGGCATCCCGCAGAACTGATAACTCACTGTCCCGGCCAACAAGTGGCCAGGCTCCTTGTACACCAAACATAGCGCCCCACTACATGGTGCAGGTCGGCACGGCGAGTCGTCCCAGCCCGACAGATTCAAGGAAGGAGGAAACGGTCCCCGTTCCAGCTTTGACGAAAGTTGCAGAGTCCGCCTCAGCTTCTCAAGTACTTGGGAATAACCATACGCTGGATTGAGGATTAAGGCACGCGAAGTGGCCAAAAAATGTGAGCGGTCTCACGGGACCCTGGCCTCGGCATCGAGTGAGGGTACTACCCATGGTAGGGCCGACGGCGGGCTGGGGATCAGCCCGGTCTCAGAAGGCTGGCCGCCGCCGGCCCGACCATGGGTTCCGCCGGTGAGGGCGGAAAGGGTCTCCCTGGGCACATGGCCCGGGTGACACAGTCAGACTACGGTCCACATACCTTCCCCACACGCGTAGTGGCTACTCGTCTTCGTGCCAGCGGCTACTTCACTCAGCGCCCGGTCTACGCGGCTCTAAGGCTCGTGGGAGCCTTCCTCCAACAGCCCGATGACCAGATCATCCCGGCCCCCGATGCCGAGTTTGAGGTAGATCCGGTAGAGGTGTCCCTCAACTGTCCGGCGGGAAACGGTGAAATAGGTGGCTATTTCCTGGGAGGACGCACCCCTCACCGCAAGCCTGGCAATCTCCTGTTCCCTACGGGTCAAGGCCACCCGGGTCAGGGCTTGATCGGTGACGGCACGGGTCCGGACCCTTCCAAGCATGGGAATCAAGCCACGCAGCTGCTGTCGGACCATACGCTGCACCCTTTCCTCCCCCCTCCGTCCGTACTCTGAGGCGCCACGCGCCAGGCACTCGGCCGCCAGGAGATGCCGGCCGGCACTGAGTGCCTGTGCCCCGGACGCCACAAGCTGGGCCGGGTCTGACGAAGCTGCAGCGAGTGCGATGATGCGGATGGTGTCAGAGTCGGTGGCACCCAGTTCGTTGGCCAACTCCTCAAGGCGCCCGGCACTAACCGGACGCTGCAGGAGGAAAAGCAGTTCGAGGATCTCGGCCTCCGCGTTGACCAGTCCCCGTGACTTTGCCTCGGCGGCTCCTGCCTCGATCGCCGCCACCTCCTGGTTCGTCACCGCCAACCACGACTTGGCGGCGGAAATGTACCCGTCCGCCACCAAACGCTGCGGCAGGAACCCCCGGTACGGGAGCACCCTGTAGTCCTGGAGGTACCCCAGGGCACGCTCATTGTCCCCCACCAATCGGCTGGCAAAGGCGGCGGTTCCCAGGGCCAGGGGGAGGAGCATCTCGGGGTCGTGGCGTCGGAGTTCCTCGATTCCGGCGGCCAGCAAGTCACAGCTAGCATCGATGCGCCCGCATCTGAAGTCCAGCACGCCCTGCAACGTCATCAGGTTGCCGCCGAAGTGTTGCAGTGCTGGCGGCGCTGACTGGTCAAACGATTCGCGCAGGAGTGCGAATCCTGCCTCGTCCATGGTCAGCACCAGCAGCGCCCCATGGCGGGTAATCGCGGTGCGGTAGTGCCGGGCAAGGTCCCCGTTCTCCCCCGTGGTCGCAACCGCTGCAAGGGTCAGATCCTTTGCCTCAGCGGTCTTTCCCGTCGCACCCAGGGCTTCTCCCAGCAACATTCGCGAGAGCAGGCCAACGGTGGATGAGGGCACCGTGCCACCGACGATGCCGCGCAGGCCCCGGATCGCGGTGCTGTAGTCACCGGCCAGGCAGTGCGAAACGTGCCTCAGGATCGCCGCGCCACACTCGACCTGGTCCCTCTTTGCTGGGTCGTCCTGCCGGTTCTGGGCGGCGTTCAACCGCTGGCCCACCACCGCCCAGCGGTCAGCGATACCGAGGAGGTCCTCAGCACTGCCCCCTCGCTGCAGGGTGATCTGGGCCTCGGTGACGGCGGCCTCCGCCAGGATCCCCGGATCTGCCGCCTCTTCGATGAGTCCGCGAATCTCGGCGGCGGCCGCTTCGGTGTCGGCCAGGTACAGGAAACTTCGTGCCGATTCCACCCTGGTAGCCGTGGCGAACTCGGGCGTGGTGACTGCTGCCGAGAATCGTTGCGCCTGGCGGGGCGCGAACCCGTTGTTGGCCTGTTGGGCGGCTGCCAATAACTCCTGATCCGGAATTCCATCGCCGAGATCCATTGCCCAGCCCACACTGGTGCTGGCTCCCGCGGCTGCCAGTACCTCGCGTCCATGCTGGGATGCTCGCAGGGTTCTGAGGATCTCGACCCGCCGACCGGGAGGAAGGAGGTGTCGAATCACTTCCCCATACACCCGCGGTTCGACCGTGACACGGCTCCTGCGGCTGCCGGGCCGTCCCGAATAGGCCAGGAGATTCACCGCGAGCCCCTGTTCCATGGCGGTGGGGTCCAGCAGATGCCGTGCGGCGGTGGTGGGAATACCTCCCAGCATTGCAACCATTTCGATGGCTCCGCGAGTAGCAGGTGTGCAGCCGAGGAGAAGCGCCTTGACCCGCTCCACCAGTTCGTCTCCGGCGGATTTCGGGGTTGAAACCAACAGCCACACCCCGTTGCGCTCAACGAGTGCCCTGGTGGAGCGCAAGTGGGAGATCAGCGCCCTGATGATAGCGGGATTCCCCTGGGACCAATCGGTGAGGAATGAAGTTGCGTTGGAACTGACAATCCCGCCCAGATCCCGCTGGGAGAGCACTGCCACCTGTTCCCGGCCCAACGCCGAAAGTTCACACCGCATGAGCAGGCCGTCCCGGCAGAGTGAGTAAAGTTCCTCTGGCACATTCCCCAGTGACCGGGTGAGCACCAGGAGGCGAATTTCCCGGGCCAACGCGAGCTGGCCGAGGAGGTGGCTGCTCTCCTGATCCAGGTGGTGGGCGCTGTGGACGGTCACCAGCACCGGCAGTCCGGCTTCAGAAGAAACGGAGTTCAGGGCTGCCCTGATCAGCCGCAGTACTGCCAGCCGGGACTCGAGATCGCCGGGAGCTGAATCGAGCAGTAGAGGCGCCAGCGCCCCATAGGGTACGCGACTCAGCGAGGAATCCGCGTGGATGGCCAGCGGCACTACCGTGCCTTCCAGCCTCATCAGGACCTGTGACGCCACCGCCGACTTGCCGATGCCGGCGGGGCCACACACCCAGGCTCCGCTCATGAGCGGGTCCAGAATGCTGGCTGAGACCTGGTCTATGTCGGCGGACCGCCCGATCAGTCCGCCAGCCCCGAGCTGGGCGTTCACCGTCTGAACGCGGTGCTGAGATTCACCTTCGCCAGGAGCTCAGCCCTGGTCCGGACGTGAAGTTTCGTGTACACGCGGTGCAGGTGTCCTTCGACGGTACGGACACTGACATCCATGGCTAGTGCCAGGTCCCGGTTGGTCTTGCCGTCAACCACTGCGGTGACCACTTCGACCTCGCGCCGGGTCAGGGAAGCAAGCTGTCGCCGTGCTCCGAGCGCGGTGCCGGACACACCGACGACGCCGCGAACGCGGTCCGCGACGTAGGCAATGGTCGCGCGCTCGCCGGATTGGGCGGCGAGCTGCACCGCCGACGCGGCCGCGTCACGGGCAAAAGACTGGTCGCCGAGGTGCTGCGCCAGTTCCATTGCCTGCAACACCAGCTCTGCGTCCTCCGCATCGACGCCCTTGGCATAGAGCTGGCTCAGGGCAGCGAACCGTCCCTGGCAGGTTGCGCTGAGTTTGAGGATTGGCTGGGCAACCCCGGTGTCTCCCTGCCGCATCGCGCCGCACAGGGTCATCAACTCCCAGGAACTATTGCCCAGCGCCGCGTCCTCCCTGCTGAGCTCACGCAATTCGAAAGCTGACCGGTCAGCCGATGCCGTGCCCGCCAGGGCCAACGCCGCGAAGTGCTTGGTCAGGCGTCGCACCGTCCAGGATGCCGTCCGGGACGGGATACTGGCGATCGCGAGGTAGTCAGCCGCCTGCGCCGGATTATCCGGAGCGCTGACAAAGGCCAGCGCCGCGGCGGCGAGGGGCGCCGCACCCGCGGGGTCGTGCACCTGAAGTTGTCGCAGTGCCGGGTGGAGTAACGGCTCCGCCTCGGCGGGTCGTCCGGCCGCCGCGTAGATCAGTCCTTCGGCAAGCTCCTCATAGGTTCCAGTGCCGGGGCCCAGGCTCAGCAGGTGGTACGCCGACACCTCCAGCAGACCTGTCAGGTTGCCCGACACTGCCTCGAGGGTAGCAAGCGTCATGGCGATCCGGGACGGCAGCGGCGGTTGGCCGGCAATGTCGGAGTGCAGCGCAACGGCAGCTTCCTTCGCATCATCCACCCGGCCGGTGAACGCGAGCGCCTCGCACAGCCACGCGGCAGCCAGACGACGGTGGTCAGGCTCGAGCGCACCGGGAATAAACTCTGAAGACTTCAGCTCGGTCACTACATCCCGAAAATGGCCCTTGGCTGCGGCCTGGCGTGCACGCTCGAGGATTCTCGCTGCCTGCTGCTTTCGGGGTTCGCCGACCGGTCGACTCAGCGGGCCGGATGCGGACCTGCTGGCTGCCAGGTGGGGACTGAAGCCATCGACCGGGTTCGTCAGACCGAGCACCGCGTCGCTGAGGAGCGGGGTCGCCACGGAGACGGTGGCCCACCGGTCGCTGGCAATGGAGAGCATTCCCTGCTCCTGGAGATCATCCAGATCTCCCAGGGCGTCGCCTGGGACGGCGGCGAGTGGTGTCGTCCCAGCGGCGGCGAGGGCGCCCAGCAGCCGGCGCTGGGCGGGTTGAAGCATGACAATCCGGTCGGCGATCAGGGCGGTGGTGGCTTCGCTGGGCCGCACCTTGTCCGCGGTCAGAACCCAGACGCCTGCACCGCAGCTGAGCGCACCAGCAGCGACATAGTCGCGCACCAGTGCGCCGAGAAGCCTGGGATTTCCGCCGCTGTGGGTGTGCAGAGCGAGCGACGAGGCCCGGGACGCACCGGCACCGAGGGTCGCCGCAAGGTACGCAGCGACCTCCTGCTGGGACAGGGGCGCCAGGTCCATCCGCACCAGGGTGCCCTTCAGGGACAACGTCTGGAAGTAAACGGGGGCGTCCGCGAGATCGCTGCAGGCAGCGACCAGCCGGATGGTCCCGGCCTGCACCATCTGGCCCAGCACCGTTGTCGACGCCTCGTCCAGATAGTGGGCGTCGTCGACCACAACGATCACGGGTAGGCCCAGCGCCTTGCCTTTGAGCACGCGTGTGAGGGCGCTGATCACCCGGACCGGATGGCTGAGGACGTGCTCTCCCGTGTCCGCCAGCAGGACCCGAAGGGCACCGTAGGGTTCCCGCACGTTACGACCAGAGCCCCGAAGGTGGATCAGGCAGGCGGTGGCCCGAAGGTGGTCCACCATCGACCGCAGGAGTGCTGTCTTGCCGCTTCCTGATTCGCCGGTCAGCAGGACCGATGAGGGGGCAGACCCCTCCAGCAGCAGATCATTGAGAGTTTGGGGAAGGTACGCGCGGGCGCCCCTCGGGGGCGTCGTCGCACTGCTGGCCCCCGTCCGTGGCTCGGGAGACGCCTGACGCCACTCAATCGGGGCAGGCGGGTGGGCATGCGTACTGATGTTGAAACTCATTGAGAGACCTTTTCTTCGCGTTCCCAGCGTTGTGAAGTACTGATCACGGTAGAACTCCCGCCCGGCACCCGCATGAGTAGCGACTACCCGAATTTTTCGCTCGCACTACGCATCGGCTACTTGGATCCGTAGGGCCGGGGTACTCGGCAGTCTTCGTTTCGAGGATGAGCATCAAAAAAGGGACCGACGTTGGGATGGGGGTGGCCCAGTCTCAGAGGCCGCCCAACGTCGGCCCCCGCATTTGGGGCCGCAATGGCTCAGCGGTCTGGATCATTTCACCATGTCACCACTGATCGTGAATCTAATTTTATCCGTTATTTCCCTGCCGAGTGGTATTTCTGCTGAGCGCTGACAAGCCCCTCGGTAATAAGCGATTCCACGGCATCAGCCGCGTCCTCGAGGAGGAAGCCCAGCTCCTTCTTTTCGACCGTTCCGAAGTCACGGAGCACATGATCGGCTGCATCCTGCCGCCCCGGGGGGCGGCCCACCCCGACCCTGATCCTTAGGTAGTCCTTGGTACCGAGAACCTTGGAGATGTCCCGCAAACCGTTGTGTCCGCCCTCACCGCCGCCAGCCTTCAGCTTGACCGTGTTGAAGTCGATGTCGATCTCGTCGTGCACGGCAATGACCCGTTCAGCGGGTATGTCGTAGAAACGGCAGAGGGCTCCGACCGGGCCTCCGGAGAGATTCATGTAGGTCAACGGCTTGGCGAGGATCAGCTTCGGTCCGCCGATGCCCAGACGGCCTTCGAGGACAGCCGCGTGCGCCTTGTGGCTTTTGAATTTCCCGCCGAGCCGTTCGCCCAGCGTGTCAAGAACCATCTGACCCACATTGTGTCTGTTGCGGCTGTAGTCGGGCCCTGGGTTCCCGAGCCCGACTACCAGCCACGTGTCATTCGCCACGGGTATTCCCGTAGATGGAGTTACTCGCCCTCTTCGGACTTCTCGCCGGAGGCAGCGACAACGTCGCCCTCGGCAACTGTCTCTTCATCTTCATCGCCGAGATCCTGGACGGTCGGCTCGCTGATGTTGACGATCAGCGTGTCCGCTTCGATCAGCAGGGTGACGCCCTTGGGAAGCACGATGTCAGAGGCATGGATGTGCTCGCCAACGGTGCGACCCTCAACGTTGACGGTGAGGGAATCAGGCAGGTGGGTGGCTTCGGCTTCGACCTCGACCGAGTTGTGCTCGAGGTTCATGACGGCGCCCGGCGCCAGCTCGCCTTCGACGTGGATGTAGACGTCAACAGTGACCTTCTCGCCCTGACGCACGGTGAGTAGGTCAAGGTGCTCCACGATGCGCTTCAGTGGGTTGCGGACAACGTACTTGGCCAGGGCCAGGTGCTTCTCCCCTTCAACATCGAGAGTCAGCAGCGCGTTGGACGTCCTCAGGGCGAGGGTGGTTGCTTTGGAAGGCAACAGTACGTGGATGGGATCCGCACCGTGGCCGTAGATGACCGCAGGGATTTTGTCTTCGCGGCGTGCACGGCGCGCCGCGCCCTTGCCGAATTCAGTGCGTACTTCTGCGGGGAGTGTGAGGTCAGACATTGAGTCTCCTGTGTTGACGAGTAGTGGATCGTTGCTGGGCAAACGATCGGCAGCTGTCTAGAAACAGTTCATCGTCAACACATTCAGTGTTGGACTCTCGTCACTAACCACCGTCGATCACGGAACAATCCCGGGTGGTACCGGGATGCTCCCTCGCCTAGGCATCGCGTTCAATGGTACAGCACTTGCGGGCCTGCCCTGCACCCGCGCTCCAGAATCCGTTGGGGCCCGGACCGGCAGGAGGTTCCTCATCATCCTCTAATGTGTGAGTCGTACCGTTGAAGTCTGTTGGAACCGCTGGCAAGCAACCAGCGGGAAGCATCTCGTCGAAAGCTCCCCGGAGCTGCCGGACAAAGGATCAGCATGCGAATTTCAGTAATAGGTTGTGGCTACCTGGGAGCCGTGCACGCGGCCTGCATGGCAAAGCTGGGGCACGACGTCGTCGCTATCGATGTCGACGAACGCAAGATCAGCGAGTTGCAGGCCGGCCGGTCACACTTCTTCGAGCCCGGCCTGCCAGAACTTCTCGACGAGGTTCTCCAGACGGGCCGGTTGAAGTTCAGTTCCGAGATCAGTGATGCCCGCGGAGCGCAGGTGCACTTCCTGTGCGTGGGTACCCCCCAGCGCAAGGGCGAGTACGCTGCCGATCTGCGGTACGTGGACGCCGCCTTTGCCTCCCTCGTCGACTCCCTCGAGGAGGGGAACCTGGTGGTGGGCAAGTCGACGGTTCCGGTCGGCACCGCAGCCCGGCTGGCCGATGACCTGCTGGACCGGTTCCCGGACGCCAGCCTGGCCTGGAATCCCGAGTTCCTGCGGGAGGGCTTCGCCGTGAAGGACACGCTCAGCCCTGACCGCCTGGTCTACGGCGTTCCCGCCGGGGAGGACGGGAACCGCGCGACGGCCCTGCTCGATGAAGTGTATGCCGGCCCCCTGGGGCTGGGGACACGCCGACTGGTGGCCGACTATGCGACGGCGGAACTGGTCAAGTCGGCCGCCAACTCGTTCCTCGCCACCAAGATTTCCTTCATCAACGCCATGGCAGAGGTATGCGACGCCGCCGGGGCGGACGTCACCCTGCTCGCCGACGCGATTGGCATGGACGATCGGATTGGCCGCAAATTCCTTAACGCGGGGATTGGCTTCGGCGGTGGCTGTCTCCCGAAGGACATCCGCGCATTCATGGCCCGGGCCGGTGAACTGGGTGCCGACCAGGCGCTGACGTTCCTCCGCGAGGTGGACGACATCAACCTGCGACGTCGGATCCGGGTAGTTGAGTTGACCCGCCAGCTGGTGGGCGGATCCCTGCTCGGCAAGCGCATCACGGTCCTGGGGGTGGCATTCAAGCCCAACAGCGACGACGTGAGGGATTCCCCCGCCCTGAGCATCGCGGCCCAGCTCCAGCTCCAGGGCGCCGATGTCACGGTGACTGACCCCGAGGCCCTGGCCAACGCGAGGGGACGGTTCCCCGAGCTGAACTACGAACCCGACTTCGGTGCAGCCGTCGCGAAGGCCAACGCGCTCCTCATTCTCACTGAGTGGGACCAGTACCGTTCAGTCGATCCGGCGGAGCTGGCCACGCAGGTGGCCAGCAAGAACATCCTCGACGGACGGAACGTCCTGGACCCCGTCCAGTGGCGTGCAGCCGGCTGGAAATACCAGGGCATCGGCCGGCCATAACTCACACCGGACTCCCGCCGGGTAACTCCGGGACCAGCCCCTAGGCGTTGCCGTCAAACAGGCTGGTCACGGATCCGTCGTCGAAGACTTCCCTGATGGCCCGGGCGATCAGCGGTGCGATCGACAGCACGGTGAGCTGGGGGAACCTCTTCTCCGAGGGGATCGGCAGGGTGTTAGTCACCACCACCTCGCGGGCGCCGGACTCCGAGAGGCGGCGGGCCGCCGGATCCGAGAAGACAGCATGGGTGGCGGCGATGATCACATCTTTGGCACCGGCGTTCTTGAGCACCTGGACGGCGCCGGAAATGGTTCCACCCGTGTCGATCATGTCGTCGATCAGCACGCAGGTCCGACCCTCAACCTGGCCCACCACCTGCTTGGAGACTGCCTGGTTCGGGACCGTCAGGTCACGGCTCTTGTGCACGAAGGCCAGGGGCGATCCGCCCAGCCGTTCGGCCCACTGCTCGGCGACCCGGACCCTGCCGGTATCGGGCGAGACCACAGTGACGTTGTCGGCGTCGACCCGGGTACGGATGTAATCGGCAAGCAGCGGAATGGCCATCAGGTGATCCACTGGGCCGTCGAAGAAGCCCTGGATCTGCGACGTGTGCAGGTCAACCGACATCAGGCGGTTGGCGCCGGCTGTCTTGTAGAGGTCGGCGACAAGCCGGGCCGAGATCGGTTCGCGGCCGCGGCCCTTTTTGTCCTGCCGTGCGTACGGGTAGAACGGGGAGACCACTGTGATGCGCTTGGCCGAGGCCCGCTTCAGGGAATCGATCATGATCAGCTGTTCCATCAGCCAGTTGTTCAGCGGCGCGGGATGTGCCTGGATCACGAACACGTCGGTGCCGCGCACGCTCTCCCCGGACCTGACGTAAATCTCGCCGTTCGCGAAGTCGTAGGCGGAGATCGGGAGGAGCTCGGTACCAAGCGTCTGGGCGATCTCCTCGGCCAGTTCGGGGTGGGCCCGTCCGGAGGCCAGGACCAGTTTCTTTTCGCCGCGTGCGGTGATCTCACTCATGAACGGTCGCTTTCGTCTGTGGTGCCCGGGGTCGTGCTGGGGAGGTCGGCGGTGGCCGGAGCCCGCTGGGCTGCGGCGGCAGCGGTGGCGGCGGCAGTGTCGGGCCGTTTGGCCTGCACCCAGCCCTCGGCCGTGCGCTGCGGTGCAACGCTGATGGCGAGGGCGCCGGGGGGCACGTCGTTGCGGACGACGGCGCCCGCACCGGTGTACGCACCATCCCCGACCACGACGGGCGCCACGAACACCGTGTTCGATCCGGTCCTCACGTTGGCGCCGATGACGGTGCGGTGCTTGTTGACGCCGTCGTAATTGGCGGTGATGTTGCCGCACCCAATGTTGGTGTCTTCACCGATCTCTGCGTCCCCGGCATACCCCAGGTGGGACAGTTTGGAGCCGCGCCCGATGGTCACGTTTTTGGTCTCATAGAACGCGCCGATCTTTCCGTCCTCCCCGAGAACCGTGCCGGGCCGCAGGTAAGTGAATGGGCCGACGGCGGCGCGGGCGCTGATCTGGGCGCCCGACCCGTGGGTGCGCAGTACCCGCGCCCCCTCCCCGACTACGACATCGGTCAGGGTGCTGTCCGGGCCGACGACGGCGTCCCGGGCGATATCGCAGGCACCGTGGAGCTGGGTGCCGGGGAGGATCGTCACGTCCTCGGCCAAGCGCACCGACGTGTCGATCCAGGTGGTAGCGGGGTCGATAATCGATACGCCTGCCCGCATCCAGCGGGTGAGGGTGCGCCGGTTGAGTTCAGCGCCGAGTGCAGCGAGCTGCACCCGGTCGTTGGCACCTTCAACCTGCCACGGGTCGTCCGAGACGACTGCTGCCACCCGACCGCCCCGGCGTGAGGCAATGCCCAGGACATCTGTCAGGTACATTTCGCCCTGTGAGTTGCCGGCGGTCACCGAGGTCAGCGCGTCACGCAGGGTCGCCGCGTCGAACGCATAGATTCCCGAGTTGATTTCGTTGATGGTCCGCTGGGCGTCGGTCGCGTCCTTGTGCTCGACGATCCCGGTGACCGTGCCGTCGTCGGCCCGCAGGATACGGCCGTAACCGGAGGCGTCGCCGAGCACCGCGGTCAGCACCGTGACGGCGTTGTCCCCGCCGATATGCGCCTCAATAAGCTGGGCGAGCGTGTCGGAGGTCAGCAGGGGCACATCGCCGTAGGTCACCACGACCGTGCCCTTCAGGGGTGCGCCCGCGTCCCCGTCGAGGGCGTCGAGGGCCACCTGGACGGCGCGTCCGGTGCCGGGCACGTCATCCTGGTCGACGATGACTGCCTGCGGATCCAGCTCGGCGATATGGCCCGCAACGCGATCGCGTTCGTGCCGGACGACGACGGCGAGTGCATCGGGGACCACGCCGCGTGCGGCGGCGACGGCGTGCCCCACCATTGACCGTCCGCCGAGGGTGTGGAGGATCTTCGGGGTCCGGGACTTCATTCGTGTTCCGGCTCCGGCGGCCAGCACGATGACTGCCGCTGGGCGTTTCGCGCCTGCCTCGGGGATCTGTTCCTGAGAGTGGGTGTTTGAGGTCTGCGGACCCATTGAGGAGACACTCCTGCCTGTAGTTTTCACTGTCAACCGGAAAAGTACAGGCTCACACCGGCAATACTACCCGCGGCAATACTTTCCGATTGTTCCGCCCATAGGATTCGAACCTATACTCCACAGCTCCAAAGGCTGGGGTGCTGCCATTACACCAGGGCGGACTGTGCCAACCAAGCCCCTCTCGGGTCCCGGACGCACGGTTATCCAGTTTGCCATGAGTCGGGGGCTTCCTGCGACTTGGAAGCCCCCGCTGCGGTGTTATTTCCCGACGACCTCGGCTGCTGCAAGCCACTGCAGCTCCAGGTCCTGCTGCTCGGCCTGGACCGCCTGCAGCTTCGTGTTCAGCGTGGCCATCTTGTCGAAGTCGACGTCACCGCCGGCCCCGTCATTCATCTGCTGCTGGATGCGTTCCACCTGCGCTGCGGCCTTGCCGAGCTGGCGTTCGATGCGGGTCAGGTCCTTCTTCGCCTGGCGTGTCTCTTCGGAGCTGTACGCGGTAGCCGATCCGGCGCTGGCCTGGGCATCGTCAGCGTTGAGGGGGGAAGCGCCTGCTCCGGACTCCGCGGCGCGGCGCAGTTCGAGGTACTGGTCCACTCCCCGCGGCAGGTCACGCAGTTTACCGTCGCCCAGGAGCGCCATCTGCGAATCGGTGACCCGCTCCAGCAAATACCGGTCGTGGGAGACGACCACCAGGGTGCCGGGCCAGCCGTCCAGGACGTCCTCGATCGCCGCCAGGGTGTCAGTGTCCAGGTCGTTGGTTGGCTCGTCGAGCATCAACACATTGGGCTCACCCACCAGGAGGCGGAGCAGCTGCAGCCGGCGGCGTTCACCACCGGAGAGGTCCTTGACCTTGGTCCACTGCTTCGCGTTGGTGAAACCAAGCTGCTCCACCAGTTGGGTGGCTGACACCTCACGCCCACCCACGCTGAAAACACGCTTCTCCTGCTCGATGACCTCGGTGACGCGCAAGTGCTCCAGCTCGTCGAGTTCCTTGACCTCCTGGGAAAGGACTGCCGTCTGGACCGTCTTGCCCTTCTTCACCTTGCCGGCGTCAGGGGTCACCTCGCCGTTCAGCATCCGCAGCAGGGTGGTCTTGCCTGACCCGTTAACCCCGACCAGCCCCAGCCGCTGCCCGGGGGCGAGGCGCAGGGTGATGCCGTCGAAGAGATTCTTCTCTCCGAGCGCCAGTGAGACATCCTCAAGGTCCAGGACATCCTTGCCCTGCCGGGCCATGGCCATCTTGCTCAGGGCGAGGGAGTCGCGTGGCTCGGGCACATCGGCGATCAACGCGTTTGCTGCCTCAATCCGGAACTTCGGTTTGGCGGTCCGTGCGGGGGCCCCGCGGCGCAGCCAGGCAAGTTCCTTCTTGACCAGTTGCTGCCGCTTGCCTTCGACCACCGAGTCCATCCGGTCACGCTCCGCCCGGGCGAGGACGTAGGCGGCGTAACCGCCGTCGAACCCGTCGACGACGCCGTCGTGCACCTCCCAGGTGCGGGTGCAGATTTCGTCGAGGAACCAGCGATCGTGGGTGACGACCAGGAGCCCGCCGTCGCTGGGACGCCAGCGCTCGGCCAGATGGCGGGCGAGCCAGGCCACGCCCTCAACGTCGAGGTGGTTGGTGGGCTCGTCGAGCATGATGACGTCGTCGTCGCCAATCAGGAGTTTAGCCAGGGCAACCCGGCGCTTCTGCCCACCGGAGAGCGAAGAGACCTTGGCGTGCCAGTCAACCTCAGCGACCAGACCGCCCATCACGTCGCGGATCTTGGGATTGGAGGCCCATTCGTGGTCCGCCTGGTCGCCCACGATTGCTTCGCCGACACTCAGGTCGCCGTCCAGGACGTCGGTCTGGTCCAGGTAACCCACGTGGACGTCGCGGCGGCGCGTGACCCGGCCCTCGTCGGGGGTGGCGCGCTGCGCCAGGAGACGCATGAGGGTGGACTTGCCGTCGCCGTTGCGACCGACCATACCGATCCGGTCGCCATCCTCGATGCCGAGGGAAACGCCGTCGAGAACGGTGCGGGTGGCAAACGTGACGCTGACGCTTTCAGCGCCCAGAAGATGTGCCAAGGGTGTACTGCTTCCTGATGGTGGGGGGATGAAAGGCTTGAGCTGGCCCCTGCAAGGGCCACGGGTCAAGCGGTGTAGTCGTTAACAATTCTGGCACCGTGCACCGGACCATGCACTGCCGTCGCGGTCAAGCCGCCGCTCGAGAGCTGATCGGCGAGCGCTGCCGCATGCGCTTCGTCCGCGGCGAGGAACGCAATGGTGGGCCCCGATCCGGAGACCAGCCCGGCGAGGGCTCCCGCGTCGGTGCCCGCCTGCAGGATCCCGGCGAGATCCGGAGCCAGTTCGAGTGCCGCCGCCTGGAGGTCGTTGTGGAGTAGTTCGGCGAGTGCGACCGCGTCGCCTGCACGCATCGCGCTGAGGATCCGCGGGTCGATGTCCGGCGGGGTGGCCGGTTCGGTCCCGTCCCGCAGCCGGAGTTCGTCGAGCGTCCGGTAGACCTCGGGGGTGGAGAGCCCAAAAGCGGACGTCACGAGCACCCAGTGAAGGGGCGTCTTCGAGATTGCTGGCGTGAGCTGCTCCCCCACCCCGACTCCGACCGCTGTGCCGCCGACCAGCGCAAACGGGACGTCGGCGCCGAGGTCGGCCGCCATTTCCGCGAGCTCGTCCCGGGAGAATCCGCTGTTCCAGAGGGCATCGCAGGCCAGGAGCGTCGCAGCCGCATCAGCGGACCCCCCACCCATCCCCCCGGCCACGGGCACCCGCTTGGTGATATCGAGCAGCAGCCCGGTTGAGCCGCCGCTAAGATCAGCGAGCAGGGTGGCAGCGCGCGCAGCAAGATTGGTGGCATCCAGCGGGATGCTCTCGACCGGCAGGTTCAGAGATCCCTGCCCGTTGACCGTAACAACGATGCCCGGCTCGGCCGTGACGGTCGCGGTGACCTCCTCATACAGGGAGACGGCCAGGTACACGCTCGCCACGCTGTGGTAGCCGTCCTCGCGAAGCGGCCCCACCCTGAACGAAACGTTGATCTTTCCGGGCGCGCGGACGCTCACCCTCGCGGGAGCACCGCTGAAGAGTCCTGCCGTTTTGCCTACCTCCATAGTCTCCAACCTAGATCACCGGGCCCTGAACCGGGAATCCTGTCGGCCTCCTGCCTGACCGTTGCGTAAAGATAGTAAGCGTGCTTACATTGCAGTTTGTAAGCAGGATTACTATCCGAAGGAAGAACTATGACTACCCAGAATTGGTCAGAGGATCCCCTGACAGCTGCGCCCTCCGGCGAGCGTGTCCGGCCCGATTCACCAGCAGGCAACACACCGGTCGGCGAGAGCAACGGGTCCGCCGGTGTCAAGGACCAGGCGAAGGACCAGGCCAAAAAGGTGGGCCGCGACGGGCTGAATGCAGCCCAGGGAGTCGCCCAGACTGCGACCACCGAGGCGAAGAATGTTGCTGCTGAAGCCAGCACGCAGGCGAAAAACCTGTTGGGCGAACTCGGTTCGGACCTCAAGGATCAGGCGGGCGCGAGCCAGCAGAAAGCCGCCGAGGGACTACGGTCCATCAGTGATGAGCTGGTTTCCATGGCAGACAACGGGGACCATAACGGCCCCGCCAACTCCCTGGTCCGCCAGGCTGCCCAGCGGTCGGGAGACGTTGCTGGCTGGCTGGAAGGCCGGGATCCAGGATCGCTGCTGGACGAGGTCAAGGACTTCGCCCGTCGCCGTCCGGGTACCTTCCTGATGGTCGCTGCGGGAGCAGGCCTGCTCGCCGGTCGCCTCACCCGTGGGCTTGCTGGCGCAGGATCGGACTCTTCGAGCACGACGCCAGCCAACCCGGCGCCGGAGTACCCACCGACCGTGCCTTCTCAGCCCGCAGCCGGCACTGGCCCAGCGTTTGCACCAGCCACGCCCGCTACCGAGACAACTCCGATGATGGACAACGGCCTGACCTCGGCCGATGACGCCCGGCAGATTTCGAACGATCCGCTGGCGGACCCGTTGGCGGCCGAGCCAGTCATCGTCCCGGGTACCCGCACCCAGAACGAGCGACTCGATAGGGACCTGCGCTAATGAGCGGTATTCACACCGGAGGATCCCAGGCGTACGAACCGTCACACACCACGGCCGAGGATCGGGCAGCCAATGAGTCGTTGGGATCGCTGCTCAGCGATGTGACTCGTAATCTGTCCACCCTGATGCGTCAGGAGCTGGAGCTCGCCAAGGCTGAACTGCGTGAAAGCGGCACGAAGGCTGGCAAGGGCGCGGGCATGTTGGGCGGCGCCGCCATCGCCGGCCACTTTGTGCTGCTCTTCCTGTCCCTGGCACTGATGTGGGGACTGGCTGAACTTGTTGGCCTGGGCTGGTCTGCGGTCATCGTCGCAGTCATCTGGGGCATCATCGCCGCCGTCCTCGCCCTGACCGGCAAAAAGGAACTGAAGAGCGTGCGCGGCCTACCGGTCACCGCCGAAACCGTCAAAGACATTCCCCCCACTCTGAAACCAGGTGCGAAGACCCCATGAACCAGACCCCAGAACAGATTCGTGCAGACATCGAACGGACCCGCCGCGAGCTCGGCACCGACGTCGATGCCGTAGCCGACAAGGTAAGCCCCGCCAGCATCGCCCAGCGTCAGGGTGACAAGGTGCGCAACGCGGTGGGAGGCCTGAAGACCTCGGTCATGGGATCAGCGGACCAGACGTCCGCTGGCACCCGGTCCGCTGCGAACAACGTCAGTGGCGCCGTACAGGATGCTCCTCAGCAGCTCACCCGCAAGACTCAGGGCAACCCGCTGGCCGCCGGGCTGATCGCCTTCGGAGCCGGAATGCTCATCTCCTCGCTGATCCCGGCGAGCGAGAAGGAGAAGGAAGCTGCAGCTGCACTGAAGGAGAAGGCTGAGCCCCTCACCAGCAGTGTCACCGACGCAGCGAAGGCCGTTGCCGAGGACCTCAAGGAACCGGCACAGCAGGCAATGGACTCGGTGAAGGAAACAGCCACCAACTCCGCCAACACCGTCAAGAATGAAGGCACATCCGCGGCAGCCGATGTGAAGGGCAAGGCCCAGGACGCGAAGGACAACGTCCAGAACGAGGCCAGCCGCTCCTAAGCGGCTGGCACCTGGTGTGGCGTGCGGGCCCAGGCCCGCACGCCACACTTTCGCTCACGCACTGCCGTAAATCCGGGCTTGGGCTAAGCCTGCCCCTGCGGGAGCTGCGCCGGCTTCGCCTCGGCGATCCGGGCGAAGGCGGCAATGTCGAGCATTTCGCCGCGCAGGCTGGGGTCAACGCCGGCCGCCGCCAGAGCTTCCCCCGCAAGCACCGAGCTTCCGGCCCAGCCGGCGAGCGCCGCGCGCAAAGTTTTGCGCCGCTGGGCGAAGGCCGCGTCGATCACCGCGAAGACCTCACGCCGGCTGGCGGAAGTCGTCGGCGGATCATGCCTGACAAACCCCACCAGGCCGGATGCAATCTTCGGTGCCGGCCAGAACACGTTCATGCCGATCACCCCGGACTTGCGCATCGTCGAGTACCACGCAGCCTTGACCGAGGGCACCCCATAGGTTTTGGATCCCGGTCCGGCGGCCAGCCGGTCGGCAACCTCGTCCTGGACCATGACCAGGCCGTGGCGCAGGGACGGAAAATTCTCCAGCAGGTTCAGGACCACGGGCACCGCCACGTTGTAGGGCAGATTGGCCACCAGGGCTGTCGGCGGATGTGGGAGCTCCGTGACACGCATGGCGTCGGCGAGCACCACGTCCAGGTTTGCCGCGGTATCCGGTCGCCAGCGCGCCACCGTCTCGGGCAGCCGCGCCGCAAGCACCGGGTCAATCTCCACCGCCACCACCCGACGGGCGGCATCTAAGAGGCCCAGAGTCAGCGATCCGAGACCCGGACCCACCTCCAGCACCGTCTCCTCGGGGCCCAGGTGGGCGGCAGCCACAATCCGCCGGATGGTGTTCCCGTCGATGACAAAGTTCTGGCCAAGCGTCTTGGTGGGCTTCAGATCCAGGGCGGCGGCCAGGCGGCGGACGTCACCGGCGCCGAGCAGGGGCTGGATCGGCTGGGGTTTGGAAGGCGCAGTCACCTAAACCATGGTAGTCGTGCGGCGCACCCCTGATCACTGCGCATCGTCACTGATCGGCCCACTGGCCGTAGACCCGACGGGTGTTGTCGGCGATCGACTGGCAGAGCCGTGCCAGATCGGTGTCCAGGACGTCGGCCATCGACCGGACCGTGTAGGGCACCAGGTACGGCGCATTGGGTCGCCCGCGGAACGGGTGCGGGGTCAGGAAGGGGGCGTCGGTCTCGGTGAGCACCAGCGACGGGTCGGCAATGCGCAGCGCGTCCCGCAGATTGTCGGCGTTCTTGAACGTCACAGTCCCGGCAAAGGACATGTACCAGCCGTGCTCGTTACAGATCCGGGCCAGGTCCGCACCGCCGGAGAAGCAGTGGAAGACCACCCGGTCGGGTGGACCTTCCGAGCGCAGGGTGGCGACGACGTCGTCGTGGGCGTCCCGGTCATGGATCTGGAGCGCCAGGTCCAGCCGTTTGGCGATGTCGAGATGACGGCGGAAGGAGTACTGCTGGCTGTCGAGTCCCGCGGCGGCGGTCCGGTAGTAGTCGAGGCCAGTTTCGCCAATCGCCCGGACCCGCGGATGGGCGGCGAGCTGCTCGATCTCCGCGAGCGCAGCCTCGAGTCCGCCCTGCTCGGCCAGCAGCGGGGCGTCGTTCGGGTGGATCGCGACCGCTCCCAGCAGGCGGGGCTCCTGCGTAATGGCCTCAACGGTGAAACGGGAGGATTCCAGGTCACATCCCACCTGCACCGCACCGCAGACGCCGACCGCTTCCGCCGCGTCGAGGGCCGCGGCGACACTGACCAGGGGTAGCCCGCTGCGGAAGTCGAGATGCGTGTGGTTGTCCATCACGGGAACGGGAAGCGGTTCGGGTGCTGGCGGGTACTGCTGCTTTTGGCTCCGCCCGCCAGCGTCGGGTGCGCCGCCGTCGGGAGTCGTGCGGGACGGCGCCGGTTGGTACGCCGCCGGAATGGCTGTATGAGGCATGACTCAACCCTAACCACCCGCGAACTGAGTGCGGAACTTATCCCCACGGCCGCAAGTTGTCCTAGTAATCTGTACTCAAGCAGTTGCTGCGTGCCCACTGCCAAACCGGCGGTGGGCATCCGACCAGGGCTGACCGACTCAGCTGCACACCGGGGTGCAGTGCTCGCGGAAGGTTCGCATGGACGCCCACCATCAGTACGCCTCACCGAATGCCTCACCCAACGTCACCACCGATCGTGACGATCCCGCGGGTGGCACACGCCCCATGTCCGGTGAACACTTCGACGAGTTGGCGGGCCGGATCCTGGGGTCGATCAACACGGTGATCGACGGCAAGCCGGATGCCGCGCGCCTGGCCCTGACGGTGCTGCTGGCGCAGGGGCACCTGCTGCTGGAAGATGTGCCGGGAGTAGGAAAGACCCTGTTGGCCAAGACGCTCGCCCGGACCATCAACTGCACGGTCAACCGGATCCAGTTCACCCCGGACCTGTTGCCCTCGGATGTGTCGGGCGTGTCGATCTACAACCAGGACACCCACCGGTTCGAGTTTCGGCCGGGCCCGGTGTTTGCCAACATTGTCATCGGCGATGAGATCAACCGTGCCTCCGCCAAGACGCAGTCGGCCCTGCTGGAATGCATGGAGGAACACCAGGTCACTGTCGACGGCGGCACCTATCGCCTCGACGAGCCGTTCATGGTGGTGGCAACCCAGAATCCCATCGAGATGGAGGGCACCTACCCTTTGCCCGAAGCGCAGCGGGACCGGTTCATGGCCCGCATCTCCATGGGTTACCCGGACCGGAATGCCGAACTGCAGATGCTGCAGACCCACCAGTCCGTGTCGCCTCTTGAAGCGGTCCGGCCGACCGCGAATGTGGCTGATATTGCAGCGATGATGGAGCGGGTGCGACGCGTCTACGTCTCCCCCGCGGTGCGGGAGTACACGGTGGCCATCGGCCACGGTACCCGCGGGCACCACCAGTTGCGTCTGGGTGCCAGCCCCCGCGCCCTGTTGCAGCTGCTCCGGGCCGCGAAAGCGGGGGCGGCGCTGCACGGCAGGGATTTCGTGCTGCCCGACGACGTCGCGGCGGTGGCCGAGCCGGTCCTGTCGCACCGCCTGATCCTGGACCGCAAGGCGCTGAGCACCGGGGAGACGCCCCAATCAGTGGTGGCGGGAATCCTCTCGAAGGTACCGGTGGAACGCGCTGCCTCGAACTCCTACCTTCGAACCTAGGCCCGCCATGCACCTGCTGGCCAGACTGCCCTCCCGGGTCCTCACCTCGCGTGGTTGGGGGCTGGTCATCACAGGTGTCCTGGCGCTGTTGACCGCCCAGATCCTGGGCCGCCGGGACCTGCTCTACGTGGGGGTGCTCCTGGTCTGCCTCCCCCTCCTGTCTGTGCTGATGCTGCGCCTGATCAAACCCCGTTTTACGGTGGAGCGAACATTTGCCCCGCAAACGATGGAAACCGGGTTCACCTCCACCGTCACCCTGTCGGTCGCCTCCAGTGGTCCGCTCAGCGGGACGGTGGTGATGCAGGAAAGGATTCCCGCCCGGTTCGGGGATGCACCGCAGTTCCAGTTCCCCTCCCGCCATCCCGGGGCCCAGGGTGCCAGCCACTACGAGTACCGGCTGCGCTCCTCCGCCCGCGGCGTGTACGACGTCGGCCCGGTGACCGCCGCTTTCACCGACCCGTTTGGTCTGGGAATGTCCCGGCACACGCTGGGAGGGACGGAACGGCTTGTCGTCACCCCCGCCGCCCTGGACCTGCCGCCTTCACCACTGACAGGTGCCCGCGGGGCCGACGGGTTCGCCGCGACCCGGCGCAACGCCAACCCCAGCGACGACGACGTCATGACCCGCGAGTACCGGGCCGGCGATCCGATGCGCCGGGTCCACTGGGCTGCCACCGCCCGCCACAACGAACTGATGGTGCGCCAGGAAGAGTCGGTCACCACCCCGGAGGCCACCCTGATCCTCGATCATCGGCAGGCCAGGTACAGTTCCGGCTTCCATACTGCCTTCGGGGTCGAGAACGACGACGGCACAGCCCTGCTTTCCACCCCCGGGTTCGACTGGGCGGTGGTCGCCGCCATGTCCATCACCGCGCACCTGCTCGAGCGGAACTATGCCCTGCGGTTCGTCGACGAGACCGGTGCGCCAGCACTGCGTTCGTCGGTCTCCGCCCCCTGGCCGGACGACGAGGAGCACCAGGGCCAAACCGGCATCCACAACGTCGCCGAGGGGCTGGCCGCCCTGGAACTCTCCCCCGATCCGACGAAACGGGGGACCACCCGGCGCCCGTCCCGGCGCCCCGCGAGCCCGTCACGGTCCACCCAGGCCGGCCCGAACCGGTTCACGCCGTTCGGTGACCCGATGATGGACAAACTGGCCACCTACAAACACCGCGGCCCGTTGCTCGCCATCCTCGGCGCCATCACGGCGGCGGAAGCGCACGACCTCGCGGCGGCAGCAGAGTTCGGTTCGGCGTCGTTTGCGATCCTCGTCGCGGACCGCCCCCAGGACCTGCACCCGGTGATGGAGATTCTGCGCGCCGCGGGGTGGCATGCGGTAGCCGTCTCTCCTTTCGCCGACCTGACGGCGGCCTGGACCTACTTCGATTCGCCCGGCGCGGCCAGCGCTTCGACCGCCAAGACCACGGTGCCGTCCGCGGGCGGCTGGACGGGAGGTCGATCATGACCTCAACCCTCCCCCGCCCTGCCATGCCGACGCCGCAACGGGTGGAGCCCCGCTCCGGTGGGCGGCTCCGCAGGGATCAGCGTCACTGGCTGTCGACGGCGGCCGTGTTCGCCGCGGTCATGCTGACCTCGCTGAACCTGAACTCGGTGCTGTTCGGGTGGACCTGGCTGAACCCGCTGGCCTTCACCGTGGGCGCCGTGCTGATCGTCATGGGCGCGGCGCGCAGCGCCCGGCTGCCCGGTGCGTTGGTCCCCGCGGCAGGCATCGTGGCACTGGTGGGTGCACTGGTGTGGCAGTATTTCCCCGCTCAAAGCGTCTTCGGCATCTTCCCCGGCGAGGGCGCCGCCGGCCGGCTCACCGTCCTGCTGAACCACGCGGAGAACACTGTGGTGTCCCAGGTGGCCCCGGTCCTTCCGGGAACCGGGATCTTTATGGTGGTCTGCGCCGCGGTGGGTCTGATCGCCATCCTCACCGACACGCTGGCGACCACCCTGCGGATGCCCGCCACCAGCGGCCTGGCGTTGCTTGCGATCCTGGTGGTGCCGGCCGTGGTGCGGCCGCAAAGCGTCGTGGTGCCCGGTTTTGTGGCGGCTGTCGTCGGCTTCCTGATCCTGCTGGGTTGCAGCCAGTGGCGGGATAGCCAGACACCTGGGGCGTCGCGGGACGCGTCGGGCGGGCGGCTTGCCCGTGGACTGTCGATCGGCGCGGCAGCCCTCGCGGTGACCATCCTGGTGCCCCTGGCCATCCCCGGATTCAATGTGGGGTTGTTCCCCCAGGGTGCTCGGGTCAATCTCTGGGGCACAGCGACCGGACTGAATCCGGTAGTGACGCTGGGAAATGACCTACGGAACCCCACCGGTTTCGGCCGGATCACCTACGCCACCAATTCCCCCGAGGCCCTGTACCTGCGGGCGGTGACCCTTGAGGACTTCGATGGGGAGCGCTGGGAACCTGATCAGCGGTACGGCGTGAGGCTGCCCGGGGTCGAGGAGATGGGCACCGAGGAGGTGCGGGCGGCCATCGACGAGGGCGCCGTCACGACCACCCGGATCACCACGGACACGTTCACCAGCCCGTGGCTGCTGGCGCCCTACGCTCCGGTGGGCTTCTCCGATCTGGCGGGCCGCTGGTCCTGGGACCCGTTGAACCACAGCGTCATCGCGACCGACAACGGGTCGACGGCACAGCAGCAGTACGTCGTCCGGAGTGCCGGCCCAGCGCTCACCCGATCCCGGTTGCAGGCCGTCGGCCCGGCGCCCGAAGGCGCAGTCGACGCCCAGTTCCTTCGCCTGCCGGACACCACCCCCGGGATCATCGAGCAGACCGCCGTGCAACTGACGGAAGATATCGTCAATCCCTACGAGCAGGCCCTGGCAATCCAGAGCTACCTTCGGGGACCGTCGTTCACCTACTCCGTCGACGCCCCGGTGGAGGGCGGGTATGACGGCAACAGTCTCGACGTCGTCGCGCGCTTCCTGGAGTCGAAGTCCGGCTACTGCGTCCACTACGCGGGTGCGATGGCCGTGATGGCCCGGGTGGTGGGGATCCCCAGCAGGGTTGCTGTCGGGTACGCGCCGGGCACCCCGACCGGCGAATCGGTCTCCGGTCCCGACGGCGTGGAACTCACCGAGTTCACGGTCACCTCATTGGACGCCCATGCGTGGCCCGAACTGTACTTTGATGATCTCGGCTGGGTGAAGTTCGAACCGACCCCGTCCCGCGGCGTGGTCCCGGAGTACGCGCAGACGGCGTTCGCGCCCGGGGCCCCTGCAACCAACCCCGATAACCTGGATCCCGGTGGGAACCCGCTCACGGATCCTGGCACCATCGGCACCCCCGACCAGGGTGCCGAGGACCTGCCGCCGGAGTCAGAGACAGCTGACCGTGCCCGCGACACCTCGACGCTCGTCCTGGGCGTCCTGCTCGGAAGTGTGCTGCTGCTCTTCGTCCCGCTGCTACTGCGGGTGTTGCGCCGCCAGCGCCGTCGACGCCGCTTCAGTGGAGCTGGCGGGGGCAGGGCTGCCGCAGCACTTGCCTGGGCAGAGGTCGTGGATCTCGCCGCCGACTATGGTCACCCCGCCCTGCCCGTCGACACCCCGCGGACCTTCACGGCCCGGCTGGCCGCCACCACGGGGATCGACGGGGCGGCGGGGTCTGCTCTCGTCCGGCTCCGGACCGCCTACGAAGCCGCCCAGTACGCGGACCCCACGCTGCTGAGCGCGGTCTCCGGAACCTTACCAACACCTGCCCCCAGCAGTGGGGGTGCCCCGGCAGGCATCCGGACGGAAACCACACCGAAGCTGGCCCCGCCCGACGGCTGGGACGACGTGCAGTCGGTTGCCGGGGCGCTCCGCGACCGCAGCAGCCGGGCAACCAGGATCAGGGCGCTGTTGCTGCCCCGGTCGCTGTCCGGTGACGCCCGGGGCTAGCTGTATGTGGCCAGCTGGCGCCCCGGGAACGTCAGGAAGCCGTCGGATCGGCGATGCCCACGTACTGGGTGTAGAGGTACTCCTCGATGCCCTCGGAACCGCCCTCGCGCCCGAGCCCGGACTGCTTGACGCCGCCGAACGGTGCGGCTGCGTTGGAGACCACCCCGGCGTTGAGCCCGAGCATCCCCACATCCAGCCGTTCACCGATGCGCAGCCCGCGGTTGAGGTCCCGGGTGAAAACGTAGGCAACGAGCCCGTACTCGGTGTCGTTGGCGAGGCGAACGGCGTCGTCCTCGGTTTCAAAGGTGATGATCGGGGCGACCGGCCCGAAGATCTCTTCCTGCAGGATCCGGGATCCCGGCGCCACGTCGGTGAGCACCGTCGCCTGGTAGAAGTAGCCCGGCCCCTCGACGGCTGCGCCGCCGACGACGACCGTCGCGCCGTCGTCGACTGCCGATGTCACCAGTTCATGGACCTTGGTCCGGCTCTTCTCGTCGATCAGGGGGCCGAGGGTCGAGTTGTCCTCGGTGCCACGAGCGGTCTGGAGGGTCTTCATCTTTGCCGCGAACTTCTCGGCGAACTCCCCGGCCACCGATGAGTGAATGATGAACCTGTTCGCAGCCGTGCAGGCTTCGCCCATGTTGCGGAGCTTCGCGAGCATCGCCCCGGCTACGGCGGCGTCGACGTCGGCGTCTTCGAAGACCACGAACGGGGCGTTGCCACCGAGTTCCATCGAGGTGCGCAGCACGTTCTTGGCTGCGGCGGCCAGCAGGTTCCGGCCCACCGGCGTCGAGCCGGTGAAGGACAGCTTACGGAGCCGGGGATCCTCGATCAGTGGCCCGGTGACGCCCTGGGCGTCGGAGGTGTGGACGACGTTGAGCACGCCCTTGGGCAGGCCCGCCTCTTCCAGGACGGCGGCGAACAGCGACGACGTCAGCGGAGTGAGGTTGGCGGGCTTGAGCACCATGGTGCAGCCGGCGGCGATGGCTGGGGCGATCTTGCGGGTGGCCATCGCGAGGGGGAAGTTCCACGGGGTGATCAGCAGGCACGGGCCCACAGGCTTCTTGTTGACGAGGATACGGGTCTTGCCGTCGGGCGAGGTGGAGTACCTGCCGGTGGTCCGGACTGCTTCCTCGGAGAACCAGCGCAGGAACTCGGCGCCGTAGGTCACTTCGCCGCGTGCTTCGGCCAGCGGCTTCCCCATTTCCATGGTCATCAGGAGGGCGAAGTCGTCCGCCCGGGCGGTGACCAGGTCAAAGGCCCGGCGCAGGATCTCGCCGCGCTCACGGGGTGCGGTGCGGGCCCAGCTGTCCTGCGCGGCGGCGGCGGCGTCCAGCGCTGCCATGCCGTCCTCGGGGCTGGCGTCCGCAATGGTGAGCAGGGTTTCGCCGGTGGCGGGGTCCTCAATGTCGAAGGTCTTCCCGGTGGAGGCGTCCCGCCAGTGACCACCAATCAGCAGTCCGGTGGGAACCTGCGCCAAAAGTTCCTGCTCACGCTGGGTGGTAACTGCCATAGTCGGTGCCTCCAAGAGGTTCTTCGTTGCGGGAAATTCATGACGCGGCCGATCTGCCGCCTGGGCACCACGCTAGTCCCGCGCTTGCAGGACTGTCCATGCCAGCCTGCACGGCCGGATCTACTTCCCGCTGTCCGGGTGCACAACGCCCGCCCGGCGCCATCGCCCGGTCAGCGGGCCGCGATCACCGCTGCGTAGAGTTCCCGCTTGCTGATCCGCGACTCCTCAGCGACCGCGGCCACCGCGTCCTTGAGCCGGATGCCCTGGTCCATCAGTGTTGCGACCGCGGCTACCCGGTCCTCCGGTTTCGCTGGCGCGGCAGGTGGTGCACCGCCGACGACGACGGCAATCTCACCCCTCACCTCGGTACTTTCTGCCCATGCCAGGAGTTCCGCCAGAGGACCCCGCAGCACCTGTTCATAGCGTTTGGTAAGCTCCCGGGCCACTGCCGCCGGACGGTCGGGGCCGAAAACCTGGTGCAGCGACCTCAGCATCACCTCCAGGCGGTGCGGAGCCTCAAAGAAGACCATGGTGCGTCGCTCGTCAGCCAACTCCGCCAGGCGTGAGTTCCGCTCACCGGTCTTGCGTGGCAGGAACCCTTCGAAGCAGAAACGGTCAGTGGGCAGCCCTGACAGGGCGAGCGCCGTCAGCACCGCCGACGGGCCGGGCGCCATGGTCACAGTGACCCCGCCGGCGATCGCCGCCTCCACCAGCCGGTAGCCTGGATCGGAAACCGACGGCATGCCGGCGTCGGTCACCATGAGAATGGTCTTGCCGTCCTGCACCTGCTCGAGCAGTTCGGCCGTCCGGCTGGCCTCGTTGTGCTCGTGATAGCTGATAATGCGCCCTGGCACCCTGATCTCGAGCGCCCTCAGCAGGCGCTGCAACCGGCGGGTGTCCTCGGCCGCGACAATGTCAGAGGTTTGCAGGAGCGACACCAGGCGGGCGGATGCATCGGCCGCGTTGCCGATCGGCGTCGCGGCCAACACCAGCCGTCCACCCGGGTGGACGGTCCCGACGTCGGCCGCTGGCTCGAAGTCCGGGTGGGACACGTCATCGCCATCGGTGTAGTCGTCGTCAGAATCCGCTTCGTTCCCAGTGCTGTTCACCATCCCAGCGTAGACCCGCATCACCGAGGGCGGGATCACCCACTGGCAGTAGCATAAGCAGGGTGAGCCATACCGCCGTTACCCCACCACCGGTGGCAGCGGTGTCGGCTCATGACTGGGTACATACCCCCCGAACTGCCTATGACGCGCTGGTGCTGCGACGCCGCCTGCTGGGTGAACGCCTGCCGCTGGGACTCCTCGGCTGGTTGTTGCCGCTAGCGGTCATGGTCATCGGCGGGGTGCTGCGGTTTGTCCGGTTGGGGGACCCGGCAACCCTGGTGTTCGATGAAACGTACTACGTCAAGGACGCCTACTCCTACCTCCTGTCCGGCTACGAGCGGGAATGGCCGGAGGAGCCCGACGCCGATTTCAACAGCGGCAATACCGGGATCATCCTGGGCAGCCCCGACTACGTGGTGCACCCGCCGGTCGGGAAGTGGATGATCGCCCTGGGGATGGCACTGTTTGGTTCCGACAACCCGTTCGGCTGGCGTTTCTCGGCGGCCCTCGTGGGGACCCTGTCCATCCTGTTCATTGCCCTCATAGCCCAGCGGCTCTTTGGGTCTCCCATCCTCGGTGCGGTAGCTGGGCTGCTGACCGCGGTCGATGGCCATCACCTGGTGCACTCCCGCACGTCCCTGCTGGATGTGTTCCTGATGTTCTGGCTGGTGGTCGCCTTCGGTGCGCTGCTGCTGGACCGGAATCGCGCGCGGCGGACCCTTGCGGAGAAGGTGTCGGAGCGGGCTGCAGCGTCCCCGACGGGGCGGCCGTCGGCGGCGGACCTGCTCTATGGGCCGTGGCTGGGTTTCCGGCCGTGGCGGATCGTCGCAGGCATCAGCCTGGGACTCGCGGTCGGCACCAAGTGGTCGGCGATCCCCTATCTAGCGGTCTTTGGCCTGATGACGGTGCTGTGGGACATGAACGCCCGCAGGATCGTGGGAGTGCACCGCTGGATCACGGGTGCCATCCTGCGGGACGGGCTGCAGGCGTTTGCTTCGATGGTGCCCCTCGCAGCGCTGACGTACCTGGCGTCTTGGACCGGCTGGTTCCTGTCCTCCGATGCGTACAACCGCCAGTGGGCAGCAGACCATCCGGCGCCCGCATGGGAGTGGCTGCCAGCGTCGATCAGATCGCTGGCCGACTATCATCGGGCCGCCTATACCTTCCACGAGGGCCTCGGCTCCGAGCACCCCTACGAATCGACTCCCTGGTCCTGGCTCGTGATGGGACGCCCGGTGTCCTTCTATTACAAGGGCGATCTGGGGGCCGATCAGGGGTGCGCCGTCGACGCCTGCTCCCGGGCCATCAGCTCGGTCGGGAACCCGCTGATCTGGTGGTCGGCGGCAATCGCCCTGATCGTGCTGGTTTTCTACTGGGTGGGACGGCGGGACTGGCGCGCCGGCGCCATCCTGGCGGGCGTCGCGGCCGGCTATCTGCCCTGGTTCCTGTACCCGGAACGCACCACCTTCTTCTTCTACGCCATCGCGTTCCAGCCGTTCCTGATCCTTGGCCTGGTGTACTGCCTGGGCCTGGTGTTGGGTAGGCCCTTCGAACCGCCCAGCCGGCGGCGTCTGGGCCTGATCCTCGTCGGCGGGTTCGTGGCGGCGGCGGTATTGCTTTCTGCCTATTTCCTGCCAATCTGGACGGCAGAACTGATCCCCTACAGCCAGTGGCGGCTCCGCATGTGGATGCCCAGCTGGATCTGATTTTGCATCCCGACGACGCACCTAGTGAAAGGCAAACCTGCCCCATGCGTGAATCAACCACCGAACTCCTGGTGAACCTCCCCGCGGACACCAATGTCACGGACCTGCTCCTGGAGCAGCACCGCAGGGCTCCCGACGGCGCCCTGTACTCGGTGAAGAAGGGTGGCCAGTGGCAGGACATCAGCGCGTCCGAATTCCTCGACCAGGTGCAGGCTCTCGCCAAGGGGCTCATCTCACGGGGGGTGCGCCCCGGTGACACGGTCGCCGTGATGTCGAAAACCCGATATGAGTGGACTCTGGCCGACGTCGCTATCTGGTTCGCCGGGGCTGTCACCGTTCCGATCTATGAGACCTCCTCGGCGTCGCAGGTGGCCTGGATCCTTCAGGACTCTGCCGCCGGCATCATCTTTGTCGAGGACGACGCCAAAGCGGCGGTGGTCCGGAGCGCGCTCGGTGGCACGGATTCGGACAATCGGCTGTACCTGATGAACAACGACGACGGCGGGGACACCTTTGCAGCGCTTGTCTCGGAGGGATCGGCCATTGGGGATGACGAGCTCGAAGCTGCCCGTGCCAGCCGCAACCTCGACGACGTCGCGTCGCTCGTGTACACCTCCGGGACCACCGGCGCCCCGAAGGGCTGCGAAATCACGCACGGGAACTTCGCCCTGTTTGCAGTGAACACTCTTGAGTTCCTGCCTGAGCTGCTCCGCGAGAAGGACGCGCGGACGCTGATGTTCCTGCCACTCGCGCATGTGCTTGCCCGCGCTGTCCAGGTGGTGTGCCTGGCCGGTGGTGTGAAGCTCGGACACACGGCCAACGCCGCCGACTTGCTGGAGGACCTTTCGGCCTACCGGCCGACGTTCCTGCTGGTCGTGCCGCGCATCTTCGAGAAGATCTACGCAACCGCCGAGCAGAAAGCCAAAGATGCCGGCAAGGGCCGCCTGTTCGAGATCAGTGCCGCCACAGCCGTGTCTTACTCCCGGGCCCTGGACACTGCTGCCCGTGGCGGCCGTGGCCCCTCGGTAGTACTCAAGGCACAGCATGCACTATTCAACCGGCTGCTCTACCCCAAACTCAGGGGGGTCTTTGGTGGCGAAGTGACCTACACGGTGTCCGGCGCGAGCCCGTTGAGCGAACACCTGGCGCACTTCTTCCGCGGCGCGGGTATCCAGGTGCAGGAGGGGTACGGTCTGACCGAAAGCACGGCGCCGTGCACGGCCAACACTGTTGCACTGACCCGGGTGGGCAGCGTTGGCATTCCGATGCCTGGCACCACCGTGCGGATGGACACCGACGGCGAGATCCAGATCAAGGGCGTGGGGGTGTTCAAGGGTTATCACAACAATCAGCAAGCCAATGCTGACGCCTTCACCGAGGACGGCTTCTTCCGGACCGGCGACGTTGGCCAGCTGGACGAGGACGGGTTCCTGACCATCACCGGCCGCAAGAAGGACCTACTGGTCACCGCTGGTGGGAAGAACGTGGCGCCCGGGCCGCTGGAGGAGACCCTCCGGGAACACCGGCTGATTGCCCACGCGGTCGTGGTGGGTGACGGTCGGCCCTTTATCGGGGCGTTCCTGACGCTCGACCCGGAAGCCGTGGCGACCTGGGGAACGGAAGCAGGTCTGGGTGGGCTGACCGTCACCGAGGCAGCATCACATGCCGGGGTTCGCGCGGAGTTGCAGTCCGCCGTGGACGAGGCCAACTCCCACGTCTCTGCCGCCGAGCAGATCCGCAAGTTCACTGTGCGCGACCAGGACTTTGGACCGGACTCCGGCTACCTCACCCCCACCCTGAAACTCAAGCGCGCAGCCGTTGTCGCCGACCTGAAAAGCGAACTGGAGAACCTCTACAGCACCCCCTGAGCCGTTGCAGCAATCTGCCTCTGGAACAGCAGTGCTGCCGGAAACAAGGGGTCCTGGAACGTTCCCGGCTGGAACATGCCTTGCTGGAACGTGCCTTGCTGGAACGTGCCCGGCTGGAACGTGCCTTGCTGGAACGTGCCCGGCTGGAACGTGCCTTGCTGGAACGTGCCCGGCTGGAACGTGCCTGGCTTTGAAGGACTGCGCTCACTTAGAAGGGTGGCGGGGTTTCCGGGAGTGGTGCCGGTGGTGGATCTGGCCGGGTGAGGTAGGTTTCGCCCATCGGTGAGATCGCAATGATCATTCCTGGCTCAGGTTGTCGGTAATGCCAGTAGCCCTCGGATTTGAGCTTGTGGTGGCGTTTACACAACGCTGCCAGGTTGCCGTAGCTGGTTTTCCCGCCTTGTGACCAAGGCGTTGTGTGGTCGAGTTCGCAGAACACCGCCAACCGGTTACACCCCGGATGCCGGCAGGTCCGGTCCCGCACTCTGACTGCGTCCTGGAGGTCTTTGGGGACCCGGTAGGTGGTGGCGTCGGCGCCGAGCCTGGCACCGGTGAAGGGGTGAGTGAGGATCCTCGTGAAAGATGGTGCGTGCCCGGCGAGTTTCCTGGCAGTGTCGGGGTCGATCGGCCCGTACCCTTCGAGTTCACCCGGTGCATCACCGCCGAGGAGAGTCATCACAGGGACAGTAACGAACACCTTCGCCTGCACACCCCAGTAGGCACCTGCACCACCACGGCCCACCAGCCCACCCGTGCCATCCGGCACACCTGTTCCATCCGGCACCCCTGTTGCATCCGGGCTATCCGTGCCATCCGGTTCGCTGGCACCGTCGGTGACAGGTTCTTCGGTAGCAGCGGCCTCGCCGGCGGGTTCTCCGGTGGCGGGTTCCACGGCACTCATGTGCCCGGTGGCGCCGGCGCTGGTCAGGACATCGGTGAGGACGTCGGCGCGTAACTGGGTGAGGGTCCGGGATTCGTCGGGGCCTTGTAATGCGCGGGCGGCGGTGTCGACGCGGTGGAAAATCCCGGCAGCCTGGTCGAGGGATAGGTAGGTGGGTATGGCACTCTGAAATGGCCCCACTTAGGGGACTTTTAGCCGTTTGAAGTGGCCCCACCCTCGACCCGCCCGTAGCGTTCTTTTTGTCGGCCAAGACGAAGAGATCGGAACGGGTTTGAAAGAGAGATCGAGAGTGAAGCAATTCGAGCGTATCCGCCTTGATGCGAGGGATAAAGATATGTCGGTCAGAGAGTTGGCACGGGTGCACGGCGTTCACCGCCGTACCGTCCGGGCCGCGTTGGCGGAGGCCACGCCGCCGGCACGGAAGACGCCGGAGCGGAAGGCTCCGAAGCTGGGGCCCTGGGAGGACACCATCCGGGCCTGGTTGACCGCGGACCAGAAGTCACCGCGCAAACAGCGCCACACGGCCCGCCGGATCTGGCAGCGGCTGGTCGATGAACACGGCGTCGTGGTTGCCGAGTCCACGGTCGCCCACGCTGTGGCCAGGATCCGCCGCGGGCTCGTCGACACGCAGGCTGACGTCGCGGTCCCGCAGACCCACACCCCGGGCGGGGAAGCCGAGGTCGATTTCGGCGAGTTCCAGGCCGTGATCGGCGGCGTGCAGGCGAAGCTGTTCATGTTCGTGATGCGGCTGTCCTACTCCGGACGCGCCGCGCATGTGGCCTACGCGAACCAGTCGCAGGAGTCCTTTCTGGACGGGCATAACACCGCGTTCGAACGCTTCGGCGGGATCCCGGCCAAAATGATCCGCTACGACAACCTCAAACCCGCTGTCACCACCGTGATCCTGGGCCGTGAACGGCTGGAAAACGAACGCTTCATCGCCCTGCGCTCCCATTACGGGTTCGACTCGTTCTTCTGCCTGCCCGGCATCGACGGCGCCCACGAAAAGGGCGGCGTCGAAGGTGAAGTCGGCAGGTTCCGCCGCCGCTGGCTGACCCCGGTTCCGGAGTTCGATACCCTGGCCGGGCTGAACGCGTATATGGCTGGCTGCGATGTCAAAGACGACCACCGCGTCATCACGGGCCGCCCCGTCACCGTCGGTGCCGCGGCAGCGGAGGAAGCCGGCATGCTTCGGCCGTTGCCGGCGGACACGTTCGAGGCCGCCTCGACGTTCTCGTTCAAGGCCGACCACAAGTCCCAGGTCTGCGTCCGCCAGTCCTACTACTCGGTCCCGGCCCGCTATGCCGGGCGCCGGGTCAGCGTCCGGCTCGGTGCCCGCACCATCGAGATGTTCGCCGAAGGCGCCCGGATCGCGTCCCACGTCCGGGCCATCCACAAGTATTCCTACGTCCTGGAACTGGACCACTACCTTGAGGTCCTCACCCGCAAACCCGGCGCCCTGGCCGGGGCAACAGCGCTGATGGCCGCCCGCGCCTCCGGGGCCTTCACCGGAGCCCACCAGAAATACTGGGACAGGGCCCGGGCCGCGCTCGGCGACAAGGCCGGCACGAAGGCCCTGATCGAGGTCCTGCTGATGGCCCGGACCCTGCCGGCCGCCGCGGTCACCGGCGCCATGGAGAACGCCGTGAGGACCGGGGACTTCGACCCCGATCATCTGGCCATCCACGCCCGTGCCAGCCAGAGCTTCCACCACGTCCCGGCGGCGCTACCTGATGAAGTTTCCGGACGGATCAGGCACCTGCCCGACCGCTGGGAGCCCTCGCTGGCCGGCTATGACGGGCTGCTGGCCGCGGCGGGCAGCCGATGAGCGCCGGGCAAGGACCGTCCATGGGCCAGCTCAGTGAGCCCGCCGCCGCGGCGGCGATCGGCGCAGCCTGCAAAACCCTGTATCTGAGAGGCACCGCGCAGGTCGCCGGGTCCATGGCAGCCGAAGCCGCCCGGCAGCGCCTCAGCCACCAGGCCTACCTCGCCGAGGTCCTGACCTATGAATGCGAGGAACGCGATAACCGCGCCCGGGCCCGGCGGATCAAGGAAGCGAAGTTCCCTCGCAGCAAACGCCTCGAAGACCTGGACCTGGCCCAGATCCCTGACCTGCCGCCGGCGACCCTGACACACCTGGCCACCGGCGCGTGGATCGATGCCGGGGAACCACTGGTACTCCTCGGCAATTCCGGGACCGGGAAAACACACCTGCTCATCGGCCTGGGCATGGCCGCCGCCGAGCAGGGACGGCGGGTCCGCTACATCACCACGGCCGCGCTGGTCAACGAACTCGTCGAGGCTGCCGACAACAAGGAGCTATCAAAGCTGGTGGGCAAATACGCGCGCCTGGATCTCCTTTGCCTCGATGAGGTCGGCTACGTCAAGCTCGATACCCACGGCGCCGAGCTTTTGTTCCAGATCATCACGGCCAGGGAAGAACGGGCGTCCATCGCCTGCGCAAGCAACGCCCCGTTCAGCGAGTGGGGCCAGACGTTCACCGACCCGCGCCTCGCGGCGGCGGTCGTGGACCGGCTGACCTTCCGCGGCCACATCATCAACACCGGCACCGATTCCTACCGGCTGAAAACCACCCAACAGACCATCAACAAGTCCCGGCAAAACTGACCGGAACACCAACAGGGTGGGGCCAAAACAAGCGGCGAACCCGGGGCCAAATCAACTTGCTATTCCCAGGTAGGCTTCGAGCCAGGCCATCCCGTCGTAGGAAGGGGTCAAGTACACCCCGCGTTCCTTCACGGCTCTCTTGTGCCTGGTGGTGATCGTTTCGGGGTGGAGTTTTTCCCGGAGCCGGTTCGCCTGCTGCCGAAACTTCACCACAGTGGTCAGGGACGCCATCCCGATAAGCCGAGCCTCGAACTCGGCTGTCGCTGTGGGGTCGGTGTCGGGGATGCTGGTCGCTTCCTCCACGACGGCCCAGGCGTGCCGCCGGCTGAGTTTCCCGGCCTCCAATGCCTCCAGGGTGGCCGGGTAGTACCGGGTGAGCAGGGTGCTGTGTTCGACCAGGAACCCGGCCGTCCGGTCCGGCAAATGCAACGCCGCCCCAATTTCAGTGGCGGTGAGCGTTGTTTCGTAACCCCAACCTCGGGGGTCGTGGCGGGTTTGCTCGGTTTGCAGGTTCAGGACCCGGGTAACAATCTTGGCTTCCTGGGCGTCGAGCCAGGACCGTGCTTCGTCGATGTCTTTCAACGTGTCCAACGCCTGACAGGCGTCCAAACCACCCACCGCCGCCAGTTGAAGCTGCCCAGTCAGTGCGGGAGGTGCACTGCTGGAACGGACTCGTTCATCCGGGTCGTCTCCCAGGTGAAAGGAACCCCACGATTCAGAGAACAACCACGCCGAATCAGACTCTGCTGATTCCGACTCAGTGGATTCTGACTCCGGAGAATCTTCTCCGGCGGGATCTGCATCGTTCGGATTAGCTTCAGCCGGGTCCGTGTCGCTCGAATTGGACTCCGGCTGTTCAACGACCGGGGCCGTCCACACTGACTCAACACCCAACGGACCGGCCGGCCCATACCCAGAAGAAGACCCGGTGGAAGCCCCGGCGTAAGTCCCAGTGGAGGTATCCGTAGGCGTATCCGTCGAAGTTCCTGTGGACGTGTCCGCAGTGGCTTCCGGGGTCTCGCTATCGGAAGCGGAATCCGCGCCAGATCCGGGAGGGATCTCCGGTCCGGTAGAAGAAGCTTCTCTGCCTTTCATACCTTAAGTTCATCACCCGCCACCCCCAAAATAGGGTCCGATCCGGGGGCCTGGAAAACTTTTCTTAAGTATTTTTTGCACCCGACCAGAAGCGGTCAAACGCCCCGCCCCTAGAGTGAGAGCGAGTCCATCTGACGCTGCCGGGCAGCATCTGCTGCCAGGCGGGACTTCTGCCGGCGGGCCTTGGTAGGCCAGGTCAGAATCAGTGTGACCACCGAGACGATCAGTACGAGTGCCGCCACGGTAATCGCGGCGTCCATCCAGAACTGCGCCGGGAAGAGCCTGATCAGGGTGTCGTCCACGCTGAACGTCCAGGTACCATCAGCGAAGAACAGGGCATGCACCTGGGTGAAGAAGGTCTGCCAGCCGAGGATGGCGGTCACCGTGAGGGCAATCATCAACACCAGCGTGGTCAGGGCTCCGGCGAAGAGACTGCGGCGGACGCCACCCGGATAGGTGCGTGCCAGGTGCCAGCAGGCGGCAATGGTGAAGACGAGCATTGCCAGCGCCACGGCGAAGCTGATCACCAGGACCAGCTTGACGTCAAGCATGTGGCCCACCTCGCTGTCCAGGAACAGCTGGTCGCCGTCGGCGTTGACCAGCTCGCCCAGATAACGAGGGGGTGCCCAGTTGAGGATGTAGTCGACCGTGTAGGACCCGTAGGTCATGCGATCCTCAGTGTTGAAGCCGAATCCGTCCGCGGGGAATCCGGGACGGTGGTACTCCACCCAGAGGAAAAGCGGTGATGTGACGGCCCGAATTGCGCCCGCCAGGAGGATGATGGGGAAGAAGATAGCAATGAGGACCTGGAAAACCCTCGCCATCACCGGCTTTCCGGTCAGCGCACCGTCTCTTTCGGCGGCCCGACGGCGTGCCTCCTCCTCGGATGCCCTGGTGGACAGTGCTGCCGTTTCGGGCTCCGGATCATAGGGGGCGGACTCTGCGTCGTCGCTGCTCGTGCGGGAGCCGTCCTCAGTCCCGGCACTGGCAACCGCCGCAGCCGACACGGGAGCAGCGACCGCTGTGGCGGTGGAGCTGTGCGACTCGGGATCTTCTTTAGCCTCGGAAACGTCTTGAGCGTCGGACTCGACGGTCTCCGATTCCGAGGACTCCGTCTCAGCAGAGGTGGCATTGTGCGCCAAGGAGACCTCGTGCTCCTCATCGGTACCCGGTCCAGCTGCGGCTGCATTAGCAGCGTGAGTACCAGCGGCTACCGGCGAACCCGGAAGAGTGCTGGAGTCACCCGTGCTGTCGTGGCCCGCGCTGCTGGAGTCACCCGTGCTGTCGTGGCCTCCAGTGCTGGAATCTACCGTGCTGTAGTTGCCCGCGGTGCTGTGGGTGTCATGACTATCATCGGCGTCGTGGGCGCCCAAAGTGTCGGAGGTGTTCTGCGCGTCCGCAAACAAGTAGGCTCCTCCCGCGTCAGAAGAGCGACCAGTAAGAGTGTCGTTCGAGGGAGTCTCGTTCGAGGAGGTGTCGTTCGCGGAGACGTCATTCGCGAGCGCATCTTCCCGCTGGCCTCCCGCAGGCTGTCCTTCCGCGGGCAGGCCGCCCGAAGGCTCACTGTCCGCGGGCTCAGCCGTGGCCGACTCGCGATCATGCGGATCGTTCTCCGCCTCGTCGCCATCAATGGTCCGACCCTCGAACCGGCTAAGATCCGGCATGGTGCCTGCCTTGCGCATGGGCAGCGAACTGCGCAAGGCAGTGGCAGGTTCGTCAGCAGGTTCGGTAGATTCGACGGGCGCTGGGGTGGCAGCGGCGCTGGCCTCCGGGGAGGTTGAGTCAGCTCCGGGATGCTGGTCGGTCTCGTCGTTCTGAGCCACTGGGTTATCTCCTAGAAAATTGCGCAAGTACTTACGTTCGAGCGTACCGCCGAACCCCGTTTACCTGCGGAGGCCGGACCGACGTCGGGCAACAGAAACCGGAGTCGGCTGGACACAGGACCTTGGGCGCCGGACCCCTCATACCGGGAACAGCCGAAGCCAGTGGGTACCCTCAGGCCGTGCGAACGGTCTCGCCGCGGTCAATGCTCGACAAGTCGCCGGTGTACCCCGCGTTGACCGCCCGGCGACCGAGCAGGAGGGTGTACACCCAGTACGCAGCGAACACGAGGAAGCCGATGCTGATTCTCAGCCAGGCTGGCAGTGGGCTGGGGGTGACGAAACCCTCGACCAGTCCGGAGATGAACAGGACGAGCACCAGGCCCAGCGCAACGGTGATCAGGGAGCGCCCCTCCTCGGCGAGCGCATTCGCGCGGCTCCGGGCGCCCGGCGACACCCACGCCCAGAACAGCCTCAGGCCTGCGGCGGCGGCAATGAAGATGGCTGTAAGCTCCATGAGTCCATGCGGCAGGATGTAGATGAAGAAGGTATCGAGCTCCCCATAGGCGGCCATCGTGCCACCGGCCATGCCCACGGCCTGGGCATTCTGGTAGAGGATCCATGGCGCCCACACGCCTGTCACCCCGAAGGCAACCGCCTGCAGGGCAATCCACGCGTTGTTGGTCCACACCAGACCCGCGAACGACGCCGCCGGATTCTCGAAGTAATAGTTGACGAAATCTTCCTGCACATACTGCTCGGCGAACTCGTCACCACCCATCGCCGCGATGACACCGGGAGTGCCTGCCACCCAGGCCCCGTACAGCCAGGCGACCCCGATAAACAACACGCCGACGACGACGGTCAGCCAGCGGACCCGGTAAAACGCTGCCGGGAGGGACGCCACGAAAAACCCGGCGACGTCTTCCATGAAGTTGGAGCGCGCACCGGTGAAGCGGGTCCGCGCCCGCGACAGCCGCATCGACAGGGCACCGGAGAGCGCACTTTCGGGCGCAATCGACCGGATCATTGACAGGTGGGTGGAGGTGCGCTGGTAGAGGACCAGCAGTTCGTCGGCCTCCGCGCCAGAGAGTTTCCGCCGCCGCACCAGCTCATCAAGCCGCTCCCAGTCCGGGCGGTTCACCTCAACGAAAGCATCGACATCCACCCGTTCAGCTTAGCCGGGCGACGCCAGATAAGCTTCAGAAGGAAAGCCCTCACTGACGCTGTTCGGGCTTCGATGAGGGCGTTGGGCTTCAGAGGGACAAACTGGGCGGGTATAAGCGCACAAGGCAGGGGGACGCAGTATGAGTTCGGTCGTCACTGGCGAGGCGGTAGTCCTCGAACTCAGGCCTGCCTCCTTCGGCGCCCGGAGCATCAGCCTGCTCATCGACATTGTTGCCCAGGCGATCCTGGTCCTGGCAATCATCCTGGGCGTGAGTGGGACCCTGGGCGGCTCGTTCGATCCGGCGCTGACCCAGGCGCTGGTGCTGGTGCTCCTGATCTTCGTGATACTGGTGGTCCCGGTGACCGTGGAGACCATCACCCGGGGCAAGTCCCTCGGCCGGCTGGTGATGGGGCTGCGGATAGTTCGCGACGACGGCGGCGCCATCCGGTTCCGGCACGCCTTCATTCGCGGCATGCTCGGCGTCCTCGAGATCTACCTGCTGTTCGGGTCTCTTGCCTTCCTGGTGGCCGTGTTCAACGAACGCTCCAAAAGGCTGGGCGACCTCCTGGCCGGCACATACTCGATGCACGAGCGGGTGGTGGAGAAACCGCGAACCCTCGCGGTGGTTCCCCCGCAGCTGGCAGGCTGGCTTGCCACAGCCGACGTCATGGCACTCCCGGACGCGCTGGCCCGGCGCGTGACGGCGTTCATCGGTCAGGCCTCCCGGCTCACTCCCCTGGCCCGCCACACCCTCGCCGTCGACCTGGCAACGGAAGTTTCACCCTTTGTTGCACCGCCACCCCCATCGGGCACCCACCCGGAGGATTTCCTCAACGCGGTGCTTGCCGAACGCCGGAACAGGGACCTTAGCCGGTTGCGCCGCCAGCGCGAACGCACCACCCGGACCACCGACCGGCTCCACAAGCTGCCGTTCAGCCAGTAGCAACCGGAGCCTGTGCACGGCAGGACGAGCACGGCAGGCCGCGCACTGCAGGACAGGCCCTCCGGGGCTGGCTCTGCGTGACCCTCTAGGGCTGGCTGTTGTACTCACTCCACGGGGTATTCCAGTCCCCGAAGCCATCCCACATGAACATTGGACCGTAGCCGGTGTTGCGGACCTCGACCACGTCGCCGGGCCCGAACGTGTCATAGAAGTACTTCGCCCCCTCCGGCGACATTCCGATGCAGCCGTGGGAGACGTTGAAGTTGCCCAGCGCCTCCTGCGCCGCGGGAAGCGCCTCATGCACGAACGCCCCTCCGTTGGAAATCCGGCTCGCGTGGTTCACCACGGTGGGCTCGTAGTAGGCTTCGTCGCCCGGTTCCAGGCCAATAGACTCGGCCGTGAACCTGGTCGACTCATACTGTTCCATCACCACGTGGAACCCGATGGTCGACGGCCATTCCTCGGTGCCCAGCGTGATGGGGAACGTTTCGGCGAGGTTTCCGTCGATGTAGACCTTCATCATTTTCGTCTCATTGTCGAACGACGGCCAGCCGGGTGTTGTGGGTGTTGAACACGAGCTGGTCGTCAAAGTTCCCGATCATCTCGTTGCCGTAGTCGACCCCGAATAGTTCCATGTCGACGGTGATCGTGCTGTTCGGCGCCCAGAACTCTTCGGCCCGGTAGCGCACCTTGGTGTCGCTGAGCCAATAGAACGCACCGGTCTGGCCGCTGGAACTGGTGACGGTAATCGCGGACTCAACCTCATCACGGATAATGACAGGTTCGCTGAAGTTGATCTCGATGGGTTGTCCGGTTCCCACTGTCGAACCGTCCCGCGGATACATCGCCGCGTCCGCCTCATTGGCGGGCATGACGGTACTGAAACTGTGCGACTCGGTCACGGCGTTCCCATCGGCATCCGACAGCACAAACTCGAAGATGTAGCCGGTCGCGAAAGCGAGCCGGTCGGTGGCGGTCCAGACTGAGTTGTCCTCGCTGAGCGTCCCGGTCACCGGCTCCCCGCCGGCAGTCCGGAGGGTGACACTTTCGATGACGCCGCCCTCAGCACGGATTTCCGGCGCGGTCACAGGGTTCACCTGTGCAGCGCCGTCAGCGGGAAACGCGTTGTAGGCGAGACCGGCTGCAACGGTCGGCTCGGGCGCATTTGATGCCGTCGTCGGGGTTGGCGTGGGTGCAGCGCTCGTGGACGTCGAGATGGCAGCAGGCACGTTGTCACCGGTGCCTGCCCAATTGGGGGCCACTGCTACCGCGGCGGCCGCAGCGATCAGGATGGCTGCCACCGAAACCCCACCAATGACCAGGCCCTGATGGCTTTTACTCATGCCCTGCTGCTGATCCCTCATCTACCCTGCCTGCATCCAATAAAAAACCGGCCACCCCATGACAGATTTTACGTCCTGGGGTGGCCGTTGCAGTTCAATTCGACGTGGCAGCCACGTCGGGCTATCTATTTAGTATCGGTAGTGGTCCGACTTGTAGGGGCCCGACGCATCAATATCCAGGTATTCGGCCTGGCTCTTGGTGAGCTCGGTCAGCTCCACCCCGATCGCGTCGAGGTGCAGCCGGGCCACCTTTTCGTCGAGGATCTTGGGGAGCACGTAGACCTGGTTCGCGTACTCGCGGGTCCCTTCGAGGTTGTTCTGCATCCACTTGGTATAGAGCTCGATCTGGGCGATCGTCTGGTTGGCGAACGAGTTGCTCATCACGAACGAGGGGTGGCCGGTGGCGTTGCCCAGGTTCAGCAGACGCCCCTCGGACAGCATGATGATCGAGTGCTCGGCGGTGCCTGCAGCCTCATCGGCGGCGAACACCCACTCGTGCACCTGAGGCTTGATCTCCACCTTGCGGACTCCCGGGATCTTGGCCAGGCCCGCGATATCGATCTCGTTGTCGAAGTGTCCAATGTTGCCCACGATGGCCTGGTGCTTCATGTTTGCCATGTGGTCCGCCATGATGACGTCCTTGTTGCCGGTGGTGGTGATGAAGATGTCACCCTGCGCCAGGACGCTCTCCAGCTTGGCCACCTGGTACCCGTCCATTGCCGCCTGCAGTGCGCAGATCGGGTCGATCTCCGTGACGATCACCCGTCCGCCCTGGCCGCGAAGCGCCTCGGCGGCACCCTTGCCGACGTCGCCGTAGCCGCACACCACGACAACCTTGCCGCCGATGAGCACATCGGTGGCCCGGTTGAGACCGTCCGGGAGAGAGTGGCGGATGCCGTACTTGTTGTCGAACTTGGACTTCGTGACGGAGTCGTTGACGTTGATGGCCGGGAACAGCAGCTTGCCCTGCTGCGCCAACTGGTACAGGCGCATGACGCCGGTGGTGGTCTCTTCGGTGACGCCCTTGATGTCGGCGGCGATCCGGGTCCACTTCTCGGGATCCTCAGCCAGGGTGCCGCGCAGCACGTCGAGCACCACAGAAAATTCGTGGGAGTAATCCAGATCGTCCTCGTTCGGTCCCGCGGGCACTTCTCCCGCGGCCTCGAACTCCACTCCCTTGTGGACCAGGAGGGTGGCGTCGCCGCCGTCGTCAAGGATCATGTTCGGCCCGTGGCCGGCGCCGCCAGGCCAGCTGAGGATCTGGGTGGTGGTCCACCAGTACTCTTCGAGGGTCTCGTTTTTCCAGGCGAACACCGGGACTCCTGCTGGCTCCTCGGCGGTGCCGGTGCCGACGACCATCGCGGCGGCAGCCTCATCCTGGGTGGAGAAAATGTTGCACGAAGCCCACCGCACCTCGGCGCCGAGAGCGGTGAGGGTTTCGATCAGGACCGCGGTCTGCACGGTCATGTGCAGGGAGCCGGCAATGCGGGCGCCCTTCAATGGCTGGCTTGCACCGAACTCGCGGCGCAGGGCCATCAGGCCGGGCATCTCGTGCTCGGCCAGACGGATCTGGTGGCGTCCCGCCTCGGCGAGGGAGAGGTCGGCAACTTTGAAATCGAAGGTCATGGTGTGGCGCATTCCTGTTCGTTGGTGCTGCTGAAGGGACTAGTGTGCTGGGGGCCCATCGTGCTCGTCGGAGCCAGCCGCGGTCGCGGCTACAAGTAATTCGGGGCGGAGGAGCACAGGGATGCCTTCGTCGATGCTGTATCGCACCGGACTTCCTGTGCTGTCGGGCTCCGAGGAGACCAGAAACTCCCCCTCGTGGGCCAGGGTTGAGCCGGTGACTGGGCAGCGGAGAACAGCGAGCAGATCAGGGGATATGGAGCTCATGGCTCAAGACTATCGCGGGCTCGGGTTGCACCGATAACGTGCGCGCGAAACCCGCACGGGGAACAGTGGGAGGGGCTTGCCTGGCTGAACCGCCCAGCTACTGTTCCCGGAGGATCCGCAGGTGACCGCGCCGGACGCTGCTGACGTTAGCAGGCGGTTCAAGTGCCCCCTTGCTGCCCCGTACGGCGGGACCCGTCTCGGGGCTCCGGTCGGTGGCAGCTTCACGGACCGCGTCCACGAGTGCCAGCAGGTCGTCGGGGTGGGGCTCGGCACGGGCCGAAGGCAGCGCCAGCCGGACTACTTCCCAGCCCCGTGGCACGGTGAGGGTCTCGGCGTGGGTGGCGCATAAGTCGTAACAATGCGGTTCCGCGTAGGTGGCCAGCGGGCCCAGCACCGCGGTGGAATCGGCATACACGAAGGTGAGCGTTGCGACTGCGGCGTGCTGGCAGGCTGAGCGTGAACAAGTTCGAAGGGATCCCACGACTGTTGAGCCTACCGGCTCAACCCCAGGGTGGCGGGGATCCCGGGGCGGGCCCGCGCGCCGTCTGAGCCCCCGGCCCTTGCATTGGGGGCCAATGGGTTTACAGTCATTACATGCGGGACAGTTCTACATTCTCGGTGCGACTGGACGACCCTGACGACGCCGCGCGGCCGCGACCCTCCGGCCCGGGTTTCAGCCGCCGTCGCCGTAACCGCCATGGCCGCGGCTTGCGCGGGCAGTTGATCCCGCCGCACCTTCCCGGCGCCAGAAGCCGGGCCGAGCGGTTCGATGAGTGGGTGATGGAATCGGCCCAGCGGCTGGAACGGCTCTGGGGTGAACGGATCCTCGACCTGCAGATGGTGGTGCAGGATATTCCCGCGAATCTTGAGTCAATGTCCGCCCACTCGCTTCGCGGGCTGCTCGGCACATCGATCCCCGGGGCCGCGAACCGGCCCCCCACCATCATTGTGTACCGCCATCCGGTGGAACTCGCCGCGGGAGGCTTCATCCCTCCCAATGAGCTGGTCCACGATGTGGTGGTTGAACAGACCGCCGAACTGTTGGGGATGACGCCCGAAGCTGTCGATCCTGCCTACGGACGGTCCAAGGCCTGACCTTCACGGAGCCGCTTAGTACCCCAGATTGACCGCAACGTTGGGTTGACCGCCGCTGCCGGGTGGGAGGGGCGTCACCGAGATACCCGGCTCGCTGTCGATCTGGTGCACCTGCGCCCCGTACACCGGGTCGCCTGAGGCCGCGATGAGGACCGCCACGACGTCGTCGCCGAGGTCGGCTGCCGCCACCGTGACGGTGGTGCCCCCGGCGATACTGACCGTCTGTTCCTCCAGCAGTATTCCGTCCTCATCAACGGGAGTGAGCTGCACTTCCGACCGGCCAGTGGGGGCGCCGAAGGTCAGGGCGGCACGGGAGCCCGCTGGGAACACCGCTACCTGGGTGCTGCCGAGCCGGGTTCCCGACGGAGCGAACCCGAAGTCGACCGGTTCCTCAGCTTCGGTGCCGCGGCTGACCCGTGCTGTCGCGGATATGAGCACATCGGCCGTGACCTCGATGGTGTAGTCGCCCGCCGGGAGGCTGTCCAGGGCCACGCTGGTCACGGTGCCCGCCGCGGCGGTGGCGACGCCGCCGTCGGGAAGTTCCACCTCGCCGCTGGCCCCGTAGACCCTGACGTTCACGACGGCGTCGGTGCTGCCCGGCACCACTACCTGCAGGCCAGGGGTGGCAGTTTCGTAGCCGTCCTGATCGGTGATTTCGTCGGTGATGTCCTCGTCCTGGACCCGCACCCCCGAGATCACCTGGGTGCTGGCAGCGGGTGCAGCGGGCTGAAGCAGCTCCACCCCGCCGGGAGTGAGCTCACGGAGCAGGCTCTGCTGGATGTGTCCGGTCACCCTCCCGCCGTCGCTCAGAACGCGGACGGCCAGTTGGTCCTGGTTCGTGGCCAGGCCGGCGAGCACGATTGACTCGGTGGCTCCGGGCGCGATCAGTAAACCCCTGCTGCCGCCGGCCTCGATCGGCCCCGCTGCCCCGTAGAGCTCGAGATCGACCGTTGCGGGGGTGCCGGACGGATTGGACAGGGTGAGTACGGCCGTGGCCCCCACCGTGGTGGACGCGCCGACGATCCAAAAGTCGCTGCGGGGAGGGGTGCAGTGGGCCAGGGCGAGCCCTCCCAGGTCGCCGTCGGTGGCGCGGTAGCTGATTACTGCGCCGGCGGTGGCGGGGAGGTTGCCCACGGGCTGGGCGGAAAAGACGCTCATCTCGTCGACTGGCTGGTCTGCGAGCACCCCGGCCGTCCGGTTTGTCAGCCCATCCTCATCCGTGACCGATTCGGGGACCGGATCCTCGCCGGATTCGCTGCTGGCAATGGTGGCGAGAGGATCCCGCGCGCCGAGTGCTGTCAGGTCACTGCCGGGCAGGACCGACCCGAGGCTGCTCAGCACCAGGGCGCTGACCGCGCTGCTGGCGGTTTCGGACTCCGGGCTGAACTCCGGGTCGGTGAGGGCGGTGCCGCTGGCGATCAGGCGAGGTGGGCCGGGGCAGATCCCGGTGTACTCCCCCGCGGGTACCTCGGCGACGGGGATAGGGAACTGGGCTGCGGCGCCGGTGAGCTCCAACCCGGAGATCCCGACCACCAGGGCGCCGCACGCACCGAGAAGGATCACTGATGCACCGATCCCCGTTCCCCGGCGTAATGCGTCCGGGCGTCGCCGCCTGGATCGTGGCCGGGTGGCTGGCGCTGAGCCGGCTCCCGTCACGTCTGCGGCGTCAGCCGTCGCCGGACGGTTCACAGCACTGGCAGGGTCATGGTGGTGTGCACCCGGTTCGGTCATGGTCGCCCCTGGCCGGTGAGAATTGGTGTGTCGTCGACTGGCTGCTCGCCCATGGATTCGGCGGGCTGTCCGTCGGAGACGAACGCGTCAGCCCCTACCGGCTGCGGCACCACGGTGGCCGGCTGCCCGCGCCGGCCCGGGTGGGCCCTGACGAAGCGCGGGCGTGACGGCATCGGAATGGCCAGCAGGACGGTCAGGCCGATGATGACCGCGGACCCGATGCCTGCCCAGGGTTCCCACGCCGTGACATAGCTGACCTCCAGCCGGCCGCCGTCGGCGGGCAGCTCAAACTCCTGGGACCAGGCTGTGGTCCGCGGGGTCAGCGCGACTCCGTCGAGGGTGGCCCGCCAGCCGGCGTCGGAGCGCTCCGCCAGCACCAGGGACCGCTGCGCATCGCCCGCCGGGATGACCGTCGAGACGGTGCTGGGCCCTGAGGTGACTGCCTCGACGGTGCTTCCTCCGGCGTCGACGATGCGCACCCGTGCTCCGGCGGTGCTCTCCAGGCTGGTGCTGTCGGCCGTCGTGGCAGCGCCATCCGGACCCGTCATGGGCGCCACCCTCCACAGCCATCCCGAGGTGGTGTTACCCACCGCGACCAGGCCCGGCACGGCGTCAATCTGTCCGGCGAGTACCTCGGCGGCTGAATCCGATTGTTGAAGCACAATGAATCCGACGCCCAGCTGATTCAGTTCCTCCCGGGGATCGTAGCCGGTACCGGCCACGATCACGGCGACGGTGCTCCGGATGGCGGCGGTCGCTTCGTCGTCCGCGCGCAGCTGGGCCGATCCCAGCGGGCCGTAAAGGCCACGGGCCGAGTAAATCTGCGAGAGCTGGTCAAGGGTGGTCCCACTACTGCGCATCAGCGCGGCACTGACGTTGTTGCTGCCGTCCACGGTGAGCACCAGGGACTTGATGCGCTCGGGGCTGTTCCCACGGTCAGCGGCTGTTGCGGGAAGGGTGCGCTCGGCGCTGGGCGCGAGGAGAAGGTCAGCCCCGAACCGGGTACCGGTGCTCGCCGTCGACGACGTGCTGTCGGTGATCAGGCCGTCGGTGGTCAGGGTGTCGGTGGTCAGGGTATCGCCGGACAGCGTGACGGTTGCGGGATCAGCTGGCGTCGGGATGACCCACAGGCCAAGACTGACCGCCGGCCCGATTCCCAGCACCACGGCTGCAGCAACCAGTGCGGGCCCGGTGCGGCGGCGTGGAGCGGAGGCGTCCGTACGCGCCGTGCGTGCGGTTCGGGTCTGGTGCGCGGTGAGGCCCTTGTCAGCTCCGATGAGGGCCGCTCCCGCCATGGACAGCACCAGCACCGAGACCAGCGGTCCGGTGAATGGGGTAATCAGCGCTGAGGACCCCACCGAGACGGCAACAAATGACAGGGCAGTGGAGAGCAGCAGGGCGGACAGGCCGAGGAGCCAGAACCCACGGGCCAGGACGGTGCCGCGGCCGGGCAGGAACAGCGCCGCGGCAGCGAGCAGGAGGGGTGGACCGCCGACCAGCAGGGCAGCGGCCAGCGCCCACGGCCCCTCGGGGAGGAACGGCAGGGCCGCGAGCGTGGCCGTCGGTTCGAAGGCCACCGGGTAGCCGAGTAGCTGCTGCCACAGCGCGGCAGCTTCAAACTGGACGGGGACGCCGGGATCGGCCAGCACGGCGCGGAGTTGGTCAGCTGTTGAGCCGATGAAGGGAACGAAGAGGGCGAGCGGGGGCAGCAGGGACCACCACAGGGTCTTGGCGCGGCGGCGGAGCAGGAAGGCTGCGGTGAGAATTCCCACCACGGTCAGGGGTAGCAGGGACGGCGCCGCCGCCGTGATCGCTGCCAGGAGGAGGCCGGCGGTCGCGGCGGCGGTCCAGCTGGGAATCCCGCTGATGCCCGGCTTCAGCATCACTTCGACCGGGCGCCGGCGGGCGTAGGCGTCGTCGTCGTCAAACTGGGAGGCGTACGGGCTCGACGTCGCCTGAGCCACACCGGACGCCTGCGGGTGGGCTCCCGGCCGCGGTGCGCGTGCCCCGCCCACTGCGCGGATCAGTGCCAGTCCCGCCAGCGGCAGCAGCAGGTGCACCAGCAGCGCACCAAGGCGTCCACTGCCCAGGGCCACCTGCAGCGCCGGGACGGCTGCCCAGAAGAAAGCTGCCCACAAGCGCAGTTTTCGGCTCCGGGTCAGTGCTCCGGCGGCGAACCAGGCGGAGAGTCCTGCCAGCGGGAGCGCCAGCAGTACCAGGATGAGCAGGGCGACGTTGCCGTTGCCGAACCCCAGGGCGGCGAGCAGCCACAGGACATATCCGAAGGGATCGCCATGCCCGGCCATTCCTGACCCCAGGGGAATCCACCAGGTGGACGCGTTGCTCCAGATATCCGCCATCGACGCGGAGACCGGCAGCAGGGCTCCCCCAGCCAGCGCGGGTGCACCGATAAGCCGGAAGAGGCCCACGAGGGACACGGCCGTCAGGACGACGGCGGCCACGATGGCGCCCACGCCGACCCAGGTGCGCGATGGTGCGGCCAGGGAACTGAAGTCTTCAACGGCGTCGCCGGAGGGAATGTAGGCGCTCTGCTGGTCGGCAATCTCGGCTTCGCTGAGGTGTCCCTTCGCCGAGAAGGCATCCATCACCGACCGGCGGTGCGACCAGACTTCGCGGCGGGAGGTACGGAGCGCACGGACCGTGCTGCGCGGGAGCTTCCTCGTGCGGGTGGCGCGGCGGCGGGACCGCAGCAGGTCAACGGGACGCAGGACTGCTGAGACGCTGGCGAAGAGTTGGCTGAACCCGTAGCCGGGGTCCTTGGCCAGGAGCCCCAGCACCAGGCGGCCGAATCCGCCAATGATCGCCCCGACCGCCAGGAAGGGGAGCTTCCACAGGGTCGAGTGCTTTAACCGCAGGTAGACCTCCGCCTTGCGGGCTGCACGGTCAGCCACGGTGGGGTGGGTGCGGGAGGTGGCGTGACAGATGACCGCGCTCGGGACCACCACGACGCGGTGTCCGGCGAGCCGGTTCCGCCAGCAGAAGTCGACGTCGTCGCCGGTGCCGGGTAATGCCGGATCGAACCCCTCCAGAAGGTCCCAGATGTCCCTCCGGATCAGCATGCCAGCGGAATTGACGGCGAACACGTCGCTCCGCGAGTCGTACTGGCCCTGGTCGAGTTCGTCGACGTCGATCAGCGTCAGACGTTCAGCCCACCGGCTGATGGACAGCCCGACGTCGACCAGTTTCCGCCGGTTGCCCCACTGAACCTGCTTGGAACCAGCGACGGTGACCGAGGGGGCGCGTTCGACGGCGAGGAGCAACTCCTCCAGCGCCCGGGGTTCGGGGGCCGAATCGTCGTGGAGAAGCCACAGCCATTCGTGGCCAGCATCCGGACCGTCAACCGGTGGGCGGCGTTGCGGCATCTCGGCCAGACCCACCCGCACCGCCGCTCCGAAGCCCGCGCGGGACGGCGCCCCCACCACGGGGGACCCGACCGGCAATTCCAACTGCAAAATGGACGCCGAGTCATCAGTTGACCCGGCGTCGACGCCAATCACAAAATCGGCCGGGTACTCCTGCGCTCCCAGAGCCGCGAGGGTGGCCGAAAGAAATGCTGAACCGTTGTGGGCAACCACTACGGCCGTGACGCGGGGGTGCTGCAGAATCAGACCGCTCGCTTTCGTAGCCGACGACGCTCGCGCTCGGAAAGCCCACCCCAGATACCGAAGCGCTCATCGTTGGCCAACGCATACTCAAGGCACTGCGAGCGGACGTTGCAGGCGCCGCAGACCTTTTTGGCGTCCCGGGTGGACCCGCCCTTCTCGGGGAAGAACGCCTCGGGGTCGGTCTGCGCGCACAGCGAATCGGCCTGCCAGCCCAACTCGCCCTCGTCATCGAAATCCTGGCCGATACCGGGGAGACCGATCCAGACGGCCTGATCGCTCCGCTCAGCTGTCTGCCGGCTCGGCCCGGGGGCCTCACTGGGGGTGAAGCGCTGCGGCGCCACGAGCGCCGAGGGTGACTCGCCCTCGGGGTCCGCCAGCTCTCCGTGAGCGGTCAGATCTTCGTGAGCAGTCAGGAAGGCGGTCGCCTGGTCCTCAAGTGAACTTGCGGTGCTCTGCCGGTACCGCTCTGCTGCCTCAGGGTCTGCCGGGTCGACAAACCAGTCGCTGGGGACGCCACGTGAGCCGTAGCGCGCCGAAGCCTGTGCCTCAATGGTCGTACGGTTGTGGACCTTTTCTGCCTGTCCCATGTCAGCCCTCCCGGTGTTGCCGTTCCAGCAGCTACTGTGGTGGATTCAGGCACGACTACTGAGCAAAAGGTGTTTTGCGAGAGACTGTGCGGCCCAAGTATCCGATGTGCTGGAACTTTCCGTTACCTAATTACACGTGTGTAATACGTGTTCAGTCAAGCGCCGGGAGGAATCTTATAGAGTTATTTCCCGGGAACCCGTTCACGCCACGCTGAGAGTTTGTCACTTCGGCTGCGGCGTGTCCCCTGTGACACTGGCAAATCCGCGTTCGGGGGTTGCTCCGCCAAAAAAATTATTCGCACCCAGGCACCAGGAAGGCGTCAACCCGCCATGACAGCATCCACGGCAGTCCCCCACCTCATGCAGCAGCTCCGCACGGTCAACCCCTCGGCTCCCCGGCTGATCTGGTACGGCCCCAACAGTGAGCGCATTGAGCTCTCCGGCCGGGTGCTGGACAACTGGGTGGCGAAGACCTCCAACCTGCTGGTCGAGGAACTCGACGCCGAACCCGGGACACGGGTCAGCCTGTTGCTGCCGGGCCACTGGAAGACCCTGGTGTGGGCTCTGGCCTGCTGGCAGGTGGGTGCGGTTCCGGCCGCCAGCCCGGTCACGGCCGACCCCGCCGCGGACATCGTGGTCAGCTCCGATGACACGGTAGCGGTGAACTCGCCCGCCCAACTGCTGGTGCTGGTGGCGCTGGGCGCCCTCGACCTGAAGTACCCCGGAACCATTCCCGCCGGTGCCGTTGACTATGCGGCGGAGGTACGGGGCTACGGGGATGAGTTCCTCGACCTTCCTCCAGCGATCGAGGACCAGACCGCGATGGAACTCACCGATGGGGACTTGAGCATGGCGGTGCTTTTCGATCGGGCTGAGGCCTGCGACTGGACTCCGGGCGGAGTGCTCCTGGTCCCGGCCGAGCTGCCCCTTGAGACGACTCTGGCTGCGGCCGTGCACTGCTGGACCACCGGCGGCACGCTGATCGTGGTGCACTCCACTGTTGACCTGTCCGCTGACCTGCTGGCGAGCGAACGGGTTACTGATCGCGTGGGAGCGTAGGTTCGCGGGGTTCCGCGTTCAGGCTGTCGACAATTGCCGGTCCTGATCCGGCGCCGGCTGTCGCGTTTACCGGTCCTTCCTCTGCCCTGTCACCTGGCTGTCCGAATAGTTCCCGGTCGTGGCTGAATGCCGGATCCTCATCGAGCTCCACGTTGAACACCCAGAACCGGTAGGCGACGAACCGGAGGATAGTGGCGAGGACTGTCCCCACAATGCCGGCGAAGAACAGGGTTGGGCGGTCGGTGATGTCCATCGGGTACTTGGCGATCCACACACAGCCGGCAGCGATCCCCATGCCGATCAGGTTGATGAACACGAACATGGTCAGTTCGCGCATCGGGTTGGGCTGCCGACGGCGCCGGAAGGTCCAGTAGCGGTTCGCGATCCAGGCGAAAACGGTGGCCACCGATGCTGACACGAAGCGAGCCTTGACCTCACTGTCGGACATGGGGCCGTGGATCAGATACCAGAACAGGCCGTTGTCGATGACAAAAGCCACACCGCCGACGGCGCCAAACTTGGCAACCTCTCGCCAAAACAGGGACGCGAGGCCCCTGATGCGCTCTGCCACTGTGGAAAACATGACCCTCCGCGGTCCGGTTGCATGCTGGTTAACCCATGATCGCGGACGTGCAATCGTAGGGGGTGGTACCACCATGCTGCATGCACAACGGCCAATGAAACATTTTAGCTGCCAAGGATGGGAGTTTCCTAGAAACCCACCCCACCTGGGCCCAGCGTGCCAGTACCGCGCCCGGCAGTGGGTACCCTGAGTACGTGACTTTTCCTGTAATCGGCGTGGTTGGCGGCGGCCAGCTGGCGCGCATGATGGCCCCTGCCGCAGTCCAGCTCGGCTTCACCCTGCACGTTCTGGCCGAAGGCCCCGACGTGTCGGCGGTGGCAGCCGTCGCCTCCTCCACGGTGGGCGACTACCGCAGCCTCGAGGAGCTGAGAGCGTTCGCCGTCGGCGTGGATGTGCTGACCTTCGACCACGAGCACGTCCCCGGGGAGCTGCTCCGGGCACTGGAGGCCGACGGCGTGAACGTACAGCCGCCGTCGTCCGCCCTCGCCCACGCCCAGGACAAAATCGTGATGCGCCGTGCCATCGACCGGCTGGGCCTGCCCAACCCGGAGTGGGACGAGGTGTCCTCGGTGACGGAACTGTGCGCGTTCGGCGACCGGATTGGCTGGCCGGTGGTCCTGAAGACCCCGCGCGGCGGCTACGACGGCAAGGGCGTCATGATCCTCGACTCACCTGCCGACACCTCCCGCGCAGCTTCCTGGTTCACGGGCGGCACTCTGCTGGCCGAAGCCAAGGTGGACTTCAGCCGCGAACTGTCCGCCCTGGTGGCCCGCACCCCGTCGGGTTCGTCCCGGGCCTGGCCCGTGGTGCACTCGATCCAGGTGGATGGCGTCTGCGACGAGGTGATCGCGCCCGCTGCCGACCTTCCCGCCGACCTTGCGACGACGATTGGTTCCGCTGCGCTGCGAATCGCCGACGAGCTGGGGGTGACCGGGGTGATGGCGGTCGAGCTGTTCCAGACCCCCGGAACCGAGGCAGGGTTCATGGTCAATGAACTGGCCATGCGGCCCCACAACTCGGGCCACTGGACCATGGACGGTGCGGTCACCGGCCAGTTCGAGCAGCATCTTCGGGCGGTCCTGGACCTGCCACTGGGAAGCACCGCGACGCTGGGCGAGGTGACAGTGATGAAGAACTATCTGGGCGGCAGCAACGTTGACCTCTATAGTGCCTACCCGGTAGCACTGGCGGCAGAACCCGCCGCGAAAATCCATGCCTACGGCAAGGATGTCCGGCCGGGTCGCAAGATCGGCCACGTCAATGCCGTGGCACTGGCCGGCGAAAGCCTCTCCACCGTCCGGGACCGGGCGGAGCGGACCGCAGCCATCCTCAGGGATGGGCAGGACGGTCCAGCAATGCGGAAGGAAAACACATGAACAACCCCCTGGTGGGCCTGGTGATGGGCTCCGATTCGGACTGGCCGGTCATGGAAGCCGCCGCGCAGGCCCTGACCGAGTTTTCGGTTCCCTACGAGGTCGACGTGGTGTCCGCGCACCGGATGCCCACGGAGATGATCGCGTACGGGCAGGGTGCCCACGAGCGCGGGATTCGGGTCGTCATCGCTGGTGCAGGTGGCGCCGCCCACCTGCCGGGGATGCTGGCGTCGGTCACCCCTCTGCCCGTGATTGGTGTCCCTGTGCCGTTGAAGTTCCTTGACGGGATGGACTCGCTGCTGTCGATCGTGCAGATGCCCGCAGGGGTTCCGGTGGCGACGGTATCGATCGGTGGTGCCCGCAACGCGGGGCTTCTCGCCGTGCGGATCCTCGCGGCCGGCGAAGGGGACCTGGCCGACCGCCTCCGTGGCGAGCTCGTCGTCTTCGCTTCCGATCTGCGGCAGAGCGCCGTTGACAAAGGGGCCGCGCTCCGCGCCCGGGCGGCGACCCCGGAGGGCAGCGGCGTATGAGCCAGCACCCCGGCTCCGAGGGTCACTGGCAGCTGACCGACCCGGTCCGCTACCCCCAGTCCGCCCCGCCCAGGGTCCGCACCAAACGCGCGTTCGTCCTGCTCCTCCTGACCCTGGTGTTGCCGGGTTCCGCTCAGATCGTTGCCGGCGACCGCTCTCTGGGCCGGCGCGCCCTGGTGGTGACCTTCTTTGTCTGGCTGGCTGTGGTGGCAGGAATCGTCGTCGCCGCGACCAACCGCACCGTACTGGTGAGCGTGGTGACCCACCAGTGGTGGTCGCTGGTGCTGATCATCGTCCTGCTGGCACTGGCGGTGTCCTGGGCGATTCTGTTCCTGAACACGCTGCGGATCATCAGGCCTCCCCTGCTGGAGCGATCGATGCGTCCACTGGTGGCCGGATCGCTGGTAGCCCTGATGGTGGTCACCAGCGGCTCCCTCGCCTACGGTGCCTACCTGCTCAACGTCAGTCGCGGCACCTTCGGTTCTATCTTCCAGACCGGTCCCGCGTTCGACCCAGTGGATGGCCGCTACAACTTCCTCCTGATGGGCGGCGACGCCGGCGAGGACCGCACCGGCCGCCGGCCGGACAGCATCTCGGTGATCAGCGTTGACGCTTCCACCGGCGCCGCCGTCACCTTCAGCATTCCCCGCAACCTGCAGAACGCCCCGTTCACCGAGGACTCCCCGCTGTGGCAGATCTACCCGGACGGGTACAACTGCGGGGACGAATGCATCATCAACAGCCTCTACCCGGTGGTCGCCCAGCAGCACCCAGACTTGTATCCCGATTCCGACGACCCGGGCGCCGAAGCCATGATGGACGCCGCCGGCGGGGTTCTGGGCATTGAGGTTCAGGCCTACATTCTGGTGGACATGGAGGGCTTTTCACAGGTGATCGACGCCATGGGCGGGATCACCATTGACGCCGGGGGCTGGGTTCCCATTACCTCCGCCGAGATTCCGGGCACCAACCCGATCCGGCACTACCCGCCCTCCGGGTGGATCGCCCCCGGGGTGCAGACCCTCGACGGGTATCAGGCCCTCTGGTACGCCAGGTCACGGGAATTCGTGACCGACTATCACCGGATCGCCCGGCAGCAGTGCGTGCAGCAGGCGATGATCGCCCAGCTGGATCCAGCGACCGTGCTGACCCGGTTCGAGGACCTGGCCAGTGCCGGGGCCGAGATCGTCGAAACGGACATCGCCCTGGACCAGCTGGGGAGCTTCGTGGACCTGGCGCTGAAGGCCAAGAACCATGAAACCCGCCGCCTCACCATCGGCCCACCCGACTTCGGTACCGCGGCCGACAACTTCGTCACCTATCCCGTTTTCGAAGAAATTCATTCCCGGGTCCAGGCGACCCTCGCCGAGGACGTCTCTGCCTCAGCGGCGGACCTGCCGGTGCCGGGGACTTCCGGCGCCCCGGACATGACGACCGTTTTCCAGTCCACGCAATTGCCAGGCATGGTTCCTGCGCAGCTCACCGACCCCGAGGTCACCGAAGAATACCTGCAACAACTGGCCATCAACGGTGACATTCCGACCCTCAGCACCCTGCTGGACAACAATGGGGAATGCAGCCCCGCCTAACGAAACGAGACCCATGTACCTGCTGGAGAACACCCTGCGGCCCTACGCCTGGGGATCCGAAACGGCAATTGCCGAGCTGCTCGGCCGGGTTCCGACGGGTGGACCGGAGGCGGAGTTGTGGATTGGTGCCCACCCGGATTCACCGTCGCGGGTCCTGCTCGAGGACGGCACGCAGGAGGAGCTGGACCGGCTGATCGCCGCGGACCCGGACCGTGCCCTGGGAACAGCAACCCGTGAGCACTTCGGCGACCGGCTCCCGTTCCTGCTGAAGGTGCTCGCCGCGGCCGCCCCCCTCTCACTCCAGGTCCATCCCAGCAGCGACCAGGCGGCGGCCGGGTTTGAGGCCGAGAACGCCGCCGGGGTTCCCGCCGATGCCCCCCACCGGAACTACCGGGACGGATTCCACAAGCCGGAGATGCTCTTCGCCCTCACCCCCTTCGAGGCGCTGTGCGGGTTCCGTCCTGCGTCGGAGGCCGCCGGCGTGTTTGAGCACCTGGCCACCGTGGTCGAGGGCTCCGGAGTGGACATCCCCGCGCTGCTGGCCGACGTCGTCAGCGACCTCCGTCACCCGGATCAGGGAGAGGCGCTGCGCAGCGCCTTCACCCGCCTCCTCACCGACGACGGCGCCCCGCAGGCGGTGGAGGCCGTCGCGTCCGCCCTCGCCGATGCGCCCGGGAAGGATGCCGCGACGGTCAGAGACCTCGCGGCGCACTACCCCACCGACCCCGGGGTACTGGTCGCCCTGCTCCTGAACCGGGTGTCGCTACAACCCGGCCAGGCCATCTACCTGCCCGCCGGGAACGTTCACGCCTACCTCAGCGGCCTCGGAATTGAGGTGATGGGAGCCTCAGACAACGTCCTGCGCGGAGGTCTCACTCCCAAGCACATTGACGTCCCCGAACTGCTGCGCACCGTCCGGTTCGAGACGGCGAAGGTACCCGCCGTCGAGGTCCGCCATACCCCACTCGGCCAGGAGGTGTACTGCCCGCCCTTCGAGGAGTTTGCCCTGCAGCGCCTCGACCTGCGCACCGGCTCCGATTCGATGGCGTCCTCCGACGTACCGCTGGCCCAGAACGGGCCCGTGCTGGTCCTCGCCGTCTCCGGGAGCATCGTCCTGGATTCACCGCGGGGTGACCTCCTGGTCCCCCGGGGATCCAGTGCCTTCGTCCCGGCCAACGAGGCCCCCGTCATGGTGAAGCTCGCCTCTGGTACCGGTCCGGACGCCGACAACGACGACGACGGCGCCCTGGCCTTCGCCGTCACCCTCCCCGGCTGAACAGGACCGCCCCTACCAAACCCCACCCCTGCCAGGCTCCACCCCGACCGGTTGCCCCGCAAAAGTGCTGCAGCCGCAGAACCGCTGCTGCGTCAGCACTTTCGTGCAGCTCCGGCACTTTTTTGCGCTGTGGACCCCGTCCCGACGACGGCTGATGGTCAGGGGTGCTGGCCGGGTTTCCCTAAGATGGACGGGTGACTGCTTCCCTCGTGGCAAAGGACCTCTCCGGAGGACACGCCCACCGCACCCTCTTCTCCGGCCTGAATCTGACGATCGCGCCCGGCGACGTCATTGGCGTGGTCGGTGCGAATGGCGCCGGCAAGTCCACGCTGCTCAGGCTCCTCGCCGGGGCAGACACTCCCCTGGGCGGCACGGTCACCACCACCCCCACGGACGCCTTCGTGGGGTGGCTGCCGCAGGAGCACGACCGACTGCCCGGCGAAACCATTGAGGGCTATCTGGGACGCCGGACCGGGACGACGGCGGCAACCGCGGCCATGGAGGCCGCCGCCGACGCGCTGGCCTCCGGTACCAGCGCCGCGAACGACGCCTACGGGGCAGCCCTGGACCGCTGGATGGCGTGCGGCGCGGCGGACCTCACCGAACGCATCCCGCCCGTCCTCGCGGAGCTGGGCCTGACCCTCGGCCTCGATACGCCGATGACCGGCCTGTCCGGCGGGCAGGCCGCCCGGGTGGCGCTGGCCGCACTGCTGCTGAGCCGATTCGACATCGTCCTGCTGGATGAGCCCACCAACGATCTCGATCTGGCGGGACTGGCCCGCCTGGAGGAGTTTGTGCGGGGCCTGCGGGGCGGCGTCGTCCTGGTCTCCCACGACCGCGAGTTTATGGCACGCTGCATCACCACCGTGGTGGAACTGGACCTCGCGCAGGGCAGTGTCGCCGTGTACGACGGCGGCTATGACGCGTTCCTCGAGGAACGCGCCGTGGCAAGGCGCCACGCGCGGGAGGCGTACGAGGAGTTCGCTGACAAGAAGGCCGATCTGGTCTCCCGTGCCCGCACCCAGCGGGAATGGAGCTCCCAGGGTGTCCGGAACGCGATGAAGAAGAGTCCGGACAATGACAAGATCCGGCGCCGGGCGTCCATGGAGTCCTCGGAGAAGCAGGCGCAGAAGGTCCGCCAGATGGAATCACGGATTTCCCGTCTTGATGAGGTGGCCGAACCGCGCAAGGAGTGGCAGCTGCAATTCAGCATCGGTCAGGCCCCCCGCTCCAGCTCGGTGGTGGCGACCCTGAACCGCGCGGTGGTGCGCCGCGGCGGGTTCACCCTCGGGCCGGTATCACTGCAGGTCAACGCCGGAGACCGGATTGGGATCACCGGCCCCAACGGTGCCGGGAAATCCACTCTGCTGGCCTTGCTGCTGGGCCAACTGGTTCCCGACGACGGCGGTGCGGCCCTGGGAGCGAGTGTTGCCGTCGGCGAGATCGACCAGGCGCGCGGCGTGTTTGCGGGGACCGAGAAGCTCGGCGATGCCTTCGAGGCGCTGGTGCCCAGCCTGAACCGCGCCGAAGTCAGGACCCTCCTCGCGAAGTTTGGGCTCAAGGCCGACCAGGTCGGCGGCACGGTGGCCAGCCTGTCCCCCGGTGAACGCACCCGGGCAGCGCTCGCACTGCTCCAGTCCCGCGGGGTGAACCTGCTGGTGCTGGACGAGCCGACCAACCATCTGGACCTACCGGCCATCGAACAGCTGGAGGAAGCGCTGGAACACTACGACGGCGCACTGCTCCTGGTCTCGCACGATCGCCGGCTGCTCGAGAACGTGCGGCTGGATACCCGGTGGACGGTCGCCGGTGGGAAGGTCAGCGCCAGCTAACGGTCAATTCAGCGGGCCGATTCAGCGAACCGACTCAGCGGGCCTGGGACCGGCCCGGAATCCCTGAGATCAGTGTCGCCTTGACCCTGGCCGCGGTGGACTGCGCGAAGCGTAACCCGTCGCGGGCCAGCGGCATCGCCCGGGCATACACAGGGTAGAGGGGTGAGAGGGGTTTGTCCCAGGTGCCGGCGAGCTGGTTCTCGTGCTTGGCCCAGCCCATTTTGAACTTGGAGACACCGTCGTTCAGCAGCCCGTTGAAGTCATAGCGCGCCGCCCCGCGCTCCCTCATCGCCTGGATGGCCAGCCACTTCAGCGCGTAGTTGGCGCGGAGGTGTTCACCCGCGGCGGTCATCCCGCCGTAAAGTTCGAACACGGTATGGTCGCTGGCCGAGAGCCAGAGGAACGCCACGACGTCGTCGCCCTGGAACGCCGCGTAGACGGGCGACGCGCTTCCCAGGTTGTCGAAGATGTCCAGGTAGTAGGGGTCCTCATGGATGCCGAACCCGGCACGTTCGGCGGTCTGCCGGTAGACCGCGAGGCAGGCGGGAAGTTCCGCGCGGGTCACTTCCCGGTACTGGAGGTCCTCCCGCCCGGACTTCCTGATGTACTGCCGGTGCTTCTTGCTCATCGCGGCCAGCAGTTCATCCTCGCTGAGGGTGAGGTCGAGAATGAGGGTCCGCCCGATCAGGATGGTGCTCTTGGTGCTGCGCCAGCCCGCACCAGCGAGGGCGCGTGCCGGGGCGGCGTCAGCCTCCCAGTCCGGCTCGATGCTCAGCGCCACCGGCCGATGGGCGCGGCGCGCGTAGACCTCCAGCGCGGCCAGCACCTCCGCTTCCCGTCCGGGGAGGGTCTGCGGTCCGCGCGGGCAGTAGGCCAGCGCACGGAACGGCAGGGGCAGCTTCCGCAGCAGCAGCTGGGCTGATCCTACGAGTTCGCCGCCGTCCTGCACCAGGACACGGTCGACGCTCCAGCCATGGCTGGCCTTGGTCTGGCCCCATCCCCAGAGCTGCTGGGGATGCCCAAGCAAGGCGTTGACGGAGGCGTCCCACCGGGACGCGTCGGTGCACTGCACAACAGAAAGGGTCATGCCCTCAACCCTAGCGCTGATCACGGGGCAGCCTCACGTGCTACCCCGGACCGGCCACGTCTGTCGTGTTCCCTCAGTGCTCCTACTTCAGGCGGGCGTAGCTTTCCCACTTATGAGCCTGGTGCTCGCCATCGACCACGCGGATGGTTCCGGACTTGGAACGCATCACGATGGACTGGGTGAGGACCTTGCCCTTGTTGTAACGCACGCCGCGCACCAGGTCGCCATCGGTGATGCCGGTCGCTGCGAAGTAGCAGTTGTCGCTGGTCACGAGGTCGGAGGTGGACATCACCCGGTCGAGGTCGTGGCCGGCGTCGAGCGCCTTCTGCTTTTCCTCGTCGCTGGTGGGCCACAGGCGGCCCTGGATGACGCCGCCGAGGGACTTGATGGCGCAGGCGGCCACGATCCCCTCGGGGGTGCCGCCGATTCCCATCAGGGCGTCGACGTCGGTGCCCTCACGGGCCGCGGCAATGGCCCCGGCCACGTCCCCGTCCATGATGAACTTGGTGCGCGCACCGGCGGCGCGAATCTCGTCGACGAGCGGACGGTGACGGTCGCGGTCCAGGATCATGACGGTGACCTGGTTGACCGACTTCCCCTTGGCCTTCGCGATCAGGTGCAGGTTTTGTTTGACAGGCAGGCGCAGGTCGACCATGTCGGCGGCCTCGGGCCCGGTGACCAGTTTCTCCATGTAGAACACGGCGGAGGGGTCGAACATGGTGCCGCGCTCGGCGACTGCCAAAACGGCGATTGCATTGTTGATGCCGAGGGCCGTCAGCCGGGTCCCGTCGATCGGGTCGACGGCGACGTCGCACTCCGGTCCGCTGCCGTCGCCCACCCGCTCGCCATTGAACAGCATCGGGGCTTCATCCTTCTCGCCCTCACCGATGACCACCACGCCGTTGAAGTGGACGGTGGAGAGCAGGGAGCGCATGGCGTCCACCGCCGCACCGTCGGCTTTGAGCTTGTCCCCGTAGCCGACCCAGTGGCCCCCGGCAATCGCTGCGGCTTCGGTCACGCGCACCAGTTCCAGCGCAAGGTTGCGGTCCGGCTCGTCGTCGCCGACGGCGAGGGCGCGCGAGAGCGTTGAGTACTGGGCTGATTTGGCGGTGTTAGACACGTCAATCCTCATCGTCGAAGCGGTGCTGTGCCATCACTGGCGAAAGCTGCGGGACTTGTCCCCTGCGCCCAATCATAGTGGGCACCGGTCCAGCCGCACTATGCGTGACGGCGGGCGCCCCGCGCTCCACGCGGACCATCGTTTAGGCAGGCGCCCCTGGTGTGGTGGAAAATAGAACCGTGAGCACCCCCCAGCCCGGATCATCCAACAATCCCGCCGACAGCGACCCCCGTCCCGACGCTGACCCGCAGTTCACGCCTGTCCTCACCAAGAAGCAGGCGAAGCGGGCCAACTCCACCGTGATCGGCATGCTCATCGCGATCGCCGCGACCTTCGGCCTTGTCCTCCCGGTGCTGTTGCTCAACCCGACCCATACCGCTGAGACCTACGCCCGGGACATCGACGTTCAGAACGTCTCAGCCGAGGCCGCTGACATTGCCGGCTATGTGCCACTGGCACCCGATCTGCCGGACGGCTGGACCTCCAACTTTGCCCGGTGGAACCCGGGCGGCAGTGACGGCGTCCCCTTCTGGGAGGTCGGCTACCTCACCCCCGGACGGCAGTTCATCCAGCTCACCCAGACCGACAACGCGAACCCCACCTGGACCGCCCAGCGTCTCGACGGCGCCCAGCTCTCGGGCCAGCGCACCATCGAAACCCTCGACTGGGAGCTGTTCGACTCCTCATCAGGGGATTCCTTCCTGACCTCCGAGACCGACGATTTCACCCTGATCCTCAATGGCACCGCCGACCTCGCCGAGTTCGATGTGCTCGGCGCCGCGCTCATCGACGAACTCTCTGCGTCATAGGCTCGGGAAACCGGGGTCATCCGGCGTAAGGTAGGGCCGTGGACCACCAACTGACTCCTGCCGATGCCTGGCAGCGACTACGCGAAGGAAACCAGCGGTTCGTCACGGGGACGTCCTCGCATCCGAACCAGGACGCATTGCACCGGGCCTCCCTGGTCGAGACCCAGCACCCGTTCGCCGTCATCTTCGGCTGCTCGGACTCCCGGCTGGCCGCTGAGATCATTTTCGACCTGGGCCTGGGCGACATCTTCGTGGTGCGCACCGCCGGCCAGGTCATCGACGACGCCGTCCTGGGCTCCCTTGAGTTCAGTGTCGGTGTGCTGAACGTGCCGTTGATCGTGGTGCTCGGCCACGATCGCTGTGGTGCCGTATCGGCCACCATTGAGTCCCTCGACTCCGGCGTGATGCCGGTGGGCTTCCTCCGTGAACTCGTGGAGCGGATCACACCGTCGGTCCTCACATCCCGCCGCAACGGGGTTACCGATCTCAACGCGACGGTTGTCGAGCACATCAAACAGACCTCGAAGCGCATGGTCGACTCGTCGCGGGTCATTGCCGACGCCGTCGAGAAGGGCTCAACAGCCGTGATGGGTGTGACCTACCGGCTGGAGGACGGCAAGGCCGAGATCGTCTCCGGCATCGGCGATCTGTAGGAAGGAGAACCCGTTAGGGTTTTGCTATCGCCAGGGATTTGGTGCTGCGTAGGATTTGGTTCGCTGCAGCCCCACCGGAGAGAATTGGCGCATGACTCAATCGCCTGGATCCGACGCCGAATTCCGTATTGAACACGACACGATGGGCGAGGTCCGGGTTCCGGTCAACGCCCTGTACCGTGCGCAAACCCAACGCGCCGTGGAGAACTTCCCCATCTCCGGCACCCGCCTGGAGCGCGCCCACATCGAAGCACTGGCACGGATCAAGAAGGCCGCCGCCACTGCCAACGCCGAGCTGGGAGTGCTCGACGACGAGCGTGCCCGTGCCATCGAGGCCGCCGCCGAGGAAGTCGCCCAGGGCCACTACGACGGCGACTTCCCGATCGACATCTACCAGACCGGCTCCGGCACGTCGTCGAACATGAACATCAACGAGGTCATCGCCACCCTGGCGACCCGCGCCCTCGCCGCCGCGGGCAGCGAAACCACTGTTCACCCGAACGACCACGTCAACGCCTCCCAGTCCTCCAACGATGTGTTCCCCACCTCGGTGCATGTGGCCGCTGCGTCAGCGCTAACGAAGGACCTGGTGCCCGCACTGGAATACCTGGCCGCATCGCTGGAACGCAAGGCCGACGAGTTCAAGACCGTCGTCAAGTCCGGCCGCACCCACCTGATGGACGCCACGCCGGTCACCCTCGGCCAGGAGTTCGGCGGCTACGCCGCGCAGATGCGCTACGGCGTCGAGCGCATCCACGCCTCCCTCCCCCGGGTCGCCGAAGTACCCCTGGGCGGCACCGCCGTCGGCACCGGCATCAACACCCCGGCCGGATTCCCGGCGCGGGTCATCGAACTCCTCGCCAGCGACACCGGGTTGCCCCTGACCGAGGCACGCGACCACTTCGAGGCGCAGGCCAACCGTGACGGCCTCGTCGAGGTGTCGGGGATGCTGCGGACCATCGCCGTATCGCTGACCAAGATCAACAACGATCTGCGCTGGCTGGGCTCCGGCCCCAACACGGGCCTCGGCGAGATCGCCCTGCCCGACCTGCAGCCGGGGTCATCAATCATGCCCGGCAAGGTCAACCCGGTCATCTGCGAAGCGGTCATCATGGTGTGCGCCCAGGTGATGGGCAACGACGCCACCGTTGCCATTTCCGGCACCAACGGCGCGTTCGAACTCAACGTCGGCATCCCCGTCATCGCCCGCAACGTCCTGGAATCGGTGCGGCTCCTGAGCACCTCCACCCGGGTGATGGCCGACAAGATGATCGACGGCATCACCGCCAACGAGGAACGGGCCCGGTTCCTCGCCGAGGCCTCCCCCTCGATCGTGACCCCGTTGAACAAGTACATCGGCTACGAGAATGCCGCAAAGATCGCCAAGAAGGCAGTGGCTGAGGGACTGACGGTCCGGGAGGCCGTCGTCGCCCTCGGGTTTGTGGAGCGCGGTGAACTCACCGAACAGCAGTTGGATGACTCACTCGACGTCCTGTCGATGACCCGCCCGCCGCAGTAACCTCCTCCAGGTCCCTGGAGTACAAAAACTGCCCCGGGGGAAAGACCCGCCGCAAGCAATCGGCGCGCCTTTCCCCCGGGGCAGTTTCTTGCTCGAAAACACCCGATCAGCGATCTGCGACACCGCCCGCCGGCTGACCATCGACAAGGGCCTCAGCGGGTTCACCGTCGAAGAGCTCTGCGAGCAGGTCGGCATTTCCCGGCGCACCTTCTTCAACTACTTCCCACCAAGGAAGACGCGGTGCTTGGCCACAGCGAGGACCATCAGCCAAAAGACCTGATGGACGCGTTCCTTGCCAGTGCCGGATCCGTCCCACTGCTCCGAGCGCTGGCCGAACTGGCCGCCTCCACCGGCGAGCGCCTGGCCATCACGCGGGAGGAGTTCCCGCAGATGCACGCTCTCATGCAGCGTGAACCCCAGCTGCTCGTGAAGCTGTTCGGCGACTCGGCGGTCCGGAACAAGGAGTTCGCGGCCCTGATCGCGCGACAGAGGAGGGTCGAAGCTACCGCGACATCCTTGAATCCCACATCGACGCCGCAGGGTATCTCTTTGTCACCGGCGGCCCACACCACACCCCCGAAGGAACACCATGAGCTCGACCGCCCAGACGGAAACGGGGCCGCTGCTGCTGACCCAGAAGCGCATCTGGATCATCTTCTCCGCACTCATCGCCGGCATGCTGCTGGCGAGCCTCGACCAGACCATCGTCTCGACGGCGATGCCCACCATCGCGGGACAGCTCGGCGGCCCCCTCAGGGACGCCATCGTGGCCGACTACGCAAACTCACTCGCGCCGGTGTTCTGGTACCTCGTACCGTTTCTGGTCATCGCCCTGGTCCTGGCGATCACCCTCAAACACATTCCCCTGTCCGAGACCTCAGGCATGGTCCCGAGGGGCGAAGCGATTGGCGGCGAGGACGCCGAACGCCTCGAGCGTGAACAGGCCTCGGTGTCCGCCGCCAGGACCCCTGCGAACGGCACGGGCGGAGGGACAGCGGCAGCAGCTGACACGGACGCCGCCCCGGAGACCCGACCCGCTCCCGGACCGGATTCCCGCTAGCTGACGAAGTGGGGAACCCCGTCAGCCGTGCGGGCGGACTCGATGAGCTGGCGGTGCCGGGCGTTCAACTCCGGGAGGTCGTCGATGGGGAACCACTGCACGTCGGTGGACTCGTCGTCGTTCACACGGGCCTCCCCCGAGACGTACCGGCAGCTGAAGTCGGTCGTAAGGAAGGTGCACACGTCTCCGTTGGGGAAGGTCACCGGACCCACCACCTCCACCCGGATCAGATGCTCCACCCGTACCACCACCCCGGTTTCCTCAAGGATTTCCCGCACGATCCCCGGCGCCGGTTCCTCGCCGGGCTCGAGCATTCCGGTGATCACCGTCCACTGCCCGTTGTCGGTGCGTTTGCCGAGCAGCACCCTGCCGTCGTCGTCGAACACCACGCCGCCGACGCCGGGCAGCCAGAGCGGTGCGTGCCCGATCTTCTCGCGGAGGGACAGGACATAGTCAGGGGTCGGCATCCCCTCAGCCTAGCGACGGGAGCGCCAGGACCAGCACCGCGCCGCCGATCATGAACGGGCCAAACGGAATCGCCGACCTCAGGGTGCCGCGACGGCTGGCAATCAGGGCCAACCCCCACAGCCCGCCGAGGCAGAACGCTGCGAACGCCCCCCACAGCAGGTATCCCCACCCGGCGAAACCGAGATACAGCCCCAGCAGGCCGGCGAGCTTGACGTCCCCGAAGCCCATTCCCGCCGGGTAGGCGACCCGCAGCATGAAGTAGAGCAGCCAGAGCAGCACCGCTCCGGTGAGCATGGAGAGCACCCGCGCTGGCTCTCCGGCGATCAGGGCACTCATCCCCAGGAGCACCGCGGCGACCGGGTAGGTAGGGAAGATGATTCGATTCGGCAACCGGTGGGTGCGAAGATCGACGACGGCGAGCCGGAGCCCCACCGCCAGCAGGACACCCACTGCCAGGGCGAGAACCAGGGCCGCCAGCGAGCTCCCGGCGGCGTACCGGGCGATGATCTCGATCATGGATCCCAAGCTACTGCCTGCACCCCGGCGCCGTGAATGGCGGCGGTTACACTGTGGATATGTCGGCAACACACAGCGCAACCCCCGCAGCCACGTTCCGTTCGCTGTGCCGGTCGTCCCCGTGGAAATGGGAGACGTTGCGCTTTGTCGTGGCCTGGCGAAGTGCAGAATCGGACTCCCGGCCGCTGAAGGCATGGTTGCGTCGGCCAGCGGCACTGCGGGTCGAGGACGACGACGGCGTGCTGCTGCACAGCACCACCGGCACCTCGGGCTCCCGCGACGCGCTGTACGTCAGCGCCACCCGCAAGTCGTGGCTGCTGGCGCCGCGACTGATCACCCCCGTCTACAACGACGCCGGCTTTGTGCTCAGGCGTCCGGAGGCCGCCTACGGTGAACCGGCGTTCGGCGACCCGCGGTGGGCCGCCATGCTGGACCCGGTCGAGTTCGCCGGCGATTCACCCGTCCCCTTCGAATCCCCCTTCGCCAACCGTGTGGAGCTGGAGAACGTCGTCGAGGAGGAATTCGAGGGCCGGCCGGTGCTCAGCGCCATCGTCACGCCGAACCTCACCTACAAACCCTTCACCCCGGGCTACCCCCTGATCGGTCGCGGCCATACCGAGGTGAAGGTGGACCTGGGTACGGGGATTTGCGTGTCGACGCGGGCACTGGACGGGGCGTTCGCCGGGGGCGGGCACTGGCTGCGCATTCTGGGAGTCGATGAGTACATGATCGACGACCATTTCGTGGACTCGGGCATGGGCCTCACGGACGTCAGCTCCCACATTCCGTGGAATGTCAGCTGACCGCTCCCCGCATCAGCTGACATTCCGTGAGCACTCCCGGTTTCTGTGCCCAGATCTGAGCGCTCCCGACCTGCCTCCTAGATTTCGGCGCCCTCCAGAAGCTCGGTGACGAGCGCGGCGATTGGCGACCGCTCCGACCGGGTGAGAGTGATGTGGCCGAACAGCGGATGTCCCTTCAGAGTTTCGACCACCGCCGCAATCCCGTCGTGGCGCCCCACCCGCAGGTTGTCGCGCTGAGCCACATCGTGGGTCAGGACAATCCTCGAGTTCTGCCCGATCCTGCTCATCACCGTGAGAAGGACATTTTTCTCCAGTGACTGGGCTTCGTCGACAATAACGAACGAATCGTGCAGGCTACGGCCCCTGATGTGGGTGAGCGGGAGCACCTCGAGCATGCCGCGGTCCATCACTTCCTCCACCACCTCCTGGGAAACGAGGGCACCCAGCGTGTCGAAGACGGCTTGCGCCCAGGGATTCATCTTTTCGCTCTCACTGCCGGGCAGGTACCCCAGCTCCTGGCCACCGACGGCGTACAGCGGCCTGAAGACCACCACTTTCCGGTGTTCACGGCGTTCCAAGACTGCCTCCAGACCAGCGCAGAGGGCCAGCGCCGATTTTCCGGTCCCGGCGCGCCCGCCCAGCGAGACGATCCCCACCTCCGGATCCATCAGCAGGTCAATAGCGAGCCGCTGCTCGGCTGACCGGCCGTGGAGGCCAAAGACGTCCCGGTCGCCCCGGACCAGACGCACCTGCTTGTCCGCACCGACCCGACCCAGGGCGGACCCCCGCGGGGAGTGCATCACCAGTCCGGTGTTGGCCGGCATCTCGGCGGCCGCCGGAAGGAAGACCGGCTGGTGGTCGTAGAGTGTGGTGACGTCAGCCTCGGCCACATCCAGCTCGGCGACCCCGGTCCAGCCGGAATCGGTGACCAGTTCGCTCCGGTACTCGTCGGCCTTCAGGCCCATCGCCGAGGCCTTGACCCGCATCGGCAGGTCCTTCGAGACGACAGTGACGTTCCTGCCCTCGTCCGAGAGGTTCTTGGCTACGGCAAGGATCCGTGAATCGTTGTCTGAACTTCTGAAGCCAGCGGGCAGCACCTCGGTGGAAATATGGTTCAACTCGACCCGCAGCGTTCCGCCCTCTTCCCCGAGAGGGATCGCCTGGTTGAGCCCATGGTGCTGCACCCGCAAATCATCGAGCAACCGAAGCGCCTTGCGCGCGAAGAAGCCCAGCTCGGGGTCGTTACGTTTGGCCTCCAGCTCGCTGATCACCACGATCGGCAAGATCACCTCGTGTTCGGCGAACCTCAGGATTGCCCGCGGATCCGAGAGCAGTACCGAGGTGTCCACCACGTAGCTACGGCTGCCGAGGCTCTCGACAGACGAAAGGCCCGCCTCGGCAAGGATGACTTCATCATCAGTGCTGGTGCGGGCCTTCGTGGTGGCAGTGGATGGGAGGCTGTGGTCTGAGTCAAATGAACGCTGCGGGGTATCAGTTCTTGTCATGTGGACTCCACGGGCGGGGCGTGCAATCCCCGACTTGTGATGAAGGGGTGAGGCAGTGGGGCCTCGAGGCCTGGCACGGCCTCCCCAGACGTGGCGAGGTGCTGGTGTGCCCTGTTCGCTGCATCGGTGGCCTCCACATCAGGCGGCGCTGGTGCCCCCTGATGGAGTCGAGAATACGCCCGGCATCCGAGCCTGGAAGATATCACGCGGCGTGTCGAGCAATAATTCGAGGTGAACTTTTGCCCGCGACCTTAGCCGCCAAACCGTCTCTGGCGCCGCCCGTAGTCGCGCAGTGCGCGGAGGAAGTCAACCCGGCGGAAATCGGGCCACAGAGCTTCACAGAAGTAGAACTCGCTGTACGCGCTTTGCCACATCAGGAATCCTGAGAGTCGCTGCTCTCCCGAGGTCCTGATCACCAGATCCGGGTCCGGCTGCCCCCGCGTGTAGAGGAAAGAGGAGATCTGCTGGTCGGTAAGACCCTCTGCGACCTCGGGCAGGGTTTGGCCGGCCGCCGCCGCGGCAAGGAGCAACTCCTTCACGGCGTCGACGATCTCCCGGCGTCCGCCGTAGCCCACCGCAACGTTCACGTGCAGGCCGTCGATGTCACGGGTGTGGGTGGCAAGGGAGCACAGCTTGTCCGACAGATCAGCCGGCAACAGTTCCAGCGCCCCGACGGGTTGCACCCGCACCCGGTTGCTCTCCCCCAGCCGGTCAAGGGTGTTGGCGATGATGTCGAGGAGTTGCTCGATCTCCTCCGGAGACCGGCTCATGTTGTCGGTGGACAGCATGTAGAGGGTCACTACTTCGACGCCGAGTTCCTCGCACCACCCGAGGAACTCGTGGATCTTGTCGGCTCCCGCCTGATGCCCGTCGCGGGTGGGGGCGCCCGCAAGCTTGGCCCACCGTCGGTTACCGTCGACCATCACCCCAATGTGGTGTGGAATCCGGTCGGAGCTCAGGGACCGCTGCAGCCTGCGTTCATAGAAGTTGTAGGCGAATCCTGGAAACTTCGTGGGGTGGTTCACCTGTCCTACTTCCTGAGGTGCTTCGGCTGCACCGGCGCGTCGCTCGATTGATCTACTCCAAAGGTACCGTCATGGACCCGATGCGCCGCCGTCGATACCGTGGCGCTCACCAGAACTCCCCACAATCGACACATTACCGGGCAGTAACATAGCTGCCCGGCGGATAGAATTGCCGCATGACCCTCAGCTCCCCCGGCGCCCTCAAACCAAAGCTGCGCGGCTGGCTGCACGCCGGCGCCACTCCACTGGCGTTGGCGGCCGGAATTGTCCTGGTTGCGATCGCCCCTACGGCAGCCGGAAAGATCACCTCGGCCATCTACGCGTTCACCGGAGTGCTCCTGTTCGGCATCAGCGCCGTCTATCACACGGGCACCTGGACCGACCGGACCCGCGTGGTCCTCAAGCGCCTGGACCACACCAATATCATGTTGGTGATCGCCGGGAGCTACACCCCACTCGCCTGGGCCCTCCTGGAACCGGCGAAGGCAAACGTCTTGTTGTGGGTGATCTGGTCGGGTGCGATCGCTGGGGTCCTGTTCAGGGTGCTGTGGGTGAACGCTCCCCGCTGGCTTTATGTACCGGTCTATGTGGCCCTGGGGTTGGGTGCCCTGTTCTACCTGCCTGACTTTTTCGCCGCGAGTCCCGCGGCGACAATCCTGATGATTGTGGGCGGAGCTCTGTATATCGCCGGCGCCGTGTTCTACGCCCTGAAGCGGCCCAATTTCAGCGCAACGTGGTTTGGCTTCCATGAACTGTTCCACGCATTTACGGTGGCAGCGTTTACTGTCCACTTCATCGCCATTGTCATCGCCGTTTTGAATCCCGTCTGAGGAACCTCTTGACCGTCATTGGGCGTTGGAGTACGCTCTTGATCAACCAATTGGTTGATCAAAAGTTAGGTTGATTAGCGTGGATGATCCGGTCGACGAGTTCCTTGACCGGGCCTTCCTGGCCCTGGCCGACCCTGCCCGGCGACGCATCATCGCGCGGCTGAGCCGCGGACCCGCCACGGTCAACGAACTGGCCGAACCCTTCGAGATCAGCAAGCAGGCGATCTCGAAGCACATCCAGGTCCTCGAGCAGGCACAGTTGGTCACCCGCACACGGGATGCCCAACGCCGGCCCGTCCATCTGGACCCCGCACGGTTGGAGGCCCTCACCGCCTGGATTGACCAGTACCGTCTGGTGCGTGAAGAGCAGTTCCGAAGCCTCGACGCTGTGCTGCAGTCACTGGCCGCTCCGAGCGGCAACCAGCACCACGAGAGCACAAAGGATTCATCATGAGCACTGCATTGAAACTCACTGTTCCCGACGGACTCCCCTTCATCGACTTCGAGCGCGAGTTCGACTTCCCGGTGAAGCTCGTCTTTCAAGCCCATGCGAAGCCCGATCTGATCGGGAAATGGCTGGGACCGCGCCGGAACGCGATCGAGGTTGACCACTACGATTTCCGGTCCGGTGGAACCTACCTGTACCGGCACACCGGCCCCACTGGTGAGACCTACACGTTCAGCGGCGTGTTCCACACCGTGCGGGAGAATGAGTTCGCCATCCAGACCTTCGAGTTTGGCGGGTACCCGGACGTCGTCAGCATCGAGTTCCTCACCTTCGAGGATCTCGGCAACGGGCGCTGCCGGCTCGCCGGCCATGCGGTCTATCCCACCCTTCAGGCGCGTGACGGGATGGCTGCCTCGGTGATGGAGGGAGGGATGTCAGAGGGGTACGAACGGCTGGAGGAGCTGCTCGCGTCGGGGAACGTCTGACTCACAGTCACCGGATCGACCCAACAGTTTCACTCCGGCAGCATCGGGTCTGGCTGTTGGGCCTCGACAGGATCGGGGCTCGCTGCTGCGTCAGCCGCCCAGGGACTACCTAGCGGTCGCTCGGCGTAGACCCCGGACGGGTGTCGGAGGTACCCGGCGCTCCGGAGTCGTTCACGTTGGACCGATCCTGAGTGCCGTCGAGACTGTCGTCGTCGAGCAGCATCTCGGAGCGGTCAGCGGCCGCTCCGTCCGGCCGTGATACGTCCGGCCGTGCTCCGTCCGGCTTTGAGCCGTCCGGCACTGAGCCGTCCGACGCGGCGTCGTCCGCCATTGACTGGTATCGCACCCGGCGTATCCGGCGGGACATATCCCTGACCAGGAAGATGACCGCCACCACCAACACCAGCGTGGCGAGGAAACCCAACAGTCCGGGAGTCACCTGGGAAGGATCAAGTCCCGGCCTCAGCCCGTCCTCTTGATCGGGAGTGGGGCTCACGGCAGACGCCAGGTTGAGCAGGTAATTCACAATGCACCACTTTCAGGGGAACGACGGGCCACAGGCCAGACCTACCTATTCTATGCCCGCGAAGAAGTCAGCTTCGGGCAGTGTGGATTCCACCCGGGAGTGGATCAGTGAGTAGTCTTCCCAAGGCCAGACCTGACGCTGCAGGTCGGAGGAAACGGCAAAAAAGAAGCCCTCCGGGTCAACCTGGGTGCGGTGGGAGCGCAGCGCACGTTCGCGATGTTCGAAGAATTCGCCGCACTGGATCTGGGTCGTGGTCTCGTGGGTTGGCGCCGGGGCCTGATGGCCCTCGGAATCGGCTTCCAGCCAGGCCGCGATCCGCTCCGCATAAGGCGACTTCAGGCCGGCCCGTTCCAATGCAACGTGGAGTGCGTGAAACCGTTCGGGGTTGAAGGCGCGATCGTAGTACAGCTTGGAGGGCGACCAGGCATCCCCGGTTCCCGGGTACCGGTCGGGGTCGCCGGCCGCGTGGTAGGCCTCGACTGCCACCTTGTGGGCCATGATGTGATCCGGATGTGGGTACCCACCGTTTTCGTCGTAGCTCAGAATGACGTGCGGGCGGAATTCCCGGATCAGTTTCACCAGGGGCGCCGACGCGCGCTCCAGGGGCTGCAGCGCAAAGCAGCCGAAAGGTAGCGGCGGCAGCGGGTCGCCCTCGGGCAGGCCCGAGTCGGTGAAGCCCAGCCAGCGCTGGCTGATGCCCAGCTCGCTGGCGGCCTGCGCCATTTCCAGACGACGCAGCCCTGCCAGGTCACGCAGTGCGTGGGCTTCACCGGCAACCTTTTCGTTGAGGATGTCTCCGCGCTCCCCGCCGGTGCAGGTGGCAACCATGACCTCGACGCCGTCGGCCGCGTATCGAGCCATAGTTGCCGCGCCCTTGCTCGACTCATCGTCGGGGTGGGCGTGGACTGCCAGCAGACGGTAGCCCTGGCCCGGTGCGGACGCGCTGGATGATGGGGTGTTTTCCGGGCTGGGCAACGACTGCTCCTGTGGTTTTGGTTAATCGCTTTAGGCGATAAATTCTGGCGGGGATAAAATGGTGTGTGATGGATACCAACCAACCGCCAGTATCAAGAGTAGCCAATCGCTACGGCACCCCCAAGCCGGGATTGTCGCGCCGAACCTGGAAGCGGTTGATCTGGATCACCCTGGGTGTCGCGGTGCTGGCCACGGCCGTATTCAGTGTGCAGACGGCCATTCCTGAGGTGTCGAGCAAGGACGTGGGCTTCAACATCCAGGACGCTGGGCGTGCAAGCGTCGACTACGAGATCACGAAGGCCCCCGAGACCGCCGTGCAGTGCGCCATCCAGGTGCTCAGCGAGACCTACGCCGTGGTGGGCTGGCAGGTGGTCGAGATCGGCCCCAACAGCACCGACGAAGGCACCGACGGAGGCCGGACCACCGCGCACCGCACTCTCCTGAGGACCGAGGCCATCGGCGTATCCGGGGGCGTCAACGCCTGTTGGGTCCTCGAGGGGACACCTTCGCCGTAGCCTGTCCGCCACGGCCGAAACGTCTCGTTTTCACTACATTTCCGGGGCGACCCCCCTGCCCTACCTTGGGTTATCCTCACGAAGCCGACTACACTGGGGGCAATACGTTCGGCTCTCCCCTACCGGTGATCAACGGTGTATGTGGTCATCCAAGGGTGGAGCCTTTATTTGTTGCTAAGCCTGCTTACATCTCGTTGTGCAGGCTGTCACCATGCCGGAGCCTCCCGTATGTCGGGTTCCGGACATAGCTAAGGAGATGCCCGTGTCCACCAACAGTGCACCTGTCGCATGGCTTACCCAGGAGTCCTACGATCGCCTCAAGGCTGAGCTTGAGCATTTGTCCGGCCCCGGCCGGACCGAGGTGGTTGCCCGCATTGAGCAGGCCCGCTCCGAGGGGGACCTGAAGGAGAACGGTGGCTACCATGCCGCCAAGGAGGAACAGGGCAAGTCCGAGGCCCGCATCCGTCAGCTCACCGCCCTGCTCGAGAACGCCCACGTCGGCGAAGCTCCCGAGGACAACGGCATTGTGGAGCCGGGCATGCTGGTCCACGCCAGGATTGCCGGCGACGACTCCACCTTCCTGCTGGGCAGCCGCGAGGTAGCCGGGGATACCGACATCGATGTGTACAGCGAAAAATCACCGCTAGGCGCCGCCATCCAGGGCAAGAAGTCCGGTGACAAAGTCGCCTACACGGCCCCGAACGGCAAGTCCATCGAGGTTGAGGTCCTTTCGGCCAAGCCCTACGTCGGCTGAGCCAGCACCCTAGCGCCCACTTGACTGCCGACGGCGGTCCGTCCCCTCCGGGGCGGGCCGCCGTTTCAGTACCAGGGCCGCGAGCAGTCCGCCGAGCGCACCGAACAGGTGCGCCTGCCAGGAGACGTTGGACCCTGGCGAGGGAAGGACTCCCCACAGGATGGAGCCGTACATGAGGAACAGCACTCCGGCCAGCAGGATCTGGCGCAGGCTGCGGTTGTAGAAGCCGCGGACAATCAGGTAGGCGAACAGGCCGAACACTACCCCGGAGGCACCGATGGTGAGGCCTCCGCCGAAGATCCAGACGCCAATCCCTGAGCCGAGCCAGCTGGCGGCGACCGCGACGGCGAACCGCCTCGCCCCCTCCAGGAAGGTCAGGAACCCCAGCACCAGGAGCGGAAAGGTGTTGCTCACCAGGTGTCCCACGCCCGCGTGGAGCAGCGGGGCGAACAGGATGCCGTCCAGCCCCTCCAGCTCCCGTGGGTCGATGCCGAGCCAGCCGACCAGACGTGTCCCGGTCAGGACATTGACCAGGTGGATGGCCCACAGCAGCGCCGCGAAGAGCCCCACCGTCAGCAGCCCCGTGCGTGCTCGTCTGGCGAGCATACTCAGCCTTCGATAACCATGGGCTGGAATCCTTCGGCCCGCAGGTTCCCGAGGATGAGTTCGCAGTGCTCCTCGCCCTTGGTTTCCATGTTGATGGTGATTGCCACGTCCCCCATGCTGATCGAACCGCCCACCCGGGTGTGGTCGACGCCGGTGACATTCGCGTCCGACTCGGCGATGATGCGGGAAATGGTGGCCAGGGAGCCGGGCCGGTCGTCCAGGAGCATCCGCACCACCAGGTACCTTCCCGCCGCAGCGAGCCCGCGCTGGATGACCTTCAGCATCAGCATCGGGTCGATGTTGCCGCCGGACAGGATGACCGCGGTGTTTCCGGGTGAGGCACCGTTCTCGGTCAGTTTTCCGTCGAGCAGGGCCGCCACTCCCACAGCTCCAGCAGGCTCCACCACCATCTTTGAGCGCTCCAGCAGGAAGATCAGTGCTCGTGCCAGCGAATCCTCGGTGACAGTGACAACATCGTCGACCAGTTCCTTGATGATGGAGAACGGCAACTGGCCAGGCCGGCCCACGGCAATGCCGTCGGCGATGGTGGATACCTTGGTCAATGGCACCAGCGCGTCGGCTGCCAGCGACGGCGGGTAGGCCGCGGCGTTCTCGGCCTGCACCCCGATGATCCGGATTTCACGGCCCAGCTCCCGCGCCCGGGCCTTCACCGCGACGGCGACGCCGGCCAGCAGCCCACCGCCGCCCACCCCCATGAGGATGGTGTCGACGTCGGGCACCTGCTCAAGGATCTCCAGGCCGATGGTTCCCTGCCCCGCCACCACGTCGACGTTGTCGAACGGGTGAACGAACACGGTGCCGGTCTCCTCCGCGTACCGCTTCGCTTCGGCCAGCGCCTCATCGACGTTGTGCCCGTGCAGGACCACCTCGGCGCCGTGGCCGCGGGTGGCTGCCAGCTTGGGCAGGGCGACCCCCAATGGCATGTAGATCCGCGCGGTGATGCCGAGCCGCGCGGCCGCCACGGCCACGCCCTGGGCGTGGTTACCGGCGGACGCGGCGACGACTCCGCGGTCCTTCTCCGCATCGGACAGGCGGGCCATCCTGACGTAGGCTCCGCGGATCTTGAACGAACCCGCGCGCTGCAGGTTCTCGCATTTCAGTGACACGTTGGCACCGATCAGCCGCCCCAGCGCCCGTGACTCCTCGATGGGGGTGCGGGCGATGACGCCGTCGAGTAGTTTCTGCGCGGCCTGCACGTCGTCGAGCGTCACCGCGAGGTCCAATAGCTCAGTCACTGGTCGGCCTTTCGTGCCTCAGGGGGGATGGAATGTTCAGGGGTGTCGTTGTGGGGCGGTTCGCCGGGCGGTTCAGGGAGCCCGCCCGGCGGAGGCGGCACCCCACCCACCGCAGGGTCGGTCTCCCAGGAGCGCCCGGCAATATAGCGGACCACCGTATTCACCACCGCCAGCAGCGGCACCGAGAAGAGCGCGCCGGGAATCCCCGCGATCAGGGTTCCACCAGCCACCGCCAGCACTACTGCGAGCGGGTGCAGCGACACCGCGGGCCCCATGATCAGGGGCTGCAGGACGTGCCCCTCCAGTTGTTGCACCACCAGGACGATGGCCAGCATGATCAGCGCGTTGACCCAGCCGTTGGCCACCAGGGCCAGCAGCACCGCGACCAGGCCGGTGAAGAGCGCACCGACAATGGGGATGAAGGACCCCAGGAAGACCAGGACACTGAGGGGCAGGGCCAGGGGAACCCCGATCAGCGCTGCGCCGACGCCGATGCCCACCGCATCGACGAACGCGACGAGCATCTGCACCCGGACATAATTGGCCATCGACGACCAGCCGCGGCGCCCGGCACCGTCCACCGGCGTCCGCGCCACACGGGGCATCAGGCCGACGACGAACCGCCAGATCCGCTCGCCCTCCAGCAGGAAAAAGATGAGGGCAAAGACGGTCAGCAGGGCGCCGGCCCCGAAGTGGCCCGCACTGCTTCCCAGCGAGATCACTCCCGTGACGATGCTTCCACTATTGTTCTGGACGGCACCCGTCACTTCTTCGATGAACTGGTCGATCTGGAGGGTGGTCAGTCCCAGCGGTCCGTCCGATAACCACGACTGGATCTGGCGGATCCCTTCCAGCGCCTCATCCCAAAGATCGGCAAGGCCCAACGCCAGCTGCCGTCCCGCGAGGGTGGCCATGCCACCCACCAGCCCCAGGAACGAGACGACGGTGACCGCGACCGCGAGCCCGTTGGGAACCTTCGCCTTCCGCAGTAGATTCATCACGGGCAGGAGCAGGCTTGCCAGCAAGCCGGCCAGCAGCAGCGGGATGATGAGCAGCGACACGTGGCCGAGGAGCCACACCAGCACCCCGCCCACCAGCACAATCAGCCCTACCCGCCACGCCCACGCCGCCGATAGGCTCAGCGCATAGGGAACGTCCCCTGAGCGGTCGCGCCCAGGCACTGGCCGCGGGGCGCCCTGAAGGTCCGCCGGGACCTTCCACTGAGCGGGGCGATTCATGCTGTCATCCTTCCACACCTTGCCGACCATCAGGCATTGAGTCGGCGGGCCTCCCGCGCTTGTTACGCGGTTCCTGGCCGGGGGGTTCCTGTCCACTCCAATAATCGGATATGTTTGACTTTGTTCGAAAAAGTTACTTTTGGGAGAGATGGATGCTGGCCGCCGAGCGACGGGACGCAATAGTTGCCGAACTGGTGACCAGTCCTGCCGTCCGTGTGACCCGGCTTGCCCAGCAGTTCGACGTGTCAGAAATGACCATCCGCCGTGACATTGACGCACTGGAGGCGGCGGGGGTGCTGACCCGCGTCCATGGTGGTGCCACCCGGCCGCAGACGCTCAGCGCCGCCGAACCCGGCTTCTCGGCCAACACCGGCCGGCAGCGCGAGGCGAAGAAGCAGATTGCGCTGGCGGCGAGTCGGCTGATTACCCCCGGCATGACCATCTCCCTCACCGGGGGAACCACCGTCTACCAGCTTGCCGCCCTCCTACCGGACCTCGGCCCACTCACGGTGCTCACCAACTCGCTGCCGGCGGCCGAGCTGCTCAACGGTTTCGCCGCCCAGGACCGCGGCCGTAACCTCAGCGTGTTCCTCACCGGCGGGGAACGCTCCCCCTCGGAGGCGCTGGTCGGTCCGCTCGCCACCGCCACGGTTGGTCTGTTAAACGTCGATCTCTGCTTCATGGGGGTCCACGGGGTCGACGCCACCGCCGGCATTACGACGCCGAACCTGGCCGAGGCGGAAACCAACCGCGCGTTCGCCCGCCAGAGCGCACGCCTGGTGGTCCTCGCTGACTCCACCAAGATCGGCGTCGTGGCCCTGGCCCAGATCGTCGACCTGACCGAGCTTGAATGCCTTGTCACCGCGGGCGACTCCGTCGGCCCGGATCATCTCACCCAACTCGAGCTTCACACCACCGTGCTCACTCCCGACACCCTCACCTCCAAGGAAACCCACCCATGACCCTGGTCACCCCCACCCGGCTGTCTGACGGCCGCGAGCTGATCTACTTCGACGCCACCGCCCAGGCGGCCGCCCTCCACCGCGATCATTCAGCCGTTGCCGACACCCGGGACCTCCCCGCCCGGGGTGCCACCGGCGATGCCCGCTTTGACGCCCTGACCGGGGAATGGGTGGCCGTCGCCGCGCACCGACAGTCCAGAACGCACCTGCCGCCGGCCGACCAGTGCCCCCTGTGCCCGACCACGGCCGGTAATCTGTCCGAAATCCCCGCCCCGGACTATGAGGTGGTGGTGTTTGAGAACCGTTTCTCCTCGTTCGGTCCTTCGCTCGGCGCCCTGCCAGCGGATGCCGGCTGGGGAACCACCGCTCCTGCGCACGGTCGCTGCGAGGTCGTGGCCTTCGACTCGGCCCACGAGGGTTCCTTCGGGTCGCTGGCACCCGAGCGTGCCAGGACAGTGATTGACGCGTGGGCGCACCGGACGGAGGCACTGTCCGCCCTGGACGGGATCCGTCAGGTTTTCTGCTTCGAGAACCGCGGCGCTGATATCGGGGTCACCCTGCTGCACCCCCACGGCCAGATCTACGCCTACCCCTTCATTCCGCCCCGCTCGGCGGTGATGGCCCGCGCCGCGCGGGCCCATTTCGACGCCACCGATGGCCGGGAAACCCTGCTGGCGGGCATGCTGAAGGCCGAACGGGATTCGGGCGAGCGGATGATCATCGAAGGCAAGCACTTCAGCGCCTTCGTCCCGTTCGCTGCGCGCTGGCCGCTCGAAGTCCACCTGGTACCGCACCGGCAGGTCGCGGATCTCGCCGCGCTGACCGACCCGGAGCGCGACGAGCTCACCACCGTCTACCTGGACCTGCTGGGACGGGTGGACCGCCTCTACTCCACCCCCAGCCCGTACATCGCCGCGTGGCATCAGGCACCCCTTGATCCGCTGCTGCGACCGGCCAGCCGTCTGCACCTGCAGCTCACCTCGCCCCGCCGGGCCGAGGACAAACTGAAGTTCCTGGCCGGCTCCGAGGCTGCGATGGGCGCATTCATCAACGACACCACCCCTGAACTGGTCGCGGACAACCTTCGCAACGCCGTCGGGACAACTGCAAAGGACCTGCCATGACCGGCCCCACCCAGGATTTAGCCACCGCTTTCGCCCACCGGTTCGGCTACGAACCGGCAGGGATCTGGTCCGCTCCGGGCCGGGTCAACCTGATCGGTGAACACACCGACTACAACTCGGGTTTTGTGCTGCCGTTCGCCATCAACCACTCCACCCTGGTCGCCGCGGCGACACGGCAGGACCGGACGGTGAGGGTGGCGTCCACCCTTGGCGAGGGTGCCGAGGTCCAGGTGGACCTCGATGGGCTGCAACCGGGCAGCGTCGACGGGTGGGCTGCCTATCCGGTGGGAGTGCTGTGGGCGCTGGAGCAGGCGGGGCACCAGCTCCCCGGGTTTGACCTGTTGATCGACTCGAATGTGCCGGTGGGTGCGGGGCTCTCCTCGTCGGCGGCGATTGAATGCGCCGTCGCGGTGGCGGCGAACGACCTGGTGGACGCCGGGCTCTCGGCGTCCGAGCTGGCTCTGGTGGGCCAACGGGCGGAGAACGACATGGTCGGTGCCCCCACGGGCGTCATGGACCAGACGGCGTCGCTGCGGGGCCGTGCAGGTCATGCGGTATTCCTTGACTGCCGCAGCCTGGAATCGGAGCTGGTGCCGTTCCCGCTGCAGGAGGAAGGGCTGACACTGCTGGTCATCGATACCCGGGTGAGCCATTCGCATTCGACCGGCGGCTACGCGGACCGGCGGAAGTCGTGTGAGCGGGGAGCAGAACTGATGGGGGTAGCGTCCCTGCGCGACCTGAAGATCGCCGACCTTGCGGCGGCCGCCGGAATCCTCGATGAGGAGACCCTGCGGCGGGTCAGGCACATCGTGACCGAGAACGAGCGGGTGCAGGACACGGTCAAGGTTCTCGCCGACAAGGGGCCGGCCGCCATCGGTCAACTGCTCGATGTGAGTCACTCCTCGATGCGGGACGACTTTGAAATCTCCTGCGCCGAGCTGGACCTCGCCGTCGACACGGCGCGGGCCAACGGGGCGCTCGGCGCCAGGATGACCGGTGGCGGTTTTGGGGGCTCGGCTATCGCGCTTACGCCCACTGACGACGTCGACCGCGTCACCACAGCCGTGACCGAGGCGTTTGCGGCGGCAGGCTATCTGGCACCGTCGATCTTCGCGGTGCTTCCCGACGACGGGGCCCGGCGCATCGCCTGACCTTGAGTGTCACAGCAAAAGGGACCCGCAGCAGTCGCTGCGGGTCCCTTTTTGGGTGGTGCGTCGGTCGTGAGAGACCGGTGAGGCTACTCGCTCCCCCGGAGGATAGCGATGATGCGGATGAACTCGATGTACAGCCAGATCAGGGTCACGGTGAGACCGAAGGCTGCGGTCCAGGAGTACTTCTGGGGGGCGCCGTTCCGGACGCCGTCGCTGATCGAGGTGAAGTCGATGACCAGCGAGAAGGCGGCGAGGCAAATCGCGAAGACGCCAATGACGAGGCCCCAGGGGATGCCATTGTCGAACCCGAACATACCCTCCGTGCCCGGAATACCTGCTCCGCGGATCCCGAACATGCTCTCGGTTACGCCGAACAGCATCAGCCCGAGGTTAACCAGGCTAAACAGTGCGTACCCAATGATTGCGACCATGAAGATCTTCATTGCCTTAGGGGTCGCACGGACCTTACCGCTGCGGAACAGCACCAGGGTGACAGCGAAGACGGTCAGTGTGCCGAGGAGGGCCTGCAGCGCGATGTTGGGGAACTGCGCCTCCAGGATCATGGTGAGGCCGCCGACGAACAGACCCTGCAGGAAGGCGTAAGCAAGGATCAGCCCGGGAACCGGCTCGCGCTTGAAGGCGTTGACCAGGCCAAGCACCAGACCGCCGATCATGCCGACAATCATCAGCGGCATGACGAGGCCGGGAAGCAGGAAGGCCGGGACAGCTGCGCCCACGAGGACGACGCCGATCGAGAGGACCGTCTTGACAATCACGTCATCGAAGGTCATCCGTCCCATCTGGGAGGGGCCAGCTGACGGCTGGTTGTAGAGGTCTTCCATCTGCGTGGTGCTCATTGCGCTCTGGCCTGCAAGCGCCGTCGAACCGTACCCGGCAGGTGACCCTGCCGGGTTGTTGCCGCGAGCAGCGGTACGGAAGTTCTTTCCGTTGAATACCGGGTTACCGCCAAGTGCCATGTGAACTAGTCCTCCATCGGGGGATGATATGCGTGTGTTTAACCTTACCAATGTCAACGGTTTACGGATCATTTTGTTCCCTAGGCAGCACCGGGCGGGGCTGAGTTGTTACCCAATCGCTACCAGCCGGTAGCCGTTTCGGTATCCGGTGAAACATGGCGCGGGTAACATGAACTCACACTCGGTGACATGTGTCACAAGACACGTGCCCGCAAGCCGTCCCTATCCCGCCGAATCCTCAGGCGGGGCAGCCCCATAGCGAGGTTCATAACTTGATAACCCGACCGACGCCTGCGTGGATCAGGAGGCTGCTGGTTTTTGCGACCGGGCTCATAGCCGTCCTGCTACTCAGCGCCCCTGCTGCCCAGGGTTACCACCCGGGCACCCCCGCCGCACCCAGCGCGGTGGCATCGTCGTCTCTTCCCGCCGGCCAGATCGTGGCCCAGGAGTTTTCCGATCGCATCAGCGGTGTTCTTCGCAACGCAGACGGGCCGCTCCCGGATGTCACCATCTCGGTTTCGGGCAACGGGTTCGACGGCGAGACCACCTCGGCAGCCAACGGATCCTGGTCGGTCGGTGTGCCGGAGCAGGGCGCCTATGAGGTGACCCTTGAGGTGGACACCCTCCCCGGGGGAGCAGCCCTCGCCGAGGGCCAGGCCAACCCCCGGACGGTGACCTTCGCGGGTACCTCGAATGTCACCACCCTCTTCCTGTTCGGCGAGGGAATCGTTACCAACACCACCAGTTTCTGGGACACGCTCGCCGAGCGGACCCTGGCTGGTCTCAGCTTCGGCCTGCTGCTCGCTCTGAGCGCCGTCGGACTGTCACTGATCTTCGGCACCACCGGCCTCACCAACTTCGCACACGGCGAGATGGTCACCTTCGGAGCAGTTGTCGCGTTCGGTTTCGCTGCCATCGGGCTACCCATCTTCGTCGCCATACCGTTGGCGGTGGTTGCCGGCGCGCTCCTCGGCTGGGTGCAGGATGCCGGTCTATGGAAGCCCCTGCGCCGGCGCGGCACCGGTCTGGTCCCCATGATGATTGTCAGCATCGGGTTGGCACTGGCCCTGCGGTACATCATCCAGTTCAACTTCGGTGGTGCCACCCAGCAGTTGCCCGGCGCGCAGAGCGCCCGCCTGGACTTCGGTCCGGTGTCCATCTCGCAGAACAACCTCAACTCGCTGCTGATCTCCCTGGTGATCATCCTGCTGGTCGGGTTCCTCCTGCTGCGTACCCGGCTTGGCAAAGCCACCCGTGCCGTCTCGGATAACCCGGCACTGGCGGCAGCCTCGGGCATCGACGTCGACCGGGTCATCCGGATCGTATGGATGGTCGGCGGGGCACTGGCTGCCCTCGGCGGCATCCTCTGGGCGTACTACCGTCCCGGTGTCTCCTTCAACATGGGCCAGCAGATTCTGCTGCTGATTTTCGCCGGCGTCGTGCTCGGTGGACTCGGCACGGTGTTCGGCGCCCTGATCGGCTCGATCATCGTGGGATTGTTCGTCGAAATCTCAACCATCTGGCTGGAGGCGGACCTGAAATACGTAGGAGCGCTCCTGATCATGATTCTGGTTCTTCTGTTCCGGCCGCAGGGTATCCTCGGCCGTAAAGAGCGCGTCGGTTAGGGGCTCACATCATGGATTTCGGAAATATTCTTGCACTCGCCTTCGGCGAAATGATCAGCCCAACCACCGCTGCCTACGCCCTTGCGGCACTCGGTCTGGCCGTCCACTTCGGCTACGCTGGCCTGCTGAACTTCGGCCAGGCCGGCTTCATGGCAGTGGGTGCCTACGGGTACGCCATCTCCACCCTCACGTTCGGCGTTCCCCTCCCTGTCGCCGTCCTCGTCGCGCTGACCGCTTCGGTGTTGTTCGCGCTCATCCTGGGCATCCCGACCCTGCGTCTGCGCGCCGACTATCTGGCTATTGTCACGATCGCCGCGGCGGAGATCGTCAGGTACATCGTCACCACCAATGGCCTCACCGACGTCACCGGTTCGGCCAACGGACTCGCCAACTTCGAAAACGGCTTCTTCGCGTTGAACCCGCTCGCCCCGGGGTCCTACAACGTGGGTCCCATCTCCATGAATGAGCGGGACCTGTGGATCAGGATTGTCGGCTGGACCATCGTGGCACTGGCCTGCCTGACCATCTGGCTGCTGATGCGCAGCCCGTGGGGCCGGGTCCTGAAGGGGATCAGGGAGGACGAGAACGCTGTCCGTGCCTTGGGTAAGAACGTGTATGCCTACAAGATGCAGGCACTGGTCATCGGTGGTCTGCTCGGCTCCCTGGCAGGCATGATCTTCACCCTCCCCCGTGGAGCGGTGCAGCCAGCCAACTACGCCACCGAGCTCACGTTCTTCCTGTACACCTGTCTGCTGCTGGGAGGGATGGCGACGGTTCTCGGACCGGTGATCGGCGCCATGATCTTCTGGGTGGTGCTGTCCCTGACCCAGGGGCTGCTGTATGGCGCCATTGAAATCGGAGCCATCACGTTCCTGTCCAACGTCCAGGCAGGGCAACTGCGGTACATCCTAGTCGGCGTCGCGCTGATGCTGCTCATGGTGTTCAGACCCCAGGGCGTCCTGGGTAATAAGAAGGAGCTGGCGTTCGCATGACCGAACCACGAGAGACGCAGGCAATCGACTACATGACCGATTCCCGCGACATCACCACCGGCGAGACCGGGCCGGGGTGCCGGAAGAGGGATCCGATTCTGGTTGCGGAAAAGGTGACCCGGCAGTTCGGCGGGATGAACGCCGTCGACGTCGACTACCTCGAGGTCCCCCGCAACAAGATCACCGCCCTCATTGGACCAAATGGTGCAGGGAAGACCACCCTGTTCAACCTGTTGACTGGGTTCGACACCCCTAACAGCGGGCAATGGCGTTTCGACGACAAAAGCATTGCCGGCGTGCCGTCCTACAAGGTGGCCCGGATGGGAATGGTCCGCACCTTCCAGCTGACCAAGGTGATGGGCAAGCTGACAGTGATGGAGAACATGCGCCTCGGGGCGACCGCCCAGCCGGGTGAGAGCCTCGCCCGCGCGCTGTTCAAGGGCCTCTGGGGCAAGCGGGAGAAGGAGATCACCGAGCAGGCGGATGTCCTCCTGGCGAAGTTCAAGCTCGACGCGAAGAAGGACGACTACGCGGCGTCGTTGTCCGGTGGGCAGCGCAAACTGCTCGAAATGGCGCGCGCGCTGATGGTCAAACCAGTTCTGGTGATGCTCGATGAGCCGATGGCCGGGGTCAACCCGGCACTCACCCAGTCCCTGCTGGATCACATCAAGAACCTCAAGGCCGAGGGCATGACCGTGCTGTTCGTGGAGCACGACATGCACATGGTCAGGCACATCGCCGACTGGGTGGTGGTGATGGCCGAGGGCAAGATCGTCGCTGAAGGGCCTCCGGAAGTAGTGATGAAGGACAAGGCAGTGATCGACGCCTACCTCGGCGCACATCACGACGTCGACCTGGGCGATTCCCAGGGCGTCGAGATGCTCGAAGTGGAACTCGCCCAGGACAAGGAGTCGGTGGTTGGTACCGCCGACGCCGGCATCCTCGCCCATCCCGGCGGCGCTCACGCGGACGGTGGTCCTTTGGACAGTGGTCCTGGGGATAGTGATGCTACAGGCGGTGCTCATGCGGCTGGCCCTGCGGATAGTGGTCCTGCTGGCGGTGCTCACGGGGCAGGGCCCGAGGGTGGACGCCCGGACACGACCGGCCCTTCCACCCGCGGCGCGCATGCAGCGAGTCCAGATACAGCACCGGATGACAAGGAGACCCGACCATGAGCGAGGACAACAGCACATCGGTAGTGAAGGTCACCGATCTGGTGGCCGGGTACCTGCCAGGGGTCAACATCCTCAACGGCTGCAGCATCGAGGCGCGCTCCGGGGAGCTGATTGGCATCATTGGACCCAATGGTGCCGGCAAGTCGACGCTGCTCAAGGCCATGTTCGGACTGGTGAAGGTCCATTCAGGCACCGTGGTGGTCAGGGACAGGGACATCACCGGTCTCAAAGCGAACAAGCTGGTCAGCCAGGGCGTGGGCTTCGTGCCCCAGAACAACAACGTGTTCGCGTCGCTGACCATCGAGGAGAACCTTGAGATGGGCATGTACCAGCGCCCCAAGGACTTCAAGAAGCGGTTCGAGTTTGTGGCTGACCTGTTTCCCGAGCTCGGAAAGCGGCGTGCCCAGCGGGCTGGGTCGCTTTCCGGTGGTGAGCGCCAAATGGTGGCGATGGGTCGGGCGCTCATGATGGATCCCGCGGTACTCCTGTTGGATGAGCCGTCTGCCGGCCTGTCCCCCGTCAAACAGGACGAGACGTTCCTGCGGGTGCACGAGATCAACCGCGCTGGAGTGTCGGTGATCATGGTCGAGCAGAATGCTCGCCGGTGCCTCCAAATCTGTGACCGGGCGTATGTCCTTGATCAGGGCAAGGACGCGTACACGGGAACCGGTCGCGAGCTGATGAAGGATCCGAAGGTGATCCAGCTGTATCTGGGGACGCTGGCGGACACCGCGTAACTGGCGGACGTCGCCTGTACCCGGGGACGCTGGCGGACACCGCTCAACTGGGATTCGTCGATGCCCGGTTTGGACCTCTTCGGAGGTCCAGACCGGGCATTTTCGCATGTGCCCCTATGCCCTTCCGTTCTCCATATTTCTCTCTCCATTCATCCCCTTCCCTCTCGGCGTCCCTCCCCTCACCCGTCCTCGTATCCCTCCCCACCGAAACCGTGTCCCTCCCCACCGAACCGTGAGATCCGGCGGTCGGCCCGGTCGTATCCGCCATCCCACCGAATCTAGCTATTCGCGCGATGTCATGGCGGTCGGTTTACGCCGTTCTCGGAGGCATCTTCGGGGGGTGGCCTCCCGGGGGTGTTGACGCGGTGTCGACTGGGTACCGGCCGGGACTCCGGGACCCGAAAATAGTACGAAAAAGTTATTACCGAGTGCCCGATTTAAGGCCAAAAATGTCAGTGCTCGATGATGGACTAGGGGTATGAAAAGCAGCAATTCTTCTGCTTCGCGGACCGGATTCCCGCCCGCTCCTGGCGCCGGGACTGAGTCCGACGGCGGCCCCACGGACGGCTCGCCCGCCGGACTTTCAGAGAGTCCTGCGGGTGGACCCACTCCCGAGGCTAAGGCTGAAACGGGGAATGGGACTGGTGCCGGTACCGGTACGGAGACTGCAGGATACGGTCCGGCTGGGCCGTTGGGTGAGGGTGCGGTGTGGTTCGCCCCGGCACCCGGCCCGACTGTGGTGACCGACCCGACTGTGGCACCCGGCCCGCCCGTGGTGACCGACCCGACCGTGGCACCCGCCCCGACCGTGGTGACCAACCCGGCCGAAGTGGCTGGCGCGGCGGCCGAAACCGACCTAACAGGCTCAAGCGAGGAGGCTGTTCGTGGTGGTGAGTCGGCTTCTGGTGGTGGGGCGGTGTTGACGGGGTGGGTGTCTTTGGCGGCGTTGGTGGACTCTGATGCGTCCCAGACCCTTGAGGTGATGAAGGCCCTGGATGGGTTGCGGTCGTGGGTTGATGCGCAGGAAGCCAAAGCGGTCACCCACCTGTGGGATCTGACCCGCGCGGAATACCCGTGGGTGGAAGAGGGAGCGCAGGATCTGGGCCGGACAATCACCGCAACCGAGATCGGTGCGGCGCTGCGCCTGCCGGACCGGACCGCTGGTGCCCTGATCGAGACCAGTGAGTTCCTGGTCCGGGACTACCCGTCAACCCTGCGGGTCCTTGAAGACGGGAAGATCACCAGGCGTCACGCTGTCACCGTGGTCGGGGAAGTGATCAGCATCCCCGACACCGTGCCCGGGGTGTGCGCCGGGTTCGAAGCCCAGTTGATCGATCTGGCCTGCCAGTTGACGGTCGCGAAGTTCACCTACCAGGCCGTCCGGTTACGGGAGGCCCTGCACCCTGAATCGATCACGGTGAGGCGGCGGAAGGCCCTCCAAGACCGGCGGGTGTCAATTAATCCGGACTACGACGGGATGGCCTGGCTTCACGCCTTCCTACCCACCGAGCAGGTCGCCGGAATTTTCCACCGCGTCGACACCGCAGCCCGGGCGTTACAAGCCCCCGACGAGGCACGCACGCTCAGCCAATTACGCGCCGACGTCCTCATCGACGTCCTCACCAGTGCAGGCGCCACCGGGCACATGACCAGCGCAGAACCCACCAGCGTAGATCCCGCCACCGACGACCTTGCCGGCGACGGCCTTGCCACCGAAAAACCCGCCACTGGGGACCTTGCCGGCGGCGGGATGAGGGAATCGGGCCGCCCGGATAGGACTGACGGGGTCATCGAACCCGGAAGCCCTGTTAGTTCGGATGCACCGAATATGCCGGGTGGGACGGATGGCATGGGTGGGACGGATGGCACGGGTGGGTTGGCCGGCCGTGGTGACGCAGACGCTTACTGGGGTGTGCAGGCGAAAGTATTCGTCACCGTCCCCGTGATGACCCTCCTCGGCGGGGACACCCCGGGTGAGTTGGAGGGCTATGGTCCGATTGACCCCGAAACGGCCAGGAAGCTCGCCGGTCACGCCCAGTCGTTCACGAGGATCCTCACCCACCCGTTCACCGGTGCCAGACTCGGCGCCGACGCCACCACCTACCGGGTGCCAAAGGACCTCCAGGACGCAGTCAGAGTGCGGGACCGGACCTGCCGACACCCGGGGTGTAACCGGTTGGCCGTGTTCTGCGAACTCGACCACACAAAACCCTGGTCACAGGGCGGGAAAACCAGCTACGGCAACCTCGCGGCCCTGTGTAAACGGCACCACATGCTCAAATCCGAGGGCTACTGGCGCTACCGACAACCCGAACCAGGAATGATCATCGCGACCTCACCCGCCGGTCACAGCTATGTCACCAGGCCAGACCCGCCACCAGCACCACCACCCAAGGTCCCACCACCCTTCTAGGCAGAGCGCGCTTCTAAGCAGAGCACCCTCCCACGCAGCGCAATCCTCCACGCCGGTCCGGCTCCGGAGAGTCGCGTATCGAAGCAGCCCCCGTCTTCCGACGGCCACCTCACCCCCAAGCACCGTCGCCTCAAGGGCAACGCCCGCTTCCAGACAGCCGGGCCCCACGGGCAGCGCCCGCTTCCAGACAGCCGGGCCCCACGGGCAGCGCCCGCTTCCAGACAGCCGGGCCCCACGCAGCGAAGCCCACAGGCAGCCCTGCCAGTCGGTCAAGCGACCGGATCAGCCCACAGGCAGCCCAGGCAGCCCTGCCAGCAAGCAAAGGGACTGCTCAGCTGGCAAGCAGCCCTGTCGGCCGGTAAAGCGACTACTCAGCTGCCAAATAGCCCAGGCCGCCCTCGCTGGATAGTCCGCAGGTAACCCAGGACAGCACTGGCGGCCGGTCAAGCGGCCGGATCGGCCGCCAGTAGCCTCAAGCACCCCGACCACCCTAAGGGCCCCCTGTAGCCGCCAGAGTCCCCCGACCACCCCAGGGTCCCCTGTAGCCACCAAAGTCGCCCCGACACAGCAAAACGGTCGGTGCTACCCCTGGAACAGGGGTAGCACCGACCGTTTGTGGTGCGAGTGTCGTACTAGTTGTCAGTCGAACTGGAAATCAGTCGACCTGACTCATCCGTTTAGAGCTGCCCGGTTTCGGAGCGGCTCGGCTGTGGGACGTTGTCGCCGTCGAAGGCGTAGATTCCGATGAATGCCTCGGTGGGATCACCGTTCTCATCGAACGTGATCGGACCGGAGATGCCGTCGTAGTCAATGTCTTCGCCGTCGCGCAGCAGAGTGACGCAGGCAGCGAAGTCGTAGCACTTCTCACCTTCGCCAGTAACACCCTGCAGTTCGGCAGCAATGGCCTCGCCGTCGGTGGATCCTGCAGCCTCAGCTGCCAACGCGACAACATTTGCTGCGTCGTAGCTTTCACCCGCGTAGCTCCAGCTGGTGAGAGCTGGATCGATTTCCAACAGTGCTTCCTGGAAGTCGTCACCGGTGAACGGGCCAGGAATGGTGCCCTGTGCACCTTCCATGGTTCCTGGATCCAGATCCTCACTGTAGTCAGCGGTGTTGCCGTCCACGAGGAAGAGGGTGCTTGGGTCGACGCCCTGAGCGGTGAGAAGCGGCACAATGCTGGTTGCCTGATCGAAGCTGATGACGACGATGGCGTCCGGCTCTGCAGCGACGACTGCGTCGACCTGGCTGCTGAACTGCGAGTCGCCTTCGTTGAACATCTCGTTGGCGACCACCTGGCCACCTGCGCCTTCAACAGCCTCGCTGACGAAGCCCTGGAGTCCGGTGCCGTAGGCATCGTTCAGGGTGACCATGCCGACGGTCTGGGCGCCACACTCCATGATGTAGTTGCCGAGCACACGCCCCTGCAGCACGTCGGAAGGTGCGGTACGCCAGTACAGACCGTTGTCATCCCAGTCGGTGAAGTCGGGAGCCGTGTTCGCCGGCGAGATCTGGATGACTCCAGCGCCAGTGATCTGGTTGATCACGGTCCGGGATACACCCGATGATGCGGCACCGATGATGGCGCTGACGTCCTGGGACAGGAGGTCAGTGACTGACTGGGTGGCGATGTCAGTGGTGGTATCGCCCGAGTCACGGTGAATGATTTCGACATCCTGGCCGAGCACACCGCCTGCCTCGTTGATCTCCTGGACTGCCAGGTTTGTGCCGGCGATTTCGGGTGGGCCGAGGAACGCGAGTGCACCGGTGGTTGGCAGCAGCGTACCCAGGGTCAGTGGTGTCTCAGACGTGGTGGTTGCCTCAGGGACAGCTGAAGGGTCCCCCTTCGGGTTGGCCTCGGGGGCTTCCCCGCCCTGGCTCTCCGGGCAGCTAAGCCCGGTAGCAGCGGGTGCGGCTGAGGTCTCGCCGCCGTCTCCTTCAGGAGTCGATCCGCCGCAGGCAGATGCGAAGAGCGCGATGCCCAGCCCCAGGGCAGCGACCTTCGCTACGCGCGGTGCATTGTCTCCAATGCCAAACCGCACGGAGTTGCGTGTTGCAGTCATGTATTTTTTCTCCTCGACCGAAAGGCTTTGTGCGCCTTTGATGCGATCACCAGGTGTTCCTGGTATGTAGAAAAGCTAATGCAAAAACGTGTCGAAACTAAGCAATTCCGGTCACATCCTTGTAACGCTCGCCACAAGAGGATTGAATCCCTGCCGAACCACCAGCTTCCGGAGGGTCAGTGGTGCCCCAGGTCAGACTCGAACTGACACTGAACAGATTTTAAGTCTGGTGCCTCTGCCATTGGGCTACTGGGGCGGTGACGGGCTAATCGTCCCCTCAAGAATACGTGATCCACCCCATGTCCCGGTTCAGTCACGGTGTGCTCGCTGCCGTGAGGAAGGATCGCGATGAGTGGGATAACGCAAACGGCGGCACCTGCCCCGAAGGGCACGTACCGCCGTCAGCACCACTCTGGGTGGACTAGCTCTTCGCAGGCTCGCCGTAGGAGTCGGCCTTCGCTGCACCGGCGCTAGCTGGTGCTTCAGCCTTCTTCGGCGGCGGGGTGGCCGCTTCACGGAACTGGCGCTTGGGCGTCTGCAGGTCCATCAGCTGGGTGGTGTCGCGTCCGAAGACGAAGCTAAGGATCCAGTTCGAGACCACCCGGAACTTACGCTCGAACATCGGCATCGCCATGCCGTGGTAGCCGCGGTGCGCCAGCCAGGCCGGGAGTCCGCGCATCCCGAAGCCCATGATGTTGGCAACACCCTTGTACTGTCCGAATCCGGCCACTGCACCAAGATTCTTGTGCTTGTATTCCTTGACCCGGCCCACACCGTTGTTCTCCGCGTAGATATTCTTCGCGAGCAACTTGGCCTGCCGGACTGCGTGCTGTGCGTTGGGAACGCAGAACCCGCCAACTCCTCCGCCGGTGAGGTCGGGTACTGCCGCGACGTCGCCCGCGGTCCAGGCGCCGTCGATGGGCCCGTCGTCGCCCGTGATCCGGAGTTCCGCGTTGGCGCGCAGGCGGCCACGCTCGTCGATCGGGAAGTCGGAGGACCTGACCATCGGGTTGGCCTGCACCCCAGCAGTCCAGATGAGGGTGTCGGTCTCAAATTCGTCCGCCGGTGTCTTGTCCGGCATATTGATCAGCTTCAGGCGGCCGTCGACGGCGCTGGCAAGCGAGGTGTTCAGCTTGACCTGGATCCCACGGGACCGCAGGTGCGAAACCACCCAGACAGCCTGAGACTCGGTGACCTCGGGCATGATCCTGCCCATGGCCTCAACCATGACGAACCTCAGGTCGGCCTGCTCCAGGCGGTCGTTCTTCTTGACGGCCGCCCGTGCCATGTCCTCGATCTCGGTGATGGTTTCGATACCCGCGAACCCACCGCCGACGACGACGAACGTCAGCACACGGTCACGCTCGGGGCCTGCGTCCATCAGCGAACCGGTTTCGATCCGCTCGAGGATCTGGTTGCGCAGGGCTACCGCTTCCTCGATGGTCTTCAGACCGATTCCCTGGTCCTTGAGTCCCTCGATCGGGAAGGTCCTGGTGATGGAGCCTGCCGCCATCACGACGTCACGGTAGGTGAGCTCAAATGGCTCTCCCCCGTTGCCGGGATCAATCATCGCCGTGCGGCGAGAGTGGTCGATGCCGGTCACCTTGCCGGTGATCAACTCGGTCTGCTTGAGGTGCGTACGGTGCGATACCACCGCGTGGCGGGCTTCAATGTTGCCGCCAGCCACCTCGGGGAGGAACGGCTGGTAGGTCATGTAGGGCAGCGGGTCCACCAGGGTGACGATGCCACCGTGGGACTTGACCTTCTTCTGTAGCTTGTGAGCGACGTAGAGGCCTACATAGCCCCCACCGACTACAAGAATGCGCGGACGATCGGAGAACTGTTGATTCAGTGCCATGGTTCGATGATACCGGACTTTGTGAAAATCTTCACTAACTCAGCGCCGGGCCAGATTCGGCCCCATAGCTGGGTGAAAGGAGCGGGAAAGTAGGATCACGGGCGGTCGTCGGCAGCATGCTCGTGGAAGCCGGTTTCAGTCTCCCCCGTCGCGTTGTCCACCGCAGCGCGCCGCGCCCGGAGGACAGCAACGGTGCCACCGGTCAGGATAACGAGGATCAACGAGCCGAAACCCAGCACGATGGCCGCGGGAAGACCGCCCGTAGTGGCCGCCACATCTTCGGCGACCGGCACCACGGGTTCGGGAATGTCGACGGGCGTCGGCTCGCTGGTGGGCTCCACCGGCTCGGGAGGTGGAGCTGGTTCTCCCCTGCGATAGATCTGGATGAACTCGGCCATGCTCCCGAGAAGGTTCTCCTCGGGCACAGCGAGGTCGGCGTTGACCGCCGCAGCGACATCGAGGATGCCGTAGCCGTACAGGGTGTCGCGCTCCCCGCCGTCGTCGCCGGCCTCCCGTGCAGTCAGGAGAATCCGGTTAATCACCTGGGCCGCCGAGAGGTCCGGGTACTGGGACCGGATCAGCGCGGCTGTGCCGGCAACCAGGGGTGCTGCACCGGAGCTGCCCGACCAGTCGGCGTAGACCCCGCCGGGCAGGGCACCCACGAGGTTTTCGGCGGGAGCGGCAACGCCAATGCTGATGCCTTCGGAGGAGGAATCAAGGCTCGCCTCGCCGTCGCGGTCCAGACCGGCGACGGCGAGAACCCCCGGCATGGTCGCCGGGGCGCCGACCTGCATGGAGCCGCCAGCACGGTTTCCGGCTGCGGCAACGATCACCACATCGTTCTCCTCGGCATAAAGGAACGCCTCGTCCCAGCTTTCCGGCCAGGTGGGCGAGGTGCTTCCCAGGGACATGTTGATCACTTGGGCGCCGTTGTCCACGGCCCAGCGGACGGCGTCGGGAATCTGCTGGTCAATACTGATTCCGGCGGGGTTGGGGCCCTTTGTCGGACCCTCAATCCAGACCGAGACGGCCAGCAGATCAGCCTGCGGCGCCACACCGACAATTCCGTCGGAGCCACGCCCGTAGGTGTCTGGCACGGTGGTTTCGACCGGGTCAGGAGACGGCGGCTGGTCGCCCGGAGATTGGTCGTCGTCGGCTGACGGCGTCGGGCTGGGAACGGGCTCAGGCAGATGCCCGCGCCCGGCCAGCAGACTGGCAACCAGGGTGCCGTGCTCGGACACTTCGCCAATACCGAGCTGGCCATCGAGCTGTCCCGCACCGGAAACATCTGTTCCGCCCACCACCACGCCATCAAGGTCGGGGTGAGATCCGTCGACGCCGCTGTCAATCACCGCAACCCGGACCCCCTCCCCCTGGGTGGTCTCCCATGCCTCGGTGATGCCATAGTCCTCCAGCCAGTACTCGCGTTCCCGCAGTTCATCGGCGTGGGCAGGGAACGCTGGCAGGAGCGCAGCGGCCAGCACCGCCCCGAGGAGGCAGGCTGTTGACCGCAGCCGGATATTTCGTGCACCGCGAGAGGGGGTCACCTGGTTAGTTTCCTGATCTTTGGCTGAGTGCGATTCCGTCAAGGATGTCGTGTTCGCTGGTCACGGAGGTGACCACTCTGCCTCCGGTGGCCACCGCTAGATGTGCGGTGATGGTCCGCCAGATCAACGCTCCGGCACCGATCACATCGACTCTGCCCGGGTGCATGTAGGGCAGTGCGGCCCGCTGGTCGCGGTTCATGTCCAACAGCTCAGTGGCAGCGCCTGCCACGAGGCCCTGGTCCAGTTCGGCACCATGGATGTCGGCTGGTGAGTACTCGGGCAACCGCAGTGCGTGCGCGGTGATCGTGGTGATGCTCCCGGCGACACCGACCAGCCGGGTGACCTGATCGAACGGCACCCGGAGCGCCGCGTCGGCGATGAGCCGCTGCACCTCGTTCTCCATGGTGGTGATCTCGGCCGCGGTGGGCGGGTCCGAGGCAAGGTAGCGCTCCGTGAACCGGACGCACCCCATGTCCATGCTGGTGGACGCGGTGACTCCTGCGGCATTGCCGACGACGAATTCGGTGCTGCCACCGCCGAGGTCGACGACGAGGACCAGTGAATCGTCACCGGCCGAGCCTGCGGCGGGCAGAACGCTCAGCGCACCGTCGAAAGACAGTGCTGCTTCCTCTTCCCCGCTTACCACCTCGGGGTGCACTCCCAGCAGGTCATGGATTCCCGCAGCAAACTCGTCCCGGTTCGCCGCGTCGCGGGTGGCCGAGGTCGCTACGAAACGAATCCGGTCCGCACCGTGTAAGTCGATGAGCCCGGCGTATTCACGGGCTGCGGCGAAGGTCCGCTCCAGTGCGGCGTCGGACAGCCTGCCGGTGGTGTCGACGCCTTCGCCCAGCCGGACCACCCGCATGAGGCGGACGACGTCGGTGAGGGTCCGGCCGTCGTCGGCCACGTCGGCGATCAGGAGGCGGATCGAATTGGTTCCGCAGTCGATGGCGGCTGTCCGCATTATGGCTCCTCGGTGGTTGCGGTTTTCGCGGTGGTTTCGGCTGTCGCCGCGTCGGCAGCGGACCGGCGGCTGGCCCGCTTCGTCTCCAGCTCCTCCGGGGTGAGGCCCTGGGTGCGGGTGTGCCGGCTGAGTTCGCGGTCGGGGGCTGACCCCGCTGTGTCCCAGGCCCCGGCACAGTAGCACCGGTCACGGGTCCACCACTGGGCGATCCCGTCGAGCGCCTCATCACCGAGCGGGTTGACCCCGGGACCGGCGGCCAACGAGTGACCGACCAGCACGTGCAGGCACTTGACCCTGGTGGGCATTCCGCCAGCGGAGACCCCGTCGATTTCGGGCACCGGCCCCGTCCCTGACCGCTCCCCGATGGCGTTCCTGACGCTCAGATAGTGTTCGTGCGCCTGTCCGTACTGATCAGCCAGGGCTGGATCCCGCTCCAGCCGCTCGGTCATCTCAGCCATCAGGCCTGACGCCTCAAGGCGTGAGACCGCAGCAGTGATCACCGGGTGGGTGAGGTAGTAGGTGGTGGGGAAGGGAATGCCGTTGGAGAGCCGTGGGGCGGTGGTCGCGACCAGCGGGTTTCCGCAGACGCAGCGTGCCCCGATCTCGACGACGTCCCGCACCGGACGGCCCAGCTGACGGCTGAGGGTATCGAGGTCTGAGCTGGTCAGTTCGGTGCTGGGTGCGGAATCCATGACGGCCTACCTTTCGTGCGTGGAAGCAGTAAACGTGCGGTGAAGTGGGGACTCGACGGCGGGGTTGCCGGGGCTAGGAGTCGGTCGCCGACCGCTCAATCGAGTCCCAGAGGGCATCGACCCAGGGCAGGTCCTGCGGCGCCTCGCCCGAGGAGCCGACAGCCTCCTCGCCGAGGACGCTGTCCCCCACCACGACGTAGCGGGTCTCACCGGGCATCACCAGGAAGATCCGTTCGCGGGCCTGCGCCTTGATATAGGCGGGGTCCTCCCAGCGGGCGATCTGCCGTTCGGACTCGAGCTGAGACTGTTCAAGGGCAGCGATTTCGTCGCGCAGCGTAGTGAGCTCGCCCTGCTGAAGGAGGTAGGTCCTTACCGAGGGTGCCAGCAGCACCGTAATGGTGACCAGTACTACTGCCAGGGCCAGGAGCCTGCCGGAGAAGGACTTCGCGGGGATGGGTTTGGCGTCTTCGGCCGGCACGATCGCCGGCGCGTCCCGCCGGAAAGGTCGCCGCGCCCGCCGGATGGCTCCAGCGAGCTGCAACCGCTGCTGAGCCCTCGCCTCGGAGGGACTCAGTGGAGCAGATTCGGCGGTACCCGGCTGAGAGGTACGTGACTCGGCGGTACCCGGTGTGGTGGTGCCTGCACCTGTGGTTCCTGGTTCGGCAGAGCGGGACTCATCGCTGCTGGCTGTTCCCGCGTGGGGGGCCGGTCCGCGCCCTGCGGGCCCCGCCGACTTTCCGGCTGGACCCGCTGGGCGGGCTGGTCGTAAAGACCCGGAGGACGCCGCCGTGGAGCCGGATCGCACGCCGGGGCGGGCACGCGGCCCACCCTCGTGGCTCTCCGGAGCCGGTGTCGCTGGCGCCTGAGGACCTGCGCTGCGCGGCACCTTGGGGCGGCGGGTGGACATCAATACTCCTCTGGATCCTCACTACACGTCACGGGCAGCCCGTAGGCAACCCTCTCTTACGAGGGTAGCCGCCGGGGCTGCGAACTAGGCCGTGAAACGCGGGAAGGCGGCCCGTCCCGCGTAACGTGCGGCGTCGTCGAGCTCCTCTTCGATCCGCAGGAGCTGGTTGTACTTGGCCACCCGTTCGGACCGCGCCGGTGCGCCGGTCTTGATCTGACCGGCATTGGTGGCGACACAAATGTCAGCGATCGTCGTGTCCTCGGTCTCACCGGAGCGGTGGGAGGTGATGGTGGTGTAACCAGAGCGCTGCGCCAGGGAGATCGCGTCCAGGGTTTCGGTGAGTGTGCCGATCTGGTTCACCTTCACCAGCAGCGAGTTCGCGGTATCGGCCTCGATGCCGCGGGCCAGACGCACCGGATTGGTGACGAAGAGATCGTCGCCGACGAGCTGGACCTTGGAGCCGACCTGCTCGGTGAGGGCCTTCCAACCGTCCCAGTCTTCCTCATCCAGAGGATCCTCAATGGAAACCAGTGGGTAATCCCGGACCAGTTCACCGTAGTAGGTGTTCATCTCGGTGGCGGAGAGGGTCTTCCCCTCGAAGTGGTAGGCGCCGTCAGTGTAGAACTCCGACGCGGCGACGTCGAGCGCCAGCGCAATATCCTTGCCCGGGGTGTAACCGGCCCGCTGGATGGCGGTGGTAATCAGGTCCAGTGCGTCGCGGTTGGACGGCAGATTCGGTGCGAAGCCACCCTCGTCGCCGAGCCCCGTGGCCAGGCCCTTCTCCTTCAGAACCGATTTCAGCTCGTGGTAGACCTCGACGCCCCAGCGGAGACCCTCAGAGAATGACTCGGCACCGAGGGGGACGATCATGAATTCCTGGATGTCGACGTCGGAGTCGGCGTGGGAGCCACCGTTGAGAATGTTCATCAGCGGCACCGGGAGCACGTGCGCGTTAGGGCCGCCCAGGTAACGGTAGAGGGGCAGTGCCGACGATTCGGAGGCTGCCCGGGCAACGGCGAGGGAGACGCCGAGCATGGCGTTGGCGCCCAGGCTGGACTTGTTCTCGGTGCCGTCGAGGTCGATCATGGCCTGGTCGATGGCCCGCTGGTCGGTGGCGTCGAAGCCGAGGAGCGCCGGCTGGATCTGCTCGATTACCGCTTCAACGGCCTGCAGTACGCCCTTCCCCAGGTAGCGGTTCTTCTCGCCGTCTCGGCGTTCGTTCGCCTCAAAGGCACCGGTGGACGCGCCAGAGGGTACCGCTGCCCGGCCGAAGGTGTCGTCGTCCAGCAGGACCTCCACCTCGATGGTGGGGTTGCCGCGGGAATCAAGGATTTCACGTGCGTGGATGGCATCGATGATGGCCATGGGAATGCTCCTTTGGTCCTAGGGGAAAATTGCAGTGCACCCGGTCAGGGGTTGACCTGCCCGGGTGGTGGGGTCAGTGATGGGGTCGGTTCAAGCCTAGTGGAAACGTCGGCGGAAACGCCGATCATGTCCTCGGCCTGGAGGGTCCGTGACCTTGCCTGAAGCCGAAGCACGGCGGACCGCAGCGCGAGCTCCGGATCCAGGCCCACGGCGGTGGACTGCTGTACCACCGCCAGCAGCAGGTCGCCGAGTTCAGTTTCGGTTCGCGGTGCGGCACCCGGCAGCGGCGCGATGGGCTCAGGCAGGCCCACGGGGATCCGCCGGAGAGTCTTGGCCGCCAGCGCCAGGGCGGGCAGCTGCCGTGGGATCCCATGGAAAGGATCTTCCCGGCGGGGTTCCTCCGCTCGTTTGACCCGGTGCCAGGTCTCCACGATCGAGTCGGTGGTGGCCGGGAAGCTAGCCCGCAGGGATCCGTCCGCGGCAAAGACGTGCGGGTTGCGGCGGATCATCTTGTCGGTCAGGGAGGTGACGACTTCGTCCAGCCCGAAATGCCCCTGCTCGCGTTGCAGCTGCGCGTGCAGCACCACCTGCAACAGGACGTCGCCGAGCTCGCCGCGCAGTTCCGTGGTGGCGGTGTTCCCGGCAGGAGCTTCAGTGTCAGCGTCAGGAGCGTCAGCTGCAGGAGTGCCCGGGAGCTCGTCGAGTGCATCGACGAGCTCGTAGCATTCCTCCACCAGGTATTCGACCAGCGAAGAGTGGGTGAGCTGCGCCATCCATGGGCAGTGTTCCCGCAACTGGGCCACCACCGCCACCAGCCGGTCCAGCGGGTGCTGGGTTCCGGCTGGGGCGCCGCGCAACTCAGGCTCAGCCATCGGCGTGAATGTAGCCTTCGGTGACGTAGGCAGCCAGCGCCTCCCGATCTTCGAGAGGCAGGAAGGCTGCGTCGACCGCGTTCAGTGTGAGCTCAAGCAGGTCATCCAGGTCGTAGTCGAACGTTTCGCTGAGGAGCTCGAACTCGTCGGTCAGGGTGACGCCGCTCATCAGGCGGTTGTCCGTGTTCACGGTGACCTTGAATCCGAGCTGGAACAGCAGGTCGATGGGGTGGCTGGCGATATCGCCGCCAAACGCGGCGACGGCGCCGGTCTGGAGGTTCGAGGACGGGCACACCTCAAGGACGATGCCGCGGTCCCGGACCCAGGAGGCCACCTGTCCCAGGGTGACGACACCGAGCTCCGGCTCTTCGCTGTCGGCGTCGTAGTCAATCTCGATGTCTTCGGCGATCCGGACGCCGTGGCCCAGGCGCAGCGCGTGGCCATGCACCAGGGCGTCGACGATGCTGTCCAGGCCAGCGGCCTCGCCAGCGTGGACGGTGGCGGGGAACTGGTGCTCGGCCAAAAAGGTGAAGGCGTCCTTGAACCGGGATGGCAGGAAGCCATCTTCGGCGCCGGCGATGTCGAAGCCGACGGCACCCTTGTCACGGTGCCGGACAGCGAGCTCGGCGATCTCCTGGCCGCGGTCGGCGTGGCGCATCGCGGTGATCAGCTGGCCGACCTGGATGGCCCGGCCGCCGGCAACGATCGAATCCACTGCCTCGTCGAGGCCCTGCTGGACCGCTTCGACGGCTTCGTCGAGGCTCAGGCCCTTCGCGGTGTGCTGCTCCGGGGCCCAGCGGACCTCGCCGTAGACGACGCCGTCGTCGGCCAGGTCTTCGACGAACTCGCGGGCCACCCGGATCAGGCCCTCGCGGGTCTGCATGACGGCGATGGTGTGGTCGAAGGTTTCCAGGTAGCGGACTAACGACCCGGAGTTCGCTGATTCGCGGAACCATTCGCCCAGAGCCACCGGATCGGTCGAGGGCAGCTGGTGCCCCACCGCTTCGGCAAGCTCGATGATCGTGGACGGGCGCAGGCCCCCGTCGAGGTGGTCATGCAGGGAAACTTTGGGAAGGCTCCGCAGGTCGAAGGAAAGGTCGGTCGCTGGGGAGATGATTGGCTCAGTCACCTCACTTACCTTACGCGAGGTGCAGTGTGCACACCTAGCACCGTCCACCCGCCGAAGGGTGGCACCATTCGGCGGATTTCGGCGACGACTATTGGCTGTCCGAGGGGACTTTGGTCGGTTCGGGGCGCAGCGGGGTGGAGCCCCGGACCGCAGCAATGATGCGGTCGAGGATGATTCCGAGGGTGACGGCAATACTGATGGCCACCATCACGCCCAGCAGGTGGTTGTGCTCGAACCATGAGCCCGCGACGACGCCGATCCCCACCGAGTAGCTGGACCAGACAACCGCCGAGAGCCCAGTCAGGGCAACGAAGCTACGTCGTGAATACCCCGTGGCCCCAGCGGTGAGGTTGACCGCGACACGACCGATCGGAATGAACCGTGCCACCAGAATGAGCGAGGCTGCCCGCTTCTGCAGTTCGTGACCGGCCCAGGCAAAGGAACGCTGCATGCGGGCAGTGCGCATCCAGCGGAACCGTTCGGTCCCAATCGCCCGCCCCATCACATACGCGATGTTGTCCCCGATGAACGCGCCGAGACCCGCGGCGATGATCAGCAGCCAGGGGTTGGGGACGCCCTGGGTGAGGACCAGCGATGCCAGGCCCACCACCACCGATTCGCTGGGAAATGGTGGGAAGAACCCGTCGACGGTGCAGCAGATGAAGACCAGCAGGTAGACCCAGGGTTGTTCGGCGGTGCTGAGGATGAAGGTGCTGGCCGCGTTCATCGCCTGGATAAGCATTTCCATTTCGACCCACCGCCTTCCTGACGCTCGCTGACACCCGCACACCCGGACACCCGGACACCCGGACACCCGGACACCCACCACGATGCCAGCCGACACAGGATGCCACCATGGGTGGATGCCCTGACCAGACCCCTGACTCTGGTTCTGTTTCTTACTCTGGTGCTGGTTCTGGTTCACGCGAGTGAACAGTGTCCAGGCATAGCGCCGCGGCGCTTGAGGACCAGGGTTTTCCAGGACCAGGACCAGAATGTTTCAGGACCAGAGCGTTTCAGGGTGGGGATTGGCTCAGCGTCGGATGTCGGGTTGATGACTCAACCCAGCGGATGATTCAACGGTAGTGTGCCGATGCAGGCTGCCGCGTCGACCGTTCGGCTGATCTTTGCACCCGCCGCCTCCTCCCGTGGGGGGATGGGAGGAGGCGATGGCGGGAAGTGCAGACCCTAGGCGATGCGGTCCAGGATAAGTTGCGCGTCGGGCCGTGAGCCTTCAGGGGCAATAACGACGGCGCCCTCGAGCGCTTCATGCGCCCGGTCAAACTTCTCGGGGGTGTCGGTGAGCAGTGTCATCAGCGGCTCACCGGCACGGACCAGCGCGCCCGGCTTGGCGTGCATCCGAACGCCGGCACCCGCCTGCACCACGTCCTCCTTACGGGCACGGCCCGCACCGAGGCGCCACGCGGCGACGCCGACTGCCAGGGCGTCGAGTTCCACCAGCACCCCATCGGCGGGGGCGTAGATGGTCTCGGATTCCCGTGCAACCGGAAGTTCAGCACGGGGATCGCCGCCCTGAGCTTCGATCATTGAGTTCCAAACATCCATGGCACGGCCGTCCTTCAGCGCCGCGGCTGGGTCCGCATCCCGCACACCAGCGCAGGCGAGCATTTCCTCGGCCAGCCGGACGGTCAGTTCGACCACGTCCTCAGGTCCGCCACCGGCGAGTACCTCGACCGACTCCTGCACCTCGATGGCGTTGCCAGCGGTGAGGCCCAGCGGGGTCGCCATGTTGGTGAGGAGCGCAACGGTGTTGACGCCGGCGTCCTGGCCCAGCGCCACCATGGTGCGGGCCAGCTCACGGGCCTGATCAAGGTTCTTCATGAACGCTCCGCTGCCCACCTTCACATCGAGCACCAGCGACCCGGTGCCCTCAGCGATTTTCTTGCTCATGATGGAAGAGGCGATCAGCGGGATGGCCTCCACGGTCCCGGTCACATCCCTGAGCGCGTAGAGCTTCTTGTCGGCAGGTGCCAGTCCCGCGCCCGCAGCGCAGATGACGGCGCCGACGTCGGCCAACTGACGCATCATCTCATCGTTGCTCAGATCGGCGCGCCAGCCGGGGATGGATTCCAGCTTGTCCAGGGTGCCGCCGGTGTGGCCCAGCCCGCGGCCGGACAGCTGCGGGACAGCCACCCCGAAGACTGCTACCAGAGGTGCCAACGGCAGGGTGATCTTGTCGCCCACTCCCCCGGTCGAATGCTTGTCACTGGTGGCCTTGCCCAGCGAGGAGAAGTCCATCCGCTCGCCCGAGGCGATCATCGCCGTCGTCCACCGGCTGATCTCGGCGCGGTCCATGCCGTTGAGGAGGATCGCCATATTGAGGGCTGCCATCTGCTCGTCGGCGATGGCGCCGCGGGTGTAGGCGTCGATGGTCCAGTCGATCTGGTCCGGGCTGAGGGTGCCTTTGTCCCTCTTGATGCGGATGATGTCGACGGCGTCGAACTGCTCAGACATGGGTGCGGGTGTCCTTTACTTCTGTTGTTTCGTCGGTGATTCGTCGGTAAATACTGGTGCGCTCAGGGCTGACCGTGTTCTGGGTGAAGTTCCCAGTGACGTTCTGGGATGAGGTTCCGGGGTGAGCCGGTTCAGGATAGGTGCTCTGGTCCGAAAGCGTCGGGCAGTACCTCATCCATGGTCTTGATGCCGCTCACCGTCAGGAGTTGCATGCCGGGGGCGCGGAACTCGTAGAGCAGCTGCCGGCACCGGCCACAGGGCATGAGCGTGTTGCCGTTGCCGTCGACGCAGCTGAACGCGACGAGTTTCCCGCCACCGGTCATCTGGAGCTGGCTCACCAGTGAGCACTCAGCGCAGAGGGTCAGCCCGTAGGAGGCATTTTCCACGTTGCACCCGGAGACCATGCGTCCGTCGTCGGTCAGCGCTGCGGCACCGACAGGGAACTTCGAGTACGGCACGTAGGCACGGCACATGGCCTCCGTCGCAGCGGCGGTCAGCATCTCCCAGGGGATCTCGTCGGCCGGGATCCCTGACGCGGGATCCTCAGCTGCGGGGTCCTCAGCTGTGCCATTCCCGGTCATAGGGTCCTCGGTCATGGAGTTCTCGGTCATGGCTACTCCTTCATGTACGGGGTGCCGCTGGCGGCCGGTGGACGGGACCGTCCCACCAGGCCAGCCACCGCGAGGATGGTGACAATGTACGGGAGCATGGCCATGAACTGGCTGGGCACCGAGGTTCCGACGATCGACAGCACATACTGCAGGTTGGTGAAGAACCCGAACAAGAGGGCAGCGAAGAACGCCCCGATCGGGTTCCACCTGCCGAAGATCAGCGCGGCCAGCGCGATATACCCGGCACCGGCGGTCATGTCCCGGGAGAAGGAACTCACTGAGACGAGGGTAAAGAAAGCGCCTCCGAACCCGGCGACCGCGCCACCCAGGAGAACGTTCCAGAACCGGGTCGAGTTGACCTTGATCCCCATGGTGTCCGCCGCCTGGGGGTGCTCGCCAACGGCCCTGACCCGCAGGCCCCACTTGGTGTGGAACAGGCCCACATAGATCACAATCACTGCCACGTACATCAGGTAACCGACGATGCTCTGCCGGAAGAGGATGCCACCGATGATCGGCAGGTCGGACAGGAACGGGACGCTGATCACGGGCAGGCTGGGTGGGGAGTTGAAAGTGGCCGGGTCGCGGCTCAGCAGGGTCGACGCGAGGAAACCTGTCAGACCCGAGACGAGCACGTTCAGTACCACACCGACGATGATCTGGTTGACGTAGTACTTGATGCTGAACACCGCGAGCACCACCGACACCAGGGTGCCGGCGAAGGCCGCAGCGATCAGCCCAACGTAGGCGTTACCGGAGATGGAGGCGGCTACCGCGGCAGCGAACGCGCCGGACAGGAGCTGACCCTCGATGGCGATGTTGACCACGCCTACCCGCTCACACAGGACACCCGAGAGCGAGCCAAAGATCAGCGGGATGGCGAGGGTGACAGACCCTGCGATGAGGCCCGCCAGCGAGATGCTCGGGGTATTGGCACTTCCTACCACCCAGGTGAGGAAGCCGATCATGAACAGCGCACCGTAGGCGATCGGGATCCACCTGTTGATCTTCCGCCCGTTCCTGACCTGGAGGAACGCGTAGACGGCGATCAGGGTCAGGGCGACGGCGGTGAACCAGCCGACGGCGGTGGCAGGGAGGGCCAGGTCGGCCAGCCGGAACCGGTCCGAATCGTTCGAGATGCGAAAGACCGCGGTCTGTGCCGGACTGCCCAGGGCGAAGACCAGCAGTGCGACCAGGGCGCCGATGCCGAAGCCAATGGGCGCCTTCCAGTTCCTCACTGTCGCGTTAGGCGTCGGGCCCTCCGGCCGCGTTTGGGTTGCAACACTCATGCCACTCCTCCAGCTGCCGTTGTGGTGGTCATGTCCTCTGAGGACTGATCAGGCTTGGTGGTCTTTTTCTTCTTCTTCTGGTCAATCCGGAAGATGGCCTTGACCAGCGGAGGCGCGGCGATGAAGAGCACAATCAGCGACTGCACCACCAGGACGATGTCGATGGGCGTTCCGGTCTGGGTCTGCATCTGCACACCGCCGGCGCGGAACGCGCCGAACAGCAGGCCGGCGAAGAAGACACCCCACGGGTGCGACCGGCCCAGGAGTGCCACCGTGATTGCGTCGAAGCCGAAGCTGGCGGCGATACCGCCGGTGAGCACCTTCTCGGTCCCGGCGACCTGGGCCACCCCGGCGAGTCCCGCCAGTCCACCAGCGATCATCATGACAACTACATACCCCTTGGTCACACTGATGCCTGCGGTGCGGGCAGCGTGGGGGTTGGCTCCGACAGCGCGGAGTTCGAATCCCGTGGTCGAGCGGTTCAGCAGCCACCACACACCGTAGGTTGCCGCGATGGCCACCAGGAAGCCCAGGTGCAGGCGGTAACCGGAGCCCAGGAGCAGCGGGTACAGGGCGGAATCGTCCAGGCGGGGGCTGATCGGGTTCGAGGACCCGGGGTTCTGGAAACCTGGCGTGAACAGCAGGTAGGCCACGAGATACACGGCTACATAGTTGAGCATGATCGTCACGATCACCTCATGCGCGCCGGTGCGGGCCTTGAGGATGCCCGGGATGAAGCCCCAGAGGGCGCCGCCGATGAATCCGGCAACCACCGCAATGAGTAGGTGAAGACCCGGTGGAAGTTCGAGGGTGAAACCGACCCAGGCAGCGAACGTAGCGCCGAGGATGATCTGTCCCTGGGCGCCGATGTTGAACAGGCCGGTGCGGAACGCGATCGCCACGCCGAGGCCCGCGAGGATGAGCGGCGTCGCGACGGTCAGCGTCTCGGTCAGCGGTCGCAGTGCCTGCGCCACCGTGTCTGCCCGGGGGTTGAAGATAGCGCCCTGGAACAGTGCGATATACGCGCCGCTGGCCGCTTCCCAGGCGGCTGCCAGCATATCTCCGGGGCGGCTGAAGAAGTACGCTGACGTTTCTGCCACCCGATCATCGGTGACAGCGATCAGGATGCCTCCGAGCACGATGGACAGCACCACCGCCAGTACGGCGACCAGCATGCTTCCGCCCATGATCCGGTGCAGGACACTGCGGGAGCCATCGCCCTGCTGCAGCTGTGAACTCATTGCTTCTCCTCCGCGGACTGGCCGAGGGCCTCGTCCGCCGTCATTCCGGCCATCATCAATCCCAGGACGTCGCGGGTGGTATTTCCAGGCACCACACCCATCAGTTTGCCGCGGTGCAGGACGGCGATCCGGTCTGCCAGTTCGCTGATCTCGTCGAGCTCGGTCGAGACAATCATGACGGGGGTGCCGCTGTCGCGCTCCTGCACAATCCGCTTGTGGAGGAACTCGATGGATCCGACATCGACGCCGCGGGTGGGCTGCGACGCGATAAACAGGTTCAGCGGCCGGGATAGCTCACGGGCCAGCACCACCTTCTGCTGGTTACCGCCTGACAGTGTCCCCACTGCGGAATCCGCCGATTGGGTGCGCACGTCGTACTCGTCGATCTTTGCTTTGGCGTTGGCCATCACCACCGACGGCTTCATGGCCAGCCCCTTGGCGAACGGGGGCTCGTTGTACCAGTTGAGGATCAGGTTCTCGGCGACGGAGAAGGTTCCGACCAGTCCGTCGACCTTGCGGTCCTCCGGGACGAAACCAACACCCTGGCGGATTACGTTCTTGGCTTTCAGACCGATCAGTTCGGTGCCCTTGAGCTTGATCGATCCGCTCGCGTGATCCTGCAGGCCCAGGATGGCCTCGGTCAGTTCGGTCTGACCGTTGCCCTGGACACCAGCGACGGCGAGGATCTCGCCCTCGGCAATGTCGAAGGTGACGTCGTCTACCAGGCGCTGCCCGGTGGCTGAGAGAACCGTCAGGTTCTTCACCTGGAAGGTGCGCTCCCCGGGGTTGGCTGGTTCCTTGTTGAGGCTGAGGCTCACCTGGCGGCCGACCATCATGTTGGCCAGTTCGGTGGTGCTGGTACTGGGGTCGACGCTTCCGACCACCGCGCCGCGGCGGATCACTGTGATGACATCAGAGACAGCCCGGACTTCGCGCAGCTTGTGGGAGATGAAAACGATAGCGGTGCCAGAAGCTTTGAGCTGGCCGATGATGTCGATCAGCTCGTCGGTTTCCTGGGGGGTGAGGACCGCCGTGGGCTCGTCAAGAATGAGTACGCTCGCGTTGCGGACCAGCGCCTTGATGATCTCCACCCGCTGCTGTACACCCACGGGTAGGTCTTCGATCAGGGCATCGGGGTCGACGTCGAACCCGTACCGGTCGGAGATGTCGCGGATCTTGGCCCGCGTTTTTTCCAGGTCGAGGAGGCCGCCGGCGCGCGTGAATTCGTCGCCGAGGGCCACGTTTTCGGCGACGGTGAACACGGGGATGAGCATGAAGTGCTGGTGCACCATGCCGATCCCGGCAGCCATCGCGTCGCCGGGACCCTTGAAGGCGACCGATTTACCGTCGAGCAAAATTTCACCGTCGGTCGGTTCGTAGAGTCCGTACAGGACATTCATGAGGGTCGACTTGCCCGCACCGTTCTCACCGAGCAGACAGTGCACTTCGCCGGGTTTGACGACGAGGTCGATGGAGTCGTTCGCCACCAGGGTGCCAAACTTCTTTGTTATTCCCTGCAGTTCGAGCAGCAACGGACTCCAACCACCTGTTCTGGATCGGGACCGGATGTCAACGGAGGGGGCCGCCTGACCGGTCGATAAGGTTCTTGCTGGTTACCAGCCTAAATGCAAGACGCGCCGTCAGCTTGAGCGTGTGGGAATCCCTCACGCTCAAGCTGCGGCGCGTTATGCCTTGGCTGCTACGACTCCGGGCTGGCGTCGGAATCGACGGTGATGTCGCCCGAGATGATGCCTGCCTGGATCTCTTCCAGTTCGGCCTTCAGCTCGTCGGAAACAGCGGCTTCCTGGTCGTGGAAGGGCGCGAGGGCCACTCCACCGTTTTCGAGGGTGCCAACGTAAGGCGTGTTGTCGAAGTTGTCGTCGACGTCGGTGCTGATGACCTCTTCAACAGCCTCGCCCATGAGCTTCATGACCGAGGTCAGGATGAACTCATTGCCGGCGTCAACCGTGAGGAACCCATCGGAGTCAACCCAGATGACCTTGGCATCGGCGCCGTCTGCGTTGGCTTCCTCGACTGCTTCAATGGTGCCGAGGCCCACAGGACCGGCAACCGGCATGATGATGTCGGCGCCTTCGTTGATGAAGTTCTCGGTGTTGGTCTTGCCATTGGCGAGTGACTCGAAGTCGCCGGTGAACGTACCCGTTGCGGCTTCCTTGTCCCAGCCGAGCAGCTGGACGTCCTCGCCCTTCTGCTCGTTGTAGTAGGCGACACCGTCAGCAAAGCCATCCATGAAGATGGTCACGGTGGGGATCTGGATACCGCCGTAGGTGGCGACCGTGCCGGTCTGGGTGGTGCCAGCAGCGGCGTAGCCCGCGAGGAACGCAGCCTGAGCCGTGTCGTAGATGATGGGCTTGACGTTGTCCAGTTCGATGTCGTTGTCGTCAACGATGGCAAAGTTGGTGTCCGGGTTCGCCTCTGCAGCCTCCGCGGTGGTGGCAGAGAGAAGGAAACCGACGGTGACGACCATGTCGCAACCGCTGGTAACCATCGAGTTCACGTTGGGTCCGAAGTCAGTTTCGGCCTGTGATTCGGCTTCGCGGATCTCGATGCCCAGGCTGTCGCGGGCGGCGGTCAGGCCCTCGTAGCTGGACTGGTTGAACGACTGGTCGTCGAATCCGCCCGCGTCCGAGACGATGCAACCGGTGTAGTCAACGGTTGCTTCGGTTGCCTCTCCGCTAGCGTCCGAGGTACCTGCTGGCTCTTCGGGAGCCGCGCCACAACCGGCGATCAGCAGTGCCGAGGCGCCGAGCATAGCTGCTGACAGGGCGGTCTTGTTGTTGAGGCGCGTGGTGGTGCGCTGTGAGTTCTTCAAAATTCCTCCAGAAAGAAATGGGCCCCACGGCCGAAGACCTCAGTGAGTGACCGCCCCGGAAGCACTCAATCGTGTTCGTGGCTCTGTTTTCACTGATTTTTCGTAGGCTCTGTGCCGCACCGTGGGTCCGGCACGATATGAGCATACTCTAGCGGCGCCCTGCCCCAGCTCCTACCAAATCAAGCGACGGAAATCACATTGTTCGGGATTTGTTACCAACCGGTATTCCATTGGAAACCTGACGTCCCCACGCCACGCTGAGCGCTTCGAGAGATGCCACCCGCGACGCAACCTCGTAGGTGGTCCCGGTAATCATCAGTTCATTGGCTCCGGTCTGCTGCACCAGTGCGTCAAGCCGCCCGGTCACCTGTTCCGGGGTGCCGACCGCCTTGATGGCGGGGAGGTGCTCCAGCACCATCAGCTCCTGATCGGTGAGTTCCCTGGCAGCTGCCTCCTCGGGCGAGACGATGGGACCCAGTTTCCCGGAGCGCAGGGCCAGCGCCATGATGCGGGCCGGGCCAGCCAAATAGTCAGCTTCTTCCTCGGTGTCAGCGGTCAGCGCCGAGGTGGCGAGCATCGCGTACGGCTCATCGAGCACGGGTGAGGGCTGGAAGTTGGACCGGTACAGGTTCATCACCGCTGCGGGATCCTCGTTGCCGAAGTGGTGCGCGTAGCTGTAGCGCAGTCCCAGCATGCCTGCCAGCTGCGCCGAGTATCCGCTGGAACCGAGCAGCCAGACCTCGGGGTAGTTGGAGGCCGACGGTGTGGCGACCAGGTTCAATGCCTGATCCGTTGATCGGTGGTCGCCCAGCAGGCTCATCACCTGCAGGACATGCTGCGGGAATTCCTCGACGCCCAGGCCCCCGGCCTGCCGCCGGAGCGCCATGGCCGTAGCCTGATCCGTGCCGGGCGCCCTGCCGATGCCCAGGTCGATCCGGTCCGGGTACAGCGCCTCCAGAAGTGCGAACTGTTCAGCGACCACGAACGGCGCATGATTGGGGAGCATCACTCCCCCGGAGCCGAGCCGGATGCGTTCGGTCTGTGACGCCAGGTGGGCCATCAGGACGGGCGGGGAGGTGGATGCCACTGCCGGCATGTTGTGGTGTTCGGCGACCCAGAACCGTCGGTAGCCCAGCCGGTCAGCGGCCTGCGCGAGGGTGGTGCTGTCGGCGAGGGCGTCCCCCGACGACTTTCCGGCACCGACGGTGGCAAGGTCGAGGACTGACAGGGGCGGACGGGTATTCACTGATGTACTCACACTGGGGCTAACCTTTCGGGCACCGGCTCTATTCCAACCGAGTCACCAGCCAGCGCAGGATGTTAATCGGAAACCCGCTAGTGGCGCACTCCCCTGATCGCGCGCAGTGCGGCGTTGGCCATCACCCGGACGCCGCAGCCAATCGCCTGCTCGTCGGGGTTGTAGTCGCCCCGGTGCAGGTCGTAGGTCTCCCCGTTCGGTGTGCGCGTCCCGAGGCGCATCATGGCGCCGGGCACCTCCTGGGTCATCCAGGCGAAATCCTCACCGCCCATTGACTGAGGCGTGAGGACGACGGCGTCCGGTCCGAGTTCCGCGCGCGCCGCGGCTTCCAGCAGTCCGGTTTCCGCTTCGGTGTTGATCACGGGCGGCACTCCGCGGGTGTGTTCCAGATGGACGTCCACCCCGAAAGGAGCGGCAATCTGCCGGACGGTGCTGTCGAGGAGGTCACCCGCGGCTTCCCAGGCCTCACCGTCGAGGCAACGCATGGTGCCGGACATGAAGCCGTGGCCGGGAATGGCGTTGGGCGCACTGCCGGCATGGATCTGGCCCCACACCACCGACACGGCACTGCGGACGTCGATCCGCCGGGACAGCACGGCTGGCACGTTGACAGCAATGTTGGCGAGCGCGAACACCAGGTCCTCGGTGAGGTGCGGCCGCGACGTGTGACCTCCCCTCCCGGTCAGTTCCACCCGGACGGTGTCAGACGCCGACGTGATGGCCCCGATCCGGGTCCCCACCAGGCCGACGTCGATATGCGGGTCGCAGTGCAGTGCCACGATCCGTGGCACGTCGCGGAGCACTCCCTGCTCGATGACTTCCAGGGCGCCGCCGGGCATCATTTCCTCAGCGGGCTGGAAGATGACCCGGATGCGCCCGCCCAGCGGCTCGTCGTCGTTCATCCGTGCGAGCACCAGCGCCACCCCGAGCATCACCGTCGCGTGGATGTCGTGACCGCAGGCGTGGGCAATACCGGTCGACGACGACTCGTAGGCCAGCCCCGTCTCCTCCAGCACCGGCAACGCGTCAATATCCGCGCGCAACCCCAACTTGATGGGACCGGAGCCGATGTCGACGAATAATCCCGTGTATTCGAGCCGCTGGGGTGTCAGGCCCGCTGCCTCCAGCCGCTCCACGAGCCGGTCGGTGGTGCGGTGTTCCTTGTGCGACAGTTCGGGGTGCATGTGCAGATCCCGCCGGAAAAGGGTCAGATCCTCCAGCAGGGGGGCAAGCCACACGCCGATGGAAGGGGCTGCTGCGGGATCGGTTGGCGCACTGCTGTTGGTTTGCACCCCTCCAGCCTAGCCACAGCCGGTCCGCACTCTTGAACTGTGCAGTTGGGTTAAGCGGGAAGGATGGCTAGCGGGTTGTTAGAGGACGTCGATCTCGCCGCTGGCACGCAGGTGCTCGACGGCCTTCTTGACTTCCTGCGCGTGCTCCTTGGTGGTGACCAGCAGTGCGTCGGGGGTGTCGACGATGACGACGTCGTCAATCCCGATCAGGGCGATCACCCGCTTCGTGTCGGAAACCACGATCCCCGAAGCGTTGTCGGAGAACACCCGGGCCCCCTCGCCCATCACGGTCAGCTTCGAGTTCTCGATGGCGGGATTCAGCCGGCCGATGGCGGCGAAATCGCCGACGTCGTCCCAGCTGAAGTTGCCGGGGATCATCGCCACGTCACCAGCCGCGGCGGCCGGTTCGGCGACCGCGTAGTCGATGGCGATCTTCGGCAGGGTGGGCCAGACCCGGCGGGCCACCTCAACCCGGTTCGGGGTATCCCAGGCCTGCGCAATTTCGGTCAGCCCGGCATGAAGGATGGGCTCGTTGGCTTCGAGGTGGCGGAGCATGAGCGCCACCGGGGCCACGAACATTCCGGCGTTCCAGCTGTACTTTCCGGATTCGAGGTACCCCTGGGCCACTTCCTCGGACGGCTTCTCCACGAATTCGATCACCGCGTGGGCGCTCGGGGCACCCTCGATCTCGAGCCGCTCCCCGGCGCGGATATAGCCGAAACCAGTGGCGGGAAGGGTGGGCTTGATGCCGATGGTGACGATATAACCCTGGGCCGCTGTGTGGATCGCTTCGCGCACCGCGTCCTGGAACACCTCCACCGGAGTGATGACCTGGTCGGCGGCGAACGAGCCCATAATGATGTCCGGGTCCCGCTGGTACAGGATGGCAGCGGCGAGGCCGACGGCGGCGGCGGAGTCTTTCGGTTCGCTCTCAAGCACCAGGTTGGAGTCCTGGATCTCGGGGATCTGCTTCAGGACCGCCGTGCGGTGCACCTTACCGGTGACCACCATGATGCGGTCACCGCTGAGCGGGCCCAGCCGATCATAGGTGGCGCGGATGAGGGTGCTGCCGGAACCGGTGAGGTCGTGCAGGAACTTGGGCGCGGCCGCACGGGAGAGCGGCCACAGGCGCGTCCCCACTCCACCGGCGGGGATCACACCGTAGAAGCGCTCAAGCGCCTCGGTCGAATTTTGGGCACCAGCCCGCTGCGTAGTCATCGCCTCCACGTTAGTGCACGATGGTGAATTCGGCGGGCCGCAGAGCGGCTCCGACCGCCGATCGGCCCCCGAACCGCACCCGCCACGAGCCAAAAACGGGGTGCAGGTGAAGCGTCACTTTAGCGCCTGTTAAGAATGTCACAGCGTAGGGAAGCCTAAATTGAACCCACGGGTGACGGAGCCTACATTAGGATCAAGTGAAGAGTGCTTTCGCATCGGCGTCTTTCTGCGTGGGAGACATGCATACGCCGGGCGTGCAGGGGAGGTTATTTCAGTGTCGAAGATACCAGCGGGCACCCTCTACCGCGGCCGTGAGGGCATGTGGTCATGGGTAGCCCATCGTATTACCGGAGTAGTGATCTTCTTCTTCCTCCTGGTTCATGTGCTTGACACCTCTTTGGTGCGCGTGTCCCCCGAGGCTTATGACGCAGTGATCGAATCCTACAAAAACCCCATCATGGGCCTGGGCGAACTGGGTTTGGTGGCAGCCATCGTGTTCCACGCGTTCAACGGGCTCCGCGTCATCCTGATCGACTTCTGGAAAAAGGGGCCCAAGTACCAGCGTCAGCTGCTCTGGGGCGTCATCGGGCTGTGGGCCGTCACCATGGTCGCGTTCTCCATCCGTCACCTCTCAGTTGTCTTTGGAGGCTAAGCCATGGCTAATCCAGTAATTGAAAGTCCCCGCTCCGGGCGCGTTGCGCCGGAGTACACCCGTACCGGTGCCAGCAAGGGCAACTTTGAGATGTTGGCCTGGCTGTTCATGCGGGTCTCAGGCATCATCCTGGTGGTCCTGATCTTCGTCCACCTGTGGACTTCACTGATCGACGGCGATGGCATCAAGGGCGTCGACTTCGGTTTCGTGGCCGGCAAGTGGGCTGATCCGGTGTGGCAGATCTGGGACCTGGTGATGCTGTGGCTGGCAATGCTGCACGGCACCAACGGTGTGCGGACCATCATCAACGACTACGCGGAGAAGGACTCGACCCGGTTCTGGCTCAAGAGCGTGCTCTACGCCTCCACCGTTGTCATCATCGTGCTCGGCACCCTGGTGATTTTCACCTTTGATCCGTGCCCCGTGATCGACGGCGTGGCGCACGTAGCGCCATACTGCCCGGCTCCGTAGGGCTCTCGACGCATCAGGCCGCCGGCGTGGCCGTCCGGTTACAACAGAAAGAGCAACACGTATGCAGGTCCACAAGTACGACGTCGTTATCGTGGGTGCCGGCGGCGCCGGTATGCGCGCCGCCATCGAATCCGGGCAACGTGCGCGGACCGCAGTTCTGACCAAGCTGTACCCCACCCGCTCCCACACCGGGGCGGCGCAGGGCGGCATGTGCGCGGCTCTGGCCAATGTCGAAGAAGACAACTGGGAATGGCACACCTTTGACACGGTCAAGGGCGGCGACTATCTGGTTGACCAGGACGCGGCGGAGGTGATGGCCAAGGAGGCCATCGACGCCGTGCTGGACCTCGAGAAAATGGGGCTGCCCTTCAACCGCACCCCCGAGGGCCGGATCGACCAGCGCCGCTTCGGCGGCCACACCCGTGACCATGGCAAAGCCCCGGTACGCCGCTCCTGCTACGCAGCCGACCGCACCGGACACATGATCCTGCAGACCCTCTACCAAAACTGCGTCAAGCACAACGTCGAGTTCTACAACGAGTACTACGTGCTCGACCTGCTGACCGTTCAGGAAGAAGTCACCGTCGACGGGGTCACCAAGTTGCAGACCCGGGTAGCCGGCGTCGTCACCTACGACCTGGCAACCGGCGAGCTGCACGTGTTCCAGGCCAAGTCGATCGTCTTCGCCTCGGGCGGTGTGGGCAAGGTCTACAAGACCACCTCCAACGCACACACCCTCACCGGTGACGGAATGGGCATCGCGTTCCGCCGGGGCATCCCCCTGGAGGACATGGAGTTCTTCCAGTTCCACCCAACCGGCCTGGCCGGTCTGGGCATCCTGCTCTCCGAAGCCGCCCGCGGCGAGGGCGCGATCCTGCGTAACTCCGAGGGCGAGCGGTTCATGGAACGGTACGCCCCCACCATCAAGGACCTGGCTCCCCGTGACATTGTGGCCCGCTCGATGGCCAACGAGGTACGGGAAGGGCGCGGCTGCGGACCGAACAAGGATTACGTCCTCTTGGACCTCACCCACCTGGAGCCGGCACACATCGACGCGAAACTCCCGGACATCACCGAGTTTGCGCGCACCTATCTCGGCGTCGAGCCGTACACCGAGCCGGTGCCCGTCTTCCCCACCGCCCACTACGCGATGGGCGGCATCCCCACCAACATCAAGGCCGAGGTGCTGCAGGACAACGACACCATTGTGCCGGGCCTGTACGCCGCCGGTGAGGTGGCATGCGTGTCGGTGCACGGATCAAACCGTCTGGGCACCAACTCACTGTTGGACATCAACGTGTTCGGCAAGCGCGCAGGCATCTACGCGGCGGAGTACGCATTGACCGCCGACTTCGTGGAAATCCCCGAGAACCCGCTCACCGAAACCGAGTCGCTGCTCGACACGATGCGCAGCTCCGAAGGTGGCGAGCGGGTGGCACAGATCCGCAAGGAACTGCAGGACATCATGGATGCCAACGTCCAGGTGTTCCGCACCGAGGAAACCCTGCTCGAGGCGCTCAGCGTCATCGACGGCCTGGAAGAGCGGTACAAGCACGTCACCGTCCAGGACAAGGGGAAACGGTTCAACCTGGACCTGCTGGAAGCAGTGGAACTGGGCTTCCTGCTCGACATGGCCAAGGTCATGACCGCCGCCGCCCTGCACCGCAAGGAATCCCGCGGCGGGCACTTCCGCGAGGACTTCCCCGACCGGGACGACGAGAACTACCTGACCCACTCGATGGCCTACCTGGATCCGACGGCCACCGAAACCTCCGGCGTGCGCCTGAAAACCAAGCCGGTTGTGTTTACCCGTTACCAGCCCATGGAGCGTAAGTACTAATGAGCACAGAAACAGTCGAAAGAGAACCAGCCTCCAAGATCGACCTCGCACCGGGGATTGGCGGCGGCGGGGAAATCCCGACGTTCGACATCACCCTCAAGGTACGCCGCTACAACCCGGAGGTTTCCGACGAGTTCCACTGGGACGAGTGGAAGCTGACCATGTACGGCACCGACCGCGTGCTGGACGCCCTGCACAAGGTCAAGTGGGAGCATGACGGTACCGTGACGTTCCGTCGCTCCTGCGCCCACGGTGTGTGCGGGTCCGACGCGATGCGGATCAACGGCCGAAACCGGTTGGCCTGCAAGACCCTGCTGAAGGACCTCGACACGTCCAAGCCCATCCTGGTGGAGCCCATCAAGGGCCTCCCGGTGGAGAAGGACCTCATCGTGGACATGGAGCCTTTCTTCCAGTCCTTCCGTGAAGTCATGCCGTTCCTGGTCAACCGTGGCCACGAGCCCACGAAGGAGCGCCTGCAGTCGTCCGAGGAGCGCGAACGTTTCGATGACACCACCAAGTGCATCCTGTGCGCCGCGTGCACGTCCTCGTGCCCGGTGTTCTGGACCGACGGCCAGTACTTCGGCCCAGCCGCAATCGTCAACGCGCACCGTTTCATCTTCGACTCCCGCGACGACGCCGGCGACATGCGCCTGGAGATCCTCAACGACAAAGAGGGTGTGTGGCGTTGCCGCACCACCTTCAACTGCACCGAGGCTTGCCCCCGTGGCATTCAGGTGACCAAGGCCATCGCCGAGGTCAAGCAGGCCATCCTGAACCGCAAGATCTAGGAAACTTCAGCTCAGCCTCGTGAACGGCTCTGGCCCGGTCCCGCTCTCCAGCGGACCGGGCCAGAGGTGTTTAATCGGAGTTGTTTAACCTGAGTTGCTTAACCAGAGTCGGTGTTTAACCAGAGTCCTTTCGGTGAAGACGGTTGTTCACCGCCATGCCGCTAGCCCTTCTGTCGGTTGGCGACGCGGCTGCGCTGCTTCAGCGACCGGCCGTGGCGCGGGGTGAGACCCGCCTCGGTATCGGCGGCACCAATGGCGCCCCAGGCGGCGGCCAGCAGGTAGACCTGGCTGAGCAGGAAGAACCAGACGAACAGGCCGACGACGACGGTGAACGGTGCCAGCAACGGGTTGCCTTGGCCAACACTGCCGAGGAGCAGGGTGCTGAAGGTGCGCAGCACGGTGCTTCCGACCGCGGTAATCAGGGACGACTGGATGAGCAACCGACGGGACTGCTCAATCCCCGACGCACGCCGGAAGAGGATGACTGCGACGGCGAAGTCCACCACCAGCATCAGCACGATACCGGCGAGCTGGGTGAAGGGCCGGCCTGTGTCGCCGAACTCCAGCCAGTCGAACACCACGTCCAGGAGGGTGTTGGCCACGAGGCCGATCGCGGTGGTCACGATCATCGCAGCCCCCAGCACCAGGAGCGTCCCCAGGTCCTTGATCCGCAGCAGGATGGGATTCACCAGCAGTGGGGGTAACGCGAAAATCCCCCTCATGGCCTGCCGGACACCCGCAATCCAGCCCAGCGCGGTGATGAGGGTGATGACCGTCGAGACGATCAGGGTGAGGGTCAGGCCCTCGTTGGCGTTGAACAGGGCTTCGGGGGTGGCGAGACCGGGGCCATCGGGTTCCATGATGAGGATGCCGGGAGCGGTGGCATCCACCGCCTCGACGATCAGGTTCTGCAGGGGTGCATTGCCGGCGACCACCAAGCCCAGAATGGAGAACCCGGCCAGGAGCAGCGAGGCCATGGAGAAGAACAGCCGGTAGGCGATGCCCGCTGCCATGAGCGGACCCCGTCGAACCACGTAAAGGTGGAACACCCGGACGGCGCGGACCACGAAGATGCGGGCCAGCAGGTAGGTGATTGTCGGCTCCGCGAGGGCCAGACCGGTGAGCCCCCGGCGCCGCGCCTTGCCCAGGTCACGGCGGGCGTCGATGACCTTGCGTTTGAGGTGGGCTAGCTCTGCCGGGCGGGGCTCATCATAGTGCGGACCCTGGGCCGTGGCTGCGGTCCGGGTGTTGATCTTGGCCAAAGCTCAGCTCTTCCCTCAGTCTCCAGATGCCCAACGAGTCATGCTCGTACAGACCCATAGTACGGACAGTGAAGGAGGCTTCGAACCCTTCAAGCTGACTCTCGGCCCAGTCCATGCTGGCCGTACTGACATCGTGGGCCACTGTCACATGCGGGTGGAAGGGAAACTCGAGGGTGCGCTCCAGGGGACCACACTGCAGTTTCTCGTGCAGTGCCACGCAGTCGGTGAATCCCTCGTCCAGGTTCAGGTACACCACCGGAGAGACGGGCCGGAACGTCCCGGTGCTCTTCAGGGTGACGGTGAACGGCCGCTGCCCCCTGGCTACCTCACGTACATGGGCGGTGGTTTCAGCCCAGTCCGAAGCGGGGGTGGTCGTCACTAGCGTGATATGCGCCGGGATCAGGGAGGCCATCGGGTCGCCAAAGGCAGCACGCCACTGTTCGAGGATCGCCGCCAACGGTTCCGGCACTGCGATGACTATCCCAACGCAACTCTCCCGGACACCACCGGCCGACGGCGCGGCTTCGCCGTCGGCCGGTGACGGCTGACCGCTGGTGGAGGCCCTGATGCTGTGGTCCATGCCGCTAGCGCGCACCACCCAGAGGGGGAAGGAACCCGAGTTTCGCGTACACATCCGCCAGCGTGGCGGAGGCGATGCTGCGCGCCTTCTCCGCACCGCGGGCGAGGAGGGAATCGAGTTCGGCGGGGTCGTCGAGGAGTTCGGTGGTGCGGAGTCGGATGGGATCAAGGTGGGCGACCACGACGTCGGCCAGCTCGGTCTTCAGATGCCCGTACATGCGGCCCTGAAACTCCCCCACCACCTCATCAATGGTCTTGCCGGTGAGCATCGAGTGGATCGAGAGCAGGTTGGACACCCCTGGCTTGGTTTCCCTGTCGAACCGGATCTCCGTCCCGGTGTCGGTGACCGCCGACTTGATGCGTTTGGCGGTTACCTTCGGGTCATCCATCAGGTTGATCAGGCCTGCCGGCGAGCTGGCAGACTTCGACATCTTGGCCGTCGGATTCTGCAGGTCGTAGATCTTGGCCGATTCCTTCTGGATGAAGGGCCTCGGAACCACGAACGCTTCCCCGAAGCGGGAGTTGAAGCGTTGCGCCAGGTCCCGGCTCAGTTCGACGTGTTGCCGCTGGTCCTCCCCCACCGGAACGCCCTCCGGCTGGTACAGCAATATATCTGCGGCCTGCAGGATGGGGTAGGTGAAGAGGCCAACACTGGCCGCGTCGGCGCCCTGTTTCAGGGACTTGTCCTTGAACTGGGTCATCCGTGACGCTTCACCGAAGCCGGTGATGCAGTTCAACACCCAGCCCAGCTGGGCATGCTCCGGCACATGGGACTGCACAAACAGGGTGCACTTATCCACGTCCACCCCGCCAGCGATGTACTGCGCAGCGGTACGGCGGGTACGCTCAGCGAGTTCCGCCGGGTCCTGGGGCACCGTGATGGCGTGCAGGTCCGGGATGAAGTAAATCGCCTCGTACTCGTCCTGCATCCGCACCCAGTGCACCAGCGCGCCGAGGTAGTTTCCCAGATGAAGGGACTCACCCGAGGGCTGCATGCCGGAGAGGACCCGCTGCCGTGCACCGGTGGTGGAGATTGTCATGGTTGTTGATTCCTGAAGTTAGAGCCGGTAGTCCACTACCAGCGGGGCATGGTCTGAGAATCGCGTATCCCAGGAAGGTGCTCGGTCGACGACGGCGTCGGCTGCGGCTGCGGCGAGGCCCTGGGTGGCGAGGTGGTAGTCAATCCGCCATCCGGTGTCGTTGTCGAAGGCCTGGCCGCGCCAGGACCACCAGGTGTAAGGTCCGTCCACCTCGCCTGCGAGGCGGCGGTGAACGTCGACAAACCCGAACTCGTCATCGAAAAACCTGTCGAAGTAGGCGCGCTCCTCGGGGAGGAATCCCGCCTTCTTCTGGTTGCCCTTCCAGTTGCGGATGTCGAGCTGGGTGTGTCCCACGTTCAGGTCGCCGACCAGCAGGGCATGGTCGCGGGTGCGCCGCAGCTCGGGGAGCCGCTCGGACATCACATCAAGGAAGCGGTACTTGTCGGCCTGCTTGGGGCTGTCCACCTCGCCCGAGTGGACGTAGGCGCTGACGACGGTCAGGCTGACACCCGAAAGGTCGAAATCGGCCTCGACCCAGCGGCCGGACGTGGCAAAGTAGTCATCGCCGATATGGGTGCGGGTGGCCAATGGCGCCATCCGTGAGGCGATCGCGACGCCGGCGCGGCCCTTCGCCTCCGCTTCGGCGTGGATGATATGCCAGGAATCGCCCAGCAGTCCCCGCAGGATGTCGTCGGGCGCCCGCACCTCCTGCAGGCAGAGGATGTCGATCTCACGCTCGGCCAGCCAGTCGGCCATGCCTCGTTTGTAGGCCGCCCGGATGCCGTTGACGTTGACCGTTGCGACGCGAAGCGCCGCCCCTTTGATGGGGGACAACACGGCAGAGGAGGCGGGAAGGGTTGCTGTAGAACTCACTCGTTCAACCCTACCGGAGCGCGCTGGCGGTGGGGTTGAACCGCGGGTGGCAGCTGGTGCCGCACTCAGTCGACAACAGTGCCCTCCACCGGGCCGTCGTCGTTCCGCTTCATCATCGAGCGCGCGTTGTGGGAGGTGATCTCAATGGTTTCGAGCGCCCGACCAACTGTCTCCTCATCGCTGGACTTCCCGGCGTCCATATGGTCGCGGATGACCCGGACCTGGACCTGGACGATTTTGAAGCTGTGGTCAAGTTTCATATCTCGGGCCAGCGTTGCCTCATCGACGACGCCGGTCGTGGTGGCGTCCGGGATGCCGTTGGCGCGGTTGAACTGCTGCTGGGCCTCGTTAATGCGGGCCCTTGCGTTGCGTGCCGCCGACCGAAGGCTGAACACCACGAAACTGAAGATCAGCAGCCAGCCGAGCGAAATGATCGCCACCAACCAGCCGACTACATCGTTCTGGTTCGCGGCGAAGACCACCGCCACGAGGAACACGATGAGCATGATGCTCATCCCGATGGTGCCCATCCGCAGGCTCAGCCCTCGGCCCGCACCCGTGGGAGCTCCGGTTGCTGCAGGTTTTTGGTTCCCTAGAGGCTTCATAGAGACCATTCTCGCAAATCTCTCGCAACTAGGGGACTTCGAGGGTGGGCTTCCACCGTTGGCGAACGCTGCCCGCTCCACTTCTTTTCAGAACCCGACCCATCCGTGACCCGCACCACTCCGAAGTAAAAGTATGTGTGCTTATGATTGGCATGCTAATACTCGCACTACGGAGGAAAATCACATGAATAAGAACTTGCGTCTTCTCGCAGTCCCCACCCTCGCCCTCGGCATGGTTGCTATGGCCGGTGCACCAGCAATGGCTGACCACGCCGACGGTTCTTACACCGCCACGTTCGGCCAGCTCAACGGCACCACTGGTACCGCCACGTACACCATGGACATTGATGATACGACGGCGACTGTGAACCTGCAGGTTTCCGGCCTGGCCGAAACCTTCATGGACGCTCCGTACCCCCACGTACAGCACATTCACGGTGGCGCACTGGGCGAATGCCCGACCATGGCGGATGACGAGAACGGTGACGGCATCATCAACACCTCTGACGGCGCACCTGCCTACGGCGGAATTCTCACCACGCTGACCACCAGCGGCGAGACCAGCGCTGCAGAGGGCCTGAACCTCGAGCTGGCTGGCCAGGGCGGAAGCTACTCCATCGAGCGCACCTTCGAGATGAATGCAGAGACCCTGGATTCCATCGAAGCCGGTACCGCAGTGGTTGTTATCCACGGACTCGACCCAGCTACCGCAACCGGTACCGAAGAAGCGTTCAACTCAGAGAGCGACATCGCTCCTGACCTGCCACTGGGCGCAACCTCGCCTGCACTGTGTGGCGTTGTGACAGCCGCCCAGATGGGCGCCATGCCTGAAGGTGGCGCTGACACCGGTGTTGCACAGTCCAGCACCAACAACATGGGAGCGCTCGTCCTCGGAGGTGGCCTCGTTCTGGCTGCTGCCGCTGGCGGCACCTACGTGGTTCGCCGCAACGCTGCAAACCGCGCATAAGGAATAGTCTGATTTCATGATCAGCACTACAAACGGTCGTCGTCGAGGCTTTGCGGTCTCGGCGGCGACCGCCCTTTTGATACTCACCGCCTGCGGCGCCGAGGCGCCTCCGCAGGGCACTGACCAGTCGTCTTCGGCTGCGCCCACCTCGGCCGCCCCCCCGGAGGCGTCGCCGACGCCGACCGCGTCACCGTCAGGCACCCCCACCCCGTCGGCCGCATCCTCACCCGCACCCTCGCCGGAGCTTCCCGCTGTGCTCGAAGCGTCGAAGCCGGTGTCGTTCAACATCCCGACGATCGATGCCGGATCCGAACTGCTCCACCTGGGACTGCGTGACAACGGGTCGCTCGAAGTGCCACCCGAAGGCCCGGGTGCGCCGGCCAGCTGGTATGACCAGTCGCCCACGTCGGGCGAACGGGGACCATCAATTCTGCTCGGCCACGTCAATGCGACCGGCGGCGGTCCAGGCGTCTTCGCGGACCTGCGGTCCCTGGAAGCCGGCGACGAGATCAACGTGGTCCGTGAGGATGGCACCACCGCTGTCTTCGCCGTCGACCGCGGCGAGCAATACATGAAGGACAACTTCCCCACCCTTGAGGTTTATGGGAACACCGACGCCGCCGAACTCCGCCTGATCACCTGCGACGGGTACAACCCGGACACCGGCGAATTCGACGACAACTACGTGGTGTACGCGACCCTCGTCCTCTAGCAGGCCAGTACGGCTTGACAGAGCAGGGCTACCAGTTCACGAGGCAGATTGGGTGGCCTGCGGGATCAAGATCCCGCCGTCCTCCCGTTGTCGTGTTGGACCCCGATCATCCGCACCTACTTGAGGAACAGCTTCCGCAGCCGGCTGGTGGTCAGCACCATCCCGATCAGGATCATCACCAGATAGTAGAGAATGTGGATCGCCGTCGCGGACGTGAACGTGCCGACGCTGATCTGGCGCAGCAGCTCAACACCATGCCAGAGGGGAAGCGCCTGGATGAACCATTGGATGCCCTGCGGGTACACGCTCAGCGGGTAGAACGTCGCCGAGAACAGGAACATCGGCAACATCACGAAGTTGATCCAGTCCATCTGCTGGAAGGTCTTCATGTAGCTGGTGATCCCCATCCCGAAGGACGCGAACCCGAACGCGATCAGCACCGACGCCGGCACCATCAGCAGCGCCCACGGTGTGGTGATCAACCCCATCATGCCCATCACGGCTGTGAACCCGGTGGCGTACATGGCCCCGCGCAGCAGGGCCAGGAAGATCTCCCCGATCGCGACGTCCAGCGGCCCCAGCGAGGTGTACAGCATGCCCTGGTAGAGCTTCGCGAAGTTCATCTTGAAGAACACGTTCCAGGTGGAGTCGTAGACGGCGCCATTCATCGCCGAGACGGCCAGCAGGGCCGGAGCGATGTAGGCCGCGTAGCTGATCTCCTCGCCGCCGGGCCCGACGACGTCGCCCACCAGTGCACCGAGCCCCACCCCCATGGAGATCAGGTAGAGCACCGGCTCGAAGAAGCCCGAGACCATGATCAGCCAGTTGCTGCTCTTGGTCGCGCGCAGACCACGGGCGATCACCGCTTTGGCGTTGCGGGAGTAGAGGGCGCTGAACCGTCGGTTGTGCGCGGTGATCCGGTAGTCGTCGTCGGTCAGCGGCCGGGCCGACGACGGGCCGGATCGCTGGGCCAGGTTCTCGATCATTTGCCCAGCCTCCGTTCGTAGGTGCGACGGGCCAGACGCCAGCCGAGGAAGGCGAGCGCTACCAGATACACGAGGTGGATCACTGCCAGCCAGGCCGGCACCGGGTAACCGTAGGTGAGCATCCGGCCCAGTTGGGTGCCGTGCCAGAGCGGTGAAACCCACCCGATCCACTGCAGGAAGATCGGCAGGGTGTCCAACGGGAAGAAGGTGCCGGAGAACAGGAACATCGGCGTGACGAGGAAGCGCATCACCAGCGCAAACTGGCCCTTGTCCTCCTCGACGCTCGCCGAGTAGGCCATCAGCGGCAGCCCGAAGGAAAGCCCGCACAGCACCGCCACCGGGACCGCCGCCCATCCCCACGGCGACGGCGAGGCGCCAAACGCTGCAACGATGCCGAAGTAGATGGTGCTCATCAGCACCAGCCGCAGCGTGATCGCGATGATGTAGCCGTTAACAATCTGGTGCACCGCCAGCGGGGAGGCGTGTGGACCGTAGTACACCCGCCGCCATTTGAAGCCATCCATCACCGGGTAGGTGAACTCGGTGGCGGCGGTCATGATGGTGGCCGCCGCGAGCAGGGCCGGCGCGATGAACGCGAGGTAACTGACCCCGCCGAAAGCGTCCGCCGAGTTCTGGTCCACGAGGGTGGCCAGGCCAACCCCCATGGCGAACAGGTACATCACCGGGTTGCCCACACTGTAGGCGATGAGCGTCCAGCGGTACCCGTTCATCACCCGCAGGGCATGTTCGGCGTAGTACCAGGACCCGAACCGTTTCGCCCGGTCCGCCGAGACCTGAGGCGAATGGGCCCGCAGGGGCGGTGACGCCGTCGTCGCCGTGGCATTGGGTGTGGCCGACCCGGGGCCGACGCCGACGGGAGGGCTGGGTGGGTTAGTCAACGAGGCTCCTCCCGGTCAGGCGCAGGAAGACGTCCTCCAGCGAGGAGCGCCGCACCAGGGACGTGATGGGGTGCAGGCCGCGGGAGGCTACCTGCTCGAGGGCCGCTTCGCCGTCGTGCGTGTAGATGAGCACGCGGTCGGGCAGCGGCTCGAGCCGGTCGCCGATCCCCTGGAGCTCGGCAGCGACAGTGGTGTTGCGTTCGGAGCCGAACCGGAGCTCGAGCACCTCGCGGGTGGAGTGCTCGCGAATCAGCTGCGCCGGCGACCCCTCCGCCATGATCTTGCCCTTGTCCACCACTACCAGCCGGTCGCAAAGCTGCTCCGCCTCGTCCATGTAATGGGTGGTAAGGATCAGGGTCACCCCCGATTCCTTCAACCGGAACAGCCGGTCCCACAGGATGTGGCGTGCCTGCGGGTCCAGGCCCGTGGTGGGTTCATCAAGCAGGAGGATTTTCGGCTCGTTGATGAGGGACCGGGCAATCGTCAGCCGGCGCTTCATGCCGCCGGAGAGCGAATCGACCTTGGATTTCGCTTTCTCGGTGAGCTGGGCGAACTCCAGCAGCTCGTCGGCCTTGGGCTTGAGGTAGCTCAGGGGCAGCCCGAAGTAGCGCCCGTAGACAATGAGGTTGTCGCGGACCCGGAGCTCCTCGTCGAGGTTGTCCTGCTGCGGCACCACGCCCAGGTGGGCCCGCACCTGCGGGCCGTGCTGCTCCGGGTCGAGGCCCATGATGGTCAACGCCCCCGAGGTGCGCTGCGACACTCCCCCGATCATCCGCATCGTGGTGGATTTACCGGCCCCGTTCGGGCCCAGCAGACCGAAGGATTCGCCAGCGGGAACGTCGAAGGAGATGTCATCGACCGCCGCGAAGTCACCGTAGTGCTTGGTGAGATTCCGGGCAGAGATGACGTAGTCGCGGGACGGTGAGTTCGGCACCTGCTCAGCCTAAGGTATACAACCCATTGGGAAAAGCCAACCACACTCCTTCGCGGACAACAGTGGTCCGCGTTGCCGGTCCCCGCCCGGCTGGTCTTGTCCCGGACGGTCTGGTGCCGGACGGCGATGCCGGACGGGCTAGTCCCGGACGGCGATGCCGGCCTGCCGCTCGGCGGCCTCCACCACGTTGGCGAGCAGCATGGCCCGGGTCATCGGGCCGACGCCACCGGGGTTCGGGGACAGCCAGGCGACGGTCGACGCAGCGGCGGGTTCCACGTCGCCGGTCAGCTTCGCCTTGCCGGTTTCGGGATCCTCCACCCGGGTGACCCCGACGTCAAGCACGATCGCGTCGGACTTGAGATCCGCGGCCTTGATCATGCCGGGGAAGCCTGCGGCGGCGACCACTACATCGGCCTGGCGCAGCAGGTGCGGCAGGTCGACCGTCCCCGTGTGGGCGAGGGTGACGGTGGCGTTGATGTCGCGGCGGGTCAACAGCAGCCCCAGGGGGCGACCGACGGTGATCCCGCGGCCCACCACGAGAACGTTCTTTCCCTCAAGGCTGATCCCGTGGCGGCGCAGCAGCTCCACGATGCCGTGCGGCGTGCAGGGCAGCGGCGAGTCGAGCGGGGCGCCCACGTTGAGGACCAGTTTGCCCAGGTTGACGGGGTGCAGGCCGTCGGCGTCCTTCTCCGGGGACATCCGTTCCAGGATGGCGTTCACGTCGAGGTGCTTCGGGAGTGGGAGCTGGACGATATAGCCGGTGGTGGCGTCGTCGTCGTTCAGCTCGTCGATGACCTTTTCCAGCTCTGCCTGGGAGATATCGGCGGGAAGGTCCCGGCGGACCGAGGTGATGCCGACCTGCTCGCAGTCGCGGTGCTTTCCGGCAACGTAGGAGTGGCTGCCCGGGTCATTGCCCACCAGGACCGTGCCCAGGCCCGGGGTGACGCCCCGTTCTTTGAGGGCGCCGATGCGGGTGGTGAGTTCGGACCGGATAGCGGCGGCGGTCTTCTTGCCGTCGAGGATCCGGGCGGTCTGGTTCTGGGCGGTCTGGTTCTGTGCGGGGCTCATGGGGTAATGCCAGCTTCCAGTTGCTCGAGGAGGAATGCCTTGCCCCGGTCGCAGCAACCGGTGAAGCAGCACTCGTCGGTAGGAATGTCGTAGTCGGGTGAGGCGGCCGCAGCGGAAGTCAGCGCACCCTCCGGGAGGTCTTCTACCACTGCTCGTGTTCCGGGTAGAGCGGGAAGTCGGCGGTAAGGGCCAGCACCCGGGCGCGGAGGGCGTCCGCGTCGGCACCGGGCTTCAGCGCGGTCGCGATGATGTCGGCCACTTCGGTGAACTGCGCCGCCCCGAAACCACGGGTGGCCAGCGCCGGGGTGCCGATCCGCAGCCCGGACGTGACCATCGGCGGGCGTGGGTCAAACGGGACAGCGTTCCGGTTCACGGTGATCCCGATCGAGTGCAGCAGATCCTCGGCCTGCTGCCCGTCGAGCTGCGAGGCTCGCAGGTCCACCAGCACCAGGTGCACGTCGGTGCCGCCGGTCAGGACCGAGACGCCGTGTTCGCCGACGTCGCTGGCGGTCAGCCGCTCCGCGATGATCCGGGCACCGGCCAGCACCCGCTCCTGGCGTTCCCTGAACTCGGGGGATCCGGCGATCTTGAACGCCGTCGCCTTCGCGGCAATGACGTGCATCAGCGGGCCGCCCTGCTGGCCGGGGAAGACCGCCGAGTTGAGCTTCTTGGCCCACTCCTGCTTCGCCAGGATGACGCCCGAGCGGGGACCGGCGAGCGTCTTGTGCACCGTGGACGTCACGACGTCGGAGTACGGGACCGGGTTGGGGTGCAGACCGGCTGCAACGAGTCCGGCGAAGTGCGCCATGTCGGTCCACAGCAGCGCTCCCACCTCGTCGGCGATGGACCGGAACGCGGCGAAGTCGAGCTGCCGCGGGTAGGCGGACCAGCCGGCAATGATCACCTGCGGCTTCTCGGCGATGGCCTGGGCGCGGACCTTGTCCATGTCGAGGCGGTGGGTGTCTTTCTCAACGCCGTAGGCGGCAACCTCGTAGAGCTTTCCCGAGAAGTTGAGCTTCATGCCGTGGGTCAGGTGGCCGCCGTGTGCCAGGGACAGGCCCATGATCTTGTCGCCGGGCTTGATCATCGCGGCGAGCGCCGCCGCGTTGGCCTGCGCACCGGAGTGTGGCTGGACGTTGGCGAACTCGGCGCCGAACAGGGCCTTGACCCGCTCGATCGCGAGGCCCTCGGCGACGTCGACGTGTTCGCAGCCGCCGTAGTAGCGGCGGCCGGGGTAGCCCTCGGCGTACTTGTTGGTGAGGACGGAGCCCTGGGCCTGGAGCACCGCGCGGGGTGCAAAGTTTTCGGAGGCGATCATCTCGAGGGTGTCGCGCTGGCGGGCGAGCTCGTCGGTCAGGACGGCGGCGATCTCCGGGTCGATCTCGGACAGGGGTGCGTTGGTGACCGCCGAGGAGGCTGATGCGGTGGCGGGCAGGGGCGAAGTGGTCACGGTGAACTCCTGGATGGGGACGTGTTGCTACTGGTCAGGCTACCCGCTGAGTCTGCAGTCCGGCACCGGTGTTTTGGCCACACTGAAGCATCCTCGGGCAAGTTCTTGACCATACGTCCCAGGCGTGCGATCCGTGGTCGGCGCTGCGCGCCGTCGTCGTCGGTAGCTGAACTAGCTAAAGTACCGATGATGACGATGCATGCCGCTTCCTGATGGTGACCCACCTGACGCCAGTCGCGGCACTTCTCAGTGTATCGCGGGGCGGCTTTCATTCGAAGTACGCTTGATTTGTGACTGACTCCCCCACCTCCCAGGCTTCCTTCATCCTGACGCTTTCCTGCGCCGATCAACCCGGCATTGTGCATGCCGTCGCCGGGGCGCTGGTGAGCTCCGGCTGCAACATCACCGAATCGCAGCAGTATGGCAGCCCCGACACCGGGACGTTCTTCATGCGGGTGGCCATGAGCACTCCGGCTCCGCGCACCTCGCTCGTGGCGCATCTGGCGCCGGTAGCCGAGGCATTCGGCATGACCTGGGCCCTGCACGACGACGGCGCTCCCGCCCGGACCCTGATCCTCGCCTCGAAGTCGGCGCACTGCCTGAACGACCTGCTGTTCCAGCAGCGCTCGGGCACCCTGCCGATCGAGATCCCGGCGATTGTCTCCAACCACACCGATCTGGCCGACCTCGCAGCGTTCTACGGCATCCCGTTTCACCACATTCCGGTCACCGCAGCGACCCGGGAGTCCGCCGAGGACGCTCTGCGGGACGTCATCGCGGAGCACAACATCGAGCTGGTTGTCCTCGCCCGGTACATGCAGATCCTCAGCGACGGGCTGTGCTCGGAGCTGGTGGGACGGGCGATCAACATCCACCACTCGTTCCTGCCCTCGTTCAAGGGTGCCAAGCCCTACCACCAGGCCCACGCGCGTGGCGTCAAGCTGATCGGCGCCACGGCACACTATGTGACGCCTGCCCTGGATGAGGGCCCGATCATCGAGCAGGAGGTCATTCGGGTGGATCACGCCCGGTCGGCGGAGCAGTTTGTGGCGATCGGGCGCGATGTTGAGGGCCGCACCCTCACCCAGGCCGTGCAGTGGCACGCCGAGCACCGGGTGCTGCTCGACGGTAGCCGGACCATCGTCTTCAACTAGGCTCCGGGGGCTTCTCACCGGCTCAGCACCAGCTCTCCACCGGCTCAGCGCCTGCTGCGGATAGCAACCTGGACATCCGTGGCCAGCATCTTCCTCACCGACGTCCACCTTGACCCGGCCGGTCCAGGTTGCTCACCGATTCGGGCGCAGCTGGGCGGTGGAGAGCCGACGACGGCGGGCTGTCGGGTTGCACGGTAATCCGGCCTGCAGGAGGAGAGCCTTCAGCTTCGGCGGGGACACCGCCGTCGACCAGTCCCATCTCACGACCTGCAGTCCGGTGGATCGGATCCTGTCCTCGCGGAGCTTCTCCTCGATGACAGCCTGGGCGGTGGTCCGTCCTTGCAGGTATTCGGGCTTGAGATATTTCCCGATTCCATCGAACTCCCCCACCAGGCGCTGTTCCTTCCAGTAGAAATCCACCCAGGCCGAGCGACCGGTATGGTCGACCACTTCATGCTGGAGCTCCGGCGCGGGGAACCCCAGTTGTGCCATCTGCACCCTGCTGAGGGACTCCCCCGGATACATGGCCTGCCCGTCAGCGAAGTCCAGCACATGCAGGGCCCGGCGGCGTTTGGGTGCAGACGACAGCAGGGCAATCCGGTTCCTGACCTCATCTCTTGTCACCGGGCGAGGGCTCGATTCTGGTGGGAGTGGCTTCTGGTTGAGCAGCCGGTCCAGGACTGACACCGCCCAGGGGAAGTCATAGCGGATAGCCAGTTCGACGGCCGTGGCGACCTTTCCCGTGACATACCGTCCGCCGAAGGTGACGACTGTGAACTCGTCCGGGTACCGCGCCAACCGGCTCACCCCGTTGGCGCTGCGACGGCCACTGGCAACGGGCACCACCACCTCGACCTTCGCCGGGAGTACAGGTCGCGGCAGCCCCCAGAGCAATCCCGCAGTTTCACCTCCGAAGACTGGTTCGCGTCTGGCGGTGCGCCCGACGGCGTCGATCTTGACCCGGTAACGCGCCTCTTCATCGAGGTCCCGCCAATCCGACGCGTCGACATAACACCCGAGCCGGATCCTGATCAGCTCCCCGCGTGCGGCTCGACGCGCCAACTGCCGGGGCCACGCTTCGTCCAAAGGATGGTCGACGATGGAAATGATACTGGTCATGACTCCAGTCAACCCGGACACCAGTGCCGCCCGGACTGCCACCGCTGCTATGTGGACAATGCGCACAGAACATCCAGGGTCTGATCCGATTCGGATAGCAACCTGGACATCGGTGGTCAGCATCTTCCTCACCGACGCCCACCTTGACCCGGCCGGTCCAGGTTGCTCACCGAATCGGTCAGGACCGGCTGGGCACGGGCCGCTAGGCTGGGTGACATGGCCCACATCATCGAAATCTTCGGCAAGAAACCCACCATCAGCGACTCCTGCTTCGTTGCACCGACGGCGTCGATCATCGGGGACGTGGTCCTCGGCGAGGACTCCAGCGCCTTCTACGGCGTGTCCGTGCGCGGTGACACCGCCCCCATCCGCGTGGGCGACGGCACCAACCTGCAGGACAACGTGGTGCTCCACGCGGACCCGGATTTCCCGACGACGGTCGGCGACCGGGTCAGCATCGGCCACACCGCGGTAGTCCACGGCTGCACCATCGGCGACGACTGCCTGATCGGCATGAGTGCCACCGTCATGAACGGCGCAGTCATTGGCGCCGGGTCGCTGGTGGCTGCGGGTGCGGTTGTTCTGGAAGGCATGCAGGTCCCACCCCGCTCGCTCGTCGCCGGTGTGCCGGCGAAGGTCAGACGGGAACTGACGGACAGCGAGTTTGAGAAGGTCAAGCAAAACGCAGCGTCCTATCAAGTGTTGGCCACGTCCCACCGTCAAGCGTTAACTTCTTGACTACAAGGTGACCATGTAGCACCCTGTAGTACATGCCCGTAGGACGCCCGAAGACCAAGCGTGACTTCGACGGGAATCCTCCGAGCCCGGGTTCCCAATCGGCCCTTCGGCAGCGCAACCAGCAGCGGATCGTCAGTGTCCTCGCCGCTGGTCCGCAGACGCAGGCGGAGCTAGCACGGCAGACCGGGCTCTCCACCGCAACGGTCTCCAACATCGTTAAAGCGATGGTCTACGCCGGCCTTGCCACCACCACCCCCACCACCAGTTCGGGACGTCGTGCCCTCCTGGTTATCCTCAACGACAATGGTTCGCTTGCGGTGGGCATCGACATCGGCCGGCGCCATGTCCGGGTGGTCCTCGCCGGGCTGAACTATCAGGTGATGCAGGATGAGGCGACCGCCCTGCCGCTGGGACATTGCGCCGAGGAAGGGCTCGACGCCGCCGAACGCCTCCTCGACCAGCTTCTCCTGCAAGCCGGCACCACCCGCGCGTCGGTGCTCGGCGCCGGGGTAGGGATACCCGGCCCCATCGACCGCCGCACCGGGACCGTGGTACAGGGCGCTATCCTGCCCGAGTGGGTAGGTATCAACATCCTCGCCACCTTCGGCGAACGGCTCGGATTCCCCGTCTTCATTGACAACGATGCGAATCTTGGTGCCCTTGCCCAGGTCACCTGGGGGCCGCACGGGGCGGTCGAGAACCTGATGTTCCTCAAGGTCGGCTCGGGCATCGGTGCCGGGCTGATCCTTGGCGGCTCGGTCTACTACGGCCACGTTGGCATCACCGGCGAACTGGGCCACAGCACCATCGTGGAGCATGGTCTGGTCTGCCGGTGCGGAAACCGCGGCTGCCTGGAGACGGTTGCCTCAACCAGCACCATGGTGGACCTCCTCAGCCGCCGCGCGGAAGGGCCAATTGCCGTCGATGAACTCGTGGACCTCGCGCTGGCCGGAGACACCACTGTGCTCCGCGTGATTGACGACGCCGGCCTCGCCCTGGGGAAGGCAGTCGCCAACGTGGCAAACCTGATCAACCCGGAGCTTGTGGTGATCGGTGGACCGCTGACCAGGCTGGACGACATCCTGCTCGAACCGATCCGCCGCGGCCTGGTCCGCCACGCGGTACCCGTCGTGGGCGAATCAACTGCGGTGCTCATGTCAGCCCTCGGTGACCGCACCGAAGCACTTGGCGGTGCCGCCGTCGTCCTCTCGCAGCCCCACCTACATAACGTTTAGCTACCAATAAAAGACGTTTTGTGTTCAAGACTTGACTCCAACATGCCGGACGGGGTTAACTGCCTATTCTGACCAGTCATGGTCAGGGAGAGCCAATGCCGCCACTCGGGAGGATGCCTTTGGAACATCACAAGATCCTGGAAATGCGTTCCATCACCAAGGAATTCCCGGGCGTCAAAGCCCTCGACCAGGTTTCCATCACCGTCGAGGCCGGCGAAATTCATGCCATCTGCGGCGAAAACGGTGCCGGAAAATCCACCCTGATGAAGGTCCTTTCCGGGCTGTACCCCCACGGAACCTACGACGGCGCCATCATCTTCCAGGGCAAAGAGGTTGAATTCAAGGACATCCGGTCCAGCGAAACAGCTGGCATTGTGATCATTCATCAGGAACTCGCCCTGATCCCTGAGCTCTCCATTGCCGAGAACATCTTCCTGGGCAACGAACCCGGTAAACGCGGAGTCATCGACTGGGATTCGGTGAACGCCCAGACCCTCGAGCTGATGGCCAGGGTGGGTCTCCGCGAGGAGGCCAACACCCCGGTCAAGGACATCGGCGTCGGCAAGCAGCAGCTCGTCGAGATTGCCAAGGCCCTGAGCAAGTCTGTGAAGCTGCTGATCCTCGACGAGCCCACGGCAGCGCTGAACGAATCCGACTCGCAGCACCTCCTCGATTTGATGGCCGGGCTACGTTCCAAGGGCATCACCTGCATCATGATTTCTCACAAGCTCAACGAGATCGAACAGATCGCCGACTCCATCACGATCATCCGTGACGGCAAAACCATCGAGACGCTGCATGTGAAGAACGACGGCGTCGACGAGGACCGGATTATCCGGGGCATGGTGGGGCGGTCGCTTGAATCACGCTTCCCCGACCACACGCCGACGATCGGGGAGACCTTCTTCGAGGTCCGCAACTGGACCGTGGGCCACCCGGCCGTAGCGGACCGGCTGGTCTGCAAGGACTCCAGCTTCAAGGTCCGTCGGGGTGAAATCGTGGGGTTTGCCGGCCTGATGGGCGCAGGACGCACTGAGCTGGCCCGCTCCATCTTCGGACGCTCCTACGGGAACTTCATCTCGGGTGAGATTTATAAGGACGGCGAACTCGTCACCCTCAAGTCGGTGCCGTCGGCTATCAAGCACGGTCTGGCCTACGTGACTGAGGACCGGAAATCGCTCGGCCTGAACCTGCTCGACGACATCAAGACCACCACCGTGTCCGCGGCCTTGAAAAAAATCACCCATGGGCTGGTAGTGGACAACGACGAGGAATTCGTGGTGGCCGAGAAGTACCGCAAGTCGTTGAGGACCAAGACACCGTCCGTCAACGAGGGCGTCGCCAAACTTTCGGGCGGCAACCAGCAGAAGGTTGTCCTCGCCAAGTGGATGTTCACCGACCCCGACCTGCTGATCCTCGACGAGCCCACCCGGGGGATCGACGTCGGCGCCAAGTACGAGATTTACGGGATCATCCAGCAGCTGGCCAACCAGGGCAAGGGAGTGATTGTCATCTCCTCCGAACTGCCGGAACTGCTGGGCATCTCGGACCGCATCTACACCATCTTCGAGGGAGCCATCACAGGCGAGCTCGCCCGTGGAGAGGCCGACCAGGAATCGCTGATGAAACTTATGACCGCCCGCAGGAAGACTGCCTAGCTCTTAGGATCCACCATGAAATCCCTCAAACAACTCTTTGGCGGCGATACGCGGCAGTTCGGGATGATCTTCGCCCTGCTTGCCCTGGTCGTCTTCTTCCAGATCATGACCGGCGGTAACACCCTCACCTCCGGCAACATGATGAACCTGTTCAACGGCAACTCGTACATTCTGATCCTCGCCATCGGTATGGTGCTCGTCATTATCGCCGGCCACATTGACCTGTCGGTCGGTTCCGTCGCCGCGTTCGCGGGGATCGTCGTCGCCATCGTGATGCGGGACTGGGGGTTGCCCTGGTACCTGGGCATCGTCGTCGGGCTGCTCCTGGGAGCGCTAATTGGGGCATGGCAAGGCTTCTGGGTGGCCTACGTCGGTATCCCGGCGTTCATCGTCACGCTGGCCGGCATGCTGCTGTTCCGCGGTGCCAACCAGTTCGTGGGGCAGTCGAACACCGTTCCCGTCCCCCAGGAGTTCCGGTTCATCGGCGCCGGATACCTGCCGGAGGTCGGACCGAACATCGGCTACAACAACCTGACCCTGCTGCTCGGATTCGCGCTGATCGCGGCCGTGATCTACAACGAGATGCGCACCCGGAAGCGGATTGCCAAGATCGGGGCCGAAGCGCCGCCCGTCTGGGTCTCGGTTGTCAAAATGTCGCTCCTCTCAGCTGTCATTCTGTACGCGACTTACCTGTTCGCCACCGGCAATCCCGGTACGTCCTTCCCCGTTCCCGGACTGATCCTCGGCGCACTGGTGATCATCTACGGGTTCATCTCCACCAAGACCATCATCGGCCGTCACGTCTACGCCGTCGGTGGCAACCGTCACGCGGCAAAGCTCTCCGGCGTGCGTAGCCGCCGGGTCGACTTCCTGGTCATGATGAACATGTCCATCCTGGCGGCGCTGGCCGGCATGATCTTCGTGGGCCGCTCCACGGCGTCGGGTCCGTTCGACGGCGTCGGCTGGGAACTCGATGCCATCGCCGCCGTCTTTATCGGTGGCGCAGCCGTCACCGGCGGTGTGGGCACGGTGGTGGGCTCCGTGATCGGCGGGCTCGTCATGGCTGTGCTGAACAACGGTCTGCAACTGCTCGGCGTCGGCGCCGACCTGACGCAGATCATCAAGGGCCTCGTGTTGCTGGTCGCCGTCGCCTTCGACGTCTACAACAAGAGCCAGGGCAAGCCCTCCATCACCGGGCTGATTATGAAGAATTTTGGCAACAAGGGGAAACCCGAAGTGCCGACAGCCACCGAGACGGTCATATCCAATGACGTCTCGGCCCGCTAACCCAGACCAACACTTCAGCAGGTAGTTACTTAGTTCACTAAAGGAGCAGTAATGCGTAAGTACGCACGATCATTTGCGGCAATCGCCGCGATTTCAGCACTGGCCATTTCTGGTTGCGGCCGCGATGCCGGGACAGAAACCGAAGGAGAAGGCGGATTTGAGGAGGGTGCTGCGATCGGTGTGGCCCTGCCCCAAAAGACGTCCGAGAACTGGGTGCTCGCTGAGGGCCTGTTCAATGACGGCCTGACCGAGGCCGGCTACGACCCCGACGTTCAGTTCGCCAACGGTGGCGTTTCCGAGCAGCAGAACCAGATCAGCTCAATGATCACCAACGGCGTCGAGGTACTGATTGTTGGTGCCATTGACGGCGCTCAGCTGGGCACCCAGCTCGCCCAGGCGAAGGAAGCCGGCATCACTGTTATCGCATATGACCGGTTGCTGACCAACACGGAAGACGTCGACTACTACGTGGCTTACGACAACTTCCAGGTGGGCGAGCTGCAGGGCCAGGCACTGCTCGATGGCATGGCTGAGCAAGGCGAAGGCCCCTACAACATCGAGCTGTTCGCTGGTTCACCCGATGACGCCAACGCCCAGGTCTTCTTCGACGGTGCGATGAGCATCCTCGAGCCAGAGATCGAATCCGGCAACGTCGTCGTCGCCTCCGGCCAGACCGAATTCAACCAGGCTGTCACCCAGGGCTGGGAGGCCGGCAACGCGCAGACCCGCATGGACACCCTCCTCACCGGCACCTACGGTTCCGAGGAACTGGACGGCGTCCTCTCCCCTAACGACACCCTGGCCCGCGCCATCCTGACCTCGGTCCAGGCCAGCGGCAAGGACCTCCCCATCGTCACCGGGCAGGACTCCGAGGTCGAATCGGTCAAGTCCATCATGGCCGGTGAGCAGTACTCCACCATCAACAAGGACACCCGCGCCCTCGTCTCTCATGCCATTGAAATGGTCGAGGGACTGGGTGCAGGCGAGGAGCTCGAGATCAACGATCCCGACTCCTACGACAACGGCGTCAAGGTGGTGCCGGCGTACCTGCTGGAACCACAGATCGTCACCATGGAAAACGCTGCCGAAGCCTACGAGAACGATCCAACGCTCTCCGAGATCGTCAACGAGTAACCAGATTGTTTGAGTAGCCCGGCCCCGAGTGGGTCGGGCTACTTTTTTGTCAGCCGGCAGGCAAAGATGGGACGATGAACTCCCTTCATCCTGTGCAGCAGATCCCCCGACCACCCTGCGCCGCTCCCGGTGCCCCCAGTCCGTTCGCCGCCACCGGCCGCACCCTCCGCTGGGGCGTTGTCGCCACCGGCGGCATCGCCACCAGCGTCACCCAGGACATGGCCGGACTGGAGGACGGAGTGCTGCACGCCGTCAGTTCCCGGTCCGAGGCGTCCGCGCGGGCCTTCGCCGAGGAGTTCGGGTTTGAGTCAAGCTACCACGACGCCGACGGCGTGACCGGCTACCAGCGCCTGTTCAACGATCCCGCCGTCGACGTCGTCTACATTGCGACGCCCCACGCCCAGCACTACGAGGTGGCCAAGGCTGCGCTCACCGCGGGCAAGCATGTCCTGTGTGAAAAGGCATTCACCGTCAACGCACGGGAAGCCGGCGAACTGATCGACCTGGCACGGGCCAACAACCTGTTCCTGATGGAAGCCCTGTGGTCGCGCTTCCTGCCGAGCGTCAACCGGGCCTGGGACATCATCCACTCCGGCGAACTGGGCCAGATCCAGTGGGTCCAGGCGGACCTGGGCTTCCCGTCAGACCATGGCAGCGCCCACCGGCTGTGGGACCCGGCGGCAGGCGGCGGTGCACTGCTGGACCTGGGCGTGTACCCGCTGACCTGGGCTCTCGGTTCACTCGGCTTCCCCTCCGCAGTGACCGCCACTGCGGTCCTGAACGACGACGGCGTCGACACCCAGAACGCACTCACCCTCACCTACGGCAATGGCGCGCAGGCCCAGTTGACGACGTCGCTGGTGGCCTCCTGCCCTGGCCAGGCGACAGTGGTGGGCACCAAAGGCTGGCTAAGGTCTGGCTCGGTCCTCCACAACCCGCGCGAGCTCACCGTGCAGCTGCACCAGGGCGAGCAGCGGGTCGAAACGTTCGATCAGGCCGGCCGCGGGTACGTGTACGAGTTGCGCGAAACCACCCGGTGCATCCAGGAGGGCCTGACGGAAAGCCCGACCATGCCCTGGGCCGATACCCTCGACACCATGCGCCTCCTCGACGGGGTGCGTGGCCAGTTGGGCATGCGGTACGCCAACGACGGCTGACCCCCGGCGGGACCCCCTGAACACAGAAGAGACCCGGCGGGAATCCGCCGGGTCTCTTCTGTGCTGCTGCGCCGGTACTAGCCCAGGCGTGCCTTCAGGTTGTCATCGAGGGTCGCAAGGAACTCCTCGGTGGTCTGGTAGGCCTGATCCGGTCCAACCAGGGCCGCGAGGTCCTTGGTCATGTGGCCGGACTCGACGGTCTTGATGACAACGTCCTCGAGGGTCTCAGCGAAAGTGATGACCTCGGGGGTGTTGTCCAGCTTGCCGCGGTGCATCAGCCCACGGGTCCACGCGAAGATCGACGCGATCGGGTTGGTGGAGGTTGGCTTGCCCTGCTGGTGCTGGCGGAAGTGACGGGTCACCGTGCCGTGGGCAGCCTCCGCCTCGACGGTCTTGCCATCCGGGGTCATCAGCACTGAGGTCATCAGACCCAGCGAGCCGAAGCCCTGGGCGACGGTGTCGGACTGGACGTCGCCGTCGTAGTTCTTGCAGGCCCAGACGTAGCCGCCTTCCCACTTCATGGCGGAAGCCACCATGTCGTCGATCAGGCGGTGCTCGTAGGTCAGGCCAGCTGCCTCGAACTGATCCTTGAACTCGGCGTCGAAGACTTCCTGGAAGAGATCCTTGAACTGGCCGTCGTAGGCCTTCAGGATGGTGTTCTTCGTGGACAGGTACACGGGGTATTCGCGCTGCAGGCCGTAGGCGAAGGACGCCCGGGCGAAGTCGCGGATGGACTCGTTGAAGTTGTACATGCCCATGGCCACGCCGCCCTCTTCAGGCATGGTGACGACGTCGAACTTCATCGGCTCGGAGCCGTCGGCGGGCTCGAACATCATGGTGACCTTGCCGGGGCCGGGCACCTTGAAGTTGGTGGACTTGTACTGGTCGCCGTGTGCGTGGCGGCCGATGATGATGGGCTTGTTCCAGCCCGGCACCAGGCGCGGGATGTTGGAGATGATGATGGGTTCGCGGAAGACGACGCCGCCGAGGATGTTGCGGATGGTGCCGTTGGGCGAAACCCACATCTTCTTCAGGCCGAACTCTTCTACGCGTGCCTCGTCGGGGGTGATGGTGGCGCACTTGACGCCCACACCGTGCTCCTTGATGGCGTTCGCCGCGTCGATGGTGACCTGGTCATCGGTCGCATCGCGGTTCTGGATGGAGAGGTCGTAGTACTTCAGGTCGACATCCAGGTAGGGGTTAATCAGGCGGTCCTTGATGAACTGCCAGATAATCCGGGTCATCTCGTCGCCGTCGAGTTCGACAACCGAACCCTGTACCTTGATTTTCGTTGCTGGCGCGTCAGCCACACGGTCTCCTTGCAATGGTGGGCCGGTTCTGTCTGATGGACGCAGCTCGGCCCGTGATTTGTGCTGGTTTTATCCTGCCCAACTATGCCACAGGCCACTATTGGTGCCCTAAATGGGTGTGATCCGACCGGCTATTCTGCGGGGACGATATTGCCCCAGCGGTCCATCATCGACCCGGGAGGAATCGGTTTGCCCCACCGGTCGGTGGCCGGAGCGGGCCGCAGCCCGCGGGTATCTGGCGCCGAGTTGTGACCGGGCGCCTGACCGGACGTCGCATAGGAGGCCGCCTGCCCCCGAAAGGCGGCCGGGGTCGGCCCGGCGGGCACCCCCGGAGAAGCGACGCCGGGAATCTGTGGGGTCCCCTGGCGGGCGATGCCCGGAACCCGCGGTGCCCACGCGGGCAACTGGAGCTGGCGCAGATCACCAAGGTTGGGGTGCCGGGCCGGATCCAGGCCGGCGTCGATCTTCTTCTGGCGCCGGTCCGCTGCACGGAAGTTCTTCACCGCAAACGCCACCGCAATAACCCACAGGAAAACTCCGGGGCTCGCTCCGAGGAACAACAGGACGACCGCGAAGAGGGACAGTGCCAGGCCCAGGATGGCCGACACCATCCGGGTGCCCGGCGACACGGCCGGCGCGAACGCCGAGCCGGCCAGTGCCATGCCTGCCGCGAGGGTAAAAATCGAAGCGATTTCCATGGGCACTGCCGCCGTCTCTGTTGGCCGGCTAGTGGAAGAAGTGCCTGGTGCCGGTGAAGTACATGGTAATCCCTGCGGCGGTTGCCGCGTCGATGACTTCCTGGTCCCGGACCGACCCTCCCGGCTGCACCACGGCGCGCACCCCGGCGTCGAGCAGAATCTGCAGGCCGTCGGCGAAGGGGAAGAACGCGTCCGACGCCGCGACGGCACCGCGGGCACGGTTCACGCCGTCGCCCGCCAGGGTGTTGGCGCGTTCGACGGCCAGCTTGCAGGAGTCGACCCGGTTCACCTGTCCCATGCCGACACCCACCGCAGCCCCACCATCGGCGAGGAGGATGGCGTTGGATTTCGCGGCCCGGCAGGCGGTCCAGGCAAACGCGAGGTCGGCCACGGTCGCCTCGTCGGCCGCCGGTCCGGCGGCGAGGGTCCAGGTTTCCGGGGCGTCGCCGTCGGCCCTGACCGTGTCGGCCAGCTGCACCAGCACGCCACCGGAGACCTGCCGGAGCTCAGCGGGGTCACGCCGGTATCCCTCGGGCAGGGTCAGTAGGCGGATATTCTTTTTGGCGGAGAGGATGGCCACGGCATCGGCCTCGAAATCAGGGGCGATCACCACTTCGGTGAACACGTCCTTCACGGCGGTGGCCATGGCCGCGGTGACGGTCCGGTTGGCGGCGATCACGCCGCCAAAGGCCGAGACGGGGTCGCAGGCGTGCGCCTTGGCGTAGGCGTCCGCGATCGGATCGGCGGCGTCAGCGGCACCGACCGCTACCCCGCACGGGTTGGCGTGTTTGATGATCGCCACAGCGGGCAGGTCGAAGTCGAAGGCGGCGCGCAGTGCGGCGTCGGCGTCCACGTAGTTGTTGTAGCTCATTGCCTTGCCGTGCAGCTGGTCGGCCTGGGCGATGCCCGGGGTGGCACCCTTCTCGACGTACAGGGCGGCGTCCTGGTGCGGGTTTTCGCCGTACCGCAGCACCTCGGACCGCTCCAGGGCCAGGCCGGCGTAGGCGGGCCAGGAGTCGCCGTCGGCGGTCCCGTCGCCGAACTGGGCGGCAGTCCAGGCGGCCACCGAGTTGTCGTAGGCGGCGGTGTGGGAGAACGCGAGGGCGGCCAGCCGGCGTCGCGCGCTGAGATCGAACCCGCCGGCATCGGCGGCGGCAACGACGTCGTCGTACCGGGCCGGGTCCACGACGATTGCGACCGAGGGGTGGTTTTTCGCCGCGGAGCGGACCATGGCGGGTCCGCCGATGTCGATCTGCTCGACGACCTCATCCTCGGCGGCGCCGGACTTCACGGTGTCAACGAAGGGGTAGAGGTTCACCACCACGAGGTCGAACGGCTCCACCTCGAGTGCCCGGAGCTGTTCCACGTGGTCACCCCGGCGCCGGTCGGCGAGGATCCCCGCGTGCACCATCGGGTGAAGGGTCTTCACCCGCCCGTCAAGGCACTCCTGGAACCCGGTCACTTCGGACACCTCGGTCACGGGGACACCCGCAGCGGCGATGCGCTTCGCGGTGGAACCCGTCGAGACGATGCTGACGCCGGCACGGTGCAACCCGAGGGCCAGCTCCTCCAACCCCGTCTTGTCGTACACCGAGATGAGGGCCCGGCGGATGGGAACTTGGTCGAGATGGTTCAAAGTCACGCGGAAGCTCCAGAATTTTCGCTGCGGGTGGGATCGCCTCCAAGTCTAGGTCACTTGGCCCGTCCAGCCCCAAGGATGACCGACCCCTGACGCCCCGGTTTCCGTCGACTGGGCGCTTGCGGCGGTACAGTTTCCCCGTGAGCACCGAAACTGAACTACCCACCGGAGACCAGGTGGTGCAGGAACTACCGTGGCGCTGGAAGGTGCAGGGGAAGATCTTCCTCATCGGCGGCCTCGGATTCATGTTCGACGCCTGGGACGTGACCCTCAACGGGTACCTGATCCCCCTGCTATCGGACCACTGGGACCTTTCGCCCGGCGAAGCGGCCTGGGTGGCCACCTCCAACCTGATCGGCATGGCGATCGGCGCCTTCGCGTGGGGATCCATCGCCGACATCATCGGCCGGAAGCGCGCGTTCACGCTGACCCTGCTGATCTTTTCAATCTTCACCGTGCTGGGTGCGTTCTCCCCCGACTTCATCTGGTTCTGCGTCTTCCGTTTCATGGCCGGGGTTGGGCTGGGTGGCTGCATCCCGGTGGACTACGCCCTGGTGGGAGAGTTCACTCCCCGAAAACACCGGGGGCGCGTGCTCACCGCCATGGACGCCTGGTGGCCCATCGGAGCAGCCCTGTGCGGAGTGGTGTCGGCGCTGCTGATGACCGCTTTCGGCGACTGGCGCTACCTGATGCTCGTCATGGTGCTGCCCGCCCTGCTGGTCTTCTGGGTCCGCCGCTCGGTGCCCGAATCCCCGCTCTTCCTGGTCCAGAAGGGCCGCCAGGCGGAGGCGGAAGCAGTGATCAACGACCTGGTGGAGCGCACGGGCGCCGCGAAAACACCGTGGCGGCTGCCCACCCCCGAGGAAGCTCCCAAACTGTCCATCGGCTCTGTCTCCGGCCAGCTCACGGCCCTGTGGCGGTTCGACTGGCGGATCACCCTTGCCGCGTGGGGCTTGTTCCTGAGCATCCTGCTGGTCTACTACGGGGCGCTAACCTGGATGCCACAGATCCTGGTGCAGGCCGGGTATGCCCAGTCCGTCGCCTTCCTCACCACCGCCGGCATGACAGCCGTCGGATTCTTCGGCGTCGTCGCGGCGGCCCTGCTGGTGGAACGGGTGGGACGCAAATGGATCCTCGCCGTGTCCGGCCCGCTGTCCGCCGTCGTGCTGGTGATCTTCGCGCTCACCGTGGACCTCCCCGCCGTCGCCACCGCCTGGCTGCTGCTGTTCGGTTTCCTGATCCAGGTCGCCATCCCGGTGCTCTACACCTACGTGTCGGAGCTGTATCCCACCGAGCTGCGGGCCTCGGGCTTCGGCTGGGCGTCAACCGTTTCACGGGTGGGCGCGGGACTGGTGCCGTTGATCTTCGGGTCACTGCTGTGGCCGGTCCTGGGCCTGCCGCTCACCTTCGCCGCGACCGGACTGCTGGTCCTGGTGGCAGTGCTGTGGATGACGCGCTACGCACCCGAAACCCGTGGCATTCCCCTCAACGAGGTGCAGCCGGTTACAACCAGCGATTCCGCTTGAACGCCAGGAACAGGCCGATGCCGGTGGCGACCATCAGGACCAGCGCAAACGGATACCCGAAGGTCCAGTGCAGTTCTGGCATCTCATCGAAGTTCATGCCGTAGATTGCTGCCACCAGGGTGGGAGCGAAGAGGATCGCCGCCCAGGAGGAGATCCGCTTGACCTCCTCGTTCTGTGCCAGCGACGTCTCGGTCAGCCGGGTCATTTCCTCGTTCTGGCGCTGCGCCACCAGCGTCGAGTGCACGGTGAGCGCGTTCTGCAGCAGGGTCCTGAAGGTGTTGACCTGCTCAATCAGCCGGATCACATGGTCCAGGACGTCACCCAGGCGGCGGTTCACCTCCGGGTCCAGATGGTACTTCTCGGAGCCGCGCTGCAGGTTCTCCACCATGAACTGCAGCGGCTGGGTGGCACGCTGAAACTCGACCACCTCGCGGTGCAGATCGTAGATACGCCGTGAGACGCCCGCGTCGCCGCCGAAGAGCTCGTTTTCGATCTCGTCAATGTCGTTTTCGAGCCCGTTCACCACTGGTTCATACTCATCCACCACTTCGTCGAGGATGGCGTAGAGCACCGCCGCTGGCCCCATCGCGAGCAGTTCGGGACTCTCCTCCAGCCTGTTGCGCACCTTCCCCAGATCGGGTGATTCGGCGTGCCTGACCGTGACCACAAAGTCCTCACCGACAAACACGTGGAGCTCCCCAAACTCCACCTTCTCCTCGGCGTCGAGGTAGCGCGCCGGACGCAGCACCACAAAGAGGGTTGGCCCGTAGCGTTCCAGTTTGGACCGTTGATGACCCTTGAACGCGTCCTCAACGGCCAGGTGGTGAAGGGAAAATTCGTCAGCGACGGTGGTGAGCTCGTCGTCATCGGGCCGGTACAGGCCGATCCACGCCATGCCCCCGCTGGCGCGCATTATTTCGAAGGTGTCTGCAAGTGATTCTGGTTCGGAGTGGCGTGTCCCTGCCAGGTATACGGCCTTGTCGACGAGCGCCATCTCAGCCCTGCTCCAGGGCCAGCTGCCGGAGGGTCCGGATCAGCAGTTCGCGTTCCTGGACCTTGATGCGTTCGTGGAGGGTGTCCTCGGTGTCGTCGTCGAGCACGTCGACGGCGGCCTGCGCGAGGATAGGACCGGTGTCGACCCCGGCGTCGGCAATCATCACGGTGCAGCCGGTCACCTTCACGCCGTAGGCCAGCGCGTCCCGGACCCCGTGCGCGCCCGGGAAGCTGGGCAACAGGGCCGGGTGGGTGTTGAGGTAACGGTTGGGGAAGGCGTCGAGGAACCCCTGGTCGACAATCCTCATGAACCCCGAGGACACCACATAGTCGGGGGCGTAGGAGGCGACCTTGCGGGTGAGATCGGCATTCCAGTCCGACCGCTCGGGGTAGGACCTGAAGTCAACGACGAACCCGTCGATCCCCGCCGCGGTGGCGCGCTCCACCCCGTAGGTGTCATGCCGGTCGGCCCCGACGGCGGCGATGGTGAGGTCCAGTGAGCCGGAACTGACGGCGTCGATGACCGCCTGAAGATTGGATCCAGTGCCGGAAACCAGGACTACGATGCGCATGGGTCAACCATAGGCTGCGCTCTACCCTAGGGTTAAACCATGAACGAAAGCCCCCGCCCCGCCCCACCTGCTCCCGGCGCGCCCACCCCCGGGTCGTCAGCGGAAAAGGAGCTGGCCAGGACGCGGAACTACTTCAGGTGGTTCCTGCTGGCGCTGCTCGGCGCTGTCCTCGCCGGCACCCTTGCCCTGCCGTGGAAGGTCATCGGCCTCGTTCTGGGACTTGTGGCACTGGTACTGGGGATCTTCGCCCTGGTCCGGGCGATACGGGACAAGCTTCCGGCGCTGCTCCGGATCACCACCGTGGTGGGCCTTGGAGCAACCGCGTTCCTGGTGCTGGGGACCGGCGCCCAGGTGGCGTTGTGGCCGGTCACCGTTGAATATGAGGAGTGCATGAGCACCGCCCTCACCAATGCCGCCCAGGCCAAGTGCCAGAACGACCTGATGAACCTCGGCGGGTTCCTCCCCGGCGGCTCCTGAGCAGTCCCGGTCTGGGCAGTCCCGATCCGAGAAGTTTCTTCTCTAGGCGCGCTTCTCCCGCTCCAGCAGCGGTCCCGCGGCGTAGCCGACGACGACGCCGACTGCCACCTCTCCGGCGATGAATAGTCCCACCCAGAAAGGGTTGGGACCCAGATCCACCAGTCTGCCCAGGCCCAGCGACGCGTGGGAGAGCCAGGCGACGACCGCGGTCATGGCTCCGGCCGCAAGGCCGATCAGCACGGCCGCGCAGAGGGTTGAGACGCTCGCGGTGAACCAGCGGGCCTCCATCTTGATTTCCAGCCACTCGTCGAGGTGGTTCTCGCCTTCCCTGAAGAACCACCATCCTGCCAGCAGCCCCGCGAGGACGGGGATGGCGAGGGCAGCCAGACCATACTCGAGGGTGCCGGGCGGCACCGCGCCCAGCACGGGTAGGGCTGGCAGCGGGCCAGCGCTCGTGGTCAGCGGGGTGATCGCGCTGCCCGAACCCAGGGCAAACCCGGCACCGGACGCCCAGGAGAGGGTCCACACCACCAGGTTGGGGACAAACCCGAGTTGCGCCAGGGTGAGGGCACTGCCGCCGATGATCCCCGCGTCGAGGCGCTGGTAGACGGCGGCCATCTCCGCCCAGCGAAAGCCGAACGTGACCGCGAGCAGCACTGCGGACAGCCCCAGGGAAATGGTGACTGCCACGAATCCGGCGCGAAGACAGGACCAGGCGTAGGACCCGGCCCACCGCGAGTGCTGGCTGGTGCGTGCCAGCCAGGCGACGCCGTCGACGCCGATCAGCCGGCTCCACGTGCCTGCCTCCCGGTAGGCACCAATCACCAGGCCCAGACCCGCCGACAGCAGCGGGATGAGGGCACCGGCGACCAGTGGGGGTATCGCTTCGGGGGTGGAGCACAGGTAGGCGACCGTTGCGCCGATCACCGCATAGCTGCCGAGGGCGCCAGCCACGCCCTGCCAGAGCTGGTCGGAGTACGAGGCACGGGCTAGCCGTCGACCCGCCCGCCACGACAGCAGGAACGGAATGAGAATCAGGCCCATCGGCACAATCGACAGGATGCCGGTAGTCCCGACGCCGTCGGGCTCGGCCGCCGGGAAGGTCACCTCCAGGGGCACCCCGTGGATCAGGAGCCACATCTGCCCGCCCAGTTGTGCCATGGCGGCGGGAGTCCGTTCGCCGAACCCTCCCGCCAGCCACACGGCGGCCAGGGGTACCAGGATCAGCAGCCCGGAAATCACTGCCGACTGGGCCAGCTCAAACACACCCTGTAACCACAGGGGCATGGGCAGGGCACGCCGACCGGGCATACGGAGAGGAAGTTTCATCACCTCAATGGTGCCACCGGGAGCCGCATTGCACGTCCAGCGACTCGGGCCCGGACTAGACCATCAGGTCCATCAGCCCTTTGACGAGCGCCGCCCCGGCACCGAGGAACGCGATCACAATCACAAAGAACCGGGCGTGATCGTCTTTGATGAAGCGGCCGAGCTTCTCGCCGGTGAAGATTCCGAGCACAATCACGACGCCGATCGCCGACCACATCCACCACTGCAGCGCGGGGGCATCGGTCGGGTCGAGGCTGAGCTTGACGATCAGGGTCATCAGCCCGATCACGACGAAGAACGGTTGCAGCGTCGCGGCGAACTCCCGCTGGGGCCAGCGGGACAGCAGCGCATAGGCGCTGACCGCCGGGCCACCCACCCCCGCCATCGAGTTGGTCAGGCCCGCGGTAAAACCGGCGACAACCTTCGGCGTATTGCCCTTCACCACCACCGAGGAGCGTTGCAGCACCAGTGACACCGACAGTGCGACCAGGACAACGGCGCCGACGGTCACTGAAAGCGGGGCAGACGGGAGCATCACCGCGGCGACCGAGCCTGGCACCGACCCAAAGACGGAGGGGATCACCATCCACCTGAACATGCTCCAGTCGATGTCCTTCCAGACCCGTCCCACGATCAGGGCGGAGGACACCACCCCGCAGATATTGACGAGGATCACGCCCTCGTGCGGCCCGAGAATGATCACCAGGAACGGCGCGATCAGCAGGGCGAAGCCAAGGCCGGCGATCCGCTGCGCTACCGCGCCGAGCAGGATGGAGAACAGAACGATGAAGAAGATGCCGGTGGTCACAGATCACACAGTACGCCTGGGCAACTGTATTTCCCGTTCCGTGACGGGCCGCCGGTGCCGGGCCGCTAGGCTGGGCTGATGCCATCAGTCTCCACAGCACAGCACATTGCCGACTGGCGCAACCAGGTCTTCGAGCTCTACCGCCAGGTGCGCGAGGGCGCGGCGTCCGGATCGCCGTCGTCGGCCCATGACCTGTGGCGCGCGGGCCGGAACCGGCTGTTCGCCACCCACCCGGCGTCACCCCTGGATGGGGCGGCGAAGGCCTCCTTCACCGGCCTCGCGGTGGCCCCCTACCAGCCGGACTACCGGTTCGAGGCAGTGATCGACGACGACGGCGCCGGCGAGGAAATGGACGTCCCCACCGGCACGGACGGGACCGTGACGTTCCACCGGCTCGGCACCGTGGGCCTCGACGGCGTGGGCCGGCTTGCCCTGTGGCGGCTCGCCTCCTACGGCGGCGGGCTGTTCCTGCCGCTGCGCGACGGTTCGGGCGGCCAGGCCGACGGCACCTACGGCGGCGGGCGTTACGTGCTCGACACGGTCAAGGGAGCGCACCTCGGGGTGGCCGGTGACAGGCTGGTTATCGACCTGAACTTTGCCTACAACCCGTCCTGCGCCTACGACGAGGCGTGGGCCTGCCCGCTACCGGGGCCGGACAACCGGGTGGACGCGGAACTCCGCGTCGGTGAGCTGTACTCCGCGTACTAAATACTCCGCGTACTGAACTGCACCTGCTGATCCGGTGCACCTACGGGCCCCCGGCTACCCCGCCGCAGCGTGCGCGGGGGCAGGCTTATCATGGACTAAACGCTCCTGTTACCCCCTTTGGAGGAACCCATTACGGATACTGCTGCCCAACACGATATCTATTTCGGGGCCCCCGAGCCGGTCGATGAGGCCGAAGTCCTCGAATCGGCGTCCCGCGCCGCGGTTGCGCGGTTCACCGAACGCAACGACATCACCACCGTCAAGCGCCGCTTCACCCTGATCAACCAGAGCGTGACGCCGCACCAGGCAATGGTCGAGGATCTCCTGTTCATTCGGGCAGCCCTCGACAACGCCGGTATCGAGTACCTGCTGGTCCGCGGCAACGACGAGCGCCCGGTCATCGCGATCGACCTCAAGTACCGCGAACGGCTGCGGGACGCCCTGGTTTCCGCCTGCCGCGACGAACCGTTCTACTCCCGCACCGTCGACACCAAGCGCCGCACCACCCTGTTAGTCACCGACGGCTCCCTTTCGCACAGCGCGAAGGCACGCATCTTCCGCCTGTTCCGGCCACGCATCGAACCTCTTGGTGGGCTGTCCTTCGGCCCGTCCGCCGGTGTGCAGATTGAACTGTGGTCGCTCGACGGCGACTCCATCGAGCTGCCGGTGGAGAACTCACTCACCCGCCGCACCCTGCCCTCCTCGGAGGTGGTCCGCGGCTCCGTCGAACGGCACGGCCTGATGTGGCCCACCATCGACAACATGTTCGCCGACCACGCCACCGACATCGACTTCGATATAGACCTGGTCTTCTCCTGGGTGGACGGCAGCTCACCAGAGTTCCAGGCAGCCCGGGCAGCCCGGATGAAAGACGCCGTGATTGGCGAGGGTGACGACCACGAGGCCAGGTTCCGCCAGATCAATGAACTGAAATACGCCCTGCGGTCGGTGTACATGTTTGCGCCGTGGGTGCGCCGGATCTTCATCGCTACCGACTCGGAGTGCCCCGAGTGGCTCGCCGACCACCCCTCGGTGACCCTGGTCCGCTCGGAAGAGCACTTTAAGGACACCTCGGTCCTCCCGACTCACAACTCGCAGGCAGTCGAGAGCCAGCTGCAGCACATTCCCGGCCTGTCGGAGCACTTCCTCTACTCCAACGACGACATGTTCTTCGGCCGCCCGGTCTCCCCCGAAATGTTCTTCTCCCCCGGCGGGATCACCAAGTTCATCCAGGCCGACACCCGGATTGGGCTGGGCGACAACGACGCCGAGCGCAGTGGCTTCGAGAATGCCGCCCGGGTCAACCGACGGTTGCTGCACGAACGCTTCGGCAGGATCACCACCCGTCATCTGGAGCACACGGCAGCGCCGCTGCGCCGAAGTGTCCTGCTGGAGATGGAGGAGGAGTTCGCCGCCGAATTCGCGGCGACTGCCGCCTCACGGTTCCGGGCGAAGGACAACATCTCGGTGACCAACTCTCTCTACCACTACTACGCGCTGCTCACCGGGCGGGCTGTCACCCAGGAATCCGCCAAGGTGCAGTACATCGACACCACCATGCGGTCCGGGCTACGGAGCCTGAACAAGCTGCTCGACAAACGGCACACCGATTTCTTCTGCCTCAATGACGGGAGCTTCCCCGAGGTGCCAGCCGAGGAGCGGGCACGCCTGGTGACCGACTTCCTGGAGAAGTACTTCCCCATCAAGGCACCCTGGGAGAAGTAGGGCACGCCGGTCCCTGCCAATGGGCCTGCCCCAGCCGCGGACCTGGCCCGCGGACTGGCGTGCTAGGCCCCGGTAAGCTGGCGGGCCGGTGCCGCGTCGGCGATCCGCACGCCCGCCGCATCGAGCCGGCGGCGTGTCTCGACCAACGGAACGGTCTCTCCGACCGGCCGGTACGCACCAATCGGGACCACCGAGTGCACGATCGTATCCTCATAGACGTGCACCAGGTTGTACGCCTGGGCGCCGTCCTGCCCTCGGGTGCCCCCGCCGTCGTACCCCAGGTCCTGGGTGTAGCAGGTGGCTGACGCCACTGACACCGGCACACCGGCAAAGGTGGCGGTGGTTGAGTAGTGCAGGTGCCCCGCCAGGATGCCACGGACATCGGACCCGGCGACGACGTCGGCGAGCTGCCGCTGGCCGCGCAGCTCCACCAGGACCGAGAGGTCCTGGATGCAGGGGATCGGTGGGTGGTGCAGGGCCAGCAGGGTGCCGTGGGGTGCCGGGGTGAGCAGCTCGTTGGCCAGCCACACCAGCTGGTCGTGGCTGAACTCGCCGTAGTGGTGGCCCGGCACCGTGGAGTCGAGGGTGATGATGCGCAGCCCGTTGATGAGGTAGCTGCGGTCGATGGGCGCGGCATCGGGCGCCTGGTCCAGCAGCCCCACCCGGAAGTTTGCGCGGTCGTCGTGGTTGCCCATCGCCCAGATCACCTCGGCGCCGAGTTTCGCGGCGGCAGGTTCAACAATCGCACGGAGTTTGGTGTAGGCGTTGGCCTCGCCCTTGTCGGCGAGGTCGCCGGTGAAAACCAGCGCCTCGGGTCTGGCCCCCGACGCTTCGAGCTCATCAAAGATCTGGCGCAACCGGGCTTCGCTATCCACCGCCCCATACAGTGGCCCGGACCCGCCGAGCAGGTGAGTGTCGCTGAGGTGGAGGATAAACTGCTGCGGCCGAGGATGCTCGGCCGTCCGGTAATTCATGGTGACCTTCTAGGTAGCTGGCGGTGACCGTTTACAACCTAATTGACCTCCATCAAAGCAGAGATCAGACCAATAGCGGGTGAACACAGCACGGCAAGTCGGATAACGCTGCGGGATTTGGCCCAACCGGGTGATCCGCAGCCGGGCCTGCGCCCGGCTGCGGATCTCTGGTTACCGACGGACCAGGGAGGTTTCGGTGAACCCGCCCGGCGCGACGTAGACGGTGTCATGGCCCTGGCCGTTGCCCTTGCCCTTGCCGCTGGAATCCTTGCTTCCGGGCACCTTGACCGGCTGCCCGGCCGCGTCGAAGGCCTGCTGTTCCAGCCGGTAGCCGCGGGGTACGTCCACCTTGTGAAGCGACTTCTTCCCGGAAGCACTGACATAGATGGTGGACTCCCCCGCCGGCCCATCCACCGTCACCGACGAGATCACCGGTTGGAGCAGCAGTGCATCGATCGACGCGGCCCCCTGACGGAGGCTGTGACGGTGCGTTCGCCCCGTTTCAGGTCCCGGTCCAGGCTGAACGGCTGCAGCAGGCCCGGCGCGTCGGTGATGCCCTGCTCACCGGCCCCACCATTGGGAGTGGTGCCGAGCTTACGCTTCCCGGACCAGGTGGTGGTCCCCGCCTCCTCGATAGTCCGGTTCACGACCGGGTACACGTTGCGATCCTGCTGGTGCGCTGGCACCGGGATCCGGAGCCGGGATCCGTTGCCGAGCTGCGCGTAGGCGCCGCCCGAGATGTTGGCTTCGCCGGTCCACGCGGACTCGGCGGTCACCATGGCGCCGTCGCCCGTGATGGAACCGGATTCGGCCTCCACCACCGTGAGCCCGTCGGTGGCGACAGTCTCGTCGATGCCCAGGGCGTCAGCCTTCAGTTCGGGGTTGGCGTCGAGCACCAGCATCGACAGCAGCCCGTGGATGGTGGATTCGGCACCCGAGTTGAGATTCACGGTGCCGTCCGCCTGGACGCCGTCAAAGGTGACGCCGGTGGCCGGGTTGTAGGTGGGCTCACCGCTGCGGTTGGCGCCGAAGTACCAGCCGCCCATCACCGCCGCCAGCTCGTATAGCCCGGTGGCGCCGGTCGCCTCGGCGGTGGCGACCAGGCTTTGCAGCCGCGAGTCAACGCCATAGGCAATCTGCACCTGTTCCGACGGCGTGGGGGTCCACGCGTTGTCAGGGCCACCGGCGGCGATCAGCTGCGCAGTGAACCCTGCGGTGTCACGCACGGCGGCGTCAGCCAGGTCCTGACGGTCCAGCACCACCGAAGCATCGGCGACGGCGGCCGGAGCCATACCGCCCCAGGCGTGCCAGAAGGTCTGGGACTTGGTCCACGGCAGGATGGCGCCGAACGGCCAGGCCTGGGTATCACCCGACGACATCTCGGCGATGCCCTCACTGAGCTGGGTCAGCGCCGTCCGCGCCGCCTCGTCTGACGGCGCCGCCTGAACGTAGGCCGACAAACCCAACACGGCCTCGGCGGAAGAGTCGGCGCCGTCGGCGATCAGCCAAGCGGGGACCGGGACGCCGTCGGCCATCTCATACTGGCCGTACTGGCCCAGTGACTGACGGTTCAGCGCATCCAGGGACAGGTGGAGGCGGTCCTGCAGGAACGCGGCAAACTCGGGGTCGGCGTCGCGGAACGCCGCGTACCCCTCGCCGAGCGCCCACACCGTACGGGCCACCCAGTACGACTCGGCCGAATCGCTGGGATCGGGAAGCTCGATCGGTTCGGCGCTCGGATTGAGATCCCCGTCGGTCTGCTGCCACAGCACCACGTTCCCCGCGTTGGGGCCGTCAGTGGTCTGCAGGTAGGCCAGCGAGCGCAGGGTCTGGAAGGCTGATTCCCTGCTCGCTGCGCTCCCGGTCTGCTGCCAGTGCCGGAGGTAGACGACGGCGGTGCGGGAAATGTCGTCGGCGTTGTAGGCGCCCTGGCTCCAGTCCCCCTCGGCGTCGAGGTTCCCGCCGCCGATCTTGCGGTAGGTACCGTCGTCGTTCCGGTCCGCGTAGGTCCACGGCGCCAGCGCCGCCGGCTGTTCCTCCGAACGGTAGGTGCTGTGGCCCTCAATGGCGGGAACCGGCACCTCGTCGAGCAGCCAGTCCAGGTGGGCGGTGTTCGTCAAGGGTGCGGTGGCCGCGGCGGCGGGTGCCAGGAAGGTGGAACCGGCGGGTGATATTGCTCCGGGTGCAGCAGCCCCGGGTGCCATGCCGACGCCCACCAGGGCGAGCGACGCGGTCATCACCAGGCACGGGATGCGGGCGGCCCGGGCGCTCATGCCACGACCCGATCGAGACGGGCCACACCGATTTTGGAGTCAGCCATGCCGTAGAAGACAAACAGCTGACCGTCGATCTCCTCGATGGCGGTCGGGAAGACCACATTGGGCACAATGCCCGACTTCTCGTCGTCGGTCTCCGGTTGCAGCAGCGGTTCGCGGCTGCGGGCGATCACGACCGACGGGTCGTCGGCGGAGAGGATCATTGCCGCCGCCGAGTAGTTGACCTTCTGCTGGTGATCGAACGCCGATTTCTCCAGCGCGCCGGCCACCCCGTGGTGAATGATGAGCCAGCCCTCGTCCACCCGGATGGGCGGCGGACCGCCACCGATCTTGAGCTCTTCGAACTCGAACTCGCTCATCGCCACGAGGGTGTGCTTGCCCATGTGCACCAGGTTCCGGATGTCCCTTTCGACATCCTCCACCGACACGTAGGAGATCCAGATGCCGGGCCGGTTGTCGGTGATCCCGGCGGGAAGGTGTTCCCCCTCGCCCTCGCGGATCCAGCCCAGATCCCACATGGGGCGGTGCAGGAGAGCGTAGGAAGGGACGCCGTCGGGGTCGTTGACCGGCTCGGGGAAGAACACTCCGTCCTTGTTCGGGAACAGGTTGAGATCCATCGACAGTTCAGCCTTGTACTCGAAGAAACACGGCCCCAGTCGCTGCCAGGACCTGAGGTCGGTGGAATGGGCGAACGCCATCCGCGGGCCCAGGGGTCCGTACGCCACGTAGGTCATCAGGTGCAGGCCCAGCGAGGGTACCCAGGTGGTGCGGGGGTCCTCGGTGCCCGCGTTGTTGGTGCCGCGCTCCCAGCCTTCGTCGGGGGCGAGGACCACCCCCATCCGGTCCACGCCGGTGGGCACACCATCTTCGATGATGACCTTGGCCAAGCCCACCCGGGACACGTTGCCCTGGGAGACAAGACGCGGCAGCAGGTACAGCTCACCATCGGGGCCGCGGCCGCTGGCCGGGTTGAGGACACCGTCGGCTTCGAACTCGTTGCCCTCCTCGGGGGTCATGATGACACCGGCACGCGTGAGCGTGAACGGGACAGTAGGGAGCGTGGTGGTGAGGGAAACAGTGCTTTGCGAAGTCATTGGAGGTTAGCCCTTTGCGCTTGATCCGATATTGGTGGAGATGAACTGTCGTTGGAAGACGATGAACAGTGCGACGGCGGGTGCCGCTAGTACGCAGGCACCGGCCAGGATGGCTCCGAACGGGTTGGCGGCGGTTGCCGCGACGTTGGAGATGTAGTTGGCGAGGGACACCGCGAGCGGTTGGAACGCGGTGTCCTTGGTGACCAGGAACGGCCACAGGAACTCGTTCCACGGTCCGATGAACGTGAGCAGGATGGCGGTGACGATCGCTGGCCGCACCAGGGGGATGGCGATCTGTAGCAGGATCCGCAGTTCGGACGCCCCGTCGATCCGCGCCGCCTCAAACAGGGAGGCGGGCAGTTGCAGGAAATACTGTCGGAACACAAAGACCGCGGTGGAGTTGATCGCAAATGGCAGGATCATGCCCAGGTAGCTGTCCGCCAACCCGTAGTCACGCACGATCAGCACGTACAACGGGATGAGCAATAGCTGGAAGGGCACCATCTGCACCAGCAGCAGCAGCGCGAACACCGCACCGCGTCCACGGAATTGCATCTGCGCCAGCGCGTATCCCACCGGGATACCGAAGAGGACCGTGCATGCGATCACCCCACCGGTGAAGATCCCCGAGTTGACCAGGCCCCGAAAGAGAGTGATCGACTCGTTGATCAGGACGTAGTTCGCCCCGGTGATGTTTCCGAAGTTGGGGAACGCCCCGGCCACCGAGGTGTCGGGTTCGGTCTGCAGTGAACCGATGAACATGTAGTAGAAGGGAAACAGGAACACGAACGCACCGATGGCGAGCAGGATGAAGCTGACCGGCCGCAACCCGCGTTGCTTCTCGGTCGACGAGGCGCGGGGAGCCGGCACCGGCGTGACGGCCGGGGTGGCCGAGGTGGCCGGCGTCGTGCTGAGGGTTGGCTGTAAGTCCTTGGCCATTTCAGTCGTCCTTTCCGCCGATAAAGCGGCGTTGGAGGAATGCCAGGAGCAGGACGCCGAGCACCAGGATGACGCCCAGTGCCGCTGCGGTATCGGGGTTGCCCTGCAGGATGCCCTGCTGGTACATCAGGAACACGGGCGATGTCGAGGCACCGTCCGGTCCGCCACCCCCGGTGAGGAGGTAGGGCTCGGTGAAAAGGTTCGCGCCGGTGATAGTGGCAAGCAGCGTCACCAGGAAACTGGCTGGCCGGACGCTGGGAACCGTGATGCTCCAGAACTGCCGGATCTTGCCGGCTCCGTCCACGGACGCGGACTCGTAGAGTTCCTCGGGGATGTTCTGCAGCGCGGCCAGGTAGAGCAGGATAAAGAAACCGAGCTGCTTCCAGGTCACGTACAGGGCGATAGTGGGCATGGCCAGGCCCGAGTTGACCAGCCAGGACGGGTCCGGGGCCAGCGGGCCGAGGATCGAGTTGACCAGCCCGTTCTGGGCGAACAGGAACAGCCACACGCCGACGACGGCGACGCTGGCCGTCACATACGGAACGTAGTAGCTGACCCTGAAGAACGTGCGTAGCCGGGTGACCCGGTTCAGCGCGTTGGCAAGCACCAGTGAGAGCCCCACGGTGAGGGGAACGTTGATGATCAGGAAGACACCGATGTTCGCGAATGACCGGCCGACGTCGGGATCTGTGAGGACTGCGGCGTAGTTATCGAACCCGACGAAGGGCCGTTCGACGGCGACGCCCGGGGCGGTGAAGAAGAAGTCGTGAAAGGAAATGTAGACGGCGTAGCCGAGGGGAAACGCGAGCACCGCGAGGATGAAAATAACGTACGGTGCGCTGAACACTATCCCGAGGGGCTGGCGTCCCAGCAGGTTTTTGCGCCGGCGGGGGGCGGGACCCGGGCTGCTGCCCGGATCCCGCGGCTTACCGACGGTGGTTGAAGTAGTCACCGTCGGTCCGCCTACTCTTCGGAGGCGAGATTGGTGATTTCCTCTGCGGCCCCGGTGAACGCGTCATCGACGGTTTCGTTGCCGAAGATCACCGAGGCGCCGTAGGCGTCACGGAAGGTCTGCCAGATTTCCACCGAGTTGGGCACGTTCGGCACCTCAACGGCCCGCGAGGCTTGGTCGGCGAATTCGGTGTAGGCAGGGTTGGCCTCGAAATACTCGGAGTAAGCCTCGGCCAGGTCGGTGCGGATCGGCATCTGGCCCGTAATCTCCAGGAGCTCCCCGTCCTGTTCCTCGCTGGTGGCGAACTTCATCAGGTCCCAGGCGGTCTGCTGGTTATCGCAGGCTGAGTAGATGGCCATGTTCTTGGCGTCGGAGAAGGTGTAGCTCTCGTCCCCCTCTGCCAGCCCGGGAACCGGAGCGGTCCCCCAGTTCACGTCATCGCCATAGTACGGAATGGCCCAGGGCCCGGAAATGGCGATTGCGGCTTTGCCATCCACGAAGGAATCACCGGTGTAGGCCTCCTGGGAGGAGAGCCCTTCTTCGTACATGGTCTGCCACATGCCCGCGACGGCCTTGCCCTCCTCGGTGTTGAAGGCGGCCCCGCCGTCAACGACCAGCTGGGTTCCACCCGTCGCCGCTGCGAAGAACGGGTAGAAATCGAACCAGGACTGGTAGAACTCGCCCGCCGGTGACGGCCACATGGCGTACTCGACTTCGCCGGATTCAACGAGGGTGCGTGAGGTTTCCAGGAGTTCGTCCTGCGTGCCGAGCGGCGGGTTCTCGGGGTCGAGTCCTGCCGCCTCGAACAGGTCCTTGTTGTAGTACAGCACTACGGGGTTGGATTTCCACGGCAGCTGGTAGTACTGGCCGTCGGCCGACTTGTACTGTTCGGCGACGTCGCCGCTGCGGGATTCGACGTATTCCACCCCATCCTCGAAGGTGTCCAGCGGGACCAGTCCGCCCATTTCCTGGAACTGAGGGACGGCGACGGGTGCAGTGTTCATCACGATGCAGGGGGCGTTGCCCGCGGTGATCGCCGCCGCGATCACCTCTTCGGAGCTGGTGCCGGCCGGGATCTCCTGGGCGGTGACCTCCTGGTCCGGGTTGTCAGCGTTCCAGGCTTCCACCATGGCTTCGCCCCAGGCGACTTCGTCCTGGTTGTTTGAGTACCAGATGGTGATGGGGCCGCTGGTCAGCTCGCCGTCTCCGGCTGCGTCCCCACCGCCGCCACCGCAGGCGGCGAGGCCCAGACCCATCATGGCGGTGGCCGTGATGGCCAGTGCTCGTTTGGTGTATCGCGTCATTGCGTTTCTCCTAGATCACATTGTCGTTACTGATCGTTGTGGGTGGTGCTGTGTTGCTGGTGCGCGGTTGTTGGTGATGCGCTGTTACTGACTGCCGGTGAGGTGTTCCGGGCGTGGGGTGCCGCGGTGGATCCGCGGGTAATGAGTCGTGGGGCGTCAAGAATCACATCGTCGCCGTCGTGGGTGCCTTCGAGCTGGTTGAGCAGGACCTGGGCTGCGGCGCTGCCCCAACGCAGCGGGTCGCTGCCGATACTGGTGAGGGCCGGGTTGAGGTACTGGGCGTACTCGGTGTTGTCGTAGCCGGTGACCGAGAGGTCATCCGGAATGCGCAGGCCCTGCTGCTGGGCGTAGGCCTGGCCAGCGGTCGCCATGATGTCGTTCGCGTACACGATGGCTGTCGGCGGGTTGGCCCGTCCCAACAGATCAGCGGTCGCCGCCACCCCCTCGGCGGCCCCGAAATCGGCTTCAATGAACAGGTCGGTCTCCAGCCCGTTGAGCTCGAGGGTGTTCGCCCAGGCGTTCCGACGGCTGAGGCCGTGGATGTAGTACTGGCTTCCGCCCACATGGGCAATCCGGGTGTGGCCCAGGTCGATGAGGTGTTGGACGGCCTCGCTGATGCCCTCGGTGTCATCCATGCAGACAGCTGGAAAAGGTGAGGGTGTCTCCGGCCGGTTCAGTGTGACAGCGGCGAGCCCCAGTTCCAGGAGCAGGGCGATCCGGGAATCATTGGTGCGCATGTCGCTGAGGATGACCCCGTCCACGCGGCCCTCATGTGCCAACCGCCGGTAGCTGGATTCCTCGGAGCCGGTCTTGGTGGCAACGGTGAGCACCAGGGAGTAGCCCCTATCGGCGAGTGTGGTTTCGATGCCGGCGATGAAGGACGGGAAGAACGGGTCACTTCCCAGCAGCCGGGGGTCCCGGGCGATGACGAGGCCCAGCGCATAGGCCTTCGAGGAGGACAACGACCTGGCACGGAGGCTGGGAGTCCAACCGAGGGCTGCGGCGGTGCTGAGGATGCGCCGACGGGTGTCTTCGCTGACCCCAGCCTGGCCGTTAAGTGCATAGGACACAGCCCCTTTACTCACGCCGGCGGCTCGCGCTACGTCGCTGATCGTTACCCGCATCGGTGTCGACTTCCTCGTCTGTATGGTTCGGCTGCAGTCGTTGCCTCGGCTAAACTGCGAAGTGATCCGTATCACTTAACCGGTTAAGTAACGTTGACTAAACCGGTTCAGTTGCCGATAGTCAAGGAAGTCTTCGAGTATTGGGGGTTTGACCTGGTGAAGCAGCAGTCTTTCTGTGCCGCCGGGGCGAATAAATATCGGGGCCGAAAAATAACCACAACATAAACAGTCAGCGCCAACGAAGGCGTAGTACAAGGAGATCCGATGAAATCGTTTGCATGTGGTGACGTGGTTCCCGGTTGCGACGCCCGGTGGGTGTGCAGCACTGAGGACGAGATCCTGGTTCAGGTGAGCACCCATGCCGCCGTGGCCCACGGATTGACCACCATCCCGGACGAGCTGGTCCAGTCCGTCCGCGGTGCCATCCAGCCGGTGAGTTGAGCTCCACCGCCGACCTCTCCCAGTCCGGTGCCCTGGCGGCACCGGACTGGAAACCGTTGCTGGCGGCAGCCTGCCGGGGCGAAGGTGTGGCCACCGCCTACCAGCCGATCGTTGACACCTCCAGGGGCACCGTCGTCGGGTACGAAGCGCTGGCACGCTTCCCCGGATTCGCTGAGCGAAACCCGGAAGCCTGGTTTGCTGCTGCGCGCCGTCACGGCAGGAGCGCCGACCTGGAGTCAGCCACCCTTCGGGTGGCCCTGCGGGAGCGGGCGAGCCTGCCTCCCAACTGCTTCCTGACCCTCAACGTCTCCCCCGAGCTGCTGACCACCGAGCAGATCCGCAGCGTCTGGGGTCAGGAGGGCAACCTCGGTGGCCTGATCGTCGAACTCACCGAGCAGACTCCCATCGACTCCTACCTTGAGCTGGAACCGGATCTTCACCAGCTGCGGTCGGCGGGCGCCCTGATCGCCGTAGACGACGCCGGTGCGGGCTACGCGGGCCTGCGCCACCTCCTGCAGTTGCACCCCTCAATGATCAAGATTGACCGGGAGCTGATCGTCGACGTCGACCGCGACGAGGCGAAACGGGCACTGATCGAGATGCTCGGCATTTTCGCTGGCCGGGTCGACGCCTGGATCCTTGCCGAGGGCGTGGAGCGGGTGGAGGAACTCGACACCCTGGTGAGCCTCGGTGTCCCCCTGGTCCAGGGGTATCTCCTGGCCCGGCCCGGGCCACCGTGGGCAGGGGTGGAACTTGAGGTGGCGCACCGCCTCGCTGCCCGGCAGGCAAGTGTTCAGCGCACGGTCCTGCGCGACGTCGTCGAGCACGCGCCCGCCGTCCTGACCCTGGCCCAGGCAGTGGACGCGTTCACCCGAGACCCGGGGCTGGGATCGGTGGTGCTGATCGACGCCGACCTGCGGCCGGTCTCACTGGTGACGCCCGACGCCGCGGCCCTCGGCGTGGTGAGCCAGGGTATGTGTGCCAACCTGGACACTCCCCTCGGGGACGCCCTCGACCGCTCGATGACCCGGGAGCACTCCCTCCGGTTCGATCCGCTGCTGGTGACCGACAACGCCGGGCGGTTCGCCGGGATCGCCCGACTGGAACGGATGATCGCGGCGCTGACCTCGGCGTCATCATCGCCGGTATCGCCATGATGATTCAGGTCCGGCGCGGTGAAGGCGGCGAAGGACTCTCCAAACAGGGCTGGACCCTCGCCGGCTGTGTGGTCGTAGCCGGGGCCTCCGGAAACGTAACCGCCGTGCTGGACGGTGAAGGTGGTGTGGTCCCCATGAGAGGACCTCAGTGTCTTGATTCCCATGCGTTACGAGGCGCTTAGGTTATGCGACACCGAGGCGGGCCTGCGTTGGGTTAGTTCTTCCACAGCCGGTTCTCTTATCCTGAACGAATGAGTAAGGCACTGGTCGTGAAGAAGAAAACGGTGGGATTGATGGCCGACCCTGGTCTGGCGATCGCGCTAGCCCAGAAACTACAATCGACGACAGCCCAGTTGCTGAGCTCGTCCCTGGACTCAGAGGTGGAATGGACAGTTGAGATCGAGGAACAATCCCTCCCCCTGGACGCCAATGGGGAAGTGGAATTGAACATCCACTCCCAGGAAGTCCGTGACCGGCTGGGCTGGGATTACCTCGTTTACCTGACAGATTTGCCCAAGTACGCCAATTCCGACCCGATGATTTCCAGTATCAACATTGAACACGGTTCAGCGATGATCTCTCTTCCCGCCCTGGGCGTGATGCGTAAGAACCTTGTTAAGCGGGCCCTTCTGCAAACCATCGGCGTGCTTCATGGAACCGCGAACGCACGATCCCTAGGTCTTGGCAAAGTTTCTGCTGCCACCCGTGACCTCTCCCCGGAACGAAACACCCCCGCCCCAGAAGCCAACCAAAACTCGTACGAGACACTGAAAGGGATCCGCGGCAGGGCGCAGCTCCTAGGCGGCATGGTACGAGGCAACCGCCCCTGGCGAATCCTGCCCGGACTCTCCGGCGCCATGGCTGCAGCAACAGCCACCGGAGCGTTCGGTGTCTTTTACACCAGCATTTGGAGCATGGCAGATTATCTCAGCTCTCCCCGGCTCGCAGCCATCAGTCTGCTCTCCATTGCGACCATGACCCTCTGGTTGATTGTCCATAACGACTTGTGGGAACGCCCCCGGGGAAGCCAGCGCACCGAACGGCGCGTGAGCTATAACCTCGCTACGGTCATCACGATCCTGTGCGCGGCGATCGCGATGTATCTGGGGCTGTTTGCCGTGATCTTCGGTGGCGCACTGATCATCATCGACAATGAATTCCTCTCAGTCCAACTGGGCCACCCCGCCAGCATCGACAACTACCGCAACCTCGCCTGGCTCTCCGCATCGCTGGGCACCATCGCCGGAGCACTCGGATCAAGCTTGGACAACGAACAAGCCGTCAAAAAAGCCACCTTCAGCTCCCGCGAATACGACCGCCGACAACTCTCCAAAACCCCCTCCGAAGACAAATACTGAGCGACAAACAACCCGATATCACCCCGATGTCGCTGGGACCCACCCAGAGGAAGCCCGTTTCGACAGCTTAAAGTTCAGCAGCAAACACACCGGCTTCGACCGCGCAATATTTAGCGGCCCTCCATCGCATCTGGCCCACCAGTGTCCACTCGACGGGGTCTGTCAAGATTTCGGTGTAACTAGTTTGGGTGTTGTTTAGCGTCCGACGCTCAGTCGGCCGTTGAATGTGATGTCGAAGGCGTTGAGTTCGCCTTTCCAGCGTTAGGTCCAGCGGGCCCTTCCCTGGCCGGTCGGATCGAGACTCATCACGGCCAGATAGACACATTTGAGAGCGGCTTGCTCGTTGGGGAAATGGCCTCGGGAGCGGACAGCTTTCCGGATCCTCGCGTTCACAGACTCGATCGCGTTCGTCGTGCACACGATCCGAACCCCTGCCACGTGTGGATGTAGGTGAACCGCCCCGGGTATGCCGCCACACATGCTCATCGACGCCGATAGCACTCACGCCATCGAACCGGTGAGGGTCATCGATCAGGCGGCGCTTCCCCTCGGTCATGATCGCGGTGTTCGCCGTATGCCAGGACACCCCAAGGCCTGCGGCGACCCGGGACACGGTGAGGTGATCGACCACGACGCCTTCCAGTGCCCACCGGAGTCCGCGGCGGGAGATCTTCGCCCTCCGCTCAGCTGCGAGGTCCGTGTCCTGCCGCCACGTGCGACCGCAGTTCCCGCACCGGTAGCGGCGTGGTTGGGTCCCCGGGTAGGAGTCCGGTGACTGTGTGAGTTTCGCATCCGATAATGGATGCAGGAGGAAATTCACAGATTATGGCACGTAGACATACCCCGGATCAGGTCATCGCGAAAGTGCGTCAGGGCCAGAAGATGCTCAACGACGGACGACCGATGATCGAGGTCATCAAAGAGTTACAGGTGACCGAGGCGACCTGGTATCGGTGGCTGCAGCAGTACGGGTCCGAGAAGAACGCCACCCAGGCCAAGGCCGTCAAGGACCTCGAGAAGGAGAACGCGCGACTGAAGAAGCTGTTAGCCGATCAGGTCCTGGCCAATGACATTTTGAATGAGGTGGCGCGGGGAAAATTCTGAGCCCCGAACCACGTCACCGCGCCGTTCGTATGGCGCAGGAGAAGTTCGGGGCGTCCGAGAGGTTCGCCTGCAAGGTGTTGGGGCAGAACCGGTCAGCGCTGCGCAAAGGCCGACCCGTGGTCAGCTTTGAAGAGGCACAGTTGCGCTCTGATCTGCGCGCCGTTGCCGGCAAGTATCCGGCGTGGGGGTGGCGCAAGGCGCGCTGGCACCTGCTCGAGCAACCGCAGTGGGACGGCGTGGCGCTGAACAAGAAGCGCGTCCGCCGGCTCTGGCGGGCCGAAGGACTCACGTGCAAGCCCAAGGCGCGCAAGAAGCGCCGCACCGGTCCCGGCTCCGGCGAGCACAAGCGCCTGCGGGCCGAGTACCCGATGCACGTGGTCAGCTTCGACTTCCAATCCGACGTGACTTCGTGCGGGCGGCATATCCGGTTCTTCAACGTCATCGATGAATACACCCGCACCGCCCTGGCCATCATCCCGAGACGGTCCTTCACTGCGACCGATGTGGTCGCAGTGCTGGAGGACATCATCGCCGAAACCGGCATCGTGCCGACCTATGTGCGCTCGGACAATGGTCCGGAGTTCACCGCCGCCGCGCTGATCGACTGGTGTGCCACCGCCGGAGTCGATACCGCGTTCATCGACCCGGGATCGCCCTGGCAGAACGGATTCGCCGAATCATTCAACGCCCAATTCAGGAGGGAACAACTCGCCGGAGAAATCATGGACACGATGGCCGAGGCGAAATACTTGGCCGACGAATGGAAAGAGATCTACAATAATGAACGGCCCCACGGATCCCTCGACGGACTGACACCGTCAAGACACTGGGAACGCTGGACCGCAGAGAACCAATTAGCTATCGCATAGCCGCTGGACTGCTAACGGGGGCCCAACCAGGCGCACCCGAACCAGCAGCGTGGTGGGCCGGTGACCGAACGGCTCATGCGCAAGCCGGCGCGTCACGGTGTCCCTGGGCGCTCCTTCCGCACCGCAGGATCGGCACCACGGATCCGCCTCGACGACACGGCACTCGATCACTGCCTGACCGGGCCCAAGGTGCTGCCCGACGGCTTCCAGGCCCAGCTCATCGAGCCGGCAGAACGTGGTGAGGTCAGGGCGAACGAAGGTAGCGTTGAACACGTCGAGGTCTTTCGGCTGGGCAGTGTGAGAACTTCCATCATCGGAAGGCCTCGACCTCTATCTCGTCACCGACGCGCCCGCCCCGGCTACACCCCGCCTGCACTCTCGTTTGCGATGAGCCCGTAAAGGGCCTGACCGACCCGGCGGCGGCGCTCCAGCAAGGCCGGGAAAAACGAGCCGGCACGCAGCTTGGGGATCTTCAAATTCAGGTCCCCCGCGGTGGTCGTCAACGTCCGGGCCCGGGACCCGTTGCGCTGGGTCGTGCGTGCCTCGGAGCGTTCGAACGGGGCAGCGCCGATGAACGCTGTCGCCTCCGCCTCGATCAGCTGCTGATACAGGGTTTCAGTCGCGGTACGAATCCGATCGGGCACGTCGGTGAGTTTCAATTGTCCAAGAAGGTCAAGCAGGGCAGACTGGTCTAGAGCCATCGTGTGTTTGTGTCTTTCTGTGAGTGACTTTGATCGGTACTCACTGACCATCGCACGATGGCTCACTACGTTGCCGGAGCAACGCGCTCACCGCGGGAAACTACACCACTCCACGGGACGCAACCAACGAAGGCCATCGTTACCGGTCGGGGATCATCCGCTCCGCTGAGAATTTCGGCGTTGTACAGTCAGTACCGTGGAGCCTAGTGGCTCATATCGTCGATTTAGGAGTGAGACAGTGGCGCAGCGTGTGCAAGTTCAACTCATCGATGATTTGAATGGCCAAGAAGCTCAGGAAACCGTTCTTTTTCGAATCGATGGAGTCAAGTACGAAATCGACTTGACCACGGAAAATGCTGCCCAACTGCGTTCCGGGCTTTCTCAATACATGGAGAAGGGCCGTAGGCAGCTAGCAGCCGTCAGGGCCAGAGCATCCAGGCGACGCTCTCCCCAAGCCGCAAGCGCGAAGAACTCCAGCGAATCCGGCGGTGGGCACAAAAGAACGGCTATAATCCCAGCACGCGGGGCAGGACCTCACACTCAATCTTGGATGCCTACAACGAAGCTCAGAAGTGAGACACATGGACCACAACAGCAAAATCATGCCAGACGAATCATTCCCAGAGGATCTAACCGGCCTGGATGACACTGAGGTGCAAGTGCTCAACAGTAAGGTTCGACGGGAGCTGGACGCTGAATACCTCGATTCCAATCCCGAACCTGAAACCGAGGGACGCCTGGGCGTGTCTCCTAATTCTTTGAGCCAAATAGTGATGGCTCGGAGTACGACTCCTCCGCGGTAGGTGAGGGCGAGTTTGTCGTACCGGGTGGCCAGACCGCGCCATTGTTTGAAGGTGTTGAAGGAACGTTCAACGACGTTGCGCCGTTTGTAGGCTTCCCTGTCGAGACCGACGGGTCTTCCACCACTGCGGCCGCGGCGTTTACGGTTCGCTTGCTGGTCGGAGCGTTCCGGGATGACCGCCTGGATCCCGCGGGAACGCAGGAGGTTCCGGTTAGCTTTGGAAGAATACGCCTTATCTCCCAACGCCCGGTCCGGCCTGGTCCGAGCCCTGCCTTTGCCTATCCGCGGGACGTGCAACGCATCGAGCAAGAGCGGAAACATTGGTGAGTCCCCGCCCTGGCCCGGTCCGATGAGCATCACCAACGGCCGCATTTTCCCGTCGCAGAGATGATGGATTTTCGTCGTCAACCCGCCACGGGAGCGGCCGATCGCGTGGTCAGGAGGCTCCTCGCGCAGTTTCATGTAATTCGACAGGTCCCCCTGTGGTGCGCGGAAGGTTGGTTGCGTGTTGGTGAGCCCGGTTCACTGTCGAGTCCACGGAAACCTCCCAATCGATCATCCCTGCCGCGTCAGCTTCTGCCAGCAACTGGGTGTGGATCCTGTCCCAGGTGCCATCGCTGCTGAACCGGCGGTGGCGTTTCCACACCGTCTTCCACGACCCGAAACACTCCGGCAGATCCCGCCACGGGATTCCTGCCCGGAACCGATAAACGATGCCCTCAACGACCAGCCTGTGATTGTTGAAGGGGCGGCCCGGGCTTCCGTCCGAGCTTGGCATCAACGGCTCAATCCGAGCCCACTGAGCATCCGACAAAACAGCAGTACGTGACATACCACCAGCATCCCAAAGACCTCACCGAACAATAAGGAGACACGCCCTAGAAGAACTCACTGCCGAGCTCGACCGACGCGACGCGATGGCCCCACAGCCACCGCATGAAACAGATCAGTCTCCATAGCCTGGTCAACTGAAAAGTCGCCTGCCGTGTCGTAAACAAATCGTCAGCGGCACCATGCGGAACCGTGCAATCACTATCGGTTCCGCGTCCGGTAGATCCTTGGTGTCATAGCGTCGTAGCAACAACGTTCTCGGATGAGGGCGTTGCTGGTGGTGCGGAGGGTGTTGACGTTTGCGGATCGGGCGGACATTGCTGTCAGGGACCCAACCATACGGACCGGCAGATCGCGGTGGAGATCGGCAGAAATCACACGGTAGTATCCGGGGCGCTGTGACACCGACCAATGTTGGTCTTCCGATGAAAAGCACCGCAAGACCCAACTCTTCCCGCAGATGACGTCAACAATAGGTCAGTTTGGGTCGGCCTAAAATTCTCACGGCGGGTTCGGGTTGGGTTGACATAGTTTTCCTTAGGAATGCGGCAATGACCCGGCCTGCGAGGGTGGCGGATTACGTGAACCTGAGGTCAAGGATTTGTGCGCTGCATTTTTTTATGAGTTCGGCGACGGTGTGAAATCCAGCCGTCTTTCCAGCACCTCGAGGGAAGTTTCCCGTACTGTCTGTCCGTTCGCGAATGCGTGCCCCCGCAGCAGCAACAACCCGTCCGCGGCCGTACCTCCAGTCTGGGCGAGCACCATTCCCGTGGCCTGATGAATTTCCCTACGGAAAGGAGAAACATCAGCCTTATCATAGTTGTCCTCTGAAGGCGGGATCATGATGCGGCGCAGCAAACTCCACGCCGCCCCGTCCGCTAGACCACGAGCCGTCACCAGCTCAGATTCCCTCAACTCCCCGGGCGTGGTTCGGTAGAGTTCCACCACCCCAATATCCATGGCGCCAACGACCAGAGGGAAAACGAAGAGGGCCTGCACCTCCGTGTCGAGCAGCGCCTTTGCGAAGACCGGCCATTTCTCATGCGAGATAGAGCGCACGTGCGGAAGTAGGACAGGCATTCGGGAGCGAGCGGCCTCCCACCGCGGACCTTCCCCCAAATCGAACTGCAACTCCTCCAACCTAGCCGCGAGCACGTCACTTGAACACAAAGCGGTCTCCTGCACGGAACCACTAAATGCTGACAATGCAGCCCCCGACACCGGGAGAGCTTCGATGAACGATGCGCACAGGGTTGAACTCAACTCCTCTAGCCCGGAAAGCATCTCCTCGCTCACCTGCATACCATCTGGGTTCTGATGACCGGACAGTGGGACCAGCACAGCATCTTCTTCGCCCTTCCTCGGACAACGCGATTGATCGTAAAAGCCCAAACTTGGGTCCGATTACTACCCGATTCTCAGTTTAGTCGCAGTCCAAATCAGTCGTGGGGCACGTAATCAACTTGTACGTTCCATTACTTCCCCTTCTCTCGAAGCTGCGGCGCAGCACCGATGCATTATGGTGCCAGCCACCCGAGGCGTGAATTCGATTTTCTTGACACACCGCTGGTGAACCAGCATGCTGGGAATGCTGCCCCAGCCCCTGGCACAGAACCGATACCGCCGTGCGCCATCCAGGGAGCCTCATGAAACAGACAGACGACAACCCGTCCCATTCCACGCTTCGGCGTGTCTCGTCAGCCCCGACGGAAACGCACCACCATTCCGTGACTTCCGGGACTTCCGGGAAAAGGAATCTCAGCGATCGCGAGGCGGTAATCGCGGTGTGGGTAGCGAATGGCCTCACCTGCGAAACCATCGCCTCCCGCCTATCAGTCCCACTCGGAACAGTCGAACAGCACCTAGATCAGGCGCTCGAGATCCTCGGCCTCCCAGACACCGAAGACCTCACCTATACAGTCGTAGCATCGCACTACCATCGCAACGCACCGACCGCTCCGAACGGTCCTGAACAGCCAGCAGTGGATCCGTCAGATCATGTGGAGAGCCCCTCCGGAGAGTTATCACGCCCGCTCTTTAGATCCATCCCCGTGTCTCCATTGAACGTACCTGATGTCTCCCGACACGCCATCACCGGAAACCACCTGAACTCGTTGGTGGCCCTCGATGCAGCCGAAGAGCTACAAACCCCGGATCAGGAACCCGCCCGGGACACCGGTCCTTCCTTGATGGCGAGCACTTCTCCTGCTGATTTGCTGAGAGCTGTCGGAGAAGGAGACAGGGTGGCTTTCTCCCATTTTTACCATCTGACAGCCACCCGCGCTTTCCGCATGATCTCAAATCTGGTCGACCATTCAGACCTGAACCTACAGATCATGCAGGACACCTATGTTGAGGTCTGGAAGAGAGCTAAATCCTTTGACGCGGCGAAGGATTCGGCAATGTCGTGGGTGGTTGCTATAGCCCATCAACTGGCGGTCGAGGCGTTACACGAACGCTTAAACTCATCTGACGCACAATCAGAGCCTGCAGGATTCGACGGAACAGACCTCTGGTCTGACCCGTCCGGCGGCCACCGCAGCCGTGGGGGCCCTCTCGTCGAACAAGCACAAGTAGCACAAGAATCCACACACAGGGCTGTTGATGATGTGAGCGTTCTAGAGCGCGAATGCCTCAATGCGGTGTTCCTGAGGGCAATGACTTATCAGGAAGCATCAGCCGCGCTGAGGTTACCTTCGTCGACGGTAAAGAAGAACATCCGCCAGGGCACAGCGCATCTGGAGAGGATAAGGGAAGCCTCAGCAGCAGTACTCCCGGCGCGCAGCCCCGGTTAGCCTAAATTCTGGGAGGTACGAGCTAGAGAGTGAGGCGACGGTCGACAACGTCTGTGGCTGTCTCCTGCAGGGACTGCTGGTGGGATCGGGCGTAGGTGCGTAACCGGTTGAACGCTTCACTCATATCTACCGACGACGTGTGCGAAATGACGCCTTTCGCCTGCTCAATAATGATCCGGCTGTTCAGGGCACGCTGCAGCTGATCGTTTACAACGTTGCTTTCCCGGATGTTGCGTTCATGGAGGAGGCTGATGGTTGCGACATCCGCTAGTGCCTGCCCAATCACGGCGTCTTCTTTGTTAAGTGCACCAGTTATCGTACCGAAAAGCCCCATGGCCCCGATCGCCCTGCCGTGAATACGCAGCGGGATGGCGTGGACCGACAAAAACCCCTGCGAAAGGGCCGCTTGCTGGAACCCCGGCCAACGCCCGGCCAGGTTACGAATGTCATCAATAGTGACCACAGTCTTTGATTCAAAACACTCAACACAGGGACCCTCTCCAGCCTGCAGCTGGAGGACTTCCACGAGCTGCGACTCCTCGCTGGTAGAAGCCAGTACCTGAAGCTCGCCATTGCGATCCGCCAGCAGCAACCCGGCATGGGCTACATCGAGCAGACCAACACATTCCTCCACCAGAGTGTGCAACAAATCCAGAACATCATAGTCCGCCACCAACGTGTCGGCGAGCTTCACGAAAGCGGAACTCACCCGTTCCGGACGGGAAATCGTGACCATGCACCAAGTCTACGTTATCGTCCTCCCTCGCCCGGGACTGCTGACGATCCGCGTGACACTTTCCCTTGCCTCGGCGGAACGCCGAATAACAACGCATAAGTAATGCTGACGATCACCCGGTCTCAGTCGCGACGCAGCACGTACCAGGCCGACTACTGAGCGCTTCCGCGCCCGATAAATGAGCCAGTCTTACGCGGGGTGTCCGTGCTGGTTACGCTGAGGGCATGAACGCCATCGAACGGGCCAAAGTCGGCAAATGGGAGAAGGTCCAATACCTGGTCTTCCTTGGTGTTTTCTTCCCAGCGTTCCTGATCTGGGGGTTGCTGGATGGCCTCGGCTTCAGTCTCTGGGCTCGGACCGGGATCACACTCTTCATTTACCTCGGGCTGTCGTTGCTGCTGAATCGGCCTGCCGCGGCCGAACGCCGGCGGCGGCTTGACTCCGAGTTCGAGCAGGGCATCTTCGACTGCGCCATCCGGTTCGCAAATGCGTCGCCCGGCTCGCTCCGGGACATGTGGGAAAACGGTGCCGCACAGCAGAAAGGGCAGGAACTAGACTTTCAGACGCAGATGGGTGACCTACAGCCTTCACCGGCTGGCCGGAAGCGGACCTACGCCATTCTGGAAGTTGTGGACCGGGTCAAGCCGGTCAAAAAGCCACTGGGCTGGCACCGTGGGTGGTCTATTGCCGTACTACGGACCAACAAAGGAATGATGCATCTCGCAGCTGGATGAAGACGCTCTGGCCCGTATTGAGGAAGCCCATTCAACGTCGACTGCTGACAGTCCTCAGCCCAGCGAGTAGACGGGCAACAGAAAGAATCGAAACCGCAAGAATTCTGCTCGGCTGGTCAATACTTCCGCAAAGCTACGACCCGATAACATCCCACTATGTCAGCTTGACCAGATGTGCCGTGGAACAGCAGTTCACCCACAGGTGGACGGCTTTGAGCTCACTCCTTCGGGCTCCACCCGCCCACAGGTGGATGATCTGAATGCAGCCTCCTCCGGCCCTCAGACCTTCCCGATCGGTGGATTTATTGTCGCTTTCAAGGGGAAAGAAAGTAGATTGGATTGGGTAAGCAAGGGAGCCTGAATCATGAGCATCGCAACCACCACCGGCACAGCCCACGCCAGAACAGCCCGACTTGGCATCCGGGAGATCGTCCGGCGCCTCAATGCGGCGTTGGGCGCCACCCTGGTCGCAGCCTTGGCCGGCAGCAAAGACCGGCGAATCAGCTACAAATGGGCGCAGCAGGACGGGTCGAACCCTAACGCGGCTGCGGTGAAGCGTCTCCAGTTCGCTTACGCCCAATGGATCCTCGTCTCTGAAGCCGAAGGTGAACATGTGGCACGGATGTGGTTCATCGGCGCCAACCCGTGGCTTGACCACGATTCACCGATCGACGCGATCCGGGACGATAAGTTCCGTGAGACCGCTGCTGCGGCCGCCGCCATGGTCGACGATGGGTTCATTGGTTGATGCGGACGTGCGGAAAAACGGGTTTGGCCCTGGTGGACGGGCCGGGCACGGCCTACCGTGTGGCCAAGGCATCCTACGGGCCTCTGAATCCGCAAGAGCGCGGGCTCCTCAGCGATGAACGGTCCCTGTGGTACCGCTTCGATACGCCCGGGCGAACGATCTACGCGGCCGAAGACGCGAAAACGGCGCTGCTTGAAGCGCTGTCATGGGCACGGATGACCACCTCACACGATGCGTACCTGAGAAAGACCGCAGCGTTCTTCGGCGAACCCATAGAAACTATCCGGCAGGAAGTCGAAGAGCAGTGGCACGCCAACGGTCACATGATTCCGGGGTGGATTCCCGCGAACTGGCGTGACGGACGCCTGCTGTACTCACTGCAGTTCGAGCCCGGCCCCTGGGTTGATATCGCCCACTCCGAGACCCTCACAGCACTCAACGGAGCGCTGGGCAGTCTGCTGTACGAAGTCGAGGTGGAAGAAACACTCACGTTGGCTGAAGTCACCAGCGGCCGCCGGGAAGTCACGACCATCCCATCATCATGGATCCGGGACCAGGTCCTCGATGATGGGTCATATCCGATGGGCATCCGCGCGCCGGTGCCGGTTCCCTAGCTGCCGGTTGTTTAGTTGCCCGAGCCGAGCAGCCCGTCGGGTTCGGAGATGAAGCCCTGCTCCACCATGAAGTCGAAGGCCACGTCGGCGGGCTCCTCACCTTCGACGTCGACGCGCAGGTTCATGGCCCGCAGTGCTTCGTCGGTCAGCGTCGGCGCAATAGCACCGAAGACCTCCTCCAATCCCGGGAACTGCTCGAGTGTCTCGGTGTAAAAAACGGGGGCCGCGTTGTAGGCGGGGAAGAAGCCCTGGTCGTCCTCGAGGACGGTGAGGTCGAGCGCGTCGATCCGCCCATCGGTGGCGAACACTTCACCGAAGTTGCAGTCCCCGTTATCGGTGGCCGTGTAGACGGCACCGGTGTCGAAGATGCTGATGTTGTCATCAGGTACCCCCTCAGCCGTCCCCCGCTCCATCCCGTAATGGGCCAGCAGCGGGTTCATGCCGTCAGGCCTTGAATTGAACTCCGCCTCAACGCAGAACGTTCGTTCCTCGACCGGCAGCTCGGCGATCTCGGAAATGGTGCTGATGCCGCCGAGTTCCTCAACTGCCTCGGTACGGACAGCTATCGCATAGGTGTTGTTCAGGGGTGCGGTGTCGCCCCAGGTGAGGCCGTTGCCCAGGTCGGCTTCATAGACGGCAGCGAACTGTTCCTCCTGGTTGGGGAAACCCTCGGTCATACCCAGGTAGGTGAGCCAGGCAGTCCCGGTGTACTCCCAGGTGACATCCGCCTGGCCAGCGAGGATCAATTCACGGACAGGTTGGCTGCCAGGAACGTTGGTGAGGTCAGTGACGTCAAAACCCGCCGCCTGGCCTGCCAGCACCGAGATTTTGCCCAGGATTAGCTGCTCGGTGAAGTTTTTCGAGGTGACGGTCAGCGGTTCGCCGTCGGCAATCTCCTCGATACTTCCGGGCCCCGCCAGGGGTACGTAGGAGGTGGCGGGCTGCAAACCGCAGCCCGAGGCCAGCAAACCGGCGGATAGGATGGCTGCGGCACCGGCGACACGGCGGGTCAGGGTGCCGGACTTCGCAGTAGCTGAAGCCACAGTTGGGGCGGTGCGCAAATGCATCAGAGTCCTTTCGGGCGGGCGACGTGTTCGACGACGCGCCCAATCCAGTCGACCAGGAGGGCCAGGAGTGCCACGAGGACAGAGCCAACAACGAGGACGCTCACCAAGTTGAGGTTCACTCCGGTAATGATGAGAATGCCCAGTCCGCCACCGTTGATGAACGCTGCGAGAGCCGCAGTACCCACCAAAAGCACCAGGGCGGTGCGAATACCGGCGAGCATCACCGGTACTGCCAACGGCAACTCCACCTTGAAGAGGACGGCTGAAGCGCTCATGCCCATTCCCCGCCCGGCTTCGACGAGCCGTTCGTCCACCTGGTTGATGCCGACCATGGTGTTTCGCAGGACCGGCAGCAGAGCGTAGAGGACCAGCGCGGCGATGGCTGCGTTGAAGCCGAAACCCATCCAGGAGGCGAGCAGGACAATCAGGCCGATCGCCGGTGCCGCCTGCCCGATGTTGACGACAGCCAACACCGGCCCGGTGTAACGGCGGAACGGTCCACGGGTCAACGCGATGCCCAGCGGGATAGCAACGACCAGCACAATCACCGCTGACACAGCCGTTAAGGCTAGGTGTTCGAGTGTGTAACCGAGCAGCGAGTCGGGGTTCAACGTGTTGAGCTCGGTCTCCGAAAGATCATCGTTCAGTGCCCAGATCACCAGAATGGCTAGGGCCGCGAGAATTCCCGCCAATTGGTAGACCAGCGGACGCCAGGATGGTCCCGCTATGTCCGACTGTGCGGACAGGGCCTGGGGCGTCGGGGCCGATGCAGTAGTGCTCACTGATCGGATCCTTCGTCGACAGCCTGCATGGTGCCGGTATTGACTCCCACAGGGCGTCCGGACGAGTGCGCCGACCGGGCATGGGTGTGGGCCCTCCCAATAGCGTCCATGACCGTCACCACGTCGATCACGCCCAGGAAGGTATCACGCTTCCCTGTGACCAGTGCCGCACCGGCACTGGAAACGAGCATGGTGTCCAGCGCGTCGTTAAGGGTGGCCCGGTCGCCGACTACCGGGAGTTTGGCGTCGGTGTCGTCGCTGATCCGGTCAATCCTCGTGAGCTGGCGGCGGGTGAGCCACTGGATGGGGCGGTTTTTCCCGTCGACAATTACCGCGTGGTCGTGCTGGGCTGCGTCGAGCCGTGAGAGGACGTCGCTGGCGAGGTCGCCGCTGGTGGCCACCACTGCTTCGGCGAGGTCAACCTCGTTGACCCGGGTGAGGGTGAGTTGCTTCAACCCGGCGCCGGAACCGATGAAGTTCTCGACAAACTCGTTCGCCGGGTTGGCGAGGATCCGTTCAGGGGTGTCGTACTGCACCAGGTGGGCACCGTCAGTGAAAATGGCAATCCAGTCGCCGAGCTTCACCGCCTCGTCGAAGTCGTGGGTTACGCAGACGATGGTCTTCTGCAGCTCCGCCTGGATGTTCAGCAGTTCATCCTGCAGGCGCTGTCGGGTGATGGGGTCCACCGCGCCGAATGGCTCATCCATCAATAGCACTGGTGGGTCGGCGGCGAGTGCGCGTGCCACGCCGACGCGCTGCTGCTGGCCGCCGGAAAGCTCCTTGGGGAAGCGGTCCCGGTACTGTGCCGGATCCAGTGAGACCAGCTCCAGTAGTTCATCGACTCGTGCGGCGATCTTGTCCATGTTCCAGCCGAGCATCTTCGGCACGATCCCGATGTTGGCTGCGACGGTCATGTGCGGGAACAGCCCCCCAGCCTGGATAACATAGCCGATCCGGCGTCGGAGGCTGTCGCCGTTGATATCGGTGACGTCGTCGTCGTCCAGGACAATGCGTCCCTCCGTCGGCTCGATGAGCCGGTTGATCATCTTCAGTGTGGTGGTCTTACCGCAGCCCGAGGGGCCCACCAGCATGATGATTTTGCCCGCGGGGATCTCGAGCGTGAGACCGTCTACCGCTGGGGTGTCCTGGCCCGGATACCGTTTGGTGACTTTGTCCAGCAGGATGCTGGCCCCGGTGATGGCGTTCCCGGGTGTCCCGGAGTCGTTGGTTGCTGTGGAAGTGGTCTCAGACACGGATACCTCGCGGGGTGGTTAGTCGGCCAAGGCCGATGAGCAGGAGATCGAGCACGATGGCAAGAATGACGACGGCGATGACGCCGGTGCCAACTGATTCGATGGCGTTGGCGCCGCCCAGGCGGGACAGGCCGGAGAAGATGAAACCACCCAGGCCAGGGCCCAGTGCGTAGGCGGTGATGGCAGCGATGCCCATGACCATCTGTGCCGAGACACGGATGCCGGCCAGGATCACTGGCCAGGCCAACGGGAGTTCCACCTGCATGAGGGTGCGGAAGCGGCTCATACCGATTCCTCTGGCGGATTCGACCACGGCCTTGTCGATTCCCGTGAGTCCGACCACCGCGTTACGCAGGATAGGCAGCGCGGCGAAGAAGGTGACAACGATCACGGCCGGAGTGACACCGAAGCCGAAGGGGGCGATCATCAGCCCGATAAAGGCGAAGGAAGGAATGGTGAGGCCTACCGCTGAGACGCTGTTGGCAAGCGATCTGAAGAAGCTGCTGCGATAAACCAGGGCTGCGATACCGACGGCGAGAAGGGTTCCGAGGATCAGGCATTGGACCACCAGGGAAAAGTGCTGCCAGCTGGCGAACAGGATTTGAGGCAGCCGGTCTCCAAAGAAATCCAACAAATCAATACCCTCTTCACCTTGGTTACGTAGCAGCCCGCAGGCACATGGTCGGAAATTTCACGGCACGTTGAATTGCCTCTAAGCCACCCTAGACACAGCAATGTAAAGGAACCATCACGCGACGGTCACGGTTTGCCGTCAATGCCAGCGTGAGACACATCACCTTTAATGGACCGTGACCTTTGCTCCGTTAGGAGCGTCTTACTTGCAGGAGCGCCTTTGAGGGCGACCCTGCATCACCGATCCCCCCATCAATCCACCTCACGACAACACCATCAAGGAGCATCACGATGAGCACTCAGCCCCAGGACAAGTTGCCCACCACGGCCAGCCCCACCCCCGCGGTCGCCAACCGTCGGCCCGCCACTGCCGCTGCCACGGCACCCGCCGGGAAGAGCCAGCACGATGGGGACCGTGGCGCCACGTCGATCGCCGACAACGTGGTGGCGAAGATCGCCGGCATTGCGCTCCGTGACATCCCCGGCGTCTACGCCCTCGGCGGCGGAGCTGCCCGCGCCCTCGGTTCGATCCGCGGCGCGGTCGGCCAGAAGGAAGACCACACCCGGGGCATCAGCGTTGAGGTCGGCCAGACCCAGGTGGCGGTCGACGTCACCCTGGTCGTCGAGTACCCGCACCCGCTCAAGGACGTAGCGGACCAGGTCCGCGATGCCATCTACTCCGCCGTCGAGGATCTCGTCGGGATGGAAGTCACCGAAGTGAACGTGACCATCAGCGACATCCACGTCCCGGGTGATGACACCCGCGACGACGACGCCGAGTCCGCCCCGACCGAATCCCGCGTCTCGTGAGCCCCACGACAGCCGGTATCGCCACCGGAGCGACCCTGGCCTTCGCCGCGTTGATCTTCGGTTTCTGGGGTTTCGTGCTGGTCGCCGTCTTCATGGTGATCGGAGCCGTTGCCGGACGCACCGCAGAAGGCAAGCTTGACCCAGGCTCGGTCCTGGATGCCCTGCGGGGCCGGCGTTCGGCCTCATGACCGCGACCAACCGGGGCGCCACCGCCACGGGACGCACCGGGCACACCCGGATCACCAAGTCGGCGCTGACCCACACGGCCGAGGCCGTGGCGGCAGCCGCCTTCGGTGTCCCCCGGAGTGAGGTGCGGGTCGCACTGGCCGACGACGGCGGCGCCCTGGGCATCACCGTCTCGGCCCCCCTCCCCGCTCCCACCCTCCTGCAGGCGGCACAGGATGCTTCCGCGGTGGAGGACGGCGGCGGAACGGTGTTTGACCGGGCAGCACACGCCCGGAACGGTATCCGTGAAACAGCCCAGCAGGTAACCGGGGCCCGGGTAGGCCGGATCGACATCCGACTGACCGGAATCCGCCCCCCTGCGGAGAGGAAACTGGCATGAGCGAAACACTCCACACCCGCCGGCTTCTGCGCCGCGAAACGCACTCCTCCCGTGCCGTGGCGTCGGTGAGTGCCGCCGTCGTCCTGCTGGCTGGACTGGCATGGCTGGGCACGGAGGCCGTTCTGTCAGTGGTGAACCAGCCCCCACTGATCATTAGTCCGCGGCAGCTGCTCGAGTGGGCGGCTGGCCTGCCCCAGACCGTCCTCCCCTGGGGGTTGACCCTGGCCGGCCTGGGACTGATTCTGGTTGGGCTGCTGGTGCTGCTGGTCGCCCTGACGCCTGGCACCAAGCCCCTCCATGTGGTGGGCCGGGACCGGTCAGCAGTGGTAGTGGATTCGGAAGTGATCGCTTCTTCCATGTCCCGCCGCATCCGCCAGGAGGCAGGGCTCGACCCGGAGCAGGTGTCCACCCGGGTGGATCAGCGCCGCATCACCGTTGACGTCCGTCCGACCAGCGGGTCTCCCCTGGACGAAATGCTCATCCGCGCGGCAGTCGAGGACGAACTATCCGGGTACGGAATCCGCCCTGAACCGGCCGTGAGGATCAACATCAGGCACGAAGGAGCGTTAGGCATATGAGTTCCACCCATCGCTGGCTCAACCGGACCCTCCTGGTCCTGCTCGGGCTGGTTCTTCTCACCGTCGGTGCGCTCACCGCCGCTGCCGGCCTGCTCCCCGCGGTTGCCAACACCTGGACCTCCGTGGGCACTGCGGCAGTGGACGGACTCCCCAGCGTTCTGGCGGCCGCTCCCCTGAACGCTGAGACCAGCTGGTGGACCATCGCCGCGCTGGCCCTCGTGGTGGCGTGCGCCGCCCTGCTGATCGGGTGGATTGCCTCGCAAGGAGGTGGGCGCACCAGCACCGTGGGGCAGCAGGACACCGAAGCGGGCACCACCACCGTCGAGACATCCCTCGTGGCGGACGCGCTCCGCTCGAGCCTCGAAGGCAACGGGCAGATCCTGTCCGTCGGAGTGACCTCCTGGCGGATACGCCGGCAGACCGGCCTGCGGATCCGGGTCCAGCCGCGCCGCGGGGCGTCTCCGGCAGCTGTGGTGGCCGCAGCCGATGAGGCGATCAGCGGTCTGGACACCCTGTTGGGCGTTCGCCACCCGATCCTGGTCAGTGTCCACTCGGGCACCCGGGCGCGGCTCACCCGAACGCGGAGAGTCGATTGACCCCCTTGGCCCGCCCCCGCCTGAACCTCGACGATGCCCACGATTCGTTTCTCGTGGAGCGGGCCGCGGACGGCGACGTTGCCTCCTTCGAGGCTCTGGCACGCCGGTACGGGCCGCTGATGCGCGGGTACGCCCGGCGGCTCACCGGTTCGGCGGCGGACGCTGACGACGCCGTGCAGGAAAGCCTGCTCCAGGCCTGGAACCAGCTTGGCGGCCTGCAGGATGGCGCGGCCGTGAAGCCGTGGCTCATGCGCATCTGTGGCCGGAAAAGTATTGACCTGATCAGGAAGCGCCGGCAGGTGGACGACCTTGACGACGTCGAACCGCCCGATCGGGCACCCGGTCCGGAACGGACCGTCGAACAGGACTCGCAGATGCAGTCCCTGGTGGCGGCACTCCGGAAGCTCCCTGCAGAGCAGCGCCAGTGTTGGGTACTCAAGGAGATGGGCGGGCAATCGTACGAGGACATCGCCGAGACGCTGGAAATCAGCACCGACAGCGTTCGCGGCAGGCTATCGAGAGCACGAACCACCCTGATGAAGGAAATGGAGGACTGGCGATGAGCAACGACATCCCTGATCCCGGTTGCGGCCACAGCCTCGACGAGCTCGAAGAATACCTGCGGACCGGTCAGTCGACCGCCGAACAGCACTATGAGCGCTGCCCCGAATGCCAGGCCGGGTTGGCTGGACTCCGTGCGCTGCGTCGGCTGACCGGCGAACTCGCGGCGGCCGATACCGAGCAGGCCGGCTCGGGTGACGAACCCTGGCTGCAGTCAATTCTTGGCAACCTCCGGTTGGAGATGCGTTCCGGCCGGAGCATTCCGCTGTCCAGCGAGTACCCGGAGGACTCCTTCGCGGAGACCGAGGGTAGCCTCGTCGCGTTGATCCGCTCCACGGGCGACGACGTCGACGGCGCCACGATCGGCAAATGCCGCCTGCACGGGAACATCACCGAGCCGGGCGCCGAGGTCCGGATCGAAGTGAACGTGACGGCTTTCTTCGGCTACCCACTCCCCACCATGGTCGAGTCCCTCCGGGCACGGATCGCTGAGACGGTCAGAACCCAGACGGAGCTGGTTCTGACTGACGTCGATGTGTCGGTGACCGACATCCACGAGCGTGTTGCCCGGGATCCGAGAGGAGAGGTCAATGAATAAGGATCGGCTGGAGCTCCGGGTGGAGGAGATCATCGCCGGAGTCGACGGGGTGGCGGGACTGTACCCGGCGCGTTCGGCAATCCTGGCGGGGATTGCCAGCACCCTGCGCGCCGACGAAACGCTGGTGGCCATTGACGTCTCCGGGCCCAGGCTGGTGATCAGGGCGCGGATCGCCGCACTGGCTGATGTGTCGGCACCGCGGCTGGTCCGCGCGGTGGCCGCAGCAATCCGGGCCGGGCTGGCCGGGGAACCGGATGCCCGCTCCCGGGAGGTCGCCGTGGAGATCACCGTCTGCGGGTTCACCAACGCCGCGTTCTCCTAGTTTCCGCACCTGGTCAGCCAGAAACGGCCCCGAGGCTCACGTTCGCCGCTTGCTGGCGGCGGGTCTGAGCCTCGGGGCCGTTTTTCGTCCGGCGCGGGCAGGTTAGCCGCCGAAGAGTGGCGCGACCGCGCCGACCAGCTGGTTGAGTCCGAGCACGATGAACAGCAGCGCGACAACCGCCAGCGCGATGTTGCTGTACATCTTGTTCGCGTACTTCTTGGGGATTCGCTTGCCGTTCAGCAGACCCAGGAGGGTGACGGCCAGGAACGGCATGAACAGTGATCCGAGGACACCGTAGGCGAGGATCAATCCGATGGGCTGACCCAGGGCAAACAGAATCATCGGCGGGAAGGTCAGCCACAGCACGTAGAACCTGAAGTACTTGCCGCCCACCCGGGTATCGGGGTGGCCCGACTCCTTGCCGCGCAGGTTGCCCCAGAAGTCGGCGAACATCAGGGAGACGCCGTTCCAGACGCCGATGATCGAGGAGAAGGAAGCAGCCCAGAAGCCCACGAGGAAGCCGATCCCGACGACGTCGCCGTACTCGTCGCGGAGCACGGTGGAAAGATCGAGCAGCCCCTCGTCACCGGCACTGAGACTGACCCCGGCGGACCGGACGACTTCGGCACCGACGATGAGCATGGCGATGACGAAGATACCGGTCATCACGTACGCCATCGAGTTGTCGATGCGCATGACCTTCATCCACTTGGGTGCGTACCAGCCCTTTTCGCGGAGCCAGTAGCCGTAGGCCGCGAGCGTGATAGTCCCGCCCACGCCGCCGGCGAGCGCCAGCGTGTACAGCAGCCCACCCTCGGGGATGATCGGCACCAGTCCGGTCACCATCTCCGGGAGGTTCGGCGCCGCAATGATAGCCAGACCCACCACGGTGACGAACATGATGCCGACCAGGACGGCGGTGATCTTCTCGAAGGTGGCGTAGCGGCCAAACCAGACCATCACGAAGCCGGCCAGGCCCATCACGATGGCCCACGCCCAGAGCGGGAAGACCGGGAACAGGGCGGCGAGGGGCAGCGCAGCACTCGACATCGCCGTCGCCCCGTAGACGAAGCCCCAGATCATGATGTACGGCCCGAAGTACCAGGTGGTCCACCTGCCCAGGGACCGCCAGCCCTCGAAGATCGTGTAGCCGGTGGCCAGGGTGAACCGCCCGGCACCTTCAACGAGGATGATTTTCAGGAAGACACCGAGGATGACCGCCCACAGGAGGCCGTACCCGTACCGGGACCCGGCCACCAGGGTGGCGACCATGTCCGCGGCGCCGACACCGGTGGCGGCCACCACCAGGCCCGGACCGACGATCTTCCATTTGGCGGGCTTACCGCCGTCGTCGTCCACCCGTTCGGCGTGGTTGAGTTTCTCGGCGGGCGCGTGGCCCGTCTTCTCAGGGGGCATCTCGCCGGGCATCAAAATTCCTTCAGGTTTGGGGCGGGGAGCCCGTGCCGTCGTGGAACGGGCCCTAGGAATCCTCTCATGGGTCCGGATTTCATCTGTGAGTTGACCCACATGATCGCACGCGCCGATATCCCGCCTTCTGGCTGGGCAGCAGCCGGAGCCTTTATTCTGAACTCCGGAACCGGAAAAGTTCGGCAAATACCTTTCTTACTCCGAGATCGGTATCGGAGCAGCGCTGCTGGCTCCCTTCATCCCCGCCCGGCTGGCGGGTCTCGCCCTGGGTGCTTTTGCTGGCGGCACCATGCTGATGTACTTCCGCACTCCGGAGATGACCGAAGCGGATGGCATCCGTCCCAGCCAGGAGGGCATCCCCGTTGCGAAGGACGTCTGGATGGCCGGTATTGCTCTGGCCCTGATTCTCGCTCGCAAAAAACGGTAGCCCAGCAGCGACGGATCCAGATCCGGGCCCGCGTCCCCCCGTGCGGCGGGTGGGCCCGGATCGCCTAATGTTGCTCTCATGGACTCTCCGATCGAAAGCTACCTCAAACGCATCCACCAGGAGATCGCCGAGCTCAAGGATGGCAAGCCCTACAGCACCATCCCCGCCATGGCGAACGTCGATCCGAATAACTTCGGCATCTGCCTCACCACAGTGGACGGCTACATCTACGAAGTGGGAGACACCCGGGACGAGTTCAGCATCCAGTCCATCTCCAAGCCCTTCACCTACGGACTGGCCCTCGCCGACCTGGGGATGGATGCCGTGGACGAAAAGGTGGACGTCGAACCGTCCGGCGACTCATTCAACGAGATCTCGCTCGCCGAAGGCACCGGCCGCCCCTCCAACGCGATGATCAACGCCGGCGCCCTGACCGCCACCTCCCTGATCAAAGGATCAGGCGGCAACGGACGCTTCAAACGCATCCTGAACACCTACTCGGCCTTCGCCGGCCGCCAGCTGAGCGTCAACACCGAAATCTACGAGTCCGAGCTTAAACACGGGCACCGCAACCGGGCGCTCGCCCATCTGCTGCGCTCATTCAACATCATCGAGGACGATCCGCAGCCGGTGATCGAGGACTACTTTCGCCAGTGCTCGGTGCTGGTGAATTGCCTTGACCTCTCAGTGATGGCGGCCACCCTCGCCAACAGTGGCCGCAACCCGCTCACCGGACGCCAGGTGCTGGAGATCGGCCCCATTGAACGCGTGCTGTCCGTGATGACCACCTGTGGCATGTACGACGACGCCGGCGCCTGGATCAGCACCGTCGGCATGCCCGCCAAGAGCGGGGTCGCCGGCGGAACCATCGCCGTCCTGCCTGGCCAGGTGGGACTCGCCGTGTACTCCCCGCCCCTCGACGAGCACGGCAGCAGCGTACGCGGCATGGCCACCAGCCAGCGCCTTTCCCGGGACATGGAACTCCACTTCGTCAGGGCCGCCCGGACTGGCAAGTCGGCGATCCGGTCCACCTACGACATCTCCGCATCGCCGTCGGGCATCCGCCGCAACGACGAGGCCATGGACATTCTCCGTGACAACGGTCACCGCGCCCGGGTGATCGAACTCAACGGCGACCTGCTCTTCGCCGGTACCGAGTCGATGATCCGCGAACTGAGCTCCCTCGACCAGACCGTCGAACTGATCATCCTGGACCTTCGCCGCGTGGACGAGGTGGCCGATGTCTCCCTGCGTCTGCTGGCCGAAGCACGCGAGAACCTGGTCGCCGACGGAAGGGAGTTGGTCCTGATTGACAGCGACGGGACCCTCGCCGAGACCTTCCAGGATGTCGACCGCGACGTGCCCACGTTTGACACCCGCACCGCCGCCGTCGAATGGTGCGAAGACCGGCTGATCGCCGCGTACGGCGATGACCTGTACCTCCCCTCGGTGGTCAAGGTCATTGACTGCCCCGCGCTGAGCCCGCTGACCGGCGCCGATGCCTCGGCGCTTGCCGACCGGATGGAGGAGCGCGAGTACGACGACGGCCACGTGATCCGCCGCGTGGGCCAACGATTCGGCGGCGTGTTCTTCATCCTTTCCGGGAAGATTACGACGTCGGTGCCCGGACCGACCGGCGGACGGGTGCGGCTCACCACTCTCAGCGCCGGCATGACCTTCGGTGAACTGGCGCTGGGCAGCGACGACCGGCAGGAGACCACCGTGAAGGCCGAGGGCGGGGTGAAGGTCATGGTCCTGACCGCCGACGCCATTTCCGCCCTCGAATCCGAGGATCCCCGCCTCGCTGTTGAACTGTGGAAGGCCCTCACCCGGGACGCCTACACCCGGGTGGACCTCTACCTCCGTGAAACCGCTGTGCGGGTCCGGGACTAGCCGTTTCGGGTTTCCCTGGCCGAAATCGACGGAGCAATAGTGCGCGATCCTTCGGCGGAAACCTTCACCCTGGGCGTTTCGGCCAGCGATGATTTGGCAAACCCACTAAACAACAGCGAGGGTGAGACAGCTTAACGTCGGTCCGCCGCGAAACGCCAGCAGGCGTCCACCCGATGGAAGTGCATGCAGAAAGTCCCGCCAGTTCGGCAACCGGTTAGCCAAATCCGCATCAGCCTAAGTCATCCGAGTTGTCACTACTTCTAGGGACGTTGGCGATCATTACCGGAAAATCAGGTGTGGCGGCGGTTCAGCCAGTCTTTGGTCACGGCGACTGATGCGGCTACCAGGTAGAAGAGGATCGCGATCACCACAATGGCAGCACCGGGTGCGAAATCGCCGTAGTACGAGGCTGTCAGGCCGAGAACGGCGCTGACGGCACCGACGCCTGAGCCGATGGCGAGGGTGGCTCGGTAGCTGGTTGCTATTTGCGCGGCCGCCGCGATGGGAACGACCATCATTGCGTAGATGAGCAGCAGCCCGATGGTGGTCATCCCAGCGACCACGATGAGGGCCACCATGAGGGTTAGGACCAGGGTCAACGCCTGGGTTGGTATCCCAGCAACTCGCGCAGAAGCTTCATCGAAAGCCACTGCGACTAGCTGGCGGTAGACCACAGCGGTGACAAGCAAAACAATTCCTGCCAGTGCCCCGATGGCTGCCACCTCCCACCATTGCAGATTGAGAGGGCTGCCAAAGAGTAGTCCGACCACAGCGGTCTGCCCACCGCCCGCCCTGGCCGCGAACAAGAACCCAGCAGAGATACCTCCATAGAATAGAAGGGCCAACGACAGATCACCACCCCCGCGGCGTCTGGACATACGTACCAGTGCAACCGCCGCGACCACGGTCAGGCCCAGGGCGCCGCGGGCTGTACGCCTGGCAGGCAGGTTCCCTGGGCCAGAGCGGTATCGACAAGTTCCTCCTCCTCGGCCCCCTGGCCGGGGTGGTCATCCTGGTCCTCCTGCTGACATCGCGGTCCCTGGACCTGCTCACCCTCGGCGACGACCAGGCCCGCATGCTCGGCGTCAACGTCCGGCGCACCCAGGTAATCGCCATTGTCCTGACCGTCCTGCTGGCGGCGGCCGCGGTCACCATGGCTGGGCCGATCGGCTTCATCGGTCTCGCCGCTCCGGCACTGGTCCGGTTGGCGGCATCAGCGGTCCCCGGTCTGCACAAACACGCCGCAATGATTCCGGTGTCGGCGCTGACCGGCGTCGTCCTGGTGCTCGGCGCCGACGTCTCCTTGCGCGCACTGGTCGGCGCGCAGGCAGCCGTCGAAGTGCCCACCGGGGTGATCACCACCATGTTCGGTGCGATCTTCCTGGTGCTGCTGGCGCAGCGCCTGCGGACCGCCGGCCCGGTGCGGGAGCCGCGCCGGATCAGCATGGCCACGCCACGCTCACGCGGCCGGGTGGTGCTGATCATCGCGGTGATCGCCGTCCTCACCGTCGGCACCGCGTTTGCCGGCATCCTGCTCGGCGACACCAAACTTCTCCTCGGCGACCTGGCCAACTGGGCTGCCGGCCAGGCAGGACCGGTGGTGTCCAACGTGATGGACACCCGACTGCCGCGGGTCGGTGCCGCGTTGCTGGCGGGTTCCTCCCTGGCTTTGGCTGGCACCACCGTGCAGGCCGTGACCCGGAACCCGCTCGCTGAACCGGCAATTCTCGGCGTCAGTGGCGGCGCGGGATTGGGCGCCATCGCCGTCATCACCTTCGCCCCGATCGCAGGGTTCTGGCTGATCAGCGCCGGAGCGGGACTCGGCGCTGCGGTGACCGCCGGAATCGTCTTTGGCCTCGCGCTCCGCGGGGGGCTGCAGACGGACCGGCTCATCCTGATCGGGTTCGGGGTATCCGCCGCGGCCACCGCCGGAATCACCCTCCTGATCGTCCTGACCGACCCCTGGAACGAGGCGAAGGCACTGACCTGGCTCTCCGGCTCCACCTACGGCAGGTCACTTCAGCATCTGGTTCCGATGATCGTCGCGTTGCTCCTCACGGCACCGATCATCGCCGCCGCCCACCGTACCCACGACCTCCTCGCCCTCGATGACGACACGCCCCGCCTGCTCGGCATCCCGGTCCCAAGGGCAAGAGCCATCCTCATCAGCTGCGTCGTGGTCCTCACCGGATCCGCCGTGGCCGGCATCGGTGTGATCGGCTTTGTCGGCCTGGTGGCGCCGCACGCGGCCCGGGCGCTGATTGGCCACCGGCACCAACTCGCCCTGCCCACGGCAATGCTGCTCGGCGCGCTGCTGGTCTGCCTCGCGGACCTGCTGGGGCGCACGGTGATTGCCCCGTCCCAGCTCCCCGCCGGACTGCTGACAGCCATTCTCGGCGCGCCGTACTTCATCTACCTGCTGTACCGCAGCCGCCGGAACAGCTGATCACCTGACAGACTGGGCAGATGGCAATGTTTGAGGAACTGGACTGGAAAAAGACCCGACTGGGCGAGATCAGCCTCAGACGGCGCTGGGATCGGACCTTCGACAAGGAGGTCTACGAGGTGAAGCTCGACGACGACTTCCTGATGTCCAGCCTCTTCACCGTCGCCGAGATCGAACTGACGGAACTGGCTCTCGCCGAGCTCCCGGACGACGGCCTCGACGTTGTCGTCGGCGGGTTGGGTCTCGGCTATACGGCCCAGGCGGTCCTGGACAGCCCGAAAGCCCAGTCCCTCCTGATCGTCGAAGCGCTCGGCGAGGTCATCGAATGGCACCAGAGCGAGCTGATCCCGGCGGGCAAGACACTCACGGCCGATCCCCGCTGCCGCTACGTCCACGGCGACTTCTTCGCGATGGCCGCCTCCGCCGAGGGCTTCGATCCCGAGACTCCGGGCCGACAGTTCCATGCGGTGATTCTCGACGTCGACCACTCCCCCCGGCACGTCCTGAATCCCAGCCACGCGCCGTTCTACGATCCGGCCGGGACGCAGCGGCTGGCTGGCCACCTGCACCCCGGCGGAATCTTCGCCCTCTGGTCCAACGACCCGCCCGACGACGAGTACCTTGCCGTTCTCCGCCAGGTGTTCACCGAGGTGCGCGCCGTCGTCGTCAGCTTCGACAACCCGCTGCAGGGCCGCGACTCGACCAACACGGTGTATCTGGGACGCAAACCCCGGTAGCCCCGCGACCCGCTACAGCCTGGCGATCCGTTCAATGTCCTCGCGGAATTCCTGTGCCACGGACGCCGACACAGTGGTCCGCGTTTCGGCGATGGCCGCCAGGTAATCCTCACTGCACGGCCCCGCAGCGGGCGTACCGCCGTCGGCCGCCCCAAAGACCGCATGTTCCAGCGCCCGCTGTGACGCTTTGCGGGCGGCGAACTCAATGTCCGCCGGGGAAAAGCCGTCGGAGGTGTCGACCAGCTGGTCAATGGCGACGTCTGCTGCCACCTCGGACGGAATGTAGCGCTGCCAGATGGCATAGCGGGCGGCGTCGTCGGGCAGACCGATCGGAATGACGTAGTCGAAGCGGCCGTGACGGAGGAACGCCGTGTCGAGCGCGCGGATGAAGTTCGTGGCACACACCAACAGCCGACCCGGCCGCTCTCTGAACGCCGGAATGATCTTAAGCAGTTCGTTGGTGACGCCCTGCAACGGGGACGGCGGCTCGCCCTGCCGTTGGGCGGCGATCTCCTCGACCTCGTCGATAAAGACCACAGCGTGTTCCAGTTCAGCGATCTCAAGGAAGGTCTCCCGCAACGCACCCGCAAGTCCCTTTGAATCGACGGCGAGCCGTGACGGAAACACCTCCACGAAAGGCCATTCCAGCCGTGACGCGATGGCCTTGGCGAAGGTGGTCTTCCCGGTACCCGGCGGCCCGAAGAGCATCACCGCGCGCGGCGGGACCACCCCGTACTGCTGGGCAAGATCGGGGTTGGCCAGCGGAAGGACCAGCCGGCGTTCGAGCAACTCCTTTTCCCGCTGCATCCCGCCGACGTTGTTCCACAGGTTCCGCGGCATCAACCGTCCGCCGAGTTCGCTCAGCAGACCCATTTCCTGCCGTTGAACAGGGATATCCCGTTCGAAGTACCTCAGATGTTTCCGGTCCTGAAAACCCGAGTGGAGGAGGGCATCCACCCGGTGTTCAGCGTCGGGCACCAGGGTGGAGAGCTTGGTCAGGCCATGCGGAGCCATCCTGCCCTCGATAGCGGCGAGCAGAGCGCTGCCAATGCCATGGTTCCGCCACCCCTCATCGATGGCGAAGAAGACAATCCACCCCTGATCGTGGGCGGCGCGGGCCACCGCCGTGCCAACCACCCTCTCACCGTGAACGGCGACGACGGCGTGGTCCTTCTGACACGACGCGAGTACCTCCGCAAGGGCATACACCGGTTCGACGCCGGCGCTGCGGGACTCCTCCCACAGGTGCAGGATCGCGTCCATGTCAGCGGCGTGAAAGTCCCTGATTCTCCAACCGGTCATGCTGATGACTCCTTCGTCGTGTGCTGATCGTGACGTCTGCGAAACGTTCCCTCGCTGATCATGGCATACGGCTGGACGGTACTGGAGATTGTGACTGTCAGAGGCGGCTGACAGGATGCTGTGATGCAACTCGATCGTTTCCCGATCCGAAGGGTCACCGCCCACCCGGCCCACCCGCTCGATCCCGGCACCTGGCCGGCGAGCCTGCCACCGGTGAGCCAGTTGCTGACAGACGGGATGGACCTCGGCGGCGCCACCGTGCTGGTGGGCGAGAACGGCTCCGGCAAATCGACGCTGGTGGAGGCAATTGCGCTGGCGTTTGGCCTGTCCCCGGAGGGCGGATCCACCGGCGCCCGGCATTCCACCCGGCCGTCCGAGTCGGAACTGTCGGAGAGCCTGCAGCTGGTCCGCAATCCGGGTGCCACGAAACGCGGCTACTTTCTGCGGGCTGAGACGATGCACGGGTTTTTCACCTACCTGGAGATGAACCCCAGCACCTCAGGACGCAGCGACTCCGAGTTCCATTCGATGTCTCACGGTGAGTCCTTTCTTGAGCTCGTCGTCGACCGTTTCCGCGGTCCCGGTCTGTGGGTGCTGGACGAGCCGGAATCTGCGCTGTCCTTCGGTGGCTGTCTGGCGCTGCTCGGTATCCTGAAGGAGCTGCTCGCGGACGGGAAATCCCAGGTGGTGCTCTCCACCCACTCCCCGCTGCTCGCAGCGCTTCCCGGCGCCTCGATTCTGGAGATCGGGCCCTGGGGGTTCCGCGAGAGGCACTGGGATCAGCTGGACCTGACCGTGAACTGGCGAAGCTTCATGAACGGACCCGACCGGTACCTGCGCCACCTCTGAACCGAGGCATTCGGAGAGTCGGGCTATCGGGTCAGACTGTCGTCACGGAAGAGATAGATGATGGGCACCGGGCATTCGTCCGCCGGACAGTGGATCTCTTGAACGACCGGGTTCAGTGGCTTGCCGCAGACAAGTCCGTTTGCATTGCCCTCGGCGTCGATCACCCCGGGGACTCGGTAGCCCACCGCGAGGAGGTCGGCGACGACCAGGACCTGGTTACTGGCGGGACATCCGGTCGCCGAAGCAGGCGCGGCGAAGGACGCCGTCGACGGGATGAGGGCGAGCGCCGCGGTTGCCGCCGCGACAAGGAGGAAGCGTTTCATCGGATTACCTTTCGACAGGGCCGCACCATTGCGGCCATCGCCAGTGTGTCCCTCCCCGAATTAACCCGCAATGCCACAACGAGGTATCGGAAAAGAGCGCCCGGCTTCGGCTTTCGCAACATGCCTGTAACACAACGGTGCAAAACTCAACCATGTTCCTCACACCCTCAGACCAGGACAAGCTGCTGCTCAGCGTCGCTGGCATGGTGGCCCGCGACCGCCTCGACCGCGGTGTGCTGCTGAACTACCCCGAAACGGTTGCCCTGCTCTCCTGCTGGGTGATGGAGCGGGCCCGGGAGGGTGCCCAGGTCGCCGACCTGATGAGCCGGGGCCGCAGCGTCCTCACCCGTGCCGAGGTGATGGAAGGGGTGCCCGAGATGATCCCCGACCTGCAGATCGAAGCCACCTTCCCCGACGGCCGCAAGCTCGTCACCATCACTGAGCCCATTCCGTGAGCCGCAAGGAGAAACCGATGATTCCTGGCGAGATCCGCACCCTTCCCGGGACCCTTGAGCTCAACGCCGGCAGGGAGCATCGCACCGTGGTGGTGGTGAACGACGGCGACCGCCCCATCCAGGTGGGATCCCACTTCCACTTCGCTGCCGTCAACGCGGCGCTCACTTTTGACCGTGCAGCCGCCACCGGGTTCCGGCTGGGTATCCCGGCCGGTACCGCCGTCCGCTTTGAACCCGGGGCTTCCCGCGAGGTCCTCCTGGTCAAACTCGCCGGCACGGGCACCGTTCCCGGGCTCCAGCGTCGTCCCGCACCGGAAGGCGGCTAACCCATGGACATCAGCAGGCACGACTACTCCCACCTCTACGGACCCACCGTCGGCGACCAGATCAGACTCGGCGACACAGACCTGTGGATCACCCCCGAACAGGACTACACGTTCGGCGGAGACGAGTCAGTGTTCGGCGGCGGCAAGAACATCCGCGAATCCATGGCCCAGTCCACCCGGACCAGCGCCGAGGGCGCCCCGGATCTGATCATCACGAACGCGGTCATCCTGGACCACTGGGGCATCGTCCGGGCCGACGTCGGGATCCGGCACGGAAGGATTATCGGCATCGGGAAGTCGGGCAACCCGGACATCATGGACGGGGTTGACCCAGCCCTGGTCATCGGGCCGGGGACCGAGGTGATCTCCGGGGAGGGCAAGATCCTCACCGCCGGCGGCATCGACAGCCACGTGCACCTGATGGGCACCGCCGCACTCCGGGAGGCGGTCGCCTCCGGAATCACCACCGTCGGGGGCGGCGGAACCGGTCCCGCCGAGGGTACAAAGGCCACCACCGTAACCCCCGGCGCCTGGAACCTCGCCACCATTCACCGCGCCCTTGATTCGCTGCCCCTGAACTTCCTCCTGTACGGCAAGGGCAACACGGTCAGCGACGCGGCCCTGGATGAGCAGGCCCTCGCCGGCGCCGCCGGGTACAAGGTCCATGAGGACTGGGGATCCACCCCCGCCGCCATCGACGCGGCACTGCGGGCCGCAGACCGGTGGGGTATGCAGGTGGCGCTTCACGCCGACTCGCTCAACGAGGCAGGCTACGTCCAGCAGACCCTCGAGGCGGTCGGGGGCCGCGGCATCCACGTGTTCCACGCCGAGGGGGCCGGCGGGGGCCACGCCCCGGACATCATCACCGTCGCCGCAGCAGCCAATGTGCTCCCCGCGTCAACCAACCCCACGCTGCCGTTCACGGTCAACACGGTGGCGGAGCACCTGGACATGCTGATGGTGTGCCACCACCTCAACCCGCGCATCCCCGAAGACCTGGCGTTTGCCGAGTCGCGCATCCGGGCCACCACCATGATGGCCGAGGACGTGCTGCAGGACCTGGGCGCCCTCTCCATCACCTCTTCCGATGCGCAGGCGATGGGCCGTATCGGCGAGACCATCACCCGCACCTGGCAGGTGGCCCACGTGATGAAGAATCATCTGGGCACCACCGACTCGGCGTCGCCCGCCGACAACGAAAGGGCCCGCCGCTATGTGGCCAAGTACACGATCTGCCCTGCGGTGGCCCACGGGATCGACGCCGAGGTGGGCTCGATCGCCGTCGGAAAGCTGGCGGATCTGGTGCTGTGGCATCCGGCGTTCTTCGGGATCCGGCCGTCGCTGGTGATCAAAGGCGGGGCTATTGTCGCGGGTCAGATGGGCGACCCCAACGCTTCGCTTCCCACCCCTCAACCCGTCTGGATGCGTGAGGCCCTGGCGGGGACGGCGACCTCGGCGCCGCACCTGTCGACGTCGTTCGTCACGCCCGCCGCGTTGGAGGACGGGCTCGCCGACCGGCTGGGCCTCACCCGACGCCTGACGGCCATCGCTGATACCCGCGGGGTCACCAAGGCGTCGCTGCCGAACAACACGGCGCTGCCGGATATCCAGGTGGACCCCGAAACGTTCAGGGTGAGCATCGACGGCCAGGAGATCGAACCAGCTCCCGCGTCCGAACTGCCCCTGACCCAGCGCTACACCCTGTTCTAGTCATGGGACACGGCATGGGATTAGGCATGGTTCGAGGAATGGGACTTTAGGCATGGGCGTCAGCGCATCGGCTCTTGCCGGCTTCCTGCTCGCGGATTCCCGCCTGCCCTCGGGTGCGTACGCCCATTCGGCGGGACTGGAGCCAGCGGTCCTGGGAGGGCTGGGACCGGATCAGGTCTACGGTTATCTCCTGTCCCGGCTCACCACGGTGATGCGGGTGGAGACAGCGGCGGCGGTCCTCGCCCACCGACGCGCGGTGCTGGCGCAGGCGCAGGCGCAGGGCGAGTCAACGGACACCGGCGGGTCACCCCCCGGGACGCTGGCCTTCGCCCCGATCGAGGCGGCGCTGGACGCGAGGACGCCTGCTGAGGCCCAGCGCGAGGCATCCCGCCGGCTCGGACGCGGGATGCTGCGTCTGGCCGTGACCCTCGTCCCGGGGAATCCCGCCGTCGCCCGGCTGGCCCGTGAGGTGCCCAAGCCCACCCGGCCGGTTGCGTTAGGCGTCCTCGGCGCGGCTCTCGGGGTGCCGGAACTGGAACTGGCGTTGCTCTGCTGCTACGACGACGCGCAATCCGTGGTCGCCGCGGCGCTGAAGCTGCTCCCCATCGACCCGATGACCGGCACCCGCTGGATTCTCGACGCCGGCACCGCCATGGACGACGTCGCGCGTGCCGCCCTGACCATCCACACCGAAGACGACCTGCCCGCGCTCAGCGCTCCGTGGATGGAGCAGTGGGCGCAGGAACACACCACCAGAACAAGGAGACTGTTCGTTGCCTGAAATCCCTACCCCCTCCACCCGTTCCTTCCGGCTCGGCATTGCGGGCCCGGTCGGCACCGGGAAAAGTTCACTGATCGCGTCGATTTGCCGCGCCATGTCAGGCGAGCTGTCCATCGGGGTCATCACCAATGACATCTACACCGACGAGGACGCGCGCTTCCTGAAATCCGCCGGGGTGCTCCCCGGCGAGCGGATCCGCGCCGTCGAGACCGGGGCGTGCCCGCACACGGCCATCCGCGACGACGTCACCACCAACCTTCTGGCCGTGGAGGACCTCGAGTCCGACTTCGCACCCCTGGACCTGGTCATGGTGGAAAGCGGCGGCGACAACCTCACCGCCACGTTCTCACCCGCCCTGGTGGACGCCCAGATCTTCGTGCTCGATGTGGCGGGCGGCGGCGACGTCGCCCGGAAGGGTGGCCCCGGCATTGCGCGGGCGGACCTGCTCGTCATCAACAAGATCGATCTGGCACCGTACGTGGACGTCGACGTCGACCTGATGCTGGCCGACGCCTCCGACGCCCGCGAGGGGGGCCCTGTCCTGGCCCTGTCACGCAAGGTTCCCGCGACCGTCGCCGAGCTCGCCGACTGGGTCCGGTCAATGGTGGTGCAGCACCGGGCCGGAACGCACACGCCGCAGGATCCGGGGCCAATGGCCCCGCATTTCCACGCCGACGACGACGGCGGCTACGTGCACACCCACGACGAATCCTCCGGGTCTGCTGGCACACACCGGCAGTAGGGGTGACGGCTTTCGAAGGGTCGGCTTTAGAAGGGTCGATGGGTGAAGGATCGACGGGTGAGCCGGTACGTCCCACCCGGATCGGCGTCGAGCTGGCCCGCGGGCGGGCCAGCTATTCGGTGCTGGACCAGGGCCAGTTCCTCGCCCCACGCCCAGTGCATCCCCTGGCCGGCAGCCCCGGGGCGGGAGTGGACCCCACCCACGCGCGCGTCGCCCTGATCGGGATCTCCATGATGCTCCTCGGTGGCGACGAGGTGCTGATCGAGGTGTCGGTGGGCGCCGGGGTCACCCTTGAGGTGGTGGAACCGGCGGGCCTCGTCGCCTACAACGCGGCGGGTGTGCAGGCCCGGTGGCGGCTTTCGGCGACCGTCGCCGACGGCGGCACGTTGCTGTGGGCCGGGGCACCGCTGGTCGTGGCTGAGGGCGCCAATGTCCTCAGGGAAACCCGGGTGTCGCTGGCGGCGGGCGCACGGCTCGTCCTGCAGGAGGTCCTGGTGCGCGGCCGCACCGGGGAGCGGCCAGGGGAGCTGCGCAGCTCGGTGCGTTGCACCGGACCTGCCGGGGATCTTCTGGTCGAGGAACTGGATCTGACCGGGGACCACCGGTCGGCGATGGGAGTGCTCGGTGGTACCCGGGTGCTGGGCGCCGTAACGGCCCTGGGCTTCACGCCTCCGGTCCTCCAGAGCACGAGCCTGACCCGATTCGACACCGCCTCCGGTGGTGCGGTCGCCCGGGTCCTGGCGGATAGTGCCCACTCTGTGACACAGCAGGTGGAGCAGGTTTTCACCGCGTGGCGATAGGCTCGTGAGTATGCCTCTTCACCACCCCAAGCGCGTTGTCGGTTTCGCAAGCACTGTCGTTCGGAGGGCTCTGATGGCCCTCGGTGTCCTGCAGGCTGCGGTCGCCGCAACCCTGGTGATTATTGACACGGTCCAGAAGAAGATCAGGACCAAGCGCGAGGGGTTCCCCAAGCCGGGCATCTTCGAGGGGCGGGTCGCAGGCTCGGCAACCACCGTCTACACCTATGGCGAGGACCTCTACGAGTCAATGCTCGAGGCGATCCGGTCCGCCGAGCACCAGATCCTGATGGAAACCTACATCTGGAAGGGCGACGCCGTCGGCCGTGCCTTCCGGGATGCCCTCAACGACGCCGCCGCGCGCGGGGTGAAGGTCTATGTCATCTACGACGGGTTCGCAAACCTCGTGGTCAGGCGGTCGTTCTACAAGTTCCACCCCGCTGTGCGGGTCTTCAGGTTTCCGGTGTTCCGACCGTCGATCATCTTCACGAACATCCGGGGCACCGGCTTCGACCACCGCAAACTGCTGGTTGTCGACGAGACCACCGGGTTTGTGGGCGGCTACAACATCGGCAGCCTCTATGCCACCAAGTGGCGCGACACCCACCTGCGGATCGTGGGCCCGTCGGTCTGGGAACTCAGGGAAGCCTTCGTCAGCGTCTGGAACCTGACCTCCTCACGGTCCCGTCGTCCATTGGACGACATCAGTGCCGAATTCTGGGAGCCACGCCTCCGTGCGGTCAACAACATCCCGGCGAACCTGGTGTTCCCCATCCGCGGGGTCTACCTCGACGCGATCAACCGCGCCAGGGACCACATCTACATCACCACCGCCTACTTCATCCCGGACCAGCAGATCCTCAATGCCCTGTTGCGTGCCAGCAAGCGCGGGGTGGATGTGCGGGTGATCCTGCCGGAGGAATCCAACCACGTGCTGTCCGACTGGTTGTCACGGGGGTTCTATTCGTCGCTGCTGGAGAACGGGATCCAGGTGCTGCTCTACCAGAACGCCATGATCCACGCGAAGACTGCCACCGTGGACGGCCAGTGGTCCACCGTGGGCACCGCCAACATTGACCGGTTGAGCCTGACCGGGAACTACGAGATCAACCTGGAGATTTTCGACGAGGGCCTCGCCGACAGCATGGAGAGGATCTTCGCCGTGGACAGCGGGAACAGCCGGATCCTGACCAGTAAGGAGTGGGAGCGCCGCCATATTGTGGCCCGCGTCAGCGAGGCCATTCTCGCCCCGCTCCGCCCCCTCCTCTAATCTGCGAACCCGTCAGGGTGCGGCGAAGCGGTCCAGGTATCCCACCCGCGACTGGTGGACGTGGCCGGCCATCAGCCGCTCGGCCTCGGCGGGGTTGCCGGCGTCGATCGCGGCCATGATCAACCGGTGCTCGCTCCAGGACTGTTTCCCCCGGTTGTCGACGTCGGTGGCGTAGAGCCATTCGATCTTGCCGGAAATCTGGCGCAGCAACGCCGTCAGGGAGGCGCTGCCGCTCAGTTCGGCGATACCGAGGTGGAACCTGATGTTCAGTTCCGGCAGCAGTTCGAGGTTGCCCGCGGCGACGGCCTGATCGCCGTCATCGAGCAGGTCAGCGAGCTGCCGGCGCACCCTCCACCACTCAGCGCTCGGGGCACCGGCACTGAACTGCGCGGCCGCGCGCCGCGCCGCACGCCGCGCCGTGGCGGCCTCCAACGCCTCGCGGACGGAGAAGAGATCGTCGGCGTCGTCCACCGGAATCTCCGAGACGGTTGATCCGGCGTAGGGCTTGGACTCGACGAACCCCTCGGCCTCCAGCGCGCGCAACGCCTCACGCACCGGGATACGGGACACCCCGTACTTCGCGGCGAGCACCGCCTCGGTCACCCGGGTACCCGGGTGGAGCGAACCGAAAATAATGTCGTGCCGGATCTCGTCCTGCACCCGCTGTTTGGGTGCCGGCTCGGCCGGCATGGGGTCAGGCAGCAAAGGCAGCACCAGGAATCGCTCCCAGCAGTTCCCGGGTGTACCCGGACCCGGGCCGGTTGTATACCTGGTCCACGGTTCCTGATTCCATCACCTCGCCTGCCTTCATGACCACCACATTATCGGCAATCTGCCGGACGACGGCGAGGTCGTGGCTGATGAACAGGTAGGTCAACCCCAGCCGGTCCTGCAGATCGGCGAGCAGCCGCAGGATCTGGTCCTGCACCAGCACGTCCAGGGCAGACACCGCCTCGTCGAGGATGAGCATTTCCGGCTCCAGGGCCAGGGCCCGCGCGATGGCCACGCGCTGGCGCTGCCCACCGGAAAGTTCATTCGGCCGACGCTGCGCCATGCTGTGTGGCAGGCCCACCTGATCCAGCAGGTCGGCTACCTTCTTCCGGCGGCTCTCCCTGTCCCCCACCTTAAAGATCCGCAGGGGTTCGTCGATCAGCCGCTCAATGCTGAACGTCGGGTCGAGCGAGCCGTACGGGTCCTGGAACACCGGTTGCACCTTCCGCCTCAGCGCCCTCCGCTGCTGCCCACGGCTGGCGGTGATCGCCTGCCCATCGATCAGTGCATTACCCGAGGTGGCGGTTTCCAGGCCCAGGATGATCCGGGCCACGGTGGTCTTGCCCGACCCGGATTCGCCGACGACGGCGGTGGTCGTCCCCCGCTGCACGGTGAATGACACATCCTTCACCGCCTGCACGGTCCCGCCGCGCTGGCCGCGCAGCTTGAACTCCTTGAACAGGTCGCGGATGACCAGGATCGGTTCAGGCCCGGCGATGGAGGATATGCCGCCGCCCGCCGGTTCCCGGCCAAGTACCGCCGCGACCGACGGCGCCGCCGCCACGAGGGCCTTGGTGTAGTCCTCCTGCGGGTTGAGGAGGATCTCGCGCGGTGTGCCCACCTCGACGATGCGCCCCTCGGACATCACGATGATGCGGTCGGTGCGGTCTGCGGCCAGGCCCAGGTCGTGGGTGATGAACAGCAGTGACGTGCCGCGGGCGTCCACCAGGTTCTGCAGGTGGTTCAGGATCTGCCGCTGCACTGTCACATCGAGGGCCGACGTCGGCTCGTCAGCGATCAGCAGTTCCGGCTCCCCGGCGAGTGCGATCGCGATGAGCACCCGCTGGCGCATGCCGCCGGAGAACTCGTGCGGGTACTGCCCGTACCTGCGTTCGGCGTCGGGAATTCCCGCCTCCGCCATCAGCGCCACGGCACGCGACTTCACCTGTGCCCGGTCGAGCCGTTCGCTGCCCGGCTCCCGGTTGGAGATCAGCGCGTCGGCGATCTGCGGGCCCACCTTCATCGACGGATTGAGGTTGGACATCGGGTCCTGCGGGACCAGGCCGAGGCGCGAGCCGCGGATGGAGCGCATCTGGGCGTCCGACGCATCGGCCAGGTCGACCACGTCACCGGAGGACCCCAAGCGGATCGATCCGTTGGAGACGTACCCGTCACCGGGCAGCAGCTGCAGGATGGCGCCGATGGTGGTGGACTTGCCGGAACCGGACTGGCCCACGATCGCCACCCGCTCCCCCCGCCGCAGCTCGAAACTGACGTCGTGGAGGACGGGGGCGGAACCGAACGTTACCTCGAGGTTCTCGACCTTGAGCAGGACCTCGCGGGACACCTTGTCGGACTCCACTGCGGTCAACTTATCTCCGTTCAGGTCATCGCCCTGCTGCATAGCCCTGCGCTCCTCTCGGGTTGGCGGCGGCCTTCAGGACGCCGGTTGCGGGGTCGCTCACCACAGAGGAAATCCGGCCGAGGGCCCAGTCTCCCGCGCGGGTGACGACGTGGCCGCGGTCCTCCAGATCGGTGATGACATCCTCACCGAGACGGTCCTCGACCACAGCCCCGCCGGGCTCCCAGGTCCGGGGGTAGAACGACCCGGGGATTGACGTGGTGTGCAGCGAGGGTGCGTCGATCGCCTGCTGCGGCGAGTAGCCGCCGACGATGGTCCGCAGAATGTAGAGCAGCTGCCACTGGTCCTGCTGGTCCCCTCCGGGCGAACCCAACGCCACCACGGGAACGCTGTCCTTCAGGATCAGGGTCGGTGTCAGCGTGGTGCGAGGCCGCTTGCCCGGGCGCAGGGTCGACGGCGCCCCGTCCTCCAGCCAGGTCATCTGCAGCCGGGACCCCAGGCAGAACCCGAGCTCGGGGATGGTCGGTGAGGACTGCAGCCAGCCGCCCGACGGCGTGGCGGAGACCATGTTGCCCCACTGGTCGACGACGTCGATGTGGCAGGTGTCCCCGCGGGTCTCACCGCTTCGCGAGACGGTCGGTTCGCCGACGCCCGCCATCGCGCCCACGCCAGCGAGGGCTGGGGCCGTGTATTCGGTGCGCAGCGGCGGGATGAAGGGTTCGCGGCCGGGCACGGTCCCGGGCCGGAACTCGGCAGATGCCTTCTCGGTGATCAGCGTGCGGCGCTCAGCGGCGTACTCCTCGGACAAGAGGTACTCCAGGGGGACGTCGGCGTCGCCGTAGTAGGCCTCCCGGTCCGCGATCGCCAGCTTCTGCGCCTCGAGGATGGTGTGGGCGCCGAGCGCGGTGGACGGGTCGAGGTGCTCGTCGTCGTACCCGGCGAGGATGGCGAGGGTCTGCAGCAAGGCGGGCCCCTGCCCCCAGGCGCCGGTCTTCGCGATGGTGTAGCCGCGGAACTCGAAGGTGGTGGCTGGCTCGTAGCCGGCCTGGCAGCCGGCGAAGTCCTCGAGGCTCATCACTCCTGCGTGGTCCGTGCCGGAGGAGTGACGGTGCGGCTGGGCGGAGAAGGCGACGGCGGCCTGCGCGACGAAACCTTCGCTCCATTCGCGCCGGGCTGCGTCGATGCGCTCCTCCCGCGTGGCTCCGGGTGCGCCGGCTGCGGCCAGCCGGTCCAGGACGGAGGCGTAGGCCTCGTTCTTGACCATGTCGCCGGCGGCGGGGGCCCGACCCTCGGGCATCCAGAGCGCTGCCGACGTCGGCCAGTGCTCGGTGAACAGTTCGGCGACCGAGGAGATGGTGGCGCCCACCCGTCCCACGATCGGGTGCCCGTTGCGGGCGTAGCCGATGGCGAAGGCCAGCACGTCGCCGAGTTCCCAGGTGCCGTGATCGCGGAGCAGCAGCAGCCAGGCGTCGACGGCGGCGGGCACCGCGGCGGCGAGCGCACCGGAGCCGGGCACCAGTTCCAGTCCCTCCGCGAGGTAGTGCTCGCGGGTGGCGGCGGCGGGGGCTGGGCCCTGCCCCATCAGGACGATGGGTTCGGACGGGTTCTCGGCGGTGGCAAACACGCCGGTCATATCGCCGCCGGGGCCGTTCAGGTGCGGCTCGACCACGTGCAGCACAAAGGCACTGGCGACGGCGGCGTCGAAAGCGTTCCCGCCACGCTCGAGGACCGCCTGCGCCGACGCGGTGGCCAGCCAGTGGGTGGACGCGGTCATTCCGAAGGTGCCCTCCAGGGTGGGCCGCGTGGTGAAGGTAGCTGGGGTGGTGTAGGTCATCGAGTCACTTTCGGTTCTTCTTGCGGGAACGGGAGGTGCTGGTGGGATCGAGTGCGTCGCGCAGTGCATCCCCAAACAGGTTGAACGCCAGGCAGATCACGGCGATCGCGATGCCGGGGAAGATGGCAGCCGTGGGAGACCTGAAAATGTACTGCTGTGCATCCGAGAGCATGATACCCAGGCTAGGTGTTGGAGGCTGGATGCCGAGGCCGAGGAAGGACAGCAGTGCTTCGCCGATCACCGCGACCGGCATGATCACAGTGGCTTGGACGATGATCGCCGAGGCCGCGTTGGGCAGCACGTGCTGAGCCATGATCCGCAGCCCCGAGGCATCCATGGTGCGCGCCCCCAAGACAAAGTCGCTTTCCTTGATCCGCAGCGTCTCGCCGCGGACCACCCGGATCATGGTGGGGATCTGCGCGATCCCCAGGGCGATCGCGGCGTTGGACAGGCTCGGACCGCTGATCGCGGCCAGCCCGACGGCGATGATCAGGAACGGGAACGCCAGGGTGACGTCGGTGAGGCGGGAGATGACGGCGTCGAACCCTTTCCAGTAGCCGGCCAGCAGCCCCAGAGGCGTGCCGATGACGACGGCGAGCAGCACCGACAGCGCACCCACCTGGAGCGACGCCTGCATGCCGAAGAGCATGCGGGAGAAGATGTCCCGGCCCAGGTCGTCGGTGCCCAGGAGGAACCCGACGGTCAGGGGGTCCTGGAAGGGTGCCTCGAAGTGGACCTCGGTGGGGTCATAGGGAGCGATCACCGGGGCCAGCACGGCGGCGAGGACCACCAGCGCCAGCATGATGCCGCCGGCAATGCCGAGCGGGTTCCGGCGCAGCGAGCGCCAGATCCGGCCACGCGCCGAGCCGAGGCCCGCGGTTTCCGCTCCGGTGCCCGGACCGTTGCCCGGTCCGGCGCCTGGGCCGGAGCCTGTGGGGGCGATTTCTGTGGCGGCCATCAGTTGGCTCCTCCGACTCGGATTTTCGGGTTGACGACTGAGTACAGGATGTCCACGGCCAGGTTGATCACAATGTAGGAAACGGTGATGATCAGGACCACGGCCTGGATGACCGGGTAGTCACGGGTAAACACTGCGTCGAGGGTGAGCTTCCCGAAGCCGGGAAGCGCGAAGATCCGTTCGGTCACCACAGCACCGGAGATCAGCCCACCGAGTTGCAGGCCAACGATGGTCACAACCACGATCAGCGAGTTCCGCAGGCCGTAGCGCATCAGGACCCTGCCCCGGCCCAGGCCCTTGGCCCGGGCGGTGCGCACATAGTCGGTGTTCATCGTTTCGATCATCGACGCGCGGGTCTGCCGCATGATCACCGCGGCCAGTCCGGTGCCCAGGATGATCGCCGGGAGGGTGAGGTAATAGAGGCCGCGCAGCGGGTCGCTGGCGACGTCAACGTAGCCCGACGCCGGGAACCAGCCGAGCGTCACCGCCAGGTAGAGGATCGCGAGGATTCCCAGCCAGAAGTTCGGGACCGACAATCCGATAAGCGCGAACCCGTTGGCCAGCCATTCCGGCCACCGCCCGCGGAACCGTTCGGCGATGACGCCAAAGAGGATGCCGACGACGACCGCGACGACGATCGCGTAGGCCGACAGCCATAGCGTGACCGGCAGGGTGGTGGCGATGAGCTCGGTAACCGGGGTCCCGGTGCGGGTGGACTCGCCGAAGTCACCGCGGGAGATGTTCCCGAGGAACGTCAAGTACTGGCTGGTCAGCGACTCGTTCAACCCCAGCTGCTCGCGGATGGCCTCCACCCGTTCGGGGGTGGCTTCCTCCCCGGCCATGGCCAGTGCCGGGTCGCCGGGTAGCTGGCGGACGCCGATGAACACCACCAGTGATGCCAGGATCAGGGTGAGCGCCGACTGCCAGAGCCGGGTGCCGACGTAGCGGATCATGGCTGTGCCCCTTCGGTCTCGATGAAGGCCACGTTGGACAGGTGCACCACGCCATCGGCGAAGGTTTCCACCCCGGCGATGTTGGTGGTGTAGGCGGTCAGGCTGCGCACCCGGTAGAGGTAGATCAGTGGGTTGTCTACCTGGATCTTCTCGACCACCTGGCCATACAGTTCGGCGCGTTCGTCGTCGTCAGTGGCCTGCGCTGCCTGCCGGAGCAGGGTGTCTGCCTCCTCAACGCTGTAACCGGAGTAGTTGTTGCCTCCCCCGGTGGAGAGGAAGTTGAACATGTTGCCGTGCGGGTCGACGCGGCCGGACCAGCCGAGCTGCAGCATCTCGAAGTCACCGCGTGACTGCACATCCAGCAGGGTGGAGTACTCGACCGGGACGATCTTCAGGCTGAACGCACCCTCCTCGGAGACGGCGGCCTGGAGGGCCTGCGCGAACCGGAGCGTGTCGGGAGCGTTGGAGACCTGCATTTCGATGTCGTAGGGAGTTTCGATGCCGGCCTCCTCCAGCAGGGCGACGGCGCCTTCCGGGTCGAACGGCGGGCAGTCTTCGCTGAGCTCTGAGGTGAAGGGGCTTTCCGGGGAGATGGGCGAACAGGCCGGCTGGTACCAGCTGTTGAACACGGTGTTCACCAGGGCTTCGCGGTCAATCGACATGGACAGGGCCATCCGCACCGCTGCCTCCTGCGCCAGCGGAGTGTCGATGGTGCCGACCGGTTCGCCGACTCCCTCGGTGTTGCCGAGGTTGATGGTCAGACCCTGGTAGCCGAGGGACCCGACCTGAAGTATGCCGATGCCGTTCTCCTGCGTCAGAGCATCAATGTCCTGCGGCGAGATGGTGTCGGCGACATGGACGTCACCGGATCGCAGGTTTGCCGCGCGGATATTCGCGTCGGTGATGATCCGGTAGGTGATGGTGTCCAGGTGGACGTTCTCGGCGTCGTAGTACAGGGGGTCCCGTTCGACGGAAATCGAGGTCTGCGGCACCCGGTCGACGAATTTGAACGGCCCCACGCAGACGGGGTTGTCACCGAAGTTCTCCCCCGTCGCGTCAAGGGCCTCGGGTGAGAGCATCATCCCGGCCCGGTCGGCCAGTGCAGCGGTCAGCGGCGCGAAGGGCGTCTCGTAGGTGATCTCAACCGTGTACTCGTCGGTCGCTTCGATGCTGGTGATCGGTCCGAGCTCGCTGGCACGGGAGGATCCCTCGAGGTTGAGGTGCCGGTCGAGTGTCTGACGGACCGCCTCGGCGTTAAACTCGGCGCCGTCGGCGAACACGGCGTCCTGACGGACCGGGATGGAGATGGTGAGTCCGTCCTCGGAGACCTCGGGGAGTTCAGTGGCGAGCTGGGGAACCAGCTCGCCCGACGCATCGATGTCGTAGAGCTTCTGGCACATGGTCTGCATGACGTAGCGCGTGTAGAGCGACGACGACGTCGTCGGGTCCAGGCGATCCGGTTCGGCGGAGAGCGCCATCACCAGGTCCCCGCCCTCGACAATGGTCTTGCCGTCGAGGGACGCGGTGGTGACCTCTTCGCGCTCGGGTGCTGGTTCAAGAGCCTGTAGTGGCTGGCAGGCGGTCATCGCGAGGGCCACGGCGGCGGCGCTGGCAAACACGCCGGCCAGTTTGAACGGCGACCGTGATCGCGTGTCAGGCGTTTCCGGTGTGTCGGGCGTTTCCGGCGGGGCCGGTGGCGTCAGTGGTGTGGGCGGCATTTTCATCCTTGGCTCAGGAGGCGGGGACTGCATGTGGTGCAGGTCTCATGTGACCGATTGCATACAACAATAAACTTGAAGGTGTATTTTGTATACATGCCGTTCGAAATGTGACGGTTCGTATAGCAAGACTCTGCACACCAGCTCTCACCGCACGGAGGATCCCATGAAGCGTCAGCCTGTCCCCACCGACCGGCTCCACCTGTGGCTCATGCTGACCCTTACCTTTTCCACCGGCGTCGTGGATGCCGTCGGTTTCCTGGGCCTGGACCAGGTCTTCACCGGAAACATGACCGGAAACGTCGTGCTGCTGGGCATGGCTATTGCCGGGGGCAGCGACCTGCCGGTACTGAGACCTGCCCTGGCGTTGCTCTTCTTCATGGTCGGCGCCGTCATTGGCGGGCGGGTGTTGCGGAAGGCACCCGAGGGGTGGAGCGGACGCACCTCGTTGACCTTTCTCACGGTGACCGTGCTCATCGGCGGTTTGGCTCTCTTCACCGCCCTCATCGATGTCACCGACGATCATCTGCTGGGCAGCATCACCACCAGCACGCTCGCCCTGGCCATGGGTGTTCAGGCCGCCACGGCAAAACGCCTCAAGGTCGCCGAGATCACCACCGTCGTCGTGACCTCCACGATCACCGGGCTGGCCTCGGACTCACGCCTCGCCGGAGGGAAGAGTCCCTTCTGGGCACGCCGGGCACTCGCCATCGCACTGATTCTGGTCGGCGCCCTCGTGGGAGCGGCCGCACTGCACATCGACCTCTGGGTCGGGATTGCACTCTCGGCCGTCCTGTCGGCAGTGGTGACGCTGATCGGCCAGCTCCGGCACCGCAAGGACAAGCGGGCAGCAGCGGCAGCGGTCGAATCCGGGCTGAAGTCGGTGACCGCCAGCTAGGAGCCCGCGCCGGCGCTCTAGTCCCACAGCGGGTTCCTTCTTTCCCACCGGCAGCGCTTAGTCACTGGGAATGTCTGGACTATCCCACTGAACGGTCCCCATCGGTGGGAAGCAAGCTGGCCCGCACCACTGTACGCTCGACATTTAAGGCATTTCGGCCGGTTCGAGAAGGGTAACGGCGTGAGCGAGGACAGGGCGATCCCGGGCGGAGTACTGATTGCCGGTTGCGGTGATCTGGGGACCGAAGCCGGGCTGAGATTCGCGGCGGCCGGACACCGGGTGACCGGGTGGCGGAGGTCGGCGGACAAGCTACCGGCACACTTCGACGGGGTCGCCGTGGATCTCACCGGCGAGTTGCCGACCATCCCGCTGGACACGAACATTGTGGTGATGGCTACCGCAGCCGACGGCCGCACCGAGGACGCCTACCGTGCCGCCTATCTGGAGGCCACCGGCAATCTCCTCGACGCCCTGGACCGGGACGGCATCGACGCACGCATACTCCTGGTGTCCTCCACCGCCGTGTACGGGGGCGACGACGGCGAGTGGATCGACGAATCCCACCCCGTGGCTCCGGCCACCCCAACGGCGACCATCCTGGCCAGCACCGAGGAGCTCCTGCGAGCCCGCCGCCCGGACGCCATTATCCTGCGGCTGTCGGGGATCTACGGGCCCGGGCGTACCCGGCTGATCGACCAGCTGACGGCGGGAACCGCCGTCGTCCCGCAGGAGATCCAGTGGACCAACCGGATCCACCGCGATGACGCGGCCGCGGCCATTGTGCACCTGACCACGCAGGTCAGCAACCCCGGGACCGAGTACATCGGGGTCGACAATGAACCCGTTGACCAGGGTGAGGTGGTCGAGTTCCTCGCCGCGCAGTTGGGTCTACCGACCCCGCCGGTGGGACCGTCGTCGTCGGCCAGGACCGGCGGAACGAAGCGGGGAACCGGGAAGCGCCTCAGCAACGCGGCGCTGCTGGCCACGGGGTTCGGGTTTACCTATCCGACGTTCCGCGAGGGGTACCTGGCCGTCATCAATGGTGACGGGGTCAGGCACCCCTAGCCCTCGTGCCGGGCCGGTTAGTGAACGGCTGGTACTCCGGCGCCGTCGACTGGAGCCTCTGCGGCGTCGACCGGCGTGTCTTCGGGCTTCCGGATGAAGAAGGCCGCTACGACGGCGAACATGAAGACGATCGCGCCGCAGAAGAACGCGGCCTGGATGCCACCGGCTTCGGCGGCCACCTCGGAGGCGCCGTCGTCGAGCAGTGCGGTGGCCTGGATGGTCAGGACCGAGATGAACAGGGCGGTGCCTGCAGCACCCGCAAGCTGCTGGACGGTGCCCACGATGGCACTGCCGTGTGAGTAGAGCTGCGGGCGGACGGACCCGAGAGCCGAGGTCAGCAGCGGGGTGAACATCAGGGCGAGGCCGATGCTGAGGAAGACGTGGGCCACCATCACCATGAGGAAGGGGGTGGTTTCGCTGAGCATCGTCAGACCCCAGAAAACCAGGCTGACAAGGATCGCGCCCGGCACCACGAGGACCCGGGGGCCGCGCCTGTCATAGATGCGGCCGACTATCGGGCCGAGCAGTCCCATGGTCAGGCCGCCCGGGAACAGCAGCATACCCGCTACCACTGGGGAGAGCCCGAGCACGTTCTGGACGTAGAGGGGCAGCAGGATGATGGTTCCGAAAAGCGCCATCATGGACACCGAAATGACCAGGATGGAGATGGTGAAGGTGCGGGACTTGAAGGTCCGCAGGTCCAGCAGGGCACGGTCGGCGCGCTGCAGGCTGCGCTGCCGGAGGATGAACAGCACCAGGGCCACACCGCCGACGACGAGTGGCAGCCAGGGTGGCACCGGTCCCCCGCCTTCGGCAGCCTCGCCGAACTGGCTGAGACCGTAGATGATCCCACCGAAGGCAAGCGCCGAGAGGATGACCGAGAGGACGTCAATGGGCAGGCGGCGTGGCGTGGTGACGTTCTGGATGCGGGTGGCACCGAGGACCAGTGCGCCGACGGCGATGGGGAGGACCAGCCAGAACAGCCAGCGCCAGTCCAGCACGCTGAGGATCAGGCCGGACACGGTGGGGCCGATGGCCGGCGCCACGGAGATCACGATGGCGATATTGCCCATGGTACGGCCGCGGGAGGCCGGGGGGACGAGCGTCATCACGGTGGTCATCAGGAGCGGCATCATGATGGCGGTGCCGCTGGCCTGGATGATCCTGCCGACCAGGAGCACCTCAAACCCTGGGGCGAGCGCCGAGACCAGGGTGCCGAGGCTGAACAGGGACATGGCGGCCATGAATACGGGACGGGTATGGAACCGTTGCAGCAGGAACCCGGTGACCGGGATGACCACTGCCATGGTGAGCATGAAGGCCGTGGTGAGCCACTGCCCGGCGCTGACGGTGATGCCCAGGTCAACCGTGAGTGTCTGCAGCGCAACGCTCATGATCGTCTCGTTCAGGATCACCACAAAAGCCGACACCAGCAGCAGCGAGATCACCAGCCGGTTGCGTTTGGCGTTGTCGATGTCGTCCGGACGCTCGGCCGACTGGGTCTCAGTGGCGGGCGGGGCACTATGGGGCACGGAAGGTCCTTCGAAAGGGTGTGGGCGCGGAAATCCTACTAGCGGCAACGCCGGGAGGATTGGCTTCTATTCCGGCCTGATTTTGGCGGGCGCCTATTGACGGCTGTCCCCGGACGACGTCGGCACGTACCCGAGCATCTTGTCCACCGGATGGGGCAGCGCCTTCCCGGCATGCCAGGTGAGGAAGTTGCGTTCGAACTGAAGCGCCAGATCGTCCAGCCAGGAGTCGGCGTCGCTGGCCATGTGGGGTGAGATGAGCACCTGGTCCATCCCCCAGAGCGGGCTGGAGGGCGGTAGCGGCTCGACGGCGAAGGTGTCCAGCACTGCCCCGGCGATGCCACCGTTGTCGAGCACGCGCACCAATGCCGCCTCATCCACCAGCTTTCCCCTCCCCACGTTGATCAGGACCGAGGTGGAAGCCATGGCGTCAAGCACCGCGGCGCTGACCATTCCGTTGGTCTGTGGGGTCAGCGGTGCCACCAGGACCAGATAGTCGTAGCCGCCGGCCAGGGCCGCCAGGTCGGAGCTGGCATGGACTGTACCGAAGTCGGGGTCGTTCGTGCGGGCGTTCCGGCCGGCGCCGTCGACCCTGGCTCCGGCCGCCGTCAGGAGCCGTGCGGTGCACCGCCCGATGCTGCCGGTGCCCACCACGAGGACCCGGGAACCGGCGATGTTCCGGGTGGTGCGTCGACCCCAGACCAACTGGCGCTGAAAGTCCCGGGTCTGACCGAAGCCTTTGGCGGCGAAGAGCATGGCGCCGAGTACGTACTCGGCCATGGGGCGATCAAACACGCCGTGCGCATTGGTCACGGTGACCGGCGAGTTGACCAGTCCCGGGAACAGCAGTTTGTCGACGCCGGCCGCCGCCACGTGGAGCCACTGCAGGGAACCTGCGTGTTGCCAGGCCGGTTCCAGTGCGCCCGAGAAGAAATCCCAGAGGTAGAGCACGTCGGCCCCGTCGATGGCTGCCGGCAGGCCGGCCGCGTCCGTCTCGCGGATGTCCGCGAGAGCTGCGACGCGCTCCAGTCCGATCACGGGCCGGTCCCCCACCAGGACTGCGACGATGGGCCTGCGGTCGGCGGGGGTGGAACTGGAAGGGGTAGAACTGGTGAGGTTGGACGAGGTCATGGTCAGCATTTTCCCACGGCACACCCCAGGTGAAGCACGAGCGGACGGCCGCGCTGCACTCGTTGAGCCGAGCGCTACTGGTGGCTCCGCGGCGAAGATCGGCTATCCCTGTGGCGGTAAATTAGTTCTAGCCTGGAAGAAATAGGATCAGGGTGGAACCAACAGACCTGAGGAGACCGATCATGGCGAGCAGTGGAGAAGTGGCAGTCGCACGTGCGGTGCTGATTCACGGACCCTTGTCCCGGGCAGCGCTGACGGCACGGCTCGACCTGTCGGCCGCCAGCCTGACCCGTCTGGCGAAACCCTTGCTGGATAGCGGGGTACTCGTGGAGGTCAACGACGTCGCCGACGGTTCAGTGGGACGCCCATCGCGGCCACTCGACATCGCCCCCCATAAAGGCCGATTCGTCGGGGTGAAGCTCACGGGAACCCACCTTTACGCCGTATCGACCGGAATTCGGGCGGAACCGATGGCATGGATTGATCACCCGCTAACGGACCGCAGCCCGGGGGGCGTCATCGACGACATAGCCCGCAGCATCAACAATCTGGAGATCGAGGACCTCACCGGCGTCGGCGTCAGCCTGGGCGGCTTTGTTCGGCACGGGGTCGTGGAGCACGCACCCTTTCTGGAGTGGCACGGCGTCCACCTCGCGGAGCTGCTGTCGGAACGCGTGGGCGCACCAGTCACCGTCGAAAACGACGTCGTCGCCCTCGCCGAAGCAGAGCGCTGGTTCGGCATAGGCCGCGACCTTCCGGGATTCGCGATCGTCACGATCGGAGCGGGTGTCGGCTACGGCCTGGTGGTGGGCGGCCAGGCTGTGCGTACCGTCGACGCCGGAGCGGGCACCGGCGGTCACATCCCGCTCGCAGCGGGCGGACCCGTGTGCCCAGATGGCCATCGGGGCTGCGCACAGGCCGTGCTCACATCCGGAGCGATCGCAGGGCAGGTTTCGGCTGCACTCCAGAGGCCCGTCAGCTACGACGAAGTCCTCCGGTTGGCATCCGCCGGTGAGCCTTCAGCACAGACCGTGGTCAACGCGGCGGGCGATGCCCTCGGCAGATTCATCGCCCTTGCGGCCAATCTCACCCTTCAATCCTCGGTGGTGCTGGCCGGTGAGGGAATCGGAATTTACGACCTCGTTGCCCACCGCGTCACCAATGCTGTCCACGCTGAGCGGGGGCCCAACGCCGAACCGGTACACATTCACGTGGACCGCTCCGGTTTCCGCGCGTGGGCGCGGGGAGCGGCCGCTGTCTCGATCCAAACGGCAATCCACCGGCTTCCCGCCTAGCGGGGCAGGTGCGGCCCGCCGGAGCGTTCGGCGCGTCATGCCCGTCAGAGCATGCCGCTCAGAGAAAGGCGAGGATCTCCTGCAGGACGTCCTCGGGCGCCTCCTCGGGGAGGTAGTGTCCGGCATCGAGCGCGCGGCCGGTGGCAGTTGGGGCCACCGCCCGCCAGAGGGCCAGCGGGTCGAACTGCTTGCCGACGACTCCGTGCTCGCCCCACAGGACCCGCAGCGGGGTGTCGATCAGGAGACCGTGGTTCCGGTCGTGGCGGTCGTGCTCCAGGTCGATGGTCGACGACGCCCGGTAGTCCTCACACATGGCGTGCACCGCACCGGGCCTGGACAGGGCGCCAACATACCGGTCCAGGACCTCTGCCGGGAACGGGGCGAGCCCGGCGTACCGGCTGCCCATCAGATTCTCGATGTAGGCCCTCGGGTTGGCTTCGATCAGCGACTCGGGCAACGGCTCCGGCTGGATCAGGAAGAACCAGTGGAAGTAGGCCTCGGCGAACGCCCGGTCTGTGGATTCATACATGTCAAGGGTCGGGGCGATGTCCAAAAGGATCGCGGCGGTCACCCGGTCCGGGTAATCGGCGACCAGCCGGTGGGCCACGCGGGCGCCCCGGTCGTGGGCGCAGACCGCGAACTGTTCGAAGCCGCGCTCAGCACCGAAGTGTTGCATCAGCAGCGCCTGATCCCGGGCCATGGTGCGCTTGCTGTAGGTGAGGTGCTGCGGGTCGCTGGCCGGCAGACCCGACGAGCCATAACCCCGCAGGTCCGGCATCACCACCGTGTACTTTTCCGCGAGCCGGTCGGCGATCTTGTGCCACATCAGGTGGGACTCCGGGTGCCCATGCAGCAACAGGAGAGCCGGCTTCGGATCGGCGGTCGGACGGGAGATCCGGCCTGCGATCTCGACGCCGTCAATCGTCGTCGCGAATTCCGTAAAAGCCTCAAACATTCAGCACTTCCTGTTCTGGTGGCAGCCTGAACCCACAGTAGTTGTACTTCACGTCTCCGCCGCGGTTGGGCGTTAAACGACGACTGACCGCCGGACCGTTCTCCTGCGGTCAGTCGTCGTTGATCTATTTACTGCGCGGGTGCCGGAAAACGGTCCCAGACGCGGTGCTTGGCCAGCAGTTCACCTAGAGCGGTGAGCACAGGTGTGGCGTCACCGGTCACCACGCCCGGCGCATCGATGCTGATGGCACTGGCCTGCAGCACTGCTGCCACGTCGCCTACGCCACCGATGGCCTTGGAGTGCCTGAACGCCTCGGAAAGAAGCAGGGCAACCCGTGGGTCAATGGTGCCCCCCGGGGATCCTGCCTTCGCGTCCCGGCTGTTGGCGGCGTCGTCGCCCGGTGTCGCAGCGCCGGCGACGATCAGTGCGTCGAACTCGGTGGAGCGGGCGGTGAGGTAGGTCCGCTGGACCACCATGCCGCCGTCGAGCTTCCCGCCGGTGGGAGCGATGAGCAGCGGAACCATCCCGGCGTCGTGAATACCGCTGGTCAAGGTGGCAACGGCCGTGAGGTCGCTGTTGGCGTCGGCGATGATGCCGATGATCCGGCCGTCGACCGGCCAGGTGCCGCCGATCTGCGAGACGGTGGGGCTTGGCTCGTGATCCTCGACCTGCACGGTTGGTGCTGGAGCTGTGAGACCGAGACCCAGGGCTACCTCGGCAGCGAGACGCTCGTCGATGTTGGCCAGATGCTGGAGCTGGCGAACCCGCAGGGTCTCTTCGTAGACCTTGCCCAGTTCGAAGGTGTAGGAGGAGATGACGTGGTCCTGCTCCAGCGGGGTCAGGGACTTGAAGAACATCCGCACCTGGCTGAAGTGGTCCTCGAACGTGGCGGGGCTTTCCCTCACCTTCTGCGACGCGGGCAGTTCCTCAGGCACCTCAATGTAGGCGCTCATGTCCTCGCCCGCGAGGAATGGGCATCCGCCGTCGAGCGAGTTGGGCCGGTAGGGCGCCACTCCGCCGTGGACCGCTGTCTGGTGCATTCCGTCCCGGAGCATGTCATTGACCGGTGCGTGGGGTCGGTTGATCGGCAGCTGGGCGAAGTTCGGCCCTCCGAGACGACTGATCTGGGTATCGATGTAGGAGAACAGCCGGCCCTGCAGCAGGGGGTCGTTCGTGACGTCGATGCCCGGTACCAGGTGCCCCGGGTGGAAGGCGATCTGCTCTGTCTCAGCGAAGTAGTTGGTCGGATTTGCGTTCAGGGTCATCGTGCCGATGATCTGGACGGGAGCCAACTCTTCTGGGACAAACTTGGTGGGGTCCAGCAGGTCGATGCCTTCGAACATTTCGTCTTCGGTATCAGGGAACGTCTGGATGCCCAGGTCCCACTGCGGGAAGGCGCCGGCCTCAATCGAGTCGGCGAGGTCGCGGCGGTGGAAGTCGGGGTCCATGCCGTTGATGATCTGGGCTTCTTCCCAGACCAGCGAATGCACGCCCTGCTTGGGCTTCCAGTGGATCTTCACCAGCGTGGTCTCGCCCGCCTTGTTCTGGAGCCGGAAGGTGTGGACGCCGAAGCCTTCCATCGTCCGGTACGACCGCGGGATTCCTCGATCGGACATGTTCCACATGGTGTGCGCCTGCGCTTCGCTATGCAGGGAGACGAAATCCCAGAACGTGTCGTGGGCACTCTGCGCCTGGGGGATCTCGCGGTCCGGGTGCGGTTTGCCTGCGTGGATCACGTCGGGGAACTTGATGGAGTCCTGGATGAAAAACACCGGGATGTTGTTTCCCACGAGGTCGTAGGTGCCCTCGTCGGTGTAGAACTTGGTGGCGAAGCCGCGGGTATCGCGCACCGCGTCAGCTGAGCCTCGCGAGCCCAACACTGTGGAGAATCGCACGAAGACTGGCGTCTCGACGTCTTTGGCGAGGAAGCCAGCCTTCGTGACGCCTGCTGCGGCACCATTGGCCACAAAGGTTCCATGAGCACCAGCGCCGCGGGCGTGGACGACACGCTCCGGGATGCGCTCGTGGTCGAAATGGGTAATCTTTTCGCGCAGGTGGTGGTCCTGCAGGAGCACCGGACCGCGGGGGCCCGCCTTAAGTGAGTGATCGGTGTCAGCGACCCGCGTGCCCTGGGCGGTGGTGAGGAAGCGCCCGCTCTGCGAGTTGACCGTTTTTGCTGCTCCGGTGGGGGTGCCGGTGGGCGACACCGTCTCGGGTGCGCCCTGATCTGGTTTGGGCGGCAGTGGCTCGCGAGGTTCCACCGGCTCCGTCAGGCTGGGAGGCTCCACCGAAGGTGCCCCGGGGATAGGCGGGGTGGTGCTCGGTGAATTCTCATCAGTCATTGATCGCTCCAAACGCTCGGATGGGGCAGTGTTCCTGCTCCACCTTCCCAGCCTACACTTAATACTAAGCAGGCTTTGTAGTTTGACGAGATGGTTAGACCGGAGTAAAGGTTCCCGGGATGTCGGCGACCTTCCTGCGGATCTGATACACCAACCAGTCGACCAGTAGCCGACCCGCCGCAGGATGGTTCGCATCCGTGTCGTGCTGCTGGGCGTGCCAGCGCATCACGTCCTCGTTGGCGGGACTGTTGTTGAGCAGCCAGGTGAGTGGGCACTCTTCCAGCGCTCTGGGGTGTGGTGCACCCAACCGCGCGAACTGCCAGTGGTAGGCCAACCCGCCGAGGTAGGTGCGCGGAGCCGCCGGATGAATGTCCAGCGTGAATCCTTCCGCCCACCGCGCCGCCTCGGCGGCGGGGATGGGGCGGGAGAAGTAGTATCCCTGCCCCAGGGGCGAGCCGAGGACGACGGCGGCCTCAGTTATCCCCAAATCCTCCAGTCCTTCGATGGCCACATTCATTCCAAAATCCCGGCCCATCTGGATAAGCGAGGCAATCATGCTCAGTGTTTCCACCGGCTTCCTCCGGATTTCGGACAGCAGTTCGCGGTCCAGTTTGATCGCGCTGAACGGGAGGGCGGAGAGCCGTTTGAGGCTGCTGTAGCCGGCCCCCAGGTCATCCATGGCCAGCCCGACGCCGAGCGCCACCAGCTGGTCCAGAGCATCCCGCTGCACCTCCCACTCGAGGGTCTGGGATTCGAGCAGTTCAAGACCCAGCCTGTCCGCGGACACCCCATGACGCTGCAGCGAGCTGCGCACCAGGTCCAGGCACTCGGGGTTCAGCAGGGTACTGGGAGGAAGGTTCACCGAGATATTCGCGTGGAGGCCGTCCCTATCCCAGGCGGCAACCCATCCCACCGCCATATCAATCATCTGCGCAAACAGGTCATCAAGCTCAACGTCCGACAAATAGGGGAGGAATTCGCCAGGAGCCACCAGGCGCCCATCAGGCATCCGCAGCCGGGCCAGCGCCTCAAACAAATGGACAGACCCATCCCGCAGGTCGATGACGGGCTGCATGTGCGCTTCCAAGCCACCCGACCGCAGTTCCTTCCGGTAGGCCTCGATGACATCGGCGTCGGGACGCGGCCCCGCACCCGCGACCCCGGCGTGCAGGTACGTCAGGTTGGATCCAGCCTCGGCGAGTGGCTCAATCGCTGCAAGCGTCCACCACCGCGCACGGTTCGTTTTCGTCTTCTTCGATTGATAGAGCGCATCATCGGCGCTGCGCAGCAGGGACGCCATGTCACAGCCATCCCGGGGAAACAGCGCCAGCCCCATGCTCATACCCACCCTGACACTCCTGCCCGAGGCAAGGAACGGCCGCTCCACGGCAGTGTGGAGCAGGTCGAGGATGTTGGCGAGCACAGCCGGCGCGGAAGCCCGGTCAATATCCTGCACCACCAGGACGAATTCGTCACCGCCCATCCGGCCGAGGAAGTCGCCGTCGCGCAGGTTGGCCTGCATCCGCACTCCCCATTCCTTGAGCAGCTGGTCACCGGCCTCATGGCCAAAGGCGTTGTTGACCGCACGAAAGTCGTCGAGGTCGATCATGCCAACCGCCGCCGTGACTTCGGAATGATCCCCGACGGTGAAGATTTCCGACAGCCGCTCCGCGAGCGCCACCCGGTTGGGCAGTCCGGTCACGGGATCGTGCAACGCCTGGAACCGGAGCTGTTCGTGCAGTGCCATTCGGGTGTTGATGTCGCGCTGGACGCTGACGAAATGGGTCACCTTTCCCGCAACGTTGCGCAGCGGGGTGATGCTGAGATCGTTCCAGAAGGCCGACCCGTCCTTGCGGTAGTTGAGAATCTCGCCCCGGAAAGGCTCCCCTGCAGCCACCGCAGCCCGCATGGCCCTCTTGGTCTCGGGATCGGATCCGGGCCCCTGCAGCATGCTGCAGTTCCGACCCATCACATCCTCCGGCCGATGTCCGGTAATGGCGGTGAACGAGTCGGAGACATGGAGGATTCGCTGGTGCGCGTCGGTGATCAGGGATACTTCCGACATGGCAGCGTGTGCCTGCGCGAACAGCGAATCAGGCAGGCCCTCCCCCTTGAACCGAGATCCCCATTTCAGCGCCATTCAGATCATTCCCCTGAGAACTACCGCACACCAGCATGGCGCGCCTGTGACCGTTGATGATTGTTGCCGCAGTGCGGGCAGCTCGTCTCCCCAGACTGACTTCCTTACACGAATGCTAACCCCAATTGTGACCGACGCCTCACCCATCGGGCGACACAACAAAAAAGGCGGACGACGACGCTTGATCATTGGCCCGTGCCTGCAACCGGCGTAGGGTGTCTTCACACCCAGCGCACCCCTGCCGAATCGCCGGAACTTTTAGCGGAAGGAACTCCCATGACCATCCCGGAGCCACCGGCACCCAGGCAGCCGGACCGACCCTTTGGGTAAGGCCACGCCCTCGGACAGCGCCATGCTGGCCGAGACCGCCTCGCACCTCTACGGACTACCCCTGGAGGCGTTCACCGCCGAACGTAACGCCCGCGCCAAGGACATCGCCGACAAGGAAGTGGCCGGCCAGGTCAGGAAGCTGCCCAAACCGTCAATGGCGGGCTGGCTCATAAACATGCTCACCCTGCACCGCCGCCCCGCCGTCGACGAAGCCTTGGCCCTGGGCGTTGAGTTGCGCGCCGCGCAGGAGCACCTCGATCAGGCCCGAATGAAGGAGCTTGGCCAGCAGCGGCAGCGCCTGCTGGCCACGCTGGGACAGGACAGTCTGGATCTTGCCAAGGAGTTGGGTCACGGTGTCAGCGCCTCGGTTGCCGCCGAGCTGGAACAGACGTTCCGCGCCGCGATGACCGACCCGGACGCGGCTGCTGCGGTCGCAACCGGCCGGTTGCTGCGTGCCCTCACCGCCAGCGGCTGGGATGCCGTCGATCTTGCCGGCGCCGTGGGCGGACCCTTTGATCGACCCACCAGCAGCCCCACATCCGGCTCTCAGAAGTCCGGGGACGACGGCGGCGCAGAGGTCGAGGGCGCCCGCAACGACCTGGAAGACGCCGAACGGACGCTCGCAGATGCCGACGACGACGCCGAGGACGCGGGGCGGCGGATCACCAAACTACAGGACCGCCGTCGGGGTCTCTCCTCCGAGATTGAGGAGTTACAGCGTCGCCTGACCGATCTGTCGACCGACCTGAGATCACTGGACGGGCAGATCGACGACGCCGAACGTGTCCAGTCCGGCGCGGTGCGCGCCGCCCGCGATGCGCAACGGACAGTGGACCAGGCCAAACGTCAGCTGGAGCGGCTCCTCCGCTGACTCGGGCTCTCCCCGCTTCCAATGCTTACCCTCCGGAAACGCCCCGTTAATCCGGCGGTGTCGCCATGGTGTTTGACTAACCGGCCATTCACCGAGGGATCAATGACACGTATCGGCCTCATTAGGGTTCTCACCTCCTCCAATCCACGACTGCTGAATCTCCATGGGCACGCGGTTCGGGAGGCTTTCGGCGTCGATGTGTTGTCCCGCGCCGTGCAGGAACAGCCGGAAGGCGTCCACGATCGCCAGACTCACGACGCTGCCGCGCCGAAGGTTCTGGCCATCGCGGCGGAACTGGCGCACCAGGTGGACGGCATCATGATCAGCTGCTCCTCCGATCCAGGACTGGACGAGGTCCGCGGTCTTGTGGACCTGCCGGTAGTCGGGGCCGGTTCGGCTGGAGCGGCCGCCGCGCTGGCGCTGGGATCCCGGGTGGGAGTGCTGGCCCTGGGCTCAGCCCCACCACGCGCGGTGTCGCAAGTTCTGGGCAGCCACCAGTATTCGGTCCGCTCGCCCGACGGCGTCCGACACACCCAGGATCTGCTCACGCCGTCCGGGGTGTACGAAACCTACCGTGCGGCGGAACGGCTGGTCGACGACGGCGCGGATGTGATCCTGCAGGCCTGCACCGGTCTCACCAGCATGGGCGTGGCCCTCGAGCTACGCCGCCGCTACGGGCTACCCGTCGTTGATGCAGTGCTCGCCGCCGGGTCCGCCCTCACCCTTCAGCTGGCGGCGCTCGGTGCCCAGAGATCGTCGGAGCAGCTCACCGCCGCCACCAGGTAGGCACGTCAAAGCAGTAGCGCAGCTTTCACTGCCAGCGGATCTCTGGAGTTTGGGCTACTGCCCGCTGGGCCGGGTGCGGCGGCTGAGTTTCGTGAGGGAATCCCATCTCCGTGCCGCAAGCCTCTGCAGGTCGCTCGTCGAACTCGAGGGGACGGGTTTCCGCGACGTCCGCCGACTCGGCCAGCCGACCCTTTTCCGTTCAACTGAGCGATCCGTCCCCGTGTCGCCATCTGGCCGCGCGCCCGGGTCGTCACTCATTTCATGATGCTTGCTCATCCTGCTCAGCCCCCTCCTCGATACCTTGCGCCCAGTCAGCTGGACAGCCCTTCTCTCTCTCCTGCAACTCCTCTAGAAGTAGGAGGTAGTCTTCCTGCGCCCCAAATTCGGGAAAGTCATGGTTCATCTCGTTGAACACAGCATCGCAAAGTGCTGTCAGGTCGACCATTGGCAGGTCGGAAAGGCCCTCTGGAAGCCGCGACAATGGTGCTTCGAAATCGGACGGCAGGATCGGATAGTTGACTTCCCAATCCGCAGGGGTCAGCAGGCTAGGATCCGCCACTTCTGTCATCTCTTGATGTTTCATTAACCGCTCCACAAGATCACGCTGCTCTCGTGGCCCACTGCTAAACCCTGCTCCGATCATAAGGCCAAACGCATGTTTGGTAAACAGTTGTAAGAAACGTGGGTGCTCGCCGGCTTCGCTGGCCTCATCGAAAGATAGTAAGTATGCTTGGTGGTTGAACTAAGCGATATAACGCATCTGCACCCCCATGATCATCCTGTTATAACTCTCGCCGGGTAGTGAGGATGTCCGACCGCGTACCGAGCCGCCCAATTCGGGTAGCGACCACTCGTTACAACGTGGACTGGAGCTTCTACCCTGAAGACCTCCGGGAAGAATAGGACACCATGATCGACTACGCCATCGACGCGCTCCCCCTCCATTCGCCAGAGGCATTGGTTAATTTGGGGCGCGAACTCGAGAACCCAGTGGCCTGTCATGCGTTCATTCAGATCTCCATCGGCATGTGGGACCAGCGGTATTACCGGCTCACTCATGCCGTCGCTGACCGCGACGAAGCACAGCTGATGGACGTCATCCTCAGCATCGAAAGCTCCTGCAAAATGCTCGGACTCCAGCAACTTGCCGCGTTGGCCACCCTGATGAAGACCCGCCTCGAGAACCACGACCTTGACGGCGTGGAAAATCTTCTCGAACCCCTTGAGCACTGCGGACAGTTGAGCATGCGTGCGCTTCAGGAAGCCTACCCAGCCTAGGTACCCGCCGACTCAGGTTTAACCGGTCAGGTCCCGCTATTCAGAGCCCGGCACCGGCGGACCCCGAGCGGCCTGCCCGCCATCGCGCAACCTCGGCGTCGACGTCGCGCGTCCGGGTAATGACTGGCGGGCCACCCAGCAGCTGACGACGTGCGTTGATCACCCTTCGGTTGAACTCCTCGAGGATTTCCCGGACCACAGCCTCAGTCCGCTCAGCCTTTAGCCGACCGTCCAGTTCAGCGTCGTCGTTCCGCAGGAGGAACGGCTCCGGGGCTAGACCCGTCAAACGCTCCCGAACGATCAGTTCCTTGACCCACCAGTCGGGGTCAACACTCTGTGCGGCCCGGTAGCCCCTGGCTCGCTGCACCCGACGGGCGGCGTCATTCATCTTGTCGTTCATCTCCGCCTCCCGTGCAGTGTCCGCTTGCACACCCAGTATCCAAAGATCCCGCATCGGCGGCAACAGGAATACCGGGGGCTGCCGATTGTTGTACCGGGCATGAGTGAACAGCTAAAGACAATAGGTTTCATTGGCAGCGGCCACATCGGCTCACAGTTGGCACGGCTGGCGGCGGGGCACGGTTACCACGTGGTGGTGAGCAACTCGCGTGGACCGGAGACCCTGCAGGATCTGGTCGCTGAACTTGAGTCATCGGCTGGCAACGGCACGGCCCGAGCGGGAACGCCGGCCGAAGCAGCCGCGGCGGGCGACGTCGTCGTCGTGACCATCCCGCTGAAGAACATCGCGTCGGTGCCCGCCGAGCCGCTGACGGGGAAAATTGTCATCGACACGAACAATTACTATCCAGAGCGTGACGGGCAGATTCCGGTTCTCGACAACGAGGCCAGCACCACCGCCGAATTGCTGCAGGACCTCCTGCCCACCTCGCACGTGGTGAAGGCGTTCAACAACATCTACTCGGCGGACCTGACCTCGAAGGGCACCCCCGAGGGGACACCGGGGCGGCGGGCGCTACCCATCGCCGGGGATTCCGCTGCGGCCAAGGAGACGGTTGCCTCCCTCCTGTCGCAGTTCGGGTTTGACACCGTCGACGCCGGCGCACTGGCCGAGGGATGGCGTTTCCAGCGGGATACGCCCGCCTACGGTCCCACGTTCGACGTCGACCAGCTGCGGGAAGCGTTGTCGCAAGCGAAGCGCTACGCAGACACGCCCTAGGCGGCGCGGCTCAGGTAGGAAAGTGGCATCGCAAAGGATCCCCGCCGTCAAGTCCTACCAGTCGTGAATGGTTCCGTCCTTCAACCGGTTGAACGGTAGGTACGCGGGATTGTAGGGGTGCGCTGCGGCCGCCTCCAGGTTCAGCTCGACGCCAAGTCCTGGCTTCTCCCCTGGGTGCAGGTAGCCGTCCTCGAAGCTGAAGGACTGCTGGAACACCTCATTGGTGAGATCCCCGTGGCGCATGTACTCCTGGATGCCGAAGTTGTGGATAACCAGGTCCAGGTGCAGGGCGGCGGCCATCCCTACCGGTGAGATGTCGGTGGGCCCGTGGATACCTGATTTGATCTGGTACTGGGATGCATAGTCGAGGATTTTCTTCATTGCGCTGATTCCCCCAGTGTGGGTAACGGCGGAGCGGACATAGTCGATCAGCTGTTCCCGGATCAGGGTCTGGTAGTCGAACACCGTGTTGAAGACCTCGCCAATCGCAAGTGGCGTGGTGGTGTGCTGGCGGACCAACCGTAGCGCATCCTGGTTTTCCGCTGGCGTGCAATCCTCGAGCCAGAACAGGTCGTACGGTTCCAGGGATTTCCCCAGCCGCGCAGCCTCGATTGGCGTCATCCGATGGTGACCGTCGTGCAGCAGCGGCAATTCCGGTCCAAACTCGCTGCGGACCGCCTCAAACACTGTCGGAATGTGTCGGAGGTAGGCGCGGGTGTCCCAGTCCTCCTCGGCGGGGAGCGCTGCGCGCTGCGCCGGCTCGTAGTCGTATCGGGTGCCGCCAGCACTCGGCTGCGCCGCCACCCCGTAGACAGCGTCGATACCGGGAACCGCCGTCTGGATCCGGATGGCCTTGTAGCCCAGGTCAAGGTGCTCCCGGACCGAGTCGAGAATCTCGGGGATGTCCCGCCCGCTCGCATGCCCGTAGGCGCGGATGCCGTTCCGGGACGCGCCCCCCAGCAATTGGTAGAGCGGCATCCCGGCTGCCTTCGCCTTGATATCCCAGAGCGCAACATCGACCGCTGCGATCGCCGCCATGGTCACTGGTCCGCGGCGCCAGTACGCTCCCCGGTAGAGAAACTGCCAGGTATCCTCGATCCGGTGCGCGTCCCGCCCGATCAGCAGGGGTACTACGTGGTGCTCCAGGTATGCAGCAGCGGCAAGCTCCCGCCCGTTCAGGGTGGCATCACCAAGCCCGGTCAGGCCATCCTCGGTGGTGATCTGGAGAGTGACGAAGTTCCGGTCCGGACTGGACACGATCACTTCTGCGCTCTTGATTTTCACATAGTCTCCTTGATACGAACTCGTGATTGATGAAACGACTGGTTAGCGGATGGTGCTTCCCGCGGATTGCCCGGCAAGGGGAAGCTCGCTGCGGTAGGGCAGGTTCTCCCAGTCCCCGGAGCCGGCGACGGCGAAGGCCCCGAGTGCAACCCCTCGCAGCAGTCGGCCAGCGGTGGGCTCCCCGTCGAGCAGGGCAGACAGGTATCCGGCGGTGAACGCGTCACCGGCACCCACCGTGTCGACGACCGGCACCGGCAGGGCGCTTTGATGGACCGCTGCCTCCCGCACGGTGAAGGCCGAGGCGCCCGCTGCGCCGCGTTTGATGATGACGTCGGTGACGCCGCGCCGGTGCAGACTGGCCACTGCGCCGGCTTCCGAGTCGCTGGACGCCACGAGGGCGAGTTCGTCCTCGGAGGCGATGACGAGATCGGCCAGATCTGCCAGCGGACCCAGGACGGCAGCAGCTGCAGATACGGTCCACAGCTTGGCGCGATAGTTCACGTCGAAGCTGACCAGGATGCCCCGGCGGTTCGCCTCGCCAGCTGCCCACAGCGTCGCCGCTGCGGCACTGCTGGACAAGGCGGGGGTGATCCCCGTGAGGTGGAGAATCCGTGGCTGGCAGTCCAGTGCCGTCTTCAGGTCGTCGATACAGAGGGCCGAGCCCGCAGAGCCTGCCCGGTAGTAGGCGGCCCGGGACACATCGGCAATTCGCTTCTCCAGCAGCATCAGTCCGGTGGGTCGGCTGGGATCCGTGACGACGAGGTCGGTTATCACCGCCTCGGCGCGGAGGGTCCGCAACGCGAAGGCACCTACTTCGTCGTCGCCAAGCCGGCCGACCCAGCTCGCCAGATGGCCGAGTCGGGCGAGTCCGATTGCCACGTTGCTCTCCGCCCCGCCGAGGGACATGGTCATCGCTCCCCCGGCCCTCAGCAATCCTGCCGCGCGGAGCGAGGCCATGGTCTCACCGAAGGTCACCACCTCAACCTTCGAACCGGTTGGGGTCCCGTCACTCATTCGGCGACGGCTGCCGCGAGATCCAGGTACCGCCGCGCACGCTGCCGTAACGCGGCGAGGTCCCCGCCGGACGCCGAGTCCCCGATAAGAGGTGAACCCACTCCGACAGCGACTGCGCCGCGCGCCAGATAGTCGGCTGCGGCTGCCTCGTCCACCCCACCAACTGGCACAACCGGGATGCTCGGGAAGGGGTCGCGCAGCGCGGAGAGATACCGGGGTCCGCCGAGCGAAGCGGGAAAGAGTTTGATGCCGGTAGCGCCCTGATCCATCGCCGAGTACACCTCAGTGGGGGTCAGCGCTCCGGCAATGACGGGGAGGTGAAGCCGCACGGCGGCCGCCACCGATGCTGACACCGCTGGCGTGACAATGAACTGGCCCCCAGCAGCAGCAACCCGCTCGACGTCGTCAGCGGTCAGCACGGTGCCGGCTCCGACAGTCGCCCGCTCCCCCACCTCCTGGCGGATAGCGGCGATGACAGCGACGGCGTCCGGGGTGTTAAGGGACACCTCGAGAAAGCTGACCCCCTCGTCAACCAAGGCCACGGCGGCACGGATGGAGGCGTCGCGGTCGGTACCGCGAATGATGGCCAGCAGGCGGTCTTCGGTGAGTCCGGCGAGGAAGTCAGACACAGGTTGTCCTTTCGTAGTACTGGAAGGTCGGCTCTACCACTCGGCGTAGGAACCGTCGGCGTGCCGCCACATGGGTGAGCGCCAGGCGTGGCCGCTTTTATCCACCCGGCGGACGGCGGCCTCGTCGATCTCGATCCCCAGCCCTGGACCAGTGAGGCGCTCCACATGACCGTCCACGAACCTGAGTGGAGTTTTGTCGAGGACGTAGTCGAGCACCTCGGCCCCCTGGTTGTAGTGGATGCCGATGCTCTGTTCCTGGATCAGGAAGTTGGTGGTGGCGAAGCCCACCTGCAGGCAGGCGGCGAGCGCCAACGGTCCGAGCGGGCAGTGGGGCGCTAGCTGGACATCGTAGATTTCCGCCAGTGTTGCAATCTTCCGGACCTCGGTGATCCCGCCGGCGTGTGAAAGGTCCGGCTGCGCGACGGCGATCCCGGCCTGGAGCACCGGCAGGAACTCCTGCCGGTTGTACAGCCGTTCCCCGGTGGCGATGGGAATGCTGGTGGAGCTGGCGAGTCCGCCGATCAGGTGCGAGTTCTCCGGCACCGTCGGCTCCTCGAGAAAGAACGGGTGCAACGGTTCGAGCAGCGGCGCCACCCGGCGGGTGTTGGCGAGAGTGAATCGGCCGTGAAAGTCGACGGCGACATCGCGGTGCGGGCCGAGGACCTCCCTGGCTGCGGCGACGCGCTCCACGACGGCATCGATTTCGGCGACGCTGCCGAGCGGGCTCATCCGGCCGCTGGCGTTCATCTTCACTGCGGTGAGCCCCACCTCAAGTTGGGCGGCAATGGAGTCGGCCACCTCGGCGGGCTCGTCGCCGCCAACCCAGCCGTACATCCGGATCCGGTCGCGGACGTGTCCGCCGAGCAACTGGTGCACCGGCACGCCGAGGGACTTTCCGGCGATGTCCCAGAGCGCCTGGTCCAGGCCGGCCACTGCGCTGGCAAGAATGGCGCCGCCGCGGTAGAAAGACCCTTTGGTCATGACCTGCCAGTGGTCCTCGATCCGCAGTGGGTCGGCGCCGATCAGCAGTTCAGAAAGTTGCTCGACGGCGGTGCGAACCGTCTCGGACCGCCCCTCAATTACCGGCTCACCCCACCCGACGATCCCGCTGTCTGTCTCCACCCTCACAAAGAGCCATCGCGGGGGAACGAGGAAGGTTTCGATCCTGCTAATGCGCATGAATATTGCTTTCGGTCAGGTACGCGACAACATTGTCAACCATTGCCTGCGGCGGGAGGGAAATGTCGATGGTCAGCCCACGTTCGTCGTCGCCCAGGGTCTGCAGGCTCTCGTACTGGGAGGCGAGCAGCGACGGCGGCATGTACTCGTGCTCGCGTGCCGAGATCCGCGCGGCCACCAGCTCCATGGTCCCGTGTGGGTGGACCACCACCAGCTCCGGCACATGGCCCCTCAGCAGGTCTCGATAGGCCAGCTTCAGGGCAGAGCAGGCGACGACGACGCCGGCCTGGCGGCCCTGCGCAAGCACGTTGCCCACGGTGTGCAGCCATGGCAGCCGGTTATCGTCGGTCAGCGGCGTGCCGGCCGACATGAGCGCCTTGTTGTCATCAGGGTGGAGATCGTCGCCGTCAATGAACCTGACACCTAGACGCTGCGCAAGCAGGGCCCCGACGGTGCTTTTGCCAGAGCCCTGCACCCCCATAACCACGATCGGAGGGGAGGTTGAGTATGCCATGACCTAGCCTTTGGTCGCGCCGGCGGTCAGGCCGGAAACTATGTACTTCTGAGTGAATAGGGCGATCACCATGATCGGGATGGTGACCACCACCGAGGCTGCCATCAGCCCTCCCCAGTCGATGCTGGCGTAGGCCACGAAGTTGAAGATGGCCACGGGCAGCGTCTTCGTCTCGGCGCCGGAAAGCACCAGGGCGAACATGAAGTTGTTCCACGAGAAGATAAACGCCAGGATTCCGGCGGTGGCTACACCTCCGACGGAGAGGGGCAGGGTGATCCGCAGGAACGCGCCGATATGGGTGAGTCCATCTACTCGGGCCGCCTCTTCCAGTTCCAGCGGCATCGAATCGTAGTAGGACATCATGATGTAAACGATCAGAGGCAGGGCCACGAACATGTGCGAGAGGATTAGCACCCCGTACCCGCCCACCAGCGACAGGTTGGAGAAAACGTAGTACCAGGGCACCAGCAGGCTGACTCCGGGGATGATGCGGGCCATCAGCACCACTACTGCCGAGCGACGCATAGCAAACCGGCTCATCGAGTAGGCGGCCGGGACCCCGATGATCAGGGACAGCGCGGTCGAAGCGAAGGCCACCCAGAAGCTGTTGAAGACGAACGAAAAGTAGTTGTTGCGGCCCAGCACCGTCTCGTAGTTGGCGGTGGTGGGGCTGAAGATCAGGGTTTTGCCGGCGTCGTAGATGTCCACGTTGGTCTTCAGCGACGCCAGGAACATCCAGACCAGTGGGGCAATGAAGGCCAGGACAACGAGCGTCAGAGCGACGATGCGGAAGATCTTGTAGCCCTGCCTGCGCAGTGGCTTCTTCCGCCGGGCGGGAATGCCGGCGGGCTTGGTACTGCCCTGGGTGAGGTTGGGAGCGATTGTGCTCATGTGCTACACGTCCTTCCGGCGCCGGGTCAGGACCCACATTGCCGCGATGATGATGAGGAAGAAGATGATCAGGACGGTTGAGGACAGCCCGTAGTCGTTGTAGTCGAAGCTGAGCCCGTAGGCGTAGATATTCAGCGTTTCCACCTCGTTGAAGGATCCGCCGCCGCGGCCCTTGGTGGCGTACAGCAGGTCGAAGGTCTTCAGCGCGTCGATGCTGCGCAGCAGGACCGCAACAATGATGGTCGGCATCAGCAGCGGGACGGTGACGTAGCGGAAGCGCTGCCAGGCGTTGGCGCCGTCGATCCGGGCCGCTTCGTCAGGTTCCTCGGATAGCGAGGTGAGTCCCGCGAGCAGGATAATGACCACCATCGGGGTCCACTGCCAGATGTCAATGAAGATCACCGTGGGCAATGCCGTCGACTGGCCGGACAGCCACGGCTGAGCCGGAATGCCCACGAAGGCCAGGACCTGGTTGGCGAAGCCGATGTTCGGGTCGAAGATCAGCCGCCACATCATGCCGACGGCAACGGGGGTGGCTACCAGGGGCAGGAGGATGGCTACCCGGACCCATTTCTCACCCTTGAAGGGTCGCCACAGCAGGAGGGCGATGCACATGCCGAGAATCATCTGGACGGCGAGCGCCACCGAGGTGAAGGCGAAGGTGCGCCCCACGGCAGGCCAGAAGCGGTCAGTGTCGGCGAGCACTTCGGCGTAGTTGGCGAATCCGATGAAGTCGGATTCCGCACGCACCGACCCGGAGGAATCGGTGAGGCTCAGATACATGGTCCAGCCGAGCGGGAAGATGATCAGGATGCCAACAAAGATCATTGCCGGTGCGGCGAACAACCATTTTCGGTGGTTGTTCGCCCAGTCGGAGTAGGTCTTGTAGCGGGTGTTCCCCGGCCTGCGATCCTTCGGCGGGTTTGTCCTCGGTGGGGAGGCGACAGTCATGGTCAACGTCCTTGTTGCAGGAGGTGCAGTGGTTGCATTCTTGGTGGGGTGGAGCGCGTGCGAGGGGATACTGAGCCCAGTTGTCGTCACGGGCCGGTGGTTGCGCCGCCCGGCGGAGTCTTAGTCCACCGGGCGGCGCCGCATCGCGGGGCGGCTAAAGGAGCCGCCGTCAAACGCTATTCGCGTTCGTCGTCTAGGAACGACTGGAAGGATTCGCTGGCCGCGTCAGCGGCGGCATCGACGTCGCCGCCGGTGATGCCGATGACAAGTGGGTCACCAACGATTTCCCGGGCTTCAGCCACGTTGATTACGAGCGGGCGGTCGTAGCCCACGCCGTTCTCGGCGCTTGATTCGATTGCTGCTACGAGGTCCTCAGGGTAGGTCGCGGTGCCTTCAGGGTCGGCCCAGACCGAGGTGCGGGGACCTGGTACGCCTGCCTGCTGGATCTCGAGAACCATTTCCTTGCTGGTGGCCCATTCGATGAACTTCCAGGCGTTGTCCTGGTTGTTGGACGCCTCGTTGATACCGAGACCCCACGAGGGAACGTTGTAGGGCTTGGAACCGGCGGGGCCGGCAGGCAATGGAGCGAAGCCAACATTATCGGCGACCTGGGAGTTGGCCGGGTCGGTGGCGTTCTGGTAGAGGCTGTCAGCCTCGGTATAGAAGGCTGCACCACCCTGCGTGAAGATGGCCATCGCCTCGGGCCAGCTCATGTCGGTGCTGACATTCTCCGGACCGTATTCGTTGATCATGCGGCCGTAATACGCGTAGGCTTCCTTCGCTTCAGGCGACGCGACGGCTGAGTTGCCCTCTTCGTCGATAAAGTCGCCGCCGAAGCTGTAGAGGAAGCTGGAGAACTGGGTGACTGCCGGTGACTTGCCGGTGCGGGCAACAAATCCTGCAACATCGGGGTTCTCTTCACTGATCTGCTGGGCAGCCGCTTCAAGTTCCTCGAGGGTCTCGGGGACCTCGAGGCCGGCAGCCTCGAGGAGGTCGGTGCGGTAGTAGAGCACCTCTCGTTCGGTAATGGTCGGAATTCCGACCACCTTGTCCTCGAATGTCGTCGAGTCCACGGGGCCGCTCTGGAAATCAGACCATTCCCACTCGGAGTTGGATTCGACGCGTTCGGTCAGGTCCGCCAGATAGCCGTTCTGGGCGAACAGCTTGCCCTCCTGCAGTGGGCGATACATCATGACGTCGATCTCATCGGTGCCAGCGTTGAGCTGAACGTTATACTGCGCCGAGAGCTGATCCTCGCCGAGTTGGGTGAGGTCAACCGTCAGGCCGGTCTCTTCCTCAAATTCGGGGATGGCCTCGATGATTTTCTCGGTCCATACGTGGTTGGCGAGGGTGACGCGCAGAGTGTCGGAAGCTTCGTCGCCGCCACCTCCGCCGCATGCTGCAAGGGTTCCTCCAAGCAATGCCGTGACCGCCAGTCCGGCTACCCGCATAGTTTTGCGCTGCACTGTTGCTCCAGTTCTCTTCGTTGAGGACACCCGTATTGACCGGGGCCAGGAGTAGATGATCGGTTTACATCTGCTATAAACCAAGATAGTAGTGACAAAGATCATACTTAAGCAACCCCACTGCCGAAATGGGATGCTCTTGGTACGCTTCATTCCATGCAGCCCACCGACCCGCTTCCCTCTCATGCCGTGTCATCCGGCGCTGTGTCATCCGGGTTGCACGCCTCGGTCATCGACCAGATGGGACTGGCAATCGGGGCAGGCGAGTGGGCGGCCGGATCAGTGATGCGAATCGAGGAACTGGAGGGCCGCTACGGCGTGTCCCGCTCCGTCATCCGCGAAGTGCTCCGGGTACTGGCGTCGATGGGCATGGTCGAGTCCCGACGCCGCGTGGGCGTGCAGGTGCTGCCCGCCACCGAATGGAACCTCTACGATCGCCAGGTCATCCGGTGGCGGCTGGCTTCGCCCGGTCGGGTAGCCCAGCTGCGGTCGCTCACGGAACTGCGCACAGCCATCGAGCCGCAGGCGGCCAAGCTAGCGGCAATGCGGGCACCCCTAGCCGACGCCAGCGAGCTGATGGGCTTGGCCGGGAAGTTATGGGCAGCCGGCCAGGACGGTGATACCGAGCTATTCCTTACCCTCGACATTCAGTTCCACCGCCTGGTCCTGTCGAGCTCCGGAAACGAAATGTTCGGCAAACTCAACTCCCTGGTCGCCGAGGTGCTCACCGGCCGGACCCACTACGGTCTGATGCCCGAACACCCGCACGAGGAAGCCCTGCAGCTGCACGTTGATGTCGCCAGCGCCATTCAGCGCGGCAACCCGGTGGACGCCCACCACTCGATGCTCGCCATTATGGAACGGGCGATGACCGAGATGAGCACCCTTTGGAATGAGGCGGCCCACAAGTAACCCGGTTGATTCAGGGCTGAGCTCCGCGCACGACCCTGTAGCCTTGAGCTACTAAACAGTCGACTTACTATCGGAGGCCGTAGTGAACATCAAAGACGTAACGTGGAATGACGAAGCTCGCGAGAAGATCCTGTCGGACGCGGACAAGGCACTGCAGGAGGCTGTCAAGGAAGCCGCTAACAACCACGCAGACAGTGAGAGGGACGAGATCTACAAGTTCCTGTTCGAAAAGCTGCAGCCCCAGTTCGTCGATTTCAAGCCGGGGCCAGACTTGGGTAAGTACGCAGATGCCATCGCCGCGGGTGAGCTGGCTCCCGAGTAACTATCGATGGAACTGATGCGGTGGGGTGAGTCTGGCCACGAAATCCCGGTGGTGCGCCAGGACGGCACGGTGTACGACTTGCGCGCCCTCACCGCCGATATCACCGGGCCCTTCCTGAGGGATGGCGGGATCGGGCGGGTCCGTGATGCGCTGGGAGCAGGCGAGCTGCCGGAGCTCTCCGGGGCCACGTCCCTTCGGGTGGGTGCACCCTTGGCGAACATTGGCGCCGTCGTCTGCGTCGGCCAGAACTATGCGGCGCATGCCGCCGAAACCGGCGATCTGCCACCGGCCGCTCCCATCATCTTCTTCAAGCACCCCAACACCGTGGTGGGACCGAACGACGACGTCGTCATCCCGCCGGGCGCGCAGAAGGTGGATTGGGAGGTGGAACTGGCGGTCGTGATCGGCCGACGTGCCTCCTACCTGGACAGCACCGAGGAGGCGCTGGCGTGCATCGCCGGGTTCACCATCAGCAACGACGTTTCCGAACGGGACTACCAGATTGGCCATTCCGGCGGGCAGTGGTCCAAGGGCAAGTGCGCTCCCACCTTCAATCCGATGGGACCCGCGCTGGTGCCAGCCAAAGAGGTCGCTGACCCGCAGGCGCTTCGGCTGTATTCGAGCGTAAACGGCGAGGCTCGGCAGGATTCCACCACAGCAGACATGGTGTTCAGCGTCGCGGAGATCATCCGCGACCTGTCCCAGTACATGACCCTGGATCCGGGAGATGTGGTGAACACCGGCACCCCGGAGGGCGTCGCGCTCTCCGGCCGGTTCCCCTACCTGGCCGCGGGCGACGTTGTCACGATAGGTATTGAAGGCCTCGGCGAGCAGGTCCAGCGCATTATCAACTCCTGAGTTTTCCGCCGAAACAGTCTCTCCAGGCGTAAAATCGGCGTTACAACGCACTTCTGGTTGCCGCGTTAGTCAAGGAGGACTGTGATGGAAAGAAACGCGGAGGATCCACATGTAGTCGTCGGCGTCGACGGTTCTGGACCTTCCATCCTCGCCCTGCGTCTGGCCGCGAAACTGGCTCCAGCGCTCGGATCCGAAATACACGCAATCGCGTGTTGGGATTATCCGAAAATGTACGAAGAATATCTTCTTCCGGATATGACCATCTTTGAAAAAGGTGCACGCAAACGCCTCGACGAGGCAATCCACGAAGCGTTTGGCGACGAGCCGCCTCCCGGCTTCACCAGCTCCACTGTCCGGGGCCACGCCCCAACCCGTCTGGTCGAGGCCGGAGCCAAAGCACAAATGCTGCTGGTCGGTCGACGCGGCCATGGAGGCCTGCGGGGCTTGCATCTGGGATCAGCGAGCAATGCCTGCGTAGCCCGTGCAGTGTGTCCGGTCGTGGTGGTGCATGAAGACGGACAGACGGAGCCTCACCACCGTTGGCGCGACCGCTACCGCGAGAACCGCCCCCTGGAGCCCTATGACCTGATCTGACAGCAACACGGGAAGCCGACCAGCCGTCGTCATGATGTCACCCAAGCGGTGACGCCGGGCCCGGCAGATCGAGGATCTGCCGGAAAGTCTGCAGAGTGACGGCCGACCCCAGCTCGATCCCGAATGGGTTGCCCAGCACTTTGGCGGGTTCGTCGTCTTCACCCGGATCGCCGAGGGAACTGACCACCAGCGAGGCGCCCGTGAGGTCCTCGCCCCGGGAGAAACCGCTGATGGTGACCACCGTGCGCAGTCCGGCGCCGACGGCGGCGCGGAGTCCGTTGGCGCTGTCCTCCACGACGATGGCCTCGCCGGGTTCGAGGCCCAGATCATCGAGGATCAGCAGGTAGATGTCCGGCGCGGGTTTCTTGGCCAGCACCATGTCGCCGGCGAAGATGCTGAACATGGCAGCAAGTCCCACCCCTACCGCGTGGGTGAGTACTGCCCGCACCTCGGGTTCGAGCGCGGTGGACGCGACCGCGAGGCCCCACCCGGCGAGGTGTGCTTCCTGCACCACCCGGAAGATGCCGGGCCGGGCCGGCATGACCCCTTTGTCCACCAGTTCCGTGTAGATTGCCGTCTTGCGTTTGTGCCAGGCCAGGATCGCCTCGTCCTTGGCGTCCTCGCTGGTCAATCCCAGCTGCTGGCTCAGCTCGTCGGTAAGAATGCTGCGCATCCGTTCTTTCCCGCCGCCGATCAGCACCTTCTGCGCGTACTCGTCGACGGTCCACTGGACGGGCACGCCAAATTCTTCAAAGGTCTGGTTGAAGGCGGGAAGGTGACCGAACTGTTCGGTATCGGCGATCACGCCGTCGCAGTCGAAGATCAGCGTGGGCACGATCTGTGGTGTGTCGCCCACGGCAACCCCCTTGTTGGCTGGTCTCCATGGTAGGCGAACCCACGCCGTCCGGATAGGAGGAACTGCCCTCCCCTCATTTACCGCAGCGCTACCAGGAGCCCGCTACTTCCAGGTTTGACTAGCCGGTGAGCAACCGCGCCATCAGGGCCGGGTCCACCGAACCTCCCGACACAATTGCCGCAACCTTGGCACCGCGCGGCGCGAGATCGTGCATCCAGGCTGCGGTGGCGACGGCGCCTGATGGCTCGGCGACCAGCCGGCCTTCCACAGCAATGTGACGGACCGCGGCGAGGATCTGCTCTTCGGACACGGTGACGACGTCGTCGACGTAGCGCCTGATGTGCTCCCACGGGTGGACCCCGACAGCTGGCGTGCGCAGCCCGTCGGCGACCGTGCGGTAGGTGAGGGCGGTGTCCCAGGTGACGCGGCGCTGCTCGCGCAGGCTTTCGGCGGCGTCGGCTGCCAGTTCCGGTTCGACGCCGATCACCTGCACCTCCGGGCGCAGCGCCTTGATGGCGGTGGAGATTCCGGAGATCAGCCCGCCACCCGAAATGGGGACCAGGACGACGTCGACGTCGGGCAGTTGCTCAATCAGCTCGAGGCCTACGGTGCCCTGGCCGGCGATAATCCGCAGGTCGTCGTACGGGGGAACCTCGACGTATCCGTGCTCGGCGGCGAGTTCAAGCGTGTGGCTATCCCGTTTGGACGCGGGGACCAGAACCACTTCGGCGCCCAGCGCCCGGACGGCGGCAACCTTGGTGGGTGGGGCGGCGTCGGGCATCACGATCACCGCGTGCAGGTCGAGGCGCTTTGCCAGCCACGCGACCGCGCGGGCATGGTTGCCCGAGGACTGGGCGATGATGCCGCGTTCGCGGGACTCATCGAGGACCTGCGAGATGGTGTTGTAGGCGCCGCGGAGCTTGAACGCGCCGGTGGGTTGCAGGGATTCAGCTTTCAGGTGCAGCACGTCTGACGGCCGGTCCGGGTGGGGCAACGCAACTATCGGGGTGCGCAACACCAGGTCCTGGATGCGGCTGGCGGCTGCTCGGATGTCAGCCAGGGTGACCAACTGGGCGTCGGTGCTGGAGGCAGGCTGATCCGTGGTGGCGTACGCGTTGTCCATAGGTGGATCTTACGTGGTGGTGTGGGCTCGGGAAGGGAGCCGGGACTATGCGGCTATGCTTGGCGGGCTGCCCACAGACAAGTGGTCGGCGTCACAACACCTTTGGGGGAAACATGAAAAAGCGAACAGCAGGACTGGCAGTTGCGGTGGCCGTTGGGTTCACCGCGTTGTCGGCTACACCAGCCCTTGCAGTAGCTCTTCCGTTCGAAAACTGCGATGCTGCAGCAGCAGTAGGGGTCTACAACATTCCGGCCGGTACGCCTGGTTACCAGCCCAAGCTTGACCGCGATAACGATGGCTTCGGGTGCGATGCGCAGGGTAATCCTCCCTACGACGCCTCCATCGTGGCAGCCATCGTTGTGCAGAACACTCCTCCGGTTCCGGTAGAGGAGGTAGTCGAGGCGCCAGTGGTTCAGGTTCCGGCGGCCCCGGTGCCTGCGCAGGTTGGTGAAATGCCAGTAGGCGGCGTCGACACCGGCGTGGCACAGCAGGCAGGCACAGATTTGGGCGCCATTGCACTGGGCGGCGGCCTGGTCCTGACGGCTGCTCTCGGCGGGGCGTACCTGGTTCGCCGCGCGGCAATCCAGTCATAGGGTTCGTTGCTGGCTAGGCACCCTCTTCGGAGAGTGTCACGGTCGGTGTAGCTGCTTCGGCGGCTACACCGACCGCTTTCGTCTAACTCCGGTGCCGCTGGGTAGTGGCGCCTATTCGCAGCCCACGCCGTCGCCGTCGCCGTCCAGATGGCTGCCGTACCCGGGCTGCCCTGCGTAGACCGGTGCGGCGCCGGCGGCGCGGGCGGCGGTGCAGTTCTCGAATGGGACGGCCGGTGCCGGAGCGGGTGCCGGCGCAGGTGCGGGTGCGGGTGCCGGGGCCGGCGCGGGCGCTGGGGCCGGTGCGGGCGCTGGGGCCGGTGCGGGCGCCGGCACAGGCACCGGCACAGGCACCGGCGCCGTCTGGCTGGTCGGAGCCAGCAGGTCGGAGCAGTTCCCGAGAACCCGTGCCATCGCGTCCCGTTCGGCTTGGGTGACCCACAAATTGTAGGTGGCCTTCACCGAGATCTGCCGGGCGACGTACTCGCACCTGAACGACTGGTTCGGCGGCAGCCAGGTGGCGGCGTCGCCCGCTCCCTTTTGCCCGTTGGTCGGCCCATCGGTGGCCTGGAGGTTCAAGGGATCGTTGGCGAAGGCGATGCGCTGATCGACGGTGAGCTGCTGGGCACCCTTCTGCCAGGCATCGGAGAGTGCCACCACATGATCAATCTGGACCTCGATGCTGGTGGACTGGCCCCGCAGAAAGTTGATGGTGGTGCCCGTATAAGGGTCGTCGAGAATGCCTGACGAAACCTTGCAGGGCACCGAGTTGGCGTGAATGATCGCCGTGAGATCCCGGTTGAGCATGTCGTTGCGCGTGTCGCAGCCGTTGCGGTCGACGTCGGCCCAGGCCTGTCCAAACTGGTCCCGGTCATATCCGGTCTTCGGCGCCCGGCCCTTGACGGCAAGGGTGTCCAGCAGTTCGAGGGCGCGAACGCCGTACGCCGGCTGGTCTTCGGGAGCACTCGGGTCGCCGTCGACGGCGGTGGACTCGTCAACGTCAACCGGCGCGACATCTTCGCTCAGTGCGGGCGTCGGCGTCGCAGTCGGAGTTGGTGTGGGTGTGGGTGTGGGTGTCGGCGTGGCACTGGGCGTCGGTGTCGTCGCGGGAGGGGTGGCCGACTCGACCTCGGCCGGAGCGGAGGTTGCCTCCTCGGCAACTGCCGCGGGCGTGGTGGTGTCGGTCGGAGGCGCCAGGAGCCCTCCGATCAGGAAGGCGGCCAGCGCGCCCGCCATGGTGATCGCGCCCATCTTCCTGCCGGCGATGCCGGCCCAGGACGCGCGGTTGGTGATCACCACGTACAGGCCGGTGAAGAACGCAACCAATCCCGCCATCACGAGGGCGCCACTGGGTCCGCTGGTGATGAGGCCCAATGCGATCAGGAAGAGACAGGCACCTGCTACCACCGCTGTAGAGATCCTGATTTTCGGTTTATCCGTCGCCGGCTCGGTCAACGGGTCAGGTGGCAGCGACGAATTTGGCAAGTGGTTCCCCCAGGAAAGTGATTGTCAGCGAAGCCTACCGTTGATCAGTCGGCCGCCCGGCATCAGACCAGACGCTCCTCCCGGGCGATGATGGCGGCCTGGGTGCGCGACCGGCAGCCGAGCTTGGTGAGCACCCGTGACACGTGGGTCTTGGTGGTTCCCGCCGAAATAGTGAGCCGTGCTGAAATATCCCGGTTGGACAGCCCCTCGGCAATCAGTGCGAGCACCTCAGTCTCCCGTTCGGTCAGCTGGTCCTCGGGCCCGCTGCTGCTCGGGGCGGGCGCGGTGTCCTGCCCGGCGGTGAGGAGTGACGCATCGCGATCCAGGGCAACGTACGCCTCCAGGAGGCGGCGGGTCGCTTCGGGGGCAATGACGGCGTCGCCAGCCGCGACCCGACGGACCGCCTCCAGCAAAGCCGCAGGCTCGGCGGTTTTGAGCAGGAACCCGGCCGCGCCAGCCCGCAGCGCGCCGAAGATGTACTCGTCCACGTCGAACGTGGTCAGGATCAGCACCTGTGCCAGCCCGGCGCCAACAATGGTCCGGGTGGCCGCGATCCCGTCCATTCCGGGCATCCGTACGTCCATCAGCACGACGTCGGGACGTAGTGCGGTCGCGTTGGCCACCGCCGCGTTGCCGTTGGATGCTTCACCGACCACCTCGACGTCGGGCGCTGCTTCGAGGATGAACCGCATGCCGGCCCTGATGGCTGCGTGATCGTCGACGAGGAGTACCCGGATCGGCGTGCCGTTCACGGGGTCGCCGTCGCCGGGGAAGAAGTCAGCGGGAGGATGGCCGCGACCGTCCAGTGGTGGGCGGTCGCGCCGGCCGTCACCTGTCCCCCGATGGCCGCTGCCCGTTCCCGCATCGAGATCAGGCCGAGGCCGAGACCTGACGGCGAGTCAGTGCCGGCTTCCGTGGATAAGGTGTTGCGGATCGTGATGCCTGTGCCGGCCGGGTCGTGGTCCGGGATGACCTGCACGCTGACCTGACTGCGCGGGGCGTGCTTGGCTGCGTTGGTGAGCGCCTCCTGCACAATCCGATACCCGGCCAGTTCGGTCGCCGCACTGACGCGCCCACCCGGCAGGTGGGCGAGCTGGTTATCAACCGTCACCGTTAGACCGTTGGCCCGGGCCTGGTCCACGAGGGGTTGGAGGTGAGTCAACCGCGGGACGGCGGTGTCGTCGTCGTGCGGTGACCCGTCCATTGCACTGGACTGGTCATCCCCGCCAGGTTCGACGTCGGGGTTGCGGAGCAGAGCGATCATGGTGCGCATGTCCTCCATCGATTCGAGGGCCGATCGGCGGACCTGGGTGAGCGCTGCCCGGTCCTTTGCTTCGGCGGGCGGGGTGGCCAGCGCGCCGCCCGAGTGCAGGGCGATCGCGGAGAGGTGGGAGGCGACGACGTCGTGCAGGTCCCGGGCGAGCGAGTCGCGTTCCTGCCGGATGGCCTGCTGTCGGCTGGCGAGCGAGAGGCGCTCGACGGCGTCGGCCCGGGCAGCGGCGACCTCGGCGAGCTCGGTCTTGCGCCGCACGTCCATGGCCCACCAGAGCGGGGCGATGAAGATGGCTGCCTGTTGCAGGCCAGTGAGGACGGTGATTTCCAGGTCGCCGGTGTTGGCGAGCCGGTAGATCACCGGGAGGGCTACAAACACCCCGGCAACTATCCACAGCACGCGGCGCACCCGGGGAGACACGATCAGTGCTGCCGTGTAAAGGAGGTCGAAAAAGGGCAGGAGCATGGCGATGCTGCCGCCGAGGAGAAGGTCGACGGCGAGCGCAATCACGCCGATCAGCAGGGTGGTCACGGGTGCGCGCCGTTTGAAGACGAGGACCACACAGGACACGGCGAGCGGGAGGGCGAACCACCACCGCTCGTCGTCGGTCAGGCGCACCAGAGCGGTCTGGCCGCCCCACACCCCGGTAAGACCCAGCCCGATCAGCAGCAGCCCACAGACCAGGGTGATGGCTGCGGTGAGTGCGTCCCGGCGCAGGTTGGTGTTGTCCACCAGTTCATTGCATCACAGCTGGCCCGTGCAGGAGTCGGCCGAAAGTTGTATTGATTCACCCCAGATCAGTCTTATCGCAGATGCCGCCGGACGGTCCCCAGCCGTACCGTCCTTGGCATGACACTTGCACTTGCTGGAGCGCTCGCCGCGCTCGCCCTGATCGATTCCACGAGTTTCGGCACCCTGATGATTCCGCTGTGGCTGATGTTGGCGCCCGGAAGACTGCGGGTAGGGCGTATTCTGCTTTTCTTGGTGACGGTGGCATCCTTTTACTTCGGGGTGGGGCTGGCTGTCATGTTTGGTGCGGAGGCCGCGATGGAGCGGCTGGGCGGCCTGTTCAGTTCCCGACTCATGCTGACGGCGCTGTTTGTGGCTGGGATTGTCCTCGTCATCTGGAGTTTCCAGTTGGAGGCCAAGGCCAAGCGGGACAAGAAGGAGGGGGCGCCGCCGTCGTCGCGCGTCCTGCGGTGGCGTGACCGCGCGGTGGGGACGCCGTCGTCGGGCACGGGTGACGGGTCGGGCGGTGTCGCGCTCATGGGGCTGGCGGTGGGCGCCGGGACAGTGGAGGTGGCCACGATGCTTCCCTACCTGGGGGCGATCGGGCTGCTGACCACTTCGGACGTTGGCTGGCCGCTGTCCGGCGGGGTGCTGGCAGCGTATTGCCTGGTGATGATTCTTCCGGCGCTGGTGTTTCTGCTGCTGCGGTTGGTGGCGGCCCGCTGGGTTGATCCGGCGCTGATGAAACTTGATGGGTGGCTCACCCGCAATTCGACCAACACCCTGTCCTGGGTGGTAGGGATCCTCGGCGTCCTGCTGGTGGTCAACACCGCCGGTGGGGTGCTCTAACTCAGGCTTGGTTGACGAGCGTTTCGTTGTTCCGGTTCCTGCCAACTGGCAGTATGTGGCGAATGGAGGAGAGCGAGATTATCGAGATCGTTTCTGCACTGCCGGGAGTCGTGTCTCTCACCGCGAGCGCTGCAGATGGTTCGCCCGAGAGCGCGTGGGGAGATACTTTCTTCTTTTACGATCCCGACGGCGACACCCCTGACACGCACCGGTTCCCTTTCGCGACAATTGTCGGCTCCAACTACAAGGGATTCGACGAGGCGTCCAATCTCGACCGGCCCGGAGTCTTCAGGGTGAATGTCGCCGTCGGTCGTTCGGCCTTTGAAACGCTCTTCGGTCGGTCGCCGAAGGACGCTGCAGAGCACCTTTCGGATCACGACGTCGCCGCGTCGGACGTTCTGTTTCCTCACCCGAATTACGCGTCGCAGGCCTGGGTGTCGGTCATCAATCCGGCGGAGCAAACCACGGCTGAGCTGAGGCCGCTGCTGGAGTTGGCCCACGATCTCGCACGGAATCGGTACGACCCGCGGGGCTGAGGTGGCCTCGCCAATGGGACGGATATCCGTCCCATTAGCGAGCCTTCACCTACTTTTCGCATGGCTCAGCTATCGCCAGGCTGAATTCCGTCCTGAATCCAGGGATAGCCAGTTGCGAGGGGTGCTCCGTCGTCGTGATGGGAGAGCCACTCGACGGCGGCCCCATGGTATCGGTGGAAGCCCTTATAGTCGGCGAGTTCGAGGTCCAGTGAAGAAAGAGCCCGGTGTACTCGCTTTGCCCAATCCGGTGAGTGTTCCACAAGTTCAGCCAGGCTGACAAGGTACGTACGGACCGGGAACACTATGGCATTGGACCGGGGCAGACGGTGCAAAGGCTGCAGTTCGATGCGGAGGTAAACCTTCTCTCCTGCATTTTCGGCCGTGACTTTCGCCCGATCCGGCGCCCATTCAGGGAGCGTTTCCACCGAGGTCTCAAGTCGGGGGTTAACGGTCAGCGACCAATTGACCCGCCGGACTGGGTGGCCGGGTTTCATCCGAAGCAGGAACTTAAGCGCTCGGTCGAGAATGCCCAATTTGTCCACCTTCGGCACCGGACCATGGAACTCGGCGAAATTCATTCCCATATTGAACTGGAGGGAATAGTCTGCCCGCTGCGTCGTCATACCAGCGCCGATGACAAGGGTGTTGTCTCTCTCCTCAAGAACGACGAACTCACCCTGGGCCTGCCGCGTCGCGTACTCCATCGGATCCATTGGCAGCGTCGCAGGATCACCGAAAGTGAAAGAGTCATCAATGCCCAGCAGCCGGTTCTCCCACCGCCACTCGTTTCCGTTCTTGGTAAGCGTGAAGTGCTCAGGGAAATCCCTGTTGTAGGACTCGAAGATGAGCTCCAGGAGGTCCCACTGCGCCTCCAACATGTGCGGCAACGCCAGATAGTGGACACCTGGCATCTCCGCGAGCATCTGCGCGCGATGGGCACACTCGGACACATAGTGTTCATCGATGTCGAATGCGGCCACTAGGGCGCCGGTGCCAGCTGAGACATGAGGTTCTAGGTTCATCGAGTACATATACTCGTCGTCCGGAAATGGGAACGGGAGTCGACGGACTCCCTCACGGGAGTTGGCGAATCGGTATTGCCCCTCAGGTGTGTAGGTTTCGTCGGTAGTAAATTTGGTTGACTCAGGTATCGCTGTCATAGGAGCTCTCCTTAGGCGTTGATGACAAGTTTTGTGCAGGTGGCGCGCGAGACGCAGGGCATGATGAGCGTGTTGGCGCACCGCTCGGGTTCAGACAACCAGTCGTCCCTGTGATCGATAGTGCCCTCGAGTTCGAGAACCTCGGTCTCGCACTCACCGCATGCGCCACCGCGACAGAGGTAGGGCAGTTTATGACCAGCCTCTTCCACCGCCTCCAATAGCGATTGCTCCGGCGACACCACTACTTCTGCTCCAGACCGGGCCAGAGTGACTGTGAAGGGACTTCCGGTAGATCCGAGGTCTTCAAACCGTTCGTAGTGAATATGCGACTCGGTCCATCCGAGTGACTGTGCCGCCTCGATGACGTCATTTACCATCCGAGCTGGTCCGCAAACGTAGGTATGAGTGCCAAGTGGCCGTCCGGCGAGGATTTCTGCCGAGTTCAGCCGGGAGCCTTCCCCAAGGCCGTAGAGCGTAACCCGATCCCCGTAGAGTTCCTTGAGCTCACGGCCGAGGGCGGCATGAGCGGACCCTCGAACCGCCAGGTGGAGCTCAAACGAGCCTCCCTTGACGCTTAGCTCTTCCAATTGCGAGTAGATCGGAGTGACACCGACACCACCGGCAATGAACAGATGATGGCGAGCGTGTTTCGATACTGGAAAAAGGTTCGCTGGCGTCGTGACGGAGAGGACATCGCCTTCCCGGACGTTCCGGTGCATGGCAATTGAGCCACGCTTTCCTTCGTCAATACGACGGACGGCAATTTGGTACTTGCTCGTGTCATAGGGCGAACTCATGAGCGAATAGGCGTTGCGACGCGTCTCCCCCTCAAACGGAATGAGAACCCGAACATGGCTCCCTCCAGAGAAGGGTGGAAGCCAGGTCCCGTCCTCGGCGGAGAAGGTATATCGATTGATTTCCGGTGTGACCGCTTCGATCCGGTCGACTCTCAGCCGCAGGGCTCCGTTGTGCGCTTCACTCATGTATCCAACTCCTCGTCTTCCGGTAGTTCCCCAGGCACTTCTCCGTCGGCTTTCACTCCCTGGAATGCGGCGAGCCTCCCAGAGTAGTGATCGCGGACAACCAGATTTCTCTCACACCCGGGGCACCGAAACACCCGCCGGGTTACGTTCTCGGAATAGTGACTGCAGTGCGCGCACCACACACGTCGGACGAAGGAACCTGCGTGCTCTCGCAGCACCTCGTCCCTATTCATCCCATAAGAGGTGGCAACCTGCATCGAGGTGCCGATGAAGCCCTCAGAGCCCGAAATGTACAAGCGAATGCCCATCTTGGCCCCGGCGAGGAATGAGTCAAGACCGCTAACTGCATCGCCGTTGCTCTCAAAGACGAGGAGGTGACCCACGCCAGATTCCTGTAGTTCGGCCAAATAGTTTCGGCCCGTGAACGATTCAGTCGAGTACAGGACGCTGGTCGCGGACAGCTGTGCCGGATTCATTTCGCCGAGAAGGCGCATCAGCGGCTCTCCGCCGCTGCCCTGCGCAGCAGCCACGTGGGTCAAGCCCTTCGCCATGGGGGTGAGCTTGTCGTACACGGGGCGACTCTTGATGCCAGTGATGAGCATGAGCGTTGTTACCTCTCATCTTTCTCGACCACTGTCGGGGCCAGGGTGTCCGAGCTGTTACCTGACGTCGCCGCCGGAACAGCGTCAGCTGCTGGAGCGTCGCCCAGGAGGTAAGGCTTCTTCCAGGCCATGTAGACCAGACCGATGACTACGACGGTGACCGCTGAGATCAGGACGACGTAGTTTGCGAACCACCCGTCTTCAGGGGTCCGGGGCCACGCCATGTTGATCATGCCAAGCACTCCCCAGACGAGGGCCGCGATGTTCACCGGGATACCCCAAGCACCGAGTTGGAAAGCTCCATTAGGCTTCCATCCGAGAAGGCGAGCCCGCAGCGACGCCAGGACCACCATCTGGAACCCCATGTACATGCCCATCGCGGCGAACGAGATGATGACTGTCAGTGCGTCGCTGGAAACTTTTGATCCAATGACGATGAGCGCTGGAACCAGTCCTGCGAGAAGCAGTGCGTAGGGAGGTACGTGGCGTGATTCGCTGAAGGTGCGCAGGAGCTTGCTGCCCGGGAGGATGCCGTCGCGCGCCATCGAATAGGCAAGACGGGAGGTGGCCGCCTGCAGGCTCACCACGCAAGAGAGGAAAGAGACCAAGACGATCACGAGAACAGCTTTGAAACCGATAGGTCCAAAGGCAGAGAGGAGTACATTCCCCACGGGATCTGCGTCCTCTCCAGAGATCACTGCAGCGAAGTCAGGCACCGCGAGAATCAGGGAAAGACAAACGAACATTGCAGCAAAACCACCAATGTAGATGGTCATCCGCATGGCTTTGGGGATGGTCCGCCCGGGATTCGGGACCTCTTCCGCCACATCACCGCACGCTTCGAAACCGTAGTACTGGAAGATGCCGATGAGCCCGGCAGCTGCGAAGGCCACAAAATAGCCGCTGCCTTCCCCCGCCCCGAACGACTGAAACAGAACGCTGAGATCGTGCTGGCGGGCAGTCACGAATAGCCAGGTTCCCACTGCGAGTGCACCGCCGAGTTCAGCCAGGAGCCCAACCATTGCCACGGTGTTCAGAACTTTGGTTCCGCCAAGATTCAGGATCGTCGCAAGCGCAATGACCACCAGACCGGCAATGATCACGGAATTTGTGCTGTTCTCCATGCCGACAAGAGTGCTCAGGAATGGCCCGGCTCCGTATGCGACGCTGGCGATAGTGGTTAGCAGAGCAACGAGGTACACCCAGCCGTTCATCCAACCCCATTTGCGGCCCCAGAGCCGACGTGACCAGGGATAGACTCCGCCAGCCACCGGGTATGCCGCCACTACCTCACCGAAAACCGTTGCGACAAAAAACTGACCGAATCCGACGATGACCAGGGACCAAAACATCGGGGGTCCAGCAACACTCAGGGAAACCGCGAACAAGGAGTAAATGGCCACTACCGGTGACAGGTAGGTAAATCCCAGGGAGACGTTTCCCCAGAAGGTCATCTCCCGTTTGAACTGCTTCTCATATGAGTAACCAAGGCTGGCGAGGTGCTGAGCGTCTTCGTCAACGTCCAACTCTTTCGCAGGCTCCGTGATGTCTCCGCGCATGGAACTCCTTCCGGTCGGGCCCGATTGTCTGTGAGCAGGGCCACATTCGAAAAACCCTACTTCCAAAGGTTTAAAAGAGCAAGAAGCAGAGTCTGGCCAGACTCAAGCCCGTAAAAGAGCCATTAATCCGACATATTCGCAATTTAACCTTTGCTTCCATTGCTTTTTGCCAGGTCACAGCTAAACTCAACGAAGCACAAGCCGAGCCTTGAACGGATCTCGCACGTCCCACCTGACCACCCGGAGGATCAAACTTCGACACGGGTTAGAATCGGGCCTAGTCCCTACACCGCATGGAGTCGTTTCTTGGCAGCTACTACCGCGTTTCAAGCCCAGGTCTACCGGTCGTTGCCCGAAACAGAACGCTCCGAGGCGATCGTCAACAGGATCTCCAAAGCCATCGCCTTGGGCCTGTTGAAGGTTGGGGAACGTCTCCCGCCGGAGACGGCCCTTTCGGAGATGTTCGGGGTTGCTCCGTCGACGCTCAGGGAAGCTCTCGCCGACTTGCGGGATCAGGGAATCGTCACCACCCGACGCGGACGCAACGGCGGCACATTCATCGTCAAACAACCTTTCACCTCCGCCGATGCCATACGAAAATGGTTCGAAGAAACATCGATCGCCGAGATTCGTGATGTTGGCGACGAGCATGCAGCGATTGCCGCAGCGACCGTGCGGCTGGCCTGCGAGCGGGCCGAGCCTCACGAAATCGACAGACTGCTTGAGCTCGCCCGGGCCCTTGTCCTGTCGGACAAACCGGAACTGCAAGCTCGCGCCGACAGCAGGTTTCATATTGAGTTGGCGGTTCTGGCCCAATCGCCCAGGCTGACAAACGCCGAAATACGGCTGCAGGCCGAAACGGTTCAGGCACTGTGGACTCCGGTGTCGTTAACCCGAGATGCGGAACGTGTGGCGGCCGAGCACCTTGCTTTGGCCCGCGCTATCGCCGACGACTCTCCTGAAGACGCGCAACGGCTAGTGCTGAATCACATTCGGCAGGACGTTCATCATTTGGTGGATGCCAAATTGTCTCTCGGGTATCCGACACCCCAGGAGGATCGCCCGTGACCACCAATAGTCATGCGATGAAGGCTGCCGATGAAATTGCTGCCTGGATGAACACGCTGGGTCTCGACGTTCATCGTTTTGCGGAGCAGACGGCGGCGTTGTGGTTGGACCACCCAAGTCCCCTCAGCCTTGAGCGCAACGACCTCGCGAGACTGGAGATCATGACCCGGAATTTCCTTAAAGCACATAGTTTTGTCGTCGGAGCCGGCGTCATTTTCTCCCGGGAGGTTATCAGGAGCAGGGAAGGTGGTCTGGAGTGGTGGATCAAGCGCTCCGGAAACGTCGAGAAACTGGAGTTTGATCTGACGCCCGGCGGGGAACGGTTCTACGACTATCAAAATATGCCGTTTTTTGCCGCCGCCAACCGCACTGGAGAACAGACTGCGTGGGGGCCCTACGTCGATTATTTGGGACTCGACGAATACATCCTCACTCACTCCGCTCCCATTATGCTCGAGGGGAATTTCGCTGGAGTAGCTGGCTGCGACATCAGGATCAGGAAGCTAGAAGAGATATTCATGCCTTTTCTTCGTGCTATCCCTGGCGACGCGGCGCTTCTCAACGGAAACGGACGCGTCGTCGTCGGGAACTCAGGTGCCTACCTGGTGGGCGAGCGAATTCGCTCCATTCCGAGGGACAAAGAAATCATCCCGATCGACGTGCCCCACCTTGAATTCTCGCTATTGTGTGGGGGTTGTTGAGCACGGAGCGATGGTCACAAGCGAGATGTCATCGTGCTTGAATGGAGCCATGCGCAGGGATAGGAATCCTCCGAGAATGAACAAGCGGGCCGCCCGGGCGCTCGCCATCGGCGCGATGAGCCTCGCGCTCATCTTCGCCGCGTACGCCGTCGTCCTTGCCCTCTCCGGCGCTGAGCCGTGGTCGGTCGCGATGACCGCCGTCTTCGCCCTCGCCTACGCTGGCCTGTTCCTCTCGCTGCGAAGGAAACACCTCCTCCCGCCCCGGCGATCGACAGCAATACCCCTAGCCGTCTCAGCCAAACCGGAGTAGACAGTGCCTATGAGCAAATCACGGGGGTCCGCTGCACGGTTGGCTGAGGCGTTGGCCATTGTCCTGGGTACCGAGGAAATCCCACTCCGTCTCAAGGCGTGGGACGGATCGGAGGCAGGACCCGCCGGTGCGCCGGTAATCGAGTTCCGTTCACGGCGGGCACTGCGGCGGATGCTCTGGTCCCCCGGCATGCTCGGCCTGAGCCGCGCCTACGTGGCGGGCGATATCGATGCCCCCGGCGACCTCTACGAAAGCTTCTCAGCGCTAAGCGCCGTCGGGAAGTTCGCCGACCTCGAACCCTTCAGCCCCCTGACCCTCCGCGAACGCGCCAAGCTGCTGGGCACCGCGATCCGGTTGGGTGCCATCGGCCGCAATCCCACGCCGCCGCCCGAGGAGATCAGCATCGACCGGGCTGGCCGGAAGCACTCCAAGAAGCGTGACGCCGCCGCGGTTTCCCACCACTACGACGTCGGCAACGACTTTTACGCGCTCGTCCTCGGTCCGTCGATGGTCTACTCCTGCGCGGTCTGGGACTCCCCCGATACCGGCCTCGACGCAGCGCAAACGGCCAAGATCGACCTGGTCTGCCGCAAACTCGGCCTGCAGCCGGGGATGCGGGTGCTGGATGTGGGCTGCGGGTGGGGCAGCTTCGCCCTTCACGCGGCGAAAAGGTATGGGGCCGTCGTCGTCGGCGTCACCCTGTCCACCGAGCAGGCCGAGCGTGCCCGCAAACGGGTGGCCGAGGCCGGGCTGACCGGCCAGGTGGAGATCCGGGTCCAGGATTATCGCGACGTCGACGACGGCCCGTTCGACGCCATCAGCTCCATCGGCATGTCCGAACATGTGGGGCGCGATCAGATCGGCGGCTATGCGGCACATCTGTTCGGTCTGCTCCGCCCTGGCGGCCGGCTGCTCAACCACGCCATCTCGTGGAACGCCGGCGACACGATGCGCCCCTATCCCGATTCGTTCATTCCGCGCTACGTCTTTCCCGACGGCGAGATGCTCAGCCTGACCGTGATGCTCGGCGCCCTCGAGTCGGCGAAGTTGGAGGTGCTCGACGTCGAAGCGCTGCGCCGACACTACGCCCTCACCCTCCGCGCCTGGGTGCAGAACCTCGAGGATCATTGGGAGGAGGCGGTGGGGTTGACAACTGAGGGTCGTGCACGGGTCTGGAGGCTCTATATGGCGACCAGCGCGCTTGGGTTTGAGAACGGGCTGACCGGCGTGAACCAGGTGTTGGCGCAGCGACCAGGCGGCGCGGAGCCACCGCTGCGGCGAGCCGACTGGCTGTAACTACTGAACGCAAAGGGCCTGGTTCGACGCATCGCGACAAAACAGGTGCGCCCCTGCGGCACCTCATCCGCAGCGCCCCCTACACGCCCGTGGTGCTCGCTGAAGCATCTCCCCGATCCCTGTACCGTTGAAGCCGTGAGTACACTCAGCGCTGCCTACGCCGCTGAACGGCTGTTTAAGGACCACCCCGCCTGGGCGCTCCTCCGCGGACGCAACGCCGCTGCCGCCGTCGCGCTGCTGGGCGCCCATCTGGCGGGAGACAGCCGACGTCGCCCTGCTCCTGAGCTTTTCGATCTGATCGAGGACGACCTTCAAAACCTTCGCGACCACGGGTTCGACCTGCCTCAGACCTCCCAGGCGTACTGTTCGGAGTGGCGCACGGAAGGTATCCTCATCCGCAGAGCGTCGGAAGAGGCACGGGGCGAAACCTTCGAGTTGTCGCAGGGGGCCCTAACCGCCATCCAGTTTGTCTCCCAGCTCGCCGAACCGCGGCAGGCGGTTACGGAGTCCCGCCTGTCGAGCATTTTCAGCTCGCTGCGCCAGCTTGCCCAGGACACCGATCCGAGCTCAGCCTCCCGGCTCGACGCCCTCAGGGCCGAGCAGGAACGCCTGGCTGCCGAAATCGAACGGGTACAGGCGGGCGATTTCGAAGTGCTGGACACCGGACGGGCGCTGGAACGCGTCAAGGAGCTTCTCCTCCTGGCTGACGAAATCCCCAGCGACTTCTCCAGGGTCCGCGCTGAACTTGAGTTGATCAATCGGAACCTGCGCGAGCGGCTCATCAGCCAGCAAGGATCGCGCGGCACAGTGCTCGAGGACATCTTCCGCGGCGTGGACCACCTCTCCGAGTCCGATGCCGGCCGCAGCTTCAATGGTTTCTTCTCCCTCATCCTCGACCCCGAGCAAAGCGCCGAGTTTGAGGTATCCGTGGGCAACGTACTGGACCGCGACTTCGCGGGAGAGCTGACCCCACGTCAGACTCGTTTTCTCAGGCGCCTGCTCCCGTCGCTCCAGGATTCAAGCGGCGAAATCCACGAGGTAATGACAAACCTCTCCCGCAGCCTTCGCCGGTTTGTCCAAAGCCAGGAACTCGAGGAAGACCGCAAAATCAACTCGCTGCTCCGGGACACGCTGCGCGAAGGTGTGGAGCTGAGCAGAACCGTCAGGGTGTGGCAGTCAACCTCGCTCGACCTTGACCTCACGTCCATGCCCCTCGGATCCATCTCCGCGTTCTCGCTGCACAACCCTGCCGATTCAGAGACCGTGGCTGGCATCGTGACCCGCGAACCCGAACCCGTGGATCTTCGCGAGCTACGGGCGCTGGCTCGCGCCTCAGAAATTGACATGAAGGAACTGGTGAGCAACGTGAACGCTGTTTTCGACCGCCGCGGTGCGGCCACGATAGCTGACATCCTGGACGCGCGCCCGGCCACCCAGGGGGTGGCCAGCGTGGTGGGCCTCCTGGTCCTCGCCGAAGCGCAGGGCCGCCTTCTCGACGGCGACGAACCGGTGACCTGGCACTCGTCCCAAGGCATAGCCAGGTATGGTGTGGTGCCGCGCTATCTCTTCACCCGGAGGATCACATGAGTTTCAACACTGACGAATCCATCACGGCTGACCCTCCCACGCACACCTCCGACGCTGGAGGCGGGCTGTGGGACGGCGATACCGGAACGCTCGGCGACGCATCCCGTCGGGCACTGGTCCAGTTGTACCGCGGTCCGTTCCTCTCCGCCGAGCGTCATGGCCACCTTTGGGCGGCACTGCTCAACGACGAGAGGGAAATCCGTTCCCGGTTGGCGGACGCTTACCTTGAACTGGTGATCGACGTCGAAAGTCAGTTGGCCTTTGCCCGGAACGCCCAGGCACCGGACACCGACATTCCAAAAGTAATGCGCAGCCATCCGCTCACCTTCATGGATACCGCCATGCTGCTGCACCTGCGCCAACAGCTGCTGCACGGAGACGGTCGCGAGCGGGTCATTGTGGGCAAGGACGAGGTCGCGGACCAGTTGCAGGTGTACCGCGGGGCCGATGACTCTGATCCAGCCGGCTTTGCCAAACGGATCAACTCCTCGTGGCAGAAGATGAGCACTTACGGCATTCTCGCGGCCACCAGCACCGAGGACAGGTTCGAGGTCTCCCCCGTGCTTCGATTGATTTTCGGGGCTGACGAGATCGCCGCAGTCCAGGCCGAATATCGCAGGCTTGCCAACGGACGGAACCTGTCCCCCGAACCAGTGAAGGGAGAATCGGCGTGACCACTGAAGCGTTACCGGGCCTTGATTTCAACCAGGCCGCCGACGCCGCGGACAATCATCCCGGCCAGTGGAGGCTGGACAGTGTGGAACTGGTGAACTGGGGGACGTTCCAGGGCCACCACCGGGTGGATGTGGCTCGCGAGGGCTTCCTGATCACCGGCCACTCGGGTTCCGGGAAATCCTCCCTGCTCGATGGCATCGCCGCTGTACTGACCCCACGCAAATGGCTCAGGTTCAACGCAGCAGCCCAGGATGCCTCCAGTCGGGGCGAGGACCGGTCGATCGTCAGCTACATCCGCGGGGCATGGCGGCGGCAGGCCGACGAAGTGACGGGCGAGGTGGCCAGCGACCACCTCCGGCCGGGTGCTACCTGGAGCGGCATCCTGTTGCGCTATCGGAACGGTAGTAGTGGACAACCGGTGGTCCTGACCAAGCTGTACCACCTGAAACGGGGCAGCAATACTCCGGCGGAGGTCAGCGAGCTGCACATCCTGCTCCAGGAGGACGTACAGCTCACCGATTTCGAGGACTTTGCCCGCAACGGTCTGGAGACCCGCAAAATCAAGGCCCGCTGGCCTGGCGCCGCCGTCGTCACCGACCAGCATTCCGCGTTTGCCCGGAAGTTCCGGGGCCTCCTGGGCATTGGCAGCGACAACGCGCTGCTCCTGCTTCACAAAACCCAGTCAGCCAAGAGCCTCGGGAATCTGGATGAGCTGTTCCGCAACTTCATGCTCGACGAGCCGGCTACCTTCAAGCTGGCGAAGACCGCCGTCGACCAGTTCTCCGAGCTCGCCGAGGCCCACCGGCTCGTGGTGGAGGCCCGCAGGCAGGTGGAGCACCTTCAACCGCTGGTCCCGCTGTGTCAGGACTATGAGGAGAGCACCTCCACGATGGACCGGACAGCCGGTCTGCGGCAAGCGCTCACTCCCTTTAAGGATGGGTGGAAGCTCAGGCTAGCAACAGAGGAAAAGGCGGTAGCCGACCAGCTGCTGAAGGTGACCGAAAGCGAGCTGGCTGCTGCAGCTGCCGCAATCGAGGCAGCGGAAAGGGCTCATTCCCTCGCCCGCGCCCAGGTGGAGAACAGCGGCGGCCAGGCTCTGGCTCAGCAGAAGGAATGGCTGACCATTGCGGAGGCCAGGGAACAAGACGTACGACGCCGTCAGGCTGAGTTGGAGAACGATCTCACCTCGGTGGGTGTGGAGTTTCCCAGCACTGCTGTTGAGTTTGAGGAATTGCGGTCCATGGCCGAACGGGAACGTGCCGAACTGGCTGCGGCACAGGTCCGCGGGGATGCCCAGCTGGACGGGCTAAGGGACACGCGAACCGATCTGACCCGTCGTCGTGACGCGCTGACCGATGAGGTTCGGTCGCTGCGCCAACAGTCCTCCAACATGGACAAACGGTATTTGGACGCGCGGCGCTTGATCTGCCACGCCACCGGCCTACCGGCGTCGTCGCTACCGTTCGTCGCCGAACTGATCCAGGTACGACGCGAGCATGCGTCCTGGACCGGGGCCCTGGAACGGGTGCTTCGTCCGTTGGCCACCATCATGGCTGTTCCGGCAGTCCACGAGGGCGCCGTCTCCGCAGCGATGAACAGCATCGACCTGGGTACCCGGCTGGTAGTGGAAGCCGTCGGCAATCGGATCGAGGCACCGCGCACCGCCCGCTCCGACCGCTCGCTGATCCACAGGTTGGAGGTTCACCGGGGCCCAATGGCGGAGTGGGTCCACGGACAGTTGTCCAAACTGTATGACTACGAGTGCGTCGATGACCCGGCCGAGCTGAAGGGCCTGGAGAAGGCTGTCACCATCGCTGGGCAGGTGAAACGGTCACGGACCCGCTACGAAAAGGACGACCGCCACCGGGTCGAGGACCGGGAGTTCTGGATCCTGGGCTTCGACAACGAGGCCAAAGTCGAACACTTGCTCGGATTGGTGAGGGAGGTCACCGGGCAACTCGACGCCGTGAACGGGCAGGTCACCAAGGCTGAGCGGCTCCGCGAAGCGGCACGCATCCGGGTCAAGGTACTCGAATCCCTGAACCGGCAGAGCTGGGAAAGTCTGGACGTCACGGCCGCAACCGCTGCCAGGCGGCAGCAACAGCAGCAGCTGACTTCGCTGCTCGCCGCCAGCACTGACCTGAGGTTAGCCGAAAAGGCGCAGGCGGAGGCGTCGGAGCGCCGATCCGCTGCGAAGAACCACGAAACCGCTGTGCGTACCCGGTTCGCCGACTATCGGAGCCAGCTCAGGGAGCTGGAAACCGTCATCGACGCCCTCATCGGACAGGACACGGGTTCCGTCGAGGCCGAGGACATGGCAACCCTCGAACAGCTCTTCCGATCGGTACGGCGCAGCATCACACATGCGCAGATTGACGACGTCGCGCTGCGGGTCAGCAACTCGCTCACCGAGGACGAGAACGCTGCGCGCAGAACGGCGCTCAAAGCGGAGCAGGCCATTGCCGACATTCAGCGGGGCTTCATCAACTTCTGGCACGCGATGGCAGGGGATCTGACCCCCGAGATCACCGATCGCGGCGGTTTCCTCGACATTCTCGGGCAGCTCCGGGCGGATCGGTTGCCGGATTTCGAACAGAAGTTCTTCGACCTGTTGGAGAGCCAGGCGCAGCGGAACGTGGGGCAGCTTGCGAACGAGATCCGGCGCGCCCCGGGCCAGATCCGGGAACGGATCGATCCAGTGAACCGCTCGCTCAGGCGGTCACCCTTTGACCAGGGCCGGTACCTGAAGATCACTGTCAAGGACAACAACTCGGCAGTCAAAGCCAGGTTCATGCAGGACCTCCAGACGGTCTCGGCCGGGTCCTGGGCGGCTGGCAGCCGGGACGCTGCGGAACAGAAGTTTGACGTGATGAACCGGCTGATGGCACGCCTGTCTTCGAGCGAATCGGGGGACAGAAGCTGGCAGAACCAGTGCCTCGACACGCGGCTGCACGTCCGGTTCACCGGGGTGGAACTGGATGGGTCCGGGCATACAGTCAATATCCATGATTCTAGCGCGGGCCTGTCCGGCGGGCAGCGTCAGAAGCTGGTGATCTTCTGTCTGGCGGCAGCCCTGCGCTACCAGCTGGCTGAGGATGAGGACGACATCCCCGGGTACGGCACCGTAATCCTCGACGAGGCGTTCGACAAGGCGGACAGCGCGTTCACCAAGATGGCCATGAACGTGTTCCTGGAATTCGGTTTCCACATGGTGCTTGCCACGCCCCTCAAACTGCTACAAACCCTCGAAGACTACGTGGGCGGTATTGCGCTTGTGGTGTGCCGGGACTTCAAGGACTCCCGGATGGGTGTGGTGTCAGTCAACGACGGAGAACTGCAGGCCTCGCTGGACGACGCATGACCACGCATTGGGGACGGGTTTCCTAATGGCCCGCCCCTGGGTCACCGTCGAGGCGGCGAGAAGGACAGCGGCCACCAAGTACTCCCGCAGCTTCGGTGAGTGGTCGGTGGGCAGAGGCACCGCGTTGATGGACGTTCCGCTGCACCCACCGACAGAATCAGGCGCTCTGGCGGATCAGGCTGCGGCTATCGCCTGGGTGACATCTTGGCGCAACGCTGGCCTGGATGACTCGGTGGTCTGGACTACACGCCGCTGGGCGAGCGTTGGAAGCCAGGAGATACCCGACCGTCTGCGACTGGAAGGTGCGGCGGCAATCGCTGGATTCGCTCGGAAGGGATCCCAGTGGTTGCAGATCCGTAGCCGGGCCGACGCACTGCTGACGCAGTTTGCGCCCGGGCCGGCTGCGCGCACCGGTGTTCCTGATGACCCTGTTGCCGGTGAGTCCACCAGCGATCGAGGCAATCGTGTCGCTGACGCAGTGCAGCGCAGCTCCAGAGCACTATCGGACCTGGCCGACATCGACTTCGAGCGGCTGTTGTCGGTTCTTCTCTGGCTGGAGGCCAACCCCGATTCGGGGTTGTATATCAGGCAACTGCCGGTTCGCGGTGTGGACACCAAATGGATCTCCATACACCGTGTGCTGGTGGAGCGGCTGTTTGCTGCGGTAACCGGTCACGATTCGTTGGGGTTGGCGCTACCTCCCGCCCAGGTGAGAATAAGATTCCTGGATCCTGAGTATGCTCCCGGCGGGTTGGTGGACGTTGCCGTCCCGATTACTGAGCTGGCTGACTTGCACATCCAGCCCCGAACTGTGTTTGTCTTCGAGAATCTCGAATCCGTGGTCGCAATGCCCCCGGTACCCGGCGCCGTGGTGATCCACGGTTCCGGGTACGCAGTGGGCCGGTTGAGCGGGATCCCGTGGGTCAGCGACGGCCACGTGGTCTATTGGGGAGACCTCGACTCGCATGGGTTCGGGATTCTCAACCGGGTCCGGTCGTCCTGCTCAGACGTGTCGGTGGTGCTGATGGACCTAGAAACCCTCAGGGCCCACCGTGACCTGTGGGTGGAGGAACCCTCACCGAACAGTGGCGTGTTCGGCTATCTGTTACCGGACGAGCTGGTCGTCGTGGCCGAGCTCCAGCGCCTTGGGAACGTGCGGCTTGAGCAGGAGCGGATTGGGTGGGCTTATGCCCTGACGCAACTTCTGCAATCAGCACAGAAAGCACGATAGACGTCCACCTTAATTCCCGATGTGCTACAGTTGCTACAGGTACTGAACCCTGGTACGGAGGCTACTTATGACAACCCAAATTCCCCATAGAGAGTTGCGGAATCAGAGCAGCAAAATTCTCGAACGCGTCAAAGGTGGCGAAACAATCGCCGTCACCAACAGCGGTGAAGTCGCGGCGATTCTGGTTCCGCCGTCAGCGTCCCCCCTTGAGCAACTGCTCCTATCAGGCAATATCAGACCCGCAGTTGTAGGCGGCGTCGATTTTCGTCTCCTGCCCCGTAGCCCGGGCGAGGAAACTACCGGAATTTTGTCTGATCTGCGGGGAGACCGTTGATCGTCTACGTCGACACGTCGGCGGCACTCAAACTCATCATCGACGAAAAAGAGTCCAGCGCGCTCGCTGACTTTCTCACCACTGCTGCCGACAGAGGAGATCAGCTTGTCTCGTCAATGCTGCTCTACACCGAGCTACATTGCGCCTCGCGTAGACGTTTGGGCATCCCGTCCTCCGCGGTAAATGCGGTCCTGCGGGGAATCAGCCTCGTTGACCTCACCCGGTCGGACATGGTGTATGCAGCCGCCTTGTCCAATGGCCTACGCAGCGCAGACGCGATTCACCTAGCGGTGGCACTCCGCCTCGAGGCGGATTCGTTGGCGGCGTATGACGGCGAGCTTGTTGCCGCAGCAGTAGATGCGGGACTTTCAGCGGTATCACCCCGGTAGGGTGAATTAGGCCACTACCACCAGCGAAAGGCACCCATGACGCAAGCGACTGTCCTCAAAAACGGCCACGTGTTCGACGGCGAACGCTTCCTCCCCGGCGCCACCGACGTCGTTTTCCGGGACGGAGCGATTGTGGCCGTGGGACGGGACGCCGGATTGGCCGCGGAGTACGCGGAGGCCACCGTGGTGGACTGCGCCGGGCGCACGGTGCTGCCGGGCATCATCGATCTGCATGTGCATGTGATGACTTCGACGCCCGGTTCCATCCAGTCGATGGTGGAGCCCTATTCGCTGCAGTTCTACGAGTCCGTCAAGAACCTTGAGGCAACGCTGCGGGCTGGCGTCACGACAGCGCGCGACGCCGGTGGTGCCGACCTGGGCGCCAAGACGGCAGTCGAATCAGGCCTCATCAAGGGTCCACGGCTCCGGTTGGCGGTCAGCATCATGTCCCAGACCGGCGGACACGGCGATATGTGGCACCCTTCAGGGCTTGAGTCGCCCGACTTTGGCCCCCATCCCGGGCGCCCGAGCGGAATCGCCGACGGCGTCGAGGAAGTCCGGAAGGTGACCCGCACCCTGCTCCGGGCAGGCGCCGACCAAATCAAGATCTGTTCCACCGGAGGCGTGCTCTCGCCGACCACCGATCCGCGGCACTCCCAGTTCACCCCCGCTGAGATCGCTGTAATCGTCGAGGAAGCCGGGATGCAGGGCAAATACGTGATGGCACACGCGCAGGGAACCGCCGGGATCATCAATGCGTTGCGGGCGGGAGTCCGGACGATCGAGCACGGCATTTACCTCACCGATGAAGCAATCCAGCTGTTCCTCGACTCCGAGGCCTACCTGGTGCCGACCCTTTCCGCTCCCCTGGCAGTAATCCGCAAGGGTGAGTCCGGCTCCAGCGGACTATCGCAGCAGGTCATCGATAAAGCGCAACGGGTTGCGGAGAACCACCGACAGTCGGTCGCGCGGGCAATTGCGGCCGGCGTGAAGATCGGAATGGGCACCGATGCCGGTGTCGGTGAGCACGGAGACAATCTGGAAGAACTTTCCCTCATGGCCGACGCCGGCATGAACCTTGAGCAGGTGCTGGCCGCTTCCACGTCGGTGCCGGGTGAGCTGATCACACCGGTGGGTGCTGTGGGCCGGCTGGCCGAGAAGCACCTGGCCGACGTCGTGGTGCTTAATGGGCTGCTGGAATCGACCGAGCAACTGGCTGGATTGAGGGGCATGATCGGGCAGGTCTACCAGGGCGGCGTGCTGCAGTTTCAGGAGGGGTAGCCGGTCAGGTCTTCCGAGCCTTCGATGAGTATCAACCTGAACTCGGTCTGAGCTCGACCGCACAAACACGCCGGTCGCGCGGTGGTCCACCTTCGGCATTACGGCTGGCTAGCACCTTGATAACGGGGATCTGAGGGTTGCCCGGGTGCCCTTGTTGAATTTTGCAAGCCATCCGCAGAACGACAACTTAGACTCGAACATTCATTCGAGAGGTTTGTCCACATAGCCGGGAATTCCGCAGGAATGTCGGTGGGGTTTGGGACAATAGAGGTATGGAAGGCAGCACAGCTCCATCACCGAAACGGAAGGGAACCCCCTCCCGGGTGACGGCTCCGCGGGGTGCCTCTGGTACCGGTTATGGGCCCGACGGCGGCCGACTCTCTGGTGCTGCGGACGGCATTCCTGTCGATTCTTCTTCTGCTACGTCTGCCGGTGCTGCTCCGACGAGCAACACTCCTGTGAGCACCCTTGCCGGGGCTGGCCGTAAGCGTTCCACCCGGGCCCTGGCCGAAGCCCTGAACTCCCTGAAACCGGCGGTGGATGCGGCAGGGTTGATTGATCAGTTGCGGGAGCTGGAGGATCTGAAGTCGGCGATCGCTGGGGTGCAGGCCCGGATCACGGTCGCGATCGACGTCTCCGAACGCGACACCCAAACCCTCGCCGGGGTACCCGCCGCCGAACAGGGCAAAGGCGTGGGGGCGCAGGTCGCGTTGGCGAGGCGTGAATCCCCGGCCCGCGGCAGCCGGCTCCTCGGCTTGGCGCGGGCGCTGGTGACGGAGATGCCCCACACACTAGCCGCCCTCCACACCGGGCAACTCAATGAGTGGCGGGCCACCCTGTTGGTGAAAGAGACCGCGTGCCTCAGCAGTGTTGACCGTGCTGCCGTGGATGAAGAGCTATCAGCTGATACGGGTAGGTTCACCGGGTACGGGGATAAGGCGGTCGTCGCCGCGGCGAAGGCAGCCGCGTACCGGCGGGATCCCCGGTCAGTGGTGAACCGGGCCGCCCACGCTGCGACGGAGCGGTGTGTGAGTATCCGTCCAGCACCAGACACCATGGCCTATCTGACCGCCCTGCTCCCAGTGAAAGAGGCCGTCGCCACCTACGCCGTGTTGACTCGTCACGCTGACACCGTCCGGGGGACCGGTGACCCCAGGTCCCGGGGCCAGGTGATGGCCGATACCCTCGTCGAACGCGTCACCGGGGTCCCCGGGGGTATCAGCCGGGTCGAGCTGCAGCTCATCATGACCGACCGTGCCCTCTTCCAGGGCGACAGCGAACCAGCCAGGATCCCCGGCTACGGCATCGTCCCCTCCAGCTGGGCACGCAACCTCATCGGCACCGGCACACCAACAGACTCCGGCACGCCAACAGGCTCAGACCACCAATTGATGGGCACAGATGGTTCGGGAAGCTCCTGTTATCCGGCTAGTTCAGACCCTTCGGCGCGCAGCAAGAAGCTTAATGGTCACGAACATCGAGCTTTCGATGTCTGGTTGCGTCGCCTCTACACCGCCCCATCGACCGGGGACCTGGTGGCGATGGACTCCACCGCCCGGCTCTTCACGAAAGCGCAACGCCGGTTTATCACCGCCCGTGATGACACCTGCCGCACCCCGTACTGCGACGCACCGATCCGCCACTTCGACCACATCATCCCGTGGCATCGGGGCGGACCGACCACCACCACGAACGGGGCAGGACTCTGCGAAGCGTGCAACCACACCAAAGAACACCATGGCTGGGCTGTAGTCCCCGTCCCCGGACCCAGGCATAGACTCCGAGTCACCACGCCTGCCGGCCACACCTACCACTCCACCGCACCACCTCTGCCAGGGGCAGCGACGATCGAACGTGAGCAGGTCAAGACCCTGAAGCAGGTCAGGTCACGACCCTGATCGAGTGCGACTACTGTCCCACCGCACCACTCAGCGCTCCAGGCCCCAGGCCCCAGGCCCCAGGCCCCAGGCCCCAGGCCCCAGGCCCCAGGCCCCAGGCGACCGTAGTCTACAAAGTGGCCTACCCAGTGACGCCGGACCGTGTGGCACCCGACCTGGTAATGACCGATCCCGCCACGACAACCAACACCAGCACACCCGCCGACCAAGCCAGCCCGGCATACCCGATCAGCACCAAAGCTACGCCCGATGAGGCTCCGCCAACCGCCCCGGCGAGGTTCATGATGAGGTCGGTCCGACCCTGAATCTTTGGCCGGGCCGCGCCGGTCACCAGATCCGCCACCAGTGCCGATCCCGCAACTGTCGCAGCACTCCACCCCAACCCAAGGAATACCAGCCCTACCGTTACCAGGACCGGATCATCCTCGCCCAACGCCACAATCGGCAGCGACACAGCAAACAGGCCCTGGCCGATCAAGATGGTGGTGACGCGCCCCACTTTGTCGCTGAGCCATCCGAACAGCGGCGACAACGCGAACATGCCGGCAATGTGCAGGCTGATGGTCAGCCCAATGATCGTCAGCGTGACGCCGTGGTTGATCAGGTGGACGGGCGTCATGGACATGACCGCCACCATTACCGCGTGGCTGATGGCAATAGATCCGATCGCGAAAATCAACGGACCCCGTCCGCGGATCGCCCCGGGATCGGTCTCCTCGGCACTCTTTGCCGCATTCGACGTGCTCAACAGATACGGGTCCGGACGCAGCGCCACCAGATAAACAGCCGCGGCGGCAAGCTGGGCGGTGAAGGCGATAAGGAAGGAGCCGGTGAGATCGGGCATTCGCAGCGTCGAAGCAATCGTCTCACCCGGCCCGATGAGGTTAGGACCCAGGACGGCGCCAACGGTCGTAAACCACACCACCAGGGACAAATCCCGGCCCCGATGTTGCGGGCTGGCGAGGTCGGTAGCGGCGAACCGGGATTGCAGGTTCACGGCAGCACCCACACCCAAGAGGGCAAAGGCGAGCATCAGTAGAGGAAAGGAACCAAGGGCGGCCGCGGTGATGGCAACCACCGACCCCGAAGCAGCCAAGAGCGCACCGGTGGTCAGAGCCCGACGACGGCCCAACCGCTGCGCCAGTCTGGCCAGCGGGATGGCACTCGCCGCGGCGCCGAGCGTGCTCAGCGTGCTAGCCGTCCCGGACAGCGCGTCGGAGCCGGAGATATTGGCGGCCATCACCGCGCCAATCGACAGGGTGCAGCCAATACCAATCCCGCCCAGCACCTGCCCCACGATCAGCACCGCGACAGTCCGCCGCTGGACAGCGACGACGTCGATCGTCTGGGTCGGTCCGGCTGCCCCGGGAGCGCCGTGGGTGCCGGGAGCGCCGTGGGCGCCGGGACCGCTGTGGGTGCCGAGGGCTCCGGATGCGGATGCGGCGCCGGTAGCGTTTGACCCGCCGGGCGGTCGATTCTGAGGCTGACTGCTAGTCATGGAAAGAGCGTAGCCCGAACCGTCCATTCCGCCGATGTGTGACCTATGGCGACTTCCGCGTCTCAGAAGTGGCCTTAACTCAGGGTTCAGTGGGGGTGGGTAGGCACCCGAGACCACCCTATCTGGGCATTACACCTAGATGCCCTACACCAAGCGGAGGTGTCCACCCCTGCCCTTTCCCCCGCCGACAGCTGACAGCGCGGCCACGTATCCGGTGCTGTCCACCGTCGTGCTGAACCCAGCGGCAGGCCTATACCGGCTCGCATCCACATGACCGGCAAGCACCGACTGAAGCTGATCCAGGATCTCCTGCCGATTCAGACCCTGCGCCTGCAACCGTTGGGCGGCGTCCCACACCTGCAGGGGTTCACCATTCCACAATTGCGCCACGACCAGTTCGCGCAGAGCGGCAACCCACACGGGACTGCCATCGGGTTCCCCAGCGCTCGGGTATTCGTCCGTTCCCACAGCATGCAGTTCCTTGAGCTCGCCCAGCACCAGCAATCGCAGTTCGCCCGGAAGGTTGGCGTTGAGATGTGGATAGTCGACGGCGCCAATCCAGGTGCCGTAGTACGGCATGGCGAGTTGGCGGCGGGCCATCGCAGCCTGGGCCTCCTCCAGGTCGGCTAACTCAAGCCCCTCGAGGAAGTTGAGCCCCGGAGACCGCACCTCCTCGCCCGATTCCCTCATTTCTTGAGCCTCCTCGAGAACTTCCCCCACAACATCCACCAGTATGTCCATAGCCGCCTCGGGCAGCTCCATCTGTGCGCCGCACCAGTCGACCCACGCACCGAGGAACCAGGGAAGGGCATCAAGCTCGTCGGCGTCGAGCATTGTCTTCCTCGGGAGGAACCAGCTGATGAACGTTTCCATTTTGACCGGGCTCACGCGCACCAGCCTGCCGTCGTCGTAGTAACGGCCAAAACTAATCGCCAACTCGGCAAGACGAAGGAACTGCGCCCTGAACGTCTGGGACGATGTGGGGGCGATGGTCTGTCGGATGTCCGCCATGAAGGTGGTCATCAGTCGCTTGGACTCAGCCTCGTCAGCGTCACTCTGCGCCATTCCATCGGCTTCACTGGGCACCCTTCGTGCGTCGAGGTCCACGACGTCGCCACCAGGCATTGCCTGCAACCGCTTCAGTGCGAGCGCTCGCTCAACGTTGTAATCCTGACCCACCTCGGGATCGGCGGTGGTATCGGTGGCGCCGATTGCTGCAATACCCAGCTTCCGCGCTTCGGGTAGCCCAACCGGCGCAACCGACATCATGCCTTGCATCTGCCCAGCCAGTCGTTCGAGAGTCTTCAGCAGGTCACGGGCACTGTTGCTGAACCCCACGTCGATGGCGTAACCGCCCAGGTGGTTGGTGTCGATACTGAGATGCATGCCATGTTTGCGCCGTCCGGTCCGGAACTCAATCACCAGCTCGATGGAGTCGCCAAACACGTCGGTCAGTATCCAGGCTTCGGTGGCCTTCAGGGTGCGCACCGGCTCGAGCCATGCGGGCGGAGCAACCCCGGCCTCGGCCAGGCGTTCAGCGGCGGCGGCGGCCTGGTCGGCTCCAGGATCGTCTGCGACCTGCGCCATGGCCCAGAGAATGGCCGCCGCCGACCGGTTCCCCTGGCGCTCAAGGTAGCGTAGCCACTCACCGAACAGCTTGCTGTCGATACCCGGACCCAGATTGGTGGTCTCATGCATGCCGCTGTAGATGTTGGACGCCAGCTGCTCTGACTCCAACGACGACGTTTGGTCGAGGGCTTGCTCGAAGAACGGGGCCACCCGTCGGTACATGGTGGCAATGATGCTGGTGGTGGATTCGACGGTGTGCCGCTTATCCTTGCCTGCGGACTTCGGTTTACGGGTGCGACTCTTCGGGCTCATGAGTCGATGATGGCACTCTTGCCAAAAGAGCCCAACTCTTAAATTGTTGAACAATCCTCACTTTTCGTGCATCCTTGAGGGACACCCAAAAGAGACGAGGATCACAAATGGTTTCGATCGACCTCAACAGCGACGTCGGTGAATCGTTCGGCAACTGGACCATGGGCGACGACGCCGCCATCTTCCGCTCCGTCTCCAGCGCCAACGTGGCGTGCGGCTTCCACGCCGGCGATCCATCCACCATCGCCCAAACCTGCCGCGACGCCGTCGCCGCGAACGTCACCATCGGCGCCCACGTGGGGTACCGCGATCTGGCCGGATTCGGCCGCCGCTTCCTCGACTGCTCCCCCACCGAACTGGCCGACGACGTCCTGTACCAAATCGGAGCGCTCGACGCGCTCTCCCGCGCTGCCGGCGGCACCATTAAGTATGTGAAACCCCACGGCGCCCTCTACAACACGATCGTCACCCATGAGGTGCAGGCCCAGGCCGTGGTCGACGCCGTCAAGGCGTTCGGCGGCGACCTGCCACTCCTTCTCCTCCCCGGCTCCGTCGCACTGAAAGCCGCCGAGAAAGCTGGCCTCCGCGGGGTCTCCGAAGCCTTCGCCGACCGCGCGTACAACCCGGACGGCACCCTGGTCTCCCGCCGCGAACCCGGCGCCGTCCTGCATGACGAGGACGAGGTCGCCGCCAACATGGTCCGCCTCGCGACCGACGGCGTCATCATCGCCCGCGACGGATCCACCCTCAAGACCACCGCGGAAAGCATCTGCCTCCACGGCGACACCACCGGCGCGGTCTCGATGTCCGCCGCCGTCCGCCGAGACCTGGAGGCAGCCGGCGTCAGCATCCGGAGCTTCGTATGAGCCAGCCCGAGATCCGCTGGGCCGGGCCTCGCGCCCTCCTGATCGAACTCGATTCCCTGGAATCCGTCCTCGCCGTCCACTCCCGACTGCAGGAGCGGCCACTCCGCGGCCAGGTCAACGTTCTCGCCGCCGCCCAAACCGTGCTCGCCGTCTTCGACTCCGGCACCGCCGCCCGCGCAGCTCGAACCGCCCTCGCCTACCTCGACACCGCTCCCGCAACCGACACCGCGGCCACCGGGGATCCGGTCCGGATCGAGGTGGTGTACGACGGCGACGATCTCGCCGAAGTGGGACGCCTCACCGGCCTCGACCCCGACGGCGTCATCGCGGCCCACACCGGCCAACTCTGGACCGCCGCCTTTGGTGGCTTCGCCCCGGGTTTCGCCTACCTGGTCGGTGAAAACGAGACCCTCACCGTCCCCCGCCGCACCTCACCGCGCACCGCTGTCCCAGCCGGCGCGGTCGCCCTGGCCGGCAACTTCTCCGCCGTCTACCCGCGGCGCTCCCCTGGCGGCTGGCAGCTCATCGGCCGGACCGCGTCCCGCCTCTGGGACCTGAACCGGGACCAGCCCGCCCTGTTGCGCCCCGGCACCGCGGTGCAGTACGTCGCCGTGCGGGAAACCGTGACCCTCCCGGACCGAGCAGCCGACGACGACGCTCCCGCAGTCGCGACGCCTCAGTCCACTAGCCATGCCCTCGAGGTCATCGCCCCCGGGCCGCAGTCCCTCATCCAGGACTTGGGACGCCCCGGATTCGGCGACGTCGGCGTCTCCAAAGCCGGCGCGGCCGACACCGCGAGCGCCCGTCAAGCCAACCGGCTGGTCGGAAACGCCCCCGGCGATGCCGTGATCGAAACTATCCTCGGCGGCCTCACGGTCAGGGCACACGGCGAACTCACCCTCGCACTGACCGGTGCCATCACCCCCGCCGGGATCAGCGGCAAGGACAGCACCCGGACCGTCCCCCTGTGTTCCCCGTTCGCCCTGCACGACGGCGAGACTCTCCACCTCGACGCGCCCGACACCGGGCTGCGCACCTATCTAGCCATCCGCGGCGGCATCGACGTGCCGGAGGTACTCGGCAGCCGCTCCACCGACGTGATGTCGGGGATCGGGCCTGATCCTCTCGCTGCGGGCACCCTGCTGCCGATCGGCCCGATCGATCAGGGCCGCACGGTCGGCGCCGCGGAACCGTCCACCCTGCCCGACGCCATCCTCAGGGGGTCGAAAGAGCCAGTGCTCCTCCGGATCACCACCGGTCCCCGCCAGGACTGGTTCACTCCCGAATCGCAAGAAGCACTCACCGGACAGACCTGGACCGTGACGGCCGAATCGAACCGGATCGGCGTCCGCCTCGCGGTAGGTGAAGAGACTGGTCAACCAGACGAGACTGGCCAACCACTGGAACGGGTCACCACCGATGAACTCCCCAGCGAGGGCGTCGTCGCCGGATCACTGCAGGTGCCGCCGTCGGGCCTGCCCGTCCTTTTCCTCGCCGACCATCCGGTGACCGGCGGGTACCCGGTGATCGGCGTCGTCGTGCCCGAGGACCTGCCGATTGCCGCCCAACTGGCACCCGGTACTACCCTCCAGTTCCAGACCGTGGATCCCACAACCCTGCAGTCGAAACAGACACCGCGCCCGATCACCACCCACAGCTCGTGAAAGTAGCACCCATGAAAAAGGTCCTGATCGCCAACCGCGGGGAAATTGCCGTCCGCATTGCCCGCGCGTGCACCGACGCGGAGCTCACCTCGGTGGCCGTGTACGCCGAACCGGACGCCGATGCCCTGCACGTCCGGCTCAGCGACGAGGCCTATGCGCTCGGCGGATCGGCCAGCGCAGACACCTACCTCAATATCGACAAGCTCCTCGCCATTGCCAAAAAGGCTGGCGCCGACGCCGTCCACCCCGGCTACGGGTTTCTCTCCGAGAACGCCGACTTCGCCGAGGCGGTGCAGGACGCCGGACTGATCTGGATCGGCCCCTCGCCAGCGGCGATCCGCAGTCTCGGCAACAAGATCACCGCACGGGAAATCGCCGTCAAGGTGGGTGCCCCGCTGGTCCCCGGGTCCGACGGACCGGTCGCCAACGCCGAGGAAGTCCGCGCGTTCGCGGAGGAATTCGGCGTCCCCGTCGCCATCAAGGCGGCCTACGGTGGCGGCGGTCGCGGCATGCGGATCGCCCACCGGATGGAAGACATCGACGACGCATTCGACTCCGCGGTCCGCGAAGCCACTGTTGCGTTCGGCCGGGGCGAGTGCTTCGCCGAACGGTTCCTGGACAAGCCACGCCACGTCGAGGCGCAGGTGCTGGCCGATACGCACGGCAACGTGGTCGTCGTCGGCACCCGCGACTGTTCCCTGCAGCGCCGCAACCAGAAGCTCGTCGAGGAAGCCCCGGCGCCGTTCCTCACCGATGAACAGCGCGCCCGCATCCACGAATCCGCCCGCGCCATCTGCCGGGAGGCCGGGTACACCAGCGCAGGAACTGTCGAATACCTGGTGGCGCCTGACGGCGTGATCTCCTTCCTCGAGGTCAACACCCGCCTGCAGGTGGAGCACCCGGTGACGGAGGCGACGTCGGGCATCGACCTGGTGCGCGAACAGTTCCGCATCGCCGCGGGACTGCCCGTCAGCATTACTGAGGATCCGGCCCCGCGGGGCCACGCGATCGAGTTCCGGCTCAACGCCGAGGACGCTGGCCGCGGTTTCCTGCCCTCCCCCGGCCCGATCGACGTGTTCGAGGCGCCCACGGGCCCCGGCATCCGCGTCGACACCGGGGTGCGGTCCGGCTCCAGCGTCCCCGCCGAGTACGACTCCCTGATGGCCAAGCTGATCGTCCACGGCGAGGACCGGCCGCAGGCGTTGCGACGCGCCCGCGCCGCCCTCGACGAGTTGCGGATCGAGGGCCTCCCCACCGTGCTGCCGTTCCACCGCGCAGTGGTGCGGGACCCGGACTTCACCAACCCGGACCGGCTCGGCGTCTACACCACGTGGATCGAGAATGCGTTCGCCGAACGTCTGGACGCTGCCCTGTCCAGCGGGACTAAGGGTCCCCTCGCCCGCCGGGAAACGCTCACGGTGGAGCTTGATGGCAAGGCGGTCCAGCTGGGGCTGCCCGCCGAGATCTTCGCCGCGTTGATGAGCGGCGGCGGAACCACTGGAGGCGCCGCCGTCGGGCAGACCTCGGGAACGACGGCCGACGACGGCCACGTCGCCGCGTCGATGGGCGGCACCCTGGTGAAGTGGCTGGCCGACGACGGCGCCGAGGTCACCGCGGGGCAGGCTGTTGCGGTGCTGGAGGCGATGAAGATGGAGACCGAAGTGGTGTCCTCGGCGTCCGGGACCTTCAGCCGTGGCGGACAGCAGCCGGGCGCCGCCGTCGCGCGCGGTGAGGTGCTGGGCACAGTCGGCTAACATCTGTTGGTGACGAAGGTGGGGGAAAGCAATGGCAATAGAAGCCGCAACTGAGCTGGACAGGACATCGGGTGTGGCCGAGCACGCGCACACGGCGACGTGGATCGCCACCGTCCTGAGGGGCCGGATAGCCGCAGGAAAGCTCACGCCCGGGTCCAAGTTGTCGGAACAGACGTTGTCGACGGCGCTGGGAGTCTCCCGCAATACTCTCCGAGAGGCGTTTTCGACGCTCGCCAGCGAGTCGATGGTGACGAAAATTCCGAATCGCGGCGTGTTTGTGGCCTCTCCCGGGATCGAGGAAGTGCGCGAAATCTACCGGGTGCGCCGGATGATCGAACCGGCGGCGGCCCTGTGGGGCGAGGCCACCCCCGAGGTCCTGGAAAACATGGAAGCCATCGTGCGGCGCGCGCAGGCGGCCCGCGACGCCGGATCGGTCCCCGGCATGGCCGACGCCAACCAGGCGCTCCACAGTGCCGTGGTTGGCCTGGCTGGCAGCGCATCGTTGCGGACCCTGATGGACCGGGTGCTTGCCGAGATGCGGCTGGTGTTCCACGCGATGGCGTCGGCCCCCGACTTCCACAGCCACTATGTGGACCGCAACGTGGAGCTCGTTGAGCGGCTGCGCGCTGGGCACCGCGAGGAAGCCGCCGCCGGGCTGCGTGATTATCTGGACTCGGCTGAGGCTGAGCTCCTGGGGCACCTCGCAGGGGAAGCTGCCGCCGGGCAGGCCCGGGCCGGCGAGGGTGCCCGGTAGGGGCTGGTTGCCAGCCGGACCTTTCCCGCTAGTGCAACTCTATTCACCGGTTTCGTCCTTGGCCGATTTCCGCTGGGTGAATCCGCGCGGTTCCTTTTCCGAGGCCCACTTGAAGAACTTCAGGGACAGGAAGGTTCCAGCAACTCCCCAGGCGAGCAGCAGCAGCATCGCACCGGTGTCCCAGGACGGACCGCTCTGAGACAGTGCCCCAGTGAACAACGCCATCAAGGGTTTGCCTGGCAGCAGGGCCAGGATACCGTCGGCGGTCTCCCCCAGCGAGAGGGCGAAGAATGCGCCCGATAGGAACGCGAGTGGGAAAAAGATGCCGTTGACGATCGGAACGGCGGAGTCTGCATTCGGCGGGACGAGGGAGAGTGCGGTGCCAAGGGGCGCAATGCAGAGGAAACCGATGGCGGTGGCGCCCAACAACATAGGCAGCCGGTCAACGATCAGATCCACCCCGAGGCCAAGAGTGCCGATGAGGGTCAGCGTCACGAAGACCACCACCAGGGTGACGATCGCGTTGGCGAGGAAGGCTCCCATCACCACCAGCGGGGATACCGGCGTCGTCCGGAACCGTTTGAAGAGTCCGTGGTGCCTGCGGATCGCAAGTCCAATCGCGACATTCGCGAAACAGACGGACAGGAGCGCAAAGGTCAGGACCCCTGCGTAGCTGTAGTTGCCCTGGGTGATCTGGTTTGACCCCAAATCCAGGACGACTGCGGATTGGTCACGGTAGGCGAAACCGAAACCCACGTAAAACATCACCGGCAACAGGACAATAAATGCCAAAGAGATGATTGACCGCCAAAAATCCTTGAACTCAATTTCGACGTGCAGCAGGAATGACCGGACGAAGGTTCCCTCGTTGGTGGTGGGAGCGACGGTTGCGGTACTCATGGGTTTCCTCCTGTGGTGACTGCTGGCTGGAGCAGGGTCGCGTAGGCGTCGTCCAGGCTCGGAGGGATGACGGTGAGGCCTTGAAGTGGCTGGCCAGCGTCGGTGGACCACCGCTGCAGTGCGGCGATCAGGTGATCCTGGTCGAGCGTTTCATAGCGCACCATTCCGGCGTTCACCTCGGCACCGGCTGGTAACGACGACGGCTCAATGCCGCCCAGCAGGAAACGGACCTGCGTCTTGGAATTTGAGCCCGCGATGATTTCATGGGGCGATCCGGACGCGATGAACGCTCCGTCGGACAGGACGTGGACTGTGTGCGCCAGATCCTGAACCTCTTCAAGGTCGTGGGAGGTGAGAATCACCGTAGTTCCTGCACTGTTGACTTCGCGGATCAGTTCGCGGATGCTGCGGCGGGATAACGGGTCCAGACCCGTGGTCGGCTCATCCAAAAACAGGATCTCTGGGTGGCCAATCAGTGCGAGTGCAATGTCGAGGCGCCTACGCATTCCGCCCGAGAGCGTTCGGACCAGGTCGTTCTGTTTGTCGGCCAACCCCACCTTGCGCAGGATGTCCTGCACCTCCATGGGATGTGAGTAGTAGGAGGACTGCCGCCGAAGGAGATCCCGGGAGGAGATGCCCGGTTCCAGCATGGTCTGCTGCAGGACAACGCCCATGCGCTGACGGAGCGACCGGAAGTCGGTCCGTTTTGCGGGGTCAAGTCCCAGGACGCTGAGGGTCCCCCCGGTGCGCATGCGGTGGCCTTCCAGGATTTCGACCAGGGTGGTCTTGCCGGCCCCGTTGGGACCAAGCAACGCAACGATCGCTCCTTGTGCAACTGAAAGATCAATGCCTCGGAGAACCGGAGTGGCGGAATAGGCCTTCACCACACCTACCGCGTTGATTGCGCTCACTGGCTGTTCCTCATCTCTTTTATCGAGCTGCATGAACCCGACCCGCTCGTTGCGCCGGTCTCGGGTACGACGACCGCTTTGCGGACCGACATCACCAAAATGGGACTCATGTTTGACACTTTTTTGTCAATTCACTTTTCGAGGAATGTATGCGTGAGGGTCAGACTAGATAGCCAGAAGATGACCCCTATCCGACTACATCCACCTCCCAGCTAGGGCTTGCACCCGATCGCTGCCTACCTCCTGAGTGTGATGTGAAGTAGAATTTCGACTACTTGTTCTCGACGTTTGACAAAATGAGTCAAACGGAGATCTGCAGGGTTGTCAATAGATACCGCTGGTCTGGGTACGTGCATGAAGGAGTGGCAGTGACTTTTGGAGAAAAGCTTCGTGAAGCGCGGATGGCCAAAGGCTTAACGCAAAATGAAGTGGGTGGAGGAAAGTACTCCACCAGTTATGTGTCACTGCTCGAACGGGCCCAGCGTCAGCCCACCCCGGCGATGACCCGCCACTTCGCGGGCATCCTGGGGGTTGATGCAGAGCTGGTTGCCGGCTGGATTGATCCGCCCGAGGCCGACAGCGGTGGATTGTCGGCCGCAGTGCTTCATGCGAACAGCGCCTGGAACCTAAAAGATCAGGCGCTGGCAGCGTCGGAAGCCGAGTACGCGGCAAGCCTGGCCAAGGAACAGTCGAACACCGTCGTCTGGTGGACAATGACCGCCGTGCAGGCTGACGCCTATCTGGCGCTGGGCCGGTTCGGTGAGGCCGCTGCCACTCTGGATGAACTCCTGAAACACCCGACCACTCTGACGCAGCCGGAACTCCAGGTAACGGTTCTCGCGCGACTGTCGGCGATCAAACGCGCCACTGGCGAACTCGAAAGCGCGATTGCGCTGGCACGCTCTGCCACCAGGGCGGCTGCCAGCCTGCCCCAGCACTCAGCCACCCGACTCGAATCCGGCTACGTGCTGGTTGCGGCATTGGCGGTCCGGGGGAACCTCGACGAAGCCTGGCATTACGCCTCGGAGCTCGCCCAGATGGATAAGTTTCCGGAGGTGCCATCCCTGTCCATCGGCCGGGCTGCCTGGGTGGTGGGCAACGTTGCGTTCCGCCGCGGAGACTCCGAGACCGGACTGCAGCAACACCGGCTGGCCGCAGAACACATCACCCCCCATGCCGATCTCAGGATGTGGGCACAGTTCAACCGTGCCAGCGCATCGAGGCGGCTGGCGGCTGGAATAGCTGACGACGGCGTTGACCAGTGCATTGCGAACGCCGAACTCGGTCTTCGCATCTCCGGCAGCTCCGAAGAGCATCGCGAGCTGGCCCTGACGAAGGCACAACTGCACAGCATGCGGGGCGACTATGCAGCGGCGAAACCGTTGCTTCTCGAGGTCCTGGAGCAGGCGTCAGGACTTGAATTCGAGGCAGCCGGACTGCTGCAGCACCTGTTGGGCCGCTACTACGCCAGCATCAACGACGATGACGCTACCAAGAAGCACTTCATGCTCGCAGCCAAGCTCTACTCCGATGCCGGCGCTTCGGACATCGCATCCCAGATTCTGGGCGAGCTGATGGACGTCACCCCGTGACTTGGCTGACCGCCACCACTGCCCGAAAAATTCTTCTCCACTCGTAAAAACCCCCGAAAGGACACACCATGGAGTATTTCCCCTGGTTCGCATGGATCGCTATTGCAGGAATTGCGGCCTTCGCCGTCACCCAGGTGGCGACCCAGCTCGCCCGCAGGAGATCTGAGCCCTCAGACGATCAGCTGATGCAGGCCATTCGGGAGACCCGCGACAGTAACCAGGCCCTGCGCGCCAGGCTTGAGCAGTTGGACGGTCGCTTGTCCGCGGTAGAGCGCGGCACCTCGGGTCGCAACGTCCCTCTCTAGCCCGGCGATTGGAACCCCGCCACGTCAGCGAAGCGTTCTATGGCACCAGGTAGTCGCTGTCCCGGGCATCGGTGATCAGCATGTGCCCCGGCGCGTGACCGATCGCCAGCGGCGGGCGTGAATGCATCACCGCCGCCTGCGGCGTAACGCCGCAGGCCCAGAACACCGGCAGGTGGCCTTCGGGGATCTGCACCGCATCGCCGAAGTCTGGTGAGCCCAGGTCGACACCGAGCTCCTCCGGATTCCCCACGTGCACGGGAGCCCCGTGCACCGCTGGATAGCGGGAGGTAATGCGGACGGCGTCGGCCACCTGGGCTGCTGGCACCGGCCGCATCGAGACGACCAGCGGACCAGACATGGCTCCGGCCGGAGCGGCGTCGCGGTTCGTCCGGTACATCGGCACATTCACGCCCTGGTCGATGTGGGCGATCCTGATGCCGCCGTCCTGCAGTGCGGCCTCGAAGGTGAATGAGCAACCAAACAAAAACGTCACCAGGTCATCGCGCCAGTGTTCGGTGATGTCGGTGGGCTCGTCCACCTTCACGCCCTCGTGATACACGGTGTACTTCGGGACGTCGGTCCGGATATCACCGCCGGCCAGCAGCGGTCCGGTGGTTTCGCCCGGCTCCAGCACCCCGAGGATGGGGCACGGTTTGGGGTTGCGCTGGGCGAAGAGCAGCAGATCGAACGCCTGCTCCCGCGGGATCGCCAGCACGTTCACCTGCGCGTAGCCGCGGGACCAGCCCGACGTCGGCGTCACCAGTCCGCCGCGGAACGCGGCTCGCGCGTCGGCAGGCAGCATCGAGGCTGGGTCAGCCGGCAGGTCGATCAGCCCGGCGCTCAGCCCCATAGCTTCGCCAGCCCAGTGATGGAGGTGTAGCCGAGGAACAGGGTGAGGAACCAGGTGATGACGCCCACGATCAGCAGCCACTTGGGGTAGACATAGCCGTGCAGCAGGTCCCGGCGGCGCCAGGCCACCCAGAGGAGCACCCCAAAGCCGACCGGCAGGATGAGCCCGTTGAACGCACCGGCGAAGATTAGTAGCTGCTGCGGCGCCTGGCCCAGGAAGAGGTAAACAGTCGCACAGCCGGCGATGAACGCAACGGTGATGAGGTTGCGCTTGCGTTCTGAAGTCTTCGAGGTGGTGATGAAGGAGACCGAGGTGAACGCGGCACCGATCACCGAGGTGATCGCGGCGGCCCAGAGGACAATGCCGAAGACCCGCATACCGATTTCCCCTGCTGCAATGCCGAAGGCTTCGGCGGCCATGTTGTCGCTGGTCAGCACCGCACCGCCTGCGACGACGCCGAAGATCGCCAGAAACAACAGCACCCGCATCACGCCGGTGACAATAATGCCCAGCACCGAGCTGCGGGTGATTTCCCTGACGTTCTCGATGCCCGTGACACCCGAGTCGAGCATGCGGTGCGCGCCGGCGTAGGTGATGTAGCCACCGACCGTGCCACCGACGAGAGTGGTGATGATCAGGAAGTCGATCTGCTCGGGCAGGATCGCGTTTTTCAGTGCTTCGCCGACCGGCGGGGCCGCAACGATGGCGACGTAGATCATCAGGAGGATCATGATCGCACCGAGGAATACTACTATGCGGTCCAGCGCCATGCCGGCCTTCTTGCTGACGAAGATCATGATCGCGATGACGGCTGAGATGGCGCCGCCGATCTTGGGGTCGACGCCGAGCATCGCATTGGCGCCGAGCCCGGTGCCGGCGATGTTGCCGATGTTGAATACCACTCCGCCGATGAAGACCAGCCCGGCAAGGAACCAGCCCACCCCGGGGATGACCTTGTTACCGAGTTCCTGGGCGCGAAGTCCTGAGACGCCGATGACACGCCAGACATTCATCTGGACGGCGATGTCGATGAGGATCGAGGCCAGGATGGCGAAGGCGAAGGCCGCGCCGATCTGGGCGGTGAACACTGTGGTCTGGGTGATGAAGCCCGGCCCAATGGCGCTGGTGGCCATCAGGAACATGGCCCCCAACAGCGCTGTGCGCCGAGCCGAAGAGCTCAACTTTGGTTTGTTCTCGGTATCTGCCATTGGTCCGTCCGTTACGTCAAGGTGACTGGAGTCACATCTAGTATTGGGAAAGACCCTACAGGTTGTTGAACAATCTACGCAAGGTATTGTTCAACAATTCTCGCGAATGACCTATTCGAACAGGTTCCGCACGTCGCCCGCTGTGAGGGCTGACGAGAACATTGCGTCGTCGTCCATGACCGCCGTGAAAAGCTTGGCTTTCTTCTCTTTGAGGGCCATCACCTTTTCCTCGATGGTGTCCTTGGCCACCAGCCGGTACACCATCACGTTGCGGGTCTGGCCGATCCGGTGTGCCCGGTCCACCGCCTGGTTCTCGCTGGCCGGGTTCCACCAGGGGTCCAGCAGGAAGCAGTAGTCCGCCTCAGCGAGGTTGAGCCCAAACCCACCCGCCTTGAGACTGATCAGAAACACCGGAGCCTTCCCGGACTTGAACTTCTCCACCACCTGCGCGCGGCGGCGGGTTTTTCCGTCCAGGTAGGCGTACTCCATTCCGGCCGCATCCAGTCGTTCCGCGGCCTTGGCCAAAAACCCGGTGAACTGGCTGAAAATCAGCGCGCGATGCCCCTCGGCAACGATGTCTTCGAGCTGCTCGAACAGGGCATCGAGCTTGCTGGACGGCACCGACGCATACTTCTCATCGACCAGCGATGCGTCGAGGCTGAGCCTGCGCAGCATGGTCAGCGAACGGAAGATCTCGAACCGGTTCCTGTTCATGTCATCCAGCAGGCCCAGCACCTTCTGTCGTTCGCGCTGCAGGTGCCGCTGATAGATGGTGCGGTGCCGCGGCGACAGCTCGAGCTCCAACACCTGCTCCTGCTTCGGCGGCAGGTCTTTGGCAACGAGTTCCTTGGTGCGCCGGGTGATCAGCGGACGGATCCGTCGCCGCAACTGCGCCAGCCGCTCGCGGTCCGCGTCCTTCTCGATGGGCCGCTGATAGTACTCGGCGAATTTCTTGGAACTAGGGAAAAGCCCCGGCGCCGTAATCGCGAACAGCGACCACAGCTCCATCAGGTTGTTCTCCATCGGCGTGCCCGTGATCGCCAGTTTGAACGGCGCAGGGAAACTTCGTGCGTTCTGGCTGCCCCGGGTCAGTGGATTCTTCACGAACTGCGCCTCATCCAGGATCAGGCCAGCCCAATCCTGAGTTGCATACAACTCGTAGTCCAACCGGAAAAGGGTGTAGGACACAATGACGACGTCGTTATCCGCGGCGAGTTCTGCGGGCTGCGCACCGCTGCGGCGCAAGGTATCCATTACAGCCGTTGTCCGCAGGTGCGGCGCGAAGCGGTGCGCTTCAGCGGCCCAGTTGGGAACCACCGAGGTGGGAGCCACCACCAGGAACGGCCTTGTCTCTTCCGCCGACTCGCGGGTATGGGAGATCAGCGCCAAGGTCTGCAGCGTCTTCCCCAAACCCATGTCGTCAGCGAGAACGCCGCCGAGCCCATGCTTCCAAAGGAAGACAAGCCAGCTGAAGCCCTCCTGCTGGTAGGGGCGCAGCGTCGCGTTGATACCCGCCGGGACGGGCACGACGGGAACCTCGGAGAGCTCAAGCAGGGCAGACACCGACTCCCGCCACGCGTCGGCCTGCGCTGCGACCGTCGCGAGGTCGGTGAACTCCTCCCAGAGACTCGCCTGAAACCGGCTGATCCGAAGCTCGCCGGTGTCCTTCTCCTGCAGCGACCGCGCCTCCTCGATGAGCCGCCGCAGTTGCTCGAACTCCGGCTGATCCAGCGCGAAATAGCCGCCGCCGGGCAGCAGCAGGTGCCGTTCGTCAAGGGCCAACGCACGGAACAACTCACCGAACGGCACCTCAATCCCGCCCAACGACACACTAACGCCGAGGCCAAACCAATCGCGGTCCTCTGTTTCGGTGGTGCTCACCGACACCTCCGGCTGCTCCGTCAGCTCGGTGTAGTCCGGCAAATCCTCGCCCTGTACCACCCGCACCCGTTCCACGGTTTCCAGCTCGGGCACCAGTTCGGCCACGAAGCGGGCCGCAGCCACACCCTCCAACTGGAGTGACTCGGACCGACCCGGGACGCCGTCAGCCGGGCGGGGGAAGGCGTCAAACCAGGCGGCACGAAACCCATCCAGGACGCCCGCGACGGCGGCGAGCGTCGCCTTCTCGGCGGCGCGGTCACGGTGGCGGGAGCCGTCGTCCGGCAGGAGGTGCGTCGTCGTCGTGCCGGCGTGGGTGTAGTCCCAGGACCAGCCCAACCGCACCGCGCCGTGGCTCGCCTCGCCGGATCCGGCAGAGCGACGGCGGGACCGGGCGCCCGACAACGACGGCGCGGGAATGTAGGTGAGCGTGAGGACCAGCGTGGGTGGCGCAATCTCGGGGAGGTCGACAGAGCCGTCTCTAGAGATCACCCGTACCTGTTGCTGCAGCTGCGGGTAGTACTCCTCCAGGAACGCCTGACGTCCGGTACCGGGAATCTTCAGCGGGGCGTTCGCAGTTACCAACGACCGCAACGCTTCGGGTACGGGAGCCCGGGTTCTGGCGAGCGAAATATTGCCTGCCGCCTGGGTGGGGATGGCGTCCCACCAGAAGAGACCGTGCGCGGGTGTGCCGATGAGGCCAAACGCTGCCGGGTCCAGGACGCGCCCGCCCACCTCCAGGTGGGGAGCCAGATGCAGCCCCCGACCCGCAGCGCTCACATCGAGGTGCACGTCAGCGACGTCGTGGAGGGTGACCCGCGCATCGCCCGTCCCCACAAACTCCACGCCGGCCTCACGGCCCTGCGCCAGGAGATCCCACAGCAGCGGCGACCGAAAATTGTTCAGCTTCATTGAGGTTCCGTGGCTGTAGCCGTAGCTTTGGCCCCGCCCGCCGACTGCCGCGAACGTGCACATCCAGTCCCAGTGCGCTTCCTCCAGCCCACCGGCTGAGTATCCGCCCTGAAACTTCTCCCAGCGCAACTGGCCAGTCACCCAGTTGCCTGCGGTGCTGCGCTGGACCGCCTTCACCGAGAGGAAGACCGCGACGGCTGACGTTGAGTAGTCTCGTTCCCCGTGCACCTCAAAGTGCAGCGCGAGTGGAACAGTGGGTGCTGCGGCCCGGGATCCGTAGCCGCTGGCTGAGTAGTGAGTGGTGGAGGCTGGCTTCGGCACGTTCACCAGGGCGTCCAGCCGGCGTTGCCAGGGTGACGGCTTCTGCTGCTGGGGTGCGGGCGATGGTCCCGGTGCTGGGGCAGGGGTGGCTTTGGTTGGCTTCCTGGATGCGCGCGGCTGGGCGGCATTGTGCGTGAGCAGCAACGCTGCAACGTGCTTGCAGTTGCTGCGCATCGGGCACGAACACAGGCCGTACGACAAACCGGGGATGGCACCGGAGGAGCCCGAGAACTTCACAGTCGTCCGGTACGCCGAACCGCGGGATCCCTCAACTTTTCCGGACAGCTCCGTGAAGCCGGCATTCCACGTCAGATCGTAAACCGAGCCCTTGCGGGCGTAGGTACCACCACGGCGGAAACTGGTGTCACCGACGAGGCCCCGAACCTGTTCGGGAAGTGCGGAGGGAGGAGCAGCAAAGGCCATTGAGTTAACGTTACTACCCACCGGTGGCGGTGATCCGCAAGTGACGCAGCGCGAAATATGCAAGAAACTCAGAGATTGGAGCTTCCTGCCTTGAGGGGCACCGGTCGCTTCCTCCGCTTCCAGCGATGTCCGGATATCCGAACACTGCGCATCGTCCTAATATCCGGGCATCAGGCGCTGCCCCAACCCGCATCATCCCCCGAAGCCAAAAGCCAAACCAATACCTTGATGCCCAGGTGATTGCGTAATACGATATTATTATGTGCACAGGAGAGACGATCAATGGCCTGCCGGTCTGCGAGGATCAAATCGAGGAATGGGCAGCCGAGGCCGAAGCTGGGTACGACGGCGGGGCGTTAAAGAAGCGCGGGCGCGGACGGCCGGGGCGGGGCGCAGGGCCGACGCAGGTCGTCGCGCTTCGTCTCACTTCAGAGGAGCTCGCCGCGATCGACGTTCGGGCGGCACATGAAGGGAAAACACGTTCCGAGGTTATCCGCGAGGCGCTAGCGACGTTCGCTGCATGAAGGTCCATGATGCTGCGCTCAGGCACGGCATCCTTCCTGTGGACGCTATTCAGGCCGCCACGTGGGCACTATGGATCGAGGAGCTCGACGAAGGAAGTCCAGCGCGCCAGCTTCGGCTCGGGTTTGATACCCAAGGTCGACTGCTGGAGACCATTGTGCTCGTGTTCGACAGCGGGAACGAACTCGTCATCCACGCCATGAAGGCACGACCCGAGAGGCTCGATCTTCTCCCCTGACTGCTTCTCTCACCTGACCGAATACATTGCCACGGCAAACCTTCGCTTTGCGAGACCCGGCGGTGAATCCATGCTCGGGCAGCGACCGATCTCGCCGACGCGATCGGCACCGCCCGCCCGATCGGTGCGGTGCTCTTCGGGTACATCGGCGACCGGGTGGGCCGCAGACCGGCCCTGCTGATCACCATCGTGATGATCGGTGTCGCCACCGGCCTGATCGGGTTCCTGCCGGACTTCGGCAGTATGGGCCTCGCGGCACCCGTCATGCTGGCGGTGCTGCGGCTGATGCAGGGACTCGCCGTCGGTGGCGAATGGGGCGGTGCCATGACGATCGCCGTCGAGCACGCCCCGATCGAGAAGCGCGGCCGGTACGCGGCGCTGGTGCAGGTCGGTTCGCCGGTCGGCACGCTGATGCCCTCGGGTGCGTTTGCTCTGGTGCTACTGCTCCCCTCCGAAGCGTTCGACGCCTGGGGCTGGCGCGTGCCCTTCCTGGCCGCGTTCCCGCTGCTGCTCATCGCCCTGTACATCAGGTTGCAGGTCGAAGAATCCCCGATCTTCCGTGAACTGGTCAAGCTCGAAGAGCGCGCCAAGATCCCCGCCGTCGACGTGTTCAAGCAGGCTTGGGGCCGGCTGCTCGTCGCCATCGCCGCAGCGTTCCTGGGCGTCGGCGGGTTCTACGTGATGACAACCTTTGTGATCAGCTACGGCACCACCACCCTGGGCATGGACCGCCAGCTGATGGTGAACGCCACCCTGGTGGCCGCCGTCGTGCAGATCGGCGTCGTCCTGCTGGTCGGCCGGATCAGCGAGAAAGTCGGTCCGGGCCGGATGACCTTCTTCGGCGGATTGGCGACGGCGGCGGGCGCGTTCCCGCTGTTCTGGATGATCGACACCCGCAACCCTGCCGCCATCATCCTCGCGGTGACCATCGGCATTGCGCTGGTCTCCCTCGCCTACGCCGTGACCGGCGCGCTGCTCACCGAATTGTTCCCACCACACCTGCGGTACAGCGGTGTGGCCCTGGGCTACAACCTGGCCGGTGCACTGAGCGGGTTCCTGCCGCTGATCGCTGTGGCGCTGCTGGGCGCTACCGACGGCGGTTCGTGGACCGCGTCGCTGCTGCTGATGGCCGTGGCGCTGATTACGGCGGCCGGCGGGTTCTTCGGCGAGAAGCTCCGCGTCAAAGACAAAGCGATTGTGCAGTAGTCATGTTGACTCCAGAAATCACGAGACGGATTACCGACGCCGTCGACGCCGCCTTCGCTAGCCAGCTCGAGTTCACCGCCGAGCTGGTGCGGCACCCGTCGCTGCGGGCCGAGGAGGCCAGCGCGCAGGACCTGATGTTCGCGCAGATGGAATCCCGAGGGCTCTCGATGGACCGGTGGCAGCTGGACGAGGAAACCCTGTCCGCTCATGTGGGCTACGGGCCGACGACCGTCGCGTTCGAGGACCTCACCAACGTGGTCGGCACGTATACGCCTGCTGCACCCGCCACGGGGCGGTCGCTGATCCTCAACGGGCACATCGACGTCGTTCCCACCGGGCCGGAAGACACCTGGTCGCGGAGTCCGTGGGACGCCGAGATCAAGGACGGCTGGATGTATGGGCGGGGGTCCGGCGACATGAAGGCCGGACTGGCCGCGAACCTGTTCGCGTTCGATGCGCTACGGGCCGCCGGGCTGGCTCCGGCGGCGGTCATCCACATGCAATCTGTTGTGGAGGAAGAGTGCACAGGCAACGGCTCACTGGCTGCCCTGCAGCGTGGTTACACGGCGGAGGCCGTGATCATCCCCGAGCCGGAAGAGAACATGCTGGTGCGAGCCAACGTGGGAGTGATCTGGTTCAAGGTACGCGTCTCCGGGAAGCCGACCCATGTGCGGGAGATGGCGACCGGGTTCAACGCGATCGACGCCGCCTACACAGTGATGGGCGATCTGCGGGAACTGCAGGACAAGTGGAATGCCGACAAGGGCAGCCACCGGTACTTCGAGGACCTGGATCATCCGATCAACTTCAACATCGGGATGATTTCCGGCGGCGACTGGCCGTCGAGCGTGCCGTCCTGGTGTGAGTTCGATGTGCGGGCGGCGCTGTATCCGGGGGTAACGGCGGCTGATGCGTGGGCCCAGATCGAGAACTGCCTGCAGGATTCCACGTCCGGCGCTGAGGTGTCAGCGGTGCGGAGCGGCTTCTTCTCGGAGGGCTATGTTCTGGAGGAGGGGTCCGACGCCGAGGGTGTCCTCGCGTCGTCGCATCAGGAGGTGTTCGGGTCGGCCCTGGAGTCGTTCACGACGCCGGGCTACCTGGATGGTCGGGTGTTCACCCTGTACGGCGGGATTCCGGCGTTGGTGTACGGGCCGGTGTCGGAGGCAATCCACGGCTTCGATGAGCGGGTGCACGTCGAGTCGGTCCGGAAGGTCACGAAGACGATCGCACTGTTTATTGCCGAGTGGTGCGGGGTGACTGAGACCCCGTAGGTCTCTGGGTGCAAAGCATGAATACAGGGGGTTTTCCTGCTGGTTATTCAGCATTTCTGTCCGGCTCGGGCGCATCCGGAGCGCACATGTCCGAGGGCAGGTCCGGTGCGCCCAGATCTGGACGGAGTAGTCCGGCCGAAAGGTGTCGCGCCGAGGCCCTTTATTTGGTCGTCCATGCCCCCGGCGCGTTCTTGGTCCCCCACATCCCAAGGACAGTCACAACATCAGCAAAGTTAACGGTGCTCCAGCTCAACTGCTGCCGGCCGTGTGGCGGGATCCCGCACTGTGACGTCGTAGGTCACGTCCCGCAAGGCCGCTGCTTCTACATCCCACACCTGCAGGGCGAAGGATCCGTCCGTCCTTGGTACGCCCCAGAGGAAGTACGAATCGCCCTGGGTTTAATGGAGGCTCGCGATATGTGATTCCTACCAACCAGTTGTGGTCGGTCTGGTCAGCATAAAACGCCGGCTCGAGCTGAAGCTAGCGGGACATCGCCGAGGTGCCCGTGAAGGCGCTGCGTATTGTGCCAGTGAACCCATCCAAGGGTCGCTTGCTCGAGGTCCTCGACGGTTTTCCAAGGCCCGGGCGGGCTGGACCACGGACGAGTTCGGTCTTGCAATAGCCGCTCGCTGTCTCGGCCAGCGCGTTGTCGTAGCTATCGCCGAGGGTCCCGATCGAGGGGGTCGCGCCTATCTCTGCGAGGCGTTCGCCGTAACGGATTGAGGTGAATTGGCTGCCCGCATCGCTGCGACGGCGCAGATCCGCCTGATGACGGCCACGGCTCAACCTCGCCATTTCGATCGCGTCGAGGACCATCTCGGTGCGCATATGAAGCGCGCACCGCCAACCGACGATCGTCCGCGAGTACGCGTCGATCATGAAGCAGACGTAGGTGACCCTGCCCACGTCGGAACGAAGGTGAGGTCCGTCAGACAGAGCCGGCTCGGTGCCGTCGCGGTGAACTGTCGGTTCACGAGGTCCGGGTGCCTCGCCGCAGCCGGATCGGGCTTGGTCGTCCTGACCGGCTTCGTCCTCGTTGCTCCTTCGATGCCGGCTGCCCGCATCAGCCAGCCCGTCTGATCCCGACCGATAGCTATTCCGGCACGACGGGCGGCTTTCCAGAGCTTGCGGACACCGTAGACGCGGTAATTGGCCTCCCACAGGGCCACCAGTTCTGGTGTGACGGTGGCGTCGCTGATAGCACGTGCGTACGGGGTGCGGTTCTTCGCCGCGTAATAGGTGATTGGGGCCACTTGCAAGGGGGTATAGATGGCTCGACTCCACGCATTCGGCCATCGACGATGTCGTGTCTGTTCGCGTCGATAAACGCAACTATCTCTGGTTTTGACGGTCGAACTCCGCCCGAAGAAGATCGCGGCCCGTTTTAGGATCTCGTTCGCCCGGCGCGGCTCCCGGTTCTCCTGCTCGAGCTCATGCATCCGCCGGGCTTCGGCGGTGCTCACGCCGCCAGCGTGACCGTCATAGACGTCAGTCTGCCGAATTCACGCCCGGACTGATTCTGTTCCGTACCCGAGCTGTGATGCGACGCGGTCCACTGTCCCGTGCACGGTTCCGAGCCCTCCTCGCAAGGTCTGTACCATCCGCACCGCGGCCGCTTTCTCTTCCGGTGAGTACCTGCGTGCCGTTGACTTCCAAGACCCCTAACTCGTTGCCATGACTCTATTCTCGTTTCCAAGATCAGGACCCTCCAACGAACCCAGGGCGCTTCAACGTGCCTGACTCGTCCCGGATGGCTTTAGCCAAGGTTCTGGCCGTAATCCCGCCCGGGGAGGCGCCCCCGCGCTCAGTTGTCTCTACAGTTCAGGGGAGGTCGTCCTCAACGTTGAGAATCAGAGTCGGATCGGATGGGGCGTCCCGGAGTGGCGGGATCGCGCCCTTAAACGGGGGCGGCGCTTGCGTGGTATCCATTACTGAAACCAGACTCTCGCCGTCGATTGCGCTAACTCGAATTGTCGCGATCCTCCGCACTACTTCCTCGCCTTCGAGAGCCTCTCCCCGCGCTTGGCGAAGCCGCGCAATTATCTCCAATAATGCTTCTGGAGCAACAAATCTTGCGACCATTTCGAGATCTGCAGCCGCTTGGTAGAAGGTTGGGCGGAGACGAGTGCGTAAGACGACGATAGCGTCAGTCCTCGACACGGACTCTACTTCCTCAGCGCCGAGCTCGTTCTGCGGAAACAAAAATCGTAGATGCTCCACGCCAGACGACCAGTCAAGTCCGGTAAAGCCCGGTACCTCAGCCGATTCGGTCGTTTTCATTCCGAGCCCAGCAGCCATCTGCCTGAACAGATCGACGTACTGCTCCAATCCTGCTTTCTCGAGGTCGTCACTGAGTTCATCGAAAGTGATGCCATCTAGGCCGGGGACGAACTCTGTCGACCATTCCTGAGAAACGCGATGCCGGGATCGATCCTGCTCTCGCTGGCGATTCTCAAGCTGCGATCTGGCAGCTTCTCTGTCCCGCTCACTTATACCCTCGTGATTAGCGAGGGGACCCATATCCAGAACTGCCGACCACCCTCCAGCTTCTGGTGGAAGATCCCATAGCCGCGCTAACCGGTTCCGATGAAGGCATTCTATTCTCATTTTAGCAATTGGTGCTAGCCAAGCCGGTAGTCCCACTTCCGTCTGAAGAGCGAGCATACGCATGCGGTTTGATAGATCGATCTTCTCGCCAAATGATATGTCGACCGCGCCACGGATCACTCCCGCAATTTGCTCGCACAATTGTTCCACGTCGCTGTAGTGGAGTTTGAGTTCAACCGACTTTTGGCGCGGTTGTTGCTCGTCTGATCGGATCGCTGATGAGAATCGAGCTTGAATCTCCGCGAAGGGTATACCCCGGCTCCACTCGAAGGCCACGATAGCCCGAAGAAGCGCTGTGGCATCCCGATCTTCGATTGCCTCAGTATCCGCGTCCAGTAGCTTTTTTAGCTCTTCGGATACGACAAGTTGCCCATCGGCAACGAGCTGCGAAGGAAGGGCGTAGCGTTCGCCGAAGTACCGTGCGCAGTCCTGGCGCCGAGTGAGGTTCCCGTCCACGTACGCGAGAGCATATGTAAGGATTGCTTCTTTGAGCGAGGGATAATGGAATCGCGGCACACTTGGTAGCCCAACCCATGCCGTAACACCTTCAATTTCGCTGCTCCGACAGGCATTGAATAAAATGTCGATTGCTCCAGCGCCGCGAAGCGCAAGCCTAGCGAGACGTTCGAGAATGTCCGCGCTGCCGAGGCTCAGAGCCGATCTGCTTAGGGCGAGGCCAAGAATTGATGGACGTATCTTACCCTTTTCCTCGCTTAGAAGGGAGAGTCCGTCAAGCCTGGCCACGACTTCCGAAGCACTTGGCAGGTCTTCGTCCCCCTCATGATGCGCCAGGAGAGCGCCGATTACAGACTCGACCCTCGCTTCGAGAGCGATCGCGCGACGACTGGATCCATCGGCAGCTAAAACGTGGAGTGCAAGCACCGCAATATCGTCGAGGGAGCGAATCTGGCCGACGACGTGAGGAGTTCGCGCATCGACGGTAACGTATCGCTCGTAAACCCCGGCGAGCGTGGAAAGTTCAGACTTGCCGGTGGCAGTTAAGCCAGTGACGCTGTCGAGATCATTCGGACTGGGGACGATAATGTAGAACTCCCCGCGGTCGCGCGCTGCGAGCCCACGCCGCCCAGCGCGTCCGGCCTTATTGTCCAGCTGTGCGGGCGTTGCAAGACGAAGCTGTCGGTCACTTCCGAAGCTTGAGAGGCTGGTCGCGATCACTGCGTCAGCCGGCAAGTTGACGCCCATCGCTATAGTGTCTGTTGCAACTAACACCCGAAGTAGGCCATCAGGGCGTCGGAATTCATCTTCAAGTTGTCGCCGAAACCGTGGTGCGAGACGAGCGCTATGAAAGGCTACGCCATGCCGTAATCCACGGAGCACTTGTTCCCACAGTGGAAGATCGGAGAACTTGAGATCGGCAAACTTTGCGGCAGCCGCTTGAGGCTCATAACCTGCGGTGGCGAACCGGCCCTGCAGCCAGGGGTTCCCCTTACGGATCGGTTCACTCAGCTGTGCTTCCAGCATCTTCTGGATGGCAAACGCGAGGTCCTGAGCCGCAGTTCGTCCGGGGACAAAGACGATTATGCGTCGGCTTGGGTCTGTTTCGAGTAGCTCACCAACCAACGCCACCGCAAGTGGCGCTGTCCGCAGCTGGTTGACTTGGATCTTCGTAGGGTCAAGCTTGTCTAAGCGCTTGGACAGGTCATGACGCTCTTCGATGAATTCAGGGCGGCGGTTGGCATCAACCTTGCCAAGGGCCATCAGATGCGCATCACGCTGAATCCGCCAGGTTGTTTCGTTGACTACGAAGGTGTCGAGGGGCACAGGCCGGTCGACGGTTTGAATGAAGCCTGAGTTATGTACGCCGAGCCAGCTACGCAGCACATCGGTCGATTCAGCGCCGAGTGTTGCCGATAAGCCCAGAATTGCCGGTCGAATCTCCGATGGGATGAGTCGGATCATGGTAAGGAGTCGCTCTAACTTCACCGCGCGGTCCCTGTCCTCAACCAAGGTTTGAAGTTCGTCCACCACCACAAGCTCCGCATTCGACAACGTGGTGCCACCCGCGACCATATATCCAGCCAGTTTCTCGTAAATCGCCAGAGCCACCTCGAAACGTCCCTTGGCAACGAGTGAATCATTCTCCGGGTAGTCTCTCGACGCACCAAATACTCGAATATGTCGATCTTCAAGAGTCCAGGCATTTACCCACTTATCCCACTCACGAAGCTCCTGCGAAACGAGTGCCTTGGTGGGCACGACCATGACGGTGGACGACCGACGAGACACAGCGCCATTCATGAGTACCCGCGCAAGGGTGGTCTTCCCCGTACCCGTCACAGCGGCGGCCAATACACTCGATCTGCCTCGAAGCTCGGTGGCGCCGTCGCCCAACATCGAATGCTGAAAAGGGTCAAGTTCTGACAATTCACCGAGCTGGTTGCGAGCCTCATTTACGACTATTGGCGGTAATCCAACGAATGCTGCCAATGGACCGGGTTGAGTGTCCGGCAAAACGACGTTGGGTAGCCGCCCGTCAGTGATCCCCTCACCCGACGACCCTTTCATTCCCAAGCCAAGGCTATCTGGAGGAGTGGGAACCAGTGGAGGATCTGACAGACCTAGTAGGTCGTTGATCTTATTCGGTAGATCTCCATGCTCCTTGCCGTATGAAATATAAGCAACTTTGCCATCGAGCGTGTTAGCAGGTAAGTCCCGTTCACGGACTAGTACATAGATACGGCGAACTGTGTCTCCAAAGTTACTGCTAAACCATTTTAAGAAGCCAGTGAAGTTTGGGTCAGAGAGCCCTGCTCCATAACCAATCATTATCAAAGTGTGGGTCGTCGCGAGTGGTTGCAGGACTTGCGAGATCGGCTTAGCTAGTCTGAGCCTCTCATAATCAGATGCCGACAAGACTACAGATTCTGGGTTTTCGAAATATCCGTGAAGATGAAATACGCTAGACGCTTTTCGATCGTGGTAGTCCGCTATTCGCGCGGACTCGACCCAAGAAAACGGGGGCCGGTCAGACAACTGTTCGATCAAGTTGTCATAGTTGGTGGTGAGAACTGGCACCTCTGAGCGGAACACACGCTCAAACGCATAATTATTAACCTTCAGTGTGCCCACGGTGTCGCGCAGGAAAGAGCGGTATTCGCCCGATTCACCCGATTCGTCGAGCCGGTCGAAGCACATCTGCACCCACTGAGCTGCGATGATGAGCGTCATTGCATCAGTGGTGCCTTCTACTTGGGACTTGTAGAGTTCTGCCTGCGCTTTCCACTCCTCCCGAATCGATCCTAGGTACTCAAACCCTGCGATGAGCAATGATGCCCACGTCGCAAACTTCTGGTTGTCGGAAATTGCCGCGCTGATTCCCGTTCCGCAGACGAGGGCAACCTTGCCCTCGGCGGCTCGCGTACGTATATCTTCAATCCAGCGATCGGGTGCGGTCATGTACTGAACCATAGCGGCGATGGTTAGCTGAAGGTATAGTTTTGGTCCGATTTTCTGGTTTCAGGTGCTCCGGGCATAGTACGCACCAGATACGGTGAATGTCCTTCCCGCCTCAGGACGTCTACTTCACCTCCAGACTAGGATGTTAGTTCTCGGTCGCGGTTCACCCCTACCCTGTTCCCGATAACCGGCTCTTCTTACTTCAGGCTGCTCGTCGTTTCAGGGCCCGACCGAGGCGGCGGAACTCGGTCAGGGCGGTTGGGACGTCTGCGATGACCGGGTTAATGACTGAAGGCGACTTCTGAAAACGACAGCGTCCCAGATTTGGACGGAGTGGCCCGGCAGACAGGTGTCACGCCAACTTCGCCTGAGCACCTACAAGTTCATCAATTCTGGCCATCAGCGGTTCGAGTCCTGCGGGGGCCAGATGTCCGTGCTCGTTTAATGTAGTCGAAGGCATGGAGTGACCCAAGGCCCGGCTGACCGACAGGATGTCGGCGCCTGCCTCGGAGAGCGCGATGGCAGCGAAAGTGTGTCGGAGCCCATGAACGTTCATGCGTGCGATTCGTTCGGATCGACCGTCATTCGCTCTGATTACGTCGAGGGTAAGGACATCGGACACATACCTCTTTCCGACCGGATGGCCGGACTTGCGGGGGCTTTCGAACAGAGGAGCTGATTCGGGACGTCCGTCGGAATGTTCAAGCAGCCAAGGCAGCATAACCTCAGGCACCGGGAGTCGTCGCCAACTGGCCCGGTCTTGGTAGTATCCGTGCCGGACCCCGAATTCCTTACCCAGAGCCTGTCGTCAATCAGAAGTCCGACAAGCAGTGAGCGGGCTTTCCGGAACCCACCCCCATAAGGCTCAGCACTCCTAGCAGAGCTTTGTCAGCAATCTTCGGGGTGGCATCAATTACTGGCATGAGCTCTTCGGAGGACCAATAGGGTCGCTCTACTGGTTGGGTCCCCGGGTAGGAGTCCGGTGACTGTGTGAGTTTCGCATCCGATAATGGATGCAGGAGGAAATTCACAGATTATGGCACGTAGACATACCCCGGATCAGGTCATCGCGAAAGTGCGTCAGGGCCAGAAGATGCTCAACGACGGACGACCGATGATCGAGGTCATCAAAGAGTTACAGGTGACCGAGGCGACCTGGTATCGGTGGCTGCAGCAGTACGGGTCCGAGAAGAACGCCACCCAGGCCAAGGCCGTCAAGGACCTCGAGAAGGAGAACGCGCGACTGAAGAAGCTGTTAGCTGATCAGGTCCTGGCCAATGACATTTTGAATGAGGTGGCGCGGGGAAAATTCTGAGCCCCGAACCACGTCACCGCGCCGTTCGTATGGCGCAGGAGAAGTTCGGGGCGTCCGAGAGGTTCGCCTGCAAGGTGTTGGGGCAGAACTGGTCAGCGCTGCGCAAAGGCCGACCCGTGGTCAGCTTTGAAGAGGCACAGTTGCGCTCTGATCTGCGCGCTGTTGCCGGCAACTATCCGGCGTGGGGGTGGCGCAAGGCGCGCTGGCGCCTGCTCGAGCAACCGCAGTGGGACGGCGTGGCGCTGAACAAGAAGCGTGTGCGCCGGCTGTGGCGGGCCGAAGGACTCACGTGCAAGCCCAAGGCGCGCAAGAAGCGCCGCACCGGTCCCGGCGCCGGCGAGCACAAGCGCCTGCGGGCCGAGTACCCGATGCATGTGGTCAGCTTCGATTTCCAATCCGATGTGACTTCGTGCGGTCGGCATATCCGGTTCTTCAACGTGATCGATGAATACACCCGTACCGCCCTGGCTATCATCCCGAGACGGTCCTTCACCTCCAACGATGTGGTCGCGGCACTGGAGGACATCATCGCCGAAACCGGCATCGTGCCGACCTATGTGCGCTCGGACAATGGTCCGGAGTTCACCGCGGCCGCGCTGATCGATTGGTGTGCCACTGCCGGGGTGGAGACCGCGTTCATCGATCCGGGATCGCCCTGGCAGAACGGGTTCGCCGAATCATTCAACGCCCAATTCAGGAGGGAACAACTCGCCGGAGAAATCATGGACACGATGGCCGAGGCGAAATACTTGGCCGACGAATGGAAAGAGATCTACAATAATGAACGGCCCCACGGATCCCTCGACGGACTGACACCGTCAAGACACTGGGAACGCTGGACCGCAGAGAACCAATTAGCTATCGCATAGCCGCTGGACTGCTAACGGGGGCCCAACCACTACGTGGCCAAGAGAAACGACGATCCCTTCGGTAAGATCGGCGTCAATGAGCCTGTCTTGGACACCTCGTTTGAAAGCACCGCGGAAGATTTCGACCTGTTTTTTCCTTGACAAGGCAGCTAAGCCACGGCGGCGCGACCAAATCTCGATCTCCGTAGTATCAAGGGTCGACACCACGCGGTCACCGAACGCGTCACGGACAGAGCGGGCGTGGTGACGGTCAGTGCTGATCGTGTTAGGAGAGCTGCCAGGGTCTGCCTTCGCAGCCAGCTGGCGGCCCAAAAGGGTGCCAACGGTAATCGAGTTTAAACGCACGGCGTGGGCCATGGGCAGGCCAATTTGATTAGCGTCATCCTGGTACGCCTGGGCCTTCTGATGTTCTCTGTACGACTGCTTGCGCGGCCCGGCATGAAGCGTTGCCGGAAGAACCTGTTCATCCGCTCCACCATGCCTTTGGACTCCGGATCCCGCGGTGGAAGCAATCGAACTTCCAAACCCAGAGACCCAGCGAAAGCGGCCACTGGCTCCGTGGGCTGGCGACGGCCGATACCGGATTCGTTATCCCACAACAGGCGCGCCGGGACCGCTTGCGCGTGCTGGATCAGTGCCCACATCCCGCCAAGTAAGTCAGGGGTTGTCCGGGAGGGCAGCCTCCGGGCCTGGATGAATCCCGAGAACGCCGAAGTCATCACCAGCACCGGCGGCGTATCGTGCTGGCCCTCGCCTACGGGCAACGGCTCATGCGGGAACCACAAATCGCATTGGATCTGGAAGCCCGGTAAGTGGACCAGCCGGTCCGCGGGGTCCCGCGGCGCGTACTCAGGCTGCAGCGCGGCGACCTTCGACCGGAACAGTGACGACGAACCCGACCATCCCACCCGCTCCGCGAGCGTCGATGCTGGCATCGTCGGTGTCTTCACCAACAACTCCCGCACCCTCGGTGCGAACGCGTCGAAACTCGACACCCCGGACGCCCGCTGATACTTCGGCACCCGATCCGATGCCAACGCCCGATCCACTGTTCCGCGGGAAACCCCCACGATCCTGCCGATCTCACGCTTCGAGTGCTGACCCGTCGAAAACAGGTGGCGTATCTTCGCCCAATCATCCAAATTTGATCACCTTCCATCATGGTCGGTGGCCCTATTTTGAGTTGGCGTTCCTGCCCCAACTTTGGGCTGGCGTCAACATTCACGTGAGTACGACCCACCTGCCGATGAGTTTTACCGAAAGCAGAACTACATCCCGGCTGGGGGAAGCGCGGGACACTATAGCCACTTGATGGGACGGCACCTGGTTTAGTGGCGAAATCGTGTACTTCAGAGAATCTCTTGATCCCCACTTGTGGAAGTGTCGCCTCCATTGCTGGGATAAGCGAGTCTTCCTCCTAGAGCAGGAATCAAGGGTCACATGTCAGCGGCCATGAAAAACTGCCCATAGGCGGCCACGGAATTGCCCACTGATGGCCAGTAAAACTGCCCGCCGGTGGCCATGGGATCTGCCCACTTCTTTACTGGATTGACCGCGCTTGCGCGGCGGGAGCCTCTTCCCGGGGTTTGATGACGGTGTCTAGTCGCACCAAAGTCGCCCGGGAAGAGGCCCAATTGAAGTCTGACGGAGAAATCATGGAAATACTTGCTGCTTATGATCTGACCGGGTCGTTGCGCGCTGCCGCGGAGCTTACGGGCTGTTCGCATCACACGGTCGCCCGGCACGTTGAGGCCCGTGACGCGGGCCAGCCAATGGCCGAGCCGGTCTACCGGGGCCGTGTCACTGATGCGTTCCTGCCCAAGATCGAGGAATGGGTTGAGGCCTCCAAGGGCAAGATCCGCGCCGACAAAGCCCACGACAAACTCCGGGCGCTGGGCTATGAGGGTTCGGAACGCTCGACCCGCCGTGCTGTCGCCCAGGTGCGGGCGGCGTGGCGGCTGGGTCATGTCCGGGTGCACCGGCCCTGGATCACCGAGCCGGGGATGTGGCTTCAGTACGATTTCGGCGACGGCCCCCTGATCGAGGGGAGGAAGACCGTGTTGTTCGTGGCATGGCTGGCGTGGTCGCGGTTCAGGATCGTGATCGCTTTGCGGGATCGGACGGCGCCGAGTGTGTTCGCGGCATTGGACCGTACCTTCCGTGTCCTGGGCGGCGCGCCGACCTATGTCCTGACCGATAACGAGAAGACGGTGACGGTGTCCCATGTTGCCGGGGTCCCGGTGCGTAACCAGCAGACCGTGGACTTCGCCCGCCACTACGGTGTGACAGTGTTGACCTGCCAGCCGGCGGATCCTGCCTCCAAGGGCGGCGTGGAGGCATCGGTGAGGGTCGCTAAAGCCGACATCGTCCCCAAAGACACGAATCTGCGGGCCGAATACGCCTCCTTCGCGGAGATCGAAGCGGCGTGCCAAGTGTTCATGGACGAGGTCAACCATCGTGAGCACCGTGCCACCCGCCGCAAACCAGCGGTGATGCTAGCCGAGGAAGCACCCCGGCTGCACCGGATCCCGGACACCGCGCACACGGTCGCGTTCGGGCTCTCCCGGACGGTGCCGGAGAACACGCCGATGGTCACCTTCGAAAACGGCCAGTACTCCGTCCCGGCAGCCCTGCTCGGCGCGCGCGTATTCGTGCGCAGCCACGGCGCCGGACCCGGTGAGCAGGTCATCATCGTCCATCACGGCAGCGCCGGCCCGGTGGAAATCGCCCGGCACCAGCGGGCCCGCCCGGGCAGCCCCGCGATCAACGACGCCCACTTCCCTGATCACCGGCCGAAGATCCCAGGCGATTACGCGGTCAAGGCCCGCAGCGCCGCGGAGGCGGAGTTCCTTGGCATCGGGGACGGCGCCCGCGCGTGGCTGCTCGAAGCCGCCGCGGCGGGCACGGCGCGGATGAACGTGAAGATGGCCGAAGCGGTGGCCTTGGCGAAGATCGCCGGGCAGGCCGACGTCGATCAGGCGTTGGGGACCGCGGCCGTCCATGGCCGCTTCGCGCACAAAGACCTGGCCTCAATCCTGACCGCCGGGGGCGCCCGCACCACGACCCACGCCGCGGACGAAACCCGGTCCTTGACCCAGGGCACGGCCGGGTGGGCGGCCATCGGACGTCCCCCCGGTGCCGGCCGTGGTGAGACCGGACTGGAGGAAAGCGCATGAGCCCGGTCCCGGTCACCGCGCCCGTCCTGCCGGCGGACCTGGAGGCGCTGATGCGGCAGCTGAAGATGCCCTACGCGCGGGCTCTGGCACCGGAGTTGATCGCGACCGCCCGTGCGCAACGCTGGGAACCGGCCGAGGTCATCAAGGCCCTCTTCACCGAGGAAGTCGCTGGCCGGTCCCGGTCCATGCTCGCCACCAGGCGTAAAGCCGCAGGGTTCCCGACCGGGAAGACCTTCGGCACCTGGGATCCCGCCGCGTCCTCAGTCCCGCTACCGACGCAGCAGGCGCTGCGGACACTGGAATGGATCGGGCGCAAGGAAAACGTTGTCATTTGCGGGCCCTCCGGCACCGGGAAAACGTTCTTCCTTGAAGCCCTCGGGCAGCAGGCCGTCGAGGCCGGCATGCGTGTGGCATGGTTCCGCCTTGAAGACCTCGGCGCGCTGATGCGCGCGCACCGCTCCGACGACAGCGTCACGAAAGTGGTCGCCAGGATCCTGCGCGCGGATTTAGTGGTGGTCGATGACATAGGGCTCCTGCCTGTCGGGACCGATGCCGCCGAGGGCCTCTACCGCCTTGTTGACGCAGCCTATGAGAAACGCTCCATCGCGGTCTCCTCGAATCTGCATCCCGCGGGCTTCGACGAGCTCATGCCCAAAACCCTCGCCACCGCGACGGTCGACCGGCTGCTGCACCACGCACACGTCTGCCAAACCACCGGGGAATCGATCCGCCTCAGCCAAGCCCTGGCCGGACAAGGAGTCACGCCAATGAGCTAAACAAATCCCGAACATGGCCAACGCCGCCGAATACCCGGTGGGCAGATCCAATGGCCATGACCGGGCAGTTTTCATGGCCACCAGCGGGCAGTAATGCTGGCCGCCCGTGGGCAGCTTTAACTGGCCCTTGACAGTCACACAGCATACGGTGACGATTGTGTGCCCGCACCGCGCCCCAGTTGCTCTTGAGGCTGAGAAGCAATCCATGCCAGTAGAAAGAACAACTCAATCACCGAGAAGAGTGAACTGTTCACGCATACGTGTATACCCCCGGATAGAATCAGCTCAACCCGGCTCGCGATGGAGCCCCGGTTGATCCAAAGGGGAAGTATTAATGGTCGAATACTGGTGGGCTAGCCAAAACGCGAATTACCCGAAGGTCATCGAATTGGGGACCCTTTGGACTTGTCCGCGAGAAAATGGAAGCGTCGATAGCAGCCGGGGCATGATCAAATCCCTGAAGCCCGGGGACATTGTCTTTCATCACTACAAAAGCTATCTGCGGGCTGTAAGCCGAGTGACGGAGTCATGGGTACCCTGGGTGCGCCCGGAGGGATACCCCAAGGTCTACATGAAGGAAGGCGACGACGGCTGGCTTGTCACTGTTGACCCGATCCGAACCGACTTCATGCTGCACTACGAGCGTGTTGCTGAGCTTATTCGGATAGGTGCCGAAGCCCCATTGAACATCCTGGGCCGGCCACAGCAGAAATACCTATCCGCGCTTTCGGAAGAAGACGGACTGGCACTATTGACCGAGCTCGATCTACCGGCTTCGGGTCCCAACACTCAGGGTCTCTTCGGTCGTCCGGACGAATACTGGGGCGGTGGGGAAACCAATGAGATGTCCTTGGGTGAAGTACGGCGGGAGCAGTCGGACCTGCGCCGTCATCTGCTACAGGGTCGGACTGTAGCGCCCTGCTCGCTCTGCGGTGAGGCGCGGCCCTCCCGACTGCTGATCGCTGGCCACATCAAGCCGCGCAGCAAATGCACTGAGGGAGAACGTAAGGACTTCCGATCAGTGGCCATGCTCGTCTGCAGCCTGGGCTGCGACGCGCTGTTCGGCTGGGGATACATCATCGTGGATCCTACTGGTCGTGTGTGCCCCGGGATCCGCGCTGAAACCAAGGAGGTCCAAGCGGCAGTTGATCTGCTTGTTGGCAAGTCGTGCACTGTCCACAACGAGCACACGGCACCAAACTTCGCTGCTCACGCGGACCTGACAGCAGTACATTCGTAAAGCAGGCAGCGGGCAACTCTCGCTACTATTCGTTTCATAGGCCGAGGAACCGGGTCGCGATGACCCTTTCCTCCTTTACCCACCGTTCGAAGCGTTCCGTCTGAGTTGACTCGGTGCCACCAAGATCACGGCAGCGCACCCCAAGTGTGGGGCACGAATCTAAATTCCATCAGTCTCCATAAAAAAGAGGGCCTAGACAACCGAATCTGCCTCGGGGGTATGCTCAAACCATAGAATGTCAGCCCGACCCAGGCCATTGTCATGCGCTCGAAAGCATCAGCAGGGACCGCTAAATGGCCCAGGCTGTTTGATCGGGAAAGCCCTGTGCGCGACAAAACGCGCTGAGAGGATTAGAACGTCCGCGTCGCGTCCGAGGGTATCGACGCTTCGCGCGATACTCTCAACAGATTCGGCATTGCTGCAGAAGAACCGGAAAGGAGCCCTTGTGGACCTTGTAGGCATTATTAACCGCGGCTCAGAAGTTGTTCTGGAGAACAATGCCGCGAACCATCTGCGACGCTGCGCTGAGGCTCTCGTTAGTGCGGCCTCTGCATACGAAGGTTTCGGCGTAGTGGCGGCCAGTCCTCAGGCTGAGCGAGTCCTCGGGGCCGCGATGATGCTGGCTCCGAAGATGCACGGGTACAGTGATGGCCCCTCCATTGTCTTTGACATTAATTACGCGAGCGGGACCCTTCTGGCCCGCGCGGCGCGACGGTTGCGGGACCGTGGAAACGCCTCACCGCTGATCGGCATCGTCCTCAATCCTTTGATCGACGCAAACACCGAGATCGTTGTCACCGAGCTTGATTGCGTACACGTAGAGTCCAGGAGAGCTCTCCTAAGGCAGAAGGACCAGTGCGGCGTAGACCGCGTCGCGATATTTGGGCGCGGATAAAGTCGCCGCAGTAGCTTCCAATTCCACTTTCTTCTTCCCTGCAAGCGTCGCGAGCCCTTGAGCGTCTTTGGCCTCCACCCGGACGTCGGCGAACTCGTGCAGGACGAAGAGAAGGGCGCCCTCAGCGTGAGCCCGGTGGAATCCTGCGCGGTTCCTACGCGCAACTGGGGATGCGCCTGCAGTCTTTATCGCGACGGCTCCGAAAGTCAGTCCCGGAAGCCGTCCTTGGAGAAGCCGAGCCAGGTTAACCGCCTGTCGGCCGGGCTCGGTCTCCATCGTTTTGACGGTGAAGCTTTCGACTAAGGCTGGACCGGAAGGTAAAAGCTCGACAGCGGCAACGTGGATCTTCGGACTCCCAGCGGCGGGATCAACGGAGATTCCCAACGTGCGCATACGCAGACCTTATCCTTTGGTATGTGAACCTGTCGAAGATTGTCCCCGGAACAACAATAGGCGACCGCTATGAGGTATTGGGGTACCTCGGTGGCGGGGCTGGAGGTTCTGTCTACGAGGCGCACGACCGACACCTCGATGCTGTGGTCGCGTTGAAGCTGCTCATTCCGGAAGAGGAAGGCACGGCAGGACCCTGGCGAGAAGCCCAACTGCTTCAACACCTCAAGTCGCGGTTCCTACTCGACGTGCTGAACGCCGACGTGGAAATCAACAGCGACATCCGGTTCATCGTCACTCCGGTCATGAGTGGTGGCGATCTCGAAGGAATCGCCGAACCGCACGGGTTGCGGCCGTCAAAGGCAGCTGATCTGATTCAACAGATCGCCTCCGGGCTTGACCGCATCCATCGGGCTGGAATGGTTCATCGGGACGTCAAGCCTAGCAACGCCCTAGTAGGGAGCGACGAGGCAGTTCTGGGTGACTTGGGCTTCTGCCACAACCTCGATGCCGAAGGAACAGCGCCACCAAACGGAACCTTTTGCACGGTTGCCCCCGAGGTACTCGGGCGGAATGGCAGATGCTCGCCAGCCACCGATGTTTACTCCCTTGCAGCGACGGCGTTCTATCTTCTCAGCGGGGAGTACCCGGTGGATCACCGGATTTCGAAGCAAGCACAGATGGATCTGATCGTCGCCGGCTCAATTCGAGAGCTCCGCACCGTAGCCCCGCATGTGTCGCGAGCCGTCGGGTCCGTCGTTCGGAAATCGCTCAACCCAGAACCGACATTGCGCCACCTGACCGCTACAGAATTCGGCAATTCCTTGGTGGGGGCAGTCCACGGCAGCCGGGATTGGTACCGCGTTAGGCATACTGGGCACTTACACTGCCTTTTGGGAGTGAGGCAGGGTTCTAAGCAGGAAGTTGCTGTCTGTTGCACGCAAATCGGCAACCAGCTGATCAAAGTCGGTGCGCGAATGGTGACAAGCGGACGTAGAGTTCCGAACAAGCCGGACATTTGCGTCTCCCCGGGGGAACTAACCGTGACGTTGCAGCAGCTGACAGCGAGCCTCTGATATTAAAGCCCACCGCTCGGCAGTGCTCGGACGTCAAAGTGTCAAGCAAACCTTCAGCAGTCCCGGAGTCCACTCGTTGGACTCGGCGACGAGGGCACGCAACTCCTTCACGAACTGTCCCTGATTGGGGTGGGTTGTGCCTTCGCCTTCTTCCACGCGGACCCAGTCTTCGAACCGCTTGTAGATGAACTGGAAGGTTACGAAAATCATGAAGTCCTGAGCGTGGGTCACCCAGAACCGCCGGGTTCTCTTGTCAACGGGTGTCCGGCAGATCGGTGATCTCTTCGGTATAGCAACGATGCAATAGACGGGTGTGACGGCTCTGTCCTGAGATGGAAGCCTTCTGCAACATCCTGGTCGTTACGACAGCACGGGATGAGGTTGACGGAGTCTCCTCGCACGCCGTGACGGAACGTTGTGATCGATAGTCCCTCATCCAGCAACTCAAGGATGGTGGTAGCCGTTTCCCGTTGGACAGACCCCGCGATGACCATAAGCACCTGAGATTCATTCACTGTCTCTGGTAGCGGGTGGCCAAAGTGCCGTTGGAATGCCCCGACCAGAGCGGTCTTCAGCTGGCCGTCAGCGACAAGACGAATGATTCTCTCTCTGTCCAACTGCTTGATCGAGCGACGATAGCCGAGAATCTGCGTAATGGTGTCAGAAGCAGCTAAATCCCACTTCAGCTCGATGATGTAGATAACACCGGCCGAATTGATAGCGAGCAGATCGACGAGTCGTCCCCCTGTTCTCACCTCCTTGCCAATGACCAGCAAATCCAGTCCGGTAGGGGACAGATCAGCGAGTAAATATTCTTGTAGGTCCCTGTGGGACTGGATCCCGGTGCGCCCGCTGTGTGCGCTCATTACAAGTGGTCCTATTCTTCGTCTAGTACCGAGCCGGATCCAGCTTGGGACATAAGTCCGCGTCAGACGCACGCTGGGCGCACCGAGCACATCGGACTACCAAATCCCGGAAGATCATTGGGCACACCGGGCATACCGAGCCCAACACCGATTGGTACCAGTGTGGACCATTTCGGTACCACCCCAAATCGTTGCCGCGGTTTGCAATGGCAACCCCGGATCAATCTCTTGAGGAAAAATTCCCCTGACTTGGGAAAATAAAGGAGCCAGACGTCTTAGACGTCTGGCTCCTTTGTAACTACATTCGGTGGAGGAGCGGGGACTCGAACCCCGAACCCCCTGCTTACAAAGAAGTGGACGTCCGGCCGGACGTCCACTTCTCTATGCTGTGGCACCTACTGCGGGTCGAGTTCGCCCTCGCACAGGCTCCGGACGACGTCGGTCAGGACGTGCAGGCCCGTGACGATGTCCTGGTCAGTGGTGTACTCGTGTTCGTTGTGGGAGATGCCTTCGACCGACGGGACGAAGAGCATGACGGTCGGAACGATGTCCTTCATGTTGGTGGAGTCGTGTCCGGCCAGGGTCTTCACCCGGGCGTGGGTGACTCCGCGGTTGGCGGCGATCTTTTCCGCGAGGGCGACGCCTTCGGTTTGGTAGGGCGTGACCGGCCAGCAGTGGGAGCCGATCTTCTCGATCTTGACCTGAGCGGAGCGTTCGATCTGTTCGATGCGTTCGTGCAGCATGCGGTCTGCTTCCTGAAGGAGCGCCTCGTCGGCTGAGCGCAGGTCGAGCATGAGATTTACGCGTGACGGTACGACGACGGGTGAGTTGGGGTAGACGTCCAGCTGGCCAACCGAGGTGTGGACGGCACCGTCCGGGAAGTGGTCGGCGATCTCCCGTGCTGCGACGACGAGCAGGGAGGCGCCGAGGAGGGCGTCATGCCGGTCAGCAATGACGGTGGAACCGGTGTGGGCCTGTACTCCGTGAACCACGAACTCGTACTTGTTGGCAGCCCAGTTGGAATCGACGACCCCAATTGCGATGCCGTCACGTTCCATGCTGCGGCCTTGCTCGATGTGGATCTCAGCGCAGTAGGCTGACTCCGGCCCGACACCTTCACCAAGTGCGCGGGTCGATACCAGCGCCTCCCGGACGGTGATGCCCGCCGGGTCAGTGGTGGCCAGCGCCGCGTCGACAGTCATTTTTCCGGTGTAGACGGAGCTGCCCATCATCGACGGCTTGAAGCGGGCTCCCTCCTCGTTGAACCAGTTCACGACCGCGAGGTTGTACCGGTGGCGGACCCCGCTGGTCTTCCATTCAGCTGCGAGGCGGAACGCGGCGTGAGCTGCCGCGAGAACACCATAAGCACCGTCATACCGGCCAGCGGTCGGCTGGGAATCGAGGTGTGAGCCAACGACGACGTAGGGCTTGCCAGCCTCGAGTTCCAGCAAGCCGAACTGGTTGCCGATCTGGTCGAAGCTGGCGGTGAATCCACTATCAGTCAGTAACTGGGTGAACCAGGCGCGCTGTTCCCCGTCTGCACTGGATCCGGCCTGGCGATCCACCCCTCCCCCCGCGGTGGCACCGAAGGTGCTTAGCGTCGCGAAGTCTCTCAGGAACATAGCATCCGCCCCCTTGAACTGGGAGGGGTCGGTTTCGGGTACGGCGCCGTTGTTCATAGAGCGGATCCTTTGTCTATTTAGAGGCTTTATTCAATACTGGCAAGGTAGCGTTGAATTGGGGCTGGCAGAGGCCAACCGTTTCCAGAGTGCACGCTGTGTGCCTGCACAACTGCTTGCGCCCCGCAATCTCGAGGACCCCGAACGGGACTGCCCCCGGTTTTGTTGACTCCCTGACGTAGCGAACTGAGGCTCGTGGAAGGATGTTGACCATGCCGACGGCTTATGGGGCGGAGTTCCGCCAGTATGTTATTGATGTGGCCCGGAAGGGTGAGACGACGTTGGCGCAGATCGCGAATGGTTTCGGGCTCTCGGTCACGCCGTTGAAGCGCTGGCTTGTCATTTATGCACCCCGCTATCGGCTCTACATCGTGGGTACTAGTCCGGCGAAACTCGACTTTCATCAGGCCGAAGCGAGCACAGGAGCGGCTTGCGCAACCAACGTTCGGAGGTCGTCGATATCAAGTAGACCGAGATCGCGGTATCCGTATACGAGGGTCACTTCCGTCATGATCGCCCTGAGGTGGTCGTCTGTACTGTTAGCTCCACCCCGCGCGACATGTTCAAGCACTGCCCGCACCAAGTTTGGAAGAGCCCCCGATTCCCTCTCAAAAAGCGAGTTCAAGCGGTCCTCATTGCGGAAGATTTCCCGTGTGTAGGCAAAGGGATCTCCTGACTCTTTCGACAGAGCGTATTCATGCAAAGGGTCATAGGTCAATGACGTCACCCACCACAGCCGAGCGATGCCATGTCGAACAAGCGGGCTTCTGCTGACATTGAGCAGCAACCAACGGTCGCGAACACGGCCCTTCCAGTTCCTTGCACCCGCAAGAGGCCACCTTTCCTCCATGTAACTCCGGAAGGTAGAGAAAGCGAGATACGTCCAGAGCCGGCGATCAGAGGCGTTTGATCGGTCGAGTGCGCCCAAATATTCGTATACCTGTGGGGCGGTATCAACATCTTTACTCGTTTTTCCCGCGCTGGGCGAGAGGGGTTCCGGCCGACCGGTGTCGAAGGGCAGGGGCAGTACGTTGTCGGGTTGCGCGATGATGGCGTCGGCCGCCGCCAAAAAGTCCTCGGGTGAATTTGAGGTCTCGAGGGCGCGCGTGAGCAATACCAGCGCCTCGAAGGTCAATGCGTGCGCAGCGTTCTCAGTCATCGGTGTCCTCCTGGTCTTGTTCGGTCAGCTTGCTGGTGATGGCGGCATCCATTGGCTGCCCAAGAATCTTCTGTGCTGCTTCGAAGGATGACGCCTCAAAGGATGACAAGTCCTCCACCAGTTGGCTGATGGCGGCGTACCACTGTTTGCCAGACAGGTCCTCGTGTTCTCCGGTAGCTTCAGCGTCGCGGTTTCTCTTGATGAAGCTGATGGTTTCCATCAGAGCCGGAAGCACGACCAGTCCGATTTGCAGTTCTGGGTTCTCCTTGAGTAACCCGAAACCAGTGAGGACCCTCTCGGGAAAAAGGATGAGAACCTGGTCGTCGTAGTCGAACCGGATCTGCAGACCACGACTCATGGTCCTGTCGGACACAAATCGGAAGCAGGACCCTACAGGGGGCCGGAGGGGATCGTAGAGTTTGCCGGGCTCGATTTCGAAGGATCCCCCATCGGCAAGGACATCGCCAGACTGAAGATGGAAAGAAGCTCCACCGTAGTCGGCGTGTTGATGGTCGAGGGTGTATCCCTCGATCGGCTGGGTTGCGACGATTTTGATCTCAATCTTCACCACACCCCGGATGTCCAACTGGTCAATCCATCCCACGTATCCGGTGCTGTCGGCATAGGTGTCGGCAACTCGCGCATAGAGGTCGCCGTTTGCGATTGTTGAGCTGCAGCTCCATCGAAAGCTGTATCGGGCGCGCCCTTCTTCAATCAATCGTTGAATTTGTGGGTCCGTCATCCGCACCTGGAACCGGATCTCAACATCGTCCACAGTGGTTCCGAACGCCGGGTTGAATACTTCGATGACTGCTGCGACATCATCTGATGAATCGAGAACAGGGTGGGGGTATGAACCCCGAATGGTGGCCGTGCTCATTTGATCCCCAGACGGTAGCGGTGGTTGGATGAAAGCGAAATGCGCACTTGAGAGGTCACGTTCGCGGAGAGACTCATACCTGAGAGAGTGTTCCCCTCGTGGGTCAGGAGAGACGTTCTTCCGTTGGTTGTGATCGTGCTACTGGCGATAGGCAACCGGTAGTCATCCTCGCTGCGGCCTCCCGGGCCAAGGGCAACCAGTTCCAGATCACCTTCAATATCCTCGATGGGTGTGAGCGCAAGGTAGATGTCGCTTGCGCCGGTGTCGGACCAGCTCCGGAACCGGACATCGCCGGCACTGATGCGGCTCTGTCCATCACCTGGCTGACCAGACCCTGGCATGCCTCCACCCTTGCTCTTCCGTGTTCCCGGACCGCCACGGTCCTTTCCCTTTTCGGTTGTCTTCTCGCCGGTGTCTGATGCGGAGATTCGCACTGCAACCCGCACGGTCTTCCGTGTCCCCGGACTGGCTGGGATCGGCTTCTGCTCAGCGCCTTGGACAGTGGACGCCTCTCGGGTGGTTCCCTCCCCCGCAAAAGGTGTACCGGTCCCCGTTTTACCGGTGGTTAAATCCTCCAGCAGCTCGACAGGCAAGTACCGCGCTAGCCCTTTGATTTCAACCTGATCACCGACCTGTTGCTTGACCCGGCTTTTGAGTCCTTCGCGGACGAACGACTTGAGCTCATCCAGCAGGGCTTTGCCGTTGGCCGCCCTCGCAGCATCCCAGGTGTTGTGCTGTGGTGGCTCCAGTGCCCGAAGCAGCTGATTGCCCTTGGGGTCTGAACACTCGAGTACGGCGGCATACTTCATCGGGATCGAAGTGTGCCGGAAGGTGCTGATCCTCATCAGTGGCGCCCGGGTCGTAATCGTGTGAAGCGTCTTAGCGAGGCTGTCATCCACGTCAACGTAGAGGGTGATCCTCCCCAGTCTGGTACTGGTTTTCGTGATGGGGTTCGGGTCATTGATCGCCCGGTAGAAGGCGGCAGCTTCCGCATCATCCTTCACATGATCCGCGAGTGTCGCTGTATCCAGTCGCCATGAACCTCCGTTGGTGACACCCTCGACGATAAGGGTTCCACGGTGGATGGCAAGCAGGAAGTTCCTCAGGGCAGCGATCTTGATGTGCTGCAGATTCGGATCATGTGTCGCGTTCCTGTAGCCAAGAATGTAGCTGTCGGTGCCCGGCTCGGTTCTCTGGGAGAAGGACCCGAGAGGTGCAGGGTTGCGGAGGTAGCGGAAGTCATCCGGAATTCCGAGGTCGGTGAGGAACCCGTCACCGGTGCGCCATGTACCGCTGGAGTCCCGGTGTGACGCCAGCGAACTATAACCCGCGAGAACAACCTCCGGGCCATCGATGGGCATGGATGAGTAGAGAACGGTGCTCATGTCCGAGGCCATGGGGCCGACGGCCGAACCGATTCCGAATGAACCACCACGGGACCCGTCGTCAGAGGAAATCCCGGCACCACGGGTTAGCGCGCTAAGCGGTGATTCGGGTTGGTTGATCGATTCCGAGCCTGTGAGTCCCTTCGTGCCGTAGTCGCTGATCCGAAGCACGGCCAAACTGTCCCGGCCGGCGGTCGTATGCGCTGTGGACATGCCTGCGTGGCCCTGCGTTCCACGGGTTTGCCGTTCAACCTGTGAAATATGCTCGCGCAGTCCATCGATCCCCGGAATGTCCTCGGTGGCCATATCGGACAGCTCGAAGACCATTCTCACAGGAGCTTCCCCCGCACGGGCGTCAATGGAGTTCTGGCCTGTTTCCCGGACCAGCGAGGCTTCGGCGAGGGATCCTTCAAAGAACTGCTGTGCGGGCGAGATTGCCCCTTGGGCAGCGCCCAGACCGGATCTCTCGAAATAGAACCCAAAGTTGGATGTGGTCAATTGAATGTCACCTTTCGTGTTGAGGGGGCTGCAGGGTCAAAGAGGGCACGCACTTCCTTGAGTTCGGCCTCGATCGGTCTGAAAAGCGCATCCACTTCCTCGGGCGTGTAGTCGTAGTTCTTGCGGTTCGCCAGGTTACCCAGCAGGGAAATCTCCCGTATGAGCCGGTCGCCTCGCGTCTCGGCGAGACGACGGAACCGTTCGTTCCTCGACTCGTCAGGCATGTCCAGATCCGATAATGTTTGGCATATATCCACTATATATCTGATATATAGTTTTGGCAAGAGGGTCGTTCCCCAAAGCAGATCGCTCGAACTGTGAGTGGCGCAAACCGGAGCACGGACCTGAATGACTGCTGGAACCAAGAGAGGACACCCCATGGGAAAGCACCACGCACAGGAGGCGCTGGACCTCCTAAGCAGCGCAATGGATCCGTTCATCGAAGAACGAATGAGGCCCTTCACGGGCGGACTTGAGTGGACCGTTGTCCTGCAGGAGCTCGACAGGATGCGGGGGGTAAGGGCGCGTGGACGTACTCTCGCTCCGACCCATCCCTGCAGTTGCGCATGCTAACCGAGCGCTTGGGCGCGCTGGGACATCCATTTGATGAGGGGGACAGGAACCGCACGCTGGGAACGTACGGGCAGGTCATGCGGATTGTCCGCAACCGGCTGTCCCACGGTGACACGTTCGAAGCCTTTGACGCCCTTCATGCTGTGGACACGGTGCGGACAATCTTGGCCCACATCGGTGACGAATCCGGTACTGTCGTGGCTGCCGGCATACGAACGGCCCTGATCAGCGAATTTCTGGAAAACAGCGACACAGGTATCGGCGGAAGAACAGGGCCAAACGAGAAAACGGACACGTCCTTTTCTGGACAGGATAGCGTCGGGAATCTCGGGGAGAAGGGCTCGTCCATGTCCGATGCTGCATCAGGAAATCGGTCGTCCTGGCTTTGGGAATAGCAAGTTGATTTGGCCCCGGTTTCGCCGCTTGTTTTGGCCCCACCCTGTTGGTGTTCCGGTCAGTTTTGCCGGGACTTGTTGATGGTCTGTTGGGTGGTTTTCAGCCGGTAGGAATCGGTGCCGGTGTTGATGATGTGGCCGCGGAAGGTCAGCCGGTCCACGACCGCCGCCGCGAGGCGCGGGTCGGTGAACGTCTGGCCCCACTCGCTGAACGGGGCGTTGCTTGCGCAGGCGATGGACGCCCGTTCTTCCCTGGCCGTGATGATCTGGAACAAAAGCTCGGCGCCGTGGGTATCGAGCTTGACGTAGCCGACCTCATCGAGGCAAAGGAGATCCAGGCGCGCGTATTTGCCCACCAGCTTTGATAGCTCCTTGTTGTCGGCAGCCTCGACGAGTTCGTTGACCAGCGCGGCCGTGGTGATGTAGCGGACCCGCCGTCCCTGCTCGGCGGCGGCCATGCCCAGGCCGATGAGCAGGTGTGTTTTCCCGGTCCCGGAATTGCCGAGGAGTACCAGTGGTTCCCCGGCATCGATCCACGCGCCGGTGGCCAGGTGTGTCAGGGTCGCCGGCGGCAGGTCAGGGATCTGGGCCAGGTCCAGGTCTTCGAGGCGTTTGCTGCGAGGGAACTTCGCTTCCTTGATCCGCCGGGCCCGGGCGCGGTTATCGCGTTCCTCACATTCATAGGTCAGGACCTCGGCGAGGTAGGCCTGGTGGCTGAGGCGCTGCCGGGCGGCTTCGGCTGCCATGGACCCGGCGACCTGCGCGGTGCCTCTCAGATACAGGGTTTTGCAGGCTGCGCCGATCGCCGCCGCGGCGGCGGGCTCACTGAGCTGGCCCATGGACGGTCCTTGCCCGGCGCTCATCGGCTGCCCGCCGCGGCCAGCAGCCCGTCATAGCCGGCCAGCGAGGGCTCCCAGCGGTCGGGCAGGTGCCTGATCCGTCCGGAAACTTCATCAGGTAGCGCCGCCGCCCTACGTGTCAGGGTGAGTTGAGGCCAGTGGCTCATAGCAAGTCCGTCTAATTCGTAGGGCGAGAATCAGGATCAGAACCAATGTCTATCTCCACAATTTCCCGGGTGCGGGAAGATGGGTCCATGAGTAATTCTGGCCCTCGTGCCGGCGGTCCAAGGCCTCGAAGGTCGTTTACCCCGGCGCAGAAACTAGCCCATCTGGCCGCTTACCAACAGGCCTGTGACGATGGCTCCGGAGGCGGGGCGTACCTTCGTCGTGAGGGCATCTATTCCTCCCAGATCACTGAGTGGCGCAAACTCCGTGATGCAGGTGTGCTCGAGGGTAGGAAGCCCGGGGAGAAGATCGGCAAGCTTACCGCTGAGCAGGCCGAAATCGCCCGTCTACGCCGGCAACTGGAGGTGAATGAACGCACGCTGGCACGGACTCGGGCAGCGTTGGACATCATGGGAAAAGCACGGCAGCTTTTGGAGGAAATCTCCGAAAGCGAGGAGCAGCAGCAGTGGTACAGGAAACCCTGATGGGGGTTTATGCCGAACTCACAGGTGCGCATATCCCCACGCGGGAAGCGGCGGTCTTGGCCGGGATACCGCGGGCGACCGCAACCCGCAGCCCGCGGATCCCGCAGGCCGGGCCGATGCCCGTGTCTGTCCCGGCAAACAAGCTCGACCCGGACGAACGCGCCGGTATCCTCGCTGCCGTGAACTCTGCCCGCTTCGTGGATCTAGCCCCGGTCCAGATCTACGCGCAGCTGCTGGACGAGGGGACCTACCTGTGCTCAATCTCAACGATCTACCGGATATTGACTGAGAATAAGCAGGTCAAAGAGCGCCGCCGGCAGGCACGCCATCCGCCCAGGACCGTTCCGGAATTGACAGCGGCTGGCCCCGGGCAGGTCTACAGCTGGGACATTACCAAGCTTGCCGGCCCGGTCAGGGGTAAGTACTTCGATGCCTACGTGATGCTCGATATTTACTCCCGCTACATCGTGGGCGCATACGTCCATGCCCACGAATCCGGGGAGTTGGCGGTGGAGATGATGAAGGAAATCTTCGGTATCCACGGCATCCCGGAAATCGTGCACGCGGACCGCGGGACTTCTATGACGTCCAAGACCGTAGCTGTACTGCTCTCCGATCTGGAAGTCACCAGGTCACACTCCAGGCCCCGCGTATCCAATGACAACCCCTACAGCGAGGCGTGGTTCAAGACCTTGAAATTCGCTCCCGTGTTCCCTGAACGATTCGGCTCCCTGGCCGATGCGAGGGCCTTCATGGCGACTTTTGTCGAAGGATACAACCACAGCCACCGCCATACCGGAATCGGACTAAACACCCCGGCAGACGTCCACTACGGTCTTGCCGCGACGAAGGCCACCGAACGCTCCATCACTTTGGCCGCCGCACGGCAGAAGAATCCCGAACGATTCAGCACCGAAACGGACCCAAAAATACTCACCGTCCCCGGCGCGGCATGGATCAACAAACCATCCCAGGAAACCCAGACAGAAGCAGCCGCCTAACTCCCACTGGCCCCATTCACCTTGACAACTTCCGCCGGGACGTGGTGGAAGCTCTGGCTGGCACGGGCGTCGATGGCCAGATGATCGGGGTCGAAGTCCCCGGTCCTCACGGCGTTCTCCATGGCGCCGGTGACCGCGGCGGCCGGCAGGGTCCGGGCCATCAGCAGGACCTCGATCAGGGCCTTCGTGCCGGCCTTGTCGCCGAGCGCGGCCCGGGCCCTGTCCCAGTATTTCTGGTGGGCTCCGGTGAAGGCCCCGGAGGCGCGGGCGGCCATCAGCGCTGTTGCCCCGGCCAGGGCGCCGGGTTTGCGGGTGAGGACCTCAAGGTAGTGGTCCAGTTCCAGGACGTAGGAATACTTGTGGATGGCCCGGACGTGGGACGCGATCCGGGCGCCTTCGGCGAACATCTCGATGGTGCGGGCACCGAGCCGGACGCTGACCCGGCGCCCGGCATAGCGGGCCGGGACCGAGTAGTAGGACTGGCGGACGCAGACCTGGGACTTGTGGTCGGCCTTGAACGAGAACGTCGAGGCGGCCTCGAACGTGTCCGCCGGCAACGGCCGAAGCATGCCGGCTTCCTCCGCTGCCGCGGCACCGACGGTGACGGGGCGGCCCGTGATGACGCGGTGGTCGTCTTTGACATCGCAGCCAGCCATATACGCGTTCAGCCCGGCCAGGGTATCGAACTCCGGAACCGGGGTCAGCCAGCGGCGGCGGAACCTGCCGACTTCACCTTCGACGCCGCCCTTTTCGTGGGCGCCGTCGATGCCGGGCAGGCAGAAGAACGAGTCGAACCCGTAATGGGAGCGCAGGGCGATGAAGCGTTCGTTTTCCAACCGTTCACGGCCCAGGATCACGGTGGTGACAGCGGGTTTGAGGTTGTCGTAGCGGATCATTTTGGCCGGGATCCCGCCGAAGCGTTCGAACGCGGTGTTATGCCCGTCCAGAAAGGACTCCTGCGACTGGTTCGCGTAGGCCACATGCGCGGCGCGTCCGGAGTAGGACAGCCGCATCACGAACATGAACAGCTTCGCCTGCACGCCGCCGATCACGGCCTGGAACTCGCCGAAATCGACCTCGGCTTCCCCGCCCGGGGTGTGGGTCTGCGGGACCGCGACGTCAGCCTGCGTGTCGACGAGCCCGCGGCGGATCCTGGCCACAGCGTGGGCGACCGTGGACTCGGCAACCACGACGCCGTGTTCATCGACCAGCCGCTGCCAGATCCGGCGGGCCGTGTGGCGCTGTTTGCGCGGTGACTTCTGGTCCGCGGTCAACCAGGCCCGGATGGTGTCCTCCCAGGGCCCCAGCTTCGGAGCCTTCCGCTCCGGCGTCTTCCGTGCCGGCGGCGTGGCCTCCGCCAACGCGGCCCGGACGGTACGGCGGTGAACGCCGTGCACCCGTGCCAACTCTCTGACCGACATATCTTTATCCCTCGCATCAAGGCGGATACGCTCGAATTGCTTCACTCTCGATCTCTCTTTCAAACCCGTTCCGATCTCTTCGTCTTGGCCGACAAAAAGAACGCTACGGGCGGGTCGAGGGTGGGGCCACTTCAAACGGCTAAAAGTCCCCTAAGTGGGGCCATTTCAGAGTGCCATACCCATGGCTTACACCCATCGGAGACCTGCAGGCCGCCTTGGTGTGGGAGCCATGGACGCCGGTGATTGTGGGTGAGCAGGAGGATCTCGACTCGATGCGCAGGACCCGCGTAAGGGAGACTGTCCGTGCTCTCATCGAGGACATCGCACAGGCAGAAGGTACTGTACACCAGGACCAGGTGGCCCGGCTTGTTGGCCTCGCTTTCGGATTTTCGCGGTTGGTGTCGGCGCGGGCACGGCGCATTGTGGGACAGATTCCACGCGCTTCCGTCACCGTCGATGCCGATGGCTTCGTCTGGCCAGAAGGCGTGGACCGCGACACCTGGCTAATCCACCGCACAAGCAGCGATGCCGAACGCCCCTTCGAACATATTTCTCCCGTGGAGATTGCCAACGCGGCAGCATCCGTTGTCAGGGACGCAGATAATGCCGTCCCGTCCGGCGAGCTGCGCACGCTCGTACTCCAGCAGTTCGGGCGGAAAAGGGGAAGCAGAACCGCCAATGCCCAGCTGGAACGGGGTCTGGCATACGCCACCACCAGTGGACGCATCTCCTGAACACAAGATCCGGCGCAGGATTGAGTGGTCAGAGCAGCACAGCCTGAGCCGGGCCCCGGCGGTCCCTCTCCCGAGCCATCGCGACGAGATCAGCGATACTCATCAGCCACTGCTGCTGCGCGGGGTTGTAGGGGGTATGGAGTGCCGCGGGTACAACGAGCTGGAGACGCCATTCGCGCATTTCATCTGTCTGGGCGGGGCTGATGGGTGTTTCCAATGTTAGGAGGTGCTTGTCCTCGACACGCTGTGCCTCGCTGAGGACCTGCCTCCACCGGTCCTTGCATGTGGTTTTGACGCCCAGCATGGTCAAGTTCAGGGCAGAGAAGTCCCCGTCTGTGTACTCGTCAATGCCGGGGAATATGAAGTCTGGCCTGGTCTTGTTCTCGGTGACAGGATTGAACGAGTGCCGCACATCGAGCGCATTGAACAGGGCAATGAGCTGGTTCTCCAGCCCTTTACCTGCCCGGCTCTTCCGACGGTTGTGCATGGACAGGGATACCTCAATGAACCGGTCCACATCAACGTGCCCGTCGACGTACAGGGCGTCCAGAGTGTCTTTGGCCAAGTGCCGCTCCAGTACCCGGAACAGGATTTCCTCTTGCTCTAGCCAAGACATGAGGACAGCGTCCGGATCGTCAGCGGGATGCAGATCCGGCAGGGTGGAACGCGTGAAGGCCCCGAACTCCGCGGATGTGGGGAACCGTTCCCCGAACTTCGCGAGAATCTTCTCCAGCCAGTTTTCTGCAGCGGATGGGTCTGCCGGTTCGACGGCGATGCCGAGCAGGTCCAGCAGGTACAAGGCCGGCAGCCCGAGGTTATTTACTTCGGTCCTTCCCCCGCCGGACTCGTTGAAGTCCGCGCGGATGCTGAAGCCCTTATATTCAGCGACACTGGTACCGAATAGCCAGTCCAGCTGCGCTGCGATACTGGAGTTGCCGGGTGCCACGATGAACAGTGCATTCCCCGTTTTTTGCCGGGCGATGAAAACCAGGTCACCTAGCTGAGCCTTTTTCATGGCGTTGACGGAGGCCGGGTAGTACAGGCGGTACTCCGAGCGGGTGGGGTGGTTGGCCCGCGCATCGTAGTAGGTGAGGCTGCCGTCCTCGTCCACTGGCTCGTCTGCGTCATCGCTCATCCACAGGAACCTGGTCGGGATTCGCATTTTTTCCTCCGGGGTGCCGAACAGCTCTCTGAGTGACTGCACCCCATCCAGCTCATGCTGGTTGGAATATTTGCCCACAGTCTCGACCGCGCTTAGGACCTTGGCCGCCACTCCATCGAAGTGGTCAGCCAGATACCCGAGCCTCATGTCCGCCATTCCTTCATGTACTGCTCCCCCATAGTTTGGCTGCCGGCCTGCTCCGCTGCAGGCCGGATAGTGCGTTCTTCGAGACCCTGCTGCCCAGGCAGGTCATCCCTGACCCATCTCGCGACCTCGTCGAGCAGAACCGCAGGATCCCTGCGCACTGACTTGAGGCCGCATTCCCAGACGATACCGATTCGCCAGCCGCTGCCCGCGAGCTCGGCGAGGACACGCCGGTCGCGTTCCCTGTTCTTTCCGAGTTTGTCCCGCCAGAAGTCCTCGCGGGTCTTTGGCCACCGGAACAGCTGGCAGTCGTGCTGATGCCAGAAGCACCCGTTGAAGAACACGACGGCATGGTGCCGGGGCAGCACGATATCCGGTTTCCCCGGAAGGTCCTTTGCGTTGAGGCGGTACCGCAGTCCACGTGCGTGGAGGCCCTTGCGGATCAGGACCTCTCCCCTGGTGTTCTTGCCCCGGATGCCGGACATCATCCGGCTCCGGGTCGCGGAATCCACCATGTCGGCCATGGCTCAGGCTGTCAGTGCATCCACCAGGACTCCGCTGCCGACCCCCCTTTCCTCCCCCGCCGGCTTGGCCTCCGCCACCGCCGCCGTGTTCTCACCTGTCGACTGCTGTGCTTCCCGGGCCTTAATGACTCCAACGTGGGGGGCGACGATCCGGGCGACTTCCTGCATGACCGGGGCGACGACACTGTTGCCGAACTGCCGGTACGCCTGGGTGTCGCTGACCGGGATCCGAAAGCTGTCATCGAAGCCCATCAGACGCGCGCACTCCCGTGGGGTGAGCCTGCGGGGTCGGTCAGTTCCTTGGGCGACGAGAATCTCGGATCCGTCCTTGTAGTAGCGCGCGGACAGGGTCCTCGAGGTGCCGGTCGGATGGACTAGACCGAAACCGAATCCGTTACCGGCAGCCTTGTGCTTGGCAGCGTACGCCTGCAGGTATGCCCACAGGCGCGGAGTCAGGGTGAATTTGTCCTGCACCTTATGGTTCTCGTGGTCGAAATAGCGGTCACCGTCCCATTCCAGCACCGGCTCGGTCCCGTCCGTGCGGTGCAGGATGGCCTCAAGCTTGGGTCCCACCGGAGGCAGCTCAAGGTCGTCCCAGGTGAAGTCGGTTGGCTCGCGGAAACCGATGATAATGATGCGTTCTCGGTGCTGCGGAGTGAAGCTAATCCCGTCGATGATCTTCGTGTGTACCTCGTACCCGAGTTCCTCCTGAAGGGTCGCCATGATCACCGCAAAAGTCTTGCCCTTGTCGTGCGAGCGGAGATTTTTCACGTTTTCCAGCATGAACGCTGTGGGGCGTTTCTCGTCGATAATTCGGGCGACATCGAAGAACAGGGTGCCCTGGGTTGCGTCCTCGAACCCGTGAGCACGCCCAAGGGCGTTCTTCTTGCTGACGCCGGCGATCGAGAACGGCTGACACGGGAAGCCACCCAGCAGGACATCGTGATCGGGTACCAGTTCTGCCTCGTACTGCTGAATGTCCCCAATGAACGTGTGCCCGGCGTCCTCATCATCGGGGAAGTTCGTCAGGTACGTTTTTTCCGAGAACTTGTTCCACTCGCTGGTGAAGACGCAGCGGCCCCCGTGGGCTTCGTAGCCCATACGGATTCCGCCGATGCCGGCAAACAGGTCGATGAAGGTGAACTCCGGGTTCCCCGCCGGCTCCTTCAGACCGAGAATCTCCCGCAGGGCGGGGGCGAGCATTGTGGGCAGGGCCGTCTCGTGGCGCTCCCACCGAGCTACCGTCTTCGGTGCGACATCCAGCATCTCAGCCAGCTGCCGCTGGCTGTACCGGGCACGGGCGTGGTCGAGGAGTTCATACGCGCTGTTCATTACATCCTTCATCTGGGTCATCCTGTAGACAGTATGTCCTGTTTTTGACCCCGATGCGCTAACAGCACGCCCGAGGCGTCTTTTCTTCATGAACGGCTGCCTGCCGCGGTAAGGCACTCTATCTACTGGCTCCGACCTCCACTGCACCTATAAATTTCAGGTCCCCGATCCATGAGTTGGCTGACACACTCGACCCACAAAGACGGTCGAACAACGTCATCCGTTTGAAGACTTGGATCACCGAATGTCTAACCGAATTAAATCGGCTTGGTGTCAAGCGGTGGTAGCAACATTGTCGTTGAGTAGTTTGGTGAATACTTCTCGTGGTGTGAGGTAGCCGAGAGTGGCGCGGGGTCGGTCGTTGAGTTCGTCGGCGATGGCGTCGAGGTAGGGCTGGTGGCTGGTGATCTCGATGCCTTTGGGTAGGTACTCCCGGATGAGGCGGTTGGTGTTCTCGTTCGTGCCCCGTTCCCAGGGAGAGTGGGGGTGGGCGAAGTACACGGGCAGGTCCGTGGCCACGGTGAGTTGGGCGTGGCGGGCCATCTCGGTGCCCTGGTCCCAGGTCAGCGCACCGCGCATCAGCGCTGGCAGGTCGTTGACCCGATCGATGAGCACATCCGCCAGGCCAGCGGCCTTTTTACCCTCGGGCAGGCCCAGCATGATCAGGAACCTGCTGGAGCGCTCCACCAGGGTCGCGACAGCTGTTTTGCCGGCCTTACCGACTACCAGGTCACCTTCCCACGATCCTGGGACGCGGCGGTCGGAGGCGATCTCTGGCCGGTCATCGATGCTGACCATCCCGATGATCCTCCCGCCGGTACGCTCACCCAGAGGCCGGCGGCGTTTACGCATGGTGCGCTTGGATTGCAGGATGATCCCTTCGCGTGCGAGCTCGCCTTTGGGCATCGCGTAGATCCACCGGTACATGGCGAGCTCAAGCGGTCGTTGCAACACCCCTATTGATGTGAGGTGCTGCGTACGTTGTCGAAGAAGGAACGGATCGAGAAAGAGGCGCGGTTTTGGGTGTTGATGGCGCAGGGCTCCACGTTGACGGCGGCGTGTGATGCTGTGGGTGTGAATCGACAAACTGGGCGACGTTGGCGGCAAGCAACCGGTGGGCGGATCCCGCGTGCCAAGCCGGAGCCGTCGGGTCGGTACCTGTGCCTGGAGGATCGGCTGCGGATTGCCGACCTGCATCTGGCCGGGACCGGCGTGCGGGGGATCGCCCGAGAGGTGGGGCGGTCGGCCTCGACGGTCAGCCGTGAGCTGCACCGCAACGGCCCCGAACCGGGTCCGCGGGGGCGGGGGAAGTACGCTCCGTATGCTGCCCAGAAACGGGCCGAGCTGCGCGGACGCCGACCCAAGGCCAGCAAGTTTGATGACTTGGAACTGGCATCCTTAGTACAGGCCAAGCTGTGCGTGAAGTGGAGCCCCGAGCAGATCACCGACCACCTCGCCGCGGCGTTCCCAGACCGAGCGGAGATGCAGGTGTGTCCCGAAACGATCTACCAGGCACTGTACGTCCAGGGCCGCGGTCATTTACGCGCTGACCTGCACCAACACCTGCGCACCGGCCGTGCCATGAGGCGTCCCAGACGCTCCACCGCTGCTAAGAGTTCGGGGAAGATCCCAGACATGATCCTGATCAGCGAACGGCCCGCCGAGGTCGCAGACCGCGCCGTCCCTGGCCACTGGGAAGGGGATCTGGTGCTGGGCTCAAACTGCCGCTCGGCCATCGCCACCCTCGTGGAGCGCCAGACCCGGTTCACGATGCTCATCCACCTGCCCGAGGACCATGGCGCCATCGCGGTCCGTGACGGTCTCCTGGCGGCCATCAAGACCCTCCCAGCACACCTGGCTAAGTCGCTGACCTGGGACCAGGGCACCGAGCTGGCCCAGCACCGCCAGATCACCATGGCCACGAAAATGGCCATCTACTTTTGCGACCCTCATTCACCGTGGCAGCGGGGCTCCAATGAGAACACGAACGGGTTGCTGCGCCAGTATTTCCCCAAAGGCACAGACCTGTCCGTGCACTCACCCCAGCGGCTGCTCGAAGTCGCTACCGAACTCAACGACCGGCCCCGCAAAACACTCGGCGGGATCACCCCCGCACAAGCCATGGAACGACTACTATTCGAACCAGGCAAACCCATCGTTGCAACGACCGCCTAAATTCGCCGATCGCTTCGTGGGACACGGTCCGGCCTTGGGCGTCGGGGGATTTGACCATGGGTTCAACGCTGGAGTCCGTGGCCTCCAAAAGCAAACGCCCAGCGATCTGACGTGGTGTCCGAGACCGGAAGAGGTCAGCTTTCACCCGGGCCAGAAGGACCGGGTCCGCGTTGATTTTGCGTATCTGCGGACGCTTACGACGCGTCTCGGCCTTACAGTCCGCGGCCACGGGTTTGTAGCCGCGGGTCTTCGTGGAGTTCCGGAGCCGCTCCCGCCACACGATCGTATGGTCACGACCGATCTCCGTCCCGATCTGACGGTCCGTATGGCCCGCCCGAATCCCCACCGCAATGTCCGCCCGATCAGCAAACGTCAACAACCTCCGCGCCACCAGCAACTCCCTCTACCCAACAATGTTTGTTGCTACGAGGCTATGACACCAAGCGGGACCGCGCAGATATATTGAATGTACTGCTAAACTTTTCGACAAGCATGACCTCCAGCACGGTTTTGAGACATCCGATAACTCGCATTCCGGAGTCGCCGAATTAAACACGACTTAAACAATAGTAATCGGACAACGTAAGCTAAGCAGAATCTATGAATTTCAGGATTAGTAAACAATTGACCGCCAATGATATTGGTGAAACAGGAGGGCACCAGTCCGGCGTTACAGTTCCAAAAAAAGCCTCGTCAATAGAGTTTTTCCCACGTCTTGATCCCGCGAAATTCAATCCTCGGCATACGCTTCAAGCGATAGATATTCACACTCATGAAATATTTGATCTAGAGTACATATATTACAATGGAAAAATACATAGCAAGAATACTCGCGATGAATATCGTCTTACGGGAACCAGTGATTTCTTTCGCAAGCATCACGTGACGTGTGGGCGACATCCTGCACATCGAGAAGGAAGTCGAACTTTTCTGGCTGTCTATCGACCGAATAGACCCGAAAGCAATGCAAGATGAAGAACCTCCAGCGTTCACCGAGGAACGACTCGATAATTCTTGGTCAATCGGGTCTACAGGTCGAACTCATCCTGAAGATCAAGATTTTGGCATTGAGGGTGGTTTTCAGCGAGTTCTTTCGAATCGATTCGAACGCAGTCGCCTCAATCGCCGGGTTGCGATAGAACTGCACGGACGGGAGTGTTGCGTCTGTGGGTCTTCATTTGAATCGACCTATGGGTCCCTATCAGGTGGCTATATCGAAATTCACCACTTAATACCAGTAAGTATGATGAAAAATCCCGCAAAGTTAGACCCACGCGAGGATCTCGTACCTCTTTGCGCAAACTGCCACCGGATGGCGCATCGGGAATGGCCCCCAGTCACCCCGGACGAGCTGAGGCAAGCTATCTCGACGAGAGGAGTGTGAATTACGGCAATCCGGTAACACTCTAATACTGATTCGGCCCTGTGGAGCACGAGCAATCATTACGCCGGGGACGGACCGAGGGATCAGCTGCGAAGCTGGTAGGACACTCCTTGCAGCTGGACAGAGCGTGCCCGGGCAGATGGCAGGACTAGCGATACACTGGGTGCGGGTTAACGGGCCGTCGATGGCATGAGTGCTATTGAGCTCGGCAACTCGCTTTTTGAGGACGAAACTCAAAATGAACAATCGTTCCATGTCACGCGTGTCGAAGTGAAAGCTGCAGACCATTTCATCCTTCGTGCAATCATCTCTCTCGTGAAGCCTAAATCTAATGCGAAAGCTTTCGAACGTCTCACCGCAAAGAGACCCGCCCGCATGGTGTCGATGGTGACCGGAAAGGCATCGATCATCTACCACGGCACCTTCAGAGGGCCCGATGAACTGGCCCACTTCATCACCGACGAAATCGGCGCACTCTCCGGCATCCAGTCCATCGACACCTGTGTGGACCTGAACGGACTGCGCCGGTACTGGATGGATCGCGACTGAGAACTGATGGGCGACCAGGTGGAGGGCCTTCTGACCCGGTAAGCTCCTAACCCTGTGGGCCTTTCATCGTTAGGCTTCAGCGAGCTCGGCTTCCTCCCGGAGTGCCGCAGCCACCGTGAGCTTCCGTTGATAACGGGCCCGCATCACCGAGCTGGCCGCCGGGCCGTCGGCGAACCGGAACTCCCCCGGAGTCAGCTCCCGTCCGGTATTTCGATCAACGATCACCGGATGTACTTCAGCGCCCGTCTGCGCATCCACCAGAATCTTGGCCCGCTTCTCAGGTTCCAGCCGTGAGTTACCCCAGCCCGCCATGGCGACCAGCACCGGGCGCAGGGAGCGGCCCAAATCAGTCAGCACATACTCGTAGCGCGGCGGGTGCAGCTCGTACTGACGACGCTCCAAGACCCCGCCAGCCACGAGGTCCTTCAGCCGTGATGACAACAGACTGGACGAAATCTGCAGATTCTCCTGAAACTGGTCGAAGCGCGTGAACCCGTCAAAGACGTCGTGCAGGATCAGCACTGTCCACCACTCGCCCACCACCACTCTCCTCCGGGCTGAGAGCCAGGGAGACCGCCATGTCGTCTGGAACCGGTTGGACGGGAACTTCCCCGGCGGAACCGTCGACCTGAAGTACACCTTCGATCTGGAAGACGGACTGATCCACACGCTGGACATTACGACTTAGGGGAGTCATTTCCTCGGTGCGAACGGAGCATGTGGCGGTCGCGCCAGGCTGCGGTGGACCACAGAGCCAACGCGACCAGGAGCGGTTGAAAGAAGAGTCTCGTGAGGCGGGCGGAATCGGTATCCAAGCCGAAGGCGTCTACGCCGTCGACGTACTGGGCGATGTTGCCGGGGAACACCGCCACGAAAAAGGCTGCCACGATCCAGCCGACCTGCACGCGCCAACGCGGGAGGAAAACCAGCGCAGCCCCCAGAACCACCTCGACGATGCCTGATGCCACGACCACAAAGTCGGTATCGAGGGGCATCCATGAGGGGACCTGGGCGGCGAATTCTTCACGGGCGAAGAACAGGTGCGCCGTTCCGGCGAAGAGTAGGAAAGCTCCCAGCGCGATGCGGGCGATGGTTCGGAACGGAGACAGGGTAGGAAGGTCACTCACGTGGGAAGCCTAACAGCGGCGCCAGAGGACAGGACCCTCAGGCGCCGCGCTACCCGTGTAACTTACGGGGCGCCGGGGAGTGACTCGCAGACGATACCGTCTTTATCCCGGTCAAGCTTTGCCACGTCGCCGTAGTAGGGGAAGTACTTCTCGTACCAGTTCTGCGCTTCCCGCCAGGTGCTGAAGTCATCGCAGTTCTTTGAATCGCCCGGATTCGCAGGCTTGGCAGGCGGTGTCGGCTTCGGGGTGGGCTTAGGCATCGGCTTAGGAGTTGGCGTCGGTGCGGGCGCCGGAGCTGGCGCGGGCTTCGGTGCGGGGGTCATGACCACGGGAGCTGACTGGGTCACGGCGGCCGGCTGACCGGCACAGTTGTTCAGCACACCGGCCATGGCGTCGCGCTCCGCCTGGGTGACCCACAGGCCGTGGATGGCCTTGGCCGAGATCTGTCGCGAAACGTAGGTGCAGCGGTAGGAGGTGTTCGGCGGCAGCCAGGTGGCGGCGTCACCGTCGCCCTTTTGTCCGTTGGTGGGACCGTCGGTTGCCTGCAGGTTGAGAGGATCGTTGGCAAACATCAGACGCTGATCGGCGCTGAGCTGTTGGGCACCCTTCTGCCAGGCATCTGACAGCGCCACCACGTGATCGATCTGCACCGCAGTGCTGGTGGTCGTGCCCCGGACGAAGTTGATCACCATACCGGTGTAGGGGTCGTTGAGAACCCCGGTCGCGACCTGACAGGTTCCGTACGTGTAGGTGATGTTTGTGAGCTGGCGCTTCAACATGTCGTTGCGGGTGTCGCACCCGTTGTTGTCGGTATCGAACCAGGTGGGTCCGAACTGATCCCGGGTGTACCCGGTTTTCGGGGCACGGCCCTTGACCGGGATGGTCTGCAGCACCTGGACCGCGGTCGACCCGTAGGCGGCGGGACGGTTCAGCGGAAGCTCACTCTTCGTCCGGTACATGAAAGCGGCCATCGCGTCGCGCTTGACGGATTGCAGGGGCAGGAAGCGTCCGTCGGGCCAGCCGGTGGAGATCCCGGTGTTCGCGAGCCAGCTGATCTCCTTGTAGAACATGTTGGAAGTGGGCACATCACGGAACGCACTGGTTTTGGACGCAGTGAACGCTGGCTTCACCGAGAAACGGTAGAGGAACGCCGCCATGGCATCCCTATTGACTGAGCTGAGTGGCTTGAAGGTCCGGTCCGGGTAGCCGGTGGTGATGCCCTGCGACGCGAGCCAATGGATCTCCTTATAGAACTGTGTTCCCACTGGGACATCGGTGAACCACGACTGTGCGGGTGGTTGGTAGGCAGGCGAGCCAGCCAACCGGAAAAGGAAGGCTGCCATCGCGTCCCGCGCTACCGACTGCAACGGGCGGAACGTGCCATCCGACCATCCCTTCGAGATTCCCTGATCGGCAAGCCAGGTGATCTCGGTATGGAACTGGCTGGTCGATGGAACGTCTTTGAAGGTGGTGGCCGCACTGACGTGAGAGGGTGCCACCAGGGTGCCGGCGCCTATCACCAGCACGGCGAGCATCATGAGGGTGGCTCTGATTGTTTTCATAGGTTCTCCAGTGAGTGCTAACGCGGATGAAAATGGCACAACGCGACACACAGGTAGAAGAACTTTGAACGTCTGGGACCCCCAGCGCATGACGTCCCCCGCTCATGCTCGTGACTGAAGCTTACGGGCGCCCGGTACCTTCTCACCGGTTACTTGGCACAGCATTGCGTCAGGATTGCCGAAAGAAGTGCCGTCCGCGGGGAGCCATCGGCAATGCTGAACCTGGAACGTTCACGAGTACGGGGGAAGCAGTGCCATGGGGGCAATGGATCGTGAGTGGTTTTATAAGGACAACGACACCAAGCCTGTCCGTCGTGGTGCGTCCGGGCCGGGAGTTGGATCCGGTGTACAGCGGTCGGCTTCGGGCCGGGTACCCCTGTGGGCGCTCGAAGAATCCCTGAACGGTCAACTACTCGAGCATGCGCCTGGTCGCACGTCGCGCGGTCGGAAACCGAAACGCGTCCGTAGGCAACGACGTCGAGGGTCCGGCCGCGGACTGAGACTCGGCACGGTCGGTGTCATTGCACTGGTGGTGGGTCTGTACCTGACTCCGACCATCTTCGACCGGTACATCCTCGCTACGGCGCTCCCCTATCTGCCCGGGTCGCCCGTTCCGCCTCGCGGGGTCGACGCATCGGATGTCCCACTCGGTCTGCCACCGGCGAGCAACGGGGCCACGTCCTTCGTTCTTATGGAATCACCGGACGATTCACAGGACTTTGTCGCGTATGACCCCTGCCGACCCGTGGATTACGTAGTTCGGCCGGACTTCGCACCAGCCGGCACGGACGGGCTCATCGAGGAAGCCGTCGCCGGAATAGCGGCAGCAACCGGACTAACTTTTGCCTACCGAGGAATCACTACCGAGGCGCCCAGCGAGGAACGGGACACTTACCAACCCGATCGCTACGGCAAGCGTTGGGCACCCATCCTCATTTCCTGGACCAGCCCGGCGGAGATCCCGGGGCTTGAGGGAGACGTCGCCGGCCTCGGAGGCAGCCTCTACGCGCATACCCCTGACAAGCCGTTCGTCTATGTTGCCGGTCAGGTTCAACTCGACGCACCTGACCTTACGGACCACCTTCAATATCCTGGCGGGCGCGACCAGGTAAGAGCACTCATTGTGCACGAGTTGGCTCACGTCGTCGGGCTCGATCATGTCGATGACCCCAGCCAGCTGATGTACGAGGAGAACAACGAGCTGACAACTCTGGGAGACGGCGACCGGGCGGGACTTGCACTGCTCGGCGCAGGGCCGTGCGTCCCGCAGCTTTAGTAGCCGCGGGACGCAGAGTCCTCCGCCGCAATGCGCCGCCATGCTGGTGGACATCTCGCGGTCAATGGAACAGTGCGCAGTGACTAGAGCCGTTCTCGGGACCACTCGTTCAGGTTTCTGACAGTTGCGCTGGCTGAATCGATAAATGCATAGGCCCCCTGCTGACTTACCCTGGTTTTCCCGGAGTTGACGTCCATCCGTAGAGTTCGAAGCTCCCTAAATACTTCGACAATCTCAGTTGGCGCTCCCAGGTTCTGGAGAAGTTTGTAAGAAGGCATCTGCACTTTGCCAGGCTTCGACTGGGCATCAGCGCCGAGTACATAGTCGAGGTAAACAATGAAAGACAACATTTCTGTATACGCGCTCAGGACGACGAAGCGAGCAGACTCAGTGGAGTTGATAGACCGCGTCCGAGCCCCCATGTTCTTCAGTCGATTCAGAGTTTGTTCGGCGACGAATCTGCTGAGCTCCGCGTCCCCTTTCTGAACACGCGCCACCTCCCGTCCTTTGACGCGACGCGACAGAACATCCGGAGCTCCCACGGTTCCGTTAGCGACGACCTCTTCTGGAGAACCAACGTCCTCAGCAATGGATTGCGCCCGCATATCCCCCCGTTTCGCCGAGATAAACGGCGAAGTGAACTCCCTGACATCGAGGATAAAAGCGCGAACAGGTTCCCGAAACCAGAAGAGAATAAACAACAGGATCGCTAGCCAAATCACAATGCCGACAAGATCAGTGATGTCACCAAACGTTGGTGGAGTCATGCTCTTCCTCTCGCCTTATCAGGGATTACCGCCCAGTGTTCACGAACCTGATGCACTGGCCCTGGTTCGAAAAGCCCGGGCTCAGTGTCTTCCAGCCGTCTTTTTTGCACTCCTCGGCGGACCGCGGGGCCACAAAGGTTTCGCCGTCGCGCTGGTCCCACGCGGTCATGAAGTTATTGGCTGCACTAAGCGCTGCCATGCTGGGGTAGCGGTCAGGGGCCGTGTTCCCGAAAACCACAAAACCCCACTCACTCGGCTGCGCCTCATCACCGGACCGATTGTTGATGAACTCAAAGTTGGCGTTATCGATGAGGAAATCGCCCTTCGTGTTGTAGAGGGTGTTGTCCGCGATCGTTCCGGTGCCGTTCGGGTTCAGGTAGGCGCCGCTTCGCAGCGTGTGCATGGTGTTGCCGGTCAGCGCGAATCCGCCGATGCTGCCCTGCGTCACTATCCCCCGGTTGCCCACCCAGCTGCTCATCGGCAGGGGCTGAGCCGGACCATAGATCACGTTGTCACTGACGGTGACGTCAGCTGCGCCGACCTGAACAAACTCCCTGGCAACCGGGGCATCGCTGGTGATGGTGAGGTTGGACAGGGTGGATCCAGCTCCCGACATCAGAAAGGTAATCGCCGTGCCGGTTTGGGCGACCGTAGCTTCGTCCGATCCGGTGACCGTGACGTCCTTATTGACCGTGGTGGTCCCGGATACGGCCAGTGCTCCGGAAATCTGGATAGTGTCGCCAGCAGCGGCCGCATTGACGGCAGCTTGGATGGTTGAGTAGTCGCAGCCGGTCTCACAGACGGTGTGCACCGACGCCGCAGCAGCGGCAGGTGCGCCAATTCCCGCCCCAGCCAGGGCAGCTGCAATCAGGGCAGTAAACAGTGGTTTTTTGATGGGTCCCCCTAGGCGCGCAGGATTCGAATGCTGGACGGAGCATCCGGTTACCCGACGGACTGAGGCGCGCATTCTGCAGGTTCGGGTATCCAGGTAGCGCAATCGTAGGTCACGATTGTGACTTAGGCCACTAAAAATCGTGAGGAGCTCGAAAGAGCGAAAACGACATACTTTGAAAACAGCGATGGCCGGGCGGTTCGGATAGAAACCCGAGCCGCCCGGCCACCGTTGAAAAGAACTCGCTAAATCAGCCGAGGATCGCGTTGGCGATGAAGAGCAGCGGGATCGAACCTGCCCAGACCGCCGTCGTAATGCCCGACCAGCCCTTGAGAGCCGCGATGCCATCGAGACCGGCAAAGCGGGTGACCACCCAGAAGTAGGAGTCGTTGAAGTAGCTGAACACCATCGAACCGGCGGTGCAGGCAAGAGCCGCAACGATCGGATCGATACCGAGTGAACCAACCAGCGGCGCCGTCACTGACGCTGCGGTGATCATGGCGACGGTGCCGGAGCCCTGGGCAATACGGACCAGCGTGGCGATCATGAACGGCACCAGGAACGCTGGCAACGGAGTACCGGCGATTGCTTCGGCGAGGGCGTCGCCCACACCCGAGCTCCGCAGCACCTGGCCGAGTGCACCACCGGCACCGGTGATGAGCAGGATCAGACCGGCCGAGGCAGCAGCCTCACCAAACCAGCCCTGCACCTTGTTGCGCGGCGTCCAACGTGGCAGCAGCACGTAGACGGCGAGGATCACACCGATCACCAGGGCAACAACGGGGTTACCGATGAACGCGAGGGGAACCACCCAGTCCGACGGCGTGTAATCGCCGCCGCCAACAACACCCTGGTTGTTCTGGTCGATGGCACCACTGACGGTGTTCATGATGATGAGGAGCAACGGCACCAAGAGCGGCAGGGACGCAACGAAGGCGCCAACCCTGTGCGGCTTGGCTCCTGCTGGAGGGGTGCCGAGGGTGTTGTTGTCGACGTCCATGGAGGGAGCGTCGTCCTCGGTGGTGCCAGCGCCGCCGTCGTGATCGGCGACAGCGGTACCGCCGCTACGGCGACCCGACTGGGCGTGAGCCGTGCCGTACACGGCTTCGCGGACTGTCTGGTTCATTGAGGGTTCGATCTTCGGGCCGATCCACTGGGCGTAGAAGACGACGATCGGCAGCAGCAACACGGTGAACGCGAGACCCGCGAGGATCAGCGCACCCAGGTCGGCACCGAGGATGCCGGCGACGGCCAGCGGGCCCGGCGTCGGTGGCACCAGGTGGTGGGTCAGGGTCATGCCACAGCCGAGGGCGAGCGCGAGGGTGATGTACCCGGCGCGCTTGACCCGTGCAATGGAGCGGGCCAGCGGGTTCATAATGACGTAGCCGGAGTCGCAGAACACCGGGATGGACACGAGTGCGCCCACGCTGCCAAGCGCCCAGGGTTCGCGGCCCTTGCCGAAGAGCTTCAGGAACGCCATCGCCAACGAGTTGGCGGCTCCCGAGACTTCGAGGATCTTGCCGATGCCGACACCCAGGCCGATCACGATGCCGATCGACGCCAGGGTGTTACCGAAGCCCATCGTGATCGACGAGACGATATCCAGCGGGGCCTGGCCAGCGACAATGCCGGTCACCAGCGCCGCGATCAAGAGTGCTACAAACGCATCGAGCCGGGTCTTCAACACCAAAACAATAATGGTGGCGATACCCAGGACGAGCGCCAAAAGAAGTTGTATATCCACGTACTGCTCCTCGTTGAGCTGAGCAGGCCTCGTTGCCATCTCAGGGACTGCACCGGCCGGGTCTCGTACTTTTGACGGGCACTGTGCTGGGTGTCACACTAGCACTAGACATATGACATCTGACAAGTGCCTGTGGTGAAGACCCGGAAACGAAAGTGCGGACCAGTGATACTCGAAGAAGAGTTGCTCAGCGGCTACCCAGCTGTCCAGGCCATCAAGCCGGAGGTGATCGCTGCAGCTGTCCGGACCTCCGGCCGAATTCTGGTGGTACTCGACGACGACCCCACCGGCACCCAGTCCGTCGCCGACCTGCCGGTCCTCACCTGCTGGGAGCCGAGCGACTTCGAGTGGGCTTTCGCCCAGCGCATCGGTGGCGCACCGGCACCGGCGGTCTACGTCCTCACCAACACCCGCAGCCTCGACCCGGAGACCGCTGCAACACGCAACCGGGAGATCGTCACCAACTCCCTCGACGCCGCCACCGCAGCGGGCGTCACCATCGGGTTTGTGAGCCGCAGCGACTCGACCCTCCGCGGCCACTTCCCGCTGGAGACCGACGTCATCGCCGCCACCCTGCTGTCCCTGGCAGACATCGCTACCGACGGCGTCGTCATGGTTCCCGCCTTTCCCGACGCCGGCCGCGTCACCATCGGCAGCGTCCACTACCTCCGCGGGAACGACGGCGCCCTCACCCCCGTCGCCGACACCGAGTTCGCCCAGGACGCCACGTTCGGGTTCACCTCCTCGGACCTCGGCGACTATGTGGCAGAGAAAACCGGCGGGTCCGCGAGCGCTGTCATCCGGTTGGACCTGTCACTCATCCGCGGCGGTGCGCAGGGCATCGCCGACGCGCTGATCCACGCGTCCGACGCCGTCCCCATCGTGGTGGACGCCGTCACCGAGGACGACCTCCGCGCACTCGCCCTGGGCCTCGAGGAAGCCGAAAGCCGCGGCAAGAAGCTGCTCTACCGCGTCGGACCACCATTCGTCCGGGCCCGGATCGGGCAGCAGGAGCGTCCACCGCTGACAGCTGAGGAAGTGTTCGCCGACCTGGACGCTCCGGCCTCCGGTGGACTGATTGTGGTGGGCTCCCATGTGGGACTGACCACCCGCCAGCTGGACGCTCTGGTGGCGCGACGCCCCGAAGCACGACTCGTGGAACTCGACGTGGAAGCCGTCCTGGACCCCGAACGCCGGGATGCGGGAGTCGCCGAGGCGGTGCGCGCCGTCGTCGACGGCCTCCCCACCGGCGAGGTCATCCTGCACACCAGCCGCACCCTGATCCGCTCCGATGACCCGGAGCAGAGCCTGGACATTGCCCGCACCATCTCGCAGGCAGTGGTCGACGTCGTTCGCGAAACCATCGCGACGGCTCCCGTGCGCTTTGTCATCGCGAAGGGCGGCATCACCTCCTCCGACGTCGCCGCCCACGGGCTGAGTATCCGCCACGCGCTGGTGCGCGGACCGATGCTCCCGGGCATCGTCTCCCTGTGGCAGCCCGCCGACGGGCCGGCGCGCTCCATCCCATTCGTGGTCTTCGCCGGCAACGTGGGGACTGATGATTCCCTGGCCGACGTGGTGGACATCCTCCGCTCCCCCGCTGCCTCTCCTACAACGACAGGATCCACCCATGACTCCTAATACTGTTGCGGTGTTGGGCCTCGGCGCCATGGGCCTGCCGATGGCCACCCGGCTGGCCGGGGCGTTCGACGTGACCGGGTTCGATCCGATGCCAGCCTCCCGCTCCCGTGCCGAAGCGACGGGGCTGATCTGCGCCACGACAGCCGCCGACGCCGTCAACGGCGCCGGTGTGGTGCTGCTCGCGGTCCGCGACGCAGCCCAGGTAGAGGGTGTCCTGTTCGGCGACGACGGGATTGCTCCCGCGCTGACGCGGGGCGCCGTCGTCGTGATGACCAGCACCGTGGGGATGGACGCAGTTGCCTCCTGGACGGAGCGGCTCGGCGAACTGGGCGTTGCGTTGGTCGACGCGCCCCTGTCCGGCGGACCGAAGCGGGCCGGCGAAGGGGACCTGCTGATTGTGGTCGGCGCCGAACCCGCGGCGTTGGACACCGCCCGGCCCGTCCTGGAGCGGCTTGCCTCGACGCTCACCGTGGTGGGAGACAAGCCCGGGGACGGACAGGCCATGAAAACCGTCAACCAGCTGCTCTGCGGTGTGCACATCGCCGCCGCAGCTGAAGCCCTCGCCCTTGCCGACGCGCTGGGGCTTGACCAGCAAAAGGCGCTGTCCGCGCTGGAGACCGGAGCGGCGTCGTCGTTCATGCTGTCCAACCGCGGACCACGCATGGTGGAGGGGTACGACGGCGACGCCGAGGTGCTCAGCCGCCTCGACATCTTCGTGAAGGACCTCGGCATTGTGGGCAAAGCCGCCCGGGGCGCAGGACTCGCGGCTCCGGTAGCGGCTGCGGCCGAGCAGCTGTTCCTGCTCGGGCAGACCCAGGGGCTGGGCACCGCCGATGACTCGGCAGTGATCAAGGTGGTCGCGCCCCAGCGGCGCACCACTGTCGATGACACCGCCTCTACAGTGGACAGCGCCGAAGGGACAACCGGTGGCACGCAAGCCGCTCGCTGAGTCGGTGTTCGATGAGCTCCTGGAACGGATCATCGACGGCACCTACCCGCCCGGTTCCGCACTCCCGCCGGAGAACGACCTCGCGGCGTCCAGCGACGTCAGCCGCCTCACCGTGCGCGAGGCGCTGAAGCAGCTCCAGGCGCAGAATGTCGTGCAGATCCGGCGGGGACTCGGCACCTATGTGAATCCCACGGCGCAATGGACAAACCTGCAGGCCATCGTCAGGTACGCCTCAACCAAAGCCGACTCCCCCGATGTCTCGCTGCGGCTGCTGGAAATCCGGCGGATGGTGGAAACCGGCGCCGCCGAACTGGCGGCCCTGCATGCCACCGACGAGGACCTCGCCCGGATGGAAGAGGCGAATAGTGCGCTGCAGGCCGCCCACGAGGCCAAGGACCTGGACGCCGTCACCTCAACGGACATCGCCTTCCATGAGGCGATCTTCCGAGCGTCAGCCAACCCCTTCCTTCCGGTGATCCTCGGACCGCTCAGCGAGCTGCTCTACACGATGCGCCGGGAGACGTCGTCGTTCCACGAGGTGCAGCAGCACGCCATCGAGCACCACCGCCTGGTGCTGGAGGCGATCCGTAGCCGCAATCCCGAGGTGGCCGGCAAGGCGATGCAGGCCCACATCAACCAGACGTACGACGACTACGAACACTTCATCCATTCAGAAAAACAACAGCAGGAGATTCAGTGACCTTTCCGACAGAACGCACAGCAGTCCTCACCGGCGCAGCCTCGGCCCGCGGCATTGGCCGCGCGACGGCGGACCGGTTGGCACGCGATGGCTGGTCCATCGCGATCCTCGACATCGACGGCGCCGCTGCCGAAGAAGCCGCAGCCGACATTGCGCAGCGTCACGGCGTGCAGACCGTCGGCGTTGCAGCCGACGTGTCGGACGAGGCGTCAGTGGACGCCGCGATCACCGCTGTTGAAGCCTCAGCCGTCCCGCCGATCGTCGCGCTGGTGAACCTGGCCGGGATCAGCTCCCCCACCGAGTTCATGCAGGAGACCAAGGAAGCCTGGGACCGGGTCTTCGCGGTCAACATGACCGGCACCTTCCTGGTCACCCAGCGCGCACTGCACGGGATGATCGAACGCAAGCTCGGCCGCGTGGTCAGCATCTCCTCCATCTCGGCGCAGCGTGGCGGCGGCACCTACTCGAAGGTCGCCTACAGTGCGTCGAAGGCCGGCATCATCGGCTTCACCCGTGCGCTGGCCCGCGAAATGGGCGAGCACAACATCACCGTCAACGCTGTGTCCCCCGGACCGGTGGACACCGACATCATGGGCGGCACCCTCACCGACGAGCGCAAGCAGGACATGTCCAAGGACATCCTGATGGGCCGGGTCGGCACAGTCGACGACATCGCTGCCCTGATCTGCTTCCTCGTGGGCCCCGACGCCGGCTACATCACCGCCGCAACCTACGACATCAACGGCGGCCTGCAGATCTCCTAACTGGTGACAGTCGGGGGTTAGCCGTCCGTCGATGGGCGAGCCTCGGGCGCGGTATCCGGGACATTGTCGGCGTTCACGTCGTCCGCGGCGTCGTTGTGGTCGTTGCTATCGACGTCGTCGTCTTTGTCCTTGCCTCCGGTTGTCGGCTGTGAGTGCCGGCTGCCCGCCTCGTCCCGGGTGACGTTCTCGGCCAGTCCCAGTGCACGACAGGCATCATCCTCGCTGAGTCCGAAGAGCGTCTTGACGTGCAAGTCACGCTGCGGGAACGGGATCTCGATGCCATGCGCCTGTAGGGCGGAGTGCAGCGCCCAATTGTAGGCAGCAGTCACGGCCACCGGTTTCTTGGTTGCCTCAGGGTTGAGCCAGATGACAAGTTCAAAGTTCAGCGAGCTTGTATCGAACTTGCTCAGCCAGACTTGAGGCCGCTGCGGACCGTCGAGGTGAAGGGTGAATGGCACGGCAGCGGCCGCTTCGAGGGCCGCCTTCTTCACCACGTTCTTTTCCGTGCCGTAGGCGACCCCGAATGGCACACGAAGCCGCCGCAGCACGTCCCGGTGAGTCCAGTTCACCACCCGGCCGGCGACGAACTCGGAGTTCGGAACCAAGATGTCGATGTTGTCATTGGTGACGATCGTCGTCGCCCGGATCTTGATGTCGCGCACTTCCCCGGTCACGCCGGATTCGAGTTCCACAAAATCGCCGATCTTCAGCGACTTATCCAACAGCAGCACCACGCCCGAAATGAAGTTGCTGAACAGCGTCTGCAGGCCAAAACCGAGGCCCACCCCCAGTGCACCGGCCACTACAGCGAAGTCACTCAGAGGGACTCCGAGCGCCGAAATCGCGAGGATAAACCCGACCACCAGAACGGTGTAGGCAACCAGCCTCGAAAGGGTGTACCAGGTCGCGATATGGGAGCTCTGCTGGGTACGGGAGCGACGCAAAATAATCCTGCGCAGCACGAATGCCATCACACCAGCAGCAACCAGGATGCCGACGGCGGTTAGCACTTCCACCAGGGTGATCGGCGTTCCGAAAACTTCGACCGCGGCACTGGCCTGCTCATCATCCATCCGCTGAGCCAAGCATAGGATGCTGCGATGACGCAAAGGCGCGCCGAGACCGCTCGGGAGGCGAACCAAATCGGGGATCGGCTGTCCGTGGCCTCACCACCAGTCCTGATACCCCGCCTCGTGCTGAGGTGCGTACAATGATCCTGCTGTCATCAGCCAGATGAAGGAGTGATCACCTGATACGGGCCGTTAGCTACAACCTGCGCGAACACAAGGCCAGCGATGAGCTGGAGGACCTTGTCCAGCGGTACGCAGTAGATCTGCTGTGCCTTCAGGAGTGCGATGCCTCCGATCTGCCGGCAACTGTGGGCGACCTGCAGCTGGCGATTGCCACGCAGGAGAACCGGCTCGGGCTTGCCCTCTACTATCGGGAGGAGCGCTTCACTGCCCACCAGACCAGGGCCATGGCGTTGAAAAAGTCGCTTCACGACCGCGTGCTCGCCCCGGCACATGAGCGACTGATCGGCCTGCAACTCACCGACAACACGACCCACCACGACCTCGTGGTGGGATCCTTTCACGCTGCGCCGCTGACGGCGTCGAACTCGTTGCGCCGCAAACAAATCCATGCCTCGCACGCCGAACTCCTCGGGATGGGCCCCGGAGTGGCAACGCTCATGGTGGGTGATTTCAACTACCCGTTCTTCACCCAGCGCCTCACCAGGAATATGAAGGACGCCGGCTACGACCTGTCGCTCAGCGATCTGCGGACCTACACCCGGTACCGGGTCTTCCGGGGACACTTCGATTTCGCGACCTCCCGCGGGCTGGACATCCAGAGCGTCGAGACGCTGCCGCGCGGCGCTTCGGACCACCTCCCCATCCTGGTCCGGGCCGAGTACAGCCCGGCGAATAGTCAGGCCTCGGCCGTAGCGTAGGCGAACTGCGCCGCAGCGCGACACCCGACCGCGTTTCATTGACCCGCCGGGCCTGGTCAGAACCTCCCACTGGGTTCGGGGCAGTGGCATCCTTCCGGCGCACAGGCGAGGGCATTCGGCGCAGCTACATTGACCCGCCCCGTGAGACCCCCTAGGATTTTATCCAATCAGCAGAAGTGTTCTTCCACGATGCGAATAATCGCACCGTCATTGATCACCGCGGATCCGTACAACAAAGGGGTTTTACGCCAATGTCACTGCACACCAGCTCCACATCAGCCGTCCTGGCCGGGGCACGGTCAGCTTCCCTGTCCGAAGCAGACCGGCGCGATGCGAGTACCGACCGCTCCGGCTACGTTTCGCAGTCCCTGCCGGACGGGGTTGTCTTCGCCGAGACCACCGACGACGTCGTTTCCACCCTCCGGCTGGCCGCCGCCCACCGTACCCCGATCGTCACTCGAGGTGCTGGCACCGGGCTCGCCGCCGGCGCCTCCGCCCGGTCCGGCGAAGTGGTGCTTGACGTGTCCCGGATGAACAAGATCCTGCGCATCGACCCGGTAGAGCAGCTCGCCGTCGTCGAACCCGGAGTCCTGAACGCCGACCTGAACGCCGCCGTCGGAGAATACGGGCTGTTCTACGCGCCGGATCCGGCCAGCACATCCATCTGCTCGATCGGCGGCAACGTCGCCACTAACGCCGGTGGCATGCGGTGCGCGAAATACGGTGTCACCCGGGACGCGGTGCTGTCACTGAACGTGGTCCTCGCCGATGGCCGTCAGCTCCGGACCGGCCGCGAAACCATGAAAGGCGTCTCGGGGTATGACCTCAACGCACTGATCGTCGGCTCCGAGGGGACGCTCGGCGTCGTCACCGAGGCGACGCTGCGGCTCCGCCCACTCCCGGTGGCGACGGCGACGGTCGCCGCCTTTTTCCCGGACTTCGCCACCGCGGCGCAGGCGGCATCGGCGGTCATCGCGTCCCGGATTCAGCCGTCCATGCTGGAGCTGATCGACGGTCAGACGCTCGAGGCGATTGACATGGCGATGGGCACCACCTACCGGTCGCAGGGCGGAGCGTTCCTGCTGGCGCAAACCGACGGCTATGGCGCCCATCTGGAGCAGGATGTGCTGATAGAGGCCATCAGGCCGTTCGCCACCTCGATTGAGAAAGCGAAGGACGACGAACACGCCGCGGAACTCATTACCGCCCGCCGGGAAGCCATTCCCTGCCTGGAGAAACTGGGCCGGGTGTCCATCGGCGATATCGGCGTCCCGCGGGGCCGGCTGGCCGAGGTAGCGGTCGGGTTGAAGGACATCTCAGAGCGCACCGGGGTGCGGATCTACTCGGTGGTCCACGCGTCGGACGGCAACCTGCACCCCATGCTGGTCCTGAATCCCGAGGACTCAGTCACCGAGGGGCCAGCGAAGGTCGCCCTCGGCGAGATGTTCTACCTGGCGAAGAGCCTCGGCGGCACCCTCACCGGCGAACACGGCATCGGGCTGCTCAAGCGTGACTGGCTCCTGCCTGAACTGGGCGAGGTATCCCTCGACGTGATGCGGTCCATCAAGGACGCCATCGACCCGCACGGACTCCTCAACCCCGGTAAGGCCATCTAGCTCGCGACGGGCGGTCCGGTTACCCGGGCCGCCCCTCTTTTTTATGCGCGTTTCCCTGGTGCGGGCCAGCCGGAGTGTCGAAGACGAAACAGGCTGGCGCGCAGTGAAGCGCCCTAGCCGCACAAGAGTGGTCGCCCAACAGCAATCCTGCGGGTTGACCACTTTTCCGTGGACGCCGGTGCGGTTCGGGCACTTCTTTGTGACGAGCGAAGGGGCGGCATCCGGGTTCTGTGGATGCCGCCCCTTCGTTGGTCGTGTCTAGGCCCTGCGGAGTGACCTGGACACGCCGGTGTGGCTTAGAGCCGATCCCGGTTGTCGACGTCGTCATCCCCCGATGTCGAACCGCGCCCGGCCGAACGGCGGGTAGTCGAACCGCTACCGGTCGTTGCACCATCACGATTGACAGAACCATCACCATTCACGGATCCACCACCGACCAGCGACAGCGCATCCTTACCCTGGAAGCGCATCATCCATCGGGCCAGGAAGACCAGCCCGATCAGCAGGGCCGCCAGCACAAAGGTGCCGAGATTCAGGCCCAGACCGAAGATGAACAGCGACGCAACAGCTCCTGCCGCCACACAGTAGTAAAGGGTCACGAGGATGGTCTTGCGCAGCAGGTCACCCTCCCGGCCCAGCAAGCCAACGGTCGCGGAGGCCGCAACGATGTTGTGGATCGCAATCGGGTTACCACCGGCACCGCCCACCGCCTGTGCGGCGACAACCTGCTCAGGTGGAACACCGATGGCCACACCGGTGGAGAACTGGAACTGGGCGAAGGTCAGGTTCGACACGGTGTTCGACCCGGCAACAAACGCCCCCAGCGCGCCGATGAACGGCGCGATGACCGGCCACGAGACTCCGGATATGGCTGCGGCGCCCTCGGCCAGGGTGACCGGCATGCTTGAGAGGCCCGAGTCGTTGAGGTCCGGACCCGACTGGATCAGCACCCGCACCAGCGGGACGGCGAACAGCAGGGCGACCGCGGTGCCAGCCAACTGCTTCCCTGACACCTTCAGCGTCTGGGCAATCTGCTTCCCGCTCATCCGGTGAATCAGGTAACCGAAGATAGCGGCGAGGATCATCAGGAACGCCGGCGAGTAGAACGGCTGCACATTGGTGGTGATGCTCGTGCCGAGGATGTTCTCAAAGGGAATCTGGATTCCGGTCAGGAACTCCTTCAGCGGAGCGATCACCCGGGTGCCTACCAGCAGGACCGCCATCAGCACGTAGGGCGACCAGGCGCTGATGATGCTCATGTGGGTCCGGACGTCGGTTGCCTCGGACGGTTCGATGGTGCCCATCCAACGGTCGGACCAGGAGGAGCGCGGTCCGAAGTCGAAGGTGTCCTTCGGCATCAGGAAGCCCTTGCTGGAGGTGAACATGACCAGCATCAACCCGATCAGCCCGCCGAACAAGGACGGGAACTCCGGTCCGAGGAAACGCGCAACGGTCACATACGGGATGGTCATCGCGAGCGAGGCGTAGATGGCGAACGGCCAGACGGCCAGGCCGTCGCGGAAGCGGCGTTCCGGTCCGAAGAACCCGGTGAGCATGCAGACCAGGATCAGGGGAATCAGGATGCCCACGATGGCGTGGATGGCTGCCACCTGGAAGCCGATGTTCGAGACATATTCCGGCATGGTCAGCCCGAGGACGGCGATGCGCTCGTCCACTGCCGGATCCCCACCCAGGCCATTGGTCACACCGACCAGGATGGGCGTACCGACCGCGCCGAAACTCACCGGTGTGCTCTGGATGATCAGACCCACCATGACGGCTGCCATCGCTGGGAAGCCCATGGCGAGAAGCAATGGGGCGACGACGGCGGCCGGCGTACCGAAGCCCGACGCACCCTCGATGAAGCTACCGAACAGCCAGCCGATGATGATGGCCTGCACCCTGCGGTCAGCCGAGATGTTATTGAAACCCGCCCTGATGCTCGCCATGGCGCCACCGATGGTGAGCGTCGAGAGCAACAGCAGCGCACCGAAGACGATATAGAGCAGAGTCCCGGCAACGATCAACCCTTCGAGCGACGCCGCGAGGATGCCCGTGAAATCCATCTCCCAAACCAGCAGCGCCACCAGCACCACCAGCACGTAGCCGACCGGCATGGCGTATTTCGCTGGCCAGCGGAACCCCGCTAGCAATACCCCCACCACCAGGATCGGCGCCAACGCCAATAAACTAAGCACCGCAAGATTATCCATAAACCAGTCCCCTTTGACTGTGGCTACCGCATGACTCCACGATGATGAACGCTACCGACCGCGCATTTCGCGCGACGAATGCCTTCCACATCGTGGAATAAGTTTTCTACCAACGAGTAAGACCTTAGGTCTGACCACAGGATCAGTCAATGGTTGGCACGTGTAATCGGCCGCGATGGTCCGATTCTGCGACAAGCGGTAGTCAGCTAGGCGCCGTCGTCGGACACCTCCCGCAAATGCATCCGCTCACCCTGCCGACCGAACAGGCTCATGAACTCCACCGGGTTGTCATCGGCCCGGCCGAACCAGTGCGGCGTCCGGGTGTCGAACTCGGCAGCCTCCCCCGCCGGCAGCACGATGTCCCGGTCCCCCAGCACCAGCCGCAGGTTGCCGTTCAGCACGTAGAGCCACTCGTACCCCTCGTGCACCTGCTGCGTCGGCGTCTCCCGCCCTGTACCGCCCGGCAGGATGTGCTTGTACGCCTGGATGCCGCCGGGCTTGCGGGTCAGCGGTATCAACGTGCCCCAGCTGGCGGTGATCGGGCGCAGGTGTACCCGCGGATCTCCGGTGGTCGGGGCTCCCACCAGCTCATCAAGCGGTACCTGATGCACCTTCGCTAGGGGTAGCAGCAGTTCCAGCGTGGCCTTCCGCTGGCCGGTTTCCATCCGCGAGAGGGTGCTGACCGAAATGCCGGTGGCCTTGGCGAGCGCGGTCAGGGTGATGTCCCGGCGGATCCGGAGGGCCTTCAGGCGCGGCCCGACTGCGGCCAGCGCCTCATCGATTGCTTTGTCCATGGCCCTAGTTTGCCATCTCAGCAAAGATGTTTGCACTCCTTGAGGTGTGGGCACAGGATGAAGGACATGAGCACACATACCACTTCATTCACATCCGCCCACAGGTACGACGTCGTCATCGTCGGCGGCGGTGCCGCTGGCCTGAGTGCCGGGCTGATGCTCGGCCGCTGCCGCCGCTCGGTCGCGATCATCGACGGCGGCGAGCCACGCAACGCTCCCGCCGCGGGGGTCCACGGCTTCCTGACCCGGGACGGTATGAAGCCCGTCGAACTGCTGGCGATCGGCCGCGGCGAGGTCGAGTCCTACGGCGGCATCATCATTGACGGGCAGGTGATCGCCGCTGGCCGCGACGGCGAGGACTTCACCGTCACCCTCGCCAGCGGTCAGGTCGTCACGGGCAAACGCCTGCTGATCGCGACCGGCCTGATTGATGGGCTGCCCAACGTCCCCGGCGTCAGCGAGCGCTGGGGCCGCGACGTGCTGCACTGCCCGTTCTGCCACGGTTGGGAGGTCCGCGACCAGGCGATCGGCATTCTCGCCACCGGCCCGATGGCCTCACACCAGGCCCTGTTGTTCCGGCAGTGGAGCACTGACATCACCCTGTTCCTCCACACCAACCCCAGGCCCTCCGCCGAGGAGCTGGAGAAGATCGCCGCCCGGGGTACCCGCGTGGTCGAGGGCACCGTCCGGGAACTGACAGTCGAGGAGGACTCGCTGCGCGGCGTCGCGCTCGACGACGGCCGGACCATCCCGCTGGACGCCGTCGTCGTTGGGCCGACCTTCAACGCCCGCGCCGACGTGTTCGCTGATCTGGGCGTGGCGACGGTCGCGCACGAATCTGGCCTGGGGACCTTCATCGCCACTGGTGATGCCGGTGCCACCAACGTTCCCGGCGTCTGGGCCGTTGGGAACGCGGCGAACCTGATGGCGCAGGTGCTCGCGTCGGCGGCCGAAGGCTCGTGGACAGGCGCGATGATTAATATGAGTCTCATGGAAGACGAGCTGCAGCGCGACCTCGCGGCACACCGCAGCACCCGTGACGCCAATCAAACGAAGGTGACCGCAGCATGACCTCCCACAACCACCACAGCCACGATGATCACCCGCCCACCGAGTACGACCAGACCTACTGGGACACCTTCTACAACGAGCGGCCCGCTGCCTGGAGTGGTCAGCCCAACCCGCAGCTGGTCGCCGAGGCGGCTGAGCTGACGCCAGGGAGAGCGCTCGACGTCGGCAGCGGCGAGGGTGCCGACGCGATCTGGCTGGCCCGCCGCGGCTGGACGGTTACCGCCGTCGACATCTCCGAGGTGGCGCTCACACGTGGGGCGGCCATGGCGGCAGCCGACGAGGACTCCGCCGCCCGGATCACCTGGGACCGCCAGGATCTGTTGCGATGGGCCCCGCAGGAGCTGTCGTTTGACCTCGTTACCGCCCAGTTCCTGCACCTGCCCAAGGCCGAGCGTGAGCCCCTGTTTACCCGGCTGGCATCGGCTGTCGCTCCGGGTGGCACCCTATTGATCGTGGGACACCACCCGAGCGACATGGAGTCCGGCGCGCACCGGCCGCCCCGGCTTGACCTCTTCTACTCGGCGGAGGAGATCGCCCCGCTGCTCGATCCGGGGCAGTGGGAGATTGCGACCGAATCCCGGGAACGGGTGCAGGATCACGACGGCGAGGCGATCACCATTCACGACGCCGTGCTGAGCGCGCGCCGGAAGGCGTAGGGAACATTGTCTTGCCCTCGGGAAGGATTCGAGGACTCCATGCCTTATAGAAGGGGAGCTGCTCGCAGCATCACACCCCCACACTTAAGGAATTCCATGACGTATCAAGCACACACGCCTGTCGCTGCGACCACCGCGCAGACCATCTTCCGGGTTGCCCTGGGCAGCGTCCTGGTGGCGCACGGGTCGCAAAAACTGTTCGGCTGGTTCGGCGGCGGAGGCATCGACGGCACCAGCAAGGGCATGGACGCCATGGGCTTCCGCCCGGCCAAGACCAGCGCTGTGTTGGCCGGAGTCGGCGAGGCCGGAGCGGGTCTGGCCCTCGCCGTCGGCCTGGGCACCCCGGTAGCCGGTGCTGCCGCGGCAACCACGATGGGTGTCGCCGCCAGCGTTCACACCCCGAACGGTTTCTTCGCGTCCGACGGCGGGTTCGAGTACCCGGTGGTGTTGGGCATCGCAGCGGCATCGTTCGCTATTGCGGGTGCGGGCGCCGTCTCGCTGGACTCGGTCACCGGGCACGTCCTGGACCGGCCGTGGATGCGGGCCACCGCGTTGGCTGCGATCCCCGTCGCGATCGGCATCCAGCTCTACCGCCGGCACAAGACCCTGGCGGGCGACGCCAAGTCAGAGTCGGAGAAGACTCCCGTCGCCGAGGGTTCGACCGACCCAGCGTAGGCAGTACCTCACAGAGGCCGTGCACCGGAGTTCCGGTGTGCGGCCTCTGGCGTTAAGGCTGCTGGCACAATCGCTGGTGACACAATGAGTGCCATGACGGCAATCATGCTCGGGTGGGACCCGGATCACCGGGAGGGGTGGCAATTCGCCTACGCCTCAGCGGCTGACACCATCCGTCACGACAGCGTCGTGTCGATCCGCTGGCCGGTGTCTTTCCCTTTTGTTGCTGCTGGGGCCGATGTCTGGATCCTTCTGCAGGGTGCTCACGAGCGCGGTCTTCTTGGGCACGGCACCGTTGCCCCGTCCTCCCTCGGCACGGCCGACCGTTCAGCCGACGACGGCGGCTCCCTCACCGTCGACCTGGACCTGCTGCTCCCCCGCGGTGAGCACATCACGGAGTCGGTGCTGCTCGACCGGGTGCCGGGGGTCGGGTGGGACGCCGATCCGCCGTCGGGAACGTCACTCGCTCCCGGGGACGAGTTGCTGCTGAGGACGGTATGGGCCGAACATGCGCCGTCGTCCGCGTTTGATCCGGTCACCTCCATCCCCGGCACCCTGCCGACCAGTGCGCTCACCCGGATCGCGGTGAACCGGCATGAACGCGATCCCGACGCCCTCCGGCAGTGCATCGCTCACCACGGGACCAGTTGCGCCGTCTGCCGGTTCAACTTCGAGGAATCCTATGGGGAGGTGGGGCGCGGGTTCATCCAGGTCCACCACATTGTGCCGGGGTTGCGGGTGGATGCCAACTATGTGTTGGATCCGCTCACCGACCTCGTTCCGTTGTGCCCCAACTGCCACGCGATGGCGCACCGGCGAACGCCTGAGCCGTATTCGCCGGCCGAGTTGCGGCGGCTGATTCGCCCGTCGATTCATCTGGAGGGGTCCGTTGTCGACCCGGTGGAGCTGCGCGCTCAGGAGGATGCTGCCCGGATCCTCGGGTCCTAGATGTATTGCCCCGGGTGGCCGGTCATCCGGCGCTATCGGCGGGTTGGCTCACCGTGGGAGTGGGTTGCGGCACCATCACATCCGACGGATCCGGCCCACCGATAAGGTTCACCAAAAAGATCAGGGCCACACCGATTGCCGCTAGCTGAGCCGATACGGCCAGGCAGCCTGGCTTCTTTTTCGATCGTCCCGACTTCCGCCGTTGAGGCCTGGTGCCCTGTGAACGCCTCACCCCTGTGGGGCCGATCGACCTGTCAGCCTGTTGGGACCGCATACGTCCGCTCGCCAAACGGCGCTGCTGCAGGGTAGCGCCAGCACCATCTGCCGATGCCAGACCCGCGGTTGTCAGCAGGGCCGGGCTCCGCTCTCCGCCTAGAAGCTGCAGGAGGTAGTGGTGGATGGCACCGACGAATTCCGGTTCCAGCACTTTCGGCAGTTCCAGTACCGATGCCGAGATCGTGTTCAACCCCTCGACCCGTACTCCAGCTCCCGTCACAACCTTGAGATCCGGATGCCCCACCATGCACAGCCAGGTTTGGACGAGCTGCCGATGTTGAGGTTCAAGGAGTGCGGCAACCGCTCCCGCCTGGTCCATGGCGGAAGCCGACTCCTTGGACCGGACCGAACCGTTCTGGGTCAGTTCACCGCGCCGAAGTTGAACCTCGCCGGACCAATTTTTGGCATCGACAATCACTATGCCGCCCGGCCCGACAAGGAGGTGATCGAGGTTGGCCTTTGGCCTGCCCGGCCAGTGCACATCGTGCAGAGCAAGCCAGCCGTCGCTTGAAAGCAGATCAAGGCGGTCGGCCACCAACAACTCGCCCGCAGCGCCAGCGTTCCACGCCCGTTCGGCACGCTCAGCGTGCTGAACCTGTTGCTGCAAGCGTTGAACGGCCACGTGGGCGTCTGCTAACTCACGCTTCAGGCGAATGACACGTTCAGCGGCCAGGCGCGCCTGTTCAGTCGCTCCAGCACCAGCAGCCATCGCTCATCCCCCATCAGATCCTGATCCCAGCCTAGATCCGCACTTGATTGGAGTGGTGCAGTATTCGCGCAAGAGAGCATCAGGAATTAGCCCCTTCTTAGTGAGGCGGGACGACGCAGCCAGCCTGAATTTCTAGTCGGCCCGTTGCAATACCCCGGCGTTGATAAGGAGCAAGGGATATCGCGAATAAACGAGCCGCTAAGAGGCTAACGCCTCGGAACCTATTGCCGATGCGCCGAGGCAAGCACTGATGCTAGAAGCCCCGGAAAGACCGCCTCCAGGTCATCCCGGCGCAAACTATTCATTCGGGCGGTACCCTCATAGCGCTGCCTCACAATGCCCGCCTCACGAAGCACCCGGAAGTGGTGTGTGCTGGTCGATTTCGTCACGGGAAGATGAAACGCGCTACAGGACAGCTCGGCGTCCGACTCGGCCAGCACCGCAACAATGTCCAACCTGAGCGGGTCTGAAAGCGCCTGGAGCACCTCCGTCAGAAGGAACTCCTCTGCCGAAGGGTGCCCCACCTGCCGTGGAAGGGATTCTGCGCTCATGGTGACTTCCTCAAAATTCGAACTAGTACGATCAAAGTTGTACTAAGGCTTTTATCGTTGTACGTTGACTATCGTACCAATCAACCGATCGATAGGCATTGCCATGGCTGACGCAACACTTTTTGACACCACCACCGTCGGTGGTTTGCAGCTCGCGAACCGCGCCGTCATGGCGCCAATGACCCGCTCCCGCGCCAATGACGACGGTGTCCCCACCGAGATGATGGCCACCTACTACGCGCAGCGCGCATCGGCCGGATTGATCATCACCGAGGGGACGCAGCCCAATGCCGTAGGCCAGGGATACCCTTTTACCCCCGGTCTCCACACTGCTGAGCAAGTTACCGGCTGGCGCTCGGTCACCGAGGCCGTCCACGCCGAAGGCGGCAAGATCTTCGCCCAAATCATGCACACCGGCCGCATCGGCCACCCCAGCCTGCTGCCCGACGGTCAGGTCCCCCTCGCACCCTCAGCCGTCCGCCCGGCCGGCCAGGTCTTCACCGCTGATGGGATGCAGGACTTTGTGGTCCCGCAGGCGATGACCGTGCAGGACATCACCGACACTGTCGCCGATTACGCCACGGCTGCGCGCCTCGCTGTCGAAGCCGGGTTCGACGGCGTCGAAATCCACGGCGCCAATGGGTACCTGCCCCACCAGTTCCTCGCAAGCGGCACCAACCAGCGCACCGATGAATACGGCGGCTCGCCTGTTGCCCGCACCCGCTTCCTGGTCGAAGTGATGCAGGCGGTCGTGGCAGCTATTGGCGCAGGACGAGTGGGCTTCCGCCTCTCCCCCGGTAATGACTTCAATGACATTTCCGAAGATGACGTCATGGACACCTACACGTCCCTCCTCGAGCAGCTGGTTCCCCTGGGCCCTGCATACCTTCACATCGTCGAAGCCCGCGAGAAGAACGTCAATCAGCGCATCCTGGGCCTCTGGGAGGGGACTCTTATCGTCAACCCGTCACCCCTGGTCCAGAACCAGGAGGCAGCGGACAAGGAACGTGCTGACCAGTGGCTGGCACGCGGCGCGGACCTCATCGCGTTCGGCCGCATGTTCATCGCCAACCCGGACTTCGTGGAGCGGCTCGCCACCGATGCTCCGCTCAACGAAGCCGACGGCAGCACATTCTATGGCGGCACCGAGGTGGGCTACACCGACTACCCCACCCTCGTCACCAGCTCCTAGTTCAGCGTACCCGTCTGCCTACTGCCGAAACGCGCGGCGGGAGGCAGACGGGATTGGTGCGTTTCGCGTCATAATGGCAGGTGCTGAACCGGCATGGGATTATGAATCCCGTGAATCTACACATTGATCGGCCGACCGCCGAGGACGCCGATCGGCTCGCCGACCTCGCCGCCATCACCTTTCCCCTGGCCTGCCCCGCCTCGTCCCAGCCCGACGACATCGCCCACCACATCGCCACTGAGCTCTCCGCCGGGAAGTTCCGCGAACACCTCGCCGATCCAACCAAGACCCTGCTGTGCCTGCGCGACGGTGACCGCCTCGACGGCTTCAGCATGCTTATCCACGGTGACCCGACGGACGCCGGGGTGCGCTCCGCCCTGTCGACGTTCCCCACCATCGAGGTGAGCAAGTTCTACGTCCACCCGGACCATCACGGTCAAGGACAGGCATCTACCCTGATGCAGGCAACCCTGAAGGCCGCCGCGGAGACCGGCGTGCAGGCGGCATGGCTGGGAACGAACAACGAAAACCTTCGTGCGATCCGCTTCTACGAGAAGCACGGCTTCACCAAGGTGGGAGTCAAGACGTTCCGACTGGGCGCCTGCGTCGAGCACGACTTCATCCTCGAACTGACGCTGCCGGAGTGCTAAGCCGCCGAAAGGACGAACCTAACTTTCGGGCTCGGTCTTGAAGTTGATCATCTTGTGGCTGCCGTCGCAGTAGGGCTTCAGCATGGACGCCCCGCACCGGCAGAGCGCGACGGTCTTGCGGCTACGGCGCAGCTGGTTGCCGTCAGGGTCGACAATGTCGAAGTCCCCCCGCACCAACAGCGGACCGTTGGGGAACGCCACGATGGTCTGCCGGGAGTTGGCGGGCGTCGGACCGTCGTCCGGGGAGGCGCCGTCGTCGTCGCGCGCGTCCCGCTCACATCCGCTCACGCGTCTACCGTGGCGGGCGAATAGAGAGAAGATGCACCGGCGTTCCAGGCGTCAAGGATGTGGCCGGTCATCCAGGTGTCGACGACGGCGGCCGCCGCAGCGCCGAAGAACACGTCCTCGAGGAGATCCGGATCGGATTCGACCAGCCCGCCGGCCATGTCCCGGCCGGCGATCTGCTCGTGCACGGCGTCGGCTTCCACATGCTCATCGAAGTAGGCAGACACGACGTCGTCGTACCCGAGCCGCCGGAACCCCCGCGCATACATGCGGTTCGCGAGCGATGAAGTCATCTCGTAGGCGGCAAGGTGACCCACAATCGCACCACGGAGGCGTCGGTTGAGCCCAAACAGCGACATCATGTTCGACGACGCAAGGGTGATGGCGGGGACGGCGTCGAGGTAGTGACCGTAGCTGTCGTCCAGCCCGGCGCCGCGCATTGACTGGGCGAACAGGGCGGAGTGCATCCGGTCGGGCGCTCCTCCCCCGTACTCGTCCGCCTGGATTTCCACCATCGCCGCCTTGGCCCGGCCGGTGAGTCGGGGAATGGACCAGGTGTGCGGGTCGGCTTCCTTGAGCGTGTAGATGGACTTCTGGATCAGAAACTCACCGATCTGTTCCTCGGTGGCCCGCTTGGCGACGTAGCGGGACATGCTCGGACCCCCGTCGGCGCCCGTCAGTTCGAACAGGCTGGCTGCGACGGCTGCGCTGGTGGGCGCGGGCAGTTCGGGCAAGGTCGTGGCCGATCGAAGCTGCGCCTCGTACGCCTGCTCCAGCAGACCCCGGGCAGCAATCAGGTCCGGATTCCATTCCCAGTCGGAGCCGGTGCCATCGATGCCGCTGTAGTGCAGTTCGAACAGGCAGAACAGGGTCAGCTGGAGATCGTCGTCGAACGCGAAATCATCCGTCGCCGTGATGGCGTCGAGCACGGCGGGAACAAGGTCGCTGGCCGGGATTGGCGCATCGGCGCTGCGGTGCGCCGATCCGTTCAAAATGTTCAGGAGCAGTGAGCTCACCGGACCGCGAGGCTGAGGTTGCTTCATGACGGACCCCTATCGTAGGCAGTCAAACAGTTGGTATCGCAGGTGATCAGCATACTTGCTATTCGTTGGACTGCGCTCCTGGAGGGAGGGTTCAGCCGAGGGCGGATGCCTGCACGGCATCGTGGCGCAGCACCGCATGAACGCCCCACGTTTCGTTGGCGATCTGCGTGATGCGCAGGTCGACGACGGTGCTGGCGAGGGCGAGCGCCTGGGTGCGCTCCATGCCGTACAGCTGCTGCATCCAGGTCAGCATCGCGGCGAGCGCCCCGGCCGTCGCGAGGTTAAGGTCCGCGTTGAAGCCGAAGGTGATCTTCGCCGTCGGGGTGAGCGCATGCACGGATTGCAGCGGCGCGTCTCGGACGACGTCGAGCACCAGGTCGGTGGTCATCCCGCACTCGATTGCGGTGCCGCCGACCTCACCGTCGCCCTGTACCGCGTGGCCGTCGCCGATGCTCAGCAGTGCGTCCGGGACGGTCACGGGCAGGAACAAGGTGGACCCGGCAGTGAGCTCCTTGCAATCGATGTTGCCGCCGCCGTCGGCGCGCGGTGGGGTGGTCGCGAAGTTGCCGGGGCGGTTCGGCGGGACGCCGACGACGCCGAGGAACGGGTTGAGCTTGACGCTCTGGCCCAGCTGGTTAGTGGCGGTGCCCTGAGGCACGTCGATATCCCAGAGCAGCCACTGCGGGGTGCCGCCCTCGACGTCGAGGAGCCGGGTGAAGGCGTCATCCTTCCGTCCGGCATTGGTGAAGCCCCACGTATCCGGGGTCAGGGACACGAAGGTGACCGCCAGCATGTCCCCCGGCTTCGCGCCCGCCACCGCGATGGGGCCGGTCAGGCAGTGTCCCTTCCGCTCGGGGAAGAGCTGTGGTTTATCCTCCCCGGGAACGGTCTGGTGCTCCAGATGCCCCCAGGCGTCAAGGGACCTGACCCGCACCGAGTCGCCCGGGTTGACGGTCAGCACCGGTGGCGCGTCGCGCGAGAACACCTGTGTGGTGGTGTCCGGGGTCGGCTTAAGGAAGGGAATGGTCATGGGGTCAGCCTACGACGCTCTGATGGGAGGGTCAGTTCTTGAGGATCCGCAAGGCCATCAGGCAGGTCGCTTGCCCCTCCAAGGTGGAGAGGGACAACTTCAACAACCCTTCGAGTTTGCCGATCCGCTGGCTCAGAGTGTTCCGGTGAATGTACAGGCTCGCGGCGGCGCGGGACGGTTGCGCATCGTGGGCGAGGAAGCATTCGAGGGTGTCTAGCAGTGCCAGCGAATGCGTCGAATCGTAGGCGACCACGGGGGCCAGGAGCTTCTGCGCGCCGGCCCTCGCTCCGTGGGTGGCGGTCGAAGCGATTAGAGCGCTGATCCCCAGCTCCGGGGCGATGGTTGGCCCCCTCACAGCCGCCAGCAATTCCTGAGCCTGGTAGACGCCGAGTCGCAATTCATCGCTGCTCGCACACGGACCCTTGAGCACCACTGCCTGGCCCGGCATCTCCTTCATGAACCAGGACAGCAGCGGCTCAAGGTCTTCGGTTTGCGCACCGGTCGCCTGTGGCCGCTGGGCGAACGCGAACAGGGTCCCGCCACGCACCTGCACCCTGACGACGTCGAACGCTGACTGCAGCATAAGCCGGGTCTTCCACGCGTCAGACAGGGTGCCGTGGCCGGTGCGGACCGCGATGACGACCGTCGCCTCGTCGTTGAGGAGCCCGGTGGACCGCACGGTCTCGGCGAACTGCTCCAACGCAACCCCATTCCAGTCGGCCACCTGGTCCAGCAGCGTCATCAGCTCGGATTGCTTGGACGTGGTGGTGAGCAGCGCGGTCTGCAACTGCACGGCAATGATCGATGCAACGGGCGCCAGCAGGGTGGATACGGGATGCTCCACCTCTGCGCCTCGGACCACTAACTGGAAAGAATCCCCGGTTCCCATCGGCAGCGGAACCGTGGCGTCCACTCCAGCCGATGCTGCCAGCTCCAAGTCCTCCTGGCTCCAGGTTGATCGCTCCGGCGACCTGGCGATCACGGCACCGACGGCGTCGACAATTGCCACTTCACCCCTCACAGTCGCTGTGACCGCATCGAGGATGACAGCGAGCCTGGCGCCCGATGATGCGAGACCAGCGCACATCTGGGCGAGGTCCCATGATCGGGTGACCGCCGTGAAACGTTCGGCCTGCAACACATTGGTGACGTGGCGATGCACCTGCAGGAACGGGACAGACCGAGGAATTTCCAGCAGTGGCAGATCATGGTTTGCTGCCGCCCGCACCAGCCCCGGCGGGATCAGGCGGTGGGCGAATCCGGTACCAAACGCCACCGCGGCTACCTGCACCGAAACCAGCCGTTCCACGTATGCCGACCAGGTGCGGTCATCTTCGATATTCAGGCCGATACCGTTGGTCAGGAGGAGGACGTTCCGGCTCAGGAACGGCGTGGGGTCGATCGTTTCCGCGGGGGCGCACCAACTGATCTCCCGGGCCAACCGGTCGCTCGATGTGGGCGTGTGCAACCGGAGTTGCAGGGTGTCTTCGGACAGCAGGTCAGCAATAATCATTAGGTCCACCTGTGCAAATGCCCATCAAGCCGGTTTATCCGAGGGCGGAAGTCCACTATATCGGCTAGGTCCGCGCCCACTAGTGTGAAGCGCATGACTTCGCCAGCTGTGACCCGCACCACCAGCACGCCTATCCCCAGCCTGAATTCGGATATGGGGGAGTCTTTGGGCCTCCATTCCTTCGGCAATGACCTCGCCCTGATGGAAACCGTCGACGTGATCAATGTGGCGTGCGGATTCCACGCCGGGGATCCCGACACCATGGCCGCAACAGTGTCCGCTGCCGCCGAACGGGGGCTCGGCATCGGTGCCCATCCAGGACTGCCGGACCTTGTCGGCTTTGGCCGCCGCGAAATGAAGCTGACGCCCGAAGAGGTGGAGAACATCCTGCTGTATCAGGTGGGGGCACTGCAGTCGTTCCTCACCGCTGCCGGCGCCACAATGCATCACATCAAACCGCACGGGTCGCTGTACGGGATGTTAGCCAGGGACCGCTCACTGATGACCGCAGCAGCCAAGGTTGCAGCACTCTATGACGTGCCGTTCTATGGTCTGGCCGCCACCGAACACCAGACGGTCTGCGACGAGTTGGGTGTGCAGTTCGTCAGCGAGCTCTATGTGGACCTCAACTACGGACCAGGTGGCCAACTGCTGATTCAGCGTCGACCCGAACCCACCGACCCCGCCATGGCCGCAGCGCGGGTGCGCCGCGCATTGGCGGACGGCGTGGTCGAGGCGTCGGACGGCACCGAACTTCACATCGACTTCCAGAGCATCTGTGTGCACTCGGACGCGCCCAACTCCCCCGACGTCGCCGCCGCCGTGCGCGCCGTTCTCTCTGGCTAGTGTCTTATCGTTCCCCAGACCCACCAGTCCACCAATTAATGAAGCAATCCCGACCAAAGCCCTGAAAGGCCACCCATGACCGACATCATCTCCCCGCTGCCCGGCATCTTCTACCGCAAGCCTGGCCCCGACAAGGAGCCCTACGCTGAGGTTGGAGACCGGATCGAGGCGGGCCAGACGGTCGGCGTCGTCGAAATCATGAAGCAGTTCTCCGAGGTGCGCAGTGATGTCTCGGGGACTCTCGAAAGTTTCGCCATCGAGGATTCGGGCACTGTCAACCCGGGCGACGTCATTGCGACGGTGACCGAGGGATGACCGTGGAGAAGCTGCTGGTCGCGAACCGGGGCGAGATTGCCGTCCGGATCATCCGTGCGGCCCGCGAGCTGGGTATCCGGACGGTGCTGGCGGCCAGTGAGCCCGATGAAGGCTCCTACGCGGCGCAACTGGCTGACGAGGTCCACATCATCGGCCCTGCCCCGGCCGGAAAGAGTTACCTCAACGCTGAAGCGGTCCTTGCGGCGGCATCGGCCACCGGGTGTGATTCCCTGCATCCTGGCTACGGCTTCCTCTCCGAGAACGCCGGTTTCGCCCGGGCCGTCACTGATCGGGGACTGACCTGGATTGGGCCGTCCGCTGATGCGATTGAGCTCATGGGCAACAAGTCCCGCGCCCGGCAGGCGGCCAGGGCCGCGGGCGTTCCCACCCTGCGCGGCAGCGACGGCGCTCTCACAACCGACAGCGACATTCTGGGGATCGCCGAGAAAGTGGGCTTTCCCCTCGTGGTCAAAGCCTCCGCTGGTGGTGGCGGCAGGGGCATCCGCCTCGTCACCGCAGCACCAGACCTCCTGTCGACGGTGGAGATCGCACAGGCCGAAGCCCAGGCGGCCTTCGGGGACTCCACCGTGTACCTTGAACAATTTGTCCACCGCGCCCGGCACGTCGAAGTCCAGATCATCGGCGACGGAGTCCAGGTCATCCACCTGGGTGACCGGGACTGCTCCCTGCAGCGCCGACAGCAGAAAATCGTAGAGGAAGCCCCAGCCCCCGGGCTGCCCGACAATGTCAGGTCAACCATCCTGGCATCCTCCATCGAGCTGGGCCGCCAATGTCACTACAGCGGGCTTGGCACTGTCGAATTCCTCTACAACCCTGACACCCAGGAGGCAGCGTTCATCGAGATGAACACCCGTCTGCAGGTCGAGCATCCCGTCACGGAAATGATCACCGGCCTGGACCTGATCCGTGAGCAGATTCTGGTGGCGCGTGACGGCGCGCTCCGCCTCACACAGGAGGACGTCAGGTTCAGCGGCCACGCCTTCGAGTTCCGGATCAATGCCGAAGACCCCGAAAACGGGTTCATGCCGAGCCCGGGCACCCTGGAGCGGCTGCAATGGCCGGGAGGGCCGGGCGTCCGCATCGACTCGGGGGTGGTGGCGGGGTCAGCTGTGGCGCCGTTCTACGACTCCTTGCTGGCCAAGCTCATCGTCTGGGATTCCAGCCGGGACCAGGCGATGGCCCGGTCTGCCGGGGCGCTCGGCGAGGTCCTCATCTCCGGGGTGAAGACCACTCTCCCCTTGCTTAAGGCTGTCCTCGCGCGGAGCGAAGTGGCCGCCGTCGAGCACCATTCCAAATTCATCGAAACCACCCCTGACCTGTTAGGAGCTAGTGCATGAGCGACACAGCCCTGCACCTCAATGCGGCCCGTTACACCTGGGGTGGAGACGAATTTCTCTTCGTCGAAATTGCCGAGGGAATGAGCCTCGCCGCCAACTTCAAGGCCAACGCGATGGCTGCCGCCCTCGGGTCCCGCAAGCTGCCGGGGATCACCGATATCTGCCCGGCCAACGCGTCACTGTTGATCCGCTTCAACCCGGACGACCTCCCGCCCAACGCTCTTGAGGAAGCTGTCAGGGGTGTCGAGGCCGAGGTGGCGCAGATGTCGCAGCACACCCTTCAAACCCGCATCATTGAGGTACCGGTGTGGTACGACGATCCTTACACTAGGGAAACCGGCGCTCGTTTCCGCTCGGGACACCAGCGTCCGGAAGGCAACGACCTCGATTTCGCGGCCCAAGAGAATAATCTGGCGTCGCCGGCCGAGTTCATCAGCCGTCATCACGAGTCTCCATGGCTGGTGTCGATGGTCGGTTTCGTGGCAGGCCTGCCCTTCATGTTCCAGATCGTGCCGCAGGACCAGCAACTCGAGGTACCCAAGTATCTGAGCCCCCGCACCGACACTCCCGCCCTGACCGTGGGCCACGGCGGCTGTTTTGCCTGCATCTACTCGGTCCGGGGCGCCGGCGGGTACCAGATGTTCGGGATCGCCGCAGCGCCGATCTTTGATCCTGCCCAGCGTCTGTCGAATTTTGACGACTTCATGATCTTCTTCAAACCCGGAGACATTGTGAAGTTCAAACCGGTGGACGAAACCGAATACCGGCATATCCAGGAGTTGGTGGCCGACGGGTCATTTACCTACCGGCAGGCGCCCGTGGTGTTCGACCTTGAGCAGGCGCTCGCCCACCCCACCGAATACAACCAGGAGATCATGGAGCACCTCAATGGCCATTAAGATCACCGAGCCCGGGCTTGCAACGACGGTCCAGGACACAGGTCGGCCCGGCTACTACCATGTCGGCATCCCCCAGGGCGGGTCAATGGACCAGCTGTCGGCCGAAATGGCCAACGCGCTCGTCGGTAACACGCCGGCGGAGGCTGTCCTGGAGTGCACCTACATCGGACCTAGGTTCACCACCGATGCCGACGCCGTCATCGCCGTCGCCGGCGCCCCCGTGGACGTGCTGGTCAACGGAACGCCCCGGGAGCAGTGGACCCGGCTTGAGCTGGTCGCAGGCGACGAAGTGTCCTTCGGGATGATCCACGCCGGAACCCGCTACTACATCGCCGTCCAGGGCGGAATCGACGTCCCGGTGGTGCTGGGCAGCCGTTCCACCTACGCGTTGGGTGCCATGGGCGGATTCGAGGGGCGCACCCTCAAAGCGGGCGACACCCTGGACATCGGGGCGGCTGGATCGGAACGCCACGCCTCGGCTGCGGACTTCATCGACGAGTCCCTCCGGCCAACCTTCGCCAAGGAGATCACGGTGCGAGTCATGCCCGGCCTGTATGACCATCGGTTGACCGAGGAAGGCCTTGACACGCTGTTTAGCGCCACGTGGAAGCTAACGCCCGTCGCTGACCGGACGGGCCTGCGATACTCCGGCCCGTCAGTCTCGTGGAAGCCGCGGGTCCAGCCGTTCGGTGCCGGTTCCGACCCGTCGAACATCGTCGACGCCGGCTACGCGATCGGCTCCATCCAGATTCCCGGCGGCAAGGAACCCATTGTGCTCCACCGCGACGCAGTCTCCGGCGGCGGCTACGCCATGGTGGCCACCGTCATCAGCTCCGATATGGATCTGCTGGCGCGGAGTGCTCCGGGAACGCGGACAACCTTCACGCCGGTCACCATGGAAGAAGCCCTTGCCGCCCGCGCGGAAGGGAAGGAGATCAGGTCCAGAATCTGGGGGTCAGCTGGCCAGTGAACGCTGCGATTCATCGAGGGGTGCCGCTGCGCTGCTTTCACGAACAAAGAGCTCGGGGGTCATCCTGACCGACTCGACCCGCTCGCCGTTGATGACCCGCCGCAGCATCAGCATCGCCTGACGGCCAATCTGGAACATCGGCGAGCGCACCGAGGACAGCGGAATAGGCAACTGCGCCGCGAGCGAGGTGTCGTTGAAGCCGACGACGGCGATGTCCAGGCCCACGGTCAGGCCATGGGCGCGGAAGGTTCCCATGGCTCCGATCGCCGCGAAGTCGTTGACCGCGAAAACCGCTGTCGGTGCCGGACCAGGCTGCCCCACGATGGTTTCCGCTGCGTCCCTGCCGCCCTCAGTGTCGAAACGCGACCAGATCACCGAGCTGTCCGGAAGCTCGCCGCCGAGATCCCGCCAGCGCTGCCGGAACCCGGCGGTACGGTCAAGGGCAGTGCTCGCATACGGTTCTCCGGCGATCAGGGCGACACGGCGGTGACCTGCCTGCCACAGGTGGTCGGCCACCAATTCACCACCAACGACGTCGTCACACGTCGCCGAGGGAAACCCTGGGTGCCGCCGGTTCATGAGCACGAACGGGATCTGTCGAGCACGAAGATCCGGTAACAGGTCGCTGCCGGCGTGCGCGTCGCCGAGGATGAGCCCATCCACGCGGCGGGCCAGCATGATCTCGGCCTTCCGGCGCTGCTCGTCGGTACTGTCGTGCGAATTCATCACGAAGGTCGAGTAGTTATTTTCGGCTGCCGCTTCCTCAATACCCTCATACATCGTGGCCAGCACAATGTCGGAGAGCCGTGGGACGATCACACCGAGGGCCCTGGTGCGGCGGGTCCTGAGGCTCTTGGCCTGGGGATCCGGCGAATAACCGAGCTCGCGGGCCAGGTCCCGCACCTTCCGGGCGGTGGCCGACGACGCGGCGCCACGGGCCACGTCCGACGTGGAATGCAGGACCCTGGACACCGTCGAGGGGTGAATCCCCAGCTCGCTGGCCAGGTCCTTCAGCGTGATCGGCGCACGGCCTGATCCTGATCCTGATCCTGATCCTGATCCTGATCCTGATGCATCCATGAAGCTTCCCCTCCGTCCAGCCATTGCGTAGTACGTCGATTGTTTCAGACAGGAAAACTTTTACCCGAACTCTTGACGAGATCCAGATCACATCCTAGTCTTTTCCTCAACGCAACCCAAACGATTGGGTTGCGTGGGCAAACAGGACATTCACGTCGGCTGTCTGGGGGAAATCGCCCCAGGGCGGAGCATCTGACAGGCGCGGATTGCCGCTTACCCAAACGATTGTGTAAATGCGTGCCGAACGAGATGGAGGTGATCATGAACGCTGGTGAGGATCAGTATGTGGTGCTGCTGGCTACCGGTGGCACCATTGCTTCCCGAAACTCTGCCGCGGCCGGTGGTGCGACTGTCGCTGAGGACTCCGGCGAGGTGCTTCTGCAGAGCACGGGTTACGGTTCGATTCCGGTCAAGGTGGTCGATGTGATGCGGAAAGGCTCCTACCGGCTCACCTTTCCGGACATGCTGGACATTTGTTCGGAGGTCAAGGCCGCGCTGAGCGACCCGCTGGTGGTGGGCGTCGTCGTCACCCATGGAACTGACACCACCGAGGAAACCTCCTACCTCGCCGATCTGCTTCACGACGATTGGCGGCCGGTGGTCTTTACCGGCGCCCAGTTTGCCGCGGATCACCCCACACCTGACGGGCCGGATAACCTGCGGCGGGCCATCGCCGTCGCCACCTCCCGTGACGCGGGTGGGCGAGGCGCCCTGGTCAGCTTTGCCGGGCAGATCTTCCATTCGGCGGGAGTGCGGAAGGTTCACACCACCGCCCATGCGGCCTTCGACAGTCCCGACAGCATCCCGGCCGGCAGCGTCACCGGCACCGGCGTCGTGTCGATGGACTCCCGCCCGGCCCGCTTCGAACCCCTGCCCGCCCCCCAGACAGGCGACGGCGTCGGTTTCCCCCGAACCGACGTCGTCGCCTCCTACCCCGGCGCCGATGCAGTGATGATCGAGGCCGCGCTGGCGGCGGGAGCAGCAGGAATCGTGCTGGAGGCCACGGGGATCGGCAACGCTAACCCCGTAATGTGCACGGCGGTGGCGGAGGCGACGGCCGGAGGCGCCGTCGTCGTCACCAGTACGCGGGTCCATGCCGGACCTGTGGTGCCGGTCTATGGCACGGGCGGCGGGAAGGACCTCCTCGCCGCGGGGGCGATCCCGTCCGGCCTCCTCCGCCCGGGGCAGGCGAGGATTCTGCTGCAACTGCTTCTCGCCCTCGGGATGACCCGCCCCCTCATCGAACAACATTTCCACCGGCGGGGCCTCCTGGTCCCGCAGGACAGCGACGCCCTGACCGCTTTGACCCCATCGAAAGGCTGACCCATGACTAAGAACATACAGATTGCATTCGGCGTAGACGTCGACGCCGTTGCTGGCATGCTCGGCTCCTACGGCGGCGAGGACTCCCCCTGCGACATCTCGCGCGGGCTGTTCAGCGGCGAGGTGGGAGGTCCCCGCATTCTCCGACTTTTCGAAAAGTACAACCTTCCCTCCACCTGGTTCATCCCGGGACACTCACTGGAGACCTTCCCTGAGCTGACCCGGATGGTGGTGGAGGCCGGTCACGAGATCGGGGTCCACGGCTACTCCCACGAAAACCCGATCGCGATGACCCGTGAGCAGGAAACGGCCATCCTCGACCGGTCGATCGAACTCATTGAGCAGGTCTCCGGGAAGCGACCCACCGGGTATGTGGCGCCGTGGTGGGAGTTCTCAACCATCACCAACGAAATCCTGCTCGAGCGGGGCATCAAGTACGACCATTCCCTGATGCACAACGACTTCGAGCCGTACTACGTCCGGGTGGGCGACAGCTGGACGAAGATCGACTACAGCAAGCCCGCCGAGGCGTGGATGAAACCGCTGGTGCGCGGCCACGAAACTGACCTGGTGGAGATCCCGGCCAACTGGTACCTCGACGATCTGCCTCCCATGATGTTCATCAAGGCGGCCCCCAACTCCCACGGATTCGTTAATCCCCGCGATATCGAGCAGATGTGGAAGGACCAGTTCGACTGGGTTTACCAGGAGATGGACGACGCCGTCTTCACCATGACCATCCACCCCGATGTGTCGGGCCGCCCCCAGGTCCTGCTCATGCTTGAGCGCCTCATCCAGCACTTCAACTCGCACGACGGCGTTACCTGGCGGACGTTCGACCAGATCGCCGACAAGTTCCTGTCCGACAATTCCAGAAAGGAAGCCAACTCATGAAGGCTCCGGCACTGATTGACCTGTCCACGCCCACCGCTGACGAAAAACGCGCGCTGCCCATCTTCAGCAAGAAAAACACCAATACGGCGATGATCCTGGCACTGCTCGCGTGGACCGTCGCGGTCTTCGACTATGGGTTGTTCGGCACGCTGCTTCCCGCCATGCAGGAAGAATTCGGGTGGACCGAGACCGAGGCCTACGCGATCAACACCTGGATTGCTGTTGGCACGGCGATCGTCTGCTTCGGCATCGGCCCGGTAATTGACCGGCTCGGCCGGCGCAAGGGAATGATGCTCACCGTCGGTGGCACCGCCGTCGTGTCAGCGCTCACCTCGGTGATCCCCGCCGGACTGGGTTTCATCAGTAACGCCATGCTCGTGGTGGTTCGCTCCTTCGGTGGGCTCGGCTTCTCGGAGCAGGCCGTCAACGCGACCTACATGAACGAGGTTTTCCAGGTCACTGAGGACGAAAAGAAGCGCAAGCGTCCAGGCTTCTACTACTCCTTCGTCCAGGGCGGCTGGCCGTTGGGCTTCCTGCTTGCGGCTGCCCTCGCCTTCGCCTTCCTACCCTCCCTCGGGTGGCGTGCGCTGTACATCATGGCGGCCATCCCCGCGGCAATCATCGTGTACCTGATCGCGAAGAAGCTCAAGGAAACCCCTCAGTTTGAACTGCACGAGAAGCTGACCCAGCTGGAGAAGTCCGGCAACGTAGACGAAGCCCACGCGCTGGCCGGCTCCTTCGGCGTCCAGCACTCCTCGACGGCTCCCCTGAAGCGCATCTGGGAACCACAGCTGCGACGAAACACGATCGTCTTCTCCCTGGCCTGGATTGTGAACTTCTTCGGCATCATGGTCTTCAGCATCCTGGGTTCCTCGGTGCTGGTGAACTCCCGCGGAGTGGAACTGTCAGACGCCTTCTGGATGCTGATCGTCATCAACGGTCTCGCCTACTTCGGCTACGTCTTCCACGGCTGGTTCGGCGATGTCATTGGCCGGAAAAAGACCATCATCATCGGCTGGATCATCTCCGGCATTTCCTTCTCGGTCATGCTCAGCCCCATCGCTTCCACCCCCTTCCTCATCATCCTCACCTACGGCGTCGGGCTCTTCTTCCTGGTGGGCCCGTACGCAGCCATCCAATACTTCATGGCCGAGTGCTACCCGGTCAGCTGCCGGGCCACCGGGCTGGCCTTCATCGGTGCGATGAGCCAGCCGGGCATCATCCTCGGCGGAGCGTTGTTCACTGTGGTCACCGCTGCCGCAGGGACCACAGCGGCGGCCCTGTGGGTCGGCGCCCTTGGCACCCTGATCTCCGGGTTGCTGATGATGATGGCGAAGCCCATCCCCAAGGAGCTGCTGGAGGACCCGAGTGCCTGAGTCACCTGTAGCCATCATTACCGGCGCTGCCAGCGGTATTGGACGTGCTCTCGCCGTCCACTACGCGCAACGCGGGGTCCGCTCGATCATCGGCACGTTCCCCGGCGATCCGCACGACCCGGAGGAAACCCTCAGCCTGGTCGAGCAGGCGGGCGGCCAGGCCGTCATCCAGGAAGTGGATGTCAGGAACACTGAATCGGTGGAGACCTTCGCAGACCGGGCGCTCAACGAGTTTGGGCGGCTGGACTACGCGGTAGCTAACGCCGGCGTCCTGCGCAATGCTCCGCTCGGTGAGCTCACCGACTCTCGCTGGAACGACATGCTCGACGTCGATCTGACCGGTGTGCTACGGACCCTGCGGGCCGGCTCCACCCGGATGCACGACGGCGGCGCGATGGTCGCCGTGTCGTCCATCGCGGGTGGAGTCTACGGCTGGGAGGAGCACGCGCACTATGCGGCGGCAAAAGCGGGAATTCTCGGGCTGGTAAGAAGTATCGCCGTCGAACTGGGTCCCCGCGGGATCCGGGCCAACGTGGTCATTCCTGGATTGATCGAAACCCCGCAGTCCCTGGATCCCGTGAACTCGCTGGGGCCGGACGGCCTGGAACGCGCGGGGCAGGACATCCCGTGGGGTCGTGTGGGGCGGCCGGAGGAGGTGGCCAGTGTGATTGGGTTCCTCACCTCGACCGACGCCGCCTATGTGACCGGGCAGTCGCTGATTGTCGACGGCGGCCTCACCGTCAAGATGAAGGCATGAGCGCCGCCCGGACCGTCGTCGTCACCGGCGGCGGGAGCGGCATCGGGGCGGCAATCGCCGAGGCCTTCCGGGAGACCGGTTCGCGGGTGGTGTTACTGGACCGGACGCCCTCTCCCCACTCGATCACCGTCGATGTGGGCGACGAGGCAAGCGTGGTGGCCGGCTTCGCCGCGGCACGGGCAGAGCTGGGCAGGATCGACATCCTCGTCAACAGTGCTGGACTGCTCACCGAATCGCCACTCCAGGACATGTCTCTGGCCCGGTGGCAGGAAACCATCACGGTCGATCTGACGGGGGTCTTCCTCTGCTGCCGTGAGGTGGTCGCCGAGATGCGGGCGAACAAATGGGGACGGATCATCAACATCTCGTCCCAGCTGGGCATCAAGGGCGGGACCGGCCTCAGCCACTACAGTGCGGCGAAGGCGGGGGTGATCGGCATGACCAAATCCCTCGCTCTTGAGGTGGCTGGCGACAACGTGTTGGTCAATTGCATTGCCCCGGGACCCATCGAAACACCGCTGGTGGAAGGAATCTCCGAGGACTGGAAAGCCGCCAAACGGAAGGAGCTTCCGCTTGGCCGCTTCGGCACTCCGGCCGAGGTCGCCCCCGTCGCCCTGCTACTCGCCAGCGACCCCGGCGGCAACCTCTTCGTCGGCCAGACGCTGGGGCCCAACTCCGGAGACGTGATGCAGTGATGATCTCCCGGATGTCTCTCGCATGTGAACGGAGCGGCCCGTAAATGTGTGGCGCCTGCGGACGGACGGTCACTGCAGATGAGGTGCTCGGTCCAATCAGCACCCTTCGTCACCGGCTGATCGCTGCGCAAACCATCAACGCCCTCTGCCACGGCCTGCCAGGTATCCCCAACGTGCAAGCTGCCGGGGATAGCTGGCTGGTCCGCGGAATGACCGGCACGGTCATCCAATGCGCGACGGTCAATGACGTGTGGTTGGCCATCCTGCAGGACCCTGCTGCGCTACCGCACCGGGACAGGTTGCTGCAGCGGTTACAGGCCCGCGCTCGGAGTGAAACTGGCCTCGCCCTGAACGTCGCCACTTCCGGGCTTCGCATCGGGTCATCCCTTGTCCCGGAGGACGCATAGCTATGCCGATGGCGCGCTGTTTCGGCGAGCCCTGGTAGCCGTCCCGGGAAGTGCATGCATTGCATGCACTTCCCGGAAGAGACACCCCTCCGGCCGCGCCGGTTAGTTGGCGAAGACGTCCTGCAACTTGTCCTCGGGAGTCCACAGACCTAACGATTCGCCGCCGTTGTTCAGCAACGATGTCGTCCCGCCGTTGTAGTAGGCCTCCGGGGAGTTGGTTCCCGGGCCGGTGTAGACCCGCAGTTCGGCACCTGCGGCGAGCACATATCCGTCACCGACGGTGAGGATGTTGTTAGCGGCGTCCCGAAGGAGATACCCGCTGACGTCAATGGTGCTGGTGCTGGTGTTGCGAAGCAGGACATGCTCGCCGGTTTCGGGCTGGACGTCGTCGCCGGCTGGGTTGTTCACCGAGTCGACAATTTCCACACCGCTGCCGGGAAACACCGGCGCTCCCTTAAGATACCGGGCGTTCTGGATAGGGAAGTCGGTGGACGTCTGGACCGCCTCAGGCGAGTTCACTGTGTAGACGCCGAGCACCAGACCCGCCGCCTTGACATCGCTGACATTCTGCGGCGTCAGGACACGGTAGTTGGTCCCCACGGAATCAGCGAACGTAGCCCAGGATGCCAGCACTGCGGGGCCGGGCACCACCCCGGCGAGCTGCTGCAGTTCAATCTCCGGTGCGAGCTCGGCGAACGTCCGGTTGGAACCCTCATCGAACCCGAGGACCTGAACCTTGTCCGCTGCGACGAGGCGCTGCCAGGTCTTGTCGGTGCGCAGTTCGTCGGCGACCAGCTGTTCGACGCCTGCCGAGTTCACCGGCGACTTGATCTCGATGTACACACCGGTTTTGGTGGTGGCGACCTTCGCGGCGTCGTCGAGGTGCGGAATGCGTTCACCGACGAACTGGTCGTCAAAGTAGGATCCGGTGTCGAGCTGCTGCAGCTCGGCCCAGGTGAAGGAGGTAATCGGGTCGGTGGCGCGGTCCGGGAAGACGTCCTCGACGTTGGTGGTGCGCGCCGGGGTGTCGTCGTGGAAGAGGAACGGAACACCGTCGGAGCTGAGCTGGACGTCGATTTCGAAGAAGTCGGCGCCGGATTTGCGGCCGTCCTTGAACGCGGCAACGGTGTTCTCCGGCGCAGTCCCGGCGGCGCCGCGGTGTCCGATGAGGATGGGCGATGCGCCGTCTTGTGCCGGAGCCGGTGCGGGAGCCTGCGCTGACGCGGCGGGCGCTGCCAGGAGGGTGAGGCTCACCGCTGCGGCGGCTGTGCTGGTGAGGGTCTTGGCGAAACGGGATGCCATAGAAGATGTTCCCTTCGTTGTGGTGGGGCGTGATCCCCTCCTCCACAGACGCTGCCGCACTAGGGCATCCCGGACATCAATACCGGGTAAACGGAGCGTGAAAGCTCGCCGCGGCTACTCTGCCGCGTACCGGTTCACAAAGTTCCGCAGGATGACCGACGGCCATTCCACCCGGGAGGCGCGGGCCCGGGCCATGTAGTCCTCCGCCTCTTCCGGCGGGAAATACCCTGCATTGCGGTACACATCGATTCGCTGCACCAGTCCGTCGACGTCGAGCTCGGGATGAAACTGGGTGGCATACAGGTTCGTGCGGATCCGGAACATCTGGACCGGACAACTGGCGGACGACGCGAGCAGCACCGCACCGTCGGGCAGTGTGGTGCAGGCCTCCTTGTGACCCACAAAAGCATCGAACGACGCCGGGACGCCCGCCAGCAGCGGATCGTCGGCACCGGCGGGGGCCAGGGTGATGGACGTCGGCCCGATCGGCTCGGCGAAGGTCCTGTCGATGAGCGCCCCCTGGTGCCGACCGAGCGTCCCGACTCCGTAACAGGCGCCCAGGAAGGGGAAGTCAGCGGCGACAACCCGGCCCAGCAACTCACCGATCTCGCGTTCTACCCGCCGCTGCACGGCGGACTTGACCTCTTCGGCGTCGGAAGAGTTGAAGGGGCTGCCGCCCACGATGATCCCGGAATAGTGGTCAAGGTCGAGGTGCGGGATCGGACCGGACTCGGCACGGATGCGGTGCAGCTGGTGCGGCTGCAGCCCACCGAAGCGCCGGAACGCCTGGTACTCGCCGTCGGCGGCGTCGTCCTCGGAACGGGTGGCAATCAGCAGAAACGGTTTCACTCATCGAGACTACTGCCCACACGCCTGCTTTCGACTATGAGCTGATTTCTTGCTCTTGGACGTCGATGCCTTCCTTGCTGGTGACGGACCGAGGAGCGACGATCGCTGCACCCACTGCGGCTACACCCAGAATGGTCGCACCGAACCACATACTTGCACTGAGACATTGAGCGAATGCTTCACGGGCGGCGTTGGCCAGATTCTCGCCGTCGGGCCCGAAGGAGTCGGCGACTCCGAGCGCGGCTCCCGCCCCCGAATCGACGATTTGCCGGACCTGATCGGGGAGGCCTTCGATTGCTGGCCTGATGTCGGCGCGGTAGTAGCTGACCAGGATGCTCGACAAAACAGCAATACCCAGAACCCCACCGACTTCGCGCGTGATGTCATTGACGGCGCTCGCGACAGACCGCCGCTCTGCGGGAAGCCCCTCGATAATCAGTTCGGTGCCGGGGGTGATGCCCATTCCGAAGCCGACCCCAAACAGGAGTACCCCAGCACCCATCACCCAGAGTGACGCGTCAAGGCCTTCGGCCAGACCGATCGCGAAGACCGCGAACCCAGCCCCCATGAGGAGCAGACCGAGCGATCCCGGGACGCGTGGACCGAATCGTTTCGTGAAGACGCTCGCGCTGCCGGGTTCGCCGACGACCTCACCGCCGGGGAAGGCCAGCAACGAACCCAGACGTCCGATCACGGCAGGTAGCAGCGCGGCCCCTTGCGATGCCGCGCTCGGGCTGCTAAATCTGAAGGTAACGACGGTAAGAAAAGAGATGTGAACATGACCAGTAGCAACCCGCCAGTGGAAGACGCCGATGAGAGTGAAATCGAGGTCGGCAAGCCGAAGGACTGGGCAGCAGGTATTCCTGGAGTCATCCATTCGATGCAGCCGGCGATTAAGCACATGGGCGTCAACCGGACACGGAAGACCTTGCTGGCGCTGAACCAGAAGGACGGTTTCGACTGCATGAGTTGCGCCTGGCCGGATCCGGGTAAGCGCAGCAACTTCGAGTTCTGTGAGAACGGCGCAAAGGCTGTTACCTGGGAAGCAACTCCCGTTCTGGTGTCCTCCGAGTTCTGGGCCGAGCATTCAGTCACCGATCTACTCACCAGAAGCGAATACTGGCTGGGCATGCAGGGCCGCCTGACCGAGCCTGTCTACAAGCCGGCGGACAGCGATCACTACCAGCCGGTCAGCTGGGAGAAGGCGTTCTCCCTGGTTGCCGACAAGCTGAACGGGCTGGAGACCCCGCACCAGTCAGCGTTCTACACTAGCGGCCGCGCCTCGAACGAAGCTGCGTTCTCCTACCAGTTGTTCGTCAGGGCCTTCGGAACCAACAATCTTCCCGACTGTTCCAATATGTGCCACGAGTCCTCTGGCTGGGCGATGGGCCAGACCATCGGAATTGGCAAAGCCACTGTCGCATACGACGACTTCGCCAAGGCTGATCTGATCATCATCATGGGCCAGAACCCGGGTACCAACCACCCCCGGATGCTCACAGCGCTGGAACATGCCAAGGAGAACGGCGCCGAAATCGTCGCCGTCAATCCGCTGCCTGAGGCGGGCCTGAAGCGCTATAAGAACCCGCAGGAGATCAAGGGCGTTCTCGGCCGCGGCACCGAGATCGCCGACCAGTTCATGCAGATTCGAATCGGCGGCGACATGGCCCTCATGCAGGCCATCTGCCGGCGGGTCCTCGACGCCGAAGCGGAGAACCCAGGAACGGTCCTGGATCATGATTTTCTGGAGAAGCATTGTCAGGGTCTTGACGAACTCAAAGTCAGTCTGACCCAGCTGGACGAGGGTGCTGTCCTCGAAGCAACGGGGCTTTCAGTCGAGGAAATCGATGAGTTGGCTGCACGTTACATCAAGGCCGACAAGGTCATCATTACCTGGGCCATGGGCATCACGCAGCAGAAAAAGGGCGTGGCAACCATCAAGGAGATCATCAACCTCCTCCTGCTGCGTGGAAACATTGGCAAGCCAGGCGCCGGCGCATCACCGATCCGCGGGCACAGCAACGTGCAGGGCGACCGCACCATGGGCATCTGGGAGCAGATGCCACCAGCGTTCCTCGACGCCATCGAAGAGGAATTCGGGTTCGACCCACCCCGGGACCACGGTACAGACGCAGTGGAAACCATTCGCCAGATGCGCGACGGCGACATTAAGGTCTTCGTCGCACTCGGCGGGAACCTTGTCGCAGCGATCTCGGACACGCTCGCCGCCGAAGAAGCGATGCAGGCTACCGACATGACGGTGCAGATTTCCACCAAGCTGAACCGGTCGCACGCGGTGATTGGGAAAGAGGCGGTCATCTTCCCGACCATGGGCCGTTCCGAGATCGATATGCAGGCCAACGGTCCACAGTTCGTCACCGTCGAGGACACGGTGTGTGCCGTGCACCCCTCGCACGGCACAGTGGACCCAGTTGCACCGAACCTGCTGTCCGAGGTCGCCATTGTCAGTCGCCTCGCGCGGGCTGTGATCGGAGACAAGGTGAATGTGGACTGGGCAGGGTTCGAGGCCAACTATGACACCATCCGCGAGCACATTTCACGCGTTGTCGACGGGTGTGAGGACTACAACCAGAAGGTTCGTCGCGAAGGCGGATTCGTCTTGCCAAACGGCCCGCGCGATTCACGGACCTTCAGCACTCCCACCGGCAAAGCGATGATCACGGTGAATGATCTGCAGGCTGTCGAACGGCCCGCGGGCACCCTCATCCTGCAGACCCTTCGTTCACACGACCAGTTCAACACCACCATCTACGGTCACAACGACCGTTACCGCGGCATCAAAAAGGGCCGCCACGTGGTGTTCGTGAACCCTGAAGATCTGGCCGAGCTGGGCTTCACTGACGGTCAGTACGTAGACATCCGCGGCGAATACCAGGACGGCCGGGAACGCGTGCTGCGGAACTGGCGCGTGGTCTCCTACCCGAGCTCCCGTGGCTGTGCCGCCGCGTATTATCCGGAAGCCAACGTGCTGGTCCCCCTGGAGGAGCTCGCGGAGGGCAGCAACACGCCCGTGTCGAAGGCAGTGATCGTGCGGCTGGAGCCGACGAAGGGCGACGCGACGGCATCCGCCGCAGCCGCGAAGGCTTCCATCTCGTAGCCCATCTCGTAGCTCCCAGCGTCCACCAGGGCGCAAAAAAAGTGGCTCACCCGCAGGATCGTGGTCTAGCAACCACTTTCCTGCGGGTGAGCCACTTTTTTGGTGACTGGCCGGGCAAATACCGTGACTGACCGAGCAAAGACCCCTGCTACTGGGCGGTCTTCGTCCAGCCGTTGGCGTCCGGACCGTCTTCGAGGCCTTTCGCACGGACCTGCATGACGACGTCGGCCGCTGACTGCACTGCATCGTCGGAGCCCTTGCGGCCGCTAGTGTCTGCAGTGCCAGCGGCGTAACCAATCAGGAAGGCACTGATTGCTCCAGCCGAAGGAGAGACCGTATCGGACGTCTTCTCAGCGACCTCCACAATCCGTGCATGGTCTACCTCAAGATCGAGGATCTGAAGGGCCTGGGTCAGCTGACGGCTCCATTCGCTAAGGGTCCGCAGTTCGTCGTCGATGCCGTTCATGGGTCACTCCAGTTGTTGTCGGAAGATACTGTCACCTCAAGGATTAGCACCAGTTGCAGCATTACACAACGATGTGCGGACGCGCGCGCCGTCACCAATAATGGAGTGATGTCCCCTTCCGTAGAGCACCTCGACGTCGCGATCATTGGAGCGGGCCTCTCAGGTATCGGTGCAGCCCACCGGCTGCGGACCGAATGCCCAGGCAAGACGTTCGCGCTGTTTGAGGCACGCGGTGCGATCGGGGGCACCTGGGACCTGTTCAGATATCCCGGCATCCGGTCCGACTCCGACATGTTCACCCTCGGCTACCCCTGGCGCCCCTGGGCCGGCCGGGACGCCATCGCGGACGGCTCCTCAATCCTGAGCTATCTCCAGGACACGGCCGGGGACGCCGGGCTGACACCTCACATCCGCTTCAACACCCGGCTGGTCAGCGCCGACTTCTCCTCCACCACCTCGCGCTGGACCCTGCAGTTGGAGACCGATGACGACGGCGGCGACCCCCAGCGGCGAACGGTCACCTGTTCGTTCCTCTACGCCTGCACCGGCTACTACAACTACACCAAGGGCTACCAGCCGGACTTCGCAGGCCTTGAGGACTTCGCCGGCGAGGTGATCCACCCCCAGTTCTGGCCCGAGGGCCTGGACTATGCCGGCAAGCAGGTGGTGGTGATCGGCAGCGGCGCCACCGCCGTCTCACTCATCCCGTCACTGGTCGACGAAGCGGCCCACGTCACCATGCTGCAGCGGTCGCCGTCGTACATCGTGTCCGTTCCACGCCGCGACCGGATCGCCGATGCTGCCCGAAAGGTCCTCCCTGCCGGACCGGCCCATCGTGTAGCCCGGGCCCGCAACGTGGTGTGTCCGCTGGCGTTCTACCAGCTCTGCATGCGCATGCCGCGGGTAGCGATGGCGTACCTGCGAAGCCAGGCCCGCGGCATCCTCAAGGACGAGCAGCAAATCCGGGAGCATTTCATGCCGGCCTACAATCCGTGGGAGCAACGCCTCTGTGTGGCTCCGGGCGGTGACTTCTACCGTTCCCTGACATCAGGGAAGGCTTCGGTGGTGACCGAGCGGATCGACCGGTTCACGCCGGGCGGGATCAGGCTTGAGTCGGGGCGGGAGCTGGCCGCCGACGTCGTCGTCTCTGCTACCGGACTCGCCCTTCAATCGCTCGGGGGCGCACAGCTGAGTATTGATGGTGTCGCGGTTGATCTCAGTGACGCGTGGGTCCACCAGGGGGTGCTGGTCACCGGGATCCCTAACCTGGGGTACTGCGTGGGGTACACGAATGCGTCGTGGACGCTGCGATCGGACCTGAGCTCCCGGTTTGTTTGCCGGTTGCTGAAGCACATGGACCGCAAGGGGTACACGGTGGCGACCCCGGTACCGGAGGCGGGCATATCGCGGCGTCCGTTGTTGGACCTGTCCTCTGGATACGTCCAACGGGCCGGCGATGTGTTTCATCGGCAAGGATCGGGCCGGCCGTGGACAGTGGGCGTCAACTATCTGCTGGATACCCCGGCGGTGCTGCTCGGAAAGGTCAGCAAGCACATGGCATTCGACTCAGACCCCGGTCAGGGCACCACCCGAAACCGCAAAAAAGTGGCGTAGCTACACCCGAGCGGTTGCCCCACCACGCGTCTGCACCTAAGCCACTCCTTTGGTTGAAACCAGCGTCTGCAGGAGAGCTACTCGGTCTTCGCCGCCGATTTCAACAGTTCAAGCCGCAAAGCACGGGCGGTTTCCATGTGCTGCCGGGCGATCTGGCGCGCATCGTCGGCTCGTTGATCAACTATGGCCTTCACCAAAGCTTCGTGCTCATCCAGCGCATCTTCCCACCGGTTTCCCACTGACAGGGTGGACCGTGGGGTGTTGATGAGGTGGGTGGAGAGCCGTTCGAGCAGATCCTGCAGTACCCGGTTATTCGCCGCTGTGCTGACCGCCGTATGAAACTCGATATTGCAGCGGATGCGTGTCTGATCATCAGGGGAGCCGAGATCGCGATCCCGTTCCACCAGGGCTTCAAGACGCATGATGTCCGATGCGGTTCGACTGCTGGAGGCCTGGCCGGCAGCTTCCTGTTCAAGCATCACCCGCAGATCATAGATCTGGATGACCTCCTGCGGGTCGATCTGCGGTACCTGAAGACCCCGCGCCGCGCGCTCCAGCAGGCGCTCGTGCTGCAACCGGCTGAGCGCCTCGCGGATGGGGGTCCGCGAGACGCCGAACCGCTCCGACAGGCCCACCTCCCGTAACGGCGTTCCGGGAGGGTGGACTCCTGCCAGAATCTCGCTGCGGAGTACGCGGAACACTACTGATCCGTCGACGCGTCCCGTCGATTCAGCCGGATCAGACACTTTCAGCCGATTCAGACACTTGGTGCTCCTATAAGTAGGACCTGGAGATTAGGCACCCTGCCCACGGTGTGGGCCAGGACAATACTCATGGAACGGATGTTCGGACGCGTCGACGGGCGACTCGGATAGAACTGCTAGACGGCGATCTGACGCAGGACGTACTGCAGGATGCCGCCGTTGCGGTAGTACTCGGCTTCACCGGGGGTGTCGATCCGCAGCACTGCCTCAAAGGTGACCGGCTGGCCGCCATCTTCGGGGGTAGCGGTAACGGTGACGGTCTTCGGGGTGGTGCCGTTGTTCAGTTCGGTGACGCCTGACACCGCGAAGGTCTCGGTACCGGTGAGGCCCAGCGATTCAGCGTTCTGCCCCTGGGGGAACTGCAGGGGAAGCACTCCCATACCGATGAGGTTGGAGCGGTGGATCCGCTCGTAGCTCTCGGTAATCACTGCGCGCACACCCAGGAGCGCGGTGCCCTTGGCAGCCCAGTCACGCGACGAACCCGAGCCGTATTCCTTACCAGCCAGGACGACCAGCGGTGTTCCCGCTGCCTGGTAGTTCATTGCAGCGTCGTAGACGGCAGCCTGTGGCGCATCTGCCTGGCTGAAGTCGCGGGTAAATCCACCCTCAACGTCCTCAAGGAGCTGGTTGCGGATCCGGATGTTGGCGAATGTCCCGCGGATCATCACCTCGTGATTTCCGCGGCGTGAGCCGAAGGAGTTGAAGTCCTTGCGTTCCACACCGTGCTCCAGCAGGTACCGGCCCGCGGGAGTGTCTGACTTGAACGAACCGGCGGGTGAAATGTGGTCAGTGGTGACCGAATCTCCCAGCTTCAGCAGAACCCGTGCACCCTCGATGTCGGTGACTGGCTCAGGCTCGGACTTCATGCCCTCAAAATACGGAGGCTTCCGAACGTAAGTGGATTTTGAATCCCACTCGAAGGTGTCGCCGGCCGGGGTCGGCAGTGACTTCCAGCGCTCATCGCCGTCGAAGATGGTCGAGTAGCTCGTCTTGAACATCTCCTTGTCGATGGACTCGTCAATGATCTGCTGCACCTCGACCGGATTCGGCCAGATGTCGCGCAGGAAGACGTCGTTGCCGTCGTCGTCCTGGCCGAGTGGATCGGCAGCGAAGTCGAAGTCCATCGTGCCAGCCAGTGCGTAGGCAACCACCAGCGGGGGGGATGCCAGGTAGTTCATCTTGACGTCCGGGTTGATCCGGCCCTCAAAGTTACGGTTACCGGAGAGGACAGCTGTGACGGCCAGGTCGGCGTCCTGGATGGCCTGGGTGATCTCCTCATCGAGGGGACCCGAGTTGCCGATGCAGGTGGCGCAGCCGTAACCGACAACGAAGAAGCCCAGCTTCTCCAGATACGGGATCAGGCCTGACTTTTCGTAGTAGTCGGTGACTACCTTCGAGCCGGGAGCAACAGAGGTCTTGACCCAGGCCTTGGACATCAGGCCCTTGTCGACGGCGTTGCGGGCCAGCACTGCTGCAGCCATCATCACCGACGGGTTGGACGTGTTGGTGCAGGAGGTGATCGAGGCGATGGTGACCGCACCGTGGTCGAGCGTGAAGCTCCGGCCGTCAGCGGTGGTGACCTCCACGGGGCTCGAGTCGCGGTTGGCTTCGGTCTCGGTGACCGTCTCGTGTGGGTGATCGTCGATCTTGGTGGCGGCACCGTTGGACGAGGGTGGGTCGGAGGCGGGGAAGGATTCCTCAAGGGCCTCATCGACGGTCGCACCCTCTTCCTCGACCGAGCGGTGCACGTAGTTTTCCAGGTCGCTGCGGAACTGAGGCTTGGCGTTGGTCAGTTCAACGCGGTCCTGGGGACGCTTCGGGCCGGCGATCGAGGAGACAACCGTCGAAAGGTCCAGTTCCAGGTACTCGGAGAAGGCAATCTCCTTGCTGGGGTCATGCCACAGGCCCTGAGCCTTGGCGTAGGCCTCGACCAGTGCCAGGTTCTCATCCGAGCGGCCGGTCAGCCGCAGGTAGTCCATGGTGACGTCGTCGATCGGGAACATGGCAGCAGTGGAGCCGAACTCCGGGCTCATGTTGCCGATGGTGGCGCGGTTGGCCAGGGGCACAGCGCTGACGCCTTCGCCGTAGAACTCGACGAACTTGCCGACGACGCCGTGCTTGCGCAGCTTCTCGGTGATGGTGAGCACGACGTCGGTCGCGGTGGCACCGGCGGGGATCTCACCGGTGAGCTTGAAGCCCACCACCCGAGGGATCAGCATGGAGACGGGCTGGCCCAGCATGGCAGCCTCGGCTTCGATGCCGCCGACCCCCCAACCGAGGACGCCGAGCCCGTTGACCATGGTGGTGTGCGAGTCGGTGCCGACGCAGGTATCGGGGTAGGCCTGCAGGGCGGTGGTGCCGTCGGTGGTGACCTCGCGGGTCATCACCGTGCGGGCCAGGTACTCGAGGTTGACCTGGTGGACGATGCCCATGCCGGGCGGGACCACCAGGAAGTCGTCGAACGCGGTCTGACCCCAGCGCAGGAACTGGTACCGCTCGCCGTTGCGCTGGTACTCGATCTCGATGTTGCGCTCGAGTGCGTTGGCGTTGCCGGCGAAGTCGATCTGCACCGAGTGGTCAATGACCAGTTCGGCGGGGGCCAGCGGGTTGACGCGCTTGGGGTCTCCACCGAGTTCGACGACCGCCTCGCGCATGGTGGCAAGGTCGACGATGCAGGGCACACCGGTGAAGTCCTGCATGATCACGCGGGCCGGGGTGAACTGGATTTCGGTGTCGGGCTCAGCTTCGGGGTCCCAGTTGGCCAGGGCACGCACGTGGTCGGCCGTGATGTTGGCGCCGTCCTCGGTGCGGAGCAGGTTCTCCAGGAGCACCTTGAGACTGTAGGGAAGCTTCTCTGATCCCTCTACAGCGTCGAGGCGGAAGATCTGATACTCAGCTCCCGCTACCTCGAGTACGTCTTTGGAACCGAATGTGTCGACAGCAGTCATTGCTAGTATCCCTTCCAGGATTGGTTACGCCTTTGAACCCATCATATCCCGAAACGCAAGAATGCTGTATACAGTCGTACACACTAGCGTGGCGCCCCGGAAAAGTGGCGGCCCCGCAGGCTAGTGGTGGCCCCACCGCTTCGATGCGGGTCGGCCACTTTTCTGGGCCGCCAGCCGCCCAACCGGCACCGTTGCAGCGCGGCAGCGGGATTCTCACCCCGCGATAAGCCCCCTTCCCTATCGATGTGACGCCGGGCACACTTGCACCAGCACTCATTTACCGCTGGGAGAGCGCCGGAAGTCCGTCGGAACCTGCCCGCGTACGCCATCGCCGAGGAGGACCATGAGAGCCGTTCGGGTACACCGCTACCAGGAAGACCCGCTGATCGATGACGTGGCGGAACCCACGGTAACCGGCCCGTGGGACGTCGTCGTCGACATCGGCGCTGCGGGCCTATGCCGCACCGATCTGCACGTCATCGAGGGGCAGTGGGACACCATCCAGCACCCCAAACTCCCCTACATTCTCGGACACGAGAACGCCGGGTGGGTCCGGGAGGTGGGCTCAGCCGTCACCAACGTCCAACCCGGCGACACCGTGATCATGCACCCGATCGTCACATGCGGCCTCTGCCTGGCATGCCGCGAAGGTCAGGACTCCCACTGCGAAAACTCCACCTTCCCTGGCCTGAACGTCGACGGCGGGATGGCCGAGGTGATGAAGACCAACGCCCGCTCGGTCGTGAAACTCGACCCGTCGCTCAAGCCCGCCGACATCGCCGCCCTGGCCGATGCCGGCCTCACCGCCTATCACGCGGTTCGCAAGGCCGCGCCGCTGCTGCACCCCGGAACCCACGCGGTCGTGATCGGAAGCGGCGGGTTGGGCCACATCGGCATCCAGTCCCTGAAGGCACTCACGGCGGCCCAGATCACCGTCGTCGACACGTCCGAGGAGGCGCTCGAGCTGGCGACGGCACTCGGCGCTGACCACACGCTGTCCCAGGCGGGCGACGGCGGGAAGCTCCTCGAGATCACCGGCGGCGGCGCGCACGTGGTTTTCGACTTCGTCGGTGAACACGGCACTGAGGCACTCGGGCTGAACGTGCTGCGGAACCGTGGCAGCTACTACACGATCGGTTATGGCGGGGCAGTGAGCATCGACACCATCGAGATTATTTCCCGGGAAATCAACATCGTGGGAAATCTCGTGGGCACCTACCTCGACCTCGTGGAACTTATGACCCTCACTGCGCAGGGCCAGGTCACCCTACACACCCAGACGTACGACCTCGAAAACGCCGTCCAGGCGATGCACGATCTGGACAGCGGCAAGCTGGTCGGCCGTGGCATTCTCGTTCCCAACCACACCCAAGGGAGTTAACAATGGCGTATCCCGCTAAGTATTCGACGCTCAACGAGCTGCAACTGACGGAGGAGGCCCGGCGGATCCTGGTCCGGATTATCCGGGTGGCGTTCCCGCACCCGAAGATTCCGGACGGGCCGTACGAGCGGATGGCCGACAAGATCATCACCGAGTCCAACGAATCCACCTGGTTCAGGGTGGCATTGACCCAGGGGCTGCTGACGCTGAACCAGCAGGGCGGTGAGAACTTTCTCGACCTCTCCGACGACCGCGCCCTCGCCGTGCTGCAGCGCATCGCCGACCTTGAGTTCTTCGGCTTCATCCGGCGCACCACCGTCCTGAACTTCTATGACGACCCCGAAGTCTGGGACGTCTTCGGCTACGAGGGCGAGTCATTCTCCAAGGGCGGCTACCTGCACCGCGGATTCGATGACCTGGACTGGCTCCCCAACCCCCGGGTCGAGGAGGCGGACGAGCCGCTCACCGAAATTGGGCCGCTCGGTTACGACATCGCGCAGCAGGCACCGCAGCGGGTCAGGGACGCCGCAGACAGCACCGGCGAAGAGCCCGTCGAGGACCTCTTCAAGGGCCAGGACAAAGTTCAAGGAGCACAGACCATATGAGCAACGAGACCGCTGAACACTTTGACAGCGCACACTTCGGCCTGGACGACGGCTCGGTGGTCGTCATCATCGGCTCCGGGGCGGGCGGCGGCACCCTGGCCCACGAACTCACCGCGAAGGGCATCAAGGTGGTGGTCCTCGAAGCGGGCGGCCACATCAAGCACGACGAGTACATCAACCACGAGTGGGAATCGTTCAACCAGATGGCCTGGCTGGACCCGCGGACGACGTCGGGCACCTGGCGGATTGCGCGCGACTTCCCGAATCTGCCCGCCTGGCTGGTGAAGGCAGTGGGCGGCACCACCACCCACTGGTCCGGCGCCACCCCGCGGTTCAAGGCCCACGAGTTCAAGACCCGCAGCACCTACGGGCGGATCGACGGCGCCAACCTGCTGGACTGGCCCATCACCCTCGACGATCTGGCACCGTATTACGACAAGGCCGAGCAGAAAATCGGCAGCACCCACCGCCACGGGCGCCCGGCGATGCCCGCCAACAACAACTACAAGGTGCTCGCGGCTGGCGCCGAGCGGATCGGTTACCGGCATTACGCCACCGGTCCGTACGGCACCAACGCCGAACCCTACGATGGCCGGCCCGCCTCCATCCAGGACGGCTTCAACTTCCAGGGCGACAAGAACAAGTCCAAATGGTCCACCCTGGTGTCCGAAATCCCGAAGGCACTGCGCACCGGGAAGCTGGACCTCCGCCCGAACTGCCACGCCGTGCAAATCACCCACACCCCCGAAGGCACCGTGGACAGCGTCATGTACATCGACGACGCCGGGAACCTCCAACGCCAGCAGGCTCGCCTCGTGGCGGTGGCTGGAAACTCGATCGAGACGCCGCGCCTGCTGCTGCTCTCCGGGTCTCCCCTGTTCCCGGATGGGCTGGCCAACTCCTCCGGCCAGCTGGGCCGGAACTACATGCGCCACACCACCGGCTCGGTGTACGCCAAGTTCGACAAGCCGGTCCACATGTACCGCGGGGAGACGATGGCCGGTCTCGTGGCTGACGAGTCACGGCACGACGTCGACCGCGGCTTCTCGGGTGGCTACTACCTCGAGACCATTGCGTTGGGTCCGGCGTTCCTGGCCAGCTTCGCGGACCCGGGAGCGTGGGGTCCGAACTTCGCGTCGTTGCTCGACGACTACGAGAACACGGCGGGTCTGTGGATTGTCGGCGAGGACATGCCGCAGGAGACCAACCGGGTCACCCTGAACACCAGCGTGACGGACCGGCTGGGCCTGCCTGTCCCGAACGTCCACTTCGACGATCACCCCAACGATACGGCGATGCGCAACCACGGCTACCATCAGGCGTCGCTACTCTACGAGGCGGTGGGCGCCCTGTCCTCGCACCACACCCCGCCGTACCCGTCGACCCACAACATGGGAACCGCACGGATGAGCGAGCGCCCGGAAGACGGCGTGGTCAATCAGTGGGGTCAGACCCACGATGTGAAGAACCTGTTCGTGTCCGACGGTTCGCAGTTCACGACGGGCGCGGCGGCCAACCCGACCCTGACCATCGTGGCGCTGGCGATCCGGCAGGCGGAGTACATCGCGGAGCAACTGGCGACGTCGGCCCTATAAGGCGGTCGGGAGGACCGCCAAGGGGTGTGGTCCCGAGCCGAGGCTCGGGACCACACCCGCCGGAACATCACACGAAGATCAGCACGAGCCCCACCACCGCGGCGACCGCACCAATCCCGGTCAGGACCCAGCCAAGGACCCTGAGCGAGTGCGCCGGTGGGACCGGTTCAGTCAGGGAGTACTGGTCGGGATCCCGCCGGTTGTAGTAAAGGGTGAATTCGGTGCCCGGCACCATGTCCTTGCCCTCCCTGAAGGAGAACAGGGCCTCCCGGATCTCGTATTCCTGGTCATGCCAGCGATAGCCGATGCCCTCGCCGGTGACGAAAACCACTGCGTCAGTGGCGGTCCAGCCGAGCTGGGAGGTGCGGATGATCCAGGCGATGAGAATCAGCAGAATCCCCGGCACCAGCCCCACCCACGTCAGCACCTCAGTAATGACACCCCACAACTGAGACTGGTTCTCCATAACTCGATGCTATCGAGAATCTATCGACGCTGCGGTAACACTGAGGTGGCCCGGAGCGCACGGCCCACCTTGTCGGCGGTGTCACGCAGCAGCACGGCGATCCGCCCCGCCCGCCGATCGAAGTCCGCCGCGTCGAGGGAAACCGCAACGGATCCAACGATCTGCCCGGCTGCGTTCCGCACCGGCGCCCCCAGACAGGACGACCCGATCATGAACTCTTCGCGCTCGACGGCGATGCCGCCCGCGCTGACCTTCTCCAGTTCCAGCTCCAGTTCGTCGCGGGTCCGGATGGTGTTGGACGTCATGGGGGGCAGCCCTTGCCTGCCCAGGAACGCCCGCCGCCGTGTGGGGTCCATCCCGGCGAGAAGGATCTTGCCGAAGGCTGTGGCGTGCGCAGCGTCGTTGAAACCGAAGCCCATGGGGGTGATGCGGCGCCGGGCCGGGGAATCCACCACGTGGGCCACCACAATATGATCGCCGCGGTGCACCGCATAGTAGGCGGCGGCGTCGCCCCTCGAATGCAGTTCGAGCACCAGCCTGGCGACGGCCGACGGCGTTCCGATCTGGCGGTGCAGCGACGCATCCAGGGCATGCAGTTTGTAGCCGAGGGCGTACCGACTCTCCTCCTTCAAATGAACCAGATGCCGTGATTCAACCAGGGTTTTCAGGAGCCGGTACACACTCGGGAGCGGCATCTCCAGGGCTGTCGCGATTTCCTTGGCGGACAGTCCACGCTCGTCGGCGGCGACGACGTCGAGCAGCGCAAAAGCCTTCTGCACCGAGGCCATGCCGGTCAGAGCATCGTTGCGTCCCATACCCCCATCTTCGCCGGTCCGTCAAGCCATAGGCAACCTACTCAACGGTCAGCTCACCCATGCGACCCCACCCGTCGGCGGAGATCTTCTCGCTGATGATGTGCGGCGTCTCCACGAGTGCCTGCGGCATGTCCTTCATTGCCTGCTGGAAGTGGGCGCTGTTGACGTGGTCCCCGGCGGCATCGTCCTGGAACGCTTCGACCAGGACGAACTCGTTGGGGTTTTCGACGCTGCGCGACCACTCGAACCACAGGTTCCCGGGCTCGTTGCGGGTGGACTCGGTGAACTGGCGGGTGAGGTCGAGCCACCGGTCGGTCCAGTCTGGTTTGACGTTGAATTTGACGACGATGAAGATCACTGCGCGCCTGCCTTTTGGGTCGTGGGATTGAGCTCGTGTTCCCAGCAGTCTGCCGTTAATCACCGCCGCCTCCAACTTCCGTTCTCGCCTTGTGAGAATACGCGGTGCCGTCCAGGCGACGGAGGCCTACGCTGGCAGTAGACCACCCTCTATCAAAGGAGATTGAGATGAGTAATCCCATGCAGGTCCGCACCATGATCAGCCCGGCCAGGTACGTCCAGGGGAAAGGCGCTATCCACCGGGTGGGCGAATTCCTCACCCCGCTGGGCAGTAAACCGTTGATCGTGGCGGACGATCTGGTCTGGGGATTCGTAGCGCACGACGTCGAAGCCTCCCTTACCGCCGCTGGTTTGCCCACCACCCGGGTGGGGTTCGGCGGGGTCCCCAGCGCCAACGAGGTCGACCGGCTGACCGCCCTGATCGCCGAACATCAGACCGACGTCATCGTGGCAGTGGGCGGCGGCAGCACCATCGACGCGGTCAAAGCCTCGGGCTTCGCATCAGGGATCCGCTGGGTCACCGTGCCGACCATCGCCTCCACCGACGCGCCCACCTCCGCTCTGGCAGTGATTTACACGGACGACGGCGTCTTCGAGGAGTACCGTTTCTTCCCCCGCAACCCGGACCTGGTGCTGGTGGACACCCAGCTGGTCGCCAACGCGCCGGCGTCGTTCCTCGCCGCCGGGGTGGGCGACGCCCTCGCCACCTGGCTTGAAGCCCGCGCAACCACCCAGTCCTTCGCCAACACCATGGCAGGCGGCCTGCCCACGTTGACCGGTACAGCCCTGGCCCGGTTGTCGTGGGACGTGCTGTGGGAAAACGCCCTGCCGGCGCTCGACGCGGTCCGCGACAACGTAGTCACCCCCGCCCTGGAGAAGGTGGTGGAGGCCAACACGTTGCTGTCCGGGCTCGGGTTCGAGTCCGGTGGGCTGGCCGCCGCCCACGCCATCCACAATGGGCTGACCGCCGCTAACCAGACCCACGGCCTGGCGCACGGGCAGAAGGTCAACATCGGGTCCCTCACCCAACTGGTCCTTGAGGGCGCGCCCAGCGCCGACATCCGGGACTTCGTCGAATTCACCACCCGGGTGGGGCTGCCGAATACGCTGACCGAGGTGGGCCTGTCCCCCGACGACGACGAGGACCTGCGGCGGGTGGCAGAAGCTGCAACCGTGACCGGCGAAACCATCCACAATATGCCCTTCCCCGTGGGCGTCGACGACCTCACGAGCGCCCTGAAGTCGATCGAAAGGCTGTCGGCCGGCATCCGTCGCCAGGCGGGCCTGCCCGAACCAGTGCAGTACAAGGCGAAGCACTGAGCGCCCGCCCGGCGCCGCAGATGCTCGATGCCCTGCGGGCGGCAGTCGCCGACCCGGGGCAGGTCAAGACCCGCGCCATCGACCTGCATGCAAACGCGCACGACGCCTCGCATTTCCTCCTCATCCCGCAGGCGGTGGTGGTGCCGTCCAACGCCGCAGAGGTGGGGGCCTTGCTTCGGGCCAGCGCCGCGCAGGGCATTCCGCTGACCCTCCGAGCTGGTGGCACCAGCCTCAGCGGGCAGGCGGTCACCGACAGTGTGCTCGTCGACGTGCGCAGGAACTTCCGGGAGATCGAGGTGCTCGACGACGGCGCCCGGGTGCGGGTCCAGCCGGGCGTCACCGTCCGGGCGCTGAATGCGCGGCTGGCCCGGTATGGGAGGAAGTTCGGGCCCGACCCCGCCAGCGAAGCGGCCTGCACTATCGGCGGGGTGGTGGCAAACAACTCGTCGGGGATGAACTGCGGCACCACGGACAACGCGTACCGGACGCTTGAATCGGTAACGGTGGTGCTGCCCAGCGGCACCGTCGTCGACACCGGGGCCGTCGATGCCGACGCCAGACTGCGGGCCCTCGAACCCGACCTGCATGAGGGGTTGCTGAGGCTATCCGAGCGGCTCCGGGGTAACCCCGCGTCCGTGCGGACGGTACGCCACCAGTTCTCCATGAAGAACACCATGGGATACGGGCTGAACTCCCTGCTGGACTTCCAAACCCCCGCCGACATGCTGGCCCATCTGATCGTGGGCAGTGAGGGCACCCTGGGGTTCATCGCCGAGGCCGTGTTCCGGACCATTCCCCGCCCGGCGTTCGCGGCGACCGGCCTGCTGGTGTTTCCGGATCTGGACACCGCTACTGCAGCCCTGCCTGCCCTGGTCGACTCAGGAGCGGCGACCGCTGAGCTGATGGACGCCGTCTCCCTGAAGGTGGGCCAGACCCTGACGGGGGCTCCCGACGTCGTCCGCGGCTTCGACATTCTGCAGCACTGCGCGCTGCTGGTGGAGTATTCGGCGTCGTCGACGGCTGAACTCGACGACGTGCAGGGCGACCAGCCACGACTACTCGCAGGTCTCGGGCTCAGCGAACCTGCCCGATTCAGCTCCGACCCGGCGGCCCGCGCGAGCCTGTGGCAGTTACGCAAGGGCCTGTATGCGTCGGTGTCCGGTGCCAGGCCGCCGGGCACCACGGCCCTGCTGGAGGATGTGGTGGTCCCTGTCCCGGCGCTGGCCCGGACCTGCACCGAACTGACCTGGCTGTTCGGCGAGCACCGTTACAGCGACACCGTGATCTTCGGGCATGCCAAGGACGGCAACATTCACTTCATGCTCACCGACCGGTTCGCGGCCCCCGACGAACTGGAGCGGTACCGGGCGTTTACCGAGGACATGGTGGACCTGGTGCTGGGTGAGAACGGGTCGCTGAAAGCCGAGCATGGCACCGGGCGAATGATGTCACCCTACGTCCGCCGGCAGTATGGCGATGAGCTGTACTCGGTCATGCGTGAACTCAAGCAGTTGTTCGACCCGGCCGGGATGCTCAACCCGGGGATCATCCTCGACGACGACCCGGAGGCGCACCTCCGCCACATCAAGACCGTGCCATTGGTAGCCCCCGAGGTGGACCGCTGCGTCTCCTGCGGCTTCTGCGAACCCGTCTGTCCCAGCAAGGACATCACCCTCACCCCGCGCCAACGCATCGTGACCCTGCGCGCCATCGAGCAGGCACGGCTCGACGGTGACACCGGCCTGGTGGCGCGGCTCGAGAACGATTACGACTACGAGTCGGTCCAGACCTGCGCCGTCGACGGCATGTGCCAGACCGCGTGCCCGGTGGAGATCAACACGGGATCACTGGTCAAACGGCTGCGCCGCGAGGACGCCGGACCAGCGGTAAATCTGGCATGGAGTGGGGCGGCACACCGGTGGAACCTGATCACGCGCGGGGGCGGGTTGGTGCTCGACGCCGCCGCGAAGGTTCCCGGCGCCGTCGTCGTTCCGGCGAACCGGCTGGCCCGGACGGTGCTGGGCCACGACACGGTGCCCCTCTATTCTTCCGACCTGCCGTCGGGTGGAGCTCGGCGGGCGCGGGCCACCCCCACCGCGGCGCCCGATGCCGTGTACTTTCCGGCCTGCGTCGGGACGATGTTTGGGCCGGCTGGGACCGGGTCGGGGGTACAGGACAGTTTCTCGGTGCTCTGCGAGCGCGCGGGGCTGTCGCTGCTGGTACCGTCCGGGATTGATGGGCTGTGCTGCGGGACGCCGTGGTCGTCGAAGGGCATGGCCGCCGGTGAAGCGACGATGCGGGCGAAAACCGTCGCAGCGTTGCGGGAGGCCACCCACGACGGCGAACTCCCGATCGTCTGCGACGCCTCCTCCTGCACGGAGGGGCTGATCGGCGCGCTTGAGCACGCTTCCCTTGAACTGGTGGCAACCGGCCGGCCACCGCTGGTGGTACTGGACGCGGTGCAGTTTGTGGCCGACCGGGTGCTGCCCCGGCTCGGCACCGTTGAACCGCTCGAGTCGCTGGCACTGCATCCCACGTGTTCCTCGACGCGGCTGGGGCTGAACCCAGCACTGGAGGCAGTGGCCAGCGCCGTCGCGGGTGAAGTACTGGTCCCCGAAACGTGGGGGTGCTGCGCCTTCGCCGGTGACCGCGGGATGCTTCACCCCGAGCTCACCGCGTCCGCCACGAGTCGGCAGGCCGTCGAGGTTGCCGGCTTCAATGCCTCGGCCCACGCCTCGTGCAACCGCACCTGCGAACTCGGCATGACCCGGGCTACCGGGGACGATTATCGCCATATCCTTGAGCTACTAGAGGAGAGAACGAGGATCCCCCCATGCGACTGATCGCCGAGAACTGCTACCAACTGGAACGGTCCCGAGGCTCGAACGGCTACGTGGTCAGCGGCAACGGGTCGACGGCGATCATCGACCCGGGCATGCGCGGCGGGTACACCGGGTTGTTGGAGGAGCTGCGCGACGCCGAACCAGTGATAGGCCCGGTCACCCACATCCTGCTGACCCATTACGACGCCGACCACTCCCGCGTAGTGAAGCAACTGCAACAGACCCTCAAGGTGCCGGTGTGGCTGGGCGCTGCGGATGCCGCGATCCTGCGCGGCGAGGTTCCGCCGCCGACCCGTTTCCGGCGGTTCCTTGCCAGGGCCTTTCCCTCCCAGTATCCGGCGGAGGTCAGGGAACTGACCGGCGAGCAAAGCATCTTCGAGGGCCTCACCGCCTTCCCGACGCCGGGACACACCCCCGGGCACCTGGCGTTCCAGTTTGGTGAGGTGCTGTTCTCAGGCGATGCAGTGATGGTCTCCAAATCCGGAGAGCTCAGCCAGTTTTACCGCCTGTCGATCACCGATAAGGCGCAGGCACGGCGAACGGAGGAGCTGCTGCGCGCCCGGATCGCGGGCGGGGGCGTCCGGTGGGTCTGCGCCGGGCACAACGCACCCGCCAAGACCGGGATTGCCCGGGGCTAGATCGACTAGGGCTTGTCTGCCTGCTGCGGACCGTCGTCGGGAGTCCGGAGTTCGTCGAGGGTCTTGATGGCCTTCTCCCAGCGCTGCTGCCGCTCGGCCGGCGACTGCTCCCACCAGGGTGTTCCGCGTTCGCCGAGCCCTTCCTTGGCGATCTGCACGCGGCGGCGCGCGTCCTTGACCTTGGGTTCCTGCTTGGCCTTGCGGTGCTTGTTGACCGCTGAGCGGGCACGACCCAGTTGGGAGAGCAACTGCTTGGCGACGTCGTCGGGCAGGCTCGGATCGGCGCGGCGCCACTTTCGGCCTTCGTGCAGGAAGAAGCGCTCGTCGTCGGGGGTCTGGGGTGTGCTGGGCATGGGGGCCTATCGAAGAAAGTGGTGGGTTACCAACCTACTAGCTGCTGGGAACCGGTGGGCCGATTACCAGCAGTGCGGCAAAAACCACGGCAACCGCAACTACCGTGACGGCGGCAGCGAGGAAAGGCTTGCGTAGCACCCACGCCTGCAACTGCTCGATCGGGCCGCGCGGGGTGTCGGCGCCCGGCGCGAGCCGCCAGCCGCCGTCGAGCTTCCCGCGGCGTTCCATCGTCTGGTCAAAGACCACCGAGGCAAGGGGAATGATGGCCGAGACCAGGCCCAGCAGCCCGGTCTTGAAGGACCAGCGCTGGTTCACCCAGACAAAGACCGTGACCACGACGAACACCAGGAAGACGAACCCGTGAATCCCACCGGCCGGGGAGATGAGCGCCTCGGTGGTCTCGGTGACGTACTTGAGGAACATGGCCAGGAGCAGGAACGCCCAGGTCAGGGCCTCGGCGACGGCGACGGTACGGAACAGGATGCGGGGGCTCATGCGGGTCTCTCCAGAATGGTCGGTCCTTCCAAATTACCGCAGCCGGTTCCGCCACCGGCATTTGGTGGGCGTTGGAAATGTCACACTGTCAGTGGCGGATGGTTAGCTGAAACCGTCCGGATACCGTGAACAGCTTCAAGGTTGCAGCCGCTGGGAGGCACAGTGTTTCTTCTCGACCCCACACTCCCCGGTGAGCCGCCGGACCTGATCTTTTCTGCCACCGATCTGGTGACCGCAGCCGAGTGTGAGTACCGGTTGCTCTACATCCTGGACGAGAAGCTGGGCCGCGCCACCCGCCCGGAGTTCGAGGTGGATGCCATGCTGGAGCGAACGGCAGTCCTCGGCGACGTCCATGAACACCGGGTGCTTGAGGCCCTGGTCGCCGAGCACGGCGATTGGAACCCCGAGAGCGGGACGGGCGTGTACGACGTCGTTCCCGCCACCGGCATGGACCGCACCCTGCTGGCGGACAAACACCGGGAATCGACCGCCGCACTCCGTTCCGGAGCCGACGTCGTCTTCCAGGCAGCGTTCTTCGACGGCCAGTTCCACGGCCGGTCCGACTTCCTGGTAAAAACCTCTGACGGCTCCTATGCGGTCTGGGATACCAAGCTGGCCCGCCACGCCAAGGTGAGCGCGCTGCTGCAACTGGCCGCGTACGGCGATCAGCTCGTGGCCGCGGGCATCCCGACGGCGTCCGAGGTCACCCTGGTGCTCGGGAACGGCGCTCATAGCATCCACAGCCTCGCCGACATCCTGCCCGTGTTCCGCGAGCGCCGGGACCGGTTCCTGAATCTGGTCGACCGCCACCGCAACCAGCACGAGCCGGTGCAGTGGGGAGGCACGGACCACAGCGCCTGTGGCCGCTGCCCCTACTGCCAGGTCCAGGTTGCCGACACCCGTGACCTGCTGCTGGTGGGAGGGATGAGCACCACCCGCCGGGCGAAGCTCCACGCCGACGGTATCCACACCATCGACGAACTTGCCGCCCTGGAAGTCCCGACCACAGACAGAAGCCTGCTCCGGCTCCGCGACCAGGCCCGCATGCAGACCGGCTCAGCCCAGCCCGACGGCAGCGTCCAGTACACCGGCAAGGACGGGCTCCCCGCCACGCTGAGTTACCGGGTGCTGTCCGACCACACGCTCGCTACCCTTCCGGCACCGAGCCAGGGCGACATTTTCTTCGACTTCGAGGGCGATCCCCTCTGGCAGGACGACGCCGGTCGGTGGGGGCTTGAGTATTTGTTCGGCGTGGTCGAGAACCCCGACCGTCCCGGCGACCCTCCCCCATTCCGGCCGCTCTGGGCCCATTCGCGCGGCGAGGAACGGCACGCCTTCACCGATTTCCTGGCCTATGTGGCCCGGCGGCGCGCGCAGTACCCGGACCTGCACATCTACCACTACGCCTCCTACGAGAAGACGGCGCTGCGCAATCTTTCCCTTGCCCACGTGGTGGGCGAGGACGCGGTGGACGCGCTCCTCCGCGACGGCGTCCTGGTGGACCTCTATGAGACCGTCCGGCATAGCCTGCGCATCTCCGAGAGTTCGTACAGCATCAAGAAGCTGGAGCCCCTCTATATGGGGGAGAATCTGCGCAGCGGGTATGTCAAGGACGCTGGAGCTTCGGTGGTGGCCTACGCGGATTACTGCACCGCCCGGGATGCCGGGGACAGCGCACTGGCCGCTGAGATCCTCGCGGGTATCCGCGACTACAACGAATATGACTGCCTGTCGACGCTCCGGCTCCGGAACTGGCTGCTCGACCGTGCCGCGGAACGGGAGATCATTCCCGCAGCGTCGCGCGCCCAGGAACCAACTGTGGTGCAGGAGCCCAGACCGGAGGAGACCCGGCTGCTGGACTATCTGGAGGGTCTCCCGCTGACCCGGGCCCTGACCGCAGACGAGCAGACCGTGGCGATGGTCGCGGCCGCCGTCGGCTACCACCGCCGCGAGGACAAACAGTTCTGGTGGGAACACTTTGACCGGCTGGACAAGGCAATCGAGGATTGGCCGGACACCCGCACCCTTTTCGTGGTGCAGGAAGCGGAAATACTGTCCGGCTGGGAACGTCCCACCTCCCGCAGCAACCCCGTGCGCACCCTGAAGCTGACGGGTGTGGCCTCGGACGGCTCCGAATTTGTACCGGGCAAGAAGGTGTTCAGGATGTTCGCTCCGCCGTTGCCGGAGGACCTTGTTCTTGAGGCGGAGGGCGGAACCTCCCCGCGGGCCGGTTGGTTTGGCACCGAGGTGGTGTCCCGCAGCCACGACGGGGGCCGGGACGTGCTGGTGGTCCGGGAGAGGCTTCGGACGAAGGGGGGCGAGTACAGCGAGCTGCCCATCGCATTGACTCCCGACCAACCGGTTGCCACCGCCTCCATCCGCGCGGCCCTGTCCGAGCTGGCTATCCAGGTGGGATCCACGCTGCCTGACCTCCCCTGCAACCCGGGTCTTGAGGTGCTGCGCCGGTCCGCGCCTATTCTTTCCGGGCGGCAGTCTTTGCCGACCGTGGTCGACGGCGATTACGTCACCGCCATTACCGCCGCCGTCGTCGCCCTGGACCACTCCTACCTTGCTGTGCAGGGGCCACCTGGCACCGGCAAAACCTACGTCGGCTCCCATGTGATCGCTGCCCTGGTGGCCGACGGCTGGAAGGTGGGGGTGGTGGGGCAGTCCCACAAGGTGGTTGAGCACATGATCCAGCAGGCGCTTACTGCAGGCGTACCGGCGGGCCGGACGGCCAAGAAGACCAGCGACGCCCAGGCCCCCTGGGGGCACCAGACCGACGAGGGTCTGGCGGAACTCCTCGATTCGCCCGGTGGCGCCCTGGTGGGCGGCACCGCCTGGACCATGACGGGAAGCAAGGTGCCGGCGGGTTCACTCGACCTCCTGGTTATCGACGAGGCGGGACAGTACTCGCTGGCCAACACGCTCGCAGTGTCGCGGGCGGCCAAGCGACTCTTGCTGCTCGGCGACCCGCAGCAATTGCCACAGGTGACCCAGGGCAGCCACCCCGAACCGGTGGACACCTCGGCCCTAGGCTGGCTATCAGCTGGGCACGCCACCCTCCCGCCGGAGTTCGGGTACTTCCTGGCCGACAGTTGGCGGATGCACCCGGACCTGTGCGCGGTGGTGTCCCGGCTGTCCTACGACGGCAAACTGGAGGCGGCTCCGGCGGCGAGGCAGCGCTTCCTGGCGGGCAAACCGGCGGGTGTGGATTGCGTGCTGATTCCGCACGTCGGCAACACCACGTCGTCAGCCGAGGAAGCCGACGAGGTAGTCAGCCAGGTCACGGAACACCTGGGGCTGCAGTGGACCGGCGGCCCGGACGCCGTCGCGCGGCCGCTGGAGCCAGAGGACATCCTGGTGGTGGCTGCCTACAACGCACAGGTCCAGAAGATCCAGGCTGCCCTGGCGGCAGCCGGGCTCGATGGTGTGCGGGTGGGAACCGTTGACCGGTTCCAGGGTCAGGAAGCCCCCGTAGTGATCGTGTCGATGGCCTGCTCTTCGGCTGCGGAAGCGCCGCGGGGAATCGGATTCCTGTTGAACCGCAACCGGATCAACGTCGCGGTGTCGCGAGGGCAATGGCGGGCGGTGGTGGTCCGTTCCCCGGAACTCACCCACCATCTGCCTCCCCGTCCGGAGCAGTTTGAGGAACTGGGCGCCTTTGTGGGCCTGTGCACCGCGAGCGCGGGCATGCTGCAGCCCCGCTAGGGGGTCGGGTTTCCACTAGGCGGTGGGGAGGTGATCGTCAGGACGGCGACCGCCCCCTCAGCACCTGCGCCATAGGAGTGTTCGGTGTCGCTGGCCCAGGCGTGGAACCCGCCGGTGGGTATCGACGCTTGCTCGCCGGTGCGCCCCGCCGTTGCGCTCCCCCTCACCACCAGCAGGTGCTCGGAGACGCCCGGCCCGTGCGGTGGCGACACCCGGGACCCGTTCGGCGCGATGGCGAGCCAGTAGACCTCGGTAATGCCGCCGTCGTCGTGGTGGCGGACTCCCAGCAACCGGGCCGTGACCGCCTCGTCGCTGGCCTCGGCTCCCAGTTCCTCTCCCAGGAGCACGGCCAGCGGCACCCGCAGGGGTGCCGCCAGGGCGTAGAGGGTTTCCAGCGTCGGGTTGCGTTGACCGGTCTCGAGCTCCGACAGGGTCCCTTTGCCGATGCCGGCCCGGGCCGCGAGCGCGGAGAGGGAAACCCGTTGCCCCTCCCGCAGTTCCCTGATTCTGCGGCCGACGGCGGTCAGACGCTCGGGTGTGGTGTTGCTGGTCATTGCGTGCCTCCTGCGGCTACGATAGCAGCGTTCTGTTTACGGAACATGCGATCCTTCCGCTAGCCAGATTGCGAGCCAGTCCCGTGCCACCCGCCAGCTCCGCAGTTGTGCACACCCCGCTCCGGGAACCGGTGCTGGCCGGGGTGGTGACCGCCCTTGTGGGTTTCACCTCTTCGTTTGCCGTGGTGTTGGCCGGGCTGCGGGCCACCGGCGCCACGGAGCAGCAGGCCGCCTCGGGGCTGCTCGCGCTGACCGTGCTCTTCGGTCTCGGGATGATTCTTCTCTCGGTAAGGTACCGGGTCCCGGTGACCCTGGCCTGGTCCACCCCAGGAGCGGCGTTGCTGGCCGGAGCGGCCTCGTACGATGGCGGGTGGCCGGCCGCCGTCGGCGCCTTCCTGGTCACCGGGGTGCTGATCGTGGCAACCGGAACGGTGCCTGCCCTGGGCCGGCTGATCGGACGGATTCCGACCACGCTGGCGCAGGCGATGCTCGCCGGGGTGTTGCTCCCCCTGTGCCTGGCCCCCTTCCGCGCCCTGGGCACGATCCCGTTGCTGGTGCTTCCCGTGCTCGCCATCTGGCTGATCGGGACCCGGTTCGCCCCGCGATGGGCGGTGCCGCTCACCCTGGCCGGCGCTTTGCTGGTGATCGGCGGTTACCTGACGGTGAACCGGATTGCACTGGACTGGAGTGCCGCCGCACCCGCGGTCGAGCTGACCCCGCCGGAGTTCAGCCTCCAAGCGGTTGCCAGCCTGGCTCTCCCGCTCTATGTCGTGACGATGGCATCACAGAATGTTCCCGGCGTGGCCGTGCTGAAGTCCTTCGGTTACCCGACGCCGTGGCGGGCGTCGATGCTGGTCACCGGCATCGGGACGGCCGCGGCGGCGCCGTTCGGCGGTCATGCGATCAACCTGGCGGCACTTTCGGCCGCGCTTTCGGCTGGTGAGACGGCGGGTGCGGACCGGGGTCGCCGCTGGATTGCTGCGGTCAGCGCCGGATGTTGCTACCTCATCCTGGCGGCGGCATCAGCAGCGCTGGTCACCGTGATCTCCGCCGCCCCACCCGGCCTGATCGAGGCGGTGGCCGGTCTGGCCCTGATGGGAACCATGGCGTCGGCGCTGGCAGCAGCCCTGTCCGACGTCGGCCAGCGCATGAGCGCGGTGGTGACCTTCCTGATCGCGGCGTCCGGCCTGAGCTTGGCCGGCATCGGCGGTGCGTTCTGGGCCCTGATTGCCGGACTGCTGGTCCGGTGGGTGCTGGAACGCCCGGCTGCGCGGTCGCCCCGGCACCGCACCAACCCGTGATCTGCTGAACACCAATGACCGACCTGGCAGCGACCATAGGTCGCGATTTCTGGATAATCGAGCCGAAAGAGGCCGCGGCGAGGGTAGGTTATATGCCATGAATGAGTTCACAGTAGAAAAATCGGCGGGCGCTACGACCCTTGGCCTATTCCTGACGGTATCCGGCATCCTGGCCTGGCTCTTCCTGGGAGTACCGCAACAGATCAGTTCCGGACCGAACTTCTGGACCACCACGGGCATTGCCTTGGCCGTCGCCGGGTTCGTGCTGGTCCTGATCGGGGTGCACCGCGCTATGTCGAGCCTCGACGCCCTGGCCCAGCAGCATTTCCCCGCCTCTCATTCAGACCGGCCGAATAATGAGCCAGTATCTCAGTGATTGAGCCGTCCGGAATTAGCCGTTAACGCAAAATAGGGCGGGAATTGCTTCCCGCCCTATTTCAGTGGTCATTGACCACTAAGTCGAATTAGACGACCTGGATGTTTACGGCCTGAGGACCCTTGGGGCCCTGCTCGGTCTCAAAGCTAACCTTCTGGTTCTCGTCGAGGGACTTGAAGCCGCTCGAGTTGATAGCGGAGAAGTGAGCGAACACATCGGCGCTGCCATCTTCTGGCTCGATGAAGCCGAAGCCCTTGTCAGCGTTGAACCATTTCACGGTACCTGTTGCCATTTTTAAAACATCCTTCTGGAAATATGAAACCGATCCCGACTGTCGGGTAGTCTCAGTCGCGGCGTTCGTTTCCCGCTTCTACAGAAAAAGCGGCTGGCCCGTCTGGGTTTCGCCGCTTGAAATACAAAATGCGCAACACTACAACTGCGTACGAGTCTACATGGATTTCACGGCAGGCAAAAACGGGGCCCACCCCCAGCTCCGCCGACCGGCCCGTGCTGGTGGAATACCGCACCCGGCCCCGTGGTTGTTTTCCCCGTAACCGCACGGCAACGAGAGAAGGCAATCATGCGCGCTATTCGTCAGCACACATTCGGCGAACCATGGGACGTCCTGCAGGTAGAGGACATCGCCACACCGGAACCCGGCCCCGGCCAGGTGAGGGTCCGCACCCTCATGTCAGCAATCCACAACCACGACCTCTGGACCGTTCGCGGCACCTACGGTTTCAAGCCCACGCTCCCTGCCCAGGCGGGCACCGAGGCCGCCGGGGTGGTGGACGCCCTGGGCGACGGCGTCGAGCACCTCAGCATCGGCCAGCGGGTTGCCACCGGCGGTACCTTCGGTGTCTGGGCCGAGTACTTCATCGCCCCGGCGGCGGGCCTCATTCCGGTGGCTGAGGGTGCCACCGACGAGGTTGCGGCGCAGCTCGTCGCCATGCCGTTCTCTGCCCTCGCCCTGCTTGACTGGCTGGAGCTTTCCGAGGGTGACTGGATCATCCAGAATGCCGCCAACGGCGCCGTTGGAAGGCTGCTGGCGCAGCTGGCGCCCTCCCGCGGAATCAACGTCATCGGCCTGGTCCGTCGTGACGCCGGCGTCGAGGAACTCTCGGCCCAGGGCATCGAGCGCATCGTGTCCACCGAGAGCGACGGCTGGCAGGACCGCGTCGCCGAGCTGACCGGCGGCGCAAAGATCGTGGCCGGAGTGGATTCAGTCGGCGGCGACGCCAGCAACGATGTCCTCTCCCAACTCGCCGAGGATGCCACCCTGGTGATCTTCGGTGCCATGGGCGGCAGCAACCTGGCGCTGAACTCCGGGTCGATCATCTTCAAGAATCTGGTCGTCAAGGGATTCTGGGGCAGCCGGGTCATGGGATCGATGACTCCCGAGCGGCGTGGGGAGCTCCTGGGTGAACTGCTGACGCGGGTCACGGACGGCTCCATTTCGCTGCCCGTCGAGGCGGTCTACCCGTTTGACCAGGTGCAGGCTGCGGCGAAAGCGAACTTCGTCGCAGGCCGCAAGGGGAAGGTCATGCTCCGCCCGTAGGGCCACCCGCTCCCACGTCCCGTGAGAGCATTTAACGCATGCCCCGCAACGAGACACCCGGACGACGTCGGCCGTACCGGGTGCTCGTGGGCCTGCTGGTCGTCGGGGTCATCGCCGCGGCGCTGATGCTCGTGGGGCCACGCCTGGTGGGCCCTCTCGCCAGCCAGGGAGGATCACTGCTCGGCGGCCCGGAATGCACCGTTGAAACCGCCGAGGGGAACGTCGGTCTGGACCGTGAAATGGCGAAGCGGGCGACCACCGCCGCGGCGCTTCTGGCCCGCGGCGCCGAGGCCCCCGACACCACCGGCATCGACGACGCGGTCATCGAGCGCCTCGTCGACGGGCCAGCCGACGACGCTGGCCCCAGTCTCCACTGCCGCGGCTCGGCCGCCAGCGACCTTGAGGTCGAGGACATCACCGCCTCCGGTCTGACACCGCGCGCCGAGCAGGTACGGATAGCGATGGCCGAGGTGTTCGGCGACCAAAGCCTGGGCGGCTTCGCCCCGGGTGGCGTCGGCCAGGGTCACGGCGGGGAATCCACCCATTACGACGGCCGGGCGATCGACGTCTTTTTCCGCCCGGTGACCGAAGACAACCGGCGTCAGGGGTGGATTCTGTCCCACTGGCTGGTCGCCCACGCGGCAGACCTGGACATCCAGTACGTCATCTTCGACGACGAGTTCTGGAGTGCGCGCCTTGCCCGCGGAGGATGGCACTACTACGACGCTCCTGCCCCCGGAAACGAAATCCTGCGCCATTTGGACCATGTCCACGTGGACGTGATCGGCGGAGGAAACGGCTAGGTCCTGACCACACCACTGCTCCACCCCGCACCGCCGGTCAGGGTCCGGAGGAGCCGATTGCGCCCAGATTCGTCGTCCCACCTACCGACCCGACCGCCACTGTGCCGGTTGCCTCCCGCCCGAGATACCACCCTTTGGTGCGCTCAGCACCGTCGCCCGGCCTGATCTGCCAGCGGGTATCGCTCACCCGCACGAGGGGCCCCGTTGCTACGAGGTCGAGCGTTACTGGGAGAACAACGGTGTCGACGACCGTCCCACCACCCTGACATTCGTCATTGACGAATCGGTCGAACTGGATGGAACCGGATGCGGTAGCCGATCCCAGCTTGCGCGCGATGGTCAGCACACCAGGACCTGACCCGACAACGAACTGCTCGCGAAAGCCGGTGGTGCCGTCACCACAGTCGATCAGCTCAACGGTGAGGCTCGACGCACTGACGGTCGTAGCTCGCTCCGGTGGGCTGGTGGTGCTGGCCTGCACAATCGCATCCTCGAAGACCACCCCGGGATTGCCGGTGAGCTCAAATTCGGCACTGTAATCTCCCCGCGCTCCGGTGCCGCCTGACGGCGCGACCGGATCCGGCGCCACCGGGGCCTCTCCGTGGGTGCGCCGCTTTTCGACGGCGAATTTCAGGAACGCGGCGGGACTCCCGACCCCCACGATGAGCGAACCAACGCTCAGGGTGCCGGTCCCATCTCGTGAAAAATCGTAGAATCGTCCGCTGGAACGGTCCGAGCCCGACGAGGTGGTTCCACCGATGCCCGTGAAGAACCTCGGCGTCGTCCCAGTCACCGTGATCTGGACGTCCTGGGCGCGCAGCACCGTGACCGACTCAGGTTCGCCGCACCCCGGGCTGGCCGTGACTGTCAGATCAACAATTGCGTGCCCGAAAGCCTGGTCCAGGCTGTGCCCGATGTCGAGCTCCACCGGGCCGGGCGCTCGCGCCTCCCGATCTTCGGTCTGGATCGTGGTGGTAGCGAAGTCCTCGCTCAGGTCCGGGCACGTGATCGTGGCCGCCCGGGACAGGAATACGTCGACCGATGCTTCGCCCCTGAAGTCTTGCCGGAATGAGACGGCGCCAGCATAGGCTCCGTCCGTGTCCGGGATGAGGTTGACCGCCGCCTGGTAGTAGCGCAGGTCATCAGGTTTCGCACCCGCAGGCGGTGCCGCCGCTGCAGCCGGAGAGAGTGTCGGAGCAATGAGCCCCAACGCGATGACACACCCGATAAGTTGGCGCTGTATCCCCGTGCGTGGCTTCATGGCCATCTCCCTGCCCTCCCTCTGAATTTTACTCCCGGGAACGGCGTGAGTCACCGATCGCGGACAGCCAGTTTCACCGTCAGGTCAACGTCAGCTCACCCTCGGTTCAAGGTCAGGTTGACGTCGGTCCTGCGGGCCCGTTCAGCCGCCCCGCCGCACCACCGACCATTCGGTCGGTGGTGCGTGAGAGCATTAATCCATGCCCCAGACCAGCTCCCCCATGATCGATGTCACCGACATCATCCGCATGGTGGGCGGCGCCTCATTTCAGCGGGGCCAGACCTACGCGAAACAGGGTGCGGTCACCCAACTGGCCTGGGACCCGTCGGCAAACACCCTGGACGCCAGGGTGCAGGGCAACTCCCCCGGTGCCTACCGCACCCGGCTTTTCCTCAGCGCGAAGGGCGACGGGCGTTACCACCTCAGGGACAGCTTCTGCAGTTGCCCCATCAGCCTCGACTGCAAGCACGTCGCCGCCACGGCCCTGCAGAGCAACACCGAGCACCTGCTCTCCCGGCAAGAGCTCACCGCGCCGGTCCGAAAATCTGCCCCGCAGGGGTGGCAGAGCTCGCTTTCTGGACTCATCAACCCGCCGACCGATGAGGTCACAGGACCGGTCACCGCCCGCACACCGTTGGCGCTCCAGTTTGAGTTGCGCTCCGTCCAGGGCCTCCACACCGGTTGGCAGTCCACCCCGAAGACGCAGCGCCGGACGGCGAAGCCGCAGCTCGGCGTGCGGCCGGTGATCCGCAACAGCAAGGGCAACTGGGTCAAGAACAACCTGTCGTGGGGCAGCATCAGCTATCAGACCTACGGGATGCTCCTTGACCCGGACCAACACCGGTGGTTTTCCCAGTTCCCGTCCCTGCACCGGGGAACGGGTGTCAGTTACTTCGGCAACAACGACTCCTGGCTCTATCTGGAGGACTTCAGCAACCCCCTGTTGTGGCAGTTACTGAGGGAGGCGCAGCGCCTGGGTGTTGAGTTTGTTGCGTCCACGAAGGGGGTCGCAGTGGTCCTGGCCGGCAGCGCCACCCTGAAGCTCGATGCCACCACTACCGACGACCAACTGCGTCTCTGCCCGATTCTGGAAATCGACGGCCATCAGCACGCGCCGGAAACCGCGCAGCCAATCAGTACCCACGGCATCTATACGGTCCACCCGGGCAGCCCCACCCAGAGCACCATCATCACCCTGGCCCCCTCCGCCAAACGGCTCACCGACCATGACATCGGGCTGCTGCTGCAGACAGCCCCGGTGGTCATCCCCGCCGCGGAAAGGCCCCTGTTCCTCGACAGTTTCTACCCGCGGCTCCGCCAGGCCATCGAAGTCATCAGCAGCGACGACTCGGTAACCTTCCCGGACATTGCCCCGCCCCTGTTGGTCCTGACGGCCCACTACACCTCCGGAGACCGCCTGGAACTGGCCTGGGACTGGGAGTACCGGCTCGGCGAGGACACCACCCGCAAAGCCCTGCACCCCGAGCCGGGCGCCCAGGATTACCGGGACCCTGTGGTGGAGGAGGCGCTGCTCCGCACCGCGCGCGTCCACCTCGGAGCGACCCCCCTGGAGGCTCTCACCCTGGAGGACATGGGTGCCGTCGAGTTCACCGAAGACACCCTGCCGAAGCTCCTGGAACTCGACGGAATCCGCGTGGACGTCGTCGGCGAGCAGCCCAGCTATGAAGAGCTCACCGAACCTGCCCAACTGACCATCACCACTGTGGAGACGGACAACCGCGACTGGTTTGACCTCGGGGTGCTGGTGACCGTCCAGGGGCGCAAGATCCCCTTCGACCATATTTTTCGGGCGCTGGCGCAGGGCAAGAAGAAGATCAAACTGGTGGACAACAGCTACCTCTCAATGAACCAGCCGGTCTTCGAGCAGCTGCGTGAGCTGATCGAAGAAGCCCGCGCGCTCAACGAGTGGGAGCCGGGCCTGAAGATCAGCCGCTACCAGGCGGGACTCTGGGCGGAGTTCGAGGACCTGGCCGAGGAGACGGAGGAGGCCCAGGGCTGGCGGGCCGCAGTCGCCGGGCTCAATGACCTGCAGGAAATCAGCCCCACCCCCGTACCGCCCACCCTGTTCGCAACCCTTCGCCCCTATCAACAGGACGGCTTCAACTGGCTCGCGTTCCTCTACCAGCACGGGCTCGGCGGTGTCCTCGGAGATGACATGGGGCTCGGCAAAACCCTGCAGGCCCTGGCACTGCTCACCCATGCGAAGGAACAGGGTGAGTCGAAGCCTTTCCTCGTCGTCGCACCCACCTCGGTGGTCCCCAACTGGGTATCCGAGGCGCACCGTTTTGCCCCCGGGCTCGCGGTGACCGGGGTCGCAGACACCCAGGCGAAAAGCGGCGTCGACCTGGCCACGCTGACGGCGGGGGCCGACGTCGTCGTGACCTCCTACACGCTGTTCCGGCTGGACTTCGAGGGGTACCAGTCGCAGGAATGGGCGGGGCTGATCCTCGACGAGGCCCAGTTCGTGAAGAACCGGACCGCGAAGGTGCACCTGTGCGCCAAGGAGTTCTCCGCGCCCTTCAAACTCGCCATCACCGGCACCCCGATGGAGAACAACCTGATGGAGCTGTGGTCGCTGTTCTCGATCACCGCTCCCGGCCTGTTCCCTTCGGCCCGCCGGTTCACCGAGGACTACCGGAACCCGATCGAGAAGTCAGCCAACACGGAGCGGCTTGCGCGCCTGCGCCGCAGGATCCGGCCGCTGCTGATGCGGCGCACCAAGGAAGCGGTCGCCTCGGACCTGCCCCCGAAGCAGGAGCAGGTACTGGAGGTGGAACTGCATTCCCGGCACTGGAAGATCTACCAGACCCACCTGCAGCGCGAGCGGCAAAAATTGCTGGGCCTGATCGAGGACCTGGACCGCAACCGGATGATCGTCTTCAGGTCGCTGACCCTGCTGCGAATGCTCAGCCTCGACGCGTCGCTGGTGGATCAGGCGTACGACGGCGTCCCCTCCGCCAAGCTCGACGTCCTGTTCGAGCAGCTCGAGGATGTGGTGGCCGAGGGCCACCGGGCGCTGGTCTTCAGCCAGTTCACCTCCTTCCTGAAGAAAGCCGCAGAGAGGCTCGACGCCCAGGGCATCGCCTACAGCTACCTTGACGGGTCCACCCTGCGCCGCGGCGACGTCATCAACAGGTTCAAGGACGGGGAGGCGCCCGTCTTCCTGATCAGCCTCAAGGCCGGCGGGTTCGGCCTGAACCTCACCGAGGCTGATTATGTGTTCCTGCTGGACCCTTGGTGGAACCCGGCTACCGAGGCGCAGGCCGTGGATCGTACCCACCGGATCGGTCAGACCCGCAACGTCATGGTCTATCGGATGGTGGCGTCGGGAACCATCGAGGAGAAGGTGATGAAGCTCAAGGAACAGAAGGCCAAGCTCTTCAGCTCGGTGATGGACGACGACGCCGTCTTCAGCTCAGCACTGACCGCCGACGACATCAGGGGGCTGCTGGAGGGCTAGAGTCGGAGGGGTGAGTCAACAACTATCAGCCGATCTGCCCGCAACCTCCCCCCTGACCGGTTTTGTCCAGGTGAGGGGTGCCCGGGAAAACAACCTCCGCAACGTGAGCGTGGACGTCCCCCGGGACGCCATCGTGGCCTTCACCGGCGTCTCCGGCTCAGGCAAATCCTCCCTGGCCTTCGGCACCATCTACGCCGAAGCCCAGCGCCGCTACTTCGAATCGGTGGCCCCCTACGCGCGGCGTCTGATCCAGCAGGGTTCCAACCCCCGGGTCGACGAGATCACCGGCCTGCCGCCCGCCGTCGCGCTGCAGCAGCGCCGCGGCACTCCCAGTTCCCGGTCAACCGTGGGTACCGTCACCACCCTCTCCAACTCCGTCCGGATGCTGTTCTCCCGCGCCGGCACCTACCCCGAGGGTGCCGAGTCCCTGGACTCTGATTCGTTCTCCCCCAACACTGCCGCCGGCGCCTGCCCACAGTGCCACGGGTTGGGTATCGCCCACACGGTCAGCGAGGAATCCCTGGTCCCCGATACGTCGCTGACCATCCGCGATGGAGCGATCGCTGCCTGGCCCGGAGCCTGGCAGGGCAAGAATCTCCGCGATATCGTGCGTGAACTTGGTCACGACATCGACACTCCGTGGGACCAGCTCCCCAGGGAGTCCCGCGATTGGATCCTGTTCACCGAGGAACAGCCGGTGGTGGAGGTCACCCCGCAGCGGGACCGGGTCGCCAAGCCCTACAAGGGCCGATTCTGGAGCGCGAAGAGCTACGTGCTCCACACCCTCGCCGACTCGTCCAGCCAGTCGATGCGCGAACGCGTCCTGCAGTTTATGCACAGCGGCCCGTGCCCCCTCTGCGATGGCAGCGGGCTGCAGCAGGCAGCACTGGCGGTTACCTTCGCCGGCTACTCCATCGCCGAACTGACCGATGTGCCCCTCGCCGAGCTGGCAGCCATCGTCGAACCCACCGCCACCCTGCAGGGTGCAGGATCCAGCTCCCGTGCCCTGAGCTCCGGCGAGACCACGGAGGTGGCCGTCACCCTGACCAAGGACCTGCACCAGCGCGTCGGTGTCCTGCTGGATCTTGGCCTGGGCTACCTGAGCCTTCGCCGGCCCACGCCGACCCTCTCGCCCGGTGAGATGCAGCGGCTGCGCATTGCCACCCAGCTGCGGTCCGGCCTCTTCGGCGTCATCTACGTGCTCGATGAGCCATCGGCCGGGCTGCACCCCGCCGACGCCGAACCGCTGCTCGAAGTGCTGCAGCAGCTGAAGTCCTCCGGCAACTCGGTGTTTGTGGTGGAACATGACATGGACGTGGTCCGCAGCGCCGACTGGGTGGTGGATGTGGGACCCAAGGCCGGCGAAGCCGGCGGTTCGGTCCTCTACAGCGGCGCCGTGTCCGGTCTCGCGGACGTCAAGGACTCGGTCACCAGGCCGTTCCTCTTCCCCGAGCAGGCTCCCCCGGCCGCCGACGCCGCGTTGCGAAAGCCGGACCGCTGGCTGAGCATGAACAACATCAGCCGCCACAACCTGCGGGGCCTCGACGCCACCATCCCGCTGAATGTGCTGACCGCCGTCACCGGTGTCTCCGGCTCCGGCAAGTCCACGCTCGTCTCCCAGGTGCTTGCCGACGTCGTCAATGATTACCTGCACGCCGGTGTTCCGGCGGAGGACGCCGACGACGGCAGCGACCGCGACTGCGCACCGGGTGACCACATGACGGTGGGCCACGTGGAGGGCCTCGACCTGATCGACCGGCTCGTCCGGGTGGACCAGCGCCCAATCGGCAGGACCCCCCGGTCCAACCTGGCCACCTACACGGGCCTGTTCGACGCCGTCCGGAAGCTTTACGCCGGGACCGATGAGGCCAAGGCTCGCGGCTACGGGGCCGGACGGTTCTCGTTCAATGTGACCGGCGGCCGCTGTGAGACGTGCCTGGGCGAAGGGTTCGTCTCGGTGGAGCTACTATTCCTGCCCGGCAGTTACGGGCCCTGCCCCACCTGCGACGGGTCACGCTACAACCCCGAGACACTGGAGATCACCTACCGGGGCCGGACCATCGCCGAGGTCCTCAGGCTCACCGTGGACGCCGCCGCCGAGTTCCTCGCCGATGTCCCCGCTGCGGCGCGCAGCCTGACCACCCTCCGGCAGGTGGGGCTCGGCTACCTGCGGCTCGGCCAGCCAGCCACCGAGCTCTCCGGCGGCGAGGCACAGCGCATCAAGCTCGCCACCGAACTGCAGCGTGCGCGCCGCGGGCACACCCTGTATGTGCTCGACGAGCCCACCACCGGGCTGCACCCCTCCGATGTGCAGCTGCTGTTGGCTCAGCTGAACAACCTGGTCGACGCCGGCAACACAGTGGTCGTCGTGGAACACGACATGGCAGTCATCGCCGCGGCTGACTGGGTGATCGACCTGGGGCCGTCCGGCGGGGACGAGGGTGGCCGGATTGTTGCAGCGGGGACGCCGTCGTCGGTTGCAAGTACTCCGGAAAGCCGGACCGCACCGTACCTCGCCCGGCGGTTGGCGACCGCCGGGTAAGGTCTCGGGGTGAAGGCTGCGGAGAGGCGGGCCAGGTCTGGCGGGCTAGCGGCGCGGGGCGCTGTAACTCTTCCTGCCTGCGGCGCTGGCAGTCGCGCCGATGTGGTTCCCTCGGGTCTGGTCCACCACGGGACCGGTTCCAGCGATTTCGCGGATCTGTTCGATGCCAGCGATGGCCTGCGACTTGGTCGGATAATACGTGGAGACGGCGACGAGCACTCCGTCGCCGGCCATGAGTTTGATCCGGTATCCACCGTCGTGCGCATCCACTATTTTGAAGTAGCCTGACACTTTCTTACCTCCTTGTAAGGAATGTCGTTACGGGTACCTTTCATAGTAAGCATCCTTAGCGCCGGTGGATATGGTGCGGGGTGTTATTTTCGCCGCCATTTCAGGGTCTTTCGTCCTTTGTCTGGTTCTCTACCGGCGGTAAAATAGTAGTGCTGGCATGGGCAGCGATCCCATGCCAACGGCCCTGTAGAAGCTCGGCGAATAGTTCCGCAGTATTTGGGGTTATTTTCTTGTTTCAAGGGAGGGGAGATGACTACCGCATCACATCATGCACGTGACTTTCACGTGACCCACGAGCTCGTTCGTAGCGGCTCGATGGGATTGGGCGTGGTCTTTCTGCTTTTGGGCGTCCTGGCCTTCGTGCCGGGACTGACAACACAGTACGGTTCGCTGGCCCTCGCCAGCGAGTCAGAGGCATTACTCTTCGGCGTCTTCCAGGTGTCGATCCTGCTCAACATCGTCTATCTGCTGGTTGGAGCGGCCGGAATCATCATGAGTAGGGACAGTAGCGGCGCCCGCAACTTTCTGCTGGGAAGCGGCGCACTATTCCTGATCATGTGGATCTACGGCATGGTCATCGACCTGGGGTCGACGGCCAACTTTCTGTCCTTCAACGCGGCAGGCAACTGGCTGCATCTGATCCTGGCGCTGATCGCCGGGGGCATCGCCCTCACTCACCTGGCGCGGACCCGTGGAGGTGGCCGATCAACCCACACCTAACCAGCGGCCTAGGGCCCAGATCATCAATGCTGCCTTGCGCCGGTTCTCTCCGCCGCAAGGCAACTTTGTGTGGGCTTCCACCCAAAACCAATGCAACGTGAATGCAACCTTGGTGCAACCCGAATCGCGGTACGTTCACCCTGTGCCCCGTCACCGACGACAGGGCTGTTCGGAAACGGAAGGGAAGCTCATGCCTGGAAACAAAGCCGTTGCTTACAAAGGACCCGGGAAAGTGGAGGTCATCGATATCGACTACCCCACCTTCGAGCTGCAGGATGGACCAGGGGTGAACCCGGCCAATGTGGGCCGTAAGGTGCATCACGGTGTCATCCTCAAGACTGTTACGACGAATATCTGCGGCTCCGACCAACACATGGTTCGGGGCCGTACCACTGCCCCCTCCGATCTAGTGCTCGGCCATGAGATCACCGGTGAGGTGGTCGAGGTGGGCCGCGACGTCGAATTCATCAAAAAGGGCGACATTTGCTCCGTGCCCTTCAACATCGCCTGTGGGCGCTGCCGGAACTGCAAGGAACGCAAGACCGGTATCTGCCTGAACGTGAACCCCGACCGTCCCGGAAGCGCCTACGGGTACGTGGACATGGGCGGCTGGGTCGGCGGGCAGGCCGAATACGTGCTGGTGCCCTATGCCGACTGGAACCTGTTGAAGTTCCCGGACCGGGACCAGGCCCTGGAGAAAATCCTTGACCTGACCATGCTTTCGGACATCTTCCCCACGGGTTTCCACGGTGCAGTCACTTCAGGTGTGGGTGTCGGATCCACCGTCTACGTTGCAGGTGCGGGACCTGTCGGCCTGGCAGCCGCCGTATCGGCTCAGCTGCTTGGCGCCGCCGTCGTCATCGTGGGCGATCTGAATGAGGAACGGCTGGCCCAGGCCCGCAGCTTCGGCTGCGAGACGGTCGACGTGTCAAAGGGCGATCCCAAGGACCAGGTCGAGCAGATTCTCGGCATCCCTGAAGTGGATTGCGGTGTGGATGCCGTGGGCTTCGAGGCTCGCGGTCACGGTGACGGCTCCGCCAAGGAGGCACCGGCAACGGTGCTGAACTCATTGATGGGCCTCACCGCCGCCGGCGGTGCGCTGGGCATCCCGGGGCTGTATGTGACGGGCGACCCGGGAGCGGTCGACGACGCCGCGAAGGTTGGTTCCCTGTCACTCAGCCTGGGAACCGGCTGGGCCAAGTCGTTGTCCTTCACCACCGGTCAGTGTCCGGTGATGAAGTACAACCGGGGCCTGATGATGGCGATCCTGCACGACAAGGTGCAGATTGCCAAGGCCGTCAACGCCAAGGCGATCAGCCTGACTGACGCTCCTCGCGGTTACGAGGAGTTCGACGCCGGGGCAGCCACGAAGTACGTGCTCGACCCCCACGGGTACGTTGCTGCGTAGCTGACACGGATGCGGACCGCGGGCACCCCTGTGGTGCCCGCGGTTTTGCCCTGCCGCCCGGCCGGAGCACCCTCAAGCGAACAGTGGGCTGCCTTGGTAGGGGGCCAGCGCGCGCTTCTGCTCGGCGGTCAGCCGGAGCAGGCTCCCCAGGTTCGTGTCCACGAAAGCGAGGATTGTTTCGGCCTTCACGCAGACAGCGCCCGTCGCTGGGTCGTGGATCCGGTAGGCGAGAGTGAAACTGGCCGGCTTCACTGCGCTGACCCACACATCGATGCGTACCGGAACATTCCTGTAATCGAGCGTGTCCACAAACCGCACGCGATGCTCGACGACAAGGGCCTGGGTGCCCGGTTCCACTGAGGAAAACACGGCAACGGGCGGTGACTCCCCCTCGGCTCCGGTGCCCCCAGGAGGCCCAAAAGCGTGGATCCTCGCTTCCTCCAGCAGGCGTAAAACCTGTACATTGTTTATGTGCCCATAGGCGTCCATATCGGACCACCGCATCGGCACCCTGCAGGTCAGTATCTGGCCAACCAAAACCACCCGGTTCCCCCTCGTTCGTCAAGCTCCGACACGTCTCGATTTGGCAACGATTGAATTCTGTTCTACCGTAGACGATAACCCGCTCAAGGAAACCCTCCGCTATCAGGTCTTACGAGACCTCTGCGGAAATGCCCGGTGCTGCCACTCCACCCGACGTTGCTCGTCCGGCAGACACCAAAGACCTGACCACAAAAACAGTCGAGGCGAGCAACGGCGCAAAAATGTCCGGGGACGGAACTAGCGTTGGTGGCCTTTCGGAGCATCTGACCCATGAAGAACCAGAAATTCAGCACTACCGCGCGCCGCGGCGTCGCAGTCATCGCCCTCGCAGGCCTCGGCCTCGGAGCATCGGCAGGAGTTGCCAACGCAGCCCCCGCCAGCACCTGGGACGCCCTCGCTCAGTGCGAGAGTGGCGGCAACTGGGGCATCAACACCGGAAACGGCTTCTCCGGCGGCCTGCAGTTCACTCCATCCACCTGGGCCGGCTTCGGCGGTCAGGGTGCTCCCCAGGACGCCAGCCGGGAGCAGCAGATCGCTGTAGCAGAAAACGTACTGCAGGGTCAGGGCTGGGGCGCATGGCCAGCATGCTCGGCCAAGCTTGGCCTGAGCGGTGGCGCCAACCCATCAGCCCAGCCAATGCAGCAGGCACCTGTTGTCCAGGCACCGGTTCAGGCGCAGGCACAGCAGATTCAGCCTCAGGTTGTTCAGGCACCTGTCGTCCAGGCCCCAGTAGCGCAGGCACCCGTAGCCCAGGCCCCAGTGGCTCAGGCTCCCGTTGTGCAGGCACCCGTAGCCCAGGCCCCAGTGGCTCAGGCTCCAGTAGCAGCTCCCGCACTCAGCGGTGACACCTACACGATCCAGTCCGGCGACACCCTCAGCACCATCGCCGAGAAGCTCGGCGTCGTCGGTGGCTGGCAGGCCCTGTACGAAGCCAACTCCAGCACAGTGATCCACGCTGACCTCATCTTCACCGGTGACGTCCTGCAGCTCCCGGCCAAGTAGCCCCATGCTGTAACCGGCTCTCACCAGCCGGACTCAATAACGACGACGGCGGCCGTTCGGGATATCCCGGGCGGCCGCCGTCGTCGTTATTGTGCTCTAAGGGGTTAGGCCAGACCTGCCCGTCGCAAGGCCTCGGCCATGGCGGAGTTCGCGGGCGGTGCAGGATTCCGTGCCGCCGGGGTCTTCCCCGCTGCAGGTTTTCCACCGGACCGGGGCTGATCCTTGCGGGGCTGGCTGCGCTGACCGGACCGGGGCTGCTCCTTACGGGGCTGTTCCTGCCGGGGCTGCCGTTGCCCACCACCGGCGGCGGCTGATGCCGGGTCGTCGTCGAGCCGCAGGGTCAGGGCGATCCGTTTGCGCTCAGGGTCTGCCTCGAGCACTTTCACCTTGACCACCTGGCCGGACTTCACCACCTCGTGCGGATCGCTGATGAAACGGTTCGACATGGCCGAGATGTGGACCAGACCGTCCTGATGCACTCCCACGTCCACGAACGCCCCGAACGCGGCCACGTTGGTCACCACACCGTCCAGAATCATCCCTGGTCGGAGGTCGGAGATCTTCTCGATACCCTCCGAGAAGGACGCCGTGACAAACTCGGGCCGCGGATCCCTGCCAGGCTTTTCCAGTTCCGCCACAATGTCCTTCAGGGTCGGCAACCCGAAGCTGTCATCCACGAACGCCTGCAGGTCTACGTCACGCAGCGACGCGCCACCCGCGCTCAGGATGCGGCGGGCCACCCCGTAGGCCTCCGGGTGGACGCTTGATGCGTCCAGCGGCTCGGATCCGCCGGAGACCCGCAGGAAGCCCGCGCACTGCTCGAACGCCTTCGCCCCCAGCCGTGGCACCTTCAACAGATCGGCCCGGCGGGTGAAGCGCCCGTTCGCGTTCCGGTGTGCCACGATGTTCTCGCTCAGCAGCGGGCCGACGCCGGCCACCCGGCTGAGGAGCGACGGTGACGCCGTGTTCACATCAACGCCAACGGCGTTCACGCAGTCCTCGATCACCGCGTTCAGCGACCGTTCCAGGTTGGCCGCCGTGACGTCGTGCTGGTACTGGCCCACCCCGATCGATTTGGGGTCGATCTTCACCAGTTCGGCCAGCGGGTCCTGCAACCGCCGGGCGATGGAGACGGCCCCGCGGAGCGACACATCCAGATCCGGGAGTTCGGCTGAGGCAAGCGCGGACGCCGAATAGACCGAGGCTCCAGCCTCCGAAACCACCAGCTTCTGCAGCTTGCGCTCCGGAAGCCGCTTGATCAGTTCGGTGGCCAGCTTGTCGGTCTCCCGCGACGCGGTTCCGTTCCCGATCGCGATCAGTTCAATGTCATGCCCGGTGATCAGATTGGTCAGGGCTGCCAGGGCGGCGTCCCACTTCCTGGCGGGCGCGTGCGGGTAGACGGTCTCCGTGGCGACCACCTGGCCCGTGCCGTCGACCACTGCCACCTTGACTCCGGTGCGCAGCCCAGGATCCAGCCCGACGGTGGTCCTGCCTCCCGCCGGTGCAGCGAGGAGCACGTCCCGAAGGTTGGCGGCGAAGACCCGCACCGCCTCGGTCTCGGCTGCGGCGAAGAGCCGGACCCGGAGGTCGAGGGAGAGCTTGGCCAGGACGCGCCGCCAGGCCTGGCCCACGGTCTGGGTCAGCCACGGGTCGGCGGCCCGTCCGGAGGCTGCAATTCCCAGGACCGCTGCCACGAAATTCTCATACGTGGCACGGATCTTGCGGAATTCGCTGGTGTCCGCGGGGTCAGCTTCGGTGATGGCCAGTTCCAGCACACCCTCCTTCTCTCCGCGGAACAGCGCCAGGACACGGTGGGAGGGCATGGTGGCGGGCGCCTGGGTGAACTGGAAGTAGTCGGCGAATTTCTGTCCATCCGCCTCCTTGCCCGCGCGCACCTTTGAGCGCAGCTGGCCGTGCTTCCACAGTTTCTCGCGCGCCGAGGTCAGGAGGTCAGCGTCCTGGCCGGCGCGTTCGATGAGGATTGACCGGGCCCCTGCGAGCGCCTCCTCCGCATCAGGGACAGCGTCGCTCACATACCGGGCCGCCTCGGTGGTCGGGTCAAGGGACGGGTCAGTGACCAGCGCATCGGCCAGCGGTTCCAGTCCGGCCTCGCGGGCGATCTGCGCCTTGGTGCGTCGTTTTGTTTTGAACGGCAGGTAGATGTCCTCCAGCCGCGACTTGGTGTCCGCTGCGGCGATGGCCGCCCGCAGGTCATCGGTGAGCTTCCCCTGCGCCTCGATCGCCTCGGTCACTGCCCGACGGCGGTCACGCAGCTCGCGCAGGTATCCAAGCCGTTCCTCGAGGGTCCTGAGCTGGGCGTCGTCAAGGGAGCCGGTGGCCTCCTTGCGGTACCGGGCGACGAACGGCACCGTCGAGCCGCCGTCGAGCAGGTCCACCGCGGCTTTCACCTGCCACGGTTGGACACCGAGTTCGGCGGCGAGTTGGTCAAAGATGGCAGCGTCGGAAGTCAGAGATAGCACGTAGGCCATTCTCGCCTACCGCGGGCGGGAGGTCCCAACCGGCCTGGCTCCCAGGCGGACGGCTAGGACGTAGTCCCCAGGACCCGTGCTTTCTGGGCGGCGAACTCCTCCTCGGTCAGGATGCCCTGGACTTTAAGTGCCGCGAGGTCCTTGAGTTGCTGGATCGGATCTGCAGCTGCCGGTGGCTGCGTCGCTGCCGGGGGTTGCGGCGGTGCCGGGGGTTGCGGCGGTGCGGCAGCCTGCTGATCGTAGGCCCGCTGGCGTTCCGAGATGATCGCTGCTTCACGCTCGGCGAACCGTTCGGCCTGGCGTCGCTGGACCCGGCCGCTGACGGCCGTGGCGGTTCCCGAGATGGCAGCGGTTCTGGCGATTCCGCGGAGTAATCCCATGGTGGTGCTCCTCAGGTAATGGTGGAATCCAGTGCGGCCACGAGGTCGGCCGCCGGGATCCGGGCGCTGGCGATGAGCTCACCGCCGCTGCGACGGGCAGCGCGACGAAAGGGATGGCCCAGGTGTTCTCGTAGACGATCAGTACGGCTACGGTATTGGGTTCGAGTGCGTTGGCAGCCTGGCGCAGGTCGTCGTCGTCGTCGTCAGCAGGTTGGACCGGGCGCCCGCGAAAAGGTCAAAACCGCCGGCGTCGGGCGTTGCCTGGGTGAGGTCCAGCACGGTGACTGCACCGTCCGGGTCTTTGCTGATGACCGTCAGGTCATAAAGGCGGATCACCCCGCTGTCCACGATGTTCCGGAGTGCATCGCTTGCCTCGCCGGTGAACCGGCCGTGCGGGAACTCGAGAAGGACGTAGTCGACTGGGCCAAGTACTTCGGCCGGTGCTGTGCTCACGTGGGTCCCCTATGGCAACGGACGTGTGGATGCCTATGCCGAGAGTCTTCACCCAGACGACGCGAGTCGCATCACCCGTGGAGGGTGAGCAGCTGCGCGGCAAAAGTTAATCAACAGCGGACGGCTGCGGGCATCCTAGGCGCAGGAGTCACGGTCCATGGTGATGGCGAGGGGGTGCTGGCCGCTGAAGGAGCCTTCGGCGGTGGAGTAGCCGATCTCGATAAACCCGGAGGTGCCGCGGTCCACCCCGTCGTCCAGGGAGACCGAGACCACCACGTTGAGGTACTCGAGGGTGGAGATTTCGTAGCCGATGGCCGGCACCGGCTCGGTGAAGAACACGTTCTCCGGCATGTCCTCCATGTCGGCCATTTCGCCGGCGCCGTGGGCTCCGGTGTGTTCGTCGCCGCCCATCACGGTTCCGTCGTCCATCCCGTGGGTGCCATGGCCGCCACGGTTGGCGGGGGTGACCTCGGCCGCGTTCAGGGTGACGCCGGAAGGCGATCCCAGGCTGACGTCGTCGACAGTGAATGATTCGAGGGTCTCGTTATGGATCAGCACCGTGTACTTCTGGTAGCCCAGGGCAGGTTGAACGGAGCACAACTTGGAGCCATTCGCGCCGAGCTGCAGCGGATCCTCGCCCAACGCCCCGGCGAGCACTCCGGTATCAGGCTCCCCGGCGACGTCAGCACTCTGGACTGGCTGCGGAGCACTGTTGACGTTGAGGGGATTCTCCTCCACCCCGCCGCACCCGGAGATCAGGGCTGCGGTGATCACTGAAACGCCTAGCATCGTTGCGGTTCTGCTGATCATGGTTCCTCATGCTCTCAAGGTGTCGCCGGCCGCGACCGAACTCCGGTCCGCGCTTAGCAGTCATTCGTTCCTGCCGCCCCGATGGCTTGGTGGTCCTCACAACTGCGGGCTCGTCCCACCCATGACGAACCTATTCGTACAGCACGTAGTCCGGTTTCGGGTCCAGTCCCAGCACCTCCGGCGGCAGCATCAGCGGGCCCAGCACGGTGTCTTCCTCGAAGAAGAGCTTGAAACCCGGGTTCACGGTTGGGGGTAGCTCCAGCATCAGCTGGTTGTACGTTTCGATCTTCGACCCGGGGGCACCGATCCCGTCGACGCTCTTGATCACCTCGACGCCGTCGTACTCGCCTACCGCTGCCTCGTTGGTCACCACCGAGGGCGCCACCTGGTGGAAGACCAGCGCCTTCTGGGGCAACTGATGCTCGGCGACCAGTTCGTCGAGGTAGTTCGCGATCTGGTCGATCTCCTCGCCGGAGGTTTGGCCGTAGGACACCCCGGGGAGCTGATCGCCAGTGATGTCCCACTCGGGGTCCAGTGCCAGCCCGACGTCGGGTTCCAGCAGCCATTTCTCCAGTAACTCCACCTCCGCGGTCATGGTGGACCGGCCGGGCTGAACGTTCAGCAGCAACAGCGCGTCGTGCCGGCGCGCCGCTTCCAGGTAGGAGCTGATGAAGTCATCGTTGGCTGCCGCCCGGTACAGGCCATCGGCTCCCGGGGAGGCCTGCACGACGACGGTGATCAGTTCCAGCACCGGCATCACCTTGCGTCCGTCGGCGTACTGCTCGCCGAGTAGCTCCATCTCATCCACGCGCTCGTCGATGTCGCCGATGCCGAGCCTGCCCATCCCCTCGGCGGTCGGGTGGCCGCTGAACCCGACCAGCCGGTAGTCGGGAAACAGGTCGGTGCCGCCGCGGGGGAGTTCGAGGGGTTCCGCCGCCGGGGTGGGGGCCACACTCGGGGCGGGGGACACACTCGGGCTGGCGCTGGAGGCTGCACCAGCGGCGGGCGAGGGCGACGTCGTCGTACTGTCGACTGCCTGGCCGCTGGCCCCATCTGCTGCCGGTTCGCTGGTGACACACCCGGTGAGAAGGAGGCAAAAAGCAGCCGCCAATGGCACCGAAAAGCGGCGGAGGGAGGGGCGTGGCTGGCTGGTGTGTCGCATGTCATTCCTCGGCGAGAGTGTCAGTGGATCAACGCGGGTTTAACGTTACAGGTGCTGGGCTACGATTTAGCCATGACAGAGCCTGAGTTCGTGCATGAAACCGAAATTGCCACCTCCCCCCTCCGGCTGTGGGAAGCGCTGACCGAAGGCGACGTGACCCGGCGCTACTGGTCCGGACGCCGCCTGGAATCCACCTGGGTCCCCGGGTCCCCCATCCGCTTCTACGACGGGAGTTCGGAGACCATCACCCACCACGGCGTGGTCCTGGAAGCCGACGAGCCCCGCCGCCTGTCCTACACGTTCCGTGAGGTCCCCGAGGGCGAGGATGGGCTCACCGACCCGCAGGAGGACGCCGCCACCCGGGTGAGCGTGGACCTGGACCAGATCAGCGGCGGCGGCATGCGATTCCGCCTCACCCATGACCGGCTGGCATCACCATCGGAGGTCGACGCGGTAGGCGCTGAATGGGCGCCAGTGCTGACGAACCTGCAGTCGCTGCTGGAGAACGACAACGCGCAGTACCCCGCCCCCGGCAACAGCTAAGAGCTAAGAGCTAAGAGCGAAAACCCGGGCCACATTGTCTTAACGGGCGCCCACCCCTAAGAATGAACTATGACAGTAATCATGAGGTCCCTTGAAACCGCCGTTCCAGAGACCGTCATGGTGCAGTCTGATGTGAGGGACGTCTTCGCCGCCCAACCCGGGCTGAGCCGGCTCGGCACCCGCCTGGTGGGTGCGGCGTTCGATTCGTCAGGCATTGAACGCCGGTACACGGCGGTGAAGGAAATGACGCTGGAAGCCTCCTCCGAGGACCCCGTGTTCTTCGACGCTGCTGACCGGCGTATCCTCTCCCCCAGCACGAAGGTCCGCAACGAGGTGTACGCGGAAGAGGGCACCAAGCTGTTCATCGAGGCGGCCAGCAAGGCCCTTGCCGCCGCCGACGGGATCGAAGCGGCCGACATCACCCATGTCATCACCGTGTCCTGCACCGGGTTCTTCAATCCCGGGCCGGATTACAAGGTGGTCCGCGCCCTCGGGTTGAGCCCCGCCGCGCAGCGCTACCACCTGGGTTTCATGGGCTGCTACGCGGCGTTCCCGGCCCTGCGCGCCGCGAAATCCTTCTGCGAGGCCGAGCCGGACGCCGTCGTCCTGGTGGTGGCCGCCGAACTTTGCTCTCTGCATGTCCGCTCCTCGAACAACCCGGACACCATTGTGGGATCCTCCCTGTTTGCCGACGGCGCCGCCGCTGCGGTGATCAGCGCCCGCGAGTACACGCCCACGGCACCCGCGCTGAGCCTCGACTTTTTCGAGACGGTCCTGACCCCGGTGGGCGAAGAATCAATGGCCTGGAACATCGGTGACGAGGGGTTCGAGATGGTGCTCGGAACCTACGTACCGCACATCATCGACGAGCACATCGTGGGTGCACTGGAACCCCTCCTCGCCCGCGACGAAACCCTCGCCAACCTGCAGTACAAGGACATTGAGCACTGGGCCATCCACCCGGGTGGGCGCAGCATCCTGGACAAGGTCGAGGCCAAGCTGGACCTCAAGGAGGACCAGCTGGTGCCGGCACGGGAAACGCTGCGCGACTACGGAAACATGTCCAGCGCGACCGTGATGTTCGTGTTGAAGCACATCCTTGAGCAGCCCTTCGACGGCCAGGACGAGCGGATCTGCTCCATGGCGTTTGGCCCCGGCCTCACCGTGGAGACCGCCTTGCTCACCAAGGTGGGTCCCTGAGTGCAGTTCCTCGCTCACCGCGACCTGCATGCGGTGGAGGAGATGGACAAACCGGACTGCGACCCGCTGCTGCTGGATCGGACCTACGCCCAGTTTGGGCTGATCAATGCCACCGTCGCCGGCTGGCGACGCACCTGGGCGCAGCAGATCCGACCGCACCTGTCGACGTCGCGCCCCTCGACGCTGCTCGACATCGGATCCGGCGGCGGGGACATGCCGCGGGCGTTCGCCCGGTGGGCGGCACGGGATGGATTGCAGCTGTCCATCCTGGCCATTGACCCCGATGAACGGGCCCACGCTTTCGCCGTCAGGCAGCCCCCACTCCCGGGGCTTCGCTTCCGGCGGGCCTTCAGCGCCGAGCTGGTCGCGGAGGGTGAGCGGTTCGACGTCGTCACCTCCAACCACCTGCTGCACCATCTGACCCCTGAGCAGCTGACCGGGCTGCTGGCCGACTCGGAGCAGCTGACCCGGCGCGTCGCCGTGCACAACGACATTGAGCGCAGCCGGCTGGGCTACCTGCTCTTCTCCGTGGGCACCCTGCCCCTGCGCCGGTCACTGATCCGGCAGGACGGGCTGACCTCGATCCGCCGCAGCTACACGGCCGCTGAACTGGAGAAGGCTACCCCGCCCCAGTGGACGGTCACGGGAAGGTTCCCCTCGCACAACCTGCTGGTCCACCGGGCGTCCGATGCATGACGTGATCCTCGTCGGAGGAGGTCCGGTGGGTCTGTACGCGGCGATCCTGCTCCGCCAGGCCGGCCTCGACGTGCTGGTCCTGGAGCAGCGGACCACGCGGAGCAACCATTCGCGGGCCATCGGCATTCACCCTCCCGCACTGCAGGCGCTGGCGGAGGCGGGAGTGGCCGACGAGCTGATGCTTCGCGGCGTCAAAATCCGCGAGGGGGTGGCACGGAGCGCAGGCCGGGAGGTGACCCGCCTGTCCTTCACCGGGCTGCCCGGCGACTACCCGTTTGTCCTCGCCGTCCCGCAGGTCCAGACGGAGCGGGTGCTTGAGGACCGGCTCGCCGAGGTCGCGCCCGGGTCCTTCCGCCGGGGTGTCGAAGTGACCGGCGTGTTTGATACGGGCCCGTCAATGCTGGTGACCACAGCCTCCGGGGAGGTCCTGCAGGCGCAGCTGGTAATCGGGGCCGACGGCGGCAAAAGCACCGTCCGCGCCAGCGCCGGCGTCACCTCGTCGCTGCAGCACTACCCGGACACCTACCTGATGGGCGACTTCGCGGACACCTCGGAGGACCGGTCGTCAGCGGTGCTGTACCTGGAACCGGACGGCATCGTCGAGTCCTTCCCGCTCCCGGACGGGGTGCGGCGCTGGGTGGTGCGGACGCCGTCGCTCATCGACTCCCCCACTGCCGCGATGCTGGGGCAGCTGATCCTCGACCGGACCGGCGTTTCAGTGGACGTCGGCAGCACCTCGATGCTGAGCGCTTTCGGCGTACACCGGCGGCTGGCCCGGCGCTTCGTGGTGGGCCGGACCGTGCTGATCGGCGATGCTGCGCACCAGGTCAGCCCCATCGGCGGGCAGGGCATGAACCTTGGCTGGCTCGACGTCACCGCCCTGGTGCCGATCATCACCGCCTCCCTGATCGACGGAGCCGACGTGGGTCAGGCGTTGGCCGAATTCGATGCGGGCCGTCGCCGGGCAGCCAGGACCGCTGCCCGGCAGGCCCACCTGAACATGGCCCTGGGACGCCCGCTCCCGGCGCCGGTCCTGGCCCTTCGGAACGCGCTCTTCGGCCGGGGCAACCGGGTGCCCGCGGTTCACGACACGATTGCCCGCACCTTCACCATGCAGTAACCGGACCGCTCAGTATCGCGGCAGCTGCCCTCCCTATCCCGACGGGCTAGAGGTGGGTCGGGGCGAAGAGCCGCAGCAGGGTTTCGACGACGACGACGTTCGGCCCCTCGGCGGCGAAACTGTCCTCCAGCGCCTGCCGCACATCGCCCGGCGCCACCTTGACCGCCGGCACGCCGAACGCCTCGGCGAGTTTGACGAAGTCGGGGCGGGTCAGCTCGGTGGCGGTGGCCTTCCCGAACGCACCCTCCATGTATTCACGGAGGATCCCGTAGCCGCCGTCGTCGACAATCAGCCAGGTGACCGGCAGGTTGTGCTGCTTGGCGGTCGCCAACTCGGCGATCGAGTACATCGACGAGCCGTCACCGGACACCGCGAGGACGCGTTCCCCCAGCCCGACGGCGCCACCAATGGCCCCGGGGAATCCATAGCCCAGCCCGCCGGCACCCTGCGCCGAATGGAACTGGCCATCCTTGGCATCCCAGCAGCTCCAGGCCCAGTAGGCCGCGATCGTCATGTCCCAGTAGGTCTGGAGCCCGGCGGGTGCGGCGGCGCGGATGTCCGCCATGAACGTGCGCTCCATCGCGAGGTCCTGGGAGTCCAGCCGGCCCTGCACCTTGGCGAGGGTCTCGGCAACCAGTGCGACGGCGTCATACCCGTCGGTGCGGTCACGCTCGAGCGTTGGCAGCGCCTCGTCCAGTGCGGAGAGCGCCTGGCCGGCGTCGGCGCGGATGCCCAGAGCCGGTCGGTTGGATTCCAGGACCCGGGGTTCGGCATCGATCTGGATGATGCGCCCGCGGGGTTCGAGGGTGAAGTAGTTGCTGGTCACCTCGCCGAGGGAGGAACCGACCACGAGAACGACGTCGGCGTCCTCGAGGACCTCGGTGACGTAACGGTCTTCCACCCACGCCTGCAGGGACAGCTCGTGTTCCCAGGGGAATGCACCGTTCCCACCGGGCGAGCACAGGACGGGGGCGCCGAGCTTCTCAGCGATGGAGAGCAACCAGTGCTCGGCTTTGCCGCGACGCGTGCCGCCGCCGGCGACAATGGCGGGCCGCTTGGATTCGGTCAGCCACTTCACTGCCTCCCGGACCAGTTCCACCCGGGGCGGGTTGTCGAACGGCTCGGCGAGCGCATCCTCGACCTGCGGCACCATCACCGGGTCCAGCAGGACATTCTGCGGCACCTCGATCCAGACCGGACCCTGCGGGGAGGAGACGGCCTCGGTCCAGGCGTCCTGAATGGCTGAGGGGATACCCGACGCGTGCTGGATCAGCCGCTGGCTCTTGGTGACGTTGGCGGCCGAGGCCTTCTGGTCATCAAGCTGGTGAAGCATGCCCTTGCGCCGGGCGCCGAGGCCCTCCAGCGGGATCTGGCTGGCGATGACCACCATCGGTACGCCGGTGGCGTAGGCCTCCTGCAGGCCCGCGAGCGCCGTCAGGGCGCCCGGCCCGGTGGATAGGAACAGCACTCCTACCTGTCCGGTAGCGCGGGAAAATCCGTCGGCGGCGAACGCCGAGTTGTTTTCCACCCGGGAGGATACGAAGCGCAGGTCCGAGCGCGAGAGCGCGTCAAACAGGCCCAGGGCATGCTGGCCGGGGATGCCGAACACCGTGGTGGCGCCCAGCGCGCTGAGGGTTTCGACGACGAGGTCCCCGCCGTTGCGTTCTCCGGTGAGGGGCTGCGGGGGTGCTGCTGCGACACTGTCGGTGGTGACCATTTAGCGTTCCTCTGTTGTGCTGTTCGGGGTGGCGCGGGTGGAGGTTGCCTGGTCGGCCATCAGGCTGACCAGGTCATAGGCGACGTGGGAGGCGGCAACGCCGGTGATTTCCGCGTGGTCGTAGGCCGGGGCCACCTCGACGACGTCGGCGCCGACCAGGTTCATCCCACGCATCCCGCGGAGAATTTCCAGTAGTTCGCGGCTGGTGATGCCGCCAGCCTCGGGGGTTCCCGTGCCGGGGGCATGAGCGGGATCCAGCACATCGATATCCACTGAGATATAGAGCGGACGGTTCCCGATCCGGTCACGCAGCTTGGCTACCACCTCGTCCACACCCTGACGGAACACGTCGGAGGAGGTGACAATGCCGAAGCCGAACCGGCGATCGTCCTCAAGGTCCTTCACCCCGTACAGCGGTCCGCGGGTACCTACGTGGGAGATGGCTTCGGTGTCGAGGATTCCCTCTTCAACGGCACGGCGGAACGGGGTGCCGTGCGTGTACTCGGCGCCGAAATAGGTATCCCAGGTGTCGAGGTGGGCGTCGAAGTGCAGCATCGCCACGGGCTGGCCTGCCCGTTCGGAGGCGGCACGCAGCAGCGGCAAAGCAATGGTGTGGTCGCCACCGAGGGTCACCAGTTTGGCGCCGTCGCGGGTCAGGTCCAGCGCATTCTGCTGGATGGTTTCGATCGCCTCGTTGATGTTGAACGGGTTGACCGCCATGTCGCCGGCGTCGGCAACCTGCACCCGCTCAAACGGGGAGATGTCCAGGGCCGGGTTATACGGCCGGAGCAGGCGCGAGGACTCGCGGATGTGGTTCGACCCGAACCGCGCCCCGGGCCGGTAGGAGACACCCGAGTCGAAGGGGACACCGACGACGGCGATGTCGGCGCGTTCCACCTCATCGAGCCGTGGCAGCCGGGCATAGGTCGCGGCGCCGGCGTACCGGGGAATCCGTGAAGAGTCGATGGGGCCAATATTTCCATTGGCCGTGACGCGCGGCTGGTCCATGGGTACCTCCGGGTTGGGGCAGGGGCTGCCCGCACAAGTCTTTCGAATGGGTCAGAAGTTGCCATATAAGCATCAACTGTTTTTCATAAGGCTAATTGTGATGTCCGTCTCGGTCAACATTACCCCCGGGAAACAGGCAGGAAATTGCCCCATCAAGGATCCATAAAAACCGGCCCTTCCACCCCTGTCCCAGGCCTACAGTCAAGCAGTGACCACAACATTGACCAGTGCCATCCAGAGCATCAGGGAATCCCGCCGAGCCCGCCGGTTAGGCCACTGGCTGCTGGACGACGAGAACCAGCGCAAGCCACAACGGACCCACCACACCGCGACCCATTCCTGGTGGAAGGTGATGTGCCTGACCGGCGTCGACTACTTCTCCACGCTCGGCTACCAGCCGGCCATCGCCGCCGTCGCCGCCGGCGTGCTCTCCCCCATCGCGACGATCGTCCTGGTCCTGGTCACCTTGCTCGGCGCCCTTCCCGTCTACAAGCGGGTCGCCGAGGAGAGCCCCCACGGCGAGGGCTCAATCGCCATGCTGGAGCGGCTCCTCCCCCGCTGGAGTGGAAAGCTGTTTGTGCTGGTCCTCCTCGGGTTCGCCGCCACCAGCTTCCTGATCACCATGACGCTGTCGGCAGCCGATGCCAGCGCCCACCTGATTGAGAACCCGTTTGCACCCGGCTGGATGCACGGCCAGGAAGTGATCATCACCCTGGTCTTCCTGGGACTGCTTTCGGTGGTGTTCCTGCGGGGATTCCGGGAGGCCGTGGGGATCGCCGTCGCACTGGTTACCGTTTTCCTGACCTTGAACCTGGTGGTCATCACCGTGGCCCTGGGCCAGGTAGTGCTTGATCCTCCCCTGGTCCAGGACTGGTGGACGGCCCTGAACACCCAGCACGGCAACCCGATGCTGATGGTGGTCGTGGCACTGCTGATCTTCCCCCGACTGGCGTTGGGCCTCTCGGGCTTCGAAACCGGCGTCGTCGTCATGCCCCTCATCAAAGGGCACCCGGGCGATGAGCACGCAGACCTCGCGGGCCGCATCGCCGGGGCCAAGAAGCTCCTCACCTCCGCAGCCCTGATCATGAGTGGCTTCCTCATCACCTCGAGCCTCGCGACCACCGTCCTGATTCCCGCTGCCGAATTTCAGGAGGGTGGCGAGGCCAACGGCCGCGCCCTCGCCTATCTGGCGCATAAATACTTCGGTGACGGCTTCGGCACCGCCTATGACATCAGCACCATCGCCATCCTCTGGTTCGCTGGGGCGTCGGCCATGACCGGTCTGCTGAACCTGGTCCCCCGCTACCTACCCCGCTACGGAATGGCACCCGACTGGTCCCGGGCCGTCCGCCCACTGGTGATCGTGTTCACCGCCGTCGCTTTCCTGGTCACCATCGCATTCCGGGCCGACGTCGAGGCGCAGGGCGGAGCCTACGCCACCGGCGTCCTGGTGCTGATCACCTCCGCGTCCGTCGCCGTCACCCTGTCCGCGCGACGCCGGAGGCAGCGCCTGGCGACGGTGGGCTTCGGCGCCGTGACCGTGGTCCTGTCGCTGACTACCCTGATCAACATGGTGGAACGTCCCGACGGCGTCCGGATCGCCGGACTGTTCATCCTCGGAATCGTGGTGGTGTCCTTTGCCTCCCGCTTCCGCCGCGCATTCGAGCTGCGCAGCACCGGGATCAGACTCGATGACGAGGCGCTACGGTTCGTGGCGTCCACCGACGACGGCGAGATCCTCCTCATCGCACATGAGCCGCAACGGCTCTCCGCCGGGGCCTACCGCAGGAAGCTGGAACATGCGTGCACGGTCAGCCACCTGACCCCGGCTGACAACCCGCTCTTCATCGAGGTGACTGTCGACGACTCCTCCGAGTTCGCCACCGCTCTCCAGGTGCGCGGAATCACCCGGCACGGGTACCGGATCCTCGAAGTGCACGGGTCGAATGTGCCCACCACCATTGCCGCGGTGATGCTGCATATCAGGGACATCACCGGCCTGATGCCGCACGTGTACTTCCGGTGGACCGAGGGGCACCCGCTCACCAACCTGTTCAAGTTCCTCATCACCGGTGAGGGGGAGATTGCGCCGGTGACCCGCGAGGTGCTGCGCGAGGCGGAGCCCGACGTGAGCCGCAGGCCCTGGGTGCACGTCGGTTAGGGTGCTACCCGCCGGATGCCGCCGGGACGAGGGTCCAGAGCACGGTCGCCTCGACGCCGGTGGGGTTGAACCAGGTGTGTGGTTCGCGTCCGGGGAAGGTCACGGTGTCCCCTGCCTCCAGCTCATAGCGGTCGTTCGAGAAGATCAACACAAAACTTCCGGCGATGACGTGGAGGGTTTCCACCTCGCAGTCCACCGAGTAGAGCTCGGCCTCACCGCGACCGTGCGGTGCGATCACCGCGCGGATCATCTGCAGCCGGCGCTCCGAACGCGCAGTGATCAACCGCTCGTTGATGCCTTCCCCGCCGAGGCTGATGTGCGGCGCCTCCCCGAGCCGGGTGAGGTGCGTCTCAGGCACCAGAAACAGATCACCTATCGACACCGACAGCACTTGGCAAAGAGTGACCAGGGAGGCGACCGACGGCGACGTGAGGTCACGTTCCACCCTGCTCAGAAAACCCTTGGTGAGACCGGTCGCGGCGGCCACCTGTTCGATGGTCATGCGCTGGGCCTGCCGCGCCGCGCGGATCCGCGATCCAATGGCTACGGGGGCGTTACTGGGTTCTACAGGCAGAGCCTTCACTACGTACCATCTCTCCGCAATAGGTCGCTTCCCCGGGCTGACACAAGACTATGAGCATACCGAGGAATCTGTTTGTAACCTGGTGGGTCCACACTTGACGTGTTAGCAAGGTCACAACTAGCCTATAGCGAAACATAAGTTTCCTATAGGTTACTTTCTACCGCAAACCATTTTTCCAGGAGCACCATGGAATTCATCAACATTGCGATCGTGGTGGTCTACCTCGTGGGCATGCTGGCGTTCGGCTGGTGGGGCAAGTCACGCACCAAGAACACCAGCGACTATCTCGTCGCTGGCCGCCGCCTCGGCCCCCTCCTTTACACCGGGACCATGGCGGCCGTCGTTCTCGGTGGCGCCTCCACCGTCGGCGGCGTTGGCCTCGGCTACACCTACGGCATCTCCGGCATGTGGCTCGTCGTCGCCATCGGCTTTGGGGTGCTGCTGCTCAGCCTCCTCTTTGCCCCTACCCTGCAGAAGCTGAAGATCTACACGGTCTCGCAGATGCTCACCCTGCGCTACGGCACCGAGGCCACCAAGGCCTCAGGCATCGTGATGCTGGCCTACACGCTGATGCTGTGCGCCACTTCGACCGGCGCCTACGCCACCATCTTCGTGGTGTTGTTCGGCTGGGACCGGGCCGTTTCCATCGCCGTCGGCGGCGCGATCGTCCTGATCTACTCGACGATCGGTGGCATGTGGTCCATCACCCTCGCGGACATGGCGCAGTTCATCATCAAGACCGTGGGTGTGTTTGCCCTGATGCTCCCGTTTGCGCTCATCAACGCCGGCGGATTCAGCGGCATCTCCGAGCGCGCCGGTGCCGAATTCTTCAGCATCACCGGCATCGGCCTGCAAAGCATCATCACCTACTTCGTGGTCTACACCCTGGGCCTGCTCATCGGTCAGGACATCTGGCAGCGCGTCTTCACGGCACGGACCCCCACGGTCGCCCGCTGGGGCGGCGTCACCGCTGGCGTGTACTGCATTCTCTACGGCGTAGCCGGTGCCGTCATCGGCATGTCAGCCAGCGTCATCCTGCCCAACATCGAATCCCAGGACGATGTGTACGCGGACATCGCGATCAACGTCCTGCCGATCGGCATTGGCGGACTGGTCCTCGCGGCAGCCGTCGCGGCCATGATGTCCACCGCCTCCGGTTCACTGATCGCGGCAGCAACCGTGGCGCGGGCCGACGTCGTCCCGTTTGTCAGCAGCTGGTTCGGACGCAGCGGCCAGACCAGCATCGATACCACCACCGAAGCCGACGCCGAAAATCCCGAGCACGACGTCACCGCCAACCGCTGGTGGGTGCTGGGCCTGGGCCTGGTCGCCATCGCACTGGCCGTCATCGTCCAGGACGTCGTCGCCGCGCTGACCATTGCGTACGCCATTCTGGTGGGCGGCCTCCTGGTATCCATCCTCGGTGGACTGGTGTGGAAGCGTGCCACCGGCGTCGCAGCAGCGGCCTCAATGGCCGCAGGTACGGTCTTCACCCTCGGCACCATGATCTACCTTGAGGTCAACGCCGAGAACCAGTACGACGGCATTTACGCCAATGACCCGATCTACTGGGGTCTTGGCGCGTCGGCCATCGTGTTCATCGCCGTCTCGTTCCTGACCAAGCGCACCGACCCAACGGTCATGGCCGCCTGGGAACGGCGCGTGGCAGGTGCCGCTGAAGACGAGGTTCCCGTCGCCGATACCCGGCGGGCAGCCCGCCGCTAGAGAAGGCATTCGGCATTACAAAAGGCCGGCGTCCACTGCATGTCAGTGGGCGCCGGCCTTTTGTGATGTCACCGGTTATGGCTTGGCGATCGAGGCTCCGATTTTGCGGCCTGGCCGGCTGCTGCGACCGCGGCCTACGGCGTCGGCTTTCGTATCGATTTCGGCTTGTTTGATGTCGGCAGGGGTCACGGGTCCGTCTTCTTCACCGGTCCAGGACTTGATAGCGCTCCAGGTGACGGCGGCAATCGGGACCGAAAGGATCGCTCCGACGATGCCAGCCAGAATGGTGCCGGCGGTCAAGGCGACCAGGATGACCAGTGCGTGGACGCTCAGGGAGCGGCCCATCACTACCGGCTGCAGGAAGTTACCTTCGATCTGGTTCACCGCCACCACCACGATGATCACGATCAGGGCAGTGGTGGGCCCATCGGAGACGAGAGCCACCAGGGCGGCGAGCGCTCCGGCTGCTGTGGCGCCCACCAGCGGGATGAACGCACCGACAAACACAATGACTGCCAGTGGCAGTGCCAGCGGGATGCCCAGCCAGAAGAGGGCGATGCCGATGAACACCGAATCCACAAGGGCGACAATTGCCGTCCCGCGAACGTAGCCGCCGAGGGTTTCCAGCCCGTGGGTGCCGACGCGGCGCGCCTTGACCAGCCGCTCGCCCTTGAAGGGACGGAGGGCGAACGCGAAGATCCTGTCGCCGTCCTTCAGGAAGAAGAACAGAATGACGACCATCAGCACCGCACCGGTCAGGAACTCTCCGGCGGCGGTGATGCCTGATACCGCACCGGCCCCGACCGTGGCGCTGGTGGCGAAGTCAATCAACCACTCCTGGGCGTCGGCGATCTGCTGTTCGTCGATCGGTAGCGGACCGTCTCGGACGAACTCGTAGATCTGGTCGAAGCCCTGCGTAGCGCTGTCGACCAGTTCGTCGGCCTGGCTACGGACCGCGAACACAATGCCGGTAATGACCCCGCCCAGCACGCCCAGCAGGAGAAGGAAGGAAAAGGCTGTCGCAAGCACGCTCGGCCAGCCCTTCCGCCGCAACCAGTTCACCAGCGGGCCGATAGCGGCTGCCAGAATGAGCGCGATGATCAGTGGGATGACTACGAGGCGCACCTGGATCAGCCCGAAGATCACGATCACTGCCAGAACCAGGATCAGCAGCACCTGGGCCGCCCGGGTGCTGGTCCTTCCCAGGGAGTCCTTCCACGGACTTCCGGGCCCCTGCGGCGGATCGGCGCTGGCGGCTACCTCGCGGTGCTCCTCGCCGCGGGGGGCGCCCTTGGCGCGCCTGAATATGTTCAACACTTCTGGTTCTCCTTGCTTCCTCCGGTGGCGCTGTTCAGCTGTCCCGGGCAATAAGTTGGTCACGAACCTGGCGTCGCAGTACCTTGCCAATCAGCGACCTTGGCAGTTCGTCTACCTCAACAATACGACGAGGTATTTTGTAGGCAGCGAGGGAACCACGGCAGAAGGCCTTCAACACGTCCGCGCTGAACGGTTGCCCATCGCGGACGACGACGGCGGCGACTACTTCTTCGCCGCCGCCAGCCAGGGGCAGACCAACCACGGCCGCATCGGCGACGCTGTCATGGTCGAGTAGCACCTCCTCCACCTCGGTGGGGGTGACGTTGAACCCACCTGTGACGATCATCTCCTTGATCCGGTCGACGATGGTGACGAAGGAGTCGGCATCGACCCGGACGATATCGCCGGTCTTGAACCACCCGTCGGCGGTCAGGACGGCGCTGGTGTCTTCGTCATTCCGCCAGTACCCCTGAAACACCTGGGGTCCACGGATCAGTAGTTCGCCCGAATCGCCGGGTTCGCGATCACGGTCAGGGTTCTCGGGATCGACCACCCGGATTTCAGTGTTGGGGAACGGCACACCGACCGTCCCCGGCTTGCGGGTGGGCCCGATGGGGTTGCCAAGGGAGACGGGTGACGTTTCGGTGAGTCCGTAACCTTCCACCAGGTACCCGCCCGTCACGGACTCCCACAACTCGATGGTCCTGGCGGGAAGGTTCATTGCTCCAGAAATCGCAAACCGGATACTTTTCAGGCTGACACCCCGCTCCACCGCCCGCTTGGCAAGTCGCTCATAGATCGGGGGTACGGCAGGCAAAAAGGTTGGTGGGCTGGTCTTGACCGCGTCCAGCACCAGATCCTCGTCGAACTTCGGAAAGAGAACCAGCCTCGCCCCGATGCTCATTGCGAAGGTCAGGCACAGGGTGAGTCCGTACGCATGGAACATCGGCAGGACCGCATAGATGACCTCCTTGCCGTCCTCCAGCCCGGGAACCCAGGCGCGCCCCTGCGCCGCGTTGACGAGCAGGTTCCGGTGGGTGAGGATTGCGCCCTTCGGATGGCCGGTGGTGCCGCTGGTGTATTGCAGGGCTGCCACGTCGGTGGCCACTGGCCCGGGGTGCGTTGCGGCGAGGGGCCGGTTGCTGACCAGCTGGTCCCAGCGGGTGACGCTTCGGTTACCGGACAGTTTGGCGGTGGTGGTCAGGGCCGCTCGTGCCTGCCTGGCCTTCGTGACGGGAAGCCGCAGCGCTGCCCGTTTGGAGAACGGCATGGCCCGCGTCAGGTCGACAGTCACGATCGATGTGACGTGTACGTCCCCCGGCAGGTCCTGGACGCGCTGCGCCGCCTTGTCCCAGACGATGGCCACGCGGGCTCCATGGTCCTCGAACTGGTGCCTCAGCTCCCGGTCGGTGTAGAGCGGGTTGTGTTCGACGACAATCGCTCCGAGTCGCAACACGGCGTAGAACGCCACCACGTGCTGCGGACAGTTAGGTAGGACCAGAGCCACCCGATCGCCAGCCACAACCCCCAGACGCCGCAGTCCTTCGGCTGCCCGCTGGATTGACTCCCCGAGCTGACGGTAAGTGGTCTCGGCGCCGAAAAATTCCAGTGCGACGTTCTTGCCGTACTGGTTGGCCGCGTCCTCAACGAGGTTGACGAGGGAGCCCTCAGGGAGCGCGACGGCGGCTGGCACTCCGGCGCTGTAGTTCCGCACCCAGGGGGCGGTGGATTCAAAAGTCATCAGTCTACTTCCTGTCTCGGCCTGTTGAACTCTATCCTGCTTGGCGCCCGAAATGGATCCCATGGTCCTGGAGTCCGCCGGAATTACTCGTGCAGCGAGCGGAACAGCACCGCATAAATGCCTGCGGCACCCACGGCAATCACCACGCCCGCGGTCCAGAGCACCGCTGCCACATCCGCCTTCAGCACCCCGCTGCTGATCCCGTTGAGGCTGCGGCGGTAACGGAGCTGTTGGCTGACATAGATCCCGAGGGCTGCTGCGAGCGACATCGTGATCAGAGCCAGAACGAAGCCTCCATACTGGGGCACCCAGCGGATAAACAGCACAGCGCAGATCACCAGGGCGAGCAGGGTCCGGCCCCAGGCCAGCGACGTGCGCTCCGGTTGCAGGCCCGGATCGGGGGGATTCACGGGGCTGGTTGGATTCGTCACGGCCACTCAGGCCGGGCGGAGGAACACGACAACGACGACGATCGCCACCACCACTGTCGCGCCAACCGACAGGAGCGGAGCCAGCAGGGGCAACGGCAACGGTAATCCGTGCCGCATCGCCCGCTCGACCGTGAGCCACCGGCCACTGGCGGCAGCAGCGATCAGCATGGCCAGGAGGAGCAGCAGGATCGCGATGCCCTTGCGGAGTGCCGGATCGAAAAGATCGACAGTGAACGCCTCCACCGCAATGCCACCGGCGAGGAGGGCAAGGGCCGTGCGGACCCAGGCAAGAAAGGTCCGCTCGTTGGCCAGGGTGAACCGGGGATCCGGATCGGTCCCGCCGCGCAGCAGCCATTGGGACAGTGAACTGCGGCGGGGCGGTTTTTCGGGTGGGGCGGCCATCGTTTCATCTTAGCGATCCCCCTTCCCTCTCTCCCCCTTCTCTACCGGGGCGAAGTTGCCGGGTCTTCTCTACCGGGGCGAAGTTGCCGGGTCTTCTCTACCGGGGCGAAGTTGCCGGGTCACAGAAGGGGACTGGTGCGGTCGAGTACTGGGCCGAAGTCGGGCTAAGATTGGTTCCGAGAAGGGGAGTAGCTCCTGTTCGGGTCCGGTCTTTTACGAACCCTGAACGGAGGCCTGTCGACACACTGGCTACCAATGACGCTGGCCCGGCAGTCCACCGGAGAGAGTCCGGCGAGCGAGACCTTCGGCCGCGTTAACGACGGCCGGAGCCCCGTCACGGTCCTGGTCGCTATATCCCAGGAGACCGTTGTGACAGCAACACACAGCAAACCATCCCCGGCCGATATTCGCCGGTGGCGCCAGTATCTGGCCGACGAACGCGCCGAAGCCGCAACCTACCGGTACCTGGCAAGCCGCCGCGAGGGCGAAGAACGCGAGATCCTGCTCGCCCTGGCGAAGGCTGAGGGCCGTCACGAAGCCCATTGGCTGTCCCTGCTTGGCGACCATCAGGGCAAGCCCGCCCGGCCCTCCTTCCGGAACGTGGCGCTCGGGTTCCTGGCCCGAAGGTTCGGGAGTGTCTTCGTCCTGGCCCTCGCCCAGCGCGCCGAAAGCCGGTCGCCGTACTCGTCCGATCCGATGGCAACCGATGCCATGGCAGCCGACGAGCAGATCCACGAAGAAGTCATCCGCGGCCTCGCCACCCGGGGGCGCAACCGGCTCTCCGGCAACTTCCGAGCTGCCGTGTTCGGCGCCAATGACGGGCTGGTCAGCAATTTGGCCCTCGTATTGGGTGTGGGTGCCACCGGTGTCTCCACCGGGTTTGTGTTGTTCAGCGGGATCGCTGGCCTCCTCGCCGGGGCGCTGTCCATGGGTGCCGGGGAGTATGTGTCGGTGCGGTCGCAGCGGGAACTGCTGGCGGCGTCCCGCCCCACCCAGATCACGCTCACCGCGGCGAAGGAACTGGATATCGACGCCAACGAACTGGTGTTGGTGTATCGGGCACGGGGAATGTCCAGGGACGCCGCAACTCACCGCGCCGAGGAGCGGTTAGGGGTCCGGGACTGCGACTGCGATCCGAGCCTGTCCCTCCAGCCGGAGACGGCCGGCGACCGGGACCACCACGAGCACATCGGCACCGGCCTCGGCGCCGCGGGGGCGAGTTTTTGTTTCTTCGCCTCGGGCGCCCTGATCCCGATCCTGCCCTACCTGTTCGGCCTCAGCGGGACGACGGCGGTCATCGTCGCCTGCGTCCTGGTCGGTCTGGCGCTGCTGGGAACGGGCGCCGTCGTCGGGCTGCTCTCGGGAGCCTCACCGCTGAAACTGGCGCTGCGGCAGGTGGCGATCGGACTGGGTGCGGCCGCGGCCACCTACCTGCTGGGCCTGCTGTTCGGCGTCGGACTGCTCCACTGACAGGTCCCGGCAAGACCTCGGGCGATCAGGCCTTGGTGACGTAGTCCTCGAGCTTGGCGAGCGTCTTCTCCATGGCGACGGGGTTCTTGCGGAGGAACCCCATCGGCCGGAGGACGATCTTCCCGGTCACCGCGCGGGCATCCCATTGCTCGGTAACCAGGGTGCCGCCGTCGCGGGGCTCCAGCACGTAACTCCAGGTGGCCTTCGTGAAGTGACGCCAGGTGATCCGGCGCCCCTCCTCAAACTCGACCACCTTATTGAGGATCTTGTACTTCGCCCCGATGCGCATGTCCATCCCGAACTTGGCCCCCTGATACAGGCGCTGCGGCCCGCCGGGCTGCTCGCCCTGGACGGTGTCCGAGCCGTCAATCACACTATGGAGCGCCGGGGTGGCCAGGACCTCGAAGATGTCACTGGCTGGCGCGTTGATGAATCGTTCACGGGTGATCAGGTAGGGGCTCATGCTCCTATTCTGCCTTGCTGACCTCGACCGGCACTTCAGGCTCGTCCGCGATCGACGTAGCCAACGGTGCTTCCTTGACGAAGTACAGCAGGATCGCGGCGATGATTCCCAGTGGAGCCATGTAGAGGAAGAGCGGGGTGAGCGCATCGTTGTAGGACTCGATCACCGCGTTCCTGGCGGCGTCGGGCAGCGTGTAGACCAGTTGCGGGGTCAGGGAGTTGGCGCCGCCCTCGGTGTCCACCGCTCCGCCGGGTAGCCGTTCGGTGAGCAGGTCGGCGACCCGCGCCGTGAAGAGGCTACCCACGATCGCGGAGCCCAGAGTGGCGCCGATCTGGCGGAAATAGTTGTTGGAGGCGGTGGCGGTGCCCACCATCCGGTTGGGGAAGGTGTTCTGGACAATCAGCACCAGGATTTGCATGCTCAGGCCCAGTCCCGCACCCAGCAGACCGATGTAGGTACAGATGACCCACAGCGCGGTTTCCGGCTGGATGGTGGAGAGCAGGAACAGCGCGACGGCGACCATGAGGGAGCCGGCGATCGGCATCCACTTGTAGCGGCCGGTCCGGCTGACCAGCACCCCCGATCCGGTGGAGGTGAGCAGGAGTGCCCCCATCATCGGGATCATCAGCAGGCCGGCGTTGGTGGCGCTGGCCCCGGTGACCATCTGCAGGTAGGTCGGCATGTAGCCAACGGCACCGAACATGGTGACCCCGATCAGCAGCCCCCCGGACGTGGTCAGGTTGAAGTTGCGTTCCCGGAACAGGTGCATCGGCAGAATGGGCTCGTCGGCACGCCGTTCGACCATCACGAAGGCGACACTGGTGATGATGGCAGCAGCGGCCAGGCCCAGGATGATGGCGGAGGTCCAGTCGTAACGGGTGCCGCCCCAGGTGCCGACCAGCACAATCGAGGTGGTGGCGATGGCGAGGAGTGCCATGCCCGCGACATCGGGCTTGGTCCGCTGACGCTCCTTGCCGGGCAGGTGCAGAAAGAAGACGACGACCAGGAGCGCAAGGACGCCCAGCGGCATGTTGATCCAGAACATCCACCGCCAGCCGGGGCCCTCGGTGAAGAATCCGCCGAGCAGGGGACCAGCCACTGAGGCGAAGGCGAACACGCCGCCCATGACGCCCATGTACTTGCCGCGCTCCCGGGCGGGGACGACGTCGGCGATGATGGCCTGGGCCAGGATCATCAGCCCGCCACCACCAAGGCCCTGGATCGCCCGTCCGGTGATCAGCCACGGCATGTCCGGGGCGAGCCCCCCGACGATGGAGCCGGCCATGAAGATGCTGATTGCAATGAGCAGCAGGTTCTTGCGGCCCATCAGGTCACCAAGCTTGCCGTAGATCGGCATCACGATGGTGGCGGCCAGGATATAGGCGGTGATGACCCAGAGCATCTGGTCGACGCCGTTCAGTTCGCCCACGATGGTGGGGAGGGCCGTGCTGAGGATCATCTGGCTGAGGGCGGCGAGGAGCATCGAAAGCATCAGGCCGATGAAGAGCAGCAGCATGCCAGTGGGTTTCTCGACAACGGCTTGAGGACTGGTTTTGGTAGTGGTACTCATTGGATTTCCGGGAGAACCTCTCTGAGGAGTGCGCTGGCGCTACTGAGAGCCGCGAACTGGTTGTCGAGTGTTGGCGCGTGCGCGGATTCCTGCATGGCGTACCGCATGGGCGCACCGGCGATCAGGACGATCATGCGGGAGATGTCTTCGGCGCGGTGGTGCTGTGCGACGTCGGCCCATTTGGCTGAGGAGCTAATGCCCTCGGTGACGACGTCTCGAACCAGTTGCTCTACCTTCAGGAAGTAGCCGAAGCGGCGCTGGCGGAGCTGCGGGAACCGCTGCACCACCTCCATCCGGAGGCTGTCGCCGTCAGCGCCGCCCTCGGTGGAGTGGACCACATTCACGAGCAGCCGGGAAACTTGGTCGAGGAGGTTCGTATCGACGTCGAACGCTTCCAGCCAGGCGTGGTCGATGGAGGGGTCCTGGAGACCAAGGATCGCGTCTTCCTTGGTGCTGAAGTAGTTGAAGAAGGTGCGGGCCGAGACGTTGGCCTGGGCTGCGATGGCCTCTGTGGTGACGCGGTCCGGCCCATTCTCGAGGGTGAGCCGGGCGGCGGCGTGGTGCAGGGCAGCCCAGGTCTCGGTGCGTTTGCGGTCCCGGAGGGAAAGTAGTTGACTCACCGAACTATCATGACACTCGGCGTCGTTTTACACAACTGCAAAATTGCGGCGCTGCATATTTCGGACGCCACGGCGACATGGTCCGACAGTTAAACAGCGGACGCGCCGGCCGCCGTGTGAAACACAGTTACCGACGCGTCCGTTGAGACCTAGGGCTTCAGGAGCACCTTGATGGCACGCCGCTCGTCCATGGCCTTGTACGCCTCGGCGGCGTCCTCGAGGGGCATCTCGACGTCGAACACCTTGCCCGGGTTGATCTTTCCGGCAAGAACGTCGGCAAGCAGCTCCGGAATGTAGGTGTGGGCCGGGGCCATGCCACCGCCCACGGTGATGTTCTTGGCGAACAGGAGGCCGATCGGGAGCTCTGCTCCACCAGCGGGAACACCAACGAATCCGAGGTTTCCACCGGGACGGGTGCTGGCGAGGGCCTGCTCCATCGATTCTTTGGTGCCGACACATTCCAGTACCGAATCGGCGAGCACTCCCCCGAGCAGTTCGCGGACCTTCTCGACGCCAGCGTCGCCGCGTTCGGCGACAATGTCGGTGGCGCCGAACTCGCGGGCCAGCGCCTGCCGGTCCTCGTGCCGGGACATGGCGATGATGCGCTCCGCGCCGAGGCGCTTCGCTGCCAGGACGCCGCACAGGCCGACGGCGCCGTCGCCTACCACCACGACGGTGCGGCCCGGCCCAACCTGCGCGCTGACCGCAGCGTGGTGCCCGGTGGACATGACATCGGAGAGCGTGAGCAGGCTCGCCGTCAGTTCCTTGCCGGGGTCGGTGACCCCGTCGACCCGGCGGAGGGTGCCCTCGGCCTGGGGCACGCGGACGGCTTCGCCCTGTGCGCCCTCGACGTAGTGGCCGTTTTCGTCGTCGCCGCCCCAGGAGGTGAGGTGGTCGCACGCCACCGTCACACCGTTGAGGCACTGGGGACACATGCCGCAGCTGTCGACAAAGGGGGCGATGACGAAGTCACCCACCGCCAGCCCTGTCACCTCGGAGCCGATTTCCTCGACGACGCCAACAAACTCGTGCCCGATCGCCCGGGTGCCACGGTTCTTGCTGATGCCGCGGTAGGGCCAGAGATCCGATCCGCAGACGCAGGAGGCCGTGACCTTCACGACGGCATCGGTGGGGAGTTTGATCGTGGGGTAGTCGCGGTCCTCAACCTTGATGTCGCCGGGGCCGTGGATGATGGTGGCACGCATGCGTACTCCTCCAACTGGGGTGGTGGGTGAAAACGTTAGCCTAGCGCGGTCGCCTGACAGAAGAGGCCCCGACCGCTGGACGAATCCAGCTGCCGGGGCCCCTCGGGGAGAATTACAGTCCCGCGTAGACCTCGCGGAGGAGCTTGGCGGTCTCGGACGGCGTCTTGCCGACCTTGACGCCTGCAGCCTCGAGGGCTTCCTTCTTGGCCTGGGCCGTGCCCGCTGAGCCCGACACGATGGCGCCAGCGTGGCCCATGGTCTTGCCTTCAGGGGCGGTGAAGCCTGCCACATAGCCGACAACCGGCTTGGTGACGTTGGCCTTGATGAACTCGGCGGCACGCTCTTCAGCGTCGCCGCCGATTTCGCCGATCATCACGATGGCCTTGGTTTCGGGGTCCGCCTCGAACGCAGCGAGTGCGTCGATGTGGGTGGTTCCGACGATGGGGTCACCACCGATGCCGATGGCGGTCGAGAAGCCAAGATCGCGCAGCTCGAACATCATCTGGTAGGTCAGGGTGCCGGACTTGGACACGAGGCCCACGCCGCCCTTGCCGGTGATGTTCGCCGGGGTGATGCCGACCAGCGACTCGCCCGGCGTGATGATGCCGGGGCAGTTGGGGCCGATGATCCGGGTGACCTGGTTGCCGTCGGCGTCGACCTTGGACTGGGCAAGCGCCCAGAACTCGGCCGAGTCCTGCACCGGGACGCCCTCGGTGATGATGACGACGAGTCCGATGCCGGCCTCGATGGCCTCGATAACCGCATCCTTGGTGAAGGCCGGTGGGACGAAGACGATCGACACGTCGGCGCCGGTCTCGGTCATGGCTTCGCTGACCTTGCCGAACACCGGCAGGGTGACGTCACCGTGAGTGACGGTGGTGCCGGCCTTGCGGGCGTTGACGCCGCCGACCACCTGGGTGCCAGCGGCAAGCATCAGTGCGGTGTGCTTGGTGCCTTCACCGCCGGTGATGCCCTGCACAATGACCTTGGAGTCTTTGTTGAGAAAAATTGACATACGTTATTCCTTAATCCTTTGGACCCGGCGAAACACTGGCCGGGGAGTGCAGGCTCGATCAGCGGGCGGCGTAAGCCAATTCGGCGGCCTTGTCGGCGCCTTCATCCATGGTGTCGGCGAGGGTGACCATCGGGTGGTTCGCCTCGGCGAGGATGCGGCGGCCTTCTTCGACGTTGTTGCCGTCGAGGCGGACTACCAGGGGCTTGTTTTCCTTGTCGCCCAGGATCTCCAGGGCTTCAACGATGCCGTTGGCGACCGCGTCACACGCGGTGATGCCGCCGAACACGTTGACGAACACGCTCTTGACCTGAGGGTCGTTGAGGATGACGTCGAGACCGGCAGCCATCACAGCGGCCGATGCTCCACCGCCGATGTCCAGGAAGTTCGCGGGGCGCACGTTGCCGTGGGCTTCTCCCGCATAGGCGACGACGTCGAGCGTGGACATCACCAGGCCCGCACCGTTGCCGATGATTCCCACTTCGCCGTCGAGCTTGACGTAGTTGAGGTCGTTTTCCTTGGCCTTGGCTTCGAGGGGATCGGTTGAGTCCTGATCCTCGAGCTCGGCGTGGCCCGCCTGGCGGAACGCAGCGTTCTCGTCAATAGTGACCTTGCCGTCGAGGGCGATGATGTCGCCGCTTCCGGTTTTCACCAGTGGGTTGACCTCAACGAGAGTGGCGTCTTCCTTGACGAAGACGTCCCACAGCTTGATGATCGCGTTGACGACGCCGTCGTGCAGCTCAGGGGCGAACCCTGCCGTCTCGACAATTTCCTTGGCCTTCGCCTGGTCGATCCCCACGGCGGGGTCGACGGCGATGCGTGCGAGCGCTTCGGGGCGCTCAACGGCCAGCTGCTCGATTTCCACGCCGCCTTCAACCGAGCACATGGCCAGGTAGTTGCGGTTGGACCGGTCCAGCAGTACCGAGAAGTAGTACTCCTCGGCGATGTCAGCGCCCTGCGCGATCATCACCTTGTGGACGGTGTGGCCCTTGATGTCCATGCCCAGGATGTCCGAGGCGTACTTGAACGCCTCGTCAGGGGTCTTGGCGACTTTGACGCCGCCCGCTTTGCCGCGGCCTCCAACTTTGACTTGGGCCTTGACGACGACAACGCCGCCGATCTTCTCGGCTGCCGCCTTTGCTTCCTCGGGGGTGTGCGCCACGATGCCGGCGAGCACGGGTACTCCGTGTGCCTCAAAAAGATCGCGCGCCTGATATTCGAACAGATCCACAGGCCAGTGTCCTTCTACGTCGAAGTAGGTTTACACAGGGAACTTTAGTCCCTTGGCGTTCGGCGCCTTTCACAGACTACCGGTTTAGTGACCAAGGGCACACTTCTATGGTTTGTAGAAAAGTAACGCGATGAGCTAAGGAGCTACCCGGTCTTCGTTAGCGGCGCGTACCGCAGCAGGAGGCGTTTCTCGCCGATGTCGAACGACACCTTCGCGACCGTCTTGTCCCCCGCGCCCTCGACGGCCAGGATGGTCCCGTTGCCGAAGCTGGTGTGGTTGACCCTGTCCCCCACCGCGACGGCGAGGACCTCCTTCTGTGGCTGGACGCGCCCGACGACGGTCGCCGAGCGGGTGGGCAGCCCCCGCCCGCTGTCGTCACCGCCGGCTCCGGCCCCCCAGTGCGATCCGCTGAACTTGTTGCCTCCACCGATGGCGCCACCGCCACCCCACAGTGGGCCCGAGGCGCCTTCACGCTTCCATTTGATGAGCTCACCGGGTACCTCACCGACGAACTGCGACGCCGGGTTGTACTGGCTCTGACCCCACATGCTGCGCACCTCGGAACGGGTGATGTACAGGCGCTTCCGGGCCCGGGTCAACCCGACGTAGGCGAGCCGGCGTTCCTCGGCGAGCTCCTTCGGGTCGGTGGCCGAGCGCTGGTGCGGGAAGATGCCCTGCTCCATGCCGGTCAGGAACACCACGGGGAATTCGAGGCCCTTGGCGGTGTGCAGGGTCATCAGGGTGACCACGCCCAGGCGCTTGGCCTCGGCCACGGCCTGCTCCACCTCGGCCGCCGAGCCCTCCGGGGAATCGGGGATCTGGTCGGCGTCCGCCACCAGCGAGACCTGCTCAAGGAAGTCACCGAGCGTCCCCTCGGGGTTCTCCTGCTCATACTCACGCACCACGGCGACAAGTTCGGCGAGGTTCTCCACCCGCGACTCGTCCTGCGGGTCGTTGCTCAACCTCAACTGCGCCAGGTAGCCGGTCTGCTCAAGCACCGCTTCGAGCGCCGCCGACGCGCCCGACCCGTCAGCGACGTCGGCGAGGTCGTCGATCAGTTTCACGAAACCGTTGACAGCGTTCAGCGACCGGGTGGCCAACCCGGGTGCGTCGTCTGCCCGGCGGAGTGCTGCCATGAAGGACATCCGCTCCCGTTCGGCGAGCGCCGCGACGGCGTACTCGGCGCGGTCGCCGATCCCCCGCTTCGGTTCGTTGAGGATCCGGCGAAGGTTGACGACGTCGTCTTGGTTCACCAGCACCCGCAGGTAGGCGAGGGCGTCCTTGATTTCCTTGCGCTCGTAGAACCGGGTGCCGCCCACCACCTTGTAGGGCAGGCCGACACGCATCAGGATTTCCTCGATGGAGCGGGACTGCGCGTTGGTCCGGTAGAAGATCGCGACGTCGCCGGGCCGTAGGTCCTCCTCATCCTGGAGGCGGTCGATCTCCTCGGCGATGAAGCGGGCTTCCTCGTGCTCGTTCTCCCCGACGTACCCGACGATCGGTTCGCCGTCGCCCTCGGCGGTCCACAGTTTCTTCTCGGGGCGGTCCGGATTGCGGGAGATGACCGCGTTGGCGGCGCTGAGGATGGTCTGCGTGGACCGATAGTTCTGCTCCAGCAGGATGGTGCGCGCGTTGGGATAGTCGTTTTCGAACTCGACGATGTTCCGGACGTCGGCGCCGCGGAACGCGTAAATGGACTGGTCGGAGTCGCCGACCACCGTCAGCTCGGCGTTCGGGATCAGCTCGGCGCCGTCGCTGGGGTCCTGGGTGATCCCGACAATCTCGCGCACCAGTGCGTACTGGGCGTGGTTGGTGTCCTGGTATTCGTCCACCAGGACGTGCCGGAACCGGCGGCGGTAGTAGTCAGCCACCCCGGGGAACGCCCTGAACATGTAGACGGTCTGGGCGATCAGGTCGTCGAAGTCCATCGCGTTGGCCTGGCGCATCCGCTGCGCGTAGCCCTTGTAGACCTCGGCGACCGCCTGCTCGAACGGGTCCGAGTAGTTCGCGGAGCTGGCGTAGCTTTCCTCGTCGATCAGCTCGTTCTTCAGCGCCGAGATCTTGTGCTGGATGGCCTTGGGGGTGAACCGTTTGGGGTCCAGGTCCAGGCCCTTCGCCACCAGGGTGACCAGCCTCAGCGTGTCTGCCGAATCGTAGATGGAAAAGTTGGAGTTCAACCCCACCGAGGCAGCCTCGCGCCGCAGGATCCGCACGCAGGAGGAGTGGAAGGTGGAGATCCACATGCGCTTCGCGACATCACCCACCAGGGCTTCGATGCGCTCACGCATCTCGGCGGCTGCCTTGTTGGTGAACGTGATGGCAAGGATGGCGCCGTGGTGCGCACGGCCCATCGCCATCAGGTAGGCGATCCGGTGGCTGAGGACGCGGGTCTTGCCGGAGCCGGCACCGGCCACGATGAGCAGCGGGGATCCGCTGTGGCGCACTGCCTCTTCCTGCTGCGGGTTCAGGCCGACCAGCAGTTCCTGCGCCCGTGCGTCGTCCCGGCGTCCGCCCGCGGTGCCCTGCCCCTCCGCTGACTCGGCTCCGGCAGGGCCGGGCCGGGCCGACGACGTCGACCGCTTTCCTGAGCTTGCGGGTGATGAACCGAGGTGTGGGTCGAAAAGCATATCCATGGTGCCATCAAGTCTAGGCGCTGGCTCCGACGAAACAGGTGCGGCCCTGTGCCCCGCAACGCACGACGCCCGCCGGTTCGAGTGAACCGGCGGGCGTCGTGCGCTTGATGGAGGGACTGGTGGGAACCGCTTAGGGCTTGGCTTCTTCGATATCGTCAGCATCGATACCGAGTTGCAGCAGCGTGCCGCTCTTGCGGTCGGCCAGGTAGGCCTTCATCTCCCGCTTGATAACCGGCAGCAGCAGGTACACGCCGAGCAGGTTCACAAACGCGCAGACGAACAGTGCTGCGTCGGCGAAGTTCAGGACCTGGGTGAAGGTCAGGACCGTGCCGATAACGGTGAAGAAGAGGAACACGCACTTGTAGATGATTTCCGACACCTTGCTGCGGCCGAAGAGGTATTCCCAGGCCTTGAGGCCGTAGTACGACCAGGTGATCAGGGTGGAGAAGGCGAACAGGGCAACGGCGATGGCCAGGACAATCGGGAACCACGAAATAACCGATGCGAAGGCGTCCGAGGTGAGGATCACGCCGTCGGGAGCACCGTCGCCGGCCTGGACTTGGTCGATTCCGGCCTGCAGGCTCGGTGCGCTGGCAATGACAATCGTAAGAGCGGTCATGGTGCAGATGACCACCGTGTCGATGAACGGTTCGAACATCGCGACGAACCCTTCACTGACTGGACGGCGTGTCTTGACTGCGGAGTGGGCGATCGCTGCGGAGCCGAGGCCGGCCTCGTTGGAGAACGCTGCACGCTGGAAACCGACGATCATGACACCGATGAAGCCACCGGCCATACCGGCGGGAGCGAACGCACCCTCGATGATGGAGCCGAACGCTGCGGGTACGTTGCCGATGTTGACGACGATGACGAAGAGGCAGGCGGCGATGTAGACGGCTGCCATGGCTGGGACGAGCCGGCTGGTGGTGGCACCGATGGACTTGATGCCACCGAGGATCACCGCGCCGACAAGCGCGGCGAGGACGAGGCCGAAGATGAGGGCGGCTCCTGCGCTGCCGAGGAAGCCCTCGTCACCGCCGGTCACGTTCTGAACCTGGGCGAAGGTCTGGTTGGCCTGGAACATGTTGCCACCGGCCACACCGAAGATGAGGATGGCGACGGCGAAGATGCCGGTCAGTATCTTTGCGGGGAGACGCCCGAACTTCTCGAAGGCGATGGGGAGGTATTTGAACGGCCCGCCGCTGACGGTGCCATCGGGGTGCACCTCACGGTACTTCACACCGAGGGTACATTCAGCGAATTTGGTGGCCATCCCGAGCAGGCCGGCGAGAATCATCCAGAAGGTTGCGCCAGGCCCACCGAGGGCCATCGCCGCACCCACGCCGGCAATATTGCCGAGCCCTACGGTGCCGGACAGTGCCGAGGTCAAAGCCTGGAAGTGAGGCACTTCCCCCGGGTCGTCCTTGGAGGAGTATCGCCCCCTGACTACTTCGTAGGAGACCTTGAGGTGCCGGAACTGTACAAACCCGAAGTAGATGGTGAAGATGATGCCGGCGGCGATCAACCACGCGACCACCACCGGGAAGCTGATGTCCCCTATGGTGACGGGGAAAAAGACGATGTCCGAAAACACTTTTGTCACGGGTTCGAAGACCGAATCGATCGCATCTTCGACTGCCGCAAGCCATCCGACTTCGTCCGCAACGCTTGACATAGGTAGTGCTTGGTTAATTGACATCTAATAAAATAACCGCAGAATGTGTTGTGTTCGCAATCACACACGCCAATAACAGCAAATTTGACGCCAAAATGTAACGTGGTTCACAGATATTCCTCAGATCTCCCTGTGCAGCTCGCGATCCTCCATGACGGACTGGGATAATCGGATCATGTCAAAGACCCGCGCGCAGATCGCCAGGAAACACGGAGCCGCCGCTGCTGGCGTACCGGGGCCAGCTCCCGCCGCTCCCCGCAGCAACGGGAATATGCTTCTCATTGCCGCGGCCGCCACGGCGGTGCTCTTGTTCGGGTACTACCACCTGCTTGCCCTGGGCCAGATGAGCCAGCTCGCTGACGGGTTGACCATGCCCGACATGATGTTCGGCGGCTACGGTGCGGCGCACATCGCCGACCTACAGGCGGCCATGGACGAGGACGCCCTCGGCCAACTGAGCTACCTGCACAAGACCGCAGGCACCCTGTTCCCGTTGATCTTCGGCATCGCCTGGCTGCTGCTGATCCAGCTGAACGTTGAGCGGCGTTGGCTGCGGTGGCTGCTGTGGTTGCCTCCCCTGCTCTTCGCGGCGGTCGACCTTTGGGAGAACGTCGCGATCGATGCGCTTCTTGCCAACTCAGCCCCCGACGACGGCCAGGTGGCACTGGCCTCCGCGCTCACGGTGGCCCGCTGGGTCCTGCTGGGGCTCTCCTGCATTGGTGGCCTGCTGGCCGTTCTGCTTCCCGCTGCGGTCCGCGGCAAGGTTCCCGGTCGACAGGACGGGCCGGCTGGGCCACCAGCCGAAAGCAGGTAAGCTGGTACCGCTGTACTCGCCTCTGTAGCTCAGTAGGATAGAGCGTCCCTCTCCTAAAGGGAAGGTCGTCGGTTCGATTCCGGCCAGGGGCACCACCGCACGACGGGTTACCCATGAATGAAAGTGAGCCATTCCGGCTCGGCACCGCCACCACACTCCTTGATCACCTCCGGGGGACCTGGTCAGTGGAGCGGACACTACAGGACCACGCCTCGGGGCTGACAGGCGTTTTCACCGGCACCGCCACTTTCGCAGCCGACGACGACGGTCTCCGGCACCGCGAGCGCGGCAGTCTGGCTTGGGCTGGTACTGCTCCCACGATCGCGACCCGCGAGTTGCTGTGGCGGGCAACGGTGTCCGTGCACTCCGCCGAGGTATTCTTTCCGGACGGCCGCTTCTTTCACGGCCTTGACCTCTCCGATGGCCAGGATCAACCGGAGCACCCGTGCTCGCCCGACCACTACCGTGGGTCATTTGTTCTGCAGGATCGCGCTCACTGGCGGTACACGTGGCGGGTCAGCGGACCAGCCAAGGACCTGACGCTGGATACGCACCTGACCCGCGTGACGTAGTTCGTCCCTCGGCGGTTCCGGCTACACGACGTCGGCGAGCAGCTCTGGGTCCGGAGCCAGCCTTCCCTGACCCACCCGGTCCCAGGCGCGCTGCAGCATCCCCACCGCGCTGTCGGTGTCCTCGATCGAGTAGCTGAAGGGCAGCCGCAGAAACCGCTCGAATGCTCCGTCAATCCCGAACCTCGGACCCGCTGCGATCAGCAGCCCCTCCTGCCGCGCCGCCAGGGTGAGCTGCGAGCTGACGCTACGCCCCAGGTTTGCCCACAGCGAGAGGCCACCTGCGGTGGACGGCACCGACCAGGCGGGGATCCTGTCGTGGAGGGCGGCGATCAGGTGGTCCCGACCGACCCGAAGCTGGTCCCGCCGTTCCGCAAGGATCTGGTCGTAGCTGCCCAGCAGCTCCGCAGCGATGAGTTGTTCAAGGATGGGGGTACCCAGATCGGAAGCTGAGCGCGCACGGACGAGCTGCCCGATCATCGGCTCCTCCGCCCTGATCCAGCCGATCCGTAGCCCACCCCAGATGGTCTTGCCCAGCGATCCGATCAACACCGCCGGCCCATAGGCCGCGAGCGGAAGCGGGACGTCCATGGGCTCGATCGCGAGTTCCGCCATGGTTTCATCGGCAATTACGACTGTCCCCTGGCGTTCGGCCGCGGCGAGCACCCGCCGTCGCTGGTCCTCGCCCATGACCCGGCCCGTCGGATTGTGGAAGTCCGGCATCAGGTAGGCGATGGCGGGACTGGTTCGCCGAAATGCCTGCTGCAGGGCGTCGTCGTCCCAGCCATCCTCGGTGGTGACGTTAACCGGCACCAGCCGCCGCCCCGCTGCCCGGATTGCCTCATAGGCATGCGGGTAGCTCGGCGATTCCACGATTGCGCTGTCGCTGCGATCCATCAGGTGACGGGTCAGCAGGGCAATCGCGTGCTGGGCGCCCAACGTGACCAGGATCTGTCCGGGAGCGGTCGGCAGTCCGCGGCTCTGGTAGCGGGCAGCTATCGCAACACGCAGCTGGGGAAGGCCAACCGGGTCGTACCCGGCACCGCCCAGGTACTGCTGCAGATCCTGTGCGGCTCGCACTGCGGCGCCGGCCAGCAGCGGTGAGGCTGGCATCGCGGCCTTGCTGAAGTCGAGCAGTCCGCCACCTCCGGGCTCAACGGGGGCACCCAGCGACCCGGGCAACCGGGCAACGCTGCCTGATCCCCTGACGCTGCTCAGGTAACCGGTGTCCCGCAACCGGGCGTAAGTCGACGACACGGTGGTCCTGCTGACCACCAGCCGGACCGCAAGGTCCCGTTCAGCGGGGAGACGCGCACCCACCGGGATGCGACCATCGAGGATCAGCAGTCGAATGCGGTCGGCCAACGCGGTATAGGCCGATGACCCATTCCGCCACCCCGTCAGGAGCGAGTCCAATTTAGTAGCCGAGATCACCTGCATCAGACCAGTTTAGGCAAATTGGCGCCTTGTGGGAAGGCCAATATCGGTATTGACTTGCACTATGACCCACCTCCTCGCCCGACGCGTGCCCCAGCTACTGATTGGCCTGTTCTGCTACGGCTTCGCCATCGCCATGATGATCCAGGCAGGGATTGGCGTATCGCCGTGGGACGTCCTGGGACAAGGCACTGCCCTGCAGTCCGGTTTGCCGTTCGGCGTGGCCACCAACATGATTGGCCTCCTCGTCCTGCTGCTCTGGATTCCGATCCGGCAGAAGCCCGGGATCGGCACGGTGCTCAACGTCTTGCTCGTGGGCCCCAGTGCCGAGGTGGGGTTGGCTGTCCTGCCCATGCCCACCGAGCTGTGGGCGCAGATCCTCCTCTTCGCTGGCGGTCTCACCCTCTTGGCCCTGGCGACTGGCCTGTACATCGGGGCACGGATGGGTCCCGGTCCTCGCGACGGCCTGATGACCGGCATCCACCGGAAATGGGGCTGGAAGATCTGGAAGGTCCGGACGGTCATTGAACTGACAGTCCTGACCATCGGGTGGCTGCTCGGCGGGACGGTCGGCGTCGGCACCGTGGCCTTCGCCCTCCTCATCGGCCCGATGGTCAACGCTGCCCTGCCCCTGCTGCACATCCCGGAACCGCGCCCCCGCGTCTCCAAAACCCTCTAGGCGCCACAACCCCCGAGAAGTCCGGATACCCCGAAAGGGTTGCCGGACTCCTAAAGACCTGTGGCGACGTTCTTCCTGACGGCGAACTGGGTGCGGTGCAGTTCGGCGTACCGTCCACCGCGCTCCAACAATTCGTCGTGGGTGCCCCGTTCGGCGATCTGGCCCTCCTCGATCACGAGGATCTGGTCCGCGGAACGGATCGTCGAGAGCCGGTGCGCGATCACGATGGCGGTCCGCCCCTCAAGGGCCTCCGTGAGCGCCGCCTGGACCGCGGCCTCCGAGGTGGAGTCAAGTGCCGCCGTCGCCTCGTCCAGGATGACCACCCGCGGCTGGGCCAGCAGCAGGCGGGCGATGGTCATCCGCTGCCGCTCACCGCCGGAGAGCCGGTACCCCCGCTCCCCCACCATGGTGTCGAGCTGATCGGGCAGTGACCTCAGCAGCGGCTCGAGCCGGGCACGCCGGACGGCGTCCCAGAGCTCCTCGGTGGTTGCCCCGGGCCGGGCCAGTAGCAGGTTCGATTTGATGGTCTCGTGGAAAAGGTGGCCGTCCTGCGTGACCATGCCCATGGTGTGCCGGAGGGATTCGAAGGTCACGTCCCGCACATCGGTCCCGGCGAGGCGGACCGCACCGCTGTCGACGTCGTACAACCGCGACAGCAGTTGGGCGATGGTCGACTTTCCGGCACCCGACGATCCCACCAGGGCGATCGTCTGGCCCGGTTCCACCAGAAAGGACACCCCGTGCAGCACTTCCTCGCCGCCCCGGGTATCCAGGGTGGCGACCTCCTCCAGGGAGGCGAGGGAGACCTTGTCCGCCGAGGGGTAGGCGAACCGGACGTCGTCGAACTCCACTGAGACCGGACCGGCGGGGATGCGGCCCGCGTCGGGCTTCTCCTTGATCAACGGGTCCAGGTCGAGGACCTCGAAGACGCGCTCAAAGCTGACCAGAGCGCTCATGATTTCCACCCGGGCGTTCGCCAGGTTGGTCAGAGGTGCATAGAGGCGGGTGAGGAGCAGCGCGAGCGTGACCACCTCACCCGTGTTCAGCGCACCGTTCAGGGCCAGTGCGCCGCCGAGTCCGTACACCAGCGCGAGGGCGAGCGCGGAGACCAGCATCAGCGCGGTAACGAAGACCCACTGGAGCATCGCCATCCGCACGCCAATGTCGCGGACCCGTGCGGCGCGGACCGCGAATTCCTGCGACTCCTCGTCCGGGCGGCCGAACAGTTTGACCAAAGTGGCGCCGGGAGCGGAGAAGCGCTCGGTCATCTGCGTGCTCATCGCCGAGTTGTGGTCGGCTGCCTCACGGCGCAGGGCGGCGAGGCGGTTGCCCATCCGCCGTGCGGGCAGCAGGAAGATCGGCAGCATGAGGACGGCCAAGACGGTGACCAGGACCGACGTCGTCAGCATGACCACCAGGGTCAGGGCGAGCGCCACAATGTTGCTGACCACCCCGGAGAGGGTGCCGCTGAAAGCCTGCTGCGCACCGATCACATCGTTGTTGAGTCTGCTCACCAGCGCGCCCGTCCGGGTGCGGGTGAAAAAGGCAATCGGCATTTTCTGCACATGATCGAAAACGGTGGTGCGCAGATCCAGAATGACACCCTCTCCGATTTTCGAGGAGAACCAGCGGGTTGCCATGGACACCACGGCGTCGGCAACCGCCACCAGCGCGATGACGACGGCGAGCCACACAACAGTCTCAAGCCCGGTGCCGGCGATGATCTCGTTGACCACTTGACCGGCGAGGACCGGCGTCGCGACCGCGAGGAACGCTGACACCACCGACAGCGCGATGAAGAAGATCAGTTTGGTCCGGTACGGCACAGCAAATCTCAGGATGCGTTTCAGCGTTTCCTTCGAGAACTTGTTGTTGCTGTCCTTGGCGGTGGAAATCCGGTAAAGGGAGTTCCAGGCCGCGCCTTCCATACTCATGTACTGCCTCCATTGCTCAGGTCTTCAGCTTATGCCCGCTCAACCCGTGTCACTGGGCGAGTTGGCCGGATCACAGGGGACTCGGAACTAATTTCGCTGTGGGCTTTGTTGCACTATGTGGCTGTGCACTTTGTGCCCGCACAACCCTGCCCTGTACAACGGCAAGAGACCCCTGAACCATCCCCCAGTAATTAAGGACCCGCAAATGTTGACCCGTCGTCTTTCAATCCTTGGCGCAGCCACCGCTCTCACCCTGGCCCTGGCGGCCTGCGGCGGCGGAGAGTCCACCGGGGAGCCCGCTGACAGCAGCGCCACCGCAGGGCCCACCACGCTGCAAGACATCCAGGATGCCGGAGTCATCACCGTCGGCACCGAGGGGACCTACCGGCCGTTCAGCTTCCATGAGGGCGGCGCGGGCGATCTGACCGGGTTCGACGTCGAGGTCATCACCGCCGTCGCCGAGGAGCTCGGTGTGGAGGCGGAGTTCGAAGAAACCCAGTGGGACGCCATCTTCGCCGGACTCGATGCCGGCCGGTTCGACGTCATCGCGAACCAGGTGTCAATCACCGATGAGCGCCTCGAAACCTATGCCTTCTCCGATCCCTACACGATCAGCACCGGGGTCATCGTCACCACCTCAGACAACACCGAGATCACCTCCTTCGAAGATCTGGAAGGCAAAACCACTGCCCAGTCGCTGACCAGCAACTGGCACGCGCTGGCGCAGGAAAGCGGCGCCGAGATCGAGGCAGTGGAAGGCTGGGCGCAGTCAGTTGCACTCCTGGAGCAGGGACGGGTCGACGCCACGATCAACGACACGCTGACCTACCTGGACTACCAGCAGACCAACCCCACCGATGCGATCAAGATTGCCGCCGAGACCGATGACGAGTCGCAGAGCGCCTTCACCTTCACCCAGGGCAGTGACGACCTGATCGACGCAGTCAACGAGGCTCTTGCTAGCCTGCGCGCAGACGGTACGCTTGCCGAGATCTCGGAGAAGTACTTCGGCTCCGACGTCACCGAATAGCACCCGCCAACTCAACGGAGGATCACCATCGACTGGGAACTGTTCTGGGATTCGCTCTGGCCCCTGGTCCTGGGCGGCCTGACCGGAACCATCCCGCTGTCCCTGGCATCGTTTGTTCTCGGTCTGCTCCTGGCGCTCCTGATTGCGCTGATGAGGCTGAGCCGGAACCGGATCGCGTCGTCAGCGGCACGGGTGTACGTGTCGATCATCAGGGGAACCCCCCTCCTGGTGCAGCTGTTCGTCATCTTCTACGGACTGCCCTCGATCGGTCTGGTGATCGATCCCTGGCCCAGCGCCATCATCGCCTTCTCGCTGAACGTGGCGGGGTATGCGGCGGAAATCATCCGGGCAGCCATCCTGTCGGTACCCAAGGGTCAGTGGGAGGCGGGGCATACCATCGGCATGTCCCGCGCACGGACACTGCGCCGCATCATCCTGCCCCAGGCGGCCCGGGTGTCCGTCCCGCCGCTCTCCAATACCTTCATCAGCCTGGTCAAGGACACCTCGCTGGCGTCCCTGATCCTGGTGACCGAGATGTTCCGGCAGGCCCAGGAAATTGCGGCGTTCAGCCAGCAGTTCATGATGCTGTATCTGGAGGCCGCACTGGTCTACTGGGTGTTCTGCTTCGTGCTCTCCAGCGGGCAGTCCTCTCTGGAGAAAAGGTTGGATCGTTATGTCGCACACTAAGCCCACCCCAGCAGCCGGCAGCCAGTCGGGCGACCTGCTGACCGTGACCGGTCTCAGCAAGGCCTTCGGCGAAAATGTCGTGCTGAAGTCCATTGACCTGGCCATCCGGCCCGGACAGGTGACAGCCCTGATCGGCCCCTCCGGCTCAGGTAAAACCACGGTGCTGCGCTGCCTGAACGGGCTCGAGACGCCCGACGGCGGAACCGTCGCGGTCGCTGGCGGACCGTCAGTGGATTTCGGCGGCAAGGTCAAGGCCCGGGACCTGTCGGAACTGCGGGACCAGAGTGCGATGGTCTTCCAGCACTACAACCTTTTCCCCCATATGACGGTCCTCGAGAATGTGATCGAAGGTCCCATTCAGGTGAAGAAGATGCGCCGCGCTGACGCCATCAGGGACGCCGAGTCGTTGCTCGCCCGGGTGGGCCTGGCGGACAAGAAGGACCAGTACCCGTTCGAGCTCTCCGGCGGCCAGCAGCAGCGGGTGGGCATCGTTCGTGCGCTGGCACTGAAACCCGCACTGCTGCTCTTCGATGAGCCCACCTCCGCGTTGGATCCCGAACTGGTGGGTGAGGTCCTGGGCGTGATCAAGGAACTCGCCGACGAACAGTGGACCATGATGATCGTCACCCATGAGCTCGCCTTCGCCCGCGAGGTCGCCGACGAGGTGGTGTTCATGGACGGCGGCGTGGTGGTGGAACGCGGACACCCCGACACGGTGCTGCGCAATCCCCGCCAGGAGCGGACCCAACGTTTCGTCCAACGACTCCTCCACCCGTTCTGACCCGCACTGCTGATAAGCCCACCACCCTTTACTGACCCAGTGCGACACGTTCTCAGCCAAGGAGACCGCCCATGACCCAGTTCACCCCCGCCCAGCCGACCAAGATCGAGCAGTGGCGCCGTTTCCGCGAGCGCCGGGACGCATCCCTCGCCGTCGGGCACGGCTGGCTGACGCTCACCTCCCTGCAGTGGTTACCGGCCGAGCCGTCGGCACTGGAACAGGTTCCCGGCCGCTGGAGTGCCAGCGTCCCGGGCACCGGGCCTGGAGCCAGGCTGACCGCCCGGGCGTCGGACGGATTGACGCTGGTGAGCACCGGCGAACCTGTCGATGGGACCATCACGCTCTCCCTGACCGACGGCGGCTCCGAGAACTGGGTGCGCTTTCAGGACACGGTGGTGGAACTCGCGGTCCGCGGCAACCGGTATGTGGTGCGCACCCGTGACAACTCGGCGCCCACCCTGACCGGGTTCGACGGCGTCCCCGCCTACGCCTATGATTCCAGCGCCGTGGTCCAGGGGTCGTACACCGCCTACCCAACGCCACAGACCGTCCCGATCCGGACGGCCCACCCCGACGTTGACGACCTGGTCCACGCGACCGGGACCGTGTCCTTCACCCTCGGCGGCAACGTCCATACGCTGCGGGCCGAGCAGCAGCCAGACGGGTCCCTGAAGGTGGCGTTCCACGACGAGACGAACGGCCACTCGACCGCCGGCTGGCGGTTCCTCGTCACCGGCCAGGTGTCACCGGGTGGCGCTGTCACCCTCGATTTCAACCGGTCGCTGAACTACCCGAGCGCCTTCACTCCCTTCGGCACCTGCCCCATGCCGGTGGAAGGTAACCGGGTGGGCGTCCCCGTGGAGGCCGGCGAGCGCATCCCCGCCTAGCGTCGTCACCCGAATGCCAGTCGCCGTCGTTCCCGTTTGACCGGATTCGGTGAGGAACCTGGACAAATCGGTCCAACATCTCGCTCACCGATGGCGAGGTTGACCCCGTCTGTCCAGGTTGCTCACCGTTACGGCGAATCACCGTAATGACGCATCAGCGCGACGGCGCCACCACGCCCAGTTCGCGGCGCACCAGGGGTAACACCTCGGTGCCGAGGAGTTCGATCGACTCCAGCACCTGCGCCTGCGGCACCGAGGACCAGTCGACCGCAGGATGTGCCGGTCGTGGCGCATCTGCGAGTGGGCCAGCACAATCTTCTCCGCCACTTCCTCGGCGTTCCCCACGAAGATCGCCCCGGATCGGGCCGCCTGCATGTTGTAGGTGACTTCGCTCGGCATTGGAAAGCCCCGCTCCGACGAAATCCGCTTCATCGTGTCCAGCCAGTGCGGCTTGAAGACGGTCTGCGCGTCTTTCCTCAACACCAGCCCGACGCCGCTCAGCCCCACCTTCAGGGTGGAGGGATCATGGCCAGCCTGGGCAGCCGTCTCGCGATAGAGCTGCGCGTGCTGGGCGAAGTTCCCCACGGCTCCCCCGAGCAAGGCAAAGATCACCGGGGTCCCCAGCCGTGCCGCCCGCACTGACGACGCGGGTGTGCCGCCGGTAGCGATCCAAATGTCCAGGTGCCCTGAGGTGGGCCGCGGCAGGATCAACGCATCATGCAACGCCGGCCGGAACTTCCCGGTCCAGGTGATGCGTTCCGAGGCGTCGAGCTGCAGCAGCAACCGGATCTTCTCCTCGTACAACTCCTCATAGTCTCCGAGTTCCGCCCCGAACAGCGGGTAGGACTCGATGAAGGACCCTCGTCCGGCAGTGAGCTCCGCCCGGCCACCGGACAGGAGGTCGAGGGTGGCAAACTGCTGGTACACCCGGACCGGGTCCTCGGTACTCAGCACGGTGACCGCCGAGCCGATGTGGATGCGGGCGGTCTGCGCCGCGGCGGCCGCGAGCACGGGCACCACCGAGGACACGGCGTAGTCGGGCCGGTGATGCTCACCGATGCCGAAGTAGTCCAGGCCCACCTGGTCGGCGAGCCGGGCGCGCTCCAACAGGTCAAGCATGCGCTGCTGCGGGGAAACCCGCTCCCCCGTCACCGGGTTCGGATGGATGTCTCCGAAGCTGTAGATACCGAGTTCCATGAGCAGGCCCCCCCTGGCTGGTAGGTCGGAGGCCCTAGGCCGCGATCCGCTGCGGGTGGGTGTAGCAGTTCAGGGAGGTGCCGCGGCTGAAGCCGACCAGCGTGATCCCGGTTTCCTCGGCCAGATCCGCTGCCAACGACGACGGCGCGCTGACCGCCGAGAGCACGGGGATTCCCGCGAGCTGCGCCTTCTGCACCAGCTCAAACGACGCGCGGCCGGACACCTGCAGGATGGTGCCCTTCAGTGGCAGCATTCCCTCGCGCAGCGCCCAGCCCACTACCTTGTCGACCGCGTTGTGTCGACCCACGTCCTCGCGAAGGCATAACAATTCGCCCTCTCGGGTAAACAGCCCCGCGGCGTGCACGCCACCGGTGCTGTCGAAGAGTTTCTGGGATTCGCGCAGGCGGTCGGGCAGGCCTGCGAGCGCTGGCAGAGCGACCTGGGCGTCGTCGTCGTGCACGTCGAAGCGTGAGGACTTCCGCACCGCATCGATGGACGCGGTCCCGCAGATTCCGCAGGAACTGGAGGTGTAGACGTGGCGTTCCATGGTGGTGTCCGGGAGGACCACGTCGGGCCGGAGCTGTGACTCGACCACGTTGAACGTCTGCTGGCCGGCGTCATCCACACCAGCGCAGTACCGCAGGCTGATCAGCTGCCCGCTCTCCCAGACGATGCCTTCGGACACCAGGAACCCTGCCACCAGGTCGAAGTCGTCCCCGGGGGTGCGCATGGTTACAGAGAAGGACTTTGATCCCAATCTGATCTCCAGGGGTTCCTCACCGGCCAGCACATCCTCGCGCCTGCTGGTGCCGTTGTCCGCTTCGCCTACACGGAATCGGGTGATCTGGCGGCGCTGACTCACGCGCTTCTTCAATTTCCACTCCTGCCATTGTCCTAGGATGAGACTAGTGGACTTCTGACACGAGGATGTGATGGCTATGGCGACTCGAGCGCCGAAAGACGGAATCAACGAAGCCGAAATTAAGGTCGGTAAGCCAAAGAGACAAGCGGTAGGTCTTCCTGCTGTCCTCAACTCCCTGAAAATTTCGCTGGATCAGATGGGTCCAGTGCGCAGCGCGCAGACGCTGCTGGCAGTCAACCAGGTCAAGGGCTTCGACTGCATGGGCTGTGCGTGGCCCGAGGGCGACAAACGACACACGGCTGAATTCTGCGAAAACGGCGCGAAGGCTGTCGCTGAAGAGGCGACCCGCCGGATCGTGACGCCATCGTTCTTCGAGGAGCACTCGGTCGCCGAACTCAATGAGCGCGACGAGTATTGGCTCGGCCAGCAGGGCCGCATCACCCACCCGATGCTCCTGGACGAGGGCGGCACGCATTACCGCCCGGTCACCTGGGACATGGCGTACGACATCATCGTCGAGGAACTGGCAGCGCTCGACAGCCCGGACGAGGCAGTGTTCTACACCTCGGGGCGAACCTCCAACGAGGCAGCGTTCCTGTACCAGCTGATGGTCCGCGGGATCGGCACCAACAACCTGCCGGACTGTTCCAACATGTGCCATGAATCCTCCGGCTCGGCGCTGACCCAGACCATCGGGATCGGCAAGGGTACTGTCTCCCTGGAGGACGTCGACAAGGCGCCGCTGATCCTCGTGGCCGGCCAGAACCCGGGCACCAACCACCCCCGCATGCTGACGTCGCTGGAAAAGGCGAAGAAGAACGGCGGCCAGATCGTCGCCATCAACCCGCTCCCCGAGGCCGGGCTGCTGCGGTTCGAGAACCCGCAGAAGATCTCCGGCATCCTCGGCACCAAGTTCGGCGGCGGCACCCAGCTCGCGGACGACTTCCTGCAGATCCGCCTCGGCGGGGACCAGGCCCTCTTCCAGGGCCTCGGCAAGTATCTGCTGGAGCAGGAAGAGAAGACCGGTCTGGTCTTCGACCACGAGTTCATCAAGGCCCACACCACCGGCCTGGAGGAGTACCTGCAGGAGCTGCGGGACGTCTCCTGGGACGAGATCGTCGAGGCCAGTGGTATCCCGAAGTCGCAGATCACATCGGTGGGCGACCGGATGATCGCTTCCCCCGGCACCGTCGTCTGCTGGGCGATGGGCCTGACCCAGCATAAGCACTCGGTGAAGACCCTGCGCGACGTCGTCAACGTGCTGCTGCTGCAGGGCAACATTGGCAAGCCGGGCGCGGGCGTTTGCCCTGTCCGCGGGCACTCGAACGTGCAGGGTGACCGGACCATGGGGATCTTCGAGCGGATGCCTGACGGCTTCCACGACGCCCTCGATTCCCACTTCAGCTTCGCCTCCCCCCGGAAGCACGGCTTCGACACCGTCGCAGCCATCCGGGCCATGCGCGACGGCGGCGCGAAGGTCTTCATGGCGATGGGCGGCAACTTTGTGCGCGCTACCCCGGACTCCGACGTCACCGACAAGGCGTTGCGCAGCACCCGACTCACGGTGCAGGTGTCCACCAAGATGAACCGCTCGCACCTGATCACCGGTCGCCGTGCCCTGATCCTGCCGGCCCTGGGCCGGACGGACAAGGACACCCAGGCCAGCGGCGACCAGCGGGTCACTGTCGAGGATTCCATGAGCGCCGTGCACGCCTCCCGTGGACGGCTTCGGCCCCCGGGACCGGATGTGCGATCGGAGATCGCGATCGTGTGCGAGCTCAGTGACCGGCTATTCGCCCGGCCGCAAAGCCCGTTCCGCGACAACGCCCCCCAGATCGACTGGGTAGCGGCGCAGGCCGACTACTCGGTGGTCCGCAACCACATTGAGGCTGTCATTCCGGGCTTCGAGAACTACAACACCCGGATTGACACCGGTGGGTTTGTGCTCCCAAACGGCCCCCGCGATGGCCGGAAGTTCACCACTCCCTCCGGTAAGGCGGTCTTCACGGGAAACGCGCTCGAGTACCCGAAGATCCCCGAGGGACGGTTGCTGCTGCAGACCCTGCGGTCGCACGACCAGTACAACACCACCATCTATGGCAAGGACGACCGCTACCGCGGTATCCATGGCGGACGACGCGTGGTGATGGTTCATGCGGATGATCTGGCGGCTGCAGGCATTGCCGACGGCGAGATCGTGAACCTGGTGTCGCAGTTCTCCGACGGGGTGGAGCGCCGGGCGGAAAACTTCCGTGCGGTCACCTATCAGACGCCCCGGGGTTGCGCCGCCGCGTACTACCCGGAGACCAATGTCCTAGTGCCACTGGATTCCACTGCCGATGTCAGTGGAACGCCGACATCCAAATCTGTGATCATCAGACTGGAAAAAATCGCGTAACCCGTTCACCCCGTAAACACCAGACGCCCCCGTTCCGAGGAACGGGGGCGTCTGGTGTTTACGGCGTGTTTCGCTACCGAAGCAGGAGTAGGACCTGGCAGAGGTACGTCAGCTGATCCAGGGCAGGCGCAGCGCTTTGAGGCGGTCCCCGGCGACGCAGCCCTCGGCTGGCACCACCATCACCCCGCCGGCCGAGGCCAGCCCACGGAGCATCCCCGAGCGCTGATGCGTTGCGGCGACGGCCCGACCATCCTGCAGTTTGTAGGGCACGAGCCGGCTGCGGCCGGGGAGCTCGTCGAAGTCCTCCCCCACGGTGGTCTCCTCGGTCTCGGGGAACGGTGCGCCCCGCAGCCCGGCGAGGAGGGGACCAACCACGGTGAACATGGCCATCATGGCCGCCAGCGGGTTGCCGGGAAGACCCACCAGGAACCGACCATCCTGCAGCCGCGCCAGCAGGGTCGGGTGACCAGGGCGCATCGCGATGCCATCAATGATGAACTCCGCCTCAAGGGTCTCCAGTGCGCGCCGGATGTGGTCGGCCGAGGAACTGCCGGTCCCACCGGTGGTGATCAGCACATCGCCGGAGGCCCGGGCGAGGGAGAGCTCGTCGAGGGCCTCAGCGCTGATGGCGGCGACGACGTCGTCGAGATCGTCCTTGGCCCGGCCGGAGGTGTCCACGTGTCCACCCATCAGCTGCACCAGCCCAGGCAGTTGCGGGCCGAAGGTGTCGCGCACCTGTCCCGGTTCGGGGAGGCCCGCTTCGATCACCTCATCGCCGGTGAGGAGGAGGGAGACGCGGGGGGCACGCAGCACGGGAAGGTTATCGTACCCACAGACTGCTGCCAGGGCGATCTGGGCGGGGTTGAGCGTCACATTCGCCGGAATGGTCACGCTGCCCTCGGGCGCTTCCTCACCTGCCGGGCGGATGTGCTCCTGGGGTCGGGGCTCGTCGGGCCGGGCGGAATCATTGCGGTCCAGAACGTCCCCGCGCACCATCCCGTGCTCGGTGCGAAGGATTCCGGTCGCGCCGTCGGGAACCACACCGCCCGTGAGGATGAAGGTCGCTTCTCCGGGCGCCAAGGGACCTGCCCCGGAGTCCCGGTGCGGGGCGGGGCGCTGCCACGGGTGTTCTTCCTTGGGTGCGTGACTGACCAGTTGCCAGGGTGGGGCACCGTTGACCGCCCAGCCGTCCATCGCTGAGGAGGCGTAGTGCGGGATGGCCTGCAGCGCGGTGACCGGTTCAGCCAGTGTCTGGCCGAGCGCCTCGGACAGGGGAACCGTCTGGTGTGCCAGCGGACTGCCGGCGTGGAAAGCGGCCCGTCGTGCCTGCTCCCAGTCGAGGTTATGGCCACCCGGCGCCGCAACCAGGGGGGTCTCGGCCTGGTTCGCAGCGGTTTCCGTCGTCGGTGATTCGCTCACGGGGCGTCCGTCGCTGCAGGGCTTGCCTCTTGGGGCGGGCATTGACGCCGGGCCGCCTCGATGGCCGACTCCATGGCCACCGCCTCGGTGGCCTGCTGGCTGGCCACCGCGAGGCCGGCCGCGTAGCCAGCGATGAAGGTGGTCAGGGGTGCTGCGGGGCGCACGATCGAATGGGCTGCATCCCCGGCGAGGGAGAGAATGGCATCGATGTCGATGGTTGTCCCCTCCAGTTCGAAGGCCTCGATAAGTTGGGCGCTCCACTCCTGGAGGATCTGATCCTGCTTTTTCATCGCTGCTCCTGCGGTCTAGGTCGGTGTGGCTGAGACACCGAGGGTTTGGGCGTCGGCCCAGGTGTCGACGTCGGCGGTGCTTCCCGGCGGAACGTCGATTGCTCTCCATTGCACCCTAGCAAGGAGTGCCTTCATCGATAGATTCTGGGCGCCGCCGCTCCGGTGGACCGCCGCCACCGCGTCACGGAGGGAATCCATTCGGTACAGCGCGGCCAGCGGCTGGTCCCGCCCGCCGTCGCGGGCCATGTACGAAGAATCGGCGTCGCCGGCCGCGGCCGCCAGCAGGGCAGGAATGGCCTGGTCGACCCGGGGCATGTCGCAGGCCATGACCAGAAGCCACGGTGCGTCGTCGTCACCCAAATGGTCGACGGCGGCAGCCAGTGCGGCGGCGGGCCCACCAAAGGGCGGCGACTCTCGGACAAACTCACGGAGCAGCTGTCCGTCGGCGGGCGTTGTGGTTGCGCCGTCCGAGCCAAGTCCACCGGCCAGCGAATGTTCCTCGGGTCCCACTACCACCACCCGGCGCGCGTCTGCTACGGCGAGACAGGTGAGGTCGAGCAAGCTCCGCCCATCGCGTTCCAGGCGGGCCTTCGGTGTGCCTCCCAGGCGGGACGAGCGCCCCCCAGACAGCACAACGGCGTTGAAGACAACGGGTGACTGAGCACTCAAGCGGCGGTCTCCGAGCGGAGGAAAGCGCTCCACTGTGGGGCAGGCTTCTCAATCTCGCGAAGCTGCCAGGGGTTCCCGCGGGGCGGCTGCGGGGTCATCCGGAGCTGCCAGCCGAGCGAGGCGAGGGTTTTGTCGCCCTTGTCGTTGTTGCACCGCAGACAGCAGGCCACCAGGTTCTCCCAGCTCGAGTCCCCGCCGCGGGACCGGGGGAAGACGTGGTCGATGGTGGCGGCGGCTTTGCCGCAATAGGCGCACAGGTGGTTGTCACGCCGCAGGACACCCCGCCGGGTAGCAACAAGGGTGTGCCGGTAGGGAATTTTCACGTACCGGTTCAGCAGGATGACCGAGGGCCGACCGAGGATTTCGTTGGGTCCGATCACCGGTTCCTCCCCCTCCGCGACGATACTTGCCTTGCCCGCGAGCACAAGGACCAGCGCCCGGCGGAAGGTCACTACCGCCAGTGGCTCATATCCAGCATTCAGAACGAGAGTGCGCATGCACATTCCTCTTTGCCGAGAATTGCCCGCGTCCCTGTGGTCCGGGGAAACAGGACTACAACTGACTTATTTTATGTAAGGGTAGTTCGGCTGGCACCCGGTTTGCCAATTCTCACCGCTGGTGGCCGCCCGTGTCGTGCGTGTCGTACCTCTGGAGTGACGGCCCCAGACGCAGAAAGGACCCGGGGATCGAAATCCTCCGGGTCCTTTCTGGTGGTTCGTGGTGGGTTAGCCGCCGACGCGGATGTAGACCGGGCCGGAACCGAGATCGGCGGGGGCGACTACCGTCTGGTTGCCGTTGAATCCACCGTGGACGGCCTTGCCGCCGCCGATGTAGACGGCGATGTGGGCAACGCCGGCGCCACCGTCTGCGTAGTAGATGAGGTCGCCGGGGATGGCCTCGCCGCCGCTGACCGTGCGGCCCAGGGAAAGGTATCCGGCTGGCCAGCCGTGGAAGTTGATGCCTGCGGCTGCAAGGGCGTTGCTCACAAGGCGGGTGCAGTCCTGGGTGACACCGAGCTGGCCCTGGGCTGCGGCAGCAATGGTGGCGGCCACGCCTGAGGATACGGCGGGGGTCTTCTTGGCGGCTGGAGCCTTGGGAGCCGGTGCGGCTGGGGCTGGGGCTGGGGCTGCTGGAGCGACTGCGACTGCGGCTGCCGGAGCTGCCGGAACGACTGCGGCAGGGGCTGCCGGCGCGACTGGTTCTGCTGCGACCGCTGGGGCTACAGTTACCGGCTCGGAGACAGTGGGCTCCGCGGCGACGGGCTCTGCTGCCGGTGCCTCGACGGGGGCTTCCTCGATCTCGGCAACCGTTTCGGACTGAACCTTGACTGCCGGGGCTTCGACTACCTCGGGGGCGGCCACAGCTTTAACCGGTGTGCGGTTGAAGGCGATCTTGGCGTCTGCCGGAGCTTCGACAACTGCCGGTGCCGCCTGGATTTCCAGAGTGGAGGCGATGGTGGCGCGCTCGTTAGCCTGAGGGGAGAGATCAGCGGCGTTGGCTGATACTCCGCCGGTCAGTACCAGACCGGTTGCGGCAGCGAGGACTGCGGCCTGACGACCTACCGAACCAGCGTTGGAGGACACGGCATCTGAGATGGCGGTCAAGGGGTTGGTGCGGACGGCACGGTGGCGGCCCAGAGCAGAGTTGTATGACACGTTCGATTGCCTCTCCCAATTGCCTGCGAGGTGAGCTGTCGGATTCGGATGGGAGTCACCCGGCCGCGCGGTTCCTTTTCGGAATGGCACGACTTAACCCCAGGATTTCTTGCGAAACCCACTAATGTGGTTCCCCCGCCTCTGCCATGCGAATTGTGCGAACGGATCTCGGGCAGTGGCAGAGCTAGGCGATCTGCTCGAGAGTGACCAACCTAGAAGAATTGGGCACGAGATCGACGGTACATCAGATCAGACCTAATGTCACATTCCGGTCACGGAATGGTATGGAGATGGTTACGGCCATCACATCGGTCCTTCACAGCTACTGGCTTCGAGATGATTAGGTGCACGCGAAAGATACTCGTTTGTTACCCCAAAGGTGGGCAACTTGTCCGGACCATTCACGGTTCAGTGCCACGCGGCTGCCGCTCGGCGCTAGCCGGCGGCTGGGGAGACTGACACGAACACGTGGGCTGCCACCTCGGGTGGGAGCTCCAGCGCACCCTCGATGCCGTCCACGCGGACCGAGACGTAGTCCCCGACGGACTGCACAGAGATGGCAGTTCCGGGACGCAATCCACCCTCGTCCAGTTGGGAAAGCAGCTCCGGGTCCACCTGGATGGGTTCCGCAAGCCGGACCAGGGTAATCACAGATCCGGCCGGGGAAGTGCCGATCACCGATGAAAGGCTGCGCACCCCCACGGAGAACCCTTCGGCGGGCGGGCCGCCCAACGCTTCCAGCCCGGGGATGGGGTTGCCGTAGGGGGACTCGGTCGGCTTGCCGAGCAGCTCGTAGAGGCGTTGCTCAACCCGTTCGCTCATGACGTGCTCCCAGCGGCAGGCTTCCTCGTGGACGTAGGCCCAGTCGAGGCCGATCACATCCGACAGCAGCCGTTCAGCAAGGCGGTGCTTCCGCATTACACCGATCGCGCGGCGCCGTCCCAGGTCAGTGAATTCGAGGTGACGGTCGCCGGACACCACCACCAGTCCGTCGCGCTCCATCCGTCCGATGGTCTGCGAGACGGTGGGGCCTGAATGGCGGAGGCGTTCAGCGATCCGGGCGCGGAGGGCAACAATGTTCTCCTCCTCCAGTTCCAGGATGGTCCGCAGATACATCTCAGTGGTATCGATGAGGTCCGTCATGCGGTTCAGCTCCTAGGCACTGGTGCGGGATGGAACAGCGGGCGGCTTTCGCGGTGCAAGCGCGGCGCCTGATGCCAGCGCCGAACACAAGTTCTACGCCTCCCAAGGTTAACCCATTTCCTGCTGGCCACGGCAATTGGCTGCCCTACGAGGGGCGCGGCGTAGGGCTGTTCATAATTGCGGGGGCTAGGCCGCCGTGCGGCAGAATGTATCCCGACGACGTCCCGCGCCAACCGCTTGGAGAGACCATGAGCATTTCCCCGGACCAAAAGATCCCCGCGGGGCTCCTCCCCGCCGACGGGCGCTTTGGTGCTGGCCCGTCGAAGGTTCGCGACGCCCAGTTGGAGGCGTTGACGCAGGCTGGCCGAACGCTGCTGGGAACCTCCCACCGTCAGGCACCGGTGCGGAACCTTGTCGGTTCCGTCCGCGAGGGCCTCAGCCAGTTGTTTTCTGCGCCGGCCGGCTATGAAGTGGTCCTGGGCGTCGGCGGGTCGACCGCTTTCTGGGACGTAGCGTCCTTCGGGCTGGTGCAGGACAAGGCCCAGCATCTGTCGTTCGGGGAATTCGGTTCCAAGTTCGCGTCCGCGACCAACCGGGCGCCCTTCCTGCAGGCGTCCTCGGTCATCACCTCCCCTCCCGGGACGCGCCCCACCCCCGAGGCTGAGGGGGGCGTCGACGTCTACGCCTGGCCGCAGAACGAAACCTCCACCGGCGTTGCCGCGCCGGTCCACCGGGTGGACGGCGCCGCACCCGACGCGCTGGTCCTCATTGACGCCACCTCGGCGGCCGGTGGCCTCGATGTCGACGTCAGCGCCTCCGATGTCTACTACTTTGCCCCGCAGAAAAACTTCGCGTCCGACGGCGGACTCTGGCTGGGCCTGTTTTCCCCCGCCGCGCTGGAACGCGCTGAGCGAATCGCCGCCACGGACCGTTGGATTCCCGACTTCCTGAGCCTCAAGACCGCCATCGACAATTCGCTGCTGAACCAGACCTACAACACTCCCGCCCTGGCCACCCTGGTCACGCTGAACGCCCAGGTCGAATGGTTGAACCAGAGCGGCGGGCTGGGGTTCGCTGCCGCCCGCACGGCCGACTCGGCGGGCAGGATCTATGAGTGGGCTGAGGCGTCCGACGTCGCCACCCCCTTCGTGGCCCGCCCGGAGGACCGCTCCAACGTCATTACGACCATCGACTTCGACGAATCCATCGACGCCGCACTGGTGGCGAAGGTGCTGCGCGCCAACGGAATTGTCGACGTCGAGCCCTACCGGAAGCTGGGCCGCAACCAACTGCGTATCGCGACGTTCGTCTCGATTGAGCCGGACGACGTGTCGGCGCTGCTGGCGTGCATCGACTTCGTGATCGGGCAGGCTTCGTAACCGGGAGGAACCGTCCTGTCAGGGGTCGGTGGCCGGCTTCCCGAAGTCGGTCTCAATCCGGAACCGTCGCCGCGGGGCGGATTCGTACCGCAGCCTGAGGTGGTGGGCGCGCCAGGCCCAGATCATCCCGGCCATTGCCGCGATAATACCTGCGGCTGCGGCGACGGCGAGGCTCCAGCGTGGCCCGAACGCGTTGGAGACCAGACCGACGATCGGTGCACCAATTGGGGTGCCACCCAGGAAAATAGCGAAGTACAGCGCCATCACCCGACCCCTCATCACCTGCTCGGTGGTGGTCTGGACATAGGCGTTGGCACTGGTCATCAGGGTGAGGGCGAACAGGCCAACCAGGACCAGCGTGATCCCGAAGAGCCAGACGGTGGGGGCCAACGCGGCGGCCCCGCACGCCACCCCGAAGGCGGCCGCCGCGCCGTAGATGTACCTCAGGCGCGGCTTGCTGCGCCGGGCGGAGAGCAGTGCGCCGGCCACCGATCCGACGGCCATCACCGATGACAGCACACCAAACACGCCGGCGCCGCTGTTGAACTCGGTGCGGGCCATCGCCGCGATGTAGATTGCGAAATTCAGCCCGAAGGTCCCGACGATGAAGATCGCGAGCATCACCATCATCAGGTCCGGGCGGTTGCGCACATAGCGGAAACCCTCACGGATCCGGCCCTTGCCGGGCGGTGATTTCTCCAGGACCCGCAGCTCGGAGCGCCTGATGGTCATGAGGACGAAGATCATGGCGCCGAAGGTCAGAGCGTTGATCATGAAGACCCAGCCGGCGCCGACCGCCACCGTCAGCAGTCCCGCCACCGCCGGGCCAACCATCCGGGCACCGTTGAAGGATGCACTGTTCAGGGCCACCGCGTTGGGCAGGTAGTCGTCCCGGACCAGTTCGGAGACGAAGGTCTGGCGAGCCGGGGCATCAACGGCCGAGACGAAACCAAGCGCCAGGGCAAACGCGTACACGTGCCACAGCTCGGCGACCCCGAGGATCACCATCAGACCCAGACCGACCCCGAGTGCAGCCATTGAGAGCTGCGTGAGGATCAGCAGTTTGCGCCGGTCGACGGAGTCGGCGATCAATCCGGCCCAGGGTGCGATGAATAGCTGGGGGCCCAGTTGGAGGGCCATCACGATGCCCATGGCCGCAGCGTCCTGGTCGGTGAGGATGTCGTACACCAGCCAGTCCTGGGCGGTGCGCTGCATCCAGGTCCCGATATTGGAGACCAGCGCGCCGATGAACCAGACCCGGTAGTTGTGGATATGCAGCGAACGGAACATCCCCATCAGGTGACTTCCGCTCGGCGCACTCCACGTCTACCGTGAGTCAACTGGTTATTCGCCTCCGGGTGCCGCGTCGGAGGGTGCTGCGTCGGAGGGTGTTTCGTCGGAGGAGGGTGTTTCGCCGCTGGCAGGCTTTTCCCTGGCGGATACTTCCCGGGAGTTGGGCCCACTGGACGAGGCGTCGGTGGACGAATCTTCGCCGGCGGAACTTTCACCGGGAGTGTCTTCGCCAGCGGTGTCTTGTCCAGCGGAGTCTTCGGGGCGCACCCGTTCGGCCCAAGGAACCCAGGGTGGGGAGAGGAGAGAGGTTTCCGACGGCAGGAGTCCCACCTCGGAAATGGTCGGTTCCTTGCCGCGGGGCACCCGCGCCAGGGTGGCGAACCAGTGCCAGCCGCCGTAGCCGGGCAGGTGTGCGACGAAACGGTGGGTGACCACCCGTTCGGCGTCGGGATAGGAACCCACGTGGTCGCCGACCTGCCCGGGTTCGGCTACCTGCAGCACGCCGTTCCGTGCGAACTCCACGGCGTCGGCCAGCACCGAGTCGGGTTTCGACGGTTTGCGCGGTGCCCTGCGCTTTGGCGGGACGGCGGCGGTCCCGGCAACACCGGGGTCAGCGTCGGGGGACGCGCTGGCGTCCGGGTGGGCGACAATCTCAAGGTCGGAGTCCATGGAGGTCTACGCGTCCAGGTCGTCGGCAACGGCGCGCAGCACCGCTGCCACCTTGCCGGCGTGCGACTTGTCCGGGTATCGGCCGCGGCGCAGCCCGTTGGAGACGTCGTCGAGCAGCCTGATGAGGTCTTCGGTAATGACTGCCATGTCATCGGCGCTCTTGCGGGACGCCTTCGCCACTGATGGCGGCGCCTCAAGGATGCGCGCGGACAGGGCCTGCAGCCCCTTGCGGCCGTCGGCGACGCCGAACTCCAGCTTGGTGCCCACCTTCACCTCGGTCACACCGGCCGGCAGCGCCGAGGCATGGAGGAAGACCTCCTGGCCGTCGTCGGTAGCCAGGAAACCAAAACCCTTTTCAGCGTCAAACCACTTGACCTTGCCAATAGGCACGTCGTTACCTCGTTCTTTAGGTTCTGCGTCGGACGCTGCGATTACCGTGCCGATCCCCTGGTAAGGATTCGGTGCCTAAGGTTCTGCGGCGGGTCAGCGTCTCGTCGGGAAAGTCTCTATCCTCCAGAATATCCCCTACACCGGGGTGCTCTGTGAAGGGGACACACTGTGTACGCTGTTAGCGTTATGTCAAATACTTCCCCCAGCCCCACCCCTGACCACGGTTCCCGCGAACCCGCACCGGGTAAGCCCCGACTGGTGCTGATGGTGGCAGCAGTGCTGCTGGCCGCTGTCGGCCTTCTCTGCCTGACGGCTGTGCTGGTCACCGCCTTCCTGCAGGGCGAAGTCTGGCCGGGCTTCATGGCCGGGGCCTACTTCTTTCTTCCGATCGCTTTCGTCCTCATGATGGGCCTGGTGATTTCGGGCGTCCGGGCCCGACGGCGGCTCTAGCCCTTTCAGCCGGCCCCTCGACCGTCAGCCCTTCGAGGGAGGGCCCGCCGCAGGTAGACGGGGTAACGTTGTCATAATGTCCGCTATCCGCGATTTGGCCTCCGATTTGGCTGCACGGAGCGACGCCCAGCTCCGTGACCTTCTCGCAGCGCGCCCGGATCTGATCCTTCCCTCGGTGCCCGACTTCGCGGCGCTTGCTGCCAGGGCATCCACCCGGGTCAGCGTCCAGCGGGCACTGGAAAACCTCACCGAACCCGAACTCGACGTTCTGACGGTCGTGCAGCTGACCACCCACGGCGACATCGGGCAGAGCACCACCGCCGCCTGGTTGCGCACGGAAATCAGCGGGGCCACGGTGAAGGTGCTGGACGGCCTGCTCGCCCACCTGCATGCTCTCGCCCTGGTCCGCCGAACCCCGGCACCCGCAGACGCCTCCGATGCGGACCGGAACCGCCGGTTCTACCTGCCGGTGCAATCGCTCGGCGAGGCGCTGGGCCCCTACCCCGCCGGGCTCGGTCGCGAGCTGCAGCAGCTGGCCCGGCTCCTGCCCAGTTACGCCCAGCGGCTTCCGGCCGCCGTCGAGCTGCTGCGAGGCCTGGGCCTCGAGATTCCCGCCGCCGGCACCACCGACGACGCCGCGGCGGTCGTGCAGCGCGCAGTATCCTCCCCCGCCAGCTGGGAAGCCCTCCTGGCGACGGCACCTGAGCGGACCGACGAACTCCTCGGCAGGCTTAGCACCTCGGCGGTGGGCACCTCACCGGCCGCCACCGGCGACGATTCCTCGCCTATCCAATGGTTGATCCGGCACGGGCTGCTGGCCCGGCTGGATGCGAGCCACGTGGAACTGCCGCGCGTGGTGGGCCATGCAGCGCGCGGGCATGTGATCGTCGGGCGCCTTCGGCCTGACCCGCCGAGCCCGGATCTGGGTGCCATTCGCACCAGCCTGCGGGACAACGCGGCGCACGGCGCCGTCGCCGAGACACTCCGCTTGGTCACCGAGCTGGTGGCCGTCGTCGACGAGCATCCCATCACCACCCTGCGGTCTGGCGGAGTGGGGGTCAGGGAGATCCGGCGCGTCGCCGATGCCCTGCGGGTGGACACTGACCAGACCTCCTGGCTGGTGGAGCTCGGCGCCATTGCGGGTCTGTTGAGCCTCGACGTAGACACCTCCCGTTGGCGGGTCGAACCGAAGATGCCCTGGCTCACCCAGGACCGGGTGGAGCAATGGCAGCTGCTGGTGGCAGCGTGGCAGGACGCGCAGCGGGCACCGGCCCTCGTCGGATCCCAGCTGACCGCCGGCACCACCATCAACGCACTGGCCGCCGAGGCGGGCCGGCCGGATGCACCCCACATCAGGTCCCGGATGCTGACCGTGCTGTCGGCGCTGAGCACCGCTGCCGGGAGTGAGCCCGGCGCCAGTGGGCGGGCGCCGGTCCTCACCGAGAGCGCGGTGGTCGAGCGGCTCACCTGGAGCCAGCCCCGATTGCAGCGGCGCTTTGCCCGCCTCGTCCCGGGCATGATGGCCGAGGCAACACGGCTGGGCCTCCTCGGATCCGGCGCGCTCACCGAACTGGGTGCACTGACCGCGGAGGGGAGGCTCGACGACGCCGCCGCCGTCCTGCGCTCGGCCCTTCCCGCGCCGTTGCGGCACTTCATGCTCCAGGCCGACCTGACCGCCGTCGCCCCCGGCTACCTGGAACCGGAGGTCACAGCCGAGCTGGCGCTCCTCTCGACCCCCGAGGGGCAGGGGCCGGCCAGCATCTACCGGTTCTCGGCTGACTCCCTGCGGCGGGCCTTCGACGCCGGACAGGACGCCTCGTCCATTCTGGTGTTCCTGGCCCGACACTCGGCCACTGACGTCCCCCAGCCGCTGAAGTATCTGGTGGATGACACCGCGTCCAGGTACGGCAGGCTTCGAGTGGGGCGGGCCCACAGCTACGTCCGTAGCGACGACGACGCCGCACTGTCGGCGCTCCTCATCGACCCGAGGGCGGCCGCCCTGGGCCTGGTGCAGCTCGCGCCCACGGTGGTCGTGTCGCAGGCATCCGGCCCCGAACTCGCGGCGGTCCTCCGCGACCTCGGTTACGCTCCCGCACTCGAGGGGGCACCCCTGCAGCCCTCAGCCGGGCGGTCCACCTCGGCGGGCGGCTCGGGGTCGCCGTCGTCGTCGCGGGTGACCCTGAACCCGTGGACGCTCTCCACAGAGGACATCGCGCAACAGATCGAGGTGCTGCGCGGTGCCGGCACTTCGCCGGCCAGCGGGATGACCACTGCCGAGAGCGATACCCTGCTGGGGCTGGAAACCCTCCGCAAGGCCATCCGGCTGCGCAGCCCGGTACGGCTCGGCTTTGCCGACAGCCAGGGGAATTCCACCCGCCAGATCCTTGTTCCACTATCGGTGTCCGGCGGCAGGGTGCGGGTCATCGACCCGGACAACGAGGTGGAGAAAGTTGTCTCGATCCATCGGATCATGGACGTTGAATTATTGACACTCGATGAAGGGGCAGCAACCGATGCCTGACGGTCCACTGATTGTCCAGAGCGACAAAACCATCCTGCTTGAGGTGGACCACGAACAGTCCACCGAGGCGCGGCATGCGATTGCTGCCTTCGCCGAGCTGGAGCGTGCCCCGGAACATGTCCACAGCTACCGGCTGACGCCGTTGGGTCTGTGGAACGCGCGGGCAGCCGGCCTGGATGCCGAACACGTGCTCGACACCCTCCTGAAGTACTCCCGGTTCCCGGTGCCGCACGCCTTGCTCGTCGACATCGAGGAGACCATGTCGCGGTACGGCCGGCTGCGGCTGGAGAAGGACGACCAGCACGGGCTGGTCCTACGCACCAACGACTACCCGGTGCTTGAAGAGGTGCTGCATGCCAAGAAGATCCAGCCCCTGCTGGGCCCGCGGATTGACGGCGAGACCGTGGTGGTGCACTCCTCCCAGCGCGGGCAGCTCAAACAGCTGCTTCTGAAGCTGGGCTGGCCAGCCGAGGATTTCGCCGGCTACGTGGACGGCACCCCCCACCCCATCGCCCTGCTGGAAGACGGTTGGACGCTGCGCCCGTACCAGAAGCTGGCGATGGAGAACTTCTGGGCGGGCGGCTCCGGCGTCGTCGTCCTGCCCTGCGGTGCGGGGAAAACGCTGGTGGGCGCGGCGGCGATGGCCACCTCCCAGACCACTACCCTGATCCTGGTGACCAATACGGTATCCGCCCGGCAATGGAAGGATGAGCTGCTGAAGCGCACCTCCCTCACCGAGGACGAGATCGGAGAGTATTCGGGTGCCGTCAAGGAGATCCGTCCGGTCACCATCGCCACCTACCAGGTGCTCACCCTCCGTCGCGGCGGCCTGTACCCGCATCTGGAACTGCTCGATGCCAACGACTGGGGTCTGATCGTCTACGACGAGGTGCATCTGCTGCCCGCCCCCATCTTCCGGATGACCGCCGACCTGCAGGCGCGGCGCCGGCTTGGCCTGACCGCCACCCTGGTGCGCGAGGACGGCAGGGAAGGCGAAGTGTTCTCGCTGATCGGACCCAAACGCTATGACGCGCCGTGGAAGGACATCGAGGCGCAGGGGTACATTGCCCCCGCGGACTGCGTCGAGGTGCGGGTGGACCTGCCACGGGACGAACGGGTGGCCTACGCGATGGCCGAGGACGGCGACAAGTACCGTCTCTGTGCGACGTCGGAAACCAAGACCGGCGTCGTCGAAAAGCTCGTCGCAGCTCATCAGGGCGAGCAGCTGCTGGTGATCGGGCAGTACATCGACCAGCTGGATGAGCTCGGTGAGCGTCTGAATGCACCGGTCATCAAGGGCGACACCTCGGTGAAGGAACGGCAGCGACTCTTCGGTGAATTCCGGAACGGGGAAATCCACACGCTGGTGGTCTCCAAGGTTGCGAACTTCTCCATTGACCTACCCGAGGCGTCGGTTGCCATTCAGGTGTCAGGGTCGTTTGGTTCCCGCCAGGAGGAGGCCCAGCGGCTGGGGCGCCTGTTGCGTCCCAAGGCCGACGGCCGGGCGGCCCGGTTCTACACGGTGGTGGCACGCGACACGATCGACCAGGATTTTGCGGCCAAGCGCCAGCGTTTCCTGGCCGAGCAGGGCTACGCGTACCGGATCATGGATGCGACCGATATTCCTCAGGGCTGACATACGGGAAGCTCCCACTCACCATCCAGAGAACTCTCAGAGTCTGGGAGGATACTTGGAACTGTGAAAAAGACTGGACCCGAAGCGAAACTTCTTGTTGTCGATGACGAGCCGAACATCCGCGAGCTTCTTTCCACCTCGCTGCGGTTCGCCGGTTTCGACGTCGTCGCGGCCGCCAATGGCCGGGAGGCGCTTGCCGCCGCAGAAACCCACAACCCTGATCTGGCGGTCCTGGACGTCATGCTGCCGGACATGGACGGGTTCACTGTGACCCGCAGGCTCCGCGCCGCTGGACGCCACTTCCCGGTGGTGTTCCTCACCGCCCGCGACGACACGGACGACAAGGTCACCGGCCTCACCGTGGGCGGCGACGACTACGTCACGAAACCCTTCAGCCTCGACGAGGTGGTGGCCAGGATCCGCGCCGTCCTTCGCCGCACCCAGCCGATGGACGACGACGACGCGGTGATCCGCGTGGACGACCTCGAGCTCGACGACGACGCCCACGAGGTGCGCCGCGCCGGCGAGGTCATCGACCTCTCCCCCACCGAGTTCAAACTCCTGCGCTACCTGATGATGAACCCCAACCGGGTGCTCTCGAAGGCGCAGATCCTCGACCACGTGTGGGAATACGACTTCAACGGTGATGCGTCGATCGTCGAGTCCTACATCTCCTATCTGCGGCGCAAGATTGACAAGAACCCCGACGCCACGGCATTGATCCAGACCAAGCGGGGCGTCGGGTATCTGCTGCGCACCGCCGACAAGCGGTAGCCCTTCACGTGATCGATCGGTGGAAAGCGGCATCACTGCGCACCCAACTGGTGGCCATCATGACCTTGCTCATGGTGGTCACTGTTGCGATCACCGGAATCGTCACCGTGTCGCTGCTACGCACCAACCTCATCGAGCAGATGGACTCGGACATTCTCGTCAATGCACCCAATGTGGCGCAGAACATCCTCCCCGACGGCTCAGCCGACGGCTCGCTGCTCAGGTTCTACGGGGAGCTGAGGAACGAGGACGGGCAATTGCTCCGCGCGACCGTCTCCCAGGGGTCGACCGATGTTCCGGACATCCCAGTGCTCAATGTCGAGCAGGTACAGGCGCGGGGGCAGGACGGGTTTACTGTCCCGGGAAGCGTCAGTGGCAGCCCGGGATGGCGGGTGGTGCTCTTCGCGCTGCGGAACGAGCAGGGCAGCGTGGCAGTGGCGTCCAGCCTCTCGACGGTCAACCGGTCGTTGGAGGAGGTGGGACAGATCATTTTCGGTGTCGGGCTCGGGGCCACCATGGTCGCCAGCGGCATTGCCTTCATTGCGGTCACCCGACAGTTCCGGCCGCTGGGCCGGGTGGAACGAACGGCCGCCGCCATCGCTGCCGGAGACCTGTCTCGACGCGTCGAGGTGGAGCGGCCCGCCACCGAGGTGGGCCGGCTGTCACGCTCACTGAACGCGATGCTCGCGCATATTGAGGCAGCGTTCTCCGCCCGCACCGAATCCGAACGCAAGATGCGCCGGTTCGTCGCCGATGCGTCGCATGAGCTGCGGACCCCCCTGGTGACCATCCGGGGGTTCTCGGAGCTGTACCGCCACGGCGCCCTGCAGAACGACGACGACGTCGGCGCGGCAATGGGCCGGATCGAAAGCGAAGCGAAGCGGATGGGCGAACTGGTGGAGGATCTGCTGACGCTGGCCCGGATCGACGAACAGCGGCCGCTGAAATCGGAGCCGCTGGACCTGGTCATCCTGGGAAACGACGCTGCCCTTGACGCCCGGGCCATCGCCCCTGACCGGCAGATCACCGTGATCGGCCTCGACGGCGGGCCCGCACAGCCGGCACCAACGGTCGGGGACGAGGCGCGGCTGCGGCAGGTGGTGGCCAACCTGATGACCAATGCGCTCCGCTACACACCCGACGGGACGCCCATTGAGATCGCCGTGGGTGTGGCTCCGGTGATTCATGGTCGGATGGACTCAGTTATTGAGGTGCGCGATCACGGTCCCGGGATCTCGGAGGAAGACGCGGCCCGGGTCTTCGAACGGTTCTACCGCGCCGACTCGTCCAGGTATCGGGAGACCGGTGGTACCGGCCTGGGTCTGGCCATCGTGGCGGCGCTGGTGGCGCAGCATGATGGTTCGGTGCGTCTGGAGGAGACGGTCGGCGGCGGTGCCACCCTGTCCATCAGGCTGCCCTACACGGCCGTCGAAGCAGACTCGTCCTCCACAATGTCCTGAGTTTGGTGGGGTTTGCCCACACTTCACCACCGGCCCATTCGCGGCGCCCTTCCCCGGCCTAGGGTCGAGGGGAAAGGAGGACAACAATGACAAACTTCCAGGTCGACACTGACGCCCTCGTGGCCAAGAACAAAGAGGTGCAGGGAACGATCAGCCGGCTGCAAGCCGAGGTCAACACCATGCAGGCGGGTTTGCAGGACCTTGAGCAGTTGTGGCGTGGCCAGGCCGCGGCGAACTTCCAGCAGCTGGTCATCCAGTGGCGGGCCACCCAGGCGCGGGTCGAGGAGTCGCTGGCCGAAATCAACCATTCGCTTTCGGTCGCAACCCAGCAGTACGTCGACGCCGAGCTGAGTAACGCACGGATGTTCCAGTACTAGCCGCTTAACGCCGGAAGGACGGCATCCCCTATCGGGGATGCCGTCCTTCCGGTTACAGCCAGGTGAGGTGCGAGACCTCGTGGGTGGGGACTAGAAGCCGCCCATACCGCCCATGCCGCCCATTTCGTCGCCGCCGCCGCCGCCAGCTGGAGCCTTCTCAGGCTTGTCAGCTACAACGGCTTCGGTGGTGAGGAACAGGCCAGCAATGGATGCCGCGTTCTGCAGGGCAGAGCGGGTCACCTTTACGGGGTCGTTGACCCCGGCGGCCAGCAGGTCTTCGTAGACCCCGGTTGCTGCGTTCAGGCCGTGACCTGCAGGCAGTCCGCGGACCTTGTCGACAACAACGCCTGGCTCAAGGCCAGCGTTGAAGGCGATCTGCTTCAGGGGGGCGTCGATGGCAACGCGCACGATGTTCGCGCCGGTTGCCTCGTCGCCTTCGAGCTGCAGCGATGCGAAAGCCTTCGCGCCAGCCTGAATCAGGGCTACGCCGCCACCGGCGACGATTCCTTCTTCGACTGCAGCCTTGGCGTTGCGGACTGCGTCCTCAATGCGGTGCTTGCGTTCCTTGAGCTCAACCTCGGTCGCGGCTCCGGCCTTGATGACTGCAACGCCGCCGGCCAGCTTGGCCAGGCGCTCCTGCAGCTTCTCGCGGTCGTAGTCGGAATCGGAGTTCTCGATCTCGGCGCGGATCTGGCTGACGCGTCCGGCGATCTCGTCGGCGTTGCCTGCACCCTCGACGATGGTGGTCTCGTCCTTGGTGACAACAACCTTGCGTGCGCTGCCCAGGAGGTCCAGGGTGGCGTTCTCAAGCTTGAGGCCAACTTCTTCGGCGATAACCTGGCCACCGGTGAGGATGGCGATGTCGGCCAGCTGGGCCTTGCGGCGGTCGCCGAAGCCTGGAGCCTTGACGGCAACTGACTTGAAGGTGCCACGGATCTTGTTGACCACCAGGGTGGCCAGCGCTTCGCCTTCGATGTCTTCGGCGATGATCAGCAGCGGCTTGCCGGACTGCATGACCTTCTCGAGGACAGCAACCAGGTCCTTGACGTTGGAGATCTTCGAGTTGACGATCAGGATGTACGGATCTTCGAGGACCGTTTCCTGGCGCTCGGCGTCGGTGACGAAGTAGCCGGAGATGTAGCCCTTGTCGAACCGCATGCCCTCGGTGAGCTCAAGCTCCAGGCCGAAGGTGTTGGATTCCTCGACGGTGATGACGCCTTCTTTGCCAACCTTGTCCAGCGCTTCGGCGATGAGATCGCCGATCTGCTGGTCGCCGGCCGAGATGGACGCGGTCGCGGCGATCTCTTCCTTGGTTTCGATTTCCTTGGCGGAGGCGAGGAGCTCACGAGTGACGGCTTCGACAGCCTTCTCGATGCCGCGCTTCAGGCTCAGCGGGTCGGCGCCGGCGGCAACGTTCCGCAGGCCTTCCTTGACCAGTGCCTGTGCCAGCACGGTGGCGGTGGTGGTACCGTCGCCGGCGACGTCGTCAGTCTTCTTGGCGACTTCCTTAACCAGCTCGGCGCCGATCTTCTCGAACGGGTCGTCCAGCTCGATCTCCTTGGCGATGGAAACGCCATCGTTGGTGATCGTGGGGGCGCCCCACTTCTTTTCAAGGACTACGTTGCGGCCGCGTGGGCCCAGCGTTACCTTGACGGCGTCGGCGAGGATGTTGAGTCCTCGCTCGAGGCCGCGGCGTGCCTCTTCATCAAAAGAAATGATCTTGGCCATAGTGGCTTAGGTCCTTTCGGGGACAGTCCTGCTTATCAGCAAACTTATGCTCACCTGCTGCGGTGCCCGCGACGGACGGGCAACATCCGGACGATCTCTTTACGTCCCGACACGGCCCTCACCACAGTGGTGTGCGATTCACTCGCCAGCCGCGGACGGTTAGCAGTCAGCGGCTTAGAGTGCTAACTCAATAATTAGCACTCTGGCTGCTTGAGTGCAAGCGGAGCTCGGCCCATTGAGCACGCGTCACACCGGAGACAACCGAGTCGTACACGACCCCGCGCACCACCCGGGCATCACGAAACCTGGCCTCCTCGGTCCACCCGAGTTTCAGCCCCACACTGCACATCGCGAGGTTTCCGGACCAGGTGGAAAAGTCGAGGCGGCGGAAGCCGGTGACGGCGAAAAGGTAGTCCACCCACAGGGTGAGTGCCTCGCTTCCGACTCCGCGCCCGCGCTGGGACGGGTCGTAGACGGTGATTCCGGCTCGGGGCCATTCGGTCTCCTCCGATTCCCAGTGCCAGGAAACGGTCCCAACGAGGTGGTCGGTCAGAGCGTCGGCGATCACCATCCGGCGTCGGACCTCGGGGCTTTCTCCCGTCGAAAGCTGCTCCGCAAGACGCGCGAGCGCGGCGTCGGCCTCCTGCGTGGTGAGGGGCGGAAAGTACGGCCCATCCCACTGGTGCCACTCCTGATGGGGGCGAAGCCATTCGCGGTAAGCGGAAAGATCGGCGGCGTGCCAGTCGCGTAGCCGGACCTTCGTCCCCTCGAGTGTCAGCATGGATGCGCCGTCGGTCTCTACTGGAAACCGGGCCCGATCACTACCGTGACATCCGGTGAAACCTCGGTGGTCTCGATCAGGGTCGGAATCCCGAGCACACCGCTCAGCTCCTGCGCCGTTTCGAGCTGGGAGGGGTCGTTGTAAAAGATCACCGAGTTCTGCAGGGGCGCTCCACCCCAGTCGGCGATCTCTTCCACGGTCCATCCGTCGGCGGTCACCCGACCGGCGGCCAGCGTGGCCTGTCCCCCGATTCCGCTGGCGTTGTAGACATTCACTGGCTCGCTGCGGTCGATGCCGTCCGGGTCCGCGGTGGGAGTCGGGTCGCTGCCCTCAGTCCCTCCCCCGGCCGGCCCATCGGTGGCGGGGTCGGACGGGGCTGGTTCGGACGAGTCGGCGCCGGCCGCGGGGCTGGGTGATGCGTCGGCGGTCGCGGTCGCCGTGGACTGGCCGGATGTCGGTTCCGCCCCGCTGCCAAAGCCCAGCCGCGGAAGGATGAAGAAGGCGGCGAGCCCGACGGCGAGCGCCAGCACTCCGACCAGGATCTTCAACGCGAGCCCACTGGAGCCCGGCGGCACCAGCCTTTCCCGGTGGACGCCCTGCCGCGAGGCGGATTCAGGGATCTTGTCGAACTCGTCCCGGGGGTATTGGCTCATGTGCTGCGTTGTCCTTGGTTTGGGTGCCCGTTTTGGCTCACGAGAGGCGTTAGATCTCAGCGCCGAGGCGGCGGGCTGAGCGGGCACGCTGACGGGATGTACGTAGTCTACGCAGGCGCTTCACCAGCATGGGGTCGTGGGCGAGGGCCGCCTCGGTATCGATCAGGGCGTTGAGGATCTGGTAGTAGTGGGTGGCCGACAGGTCGAACAGTTCCCGGATCGCCTGTTCCTTGGCGCCCGAATACTTCCACCACTGGCGTTCCAGGGCAAGCATCTGCTGCTCCCGGTCGCCCAGATCCCCTGCCCGGGGGTGCTTGTCCGGGGATGCCTGCACCGCGTTATCCGCGCCCGCTGCTTCCGTCACTCTCCACCGCCCCTTAGCAAAATGCAGCCCGCTTTCACGCTGCCCGATTGCTCCCCATGGTAATTGGGAATAACAAGGTTGTCATTTGGGACTGCGGAGCCGCAGGATGGGATGATGTCGGATCATCAGGCTGCCCTCTTCCCGGAACCCGTGGCTGCTGCCACCACGTCCCAGCGCGCATCGTCCGCGGAGGGCCGGGACAGCGAACCGTTTCCGTTCGCCGCGCCCAGTACGGTGGCCGACGTCGTCCACCCCAGCTGGGCAGCAGCCCTGGCCGCGGTGGAACCTCACCTGCACCACCTGGCGCGCGACCTGCAGGCCGAGGTCGACGCCGGTCACCAGATTCTGCCCGAGCCCGGGAACATCCTGCGTGCCTTCAGCTACCCCCTGGAGGAGGTCAAGGTGCTCCTGATCGGCCAGGACCCGTATCCAACGCCCGGTCACGCCGTCGGGCTGTCGTTCTCTGTGTCGGAGCGCACCCGGCCGCTGCCGAGGAGCCTCGCGAACATCTACCGCGAGCTTGCCACTGACACATCGGTGGCGGTCCCCGCCCACGGGGACCTGACCGGCTGGGCCGAGCAGGGAGTGCTGCTGCTGAACCGGGTACTGACGGTGCGCGCTGGCGACGCCGCCTCGCACCGGCGTCTGGGCTGGGAGGCGGTGACCAGTGCAGCCGTCGAGGTGCTGGTGGCGAGGAACGCCCCCCTGGTCGCCGTCTTGTGGGGGCGGGACGCCCAACAGGTGAAGCCGTTGCTCGGCTCCACCCCCACCGTCGAGTCGGTCCACCCCAGTCCGCTCTCGGCGTCACGCGGATTCTTCGGGAGCCGCCCCTTCAGCCGGACCAACGCGCTCCTCGCTGACCAAGGCGCCAGCCCGGTGGACTGGCAGTTGCGCTAGGAGTTACCGTCGCCGGTTGCGGCGTTCGTTGCTGCTGGCACCCTTGGTGAGCGGGCGGGCCAGATTGTCGCCCAGCACCACGCCTCCCGCGACGGCCAGGATAATGGTCAGCGCGTTGAACAGGGAGTTGGTGCCGGTGCCGATCAGTTCGGTCTCGATGGTCAGTCCGTACATCGACCGGAAGACCATCAGCCCCGGGTACAGGAACATGACGGCGGGGACAGCCACCACCAGCTGGGGGGCACCCATCCGCAAGGCCACCACCCGGGCCAGCATCCCAATCATCACGGCTGCGACCGCCGGGGCCAACCGGTAGCCGACGCCGAGGAAGACCACCAGCGAATAGAGCAGGAACCCGGTCACGCCGATCAGTGATGTGGGAATCACCAGCTTCATGTCGGTCTGCTCCGCCACACAGATCATCCCGACGGCGATGAAGACCAGGACCGCGACAACCGGTACCGGGTAGAGGGACCCCACCGACGTGGTCAGTTCCAGCTCCGGAACGCCGATCAGGGCACCGAACACCAGCGCGACAGCGAGACCCGAGATGATTGCGGCGAACACCAGGAACGCGGACAAATATCGCCCAGCCGCTGTAACGGGGAAACCATTGATCGCGTCCTGGGTGGCCGAGACCAGCCGCCCGGTCGGCAGCAGCAGCAAAATCCCGCCCACCACCACGAACGAGGGCCTGATACCGATATCAAGCCACCAGAAGAACATGGCGATGATGGTGACCATCCCGGCGGAAGTGGCCACCGAGAAGAACTCGGGGACGCGCCACTTCCCCAGCTGCCGCAGCATCAGATCCACGCCGATGCAGCTGACGAAACTAATCAGCGATTCCAGCGGGGTGCCGCCGAGGAAGCCAACGATGGCGGCGCCGAAGATGCCGAACGCGGCCGTCACCATCCAGCGCGGGAACGGTTTCGGCCTGTGGGTGATCTCATCGAGCCGCGCCGCGGCTTCGATCCGGGTGGTGCTGCCGCCGACAATATCGGTCACCAGCTGGTGCACCTTCAGGAGTCCGGCGTAGTTGTTGGTCCACGACCGGACGACGCGCAGAACGGTGACGGGCGTCTGGTCCTTGGCCGAATAGTTGAGGATGACCGACTGGTTGGTGATATCCACTTCAATGTTATCCAGCCCAAACGCGGCGGTGACCGCGATGATGCTGGTCTCGACCTCGAGCGCACCGGCGCCGTACCTGAACATCGTCTCGGCGAGGCTCAGTGCGAAGTCAAGGGTCCGCCGGGCGTTGATGTCCGGCCCGGATGCCTGGATGGTGGGATTGGCATAGGGGCTTCCCGCGAGCCGCTCCACGATACTCATTGCCTGGGTGGGCGGGGTCTCCCCCTGGACCAGCCTGCGGAGGACCTTGCGGGCAGCGGCATTGGACCGGTCGGGGCGGACCGAACGCGGGGTGGTCGGCAGTGCGTCGGTGGGTGTCGAGTAGGTCCGGCGATCAGGCTTGGCGGCCGTCGGACGCGGCTTGGCCTTTCCTTTCGCCGACGGGACCCTAGCCGGCTTGCCGGGGCGTCCCACGGACCCCGGCGCGTCGGGGGTTCCCGGCAGCGAGTGAACCGGCCGTGACACGGGTGCCACCACACTGGCGGGCGTCTCCGCGGTGGGGATGATGGGCAGCTGCTCGGCTACCGGCGCCGGGTTGGTGTTGGGGTTGCGGCCATCGTCTGACTCGGTCTTTTCACCCATGGGCAAAACCTTTCATCAGGTAGGCCGCGCGCGGCGGGAACGGTGGTTAGTAGAACGGCTGGTGGTGTCGGCGCCAGTAGATTTGCCGGGCAACTCGTTCCCCGATGGCATTCCACAGTCGATACTTCCATGCGCTGAGCGGTAGGTCATAACAGCCGACAAAGTCCGTCACAGTCTTGGTGAAACTGGTCTTGAACAACCCCAGCCCGTGGTGCGGATGGGAGCTGTCCTTGAGCCGGTCGCTGGGCGGCGTGCCGCAGAAATCGTACTCGATGATGCCGAACTCTTCCTTGAGGTCGGTGATCGCCTGCCACTGCACCAAATGGGAATCACCGTACTGGGACCGCTTGGGCCGGGAGCCGCCGTCCTTGTAGGTGCCCTTCAGCCCGTAGTTGATAACAAACGCGCCCACCGACGGTTCGCCGTCCTCATAAACGAAGTACAGGCGGCCCTGACCGGCGTCGGCGAAGTTCTTCCAAAACCGGCTGTAGTACTCATAGGAGCGCAGCTTCGCGGCTGACCGGTCCTCAATGTGGGCCATCAGCGCGTACATGGTGCGGAAGTTCTCGTCGGTGGGATCCATCCGGCGCACCTCAACACCCTCCCGGATGGCGCGCCGCACCGCGTTGCGCCCCCGTGAATGCAGATTGCGCAACAACTGGTTGGGCTCAGGGGTGGTGTCCAGGAGCGCCGTGTGGTCGTTCGGCTGCAGGTCGAAGGTCTTGATCAGGCCCGCCGCCCGGAACTGCCGGTCGACGTCGTCGTTAGCGAAGATGTCCGGCTCCACCTTGACGGCGAACACGTTGTGGCGTCCGGTGCGGACGAGTTCCCGGCAGGCGTCGAGGATTTCGGGCACATGGGCCGGCTCGGCGACATCGGGTCCCTTGATGAGGTACCAGAGAGCACCCAGGACGGGGAGCCGCTTTTCGATCACCAGGTTGTAGGTGGTGTAGTCGGGGCACTCGAAGACCAGGAAACGAGGCGTCCAGCCGTGCTGGGACTTCACCTCGGCGAAGGATGCCGACTGGAGTATGTTTCCGCCGTTGGGGTTCGCCGTCACCAGCGCATCCCAGTTATCCCGCTCCTCGGCCGTGGCTAGACGCGCGGTGAACTTAACCAAAATTCCTCAATCAGTGGTGGTGACACAAAGACAATTCAGTGTAACGGCTGACCCGCTTTGCATCGGTCAGCCGGCGGGCGGCGCCGGGGCCACCGGCCCCGGGCGACAATCGAGGATGGGAAAACTTGTCACCTTAGGCAACCGACACCGCGATGTGATCCTCCTCATTGGGCAGCGGGTGCCCTAGCATCGAAAGCATGGACTATCGATACCTCGGAAACAGCGGACTCAAGATTTCAGAAATCACCTACGGCAACTGGCTGACCCACGGATCGCAGGTGGAGAACGACGTCGCCACCCAGTGCGTGCGGGCCGCCCTGGACATGGGTATCACCAGCTTTGACACCGCCGACGTATATGCGAACACGGCGGCTGAAACCGTGCTCGGTGAAGCGCTGAAGGGCGAGCGGCGGCAGTCGCTGGAAATCTTCACCAAGGTCTGGGGCCCCACCGGGCCCAAGGGGCCCAACGACTGCGGCCTCTCCCGCAAACACATCATGGAGTCGATCAACGGATCCCTGGAACGGTTGCAGACCGATTATGTGGATCTTTACCAGGCGCACCGTTACGACCACGAGACGCCGCTGGAGGAGACCATGCAGGCGTTTGCCGACGTCGTCCGCCAGGGCAAGGCCCTGTACATCGGGGTCAGCGAATGGGACGCGCGGCAGATCCGAGCAGGCCACGAACTGGCCAAGGAGCTCGGCTTCCAGCTCATCTCCAACCAGCCGCAGTACTCGATGCTGTGGCGGGTCATTGAAGGCGAGGTGGTGCCGGTATCCGAGGAACTGGGACTGTCCCAGATTGTGTGGTCCCCGGTGGCCCAGGGTGTGCTGACCGGGAAGTACCAGCCGGGTGGCACACCCGAGCAGGGTTCACGGGCGGCGGACGACAAGGGCGGCTCGAACATGATCAAGCGGTGGATGTCAGATGAGACCCTCACCGGCGTGCAGAAACTTCAGCCGGTCGCCGACGAGGTGGGCCTGACCATGGCCCAACTGGCCGTCGCCTGGGTCCTGCAGAACAAGAATGTGGCAGCCGCCATCATTGGCGCGTCCAAGCCGGAGCAGGTGAAGTCCAACGCCGTCGCCTCGGGCGTGACCCTGGAAGCCGACGTGATGGCGAAGATCGACGCTGCCATTGGCTCGATGGCCGAGACCGACCCCGCCCAGACCGTCTCTCCTGAGCAGCGCCCCGCATGAGGCTCGCCGTAACCGGTGCCAGCGGAAAACTGGGCAAGACGGTGGTGACGGTCCTACGGGCTGCCGGGCACGACGTCATCGGGATGGATGTGCTCGGCGAACGCGGGCCCGGTTTCGTGAAGGTCGATCTGACCAACTACGGGCATGTCATTGACGCGTTCTCGGGTGTAGACGACAGGCACCAGGGCTTCGACGCAGTCGTTCATCTGGCCGCCATTCCGGCTCCGGGCATCTACTCGGATGCCGCCACCTTCCACAACAACATGCCGTCCACCTATAACGTGTTCCAGGCGTGCCGGCGGATTGGGATCAAGAAGATCGTCTACGCCTCCAGCGAGACGGTGCTGGGGTTGCCGTTCGATCAGGATCCGCCGTACATCCCCGTCGACGAGGAGTACACGGCACGCCCGGAAAGCACCTACTCCCTGGTGAAGCACCTGGAAGAGCAGATGGCGATCCAGCTGACCCGTTGGGACTCCGAGCTGAGCATCACGGCCCTGAGGTTCTCGAACGTCATGGACCCGGAGGACTACGCGACGTTCCCCTCGTTCGACGAGGACGCCATGGCCCGGAAGTGGAACCTGTGGGGATACATCGACGGCCGCGACGGCGCGCAGGCAGTGCAGCGCGCGTTGGAGAACGCCGGCCCCGGTTTCGACCGGTTCATCATTGCTGCGGCTGACACGGTGATGAGCCGGTCCAGCACTTCACTGGCAGCCGAGGTGTTTCCCGACGTCGAGGTGGTGAAGGACGTGGGCGAGCACGAGACGCTGCTCTCCATTGACCACGCTCGCCGCGTTCTGGGCTTCGATCCGCAGTACAGCTGGCGGGATCACGTGTAGCTGGCCCTTCCGGCACACCCCTCCCGCCGAGCGGTAAGATCACCGCCCGGCGGGAGGGGTGTTGTCTCAGGCCGTGCGCGGCTCAGCTTCGGAACGGCGCCCCGAACGCACCCTGATGGCGATGGTGGCGAGCACGATGACCGCGGCGACGACGGCGGCCGTGATCGACGTCGTCATCGACTCCATCTGGCCGCTGGTGCGTCCGACGGCGATCCAGGTGAGGCCCCAGCCAATTGCCGCGGCTACCGCGAGCCGGCCGTTACCCTTCACCGCCAAGCCGACCCCGACCACCGCAACGACGAGTAGCACGCCAACGGCCCAGAGGTCGGGGCTGAGGCCGAAACCGTCGAACCCCGCTGCGGACAGCGCCGCTGCAATGTTGGCGCACACGGCGACCGACACCCAGCCCAGGTAGAGGCCGAGAGTGCCGTCGACGATCGCTGCCTCCACCCACGAGCCGGCGGGACGCGAACTGTAGCGGACAAACACCACGGTAAGAACTGCCAGCAGCACCAGGATCACCAGCACACTGGCGTTCAACCAGCCGGCCTGGATGCTCAGGATCCAGGCGGCGTTCAACAGCATGGAAGCCGCTACCAGCCAGCCGAACGCCCGTTGACGCGGACTCGCCTTCTGAGCCGGCAGCCACTGCCACACGGTATAAGCGACCAGCCCGAGGTACACAACGCTCCAGATGGAAAAGGCGGCGCTGGCGGGGGCGAGCAGCGTGGCGTCCGAGCCCAGGGCGCCACCGGCGGCCTCCGCGATGGGAGTGCCGCCAAAGACGCCGACGCCGATCATGGATCCGACAACACAGATGATGATGCTCAGCGTGACTGCAATCTGTCGGTATAGGTCGGAGCGGGTAGTCGTCCTGGGTAATATTTCGGAAGTCATGTCTCCATTCAACCTGAGCCACGCTAGGGAAACTATCTCTTTGATCAACTGATCAGTAGGCTGGGTAGTTCACGTGTTTACTCGAAAGGGGCATGTCTTGACTGAGGAAACGAATCGTCCCGAAGAGGACCTGAGCATCACCGACGGAATCGACCCGGCGGGTCCGGAAGAACTGGATCCCGTGACCGAGGGGCAGCCCGACAGCTACCCCGGCGCGGCTGAAGACAACCCCGACCAGTGGCGCAACGACCCGCTGCTGCAGGAGGAGCCGGCCGCGACAGCGACCGAAGAAGACATCATGAGCGAGCAGGCGCTCCGCGACGGCGCTGACGGAGCGCTGGCACCCGATGTCCCGACGCTGGGCGAAGCTGTCGCGGACGTGGATTTCGAGGATCCGGCCGATGAATCGGAGATTGATGCCAGCGACGACAGCGCCCACCTGGGCGGCTCGCCGCTCGATCAGGAAGCGCAGGATCTGCTCGACCAGTAGGACGCACCCGCCCTTCTGGGGCCGCGCCTGACGCCGCTGCGTCGTCGACACCCCGATCGGGGACCACCGACGGCGCAGTGGCTCGTCCGTTAAGACCCCCGATCCGGTGTTAGCCTTCGCACTCCCGGCAGAACAGAAGGTCGCCCTTTTGGCGGGCTACCTGGCTGCGGTGCCGGACCAGGAAGCAGGAGGAGCAGGTGAATTCGTCCTCCTGCGGTGGGATAACCCGGATCAGCAGTTCTTCACCGGACAGGTCGGCCCCGGGAAGGTCAATGCCCTCGGCGGTATCTGCGTCCTCGACATCAACCGAAGCCGACTGGGACTTGCTGCCGCGGTTGGCCTGAAGGGCTTCGAGGGACTCGGCTTCCTTGTCCTCATCGTTGTTGCGCGGTGCGTCGTAATCCGTTGCCATGCCGGTGCCATTCTCTTGAATTCGTTAGTGCCCTCGGGGGCAATGCAGCCACCGAGTCTAACCGGTTTATCCCGGCCAACGTGCCGGGGATATTCTCGCACGATTGCGTGACTAAGACGCCGTATTTCGGGCCTCCCGGAAGGACTCACCCGATGACACCTGTGTAAGGGAAACCGAAGCCCAAATATTCCCCTGAAGCGCCGGTTCCGGTCCCCCTTCGGAGATGCTGCGGAATACGCCATCCGTGGGCGTGGTTGCTCACTGCAGAACCTACTTCCAACGGAAAGTGCAGCCTGTGACTCTCTTCACCCCGCTCAGCATTGGTGACATTGAACTGTCCAACCGTCTCGTGATGGCGCCCCTCACCCGGGTCCGGTCGAGCCGGGAGGGCATTCCCGGCCCCATGGTGGTTGAGCACTACCGCCAGCGAGCCTCACTGGGCCTGATCGTCACTGAGGGCACCTACCCCTGTGACTCTGGCCGCGGCTTCCCCGGCCAGCCCGGATTGGTCACCCCGGAACAGGTGGCAGCGTGGCGCCAGGTGACTGATGCGGTGCACGAGGACGGCGGCTTGATTTACGCACAGGTCATGCATGCGGGCCGGGTGACGCACGAGGCCACGACCGGTGGGCACACCGTCGTCGCACCGAGCGCCGTCGCCATCGACGGCGAAACCCGTACCTACGACGGGAAGCAGCCCTACCCAATCCCCCACGCGTTGACCACCGAGGAGCTGCCCGGCGTCATCGAGGAATTTGTGCAGGCCTCGAAGAACGCGATTGAGGCTGGCATGGACGGGGTGGAGTTGCACGGGGCCAACGGCTACCTGCTGCACCAGTTCATGTTCACCGAGACCAACCAGCGCGAGGACGGCTACGGCGGAAGCCCCGAGAACCGCGCCCGGTTCATGATCGAGGTGGTGCAGGCTGTCGCTGCGGCTATCGGAGCCGAGCGCGTGGGCTTGCGCATCTCCCCCGCACCGAGCGGCCGGGATGTCCTTCCCGCCGACCCGGAGGACATTCTCGCTACCTACGGCGCCGTGGCCGACGCCCTCGCCCCGTTGCACCTCGCCTACCTGAGTGTGCTGCATGAAGACCCTGCCGGTGCCTTGATCCAGGAGATCCGCGGACGCTTCAAGGGGCCCTTCCTCGTGAACAGCGGCTTCGGCGTCATCACCGACCTGGACGAAGCCGAAGACATCCTGGCGTCGAACCTGGGCGACGCCGTCGTCGTCGGCCGTCAGGCCATCGCGAACCCGGACCTGGCACGCCGCTGGCAGGAGGGCCTGCCCCTGAACGAGCCGGACCCGCTGACCTACTACTCACACGGCGCCGAGGGCTACACCGACTATCCGTTCTATCAGGACCCGGAGGCGGCCGCTCCCGTCTCCTAGCATCCAGGCTGGTTGGAAGGCGCGGGGAACAAACAAACACCCAAGCAGGCCCATCACCATGCAAGCTATCAGCGCGCAGTCGAGGATAGAATCGCCCGGTGAAACAACGTCTTGCCGTCCTTACCCTCATCCCTGCCGCCTTCGTGCTCTCGAGTTGCGCCCAGCTTGAAGAAAGCGCCTCGGGAATAGCCAGCGACGCTGCATCACAGTTTGCTGAGGCCACCGCAGACGAACTCCGTGGCCAGGCCTGCCGCCTCGTCGAGGACGGAACAGTCAGCCTGGCGGATCAGCAGTTCCTTTCAGAAATGGTCGAATCAGCCGCAACAGCCGGGCTGCCGGCCGAGTTCACGGAGCCGTTGAGTGAGATCGCGGCTGCTGGCGACGACGTCCCCAGGGACTCGGTCGAGTCCCTGCAGAACTCCTGCGCAAAAACTTAGCAAGTCCGTTGCCCCAACCCGTTGCGCATCGGTGCGGCTTGCGTCACGCTGAGTGAGTACATATGAAGTTCCCCGTACAGGGGTGAGGTGGTGGGGGCCAGATCGCTTTCCGCTTGACGGGTTTTTACTTGCCAATCAGCTCACTCAGCGGGGATATGCCTGGAGCTGAACGTGACACCTGCCCGACCGATCGCCGACCCGAAGATGCTGGGACTGAGAAAGTCCGCAACGCGGACCACACTCGCAGTTTGCATCGCTGTCGCGGCGGTATGTGGCTCCGGCTACCAGAGCTCGTTCAGCGGCGCCCCCGGCCAGCTGGTGGCCTCGGCGGCGGACCGCGCGTCAGCGTCTTCGACTCTCCCCACCGGGTGGGTCGGCCGGGATCTCCTGGCACTCCCGGTCCCCGCAGCACAAAACTTCCTCACTCCGGTAGATCCCTTCAGGGGGTTCCCGTCAGCGACCGGAAAGGCAGCCGACGAGCCGGACGAGTTCACGGTCACCAGCGTCCAGTCCGATGACCCGGCCCGCCCCGCACCCGGTACCCTGATGGCTCCCCTCGCGCTCCTCAGCCCGAGCTCCCCGTTCGGCGAGCGCATCAACCCCATCACCGGCGAGGCGGGCGAATTCCACTATGGACTCGATTTCGCGGCCCCGTGCGGTACACCCGTCCACGCCGCCGACGCCGGCACCGTCCGCGCCGTCGGCTGGCACCCCTGGGGTGGCGGCAACCGGGTGGAGATCGACCACGGCAACGGTCTGATCACCACCTACAACCACCTGGAAGGCATCTCCGTGAAGGCTGGCGACACCGTTGCCGTCAGCCAGGTGGTTGCGGCCATCGGGTCGACCGGCTCGTCGACCGGCTGCCACCTGCACTTCGAGACCATCCGCGACGGCTCCCATGTGGACCCGGAAGGCTGGACGCTCACCCCGCTAGGCCAGGCAACAAGTTTCCAGACACCCGCGATGACGTCCTACGAGCCCGGCGAGTCGGGGGCCAGCGGACCCGTCCCGTGGGTGATCGCCATGCCACACGAGGTTTCCCACAACCATGCTGCCAATCAGGGATCCGGCAACTTTGGTGCAGGGCTGGTTATCGGCGCTGCACCCTCCCCGGGCACACCGTCGGCGAGTACCCCTGTACCCCGGACGGACACGCCCGCGCCCGCCGCCACCTCGAAGCCGACACGACCGTCGTCCGCTCCAAGCGCTGATCCATCAGCCAAACCCGGACCAGCGAAACCAGTAAAGGCTCAGCCTGCCCCTTCGGCCTCGCCACCAGAGCCCACTCTAAAGCCCTCACCCAGCACCCCGGATCCGGCCGAAGCTGGTAAACCCGACCCGACCACCAAGCCCACACCAATCCCCAAGCCGTCGCCGTCGCCATCACCCGCACCAACCTCCGAGCCTTCGCCCGCACCAACCCCCGAGCCTTCGCCCACACCGGACCCCGAGCCCACTCCGGACCCCGACCCCGAACCGACCTGTGACCCCGAGCCGGCACCGGACCCAGAAGGTGCAGGGGGCCTCGAAGCTGGTGGCGAGTCCAATCTGGAGCCCGCCCTTGTACCAATCCCATCCCCGCAGCCAACCCCGGCGCCAGAACCAGTCGTGGAAGCAAACCCCGAAGATGGTGCCCCCGAGGGGGAAGAGCCCATTGACCCCGCCTCGGGATGCGAGGCCGAGGATGAATCTGGCCAGTCACCGCACCCCGAGGAAACAGCGACGGACTCCGCCGCAGCTGGCGCAGCAGATGCAACCGAGGGTCCCAGCAACCCGGCCCCGGAGTCGGCTCCAGCAGCACCCTGACCCGCAAGGCTTGGAACCACGACAAGCGAGTAATTACCTACCTCGCCGGTGGTGTTGAGTCGAGTACCCTCTACTCGTGACGCAGCACCGGCGTCCCCGTACTCTCGGCTCATGACAAACACGGATCATAGGTGCCAATGTTGCGGCGAACTCGTTCAAGCAGTGTTCTGCGAGGACTGCTGCCTCGCAGAGGCCGCCTAAACAGTTCACCCCCTCTTTCCCGCTGCATTGACTCAACGATGAGCCGCAGCGGAAAGCCAGTTAGCTCTGCCGCGTGCAGACCGTCTGGAGCGAAAGCCCTCCCGCCAGGACGGCCAGCTACTTCAAGACCACTGTCCTGTTTCCGTGGAGGAAGACACGCCCCTCGCAGTGCCAGCGGACTGCGTTGGACAGGGCCTTCCGCTCCGTGTCCCGCCCCGCGGTCACCAGATCGTCAGCGCTGTAGGTGTGATCCACTTCGACCACCTGCTGGGAGATGATCGGGCCCTCGTCCAGCTCTGCGTTGACGTAGTGTGCGGTGGCACCAACAGTCTTCACACCCCGCGCATGAGCCTGGTGGTAGGGCTTCGCACCCTTGAAGCTGGGCAGGAAAGAGTGGTGGATGTTGATGGCGCGGCCATTGAGACGGCGGGTCAGCTCATCGCTCAGCACCTGCATGTAGCGCGCCAACACCACCAGTTCGACGTCGAGCTGGTCCACGAGCTCCATGAGGCGTTCTTCCGCGGCCGGTTTGGTGTCGGCGGTGACGGGTACGTGGAAGAACGGGATGTTGTGCCACTCGACCAGGTCCTGGTGGTCCGGATGGTTGGACACCACTGCAACGATGTCGATCGGGAGTTCACCCATCCGTGACCGGTAGAGCAGGTCGTTCAGGCAATGCCCAAACTTCGAGACCATGATCAGGACCCTGCGCCTGGTGCCCAGGGGCTCCAGTCGCCACGTCAGGTCGAGCTCCTCGGCGATCGGGCTGAACGCGGCCTGCATCGATTCGGTCAGTCCGTCGACGTCGGGCCCGGCCACGTGAACACGCATGAAGAAGTGTCCCGACTGCCGGTCCCCGAACTGCTTGAGTTCAACAATGTCCCGCTCCTGCTCCAGGAGGAAGCCGGAAACCGCGTGGACAATCCCCGGGCGTTCCGGACAGTGAAGTGCCAGGATGTGTTCAACCTCGTTGTTCGGTTCCATTGTTCGTTCAGCACTTTCGTTGCGTTGACATTGCGCTTGGGTTCATCGCGTTATCCAGGTTCGTCGCGCGCTCACGGCTGCGACGCTGTGGCGCACAGCCCTAGCTGAATATACAGCTGCGCTGATGAGGCCCTGCTCCTGCGGGTCAGTTCGGGCTGAGGGGTCGAGCCACACCTGGGCGTCAGGGTGCAGGGGCAAGACACGGAGGATCAGTTCGCGGGGGGCTTCCTCAGCTGGCCCCAGATCGACCGTCCACGAAGTGCCGTCCCAGAACCGGTCGGCAATCACCCGCCCGTCGGCTTCGAGCACCGCGACATCGCCCACCCAGTCGATCTCCAGTTCCAGTGCGGACTCCGCGATAGCCTCCGAAGGGAGCTGAAGCCGAAAGGCGGCACCCTCGTTCACCAGCATCTCGTGACCCGGCGCGCTGGCCCTCCCCTGATGTGAGCCGTACCCGGGTGCTGGCGGTTTGGCTGTCTGGAGTTGTTCGGCCGTAACCGGCCGCCGTCCGGGGTGAGACCGGACCGTCGGTTCAGTCGGCGTCAGGGAGACGAATGCGAGCGAGTCGGTATCGAAGATCTGCGGCGGAGGTCCTGGCGTCCGCACCCAGGTGACGACGTCGTCGTCGGCGGCATCCAGTTCGTCTGCGGAGAGGTAGAGGGTGCCGTCCACCACCCACGCCAGATCCGCGGTTGCGGATGGAAGGACGACGACGGCGTCGTCACCTACCGCGTGGACGAACACCTGGTCATTCGGTGGGCGGAGCACCGTCCCATCCTCCAAAGCGACAGCCACCGAGGCCCCTGGTTCCGCCGTCAACACCGCCACGGTGCCCCCGACCGGCCGGTCAAGGAGCGTGAGGAGGCTGGCCGTCGCCCACTGGATGGTCAGTTTCCCCACTTCGAGCCTGAACGGCCACCGTGCGACAGTTCCAGGGAAGATGGTGATCGGCTGGTCGGGGAAGCTCAGCGATTCCTTGCCGAGCTGCAGGTCGAACGTGGCCCCGGGCAGTGGGCTGAGTGGGTCGTGCGGCTGGTGACAGTTGATGAAGACAAACCCGCTGGTGCCATCGCTGCGGACCGCCCACCGGAGCACCTCCTTGTCCTGCACTCCCCCCGGCATTCGGTCCGGCAGGGAGGAAGGCATCGTCGCCAACCGGCTTCCGACCGCTGCGAGGAACGCATGCTGCCGTCGCAGCATGGCGTGGGTTTCGTTGAGTCGGCCCGAGGCGCCGACCGGGGCGTGGAAGTCGTAGTCGAACTCCGGCATGTCATTGGGGTAGCCGGTGGATTGTGATTCCTGGAGTCCGGGACCCGGGTTGGTTCCCCCGACGTACATGTAGTATCCCTGCCAGGCCGACCCGTTGCCGATCTTTGCGTTGGCGACGGCAGCGATATCGGCGCCGGAGAGCAGTGGACGGCGGTGATAGGCCGTGGCCATTCCGCCGCCAAGCTCACAGGTCACCGGCGGGAACTGGGGCGAGACGGTCCCGCGGCTGTCTGGCCGCTGGCCACCGTTCATCAGGAGGATGTCCGCGCCGATTCCGGGATCGTCCCACACATGGGAGAAGAAGTAGTGTTCACGGAACGTCGGGTCCCAGTCGGCGTCGGCGTCAACCCAGAATCCGTCCGCGTACCCTCCGTACATGGGCAGCACCTCATCCGGCGGCAGTTCCGCGCTGCCCCAGCCCGTCGCCATCCACAGCGGGGCGGACATCCCACAGTCGCGTGCCATCCGCTTCAGGGTGAGGATGTGCTGGGGCTGGTCATAGATCTCAATTTCCAGCTGGATCCCGATGATGCGCGAGGTGTCACCGAAACGCCCGGGAAGCTGCGCCGCGATCGCCGTGAACCACCCGCGGACCAGCTCCAGGTACGGTGGGTCATCCGTCCGATGCTGGACCGGCGCATTCTGGACCCAGTCGGGGAACCCACCGTTGCGGACCTCGCCGTGGCACCACGGTCCGATCCGGAGCACCACGTCCAGATCGTGGGCGGCGCACAGCTCGACAAACGCTGCGAGGTCGAGGTGGCCGGCGAAGTCCGGCGGCTGCTCGCTCTGCGGTTGGTGGTGGATCCAGAACACATAGGTGGCGACGGTGGTGATGCCACCGGCCCGCATTGCCTGCAGTCGGCGGGCCCAGTCCCGGCGTGGAACACGGCTGAAGTGAAACTCGCCCGACACCGGGATGTAGGGGGCGCCGTCGCGTTCCAGATAGCGGGTGGTCAGGCCAATCCGGGTGTGTTGATCGTGAAGGTTCGCCATCGTCGGCCTCGTCTGCGCGGCTGTCCAGGGCCGATGGGTCAGGGACAGTGGGGACGTCGTTGGCGGGTTCACCCTGACACCCTATCCCGGAGCGCGTCCGTGGGGACGGACCTCAGCCCGGGCGGTGAGGTCCGTCCCAACAGGGGCCAGTGCCCTTTTTATACCCCTAGATCAGCCAGAGGAACTGCTGCGCGATCGGGATTACTGGAAGTCGGCGAGCCAAAGGTCGGGGCCGAAGACCTCGTACTGGATGTCTTTCGCGGGGATACCGCGCAGGATGAGTGAACTGCGCACCGATTGCATGAAGGCCAGGGGTCCGCACAGGTAGTACTCGGCGTCGTCGGGCAGCGCCAGGGTGCTCAGATCCATAAAGCCTGCGAGTTCGCCCGGCGGGGTCTCGTCTTGTGACGGTTCAAGCAACCAGGTGGTGAGCGACGCGTCAGCAAGGCCCGCCAGGTCCGCGCTCACCTGGTCCTTCAGGGCAAAGGAAGCGTTTGAATTGTCTGCGTGCAGCAGAGTCACGCTGCGGGTGGACTCGGACTGGGCGAGGTGGGAGATCATCCCTGCCATCGGTGTGATGCCGATCCCCGCGCTGGCGAATACCACCGGCCTGCCGCCGGCAGCGAGCACCACGTCGCCGAAAGGGGCCGAGAGCACCACCTCATCCCCCACCTCGACGCTCGAGCACAACAGGTTGGACACCTCACCGTCGGGGGTGGGAAGGCCATGAACCCGTTTGACGGAGAACTGCCGGTGCAGACCGTCATCAGCCTGGGTGAGGCTGTACTGCCGCGGCTGGTGGATGCCGTCGGGCATCAGGGCCTTCAACGTTACGTATTGGCCGGGCAACGACGGTTTCACCTCACGGGCGTCGATGCGCTCCACGACAAAAGTGACGACGTCGTCGGTTTCCTGAATCTTCTCGGTGACCCGCCAGGTGCGCCAGACGGATTCCGGTGTCAGGTTTACGGCGGCGTACATGGTGCGTTCCTGGTTGATCAGCATGTTGGCCATCAGCCAGTACACCTCGTCCCAGGCAGCTGCCACCACCGCTGTCACAGCATCTCCAAGAACGTCGACGATTGCCCACATGAGATGTTCGTGCACCACCTGGTACTGATCTGCTTGAAGCCCCAGTGAGACATGCTTGTGGGAAATCCGCGACATCAGGTGATCCGGCATTTCGTCGGGCTGATTCACCAGCATGCCGGCGAAGGCAGCAACGGATCCAGCCAGCGCCTGCTGCTGTCGTCCATCCGCCTGGTTTCCGCGGTTGAAGAGCCCGTCCAGCAACTCCGGCCGGTCCTCGAACATGTGGACATAGAACCGCTTAGCGATTTCGCCGATATTCTCGCCAACAACCGGAAGCGTCGCTGCGATGACCGGCCGGGATGTATCAGAAAGCATTTGGGTCCTTAGTTTGGTGGTGACGAGAGTCTTGATGTGGTGGCGAGCGCCCGAGAGCGTCCGCGGTCCCCTGCTGGGAGCACTTTTTACTGGTGTTTGGCGACGGTCAGGAGCACTACCGAGTCTTCAATTGCCTCCAGGGCGTGCCGTGAATCGGGAACAACAAGGAGATCGCCGGGTAACCCGTTCCAGGTATCCTGCCCAGCGGTCAATTCCACGCGACCGTGGAGCACTTGCACGGTCGCTTCACCCGGATTCTCGTGTTCGCTCAGTCGGCTGCCGCCCCGGAGCGCGATCACGGTTTGGCGCATGACCTTCTCAGGCCCACCGACTATGGTGTGCGCGCTGCGGCCACTCGGTGCGTGCACAGCGATCTCCAGTTGATGGCTCTGCAGCGCGGTCAGGGACGTTTTACTCAATTGACTTGACCAGCGGAGGCTCCCACGCCGGGCAGGGTGCCGGAGCCAGCTGTTGCTGTCTCCAGGCCACCATGTGAGACGAGGACGGGGCAAGGGGCCCGCTCGGCGACCGTTGAACTCACCGATCCCAGCAGCAGGCCTGCAAATCCACCGTGTCCCCGTGAGCCGACGACCACCATCGAGGCACGCTCGCTCTCGTCAATGAGCACTTTCGCAGCGTTTCCTTGACGAATACGGCGGTCAACCACGGCGGGAATTCCTTCGGGGAACGCATCAATCAGCGCCTGGTCGAGTGCCTTCCCCGCTACTTCCTCATAGTTCCAATCCAGGGGCGTGTACACGCTGAGGGCAACGGGGTGGTGCCACGCTGCAACGGCATGAACCACGTCGCCCGCGAGCGGAACCAGACTCATCGCCAGCTGCAGGGCGGCAACAGACGACGGTGACCCATCCACGCCGACCACAATGGCACGTTGGTGGGCGTCGGATGGTGTTTCCATGGGTGATCCTTTTTCTTGGGGATGCTGCTCCTTCAATGGTGTTCCCCGCGGGCGTGGAGCGGTAGGGCCGAAGTGCCCCCCTTGTGGTTTGGCGTGACGCACGGCATGCAGGCAGGCAGGCAGCAAGGGCGGAGGAAATCCGGAGCCGGGGCAGCCAGGGGCTCCGCTAAAAGCTTGTTGGACGGGGGCAACGGATCACTCGAACCTGAGGGTTCAGGAGCATGACTCTTTCGCCATGGTCATCTTGACCCGGGTATCAGTGACCTTGATGTTGGGCTGCTGTTCGTAGCGCACGTCTATCCCGGAGGCCGTTCCCTGGCGAACCTCGGCGGGGATGGACACGGCTACCACGATGTTGACCTGCTCTCCAGGATCAATGACGTATCCCTCAGCCGGTAGGGCCTGATCCAACCGGACCCGAATCTCCGGGTCTTTGGTCAGTGTCGAGCTCACGCCGATGGCGGTGCCCGGACCAGGTTCCATGGGAATGATGTAGGCGTCCTCGATCAGGATGTCCTTGGCATCCAGCAGGGTCACAGCCATGATGGTTACCGGCTGGTCGCCGTTGTTGTTGATTACTTCACCGACGACGGCCGTTCCCTCACTGGGTGGGACATCCACAAAGCACATTTCATCGAGGCCTTCATCCGTGAGGATGCTGGAGTATCCCGGGCTGAGGGAACAACCGGCCCCGGCGATCAGGAAGCCCAAGGCCAGAGAGGTGGCTGCGCTCTGTCGCATCGAATACATCAGATTCCCTCCAACATTTGTTGAGAGGCTTCAGTATTTCCGCCGACCCAGATTGATCGACGTCGATTTTGGCCCCCGGCCCAGACGCGCCGTTTCACGAAGCTAAGCAGTCCGGAACGGTTGGCACAAGAGGCGCAGCGGAGAAATTGGTGGAGCCTCCTGCCGGATTCGAACCGGCGACCCCCTGTTTACAAGACAGGTGCTCTGGCCAACTGAGCTAAGGAGGCGAACTACTGGCAGAGCCAGCTGGCGCCGTCGTCCAGAAAACCGGCCGATTGCGCACAGTCCAGATTAGCCCAGCCGAAGCGTCAGCGAAAACTAGCCCTTGGCGTCGATCTTCTCCTGCGTGAATTCCGCGAAATTGTCAATGGCCTCGGGCACCGCTTCGCCATCCACGTAGATGGTCGGCGTCCCGGTGATGCCGTCCAGCTCGGCCGCTTCGGTGGTGAAGTTGACCCAGGGCCGGAAGGTGCCCTCGGACAGGCACGTGGAAATATCTGCCGCACCCACCGTCGAAGCGAGACTCGCCAGCCCGGCGTCGTCGAGCTCGCCGTTCTCATAGTTGGCGAACACCCCGGTGGAGTAGTCGAAGTACGCCTCGGGGGATTCCTCGGCGACGCAGGCGAGGGCATTCGCGCCCCGTGAGGAGAAGTCGGTGGACGAGTTGCGGTCCAGATAGGCCACGTTGCGGTGCTCCATTGTGATCTCACCGGCGTCGAGCCAGGTCCTGATCTGCTCCGCGTGGGTGCTCTCAAACTCGGCGCAGAATACGCAGTTTACGTCCACATAGGAGACCACCTGGACCGGCTCAGCATCGGCCGAAGCAGCGATGCCTGGCGGCAGTTCCCCGGCAGGTCGTGGGTCGGTCGGCAGGGTCGCCAGGTCGACGTTTCCTGTCTCGAAGGATTCCATCCCGGTGCTCGACGAAAGCACAATCCCGCCATGTTCATTGCCGCCGGACGGTGCCGGGCCGGCGTCGGGCACCTGCCCGCGGATGGTGTTGGTGACGATCAGCGCCACGACCACCAGGATGGCCGCCACAGCCGCCACCACCCCCCATCGGATGAGAAGACCCTTGCGCTTTTCCTGGCGTTCATGGGCCTCGCGAAGCAACCTCGCCTGCTCGCGGGCTTGCGCCGAGCGCTGCGATTTGGACGGTTTTTGGCTGGAGCTGGGCGTCATCAGTCCTCGTCATCGTTGGGTACGCGTAGTCTCAAGCTTAGCGAGCCATCGCCTGCCGCCGACGACTGAACAGTCGTCGCCGCCCAAACGGTAAAGTACTAAGTAGGCCTACTATGTGCAGGAGTCAGCGTGCCGTCAGCTACACCCCCGTCCGATAACACCACCGCCTACGGCGAATTCGAGTTCATTGTGGTGTCCAACCGTTTGCCGGTCGACCGGGTGGACACCAACGGCAGCAGTTCCTGGCGTCGCTCCCCCGGTGGCCTGGTCACTGCCCTGGCACCTGTCATGGCCAAGGCCGACGGCGCGTGGGTGGGCTGGCACGGCGCACCCGATGAATCCCTCGACGCGTTCGACCACGACGACATGCGTCTGGTCCCCGTGCACCTCACCGCCGACGAAGTGGAGTTCTACTACGAGGGCTTCTCCAACGCCACCCTGTGGCCGCTATACCACGACGTGATTGCCCCCCCGGAGTTTCACCGTCACTGGTGGGATTCCTACCGCCGGGTCAACGAACGCTTCGCTGAAGCCACCGCTGCGGTCGCTGCCGAGGGCGCCACGGTCTGGGTACAGGACTACCAGATGCAGTTGGTACCCAAAATGCTGCGCGCGGCCCGGCCCGACCTGAAGATTGGCTTCTTCAACCACATCCCGTTTCCCCCGTTGGAGATCTTCGCCCAACTGCCCTGGCGCCGCCAGGTGATCGAGGGCCTTCTGGGCGCCGACCTGATCGGATTCCAGCGCCCCAGCGACGCCAGCAACTTCCTGCGTTGCGTCCGACGCTTCGTTGGGCACACGGTCAAGCAGCAGCAGGTGCACGTCGAGCTGGAAGAGGGCGGCCCCAGTTACACCTCTCGGGCTGAGGCCTTCCCGATCTCGATCGACGTCGACCAGATCATCACGCTCGCCAACCGCGAGGACATCATTGAACGGTCCAAGGAGATCCGCCGTGAGCTCGGCAACCCGAAGCACATCCTGCTCGGCGTCGACCGGCTCGACTACACCAAGGGGATCGGCCACCGGCTCAAGGCCTACGAGGAGCTCCTCGCCGACGGGCATGTCAAGGTGGAAGATGCCGCGCTGATCCAGGTGGCAAGCCCCAGCCGGGAACGGGTCGAACAGTACCGGTTGCTGCGCGAGGAAATCGAGGGAGCCGTCGGGCGGATCAACGGCACCTACGACACCATCAAGAACACCGCCATCCGCTACCTGCACCACAGCTACCCGGTGGAAGAGATGGTTGCCCTGTACCTGGCCGCCGACGTCATGCTGATCACCGCCCTGCGCGACGGCATGAACCTGGTGGCCAAGGAATACGTGGCAGCGCGCACCAGCAACAGGGGTGCGCTGGTGCTCAGCGAGTTCGCCGGGGCCGCCGACACCCTCCGCCAGGCGGTCCTGATCAACCCGCACGACATCGACGGACTCAAGGCCGCAATTGTCACCGCGGTGAACATGAGCCCGGCCGAAGCGACCCGGCGGATGCGCATCATGCGCCGCCAGGTATTGCAGAACGACGTCGAACGATGGTCCCAGGCCTTCCTCGCAGCGCTGCAGGCGGGCAACCAAGAGAACCCCCAGGAGACACCGCATGCCTGAGAGCCTGAACCCCGTGCTGCTGAAGGCGCTGGAATCGATCGCCGCCGCCGACCACCTACTGATCGCCCTGGACTTCGACGGCACCATGTCACCGCTCGTCCCCCTCGCCGCTGACGCCCGGCCGCTCCCCGGGTCAGCCAGCGCGCTGTCAGCCTTGGGGCAGCTCCCGGAGACGACGACGGCGCTCGTCTCCGGCCGGGCCCTTGACAGCCTCCGCTCGGTCGCGACCCCCGACCCGGAAACCCTGTTGATCGGTAGCCACGGCGCCGAGACCTGGACCGGACCCGATGGTGCTCCCCTGACACTGACCGATCAGCAGACCGACCTGCTTCGCCGGGCCACTGCCGCCGTCCAACGCGTGGTGGATGCCCACGCCGGGACCATGCTCGAGTCCAAGCCCGCCGGCGTCGTCCTCCACACCAGGACCGCTGACGACGACGTCGCGGCAGCCGCAACGGACGCGGCCCGCGCCGCACTGGATCAGCTGGAGGGTGCCCACATCACCGATGGCAAGCGCGTATTGGAAACCTCAGTGATCAGTGCCGACAAGGGTCAGGGCATCAGGTCGCTGCGGGAGTACACCGGTGCCACGGCAGTGCTGTTCGCCGGCGACGATGTCACCGACGAGCATGCATTCGCAGCACTCGAAGCTCAGGACCTCGGCATCAAGATCGGTGAAGGGCAGACCCAGGCCGCTCACCGGGTCCATTCACCCGAAGAACTGGTACTGGTCCTGGAGCATTTGCTCACGCTGCGCCGTGGCAGTGCGCAATCCTGATTTATCTGCCATACTCGGATTCTGTGACGCACACCACCTGCCGTCTCGATGAGGCGTGGTCAGGGCGACACAGGTAACTGAATACTCTCCATTCACAACGGATCGTCGGGCACGTACCTGCCCGTGAAAAGGAAAAACAAATGGCAACGGTGACGTTTGACCAGGCAACACGCCTGTACCCCGGGACAGATAAGCCCGCGGTTGACAAGCTCGACATTCAAATCGCTGATGGCGAATTTCTCGTTCTCGTGGGGCCCTCCGGCTGTGGCAAGTCCACGTCGCTGCGGATGCTCGCCGGACTCGAAGATGTGAACTCGGGACGTATCCTCATTGGCGACCGCGACGTCACGGATGTCCCGCCCAAGGACCGCGATATCGCGATGGTCTTCCAGAACTACGCGCTGTACCCTCACATGTCGGTGGCTGACAACATGGGCTTCGCGTTGAAGATCGCTGGCGTATCCAAGGAAGAGCGGGCCGAGCGGGTTCGCGACGCCGCGAAACTGCTTGACCTTGAGCCCTACCTCGACCGCAAGCCCAAGGCACTCTCCGGTGGCCAGCGGCAGCGTGTTGCAATGGGACGCGCGATCGTGCGTAACCCACAGGTGTTCCTCATGGATGAGCCCCTCTCCAACCTCGATGCCAAACTGCGCGTGCAGACCCGCACCCAGATCGCGTCGCTGACCCGCCGCCTGGGTGTCACCACTGTCTACGTGACGCACGACCAGGTTGAGGCAATGACCATGGGCGATCGCGTGGCGGTCCTCAAGGATGGCGTCCTCCAGCAGGTCGACACTCCACGCAACCTGTACGAACGCCCCATCAACGTCTTCGTGGCAGGCTTCATCGGCTCCCCCGCCATGAACCTGCTGGAACTCCCCGTCACCGACGGCGGCGTGAAGTTCGGTGGCATCACCTACCCGGTTGCCCACGAGGTGCTCGACGCAGCACACGGCGGCACCGTGACCCTGGGTGTTCGTCCGGAAGACCTCCAGATCGCACCGGATGGCCAGGGCCTGCAGGTTGAGGTCGACGTCGTCGAGGAACTCGGCGCCGACGCCTACATCTACGGCCACACCACGCTCAACGGGGAAGAGCAGGTCATCGTGGCACGCGTCGACGGACGGCGCCCACCAATGAAGGGCGACACCATCTACGTCACCCCAGAAAAGGGCCACGTACACCTCTTCGACATGAAGGACGGACTGCGGCTGGCCGACCACGTCTAAGCTAGCCCCGCTGTCCGAGCGGAACTGACCCGAGTACGGTGGTCTTTGGATTGTCTTTCAATTCAGGGGCCACCGTACTTCGTTAAGTACCGTATTTCGTTAAGTAGTAAACAGTTACAACAAAGGGCAACACATGAACGATTTGCCAGACGCCGAGTGGCACGACGAGCCAACCGACTGGGACCAGCCCGGCAAGCTGCCGCGCACCAGGGGCGGCTCGGGTCCAGGCACACTGGGCTCCCTGAACATCACCGCTGCCGCCACCGACCCCGAACTCCTGGACCTGCCCTGGCATATTGGGTTGGAAGAGTGGCCAGCACAGTACCTTGCCGCGTTACCCCGCGGAATCTCACGGCACATTGTCCGGTTTGCCCACCTTGGCGGTTCGGTCATTGCTATCAAGGAGACCAGCGAGCACGTTGCCCGGCATGAATACCACATGCTGAGGAAGCTTCGGCGGCTTGATGTGCCGAGCGTGGAGCCGGTCGCTGTCATCACCGGCCGGAAGGCCCTGGACGGTTCCGACCTTGATCCGGTGCTCGTCACCCGGCACCTGAAGTTCTCGATGCCCTACCGCGCGCTGTTTTCCCAGACACTGCGGCGGGAGACCTTGACCCGCCTCATCGATGCCCAGGCGCTCCTGCTGGTCAGGCTGCATCTCATCGGGTTTTACTGGGGCGACGTTTCCCTGTCGAACACCCTGTTCCGCCGTGATGCTGGAGCCTTCGCCGCCTACCTGGTCGACGCCGAGACGGGAGAGCTGTACCCGGGGCTATCTTCCGGGCAGCGGGAGTATGACCTCGAGATCGCCCGCGTGAACATCGCCGGTGAGCTGATGGACCTCGCCGAGGGTGGCCTGATTGAGGAGAAGGTTGACCCCCTGGCCACCAGCGAGCTCATCATGGACAGCTACCGCCGTCTCTGGGCCGAGCTGACAGACCAGGAATCCTTCGACCTCAACGACCGGTGGCGCGTGAACGCCCGGATCCGCCGGCTCAACGAGCTGGGGTTCGACGTGGAAGAATACGCCATCCAGACCGAGGCCAACAGCTCCCAGATCCAACTACAGCCCAAAGTAGTCGACGCTGGGCACCATAGCCGGCGGCTGCTGCGGCTGACCGGGCTCGATGCCCAGGAAAACCAGGCCAGACGGCTCCTCAACGACATGGACGCCTACCGCGCTGACAACAACCCCGACGTCGACGAGGAGCTCAGCGCCCATCTCTGGGTCACCCAGGTGTTCGAACCGATTGTGCGTTCCGTCCCGCGCGAACTGGGCCGCAAGCTGGAACCGGCGGAGGTGGTCCACGAGGTGCTGGAGCACCGCTGGTACATGTCGGAGAAGGAGGATCGCAACGTGCCAATGGCTGAGGCTGTGCAGTCCTACCTCGACTCCATTCTGGTGCACCGCCGCGACGAGGCAGCCATCATGCTCACCGCCGACACAAAGTCGATCGACATTCTGGGCGGCGGCGCGCGCGACTCGCCCTAACCCGGCTCGCAGAGCCACTCGCCTACACCGGAAACACGCCCGGAGTCATGGTGGGAAGGGCCGATACCGGCACTTCCCACCAGCCTCTGGGCGCGTCTGGTGGCGTTAGGGAACTAGCGCTTTATGGGCACTGAATCGTCTCGCCATTGAACGTCTGGGTGCCCGGACCGGCCTGTTCGCAGAACTCTGCTACTTCGGAGATTAGAGGTGCGAACGCGATGACCGTGACGATGAGGATAACAGTGGCGATCACAGCAAGCGCACCTATGATAATTCCGGCAAGGGCGAACCCATTGCCCATCCGTGCCCTGCGGGACTTCACCATTGCCACGATGCTGACGATCAGACCGACAACGTTGAGGAACGGGATCAACGACAAAATGAAACCAATAATGCCAAGTGTCTTGCCGGGGTTCTCGGTCTGCTGTCCGTATCCGCCTGGGCCGGTTCCATACGGGCTCTGGCCATACCCGCCCTGCTGACCGTAAGGGGGCTGCTGACCATACGGAGACTGGCTGGACTGCCCCTGCTGCCCGTAGGGAGCGGGCTGGCTGCCCGGTGCGGGCTGCTGCCATTGCGGGCCGGCCGGGTACTTCGAAGGGTCCTCGCCATGGCCGCTGCCCTGCTGGTTGGGCTGATTGCCCGGATAGTTGTCAGACACGTTGAATCCCCATTCATGTTCATGATGCTGCCACCTGGCAGCGATAGCACTTATTCTATCCACCGGAGGCTATGCCGTGGCGGTAATGGCCTTCCCCGGGTTCAGGATGCCCCGCGGATCGAACACTTTTTTGATTCGACGCTGGAGGTCCAGGACTTCCTCCGCTTGCTCCCAGGGGAGCCACCTCAATTTGTATTGGCCAACCCCGTGCTCCCCGGTGATTGTGCCGCCCAGGCCCAGCGCCAGACGCACCGACTCGTCGAGGGCAAGGTCGAGCCGCGCCACGCCCGCCGGGCCCTCGGCCGCCGACACCCAGAAGGTCGGATGCAGGTTACCGTCACCGGCGTGGGCCACCACTTTCAGCAGGACCGCATGCTCGGCAGCCACCCGCTCGAGCTGTGCAATGTAGTGCACCAGCTGGGACCGCGGCACGGCAACGTCCTCGCCCACCCGGAATTCGTCGTCGACCTCGTCCCCACGGCTATGCCGACGAAGATCAATCAGGCGTGCCGCCTCACCGACGTCCTGTGAACTGACCGTACCGCCAAGCGCCGTCAGAACCACGCGGACGACGGCGGCTTCCGCCTCAGCCCCGAATCCATCAGTCTGAATCAGCAACAGGGCACCGCCCCGCTCGCGAAGGTTGGACCCATGCGCTCCGTCCAGGGCAGTCAAAGTCATGCCGTCCAGCAATTCCATGATGGCTGGCTGGACGCGTGCCTCCCCTACCGCGAGGACCCCCGCGGCAGCGGCCTGGACGTCGGGAAAGAAGGCGGCAAGGGTCTGCTCGCTGTGGGGCAGGTAGCGCAGGCGCACAGTGATGCCGACGACGATCCCCAGTGTGCCTTCCGATCCGACGAACAGCGAGGTCAGATCGTACCCGGCGACGCCCTTGAAGGTCTGCACGCCCGTCCGGATCAGCGTTCCATCGGCGAGGACCACGTCCAGAGCAAGGATCGAATCGCGGGTCACACCGTACTTCGCACACCGTAGACCGCCGGCGTTGGTCGCCACATTCCCACCGATGGTCGAGATCCGGTAGCTGGCGGGATCCGGCGCATACATTAGCCCATGCTCGGCGGCTGCAGCGTTGAGGTCGGCGTTGATCACACCGGGCTCGACGACGGCGGTCTCGTCCAGTGGATTCATCGCAGTAATGCGGTTCATCCGGTCCAGGTTCAACACAATGCATCCCGCAGTGGCGTGGGCTCCTCCCGAGACTCCGGTACCCGCGCCCCGGGGAACCACCGGGACCTGGTGAGTGTGCGCCCACCGCATGATCTGCTGCACCTCGTCGACCGACTGCCCCCAGACCACCGCCGCAGGAGAGTGAAGGCTCAGGACCGGACCCTGGTCCCTGGCGTAGGGTTCGACGTCGAAATCGGTAGACAACACTGCACCCTGCGGCAGGAGTGCACTCAACTCCGCTATCAGTTCGGGAGTCACAGGATTGCTCCCATGAAGCGCTTGAACTTCTCGAGCGCTGTCGGCCAGAAGGCCTCGTAGAGGGAGCGTTCCGTGTGCGACTGCTGGGCCGTAGACCACCCCCCGTGTGTCAGGGATACCAAGGTGCCCTCGTCTGGGATGCGATCAAACCTGAGGGACAGCTCTGTCTGGGTGCCTCCGGGCAACTGATGGTGCCAGGCGAGGTCAAGCCGGCACCCGTCTTCTCGTCCGACGACGTCGGCCCACACGGCTTCCTCATTCTCGGGAGAGGTTTCGACCAGTGTTCCGTCCTCGAGATCGAAGAAACTGCCGACACCGTAGATACTGAGGTTTTGTGCGGGCCACCAGAGATGAATGTTGTCGACAAAGCCCGCATACGCATGATCCGGCGGAACCGGGACGTTCACGCTGTAGGCCAGCACCGGTGCTGGGTCGGGTTCTGCCGGTAGGGGCACGGCGTCCGAAAAGAGGTTGCTCATATTTGACGACTTTACCGGCTGCAAGCAGCACCTTAGGGAGCCGCCTGCTGTGGGGTGGTTAAGTGCGGAAGGCCCCACCGTGGGGTGGGGCCTTTCGTCTAATGGTTGTCCGGCGGCGTCCTACTCTCCCACACTCTCTCGGGTGCAGTACCATCGGCGCTGTGGGTCTTAGCTTCCGGGTTCGGAATGGGACCGGGCGTTTCCCCCACGCTGTGACCGCCGTAACCCTTTTACCCGTTCCCCCTGGTGTGGTTGGTCCTGGTGTGGACCGCACCCGTATCCGGGGGTGGGAAGTTTGTGGTTACAACATTTTCAGTGGTTGTTTCCTGTATTTTGTTGTTCCCCCACGGTTTTATGGTGGGGGTGGTTCCTGTTGTTGGTTGGGAACCGCATAGTGGACGAAAGCAGCATATCTTTTACACCATCCGGGGTGTGAACGTCTTTTGATGCCGTTCACGGGTGGTGTGTGTGGTGTAAGTTATCGGCTTATTAGTACCGGTCAGCTTCACAAGTCGTTAGTCCTTGCTTCCACGTCCGGCCTATCAACCCAGTGGTCTGGCTGGGGGCCTCTCACACAAATGTGTATGGAAATCTCATCTCGAAGCAGGCTTCCCGCTTAGATGCTTTCAGCGGTTATCCCATCCGAACGTAGCTAATCAGCGGTGCACTTGGCAGTACAACTGACACACCAGAGGTTCGTCCGTCCCGGTCCTCTCGTACTAAGGACAGCCCTTCTCAAATTTCCTGCGCGCGCAGCGGATAGGGACCGAACTGTCTCACGACGTTCTAAACCCAGCTCGCGTACCGCTTTAATGGGCGAACAGCCCAACCCTTGGGACCTACTCCAGCCCCAGGATGCGACGAGCCGACATCGAGGTGCCAAACCATGCCGTCGATATGGACTCTTGGGCAAGATCAGCCTGTTATCCCCGAGGTACCTTTTATCCGTTGAGCGACGGCCATTCCACAATGTACCGCCGGATCACTAGTCCCGACTTTCGTCCCTGCTTGAGATGTCTCTCTCACAGTCAAGCTCCCTTGTGCACTTACACTCGACACCTGATTGCCAACCAGGCTGAGGGAACCTTTGGGCGCCTCCGTTACTTTTTAGGAGGCAACCGCCCCAGTTAAACTACCCATCAGGCACTGTCCCTGACCCGGATTACGGGCCGAAGTTAGATATCCAGTATGACCAGAGTGGTATTTCAACGATGACTCCCCCTGAACTAGCGTCCAGGGTTCACAGTCTCCCACCTATCCTACACAAGCCACACCGAACACCAATACCAAACTATAGTGAAGGTCTCGGGGTCTTTCCGTCCTGCTGCGCGTAACGAGCATCTTTACTCGTAGTGCAATTTCGCCGAGCTTATGGTTGAGACAGCGGGGAAGTCGTTACTCCATTCGTGCAGGTCGGAACTTACCCGACAAGGAATTTCGCTACCTTAGGATGGTTATAGTTACCACCGCCGTTTACTGGGGCTTAAATTCCCAGCTTCGCACCCCGAAGGGCACTAACCGGTCCTCTTAACCTTCCAGCACCGGGCAGGAGTCAGTCCGTATACATCGTCTTGCGACTTCGCACGGACCTGTGTTTTTAGTAAACAGTCGCTTCCCCCTGGTCTCTGCGGCCCCACAACGCTCACAACAGCAAGTGTCGGTCACGGGTGAGGCCCCCCTTCTCCCGAAGTTACGGGGGCATTTTGCCGAGTTCCTTAACCATAATTCTCTCGATCGCCTTAGTATTCTCTACCTGATCACCTGTGTCGGTTTGGGGTACGGGCGGCTAAAACCTCGCGCCGATGCTTTTCTAGGCAGCATAGGATCACCGGATCCCCGCATAACGGGGCCCATCGGGTCTCAGAGACGGTATCAAAACCAGGACCACGGATTTGCCTATGGTCCCTCCTACATCCTTAGACCGGGGCAACCATCGCCCGGCCCGGCTACCTTCCTGCGTCACACCTGTTAATACGCTTACCTCCCAGGATCAGGTCCCGCGCTCCACCAAAAACCACGTCACCCCGAAGGGTGGGCAGTCAGGTATTGGGCGGTTAGTATCCCCTGCTCAGTATGGGCGGTTTTTCGCCGGTACGGGAATATCAACCCGTTGTCCATCGACTACGCCTGTCGGCCTCGCCTTAGGTCCCGACTTACCCAGGGCAGATTAGCTTGACCCTGGAACCCTTGATCATTCGGCGGACGGGTTTCTCACCCGTCTTTCGCTACTCATGCCTGCATTCTCACTCGTGTAGGCTCCACCGCTGGTTTACACCGCGACTTCACCGCCCACACGACGCTCCCCTACCACTCCAGACGCCTGAACTCAGGAGAACAAGTCTCCGGCTTAGCTAATATCTGAAATCCACAACTTCGGCGGTGTACTTGAGCCCCGCTACATTGTCGGCGCGGAATCACTTGACCAGTGAGCTATTACGCACTCTTTCAAGGATGGCTGCTTCTAAGCCAACCTCCTGGTTGTCTTCGCAACTCCACATCCTTTCCCACTTAGCACACGCTTAGGGGCCTTAGTTGGTGGTCTGGGCTGTTTCCCTCTCGACTATGAAGCTTATCCCCCACAGTCTCACTGCTGCGCTCTCACTTACCGGCATTCGGAGTTTGGCTGACGTCAGTAACCTTGTAGGGCCCATTAGCCATCCAGTAGCTCTACCTCCGGTAAGAAACACGCAACGCTGCACCTAAATGCATTTCGGGGAGAACCAGCTATCACGAAGTTTGATTGGCCTTTCACCCCTACCCACAGCTCATCCCCTCCATTTTCAACTGAAGTGGGTTCGGTCCTCCACGACGTCTTACCGTCGCTTCAACCTGGCCATGGGTAGATCACTTCGCTTCGGGTCTAGATCACGCCACTCACTCGCCCTATTCAGACTCGCTTTCGCTACGGCTTCCCCACACGGGTTAACCTCGCGACGTAACACTAACTCGCAGGCTCATTCTTCAAAAGGCACGCCATCACACCACCACCCCCGAAGGGATGACAACGCTCTGACGGATTGTAGGCACACGGTTTCAGGTACTGTTTCACTCCCCTCCCGGGGTACTTTTCACCTTTCCCTCACGGTACTTGTCCGCTATCGGTCATCAGGGAGTATTTAGGCTTACCAGGTGGTCCTGGCAGATTCGCACGGGATTTCTCGGGCCCCGTACTACTTGGGATACTCTCCAAACGGCAGCACGCATTACGGTTACGGGACTTACACCCTCTCCGGCCGGCCTTTCAAGACCGTTCACCTATACGCCTGCACTCATTTCACTGATCCGGCAGAATCAGAACGGAAAGTCCCGCAACCCCAGTGATGCAACGCCCGCCGGCTATCACACACCACTGGTTTAGCCTCATCCGCGTTCGCTCGCCACTACTAACGGAATCACTATTGTTTTCTCTTCCTGTGGGTACTGAGATGTTTCACTTCCCCACGTTCCCTCCACGCACCCTATGTGTTCAGATGCGGGTCACCCGGTCCATCGCTGGCCAGGCGGGGTTTCCCCATTCGGAAATCCTGGGCTCACAGTCCGGTTATCGACTCCCCCAGGCTTATCGCAGATTCCCACGTCCTTCTTCGGCTCCTGATGCCAAGGCATCCACCGTGTGCCCTTAAAAACTTGACCACAAAAGATCAAAAAACATATCGAGAAAACCATGGAAACAAACATAAAGTCTGAAACCAAGATTTTTTGAAATTGCTTCTTATTTTTAAGATGCTCTCGTCCACTATGCAGTTCTCAACCAACAACCCCACACCACCAGCAGACAACCCCCACAAACGAGGATCCCGCTGCCATGGCAGGGAAAAACCAGAAACACCAACACCCCAACCCAACCCACACCACCCACACACCCCGCCCCACCCCCACCAAACAGCAGGAGAAGAACAACACATGTGAACCGTGCACGAGAATCAGGGCCCTGTTATTTCAGGACCCAACAGTGTGCCATACGATAAACCCGATCACCACCAACCAACACCCTTTCCACACCACCCCCGAAGGGATGACCGTACTCAACTGCCAGCCGGCGCCACCAGGCACCTATTCATTGATATTCCACCCTTGAGCAGCCCACCGCGGAACAAACGCCCGCGCAATAGGCCATACTCCTACGAACCCCCCACCAACCACACAGGGCCAATGAGAACAGGCTCGAGGTGCTCCTTAGAAAGGAGGTGATCCAGCCGCACCTTCCGGTACGGCTACCTTGTTACGACTTAGTCCCAATCGCCGGTCCCACCTTCGACAGCTCCCTCCCCACAAGGGGGTTAGGCCACCGGCTTCGGGTGTTACCAACTTTCGTGACTTGACGGGCGGTGTGTACAAGGCCCGGGAACGTATTCACCGCAGCGTTGCTGATCTGCGATTACTAGCGACTCCGACTTCATGAGGTCGAGTTGCAGACCTCAATCCGAACTGAGACCGGCTTTTTGGGATTAGCTCCACCTCACAGTATCGCAACCCTTTGTACCGGCCATTGTAGCATGCGTGAAGCCCAAGACATAAGGGGCATGATGATTTGACGTCGTCCCCACCTTCCTCCGAGTTGACCCCGGCAGTCTCCTATGAGTCCCCGCCATAACGCGCTGGCAACATAGAACGAGGGTTGCGCTCGTTGCGGGACTTAACCCAACATCTCACGACACGAGCTGACGACAACCATGCACCACCTGTAAACCGGCCGCAAGCGGCCAACACATCTCTGCGCTGTTCCAGTTCATGTCAAGCCTTGGTAAGGTTCTTCGCGTTGCATCGAATTAATCCGCATGCTCCGCCGCTTGTGCGGGCCCCCGTCAATTCCTTTGAGTTTTAGCCTTGCGGCCGTACTCCCCAGGCGGGGCACTTAATGCGTTAGCTACGGCGCGGAAAACGTGGAATGTCCCCCACACCTAGTGCCCAACGTTTACGGCATGGACTACCAGGGTATCTAATCCTGTTCGCTCCCCATGCTTTCGCTCCTCAGCGTCAGTTAATGCCCAGAGACCTGCCTTCGCCATCGGTGTTCCTCCTGATATCTGCGCATTTCACCGCTACACCAGGAATTCCAGTCTCCCCTACATCACTCTAGTCTGCCCGTACCCACCGCAGATCCGGGGTTAAGCCCCGGACTTTCACGGCAGACGCGACAAACCGCCTACGAGCTCTTTACGCCCAATAATTCCGGATAACGCTTGCGCCCTACGTATTACCGCGGCTGCTGGCACGTAGTTAGCCGGCGCTTCTTCTGCAGGTACCGTCACTTTCGCTTCTTCCCTACTGAAAGAGGTTTACAACCCGAAGGCCTTCATCCCCCACGCGGCGTCGCTGCATCAGGCTTGCGCCCATTGTGCAATATTCCCCACTGCTGCCTCCCGTAGGAGTCTGGGCCGTGTCTCAGTCCCAGTGTGGCCGTCCACCCTCTCAGGCCGGCTACCCGTCGTCGCCTTGGTAGGCCATTACCCCACCAACAAGCTGATAGGCCGCGAGTCCATCCAAAACCGCAATAAAGCTTTCCACCAACATGGCATGCGCCAGAAGGTCATATCCAGTATTAGACCCGGTTTCCCAGGCTTATCCCAGAGTCAAGGGCAGGTTACTCACGTGTTACTCACCCGTTCGCCACTAATCCCCCAGCAAGCTGGGATCATCGTTCGACTTGCATGTGTTAAGCACGCCGCCAGCGTTCATCCTGAGCCAGGATCAAACTCTCCGTAAATGCATTACAGACACGCACCCACCACCAGGAAAAACCAGTAAACAGGCACGCGCAAAATTCGAAACCAGCCAAAAACAACCACACAACACCACGGGGTGGCATCATGCAGCCAAATTCAACCAATCAATAAAACAATCGGTATCAACAAACATGGCACACTATTGAGTTCTCAAACAACAGACACACCCGCCACCAAACAGAACCAAACAGTTCCATCATCGCTCCGGAGCAACTTTTCAAACTTACCCGAACTCGGAAGCTTTAGCAAATCAGCGTTTCCGCGATTTTCGCTTACCTTGTGGGTCCCTACCTGCCGCAATCGCACGCTTGAAGCGTGCCATTATCAGGCTGTTTGTAAGGGGTCGGTCGCTATCTTTCCGCTTCAGCGGCGGCGACTTGTTCTACTTTACACACCACATGGACTGGCGCCAAATCGCCCTTTTGGGGTCCGCACCCAGGTTCCTGGAGGTGCTTGGACTCCAGTATCCGCGCGGATTTCCCGGGAACTCAACCTCTCGAAAGCGCTCCATCTCGCCCCTCAGCGCACTCAAGCCATTAGGTGGGCTGCGTCACTCCTCGGGCGAGGAGTTCTTTACTTCCTCCAGACGGTCAATTTGTCCTTGGTCTCCCCCACCCGGACGCGCATCTTCCAGCGGCCACTCGATCGATGACTCCTACACCGCGATAGTTGACCGACTGACATCCTCATCCCCAACCCAAGGATCACGGGGCCTGAGCGCGTTTCATCTGCTCATCCGACTTCCTCGGATCGATGTTTCGCCCGAGGAAACAGGGGATAGTCTGAACGACTATGAGAGGCATCGACCGGGAAGTTAGCTACGTCCAGTTCGAGCATGCCGCTCCAGACGACACTTGGGTTGAGATCACGAATCTCTTTGTCTCGAGCTTCGCAGCTCCTCCCTACAACGAATCACCAGGCGAGCTAGAAAGCATCGAACAATGGGGGCGCGGCCAGCTTGCGAGTCCCGGTGGGCGACTTGTCGCGGCAAGTCACCATGGGCATGTGATCGGCTTCGCGCTATCTCAGAGGCTCGACCAGGACACCTCCTGGCAGCGACGACTAGACGGAATGGCGCCAGCGCAAGACGCTGTGATCACACCATCGAGGACCGTTATTGTCCAGGAACTCGCCGTTGACGAAAGCTTTCGGGGCCGTGGGATAGCCAAACAGTGCGTCCGTGAGCTCCTCTCGAACCGGACAGAACACGATGCCGTCTTAGGCGTCTTTGGCCAGGCACTCCAGGTCCGCGAGATGTATGGACGCTGGGGTTTTTTGGAGCTTGGAGCCTCTCCCTGTCAGCGGCCATGAAAAACTGCCCATAGGCGGCCACGGAACTGCCCACTGATGGCCAGTAAAACTGCCCGCCGGTGGCCATGGGATCTGCCCACTTCTTTACTGGATCGACCGCGCTTGCGCGGCGGGAGCCTCTTCCCGGGGTTTGATGACGGTGTCTAGTCGCACCAAAGTCGCCCGGGAAGAGGCCCAATTGAAGTCTGACGGAGAAATCATGGAAATACTTGCTGCTTATGATCTGACCGGGTCGTTGCGCGCTGCCGCGGAGCTTACGGGCTGTTCCCACCACACGGTCAACCGGCATGTTGGGGCGCGGAACGCGGGCCAGCCAATGGCCGAGCCGGTCTACCGGGGCCGTGTCACTGACGCGTTCCTGCCCAAGATCGAGGAATGGGTTGAGGCCTCCAAGGGCAAGATCCGCGCCGACAAAGCCCACGACAAACTCCGGGCCCTGGGCTATGAGGGTTCGGAACGCTCGACCCGCCGTGCTGTCGCCCAGGTGCGGGCGGCGTGGCGGCTGGGTCATGTCCGGGTGCACCGGCCCTGGATCACCGAGCCGGGGATGTGGCTTCAGTACGATTTCGGCGACGGCCCCCTGATCGAGGGGAGGAAGACCGTGTTGTTCGTGGCATGGCTGGCGTGGTCGCGGTTCAGGATCGTGATCGCTTTGCGGGACCGGACGGCGCCGAGTGTGTTCGCGGCATTGGACCGCACCTTCCGTGTCCTAAGCGGCGCGCCAACCTATGTCCTGACCGACAATGAGAAAACGGTCACCGTTTCCCATGTTGCCGGGGTCCCGGTGCGTAACCAGCAGACCGTGGACTTCGCCCGCCACTACGGTGTGACAGTGTTGACCTGCCAGCCGGCGGATCCTGCCTCCAAGGGCGGCGTGGAGGCATCGGTGCGGGTCGCTAAAGCCGACATCGTCCCCAAAGACACGAATCTGCGGGCCGAATACGCCTCCTTCGCGGAGATCGAAGCGGCGTGCCAAGTGTTCATGGACGAGGTCAACAACCGTGAGCACCGTGCCACCCGCCGCAAACCAGCGGTGATGCTCGCCGAGGAAGCACCCCGGCTGCACCGGATCCCGGACACCGCGCACACGGTCGCGTTCGGGCTCTCCCGGACGGTGCCGGAGAACACGCCGATGGTCACCTTCGAAAACGGCCAGTACTCCGTCCCGGCAGCCCTGCTCGGCGCGCGCGTATTCGTGCGCAGCCACGGCGCCGGACCCGGTGAGCAGGTCATCATCGTCCATCACGGCAGCGCCGGCCCGGTGGAAATCGCCCGGCACCAGCGGGCCCGCCCGGGCAGCCCCGCGATCAACGACGCCCACTTCCCTGATCACCGGCCGAAGATCCCAGGCGATTACGCGGTCAAGGCCCGCAACGCCGCGGAGGCGGAGTTCCTTGGCATCGGGGACGGCGCCCGCGCGTGGCTGCTCGAAGCCGCCGCCGCGGGCACGGCGCGGATGAACGTGAAGATGGCCGAAGCGGTGGCCTTGGCGAAGATCGCCGGGCAGGCCGACGTCGATCAGGCGTTGGGGACCGCGGCCGTCCATGGCCGCTTCGCGCACAAAGACCTGGCCTCAATCCTGACCGCCGGGGGCGCCCGCACCACGACCCACGCCGCGGACGAAACCCGGTCCTTGACCCAGGGCACGGCCGGGTGGGCGGCCATCGGACGTCCCCCCGGTGCCGGCCGTGGTGAGACCGGACTGGAGGAAAGCGCATGAGCCCGGTCCCGGTCACCGCGCCCGTCCTGCCGGCGGACCTGGAGGCGCTGATGCGGCAGCTGAAGATGCCCTACGCGCGGGCTCTGGCACCGGAGTTGATCGCGACCGCCCGTACGCAACGCTGGGAACCGGCCGAGGTCATCAAGGCCCTCTTCACCGAGGAAGTCGCTGGCCGGTCCCGGTCCATGCTCGCCACCAGGCGTAAAGCCGCAGGGTTCCCGACCGGGAAGACCTTCGGCACCTGGGATCCCGCCGCGTCCTCAGTCCCGCTACCGACACAGCAGGCGCTGCGGACACTGGAATGGATCGGGCGCAAGGAAAACGTTGTCATTTGCGGGCCCTCCGGCACCGGGAAAACGTTCTTCCTCGAAGCCCTCGGGCAGCAGGCCGTCGAGGCCGGCATGCGCGTGGCATGGTTCCGCCTTGAAGACCTCGGCGCGCTGATGCGCGCGCACCGCTCCGACGACAGCGTCACGAAAGTGGTCGCCAGGATCCTGCGCGCGGATTTAGTGGTGGTCGATGACATAGGGCTCCTGCCTGTCGGGACCGATGCCGCCGAGGGCCTCTACCGCCTTGTTGACGCAGCCTATGAGAAACGCTCCATCGCGGTCTCCTCGAATCTGCATCCCGCGGGCTTCGACGAGCTCATGCCCAAAACCCTCGCCACCGCGACGGTCGACCGGCTGCTGCACCACGCACACGTCTGCCAAACCACCGGGGAATCGATCCGCCTCAGCCAAGCCCTGGCCGGACAAGGAGTCACGCCAATGAGCTAAACAAATCCCGAACATGGCCAACGCCGCCGAATACCCGGTGGGCAGATCCAATGGCCATGACCGGGCAGTTTTCATGGCCACCAGCGGGCAGTAATGCTGGCCACCCGTGGGCACCTTTAACTGGCCCTTGACATCTCCCATCTACGGCGGAACCGTAACCCTTCATGCCTTGCACCACCGACTGCCCTGGACCGCCTAGCCATCGAGTCCATCTGTGTTCGCAGGAGTCGCTTGGCTTGTCGAGCCCCATCACCAACGCGGGCAGATCGAAAACATCAATATGGCGATCCTCATGGAAACGATCGGAAGCGGCAGAAGCATCAACATCGGCCGGCCCCTCTCCTGTGACGCCATAGGGTTACTTCCCTGTGTCAGCGCCGGTGCCAACAGGCCCAATGGTCCCATCTTGGGTCGGCGTTCACAATTACCGCTCTGTTCTCTACACGAACCACTCAACAGCGCGGCGGCCTCCCTGCAGGTGCTTGTCATAGCCGGCGAGCCTTACCCAATTGAATGCGCGGTTGGACCTGAAACTCATCGCGAGACCTGCAGACACCGACACCCACTGATGAACGTTTGGCCTCAGCGCGTACCTGGAGGGTGGATCTCGGTGAAGTATGGACCAGCACGCCGCTAGGATCGGGACATGGCAGCTGAGATGAAGAAGCCCTCGCCCCTCGGGAGGTGGGAAAAAACCTTGATGCGGTCGAACTGGTGGGTTCTTCTCGGTGGCCTGCTGGTCTCAGCTGTCCTCCGGGAACCACTTGGCTTCTGGCTATCGCTGACACTCGCTGCGGCGTTGCTGGCTGCCTTTGCCCTCCTAGTCCGACGACTGTCAGGGTCGGAGAGGGAAGCGCGGCTCGTCCGTGATGTTGAGCGCGGACTCATCGAATGCGCGATCCGCTACCCCAAGGCCCTCCCCGGTTCACTGCGCAGCAGGTGGGAACGGGGGTTCGCGCAAGTGGATCAAGGCATCGTCAGGTTCATGCCGCTATCCGGAGGGTTGGGTGCCCCCGCACCACAGATGCGGGAGTTCAGCGGGCTACGCCGCCTTGAATTGCTTGACTTGCCCCCGAAGAAGCCGGCGGAACTCGCGCGATCGTGGAAGATCGCAGCAATTGGCACCGACAAGGGTGACCTGGAGATAGCTACCGGGCAAGCCGGACTAACTTTGCTGGCCGGGCATCTAGACGCCAGCTCTGAACTTCCCTAGGGTCCTTGTCTGCACTTCAAGCGCACACCGCGGGCCCACGTTTTAAGCACAAAAGGCCCCACCGTGGGGTGGGGCCTGGGTACCAGACTATCGGGCCATGCCTGGTGGGGTGGTTAAGTGCGGAAGGCCCCACCGGTGGGGTGGGGCCTTCCGTCTAATGGTTGTCCGGCGGCGTCCTACTCTCCCACACTCTCTCGGGTGCAGTACCATCGGCGCTGTGGGTCTTAGCTTCCGGGTTCGGAATGGGACCGGGCGTTTCCCCCACGCTGTGACCGCCGTAACCCTTTTACCCGTCCCCCGTGGTGGTTGGTCCTGGTGTGGACCGCACCCGTATCCGGGGGTGGGAAGTTTGTGGTTACAACATTTTCAGTGGTTGTTTCCTGTATTCTGTTGTTCCCCCACGGTTTTATGGTGGGGGTGGTTCCTGTTGTTGGTTGGGAACCGCATAGTGGACGAAAGCAGCATATCTTTTACACCATCCGGGGTGTGAACGTCTTTTGATGCCGTTCACGGGTGGTGTGTGTGGTGTAAGTTATCGGCTTATTAGTACCGGTCAGCTTCACAAGTCGTTAGTCCTTGCTTCCACGTCCGGCCTATCAACCCAGTGGTCTGGCTGGGGGCCTCTCACACAAATGTGTATGGAAATCTCATCTCGAAGCAGGCTTCCCGCTTAGATGCTTTCAGCGGTTATCCCATCCGAACGTAGCTAATCAGCGGTGCACTTGGCAGTACAACTGACACACCAGAGGTTCGTCCGTCCCGGTCCTCTCGTACTAAGGACAGCCCTTCTCAAATTTCCTGCGCGCGCAGCGGATAGGGACCGAACTGTCTCACGACGTTCTAAACCCAGCTCGCGTACCGCTTTAATGGGCGAACAGCCCAACCCTTGGGACCTACTCCAGCCCCAGGATGCGACGAGCCGACATCGAGGTGCCAAACCATGCCGTCGATATGGACTCTTGGGCAAGATCAGCCTGTTATCCCCGAGGTACCTTTTATCCGTTGAGCGACGGCCATTCCACAATGTACCGCCGGATCACTAGTCCCGACTTTCGTCCCTGCTTGAGATGTCTCTCTCACAGTCAAGCTCCCTTGTGCACTTACACTCGACACCTGATTGCCAACCAGGCTGAGGGAACCTTTGGGCGCCTCCGTTACTTTTTAGGAGGCAACCGCCCCAGTTAAACTACCCATCAGGCACTGTCCCTGACCCGGATTACGGGCCGAAGTTAGATATCCAGTATGACCAGAGTGGTATTTCAACGATGACTCCCCCTGAACTAGCGTCCAGGGTTCACAGTCTCCCACCTATCCTACACAAGCCACACCGAACACCAATACCAAACTATAGTGAAGGTCTCGGGGTCTTTCCGTCCTGCTGCGCGTAACGAGCATCTTTACTCGTAGTGCAATTTCGCCGAGCTTATGGTTGAGACAGCGGGGAAGTCGTTACTCCATTCGTGCAGGTCGGAACTTACCCGACAAGGAATTTCGCTACCTTAGGATGGTTATAGTTACCACCGCCGTTTACTGGGGCTTAAATTCCCAGCTTCGCACCCCGAAGGGCACTAACCGGTCCTCTTAACCTTCCAGCACCGGGCAGGAGTCAGTCCGTATACATCGTCTTGCGACTTCGCACGGACCTGTGTTTTTAGTAAACAGTCGCTTCCCCCTGGTCTCTGCGGCCCCACAACGCTCACAACAGCAAGTGTCGGTCACGGGTGAGGCCCCCCTTCTCCCGAAGTTACGGGGGCATTTTGCCGAGTTCCTTAACCATAATTCTCTCGATCGCCTTAGTATTCTCTACCTGATCACCTGTGTCGGTTTGGGGTACGGGCGGCTAAAACCTCGCGCCGATGCTTTTCTAGACAGCATAGGATCACCGGATCCCCGCATAACGGGGCCCATCGGGTCTCAGAGACGGTATCAAAACCAGGACCACGGATTTGCCTATGGTCCCTCCTACATCCTTAGACCGGGGCAACCATCGCCCGGCCCGGCTACCTTCCTGCGTCACACCTGTTAATACGCTTACCTCCCAGGATCAGGTCCCGCGCTCCACCAAAAACCACGTCACCCCGAAGGGTGGGCAGTCAGGTATTGGGCGGTTAGTATCCCCTGCTCAGTATGGGCGGTTTTTCGCCGGTACGGGAATATCAACCCGTTGTCCATCGACTACGCCTGTCGGCCTCGCCTTAGGTCCCGACTTACCCAGGGCAGATTAGCTTGACCCTGGAACCCTTGATCATTCGGCGGACGGGTTTCTCACCCGTCTTTCGCTACTCATGCCTGCATTCTCACTCGTGTAGGCTCCACCGCTGGTTTACACCGCGACTTCACCGCCCACACGACGCTCCCCTACCACTCCAGACGCCTGAACTCAGGAGAACAAGTCTCCGGCTTAGCTAATATCTGAAATCCACAACTTCGGCGGTGTACTTGAGCCCCGCTACATTGTCGGCGCGGAATCACTTGACCAGTGAGCTATTACGCACTCTTTCAAGGATGGCTGCTTCTAAGCCAACCTCCTGGTTGTCTTCGCAACTCCACATCCTTTCCCACTTAGCACACGCTTAGGGGCCTTAGTTGGTGGTCTGGGCTGTTTCCCTCTCGACTATGAAGCTTATCCCCCACAGTCTCACTGCTGCGCTCTCACTTACCGGCATTCGGAGTTTGGCTGACGTCAGTAACCTTGTAGGGCCCATTAGCCATCCAGTAGCTCTACCTCCGGTAAGAAACACGCAACGCTGCACCTAAATGCATTTCGGGGAGAACCAGCTATCACGAAGTTTGATTGGCCTTTCACCCCTACCCACAGCTCATCCCCTCCATTTTCAACTGAAGTGGGTTCGGTCCTCCACGACGTCTTACCGTCGCTTCAACCTGGCCATGGGTAGATCACTTCGCTTCGGGTCTAGATCACGCCACTCACTCGCCCTATTCAGACTCGCTTTCGCTACGGCTTCCCCACACGGGTTAACCTCGCGACGTAACACTAACTCGCAGGCTCATTCTTCAAAAGGCACGCCATCACACCACCACCCCCGAAGGGATGACAACGCTCTGACGGATTGTAGGCACACGGTTTCAGGTACTGTTTCACTCCCCTCCCGGGGTACTTTTCACCTTTCCCTCACGGTACTTGTCCGCTATCGGTCATCAGGGAGTATTTAGGCTTACCAGGTGGTCCTGGCAGATTCGCACGGGATTTCTCGGGCCCCGTACTACTTGGGATACTCTCCAAACGGCAGCACGCATTACGGTTACGGGACTTACACCCTCTCCGGCCGGCCTTTCAAGACCGTTCACCTATACGCCTGCACTCATTTCACTGATCCGGCAGAATCAGAACGGAAAGTCCCGCAACCCCAGTGATGCAACGCCCGCCGGCTATCACACACCACTGGTTTAGCCTCATCCGCGTTCGCTCGCCACTACTAACGGAATCACTATTGTTTTCTCTTCCTGTGGGTACTGAGATGTTTCACTTCCCCACGTTCCCTCCACGCACCCTATGTGTTCAGATGCGGGTCACCCGGTCCATCGCTGGCCAGGCGGGGTTTCCCCATTCGGAAATCCTGGGCTCACAGTCCGGTTATCGACTCCCCCAGGCTTATCGCAGATTCCCACGTCCTTCTTCGGCTCCTGATGCCAAGGCATCCACCGTGTGCCCTTAAAAACTTGACCACAAAAGATCAAAAAACATATCGAGAAAACCATGGAAACAAACATAAAGTCTGAAACCAAGATTTTTTGAAATTGCTTCTTATTTTTAAGATGCTCTCGTCCACTATGCAGTTCTCAACCAACAACCCCACACCACCAGCACAGACCCCCCACACACACCAACCAGCCCGACCCAAACAGATCAAACCACCAGCATGCATTCAAAGGATCCCGCTGCCATGGCAGGGAAAAACCAGAAACACCAACACCCCAACCCAACCCACACCACCCACACACCCCGCCCCACCCCCACCAAACAGCAGGAGAAGAACAACACATGTAAGACGTGCACGAGAATCAGGGCCCTGTTATTTCAGGACCCAACAGTGTGCCATACGATAAACCCGATCACCACCAACCAACACCCTTTCCACACCACCCCCGAAAGGATGACCGTACTCAACTGCCAGCCAGCGCCACCAGGCACCTATTCATTGATATTCCACCCTTGAGCAGCCCACCGCGGAACAAACGCCCGCGCAATAGGCCATACTCCTACGAACCCCCCACCAACCACACAGGGCCAATGAGAACAGGCTCGAGGTGCTCCTTAGAAAGGAGGTGATCCAGCCGCACCTTCCGGTACGGCTACCTTGTTACGACTTAGTCCCAATCGCCGGTCCCACCTTCGACAGCTCCCTCCCCACAAGGGGGTTAGGCCACCGGCTTCGGGTGTTACCAACTTTCGTGACTTGACGGGCGGTGTGTACAAGGCCCGGGAACGTATTCACCGCAGCGTTGCTGATCTGCGATTACTAGCGACTCCGACTTCATGAGGTCGAGTTGCAGACCTCAATCCGAACTGAGACCGGCTTTTTGGGATTAGCTCCACCTCACAGTATCGCAACCCTTTGTACCGGCCATTGTAGCATGCGTGAAGCCCAAGACATAAGGGGCATGATGATTTGACGTCGTCCCCACCTTCCTCCGAGTTGACCCCGGCAGTCTCCTATGAGTCCCCGCCATAACGCGCTGGCAACATAGAACGAGGGTTGCGCTCGTTGCGGGACTTAACCCAACATCTCACGACACGAGCTGACGACAACCATGCACCACCTGTAAACCGGCCGCAAGCGGCCAACACATCTCTGCGCTGTTCCAGTTCATGTCAAGCCTTGGTAAGGTTCTTCGCGTTGCATCGAATTAATCCGCATGCTCCGCCGCTTGTGCGGGCCCCCGTCAATTCCTTTGAGTTTTAGCCTTGCGGCCGTACTCCCCAGGCGGGGCACTTAATGCGTTAGCTACGGCGCGGAAAACGTGGAATGTCCCCCACACCTAGTGCCCAACGTTTACGGCATGGACTACCAGGGTATCTAATCCTGTTCGCTCCCCATGCTTTCGCTCCTCAGCGTCAGTTAATGCCCAGAGACCTGCCTTCGCCATCGGTGTTCCTCCTGATATCTGCGCATTTCACCGCTACACCAGGAATTCCAGTCTCCCCTACATCACTCTAGTCTGCCCGTACCCACCGCAGATCCGGGGTTAAGCCCCGGACTTTCACGGCAGACGCGACAAACCGCCTACGAGCTCTTTACGCCCAATAATTCCGGATAACGCTTGCGCCCTACGTATTACCGCGGCTGCTGGCACGTAGTTAGCCGGCGCTTCTTCTGCAGGTACCGTCACTTTCGCTTCTTCCCTACTGAAAGAGGTTTACAACCCGAAGGCCTTCATCCCCCACGCGGCGTCGCTGCATCAGGCTTGCGCCCATTGTGCAATATTCCCCACTGCTGCCTCCCGTAGGAGTCTGGGCCGTGTCTCAGTCCCAGTGTGGCCGTCCACCCTCTCAGGCCGGCTACCCGTCGTCGCCTTGGTAGGCCATTACCCCACCAACAAGCTGATAGGCCGCGAGTCCATCCAAAACCGCAATAAAGCTTTCCACCAACATGGCATGCGCCAGAAGGTCATATCCAGTATTAGACCCGGTTTCCCAGGCTTATCCCAGAGTCAAGGGCAGGTTACTCACGTGTTACTCACCCGTTCGCCACTAATCCCCCAGCAAGCTGGGATCATCGTTCGACTTGCATGTGTTAAGCACGCCGCCAGCGTTCATCCTGAGCCAGGATCAAACTCTCCGTAAATGCATTACAGACACGCACCCACCACCAGGAAAAACCAGTAAACAGGCACGCGCAAAATTCGAAACCAGCCAAAAACAACCACACAACACCACGGGGTGGCATCATGCAGCCAAATTCAACCAATCAATAAAACAATCGGTATCAACAAACATGGCACACTATTGAGTTCTCAAACAACAGACACACCCGGCACCAAACAGAACCAAACAGTTCCATCATCGCTCCGGAGCAACTTTTCAAACTTACCGGCTAATCATCTTCGGGTCAAATCGGCTGATCCTTCCAATCTCTGAGTCCTACTGCACTCTGAGACAAACCGAAGTTCTGGGGTGATCAACCGGTCAATTCCCTCGACCAGCGCGGATATAAACTCTAGCACCCTTCGGCCGAGGTTGTAAATCGGCGGGGAGGCCGGGCTGACGAAGCCCGGCCCCACGCCAATCTAGGCCTTCTTTGGCGCCAAGTAAACGACACCCAGGGGCGGCACCCGGAGGTCGGCGTAAGCCGGCTGTCCGCTCCACGGTCCTTCAACGGAAGTCACACCGCCGGAGTTGATGACCCCGGATCCACCGAATTCCTCAGCGTCGGTATTGAGCACTTCTTCCCAGTCGCCAGACCAAGGGAGTCCCACCCTGAATCCTTCGTGCGGCGCGCCAGCGAAATTCGCGATGCAGACCAGCGGGTTGCCCTGGCCATCCCAGCGAATGAAGGACAGCGTGTTGCGTGCGCCGTCGTTCTCGTCGATCCACTGGAATCCGGACGGATCGTTATCGCGAAGATAAAGAGCCGGGGTGTCCCGGTAGATGCCGTTCAGCGACCGCACCAGATGCTGGACCCCCTTGTGCGCGGGAGTGTCCGAGAGCCACCAGTCAAGACCGTGCTGTTCCGACCACTCAGATTCCTGGGCGTACTCAGTGCCCATGAAGATCAGCTGCTTGCCGGGGTGGGCCCACTGGAATGCCAGGTAGGCGCGCACACTCGCGAGCTGCTGCCAGCGGTCACCAGGCATCTTGCGCAACAGGGATCCCTTACCGTGCACAACTTCGTCATGGCTGATCGGCAGGAGGAAATTCTCCGTGTAGGCGTAGACCATTGAGAACGTGGCCTTGCCGTGGTGGTAGCCGCGGTTGACCGGGTCTTCGGCCATGTACTCAAGCGAGTCATGCATCCAGCCCATGTTCCACTTCAACCCGAATCCGAGCCCGCCGCCGCTGGTGGCGCGGGTAACTCCGGGGAACGAAGTGGACTCCTCGGCGATCATGACTATGCCGGGCACCCGCTTGTAGGCGGTCGCGTTGACCTCCTGCAGGAAGTCAATTGCCTCAAGGTTCTCCCGGCCGCCGAGGCGGTTCGGTGTCCACTGGCCATCCTCACGGGAGTAGTCCAGGTAAAGCATCGAAGCGACAGCGTCCACACGCAACCCGTCGATGTGGTATTCCTCCAGCCAATACAGTGCGTTGGCGACGAGGAAGTTCCTCACCTCGCGACGACCAAAGTCGAAGATCAGTGTTCCCCAGTCGGGGTGTTCCCCGAGGAACGGGTCGCCGTGCTCGTAGAGGGTTCCGCCGTCGAACTGGGCCAAGGCGAATTCGTCTTTGGGGAAGTGAGCCGGCACCCAGTCCATGATGACGCCGATGCCCGCCTGATGCAGTTTATCCACCAGATACTTGAAGTCATCGGGATGACCGAACCGCGAGGTTGGAGCGTAGTACGAGGTCACCTGGTAGCCCCAGGAGCCGCCGAAGGGGTGTTCCGCAACAGGCATCAGCTCGACGTGGGTGAAGCCCTGCCACTGGACGTATTCGGTGAGCTGGTCAGCGAGCTCCCGGTAGTTCAGTCCAAGTCGCCACGAGCCGAGGTGCACTTCGTACACACTCATGGGTCCGTTGTGGGGATCGGCTGCAGCGCGCGCCGTCATCCATTCGTCGTCCTGGAACGTGTACCGGGATTCGACTACCCGCGACCCGGTCAGCGGTGGAATTTCGGTCCCACGTGCCATCGGGTCCGCCTTCTCGCGCCACTGGCCGTCGGTGGCGAGGATCTCGAACTTGTAGCGGGATCCTGCCTCGGCTCCGGGAATGAAGATTTCCCAGAAGCCTGAACTGCCCAGCGCGCGCATCGCGTTGATTGAGCCGTCCCAGCCGTTGAAATCGGCCTTGACGCGCACGGCCTGAGCGTTCGGCGCCCAGACAGCGAAGCTGACGCCGTCGATATCGCCCAGCACCGAGGCGTAGTGACGGACGTGGGCACCGAGAGCCGTCCAGAGGGTCTCGTGGCGCCCTTCCGCCAGCAGGTGCATGTCGATCTCGCCCAGGGTGGGCAGGAAACGGTACGGGTCATCGACCAGTTGCGGGCTGCCGTCGTAGGTCACTTCAAGCCGGTAGTCGGGAACGTGCCCGGGGGTCTCCGACTCGATGGTGCCCACCCAGATGCCGTTATGTTCATGCTCGAGCTCAACCCGGCCGCTGCCGGTCACCACCGTGACCCGTTGCGCCAGCCGGCGCAGGGTCCGGATGGTCACCTGGGTCTGCCCTTCAAGGTGAGCACCCAGGACAGCGTGCGGCTGGTGGTAGCGACCCTCGGAGACAGCCTGGAGGACATCCTCCGGGTGGTTGATCCGACCGGTCACCGCTGAGCCGCCACTGGTCGCGGCGACTGCCGCCGAGGTTGCCACGGGGTCGACGGCGATCATCGGATCGATCGGACCCGCGGACGCGGGAATGGCAGCCGAAGCCTGCGCCGAGGTGGCCTCTCCCTGCCCGCTGAGGGCACGGCGCACGTCCCGGACGGGAATGTCCACCCAGTCCGGACGATTGCGCAATTCGTACACGACCTCGTACAGCGCCTTATCCAGCCAGAGGGCAAGGAACAGGGGGTCCGCACGGTCGATCGGCATACCAGTCTGCTCCTGGTAGCCGGCAGCGAAGGCGGCAGCGGCGGCCACGGTCCACTGGTCAGCGGCCGGAATGGCAGCGTCGTTGCCGTGGGCTGCCGCCGCGCCGGCGTACTCAAGCGACCGGGTCATGCCGACGACGTCGCGTAGCACCACGTCGGGTACCGAACGCTCCGCTGCGGGGCGCAGCGGCTCACCTTCGAAGTCCAGGACCAACCAGGATCCGTCCGGGGCGTTGAGGACCTGGCCCAGATGGTAGTCGGAGTGGATACGCTGCAGATCGGGCAGGTTCGTGACAGCGCGGACACGGTCCACCACCCTGGCCACCTCGGCTTCAAGCGGTCCGACGACATCCCGGGCTTCATCCCACGCCCATTCGATCCGCTGGACGAGGGTCTCGATGAACTCGGCGCGTTCGGCGTCGCTTGCTGCCCGGCTACCGAAGGCCTCCCCGAGCTGGGAGTGGATACGTCCGGTCACCCGGCCCAGTTCGGCTGCCTCGGTAGTGAAATCGGTGTTGCTTGCCGCCGCGGCTGAGGCGGTCCGCCAAGCGTCGGTGCTGTCGTCGATGAAGTCGCGCAGCACACTGAGGTGGCCGGTCAGCCACTTCCCCTCGGCGTTGGTGTCTTCCCAGCTGCCAGTGACCCACCCGTACGTGGCCGGGACGTCGACGGATCCGGCATCCGTCAGCTTGGCACTGACCTGTACGTCGGGGCTCTCACCCGGGGCCAGCACGCGGAAGAACTTGATGATCATCGATCCGGATTTGGTCTTGACCACCACTGAGGTGTTGGACTGCTCGCCCTTGAGGACCGTCGGCTTGAGGGACCGGGCGAACCGTTTCTGGTCGGCGAAGGCCCCCTGGGGAGTCCCCTGCGTCCGCCCGTCCTCGGTGACCCCACCGGAACGGATCAGCTCCATCCACGCGGTGACGAACACCGGATCGTGGGTGGCATCGTAGATCCACCGGTGGCCGAGTTCGGAGTGCTCGGCTTCACCGATCAGCGCGGCCTTGGCACCCCGCAGGGGAGCCTTCCGGTAGCTCAGCGGAACCTGCACAATGTCCTGGCGGGTACCGGTGTCAACGGCGATCAGGTGGACATCGAGCCCCACCTCACCTTTGGGGTCCTCCAGCCGGATGCCGCCGACCCGACGAAGTTCAAACTCGCGGCCTTTGGCAGGGAACCACCGCTGAGCGGGTAGCCAGGTTGCAAGAAGTTCTGGAAAGGTCGGCGTCATTTTGGGCATTATTTTGCGGCCTCCGGGGATTGGATGACGGGCAGTGCTTCGGTGAGCGGTGAAGCGGTGTTTGAGTTGGCCGAGCGCAGGCGCAGCCAGTAGAAGTCGTGGCTGCCCAGCGTCAGGGTGAGGGTGCCGTCGCTACCGAAGGCGGGGAAAGGGGTGCCGCCGAAGAGGTCCCGCAGACCCCGATCGGCGTATTCGGGCAGGTTCAGTTCGGCGGCCACGGGGTGCTGCGAGAGGTTGAACACGCAGAGCACGACCTCCGGCTGTTCACCCTCATCGTTGCCGGGCGCAACTTCACGGATGAAGGCCAGGACCGATTCCGCCTCGGTGGGTACGTTGCGGTAGGACCCCAGGCCGAACGCGGGGTGGGTGCGCCTAACGGAGAGCATTTGCCGCATCCAGTGCAGCAGGGAACTGGAGCTGGCCAGCTGGGCTTCCACGTTGACGTGGTTGTAGTGGTAGACCAGCGACTGCACTACGGGCAGGTACAGCTTTCCGGGGTCCGCGGTGGAGAACCCAGCGTTCCGATCGGGGTTCCACTGCATCGGGGTACGCGACGCGTCGCGATCCTCAAGCCAGATGTTGTCACCCATCCCGATTTCGTCCCCGTAGTACAGGAACGGGCTGCCCGGCAGGGACAGCAGCAGGGCGTGGATGAGTTCCACTTCGGCGCGCGAGTTATCGAGCAGCGGGGACAGCCGACGGCGGATACCCACGTTGGCGCGCATCCTCGAATCCGGGGCATACCAGCCGAGCATCGCTTCGCGTTCCTCGTTGGTGACCATTTCGAGGGTGAGCTCGTCGTGGTTCCTGAGGAAAGTGCCCCACTGGGCCCCCGCGGGAATGTCGGGGGTTTCGGCCATCGTCTCGATGATCGGGCCGGCCTTCTGGTCACGCAGCGCGTAGAAGAGCTTGGGCATGATGGGGAAGTGGAAGCACATGTGACACTCGGGGCCTTCGGCGTCGCCGAAGTATTCGACCACCTCGTCCGGGAGCTGGTTGGCTTCCGCGACGATGATGCGGCCAGGGTAATTCTCGTCCACCATCGTGCGCAGGTCCTTGAGGAACGCGTGCGTCTGGGGAAGGTTCTCGCTGTTGGTCCCTTCCTCTTCGAACAGGTAGGGAATGGCATCCGCGCGGAAACCATCGATGCCCTGGTCGAGCCAGAATTTCACGACGTCGAACAGCGCCTCGATCACCTTGGGGTTTTCGAAGTTCAAATCCGGCTGGTGGGAGAAGAACCGGTGCCAGAAGAACTGCCGGCGGACCGGGTCGAAGGTCCAGTTTGATTCCTCGGTGTCCACGAAGATGATGCGGGCATCCTCGTACTTTTCGTCGGTGTCGCTCCAGACGTAGAAATCACCGTAGGGACCATCAGGATCGTTCCGGGATTCCTCGAACCAGTGGTGCTTGTCCGAGGTGTGGTTCAGCGGCAGGTCGATGATGACGCGCACGCCGCGGGCGTGGGCCTCGGCAACCAGCCGCTTGAAATCACTGATGGTGCCGAACTCGTCGAGGACATTGTAGTAGTCGGCAATGTCATAGCCGCCGTCGCGCAGCGGCGACTTGAAGAAGGGCGGCAGCCACAGACAGTCCACCCCCAGCCACTGCAGGTAGTCCAGCTTGTCGATCAGACCGGAGAAATCGCCCGAGCCATCGCCGTTCGCATCCGCGAATCCGCGCACCAGAACCTCGTAAAATACGGCCTTGCGGTACCAGTGTGGGTCATGCGCGAGACCGGGCGCGTTGAGTTGAAACGGGTTAGCCACTAGGGCTTCCTCCTGAGGTAAAGAATGTGTGCTGGTTCCACATGTGGGTCCAGCCTGACGTAGTTGTGGGTGCCCCAGACCCAGCTCTGCCCGGTGATGAGATCATCCACCCAGAAGGTGCCGTCCTCATTGCAGTCCTCCGGGTCAAGGGCGAGGGCGTCGAGGTTCAGCGAAACAGTGCTTTCCCGGGCCCCGTGCGGATTGAGGTTTACCACCACGATGATCGTGTCCTTGGCGCTATTGTCACCGCCGACGTTGTCCTTGTGCTTCGAGAACACGAGGGTTTCCGAGTCGGAGCTGTGGTGAAGGGTGAGGTTTTCCAGGTCGCCCAGCGCCGGGTGGTCCCGGCGGATGTGGTTAAGCCTGGTGAGGTAAGGCGCCAGGCTGCGCCCCTCGGCCTCGGCTCGTTTGAAGTCGCGGGGACGATACTCGAACTTCTCGTTGTCGATCGACTCTTCGGCACCCGGCCGCGCAACATGCTCGTACAGCTCGTAGCCCGAATAGACACCCCAGAGTGGGCTGGCCATGGCGGCGAGCACCGCCCTGATCTTGAATCCCGCAGGTCCGCCGTACTGGAGGAACTCGGTGAGGATATCGGGGGTGTTGACGAAGAAGTTGGGGCGGAAGTAAGGCGCGCTGACCTTGCTGACCTCGGTGAAGTACTCCTCGAGCTCGGTTTTGGTGTTGCGCCAGGTGAAGTAGGTGTAGGACTGCTGGAATCCGGCCCGGCCCAGCGCGTGCATCATCGGCGGCCGGGTGAAGGCTTCGGCCAGGAAAACCACTTCAGGGTGCTCGCGGTTGACCTCACGGATGAGCCACTCCCAGAACACCACCGGTTTGGTGTGCGGGTTATCCACCCGGAAGATCTTCACCCCGTGGCTGACCCACAGCAGAACGATGCGCAGCACCTCGTTCGAGAGACCGTCAGGGTCGTTGTCGAAGTTGATCGGGTAGATGTCCTGATACTTCTTCGGCGGGTTCTCCGCGTAGGCGATGGACCCGTCCACCCGCGTGGTGAACCACTCGGGATGGGAAATCACCCAGGGGTGGTCCGGGGACGCCTGCAGGGCAAGGTCCAGGGCGATTTCCAGGTTCAGCTCGTTGGCTCGTGCCACGAAGGCGTCGAAGTCGGCGAAGGTACCCAGGTCTGGGTGGATCGCGTCATGCCCACCCTCCGCGGCGCCAATGGCCCAGGGTGATCCGGGATCGCTGGGGCCAGCGGTCAGTGTGTTGTTGGGCCCCTTGCGGTGGGTGCGTCCGATCGGATGGATCGGCGGAAGGTAGACGACGTCGAACGCCATGTCCGCGACGGCGTGAAGCCGCTCGGCGGCGGTGACGAAGGTACCGGAGGTCCACTGCCCGGCGGCCGGGTCGTAGGTGGCCCCTTCGGAGCGGGGGAAGAACTCGTACCAGGACGCGCGCCCGGCGAGCTCGCGTTCCACCAGGATGCGGTAAGGCTGGGACACCGTGACCAGGTCACGCAACGGTTCGCGGTCGATGGCAGCCAGAATGTCGGCGGATTCACCGGCGGCCAGCCGCTCGCCGACCGGAAGTTCGGTGTCCGCGAGGATCCCGGCGGCAGCGGTGAAGACCTCTGCGTCCTGGCCCGGGCGGGACTTCGCCGCGTTGGTGAACAGGGCTGCGCCTTCGGCGAGCATCAATTCAACGTCGACGCCGGCGGCGATCTTCACTTCGGCGTTGTGGTGCCAGGTACCGTACAGGTCCCCCCACCCTTCAATGACGAAGGTGTAGCTGCCGACCGACGGCGGGCGCAACTGGCCCTCGTACCGGTCAAGCCCCTGGCCCACAGGCCTCAGGCGTACCCGCTGGACCTCAACACCGGCTCCGGTCAGCAGGACCGCTGAGACACCCAGCTGGTCATGCCCCTCGCGGAATACCGTCGCGCCGACCGTAATGTCTGATCCGGGGATCGCTTTGGACGGGAAGGCACCGCCGTCCACCACCGGCGCAATGTTGGTAATTGGAATTCGTCCGAACCGCAGATCTTTGCCGTCTATCGGCTTCCTGGCGGTACGTCCCTTACGTGGTGGCTCTATTGAAGTCGTCACAGGTTAGACGTTAGCGAGTATTTGCCGAGATTGCTAAGGCGCGCGGACGTAACATGTGCGCATTTAACTGTTGAGTAGACCGATAACACAAACGTTTACTCTCAGTTGCTCTCATCGGCGGTGGCATGCCCACCTGCGCCCGGGAAAGTACGCTAGCCTTTCCCGGGTGAAGGCAATCCGCAGATTTACAGTCCGTACCGTTCTCCCCGAAAGCATCGCCCCACTGGGCAAGCTGGCAGGCAACCTGCGGTGGTCGTGGCATCTGCCGACCACCCGACTGTTCCGGGACCTCGACCCGGTGGCGTGGGAGGCGAGCGGCCAGGACCCCGTCGCTTTCCTCGGCTCGGTCACCCGCGAGCAGCTCAGCCAGCTCGCCGACAACGAGCGTCTTGTCGCCCGGATTGCCGAACTGGGCAGCGATCTGGATAAGTACCTGACCGAACCGCGCTGGTACCAGTCCCTCGGCGATGACGCACCGCGCTCAATCGCCTACTTCTCCCCTGAATACGGCATCAGCGCCGTCCTCCCCCAGTACTCAGGCGGCCTCGGCATCCTCGCTGGCGACCATCTCAAGGCTGCCTCCGACCTGGGCGTACCGCTCATCGGCGTTGGGCTGCTCTACCAGGCCGGGTACTTCAAGCAGTCCCTCTCCCGCGACGCCTGGCAACAGGAAACCTACCCGGTCCTCGATCCCGACGGCCTGCCCCTGACCCTCCTCCGCGAGGAGGACGGCAGTCCGGCCAAGGTGGTCCTCCCGCTGCCCGCCGGACGGCAGCTGATCGCGCACATCTGGCGCGCCGACGTCGGCCGCGTCCCCCTCCTGCTCCTGGACTCCAACGTTGCTGGCAACGATGAGGCCGCCCGTAATGTTACTGACCGCCTCTACGGTGGTGGCGGCGACCAGCGCCTGCAGCAGGAACTGCTGTTGGGCATGGGCGGCGTGAAGGCGCTGCGCGTCTTCGAACGCCTCACCGGCACCCCGGCACCCGAGGTGTTCCACACCAACGAGGGTCACGCCGGCTTCCTCGGCATCGAACGGATCCGGGAACTGATGGACCCGTCCAACCTCTCGCCGATGAGCTGGGAAGAGGCGCTCACCGCGGGGCGCTCCTGCACCGTGTTCACCACCCACACCCCGGTGCCCGCGGGGATCGACCGGTTCGAGAAGTCCCAGATCGAGCACTTCTTCGACGCCGGGCTGGCACCATCCGTACCAACGGCGAAGGTCCTCACTCTCGGCGCCGAGAACTACGTCGACGGCGACCCCAACAAGTTCAACATGGCGGTCATGGGCCTGCGCCTGGCGCAGCGCGCGAACGGCGTCGCCAAGCTGCACGGCGTGGTGTCCCGCGGCATGTTCTCCGGGCTGTGGCCGGGCTTCGACACCAGCGAGGTCCCCATTTCCTCGGTCACCAACGGCGTCCACGTCCCCACCTGGGTTGACCCGCTGATCGCGGACTTCGCCAAGGAGAGGTTCGGCGCCGAGTCGGTCCTCGACCCGCAGTGGTCCAACGTGTACGACGTCGAGGACTCGGATATCTGGGCCCTGCGCCGCCGCCTGCGGTCCAACCTGATCGATGACGTCCGGCAGCGCCTGCGGTCCTCGTGGAAGAAGCGGGGAGCGGCCGACGCCGAACTGGCGTGGACCAACAACGTGCTCGACCCGGACATCCTCACCATCGGGTTTGCCCGCCGGGTGCCCACCTACAAGCGGCTGACCCTGATGCTCAGGGACCCCGCCCGCCTGAAGGCCCTGCTGCTGCACCCGGACAACCCGATCCAGCTGGTCATTGCCGGAAAATCGCATCCGGCCGACGAGCAGGGCAAGCGGATGATCCAGGACCTGGTCCGGTTCACCGACGACCCGGAGGTACGCCACCGAATCGTGTTCCTGCCGAACTACGACATCGCCATGGCACGCACCCTGTTCCCCGGCTGCGACGTCTGGCTGAACAACCCGCTGCGGCCGCTCGAGGCCTGTGGCACGTCAGGGATGAAATCGGCCATCAACGGCGGACTCAACCTGTCGGTGCTCGACGGCTGGTGGGATGAAATGTACGACGGCGACAACGGCTGGGCCATCCCCACGGCCAACAACGACGCCTCCCCCGAGGAGCGCGACGACATTGAGGCCTCGGCGTTGTACGACCTGCTCGAGGAGCAGGTGGCACCACGGTTCTACAGCACGGTGCGCTCGGAAGGCGCCGGTGCTGCGGGACCGTCGGAGCTCTCCCACGACGGCGTCCCGCACCAGTGGGTGGCCATGATCAAGCACACCATGGCCAACCTGGGACCGGCGGTGTCCGCCGAGCGGATGCTGCAGGACTATGTCAGCCACCTGTACCAGCCGGCCTGGCGGGCCGGTCGTCTGGCCGCCGAGTCGGACTACACGGCAGCGAAGCACACCGCTGCCTGGCGGTCGCGCATCAACGACGGCTGGTCGGCTGTCCAGGTGGAACACGTCGACTCAATCGGCGTCGCCGAGGATCCCCAGATCGGTGATTCGCTGACCATCAACGCCTACGTGTCGCTCGGTGCCCTCTCCCCTGAGGATGTCGCCGTCGAGGTGGCATACGGTCGGGCTTCCGAGAATGACGAGCTCAGCGAGGTGGCCCTGGCCGACCTTGAGGTCTCCGAGAACCTCGGAGCGGGCCGGTACCAGTTCTCCGGCGGAGTGACGATCGACCACTCAGGATCCTTCGGGTACACCGTCCGGGTGCTGCCGAAGCACGTCAGCCTGGCCTCGAAGTCCGAACTCGGACTGGTCGCCAACGCGTAGGACAACAACTTGCAGGCCCAGCGCCTGTTCAGCATGAGCGGCAGTCGCGCCAGAGTTTCCTGGTGTGGGTGCCGCTTTTGCGTGGCCGGAAAACTGCGTACCGGCAGGGCTGCGTACCGGCAGGGCCGCGCCTCAGCACCCCTGCGCGAAGGGGAACCCGGGGTGCGGGTGAGACCTGCGGCTGAATCCTGGCGGCGGGGCTAGACCCGGTACACGCTGATCGAGTTGGCGGGGACGAGGTCGGTCTCGCCCGGGCCCACCCTCGCGCCGCGCCGGCGGTCCTGGTCGCCGGCGGTGGTGTAGCGCAGCTCGAACCGTTTGATCGTCGGCAGACCGTTATCCTCCAGGGCGCTCCTGCTGGGCAGGGTGATCCTGGCGCCCTCCATGCTGCCGTTGATCACCACCAGCCCGTCCAGGATGCCGTCCGGTGAGCCCAGGAGCAGCTGAACCGTCCGCGATCCGGGGTCGTTCCACTGGTCCTGGCTCATGATGGTGCCAGCCGGGTTGAACCAGTGCAGGTATGAACTGTCGTCCCGCGCCGGGTAGCCGTGCGGCTGGTGTGCCAGGAACTCCCGCCGGATCCGCAGCAGGGAGCGGGTGTGATCCAGGAGATGGCGGGCGTCGTCGTCGTGATCCCAGTGCAGCCAGGTGAGCTCGTTGTCCTGGCAGTAGGCGTTGTTGTTGCCGCGCTGCGACCGGCCGAACTCGTCGCCGGCGGTGATCATGGGAACGCCTAGGGAGAGCAGCAGGGTAGCCATCAGGTTGCGGGAGGTCTGGGACCGCGCCGCGGAGATGGCCTCCTGGTCGGTGGGGCCTTCCATGCCGTGGTTGTAGCTGCGGTTGTCGTTGTGGCCGTCACGGTTCTGCTCGCCGTTGTTCTCGTTGTGCTTGCGGCTGTAGGCGGTGAGGTCGGCGAGTGTGAACCCGTCATGGGCGGTGATGAGGTTAATGCTCGCGACCGATGTCCGCCCCGAGGGTGCAAAAAGGTCGGTGGAACCGCTCAGGCATCCGGCCAGGCGGGCCACGGTGCCCGCGGCGCCGCCTGCTGCGAGGCTGGCCTGGTCGGTGAGCCAGAAGTCGCGCACGGTGTCGCGGAAACGGTCGTTCCAGTCGGCCCAGCCCTGCGGGAAGTTGCCGGTCTGCCAGCCGCCCATCCCAATGTCCCACGGTTCAGCGATGAGTTTGACGCCGCGCAGGGCGCGGTCGGCGCCGGCGGCAACCAGAAAGGGGTGACGCGGCGTGAAGGTGTTGGTCTCGTCCCTCGCCATTGACACGGCCAGATCAAAGCGGAACCCGTCGATGTGGAATTCCTCCACCCAGTACCGCAGGGAATCCAGGGCCAGGGCGACCACGCGGGGGTGGGCGAAGTTCAGGGTGTTGCCGCAGCCGGTGGTATCCACGTAGCGACCGTGATCGCCGGGCCGGTAGTACTGCTGCTCGGCCAGCCCGCGCCAGCTCAGCGCCGGGAGGTCCGGGGGGCCCTCGGCGGTGTGGTTGTACACCACGTCCAGGAGCACCTCGAGGCCCGCCTCGTGGAGGAGCTTCACCATTCCCTTGAACTCATCCTGCACGGCCCGGGGCCCCGCGGCGCGGGCGGCCTCGGTGGCGTAGCCAGGGTGCGGGGCGAAGTACCCGAGGGTGTTGTAGCCCCAGTAGTTGGTCAGCCCCAGCGGACCGAGATGCGGTTCGTCGATGTGGAAGTGGACAGGCAACAGTTCCACCGCGGTGACGCCCAGCTCCCTGAGGTATCGGATCATGACGGGGTGCGCGAGCCCCGCGTAGGTGCCCCGCAGTTCCGCCGGGATGTCCGGGTGCAACCGGGTGAGCCCCTTGACGTGCGCCTCGTAGACCACCGTGTCGCGCCAGTTGGTCCGGGGTGGTGCGGATGTTCCCCAGTCGAATCCGTTGTCCTGGACGTAGACCGACCAGTAGACCGGTCCGGATTCGGTGTCCACTGTGTCGATGGCCCGCGCATACGGGTCGAGGAGCAGCTGGGATGTGTCAGGCAGGGCGGTTTCGACCGGCCAGAACGCGTAGCGCACCGAATCGGCGAGCCCCTCCACCACGCCGTGGTGCACCCCGTGGGTGTAGTCCGCCAAGGTGGTGGAGTGCCAGGCGCCGTCCTGACCCTGGTAATGCACGGCCAGGGCCGACACTCCGGGCGCGTAGACGGCGACGTTCACGTTGTCCGCGGGGGTGGAGCGCCCGCGGGAGCGGTGCACTCCCAGCGGGAACTCGCTGGACCGGGGGCTCAGTTCGAGGGAGACGCTCATGGCGGGTGGTCAGCGCGGCGGTTAGGCGGAACGCTGGCGCGAGATCTCGTACAGGCTGATCCCCACTGCCATTGATGCGTTCAGCGACTCCATCGCGGAATCAATGGGAATCGAGACGATCTGGTCGCAGTTCTCGCGCACGAGGCGTGACAGGCCCTTGCCCTCCGAACCCACGACAAGGCAGACCGGCTCGCGGCCAAGTGTCAGGTCCGGGAGGGACACGTCGCCGTCGCCGTCGAGGCCCAGCACAAAGATGCCCTTGTCCTTGAAGGACTTCAGGGTGGAGTTCAGGTTGCCGGCCTTGGCGACGGGGACCCGCACGGCAGCGCCGGCACTGGTCTTCCACGCCGAGGCGGTCATCCCGACGGACCGTCGCTCGGGCACGATGACGCCATGCCCGCTGAACGCGGACAGCGACCTGATGATGGCGCCGAGGTTACGCGGGTCGGTGATGCCGTCCAGGGCCACGAACAACGGTGCGTTGTTGATGTGGCCCTTCTTCCATTTCTGGATGGTCTCGGTGGCCAGGTCGACGGCGTCGGCGTAATCGTAGGGCGGGATCTGCAGCATGATGCCCTGGTGTACCGAGCCATCCGCCATCCGGTCCAGCTCGGTCTTGCCGGTTTCCATCAGCGGGATACCCCGCTCGGTGGCGAGCTTCAGCGATTCGCGGATCCGCTCGTCCATTTCGATGCGGATAGCCACGTGCAGCGCTTTCGCGGGGATACCAGCCCTGAGGGACTCGACCACCGCGTTGCGCCCGGTGACCATTTCTTCGGTGCCCTTGCCGCGCGTGTTGCGGGACGACCCGGGGTTGCGGTTGCCTGAGTGCTTGGCCGCCGACCGTTCGGCGAGCTGCTTGCTCTTGTGTGCCTTGTGGTACGGGCGGTCCTCGGCCTTCGGGGTGGGACCCTTGCCTTCCAGCGCCTTGCGTCCAAGGCCTCCGGTTCCGCCCGAGGGGCCCTTTTTGCTCTTGCGCACAGCGCCGGGACGTCCGTGAGTGGCCATGGGGAAAACACCTTTGGGTAGAAGATTGGTCACCCCAGTTTACGCGGGTACAGCCGTCGAGTTCACCGCCGCGTCGGCGGAGACGTGACGGGTCAGTTCTTCAGGGTCCAGGAGGCGCCGTCGGCAGTGTCCTCAATGACGATACCGGCGCTGGTGAGCGCGTCCCTGATGGCGTCGGCCTGCGCCCAATCCTTCGCTTCCCGGGCAAGGGTGCGCTGCTGCAGCTGGGAGGCGATCAAGGTGTCCAGTGCCTGGTGCTCGGGGCTGCGGGGGCCCTTACTGGGGTCCTGGACGTCGTCGAGTCCCAGGATCCCGGTCATGGTCATGACGTCGATGAACGCCTTCCGGGTGGTTTCGCTGTCCCCGGCGGCCAGCGCCGTATTGCCGGCGCGCACCGTGTCGTGGAGGACCGCGAGCGCCTGGGGCACGTTGAGGTCGTCGTTCATGGCATCGCTGAAGGCCGCTGGCGCTCCGGGAGAGGTGAACCCGAATCCGTCCGGGAATTCCCGGGCTGCGGCTTTGGCGAGGAACCCGTCGATGCGTTCGACGGCGGCGGCTGCCTCGTGCAGGGAGGTGGGCCGGTAGTCGAGCACCGAACGATAGTGCGCCTGCCCGAGGTAGTACCGCACCACGCGCGGACTGGCGAGATCAAGCATCTCGGCGGGGCTGACCGTGTTACCGATGGATTTGGACATCTTCTCGCCCTCGAAGGTGACCATGCCGTTGTGCATCCAGTATCGGGCGAAGGGGTGCCCGGCGGCCTGCGACTGGGCCATTTCGTTCTCGTGGTGCGGGAATCGCAGGTCCAGGCCGCCACCGTGGATATCAAACTCGGTGCCAAGGTACTTCGTGACCATGGCCGAGCATTCCAGGTGCCAGCCCGGCCTGCCGGGCCCCCACGGGCTGGGCCAGGCCGCGGTGTCCGGCTCGCCTTCCTTCCACCCTTTCCAGAGTGCGAAGTCGCGTGGATCGCGCTTCCGGTTGATGAATTCGGGTTCGACGTCGGTGGCGCTTTGCATGTCGTCGATGTTCTGCCGTGTCAGCGAGCCGTACCCTTTCCACGACCGGACGTCGAAATAGACGTCTCCTGAGTCGTCGTTGGCCGGGTAGGCGTGCCCCCGGTCGATCAGGAGCTGAATCAGGGAGTGCATTTCGGGGATGTGGCCGGTGGCGCGCGGCTCGTACGTGGGCCGGCGCACCCCGAGGGTGTCGTAGGCCCGCTGGAATTCCAGTTCGTAGCGGTAGGCCAGTGCCCACCACTGTTCGCCGCGCAACTGGCGGGGCAGGGCGTCGTCGTGCTCGGATTCCTTGGCACGGGCAAGAATCTTGTCATCGATGTCGGTCACGTTGCGGACCGTCGTGACCCGGTAGCCGCTGGCGCTCAGCCAGCGCGTGAGCTGGTCGAACGCGATCGCCGAGCGGATGTGGCCCACGTGCGGCATCCCCTGCACGGTGGCGCCGCAGTAGTACAGTCCCACCTCACCCTGCTTGAGGGGAACGAAGTCGCGGATCTGCGCGGTCGCGGTGTCATAGAATCTCAGGCTCACCGCTCCAGATTAGCCGGTCGCGGTGGACGGCTTCATCCGGCGTCGTTCGAGATGGCCTCTGCGGCAGGGTCCGCAACGCTGACGACGACGGCGGTCGCGACCGCCGCGATGCCCTCCCCCCGGCCGGTGAAGCCCAGCCCGTCCGTGGTGGTCGCTGACACGCTGACGGGTGCTCCCGCCGCAGCGCTGAGTACCGCTTCAGCTTCCGCTCGGCGGGGCGCGAACTTGGGACGGTTGCCGACCAGCTGCACCGCGACGTTGCCGATCTCAAAGCCTGCGGCGCGCACAATCCTGGCGGCCTCGGTCAGCAGGCTGATCCCGGAGGCACCAGCGAATTCCGGCCGGTCGGTACCGAAGTGGGTGCCGAGGTCGCCCACACCCGCGGCGGAGAACAGCGCATCAGCGGCGGCATGGGCCACCGCGTCGCCGTCGGAGTGTCCGCTCAGGCCCCGTTCGCCGTCCCAGAGCAACCCGGCAACCCACAGCGGCCGGGGTGCGTCCTCGGGGGCAAACGCGTGCACGTCGACGCCGACGCCGGTGCGGGGGAGATTCATGGTTGGGGCCTTCCGGTGGGGTTACGGGCGAGGATGGCCGCTAGCTGGAGGTCCTGGGCGGTGGTGACCTTGAAGGCGGCGTCGTCGCCGTCGACCACCTGGACGGGAATGCCGAGGCGTTCCAGCAGCATGGCGTCGTCGGTGACGGCGGCGCCCGGGGCCTGGTGGGCAAGGCGGAGGGTATTGATGTTGAATCCCTGGGGTGTCTGGACCGCCCGCAGGGTTTCGCGTGGCGGTGTGCCGGTGACCAGACCGCCGTCAACGGTCTTGATGGTGTCGACCACGGGAATCACGGGAATCACCGCTTCGGCGCCGGCATGGAGCGCAGCGACCACCCGCCGGAAGACGGCGGGCGGGGTAAGGGCGCGGGCGGCGTCGTGCACCAGGACATGGCTGATGCCCGGAGACAGGGCGGCCAGGCCGGCGTTGACGGAATCGGGACGGGTGGCACCCCCGGCGACCAGCAGCACGGGGACATCGGTCACCACCTCAGCGACGGTCGCCCGGAGAACAGTGTCGTCGGCGGGGACCACCACGCAGATTTCGTGGGCGACGCCGGCGTCGAGCACTCCCTGGAGGGCATGGTCGAGGATGCTGCGGCCCGCCACCTGGACCTGGGCCTTGGGAATGCCGAGCCCCAGCCGTTGGCCTGCCCCACCAGCCACGATGATGACGCCGACCTGCGCCCCGGCGTCGGGCACGGGGCTGGTCTGGGATCCGGGGTGAGTTCGCGACACCTGATTACCCTACGTCAGGGCAAGAAAAAGGGACCGCCCACCCGGGGCGGTCCCTCACCAAACCTTATTCCTGAAGAACTAGGAAGCCAGTACCTCGTCAAGAACGCTTGCGGCCTTCTCTTCGTCGGTTTTCTCTGCGAGTGCCAGTTCTGAGATCAGAATTTGCCGCGCCTTGGCGAGCATCCTCTTCTCCCCCGCTGACAACCCACGGTCATGATCACGGCGCCACAGGTCGCGGACTACTTCCGCAACCTTGATCACGTCGCCCGAGGCAAGTTTTTCGAGGTTTGCCTTGTAGCGTCGCGACCAGTTGGTGGGCTCTTCAGTGAACTCGGCCCGCAACACATCAAAGACGTGCTGGAGACCTTCCTTGCCCACTACATCGCGCACCCCAACGAGGTCAACGTTTTCTGCTGGAACTTCAATGGTTAGATCACCCTGTGCCACCTTGAGCTTGAGATACATTTTCTCTTCGCCCTTGACGACGCGCATCTTGATCTCCTCGATCTTCGCTGCGCCGTGGTGAGGATAAACTACTGTTTCGCCGACCTCAAAAACCATGTGGACTTTCCCCTTTCCCGCAGATCAGTTTATCACGAATTCGACACGCCGAAGGCGTGTTTTCGCAGGTCAGCGCGGACATGTGAACAGGAGTGGCTATGATTCGCCCCTTGACGGATGAGAGTTTTAGTGATCCACGTCGCGTCGAAAGTGTTGCAAGTGACGCGACGCGCTCCCTCACCGGGTAATTTTTCCCGATAGGCTGTAAGGAAAGTTTGAACTGGCAGTTCCCCACCAGATGATCGACCACCGTAGGAGTTTGCGCTGTGAAGAGTGACCGAATCAACCCCCTGCAGCACATCCGGGCGACCCGGAGCTTGGCTGCTGGTGCAGCACTGGTCGCTCTCCTTGGTGCCACCGGTTGCAGTGTGACCAGTGAGCAGGCCACCACGATCCAGTACGCGGCCTCGGACGGAATCGTCGACGAGGTTGGCCCCCTGGAACTGCGGAACATCCTGATCATCACCTCCGAAGAGGGCGAGCCGGGCACCATCCTCGGCACGGTGTTCAACCCCACCGACTCGGCAGTGCAGCTGACCATCGAGGGTGAGAACTCGACGGTGGACATCACCGTCCCTGCCGAAGGGAAGTGGGTCTTCGAGGACGAGACCACCGACGACGGCGTGCTCGAGGGTGTCAGCGAGATCCCCGGCGCGCTGGTCGACCTGAACTTCGTCGTGAACTCCGAGACCGCCGAACTGCGGGTCCCCGTGCTGGACGGTACCCTGGCCGAGTACCGCGACTACGTTCCCGGTGGCTACACCCCAGAGCCCACCCCAACGCCGGTGGAAACAGGCGAAGAGGAAGAGTAAATCTCAGGACTCGTACTTGTAGCCCAGGCCGCGCACCGTCACCAGATGGCTGGGGTTGGACGGGTCCGCCTCGATCTTCCCGCGGAGCCGTTTGACGTGCACGTCAAGGGTCTTGGTGTCACCGACGTAGTCCGAGCCCCAGACCCGGTCGATCAGCTGCCCCCGGGTCAGCACCCGACCAGCGTTGCGCAGCAACATCTCGAGCAGCTCGAACTCCTTCAGCGGCATCGACACCGGGGCGCCGTTCACGCTGACCGTGTGCCGTTCGATGTCCATCCGCACCGGCCCTGACTGCACAGTGGTGGAGATCAGCTCCTCGGGCTCGGCCTGCCGCCGCAGCACCGCACGGATTCTCGCCACCAGCTCCCGCGAGGAGTAGGGCTTCGTGACGTAGTCATCGGCTCCCAGCTCCAGGCCGACAACCTTGTCAATCTCGGAGTCCTTGGCGGTGAGCATGATCACCGGCACACTTGAACGCTGGCGCAGCTGCCGGCAGACCTCGGTCCCCGACTGGCCGGGCAGTTGCAGGTCCAGGAGCACCAGGTCAGCGCCGGCGCGGTCAAACTCGACGATCGCCTCATTGCCGTCGCCCACCACCGCGACCTCAAAACCCTCCCTGCCCAGCAGGTAGGACAGCGGGTCGCTGAAGGACTCTTCGTCCTCCACCATCAGGATGCGGGTCAAACGCTCACTCCTTGTTCGTGGGCGGACGGTCCGCCCTGTTTCTCGACCGACGGACCGGACTTCCCGGGCGACGCTTCGACGCGCCGGTCGGCGCGTTTCTCGGTGGCCCCGAGTCCGTCGGCGGCATCGCTGTCCGCTTCCATCTCCGGGAGCCGGACGGTGAAGGTACTCCCCTGGCCGGACTGGGACCAGACGGTCACCTCGCCGCCGTGGTTGGAGACCACATGCTTGACGATGCTCAGGCCCAGCCCGGTGCCACCGGTCTGCCGTGAGCGGGCAGCATCGATCCGGTAGAACCGCTCGAAAACCCGTTCCTGTTCCTCAGGTGTGATCCCGATGCCCTGGTCGGTGACCGAGATCTGGGCGAGACCGTCGCGGGAGCGCAGCCCCACCCCCACCCGGGTGCCCTCGGGCGAATAGCGGATGGCGTTGTCGATCAGGTTCCTGAACGCCGTCATGAGCAGGTCGGGGTCCCCGTAGACCGGCTCGGCGATGCGCCCGCCCACCACGATGTCGATCTGTTTGCTCTCCGCCGGGAGCCGGTTGCGGTCCACCGCCTCCGCGATCACCGTGTTGATATCGACGGGGCGCCCGCGGCGCACGACGTCGGCACCCTGCAGCCGCGACAGTTCAATAATGTCCTGCACCAGGGCGGACAGGCGGGCTGACTCCTTGTGCATCCTGCGGGCGAACCGGCGGACGGCTTCCTCATCCTCCGCGGCGTCGTCGAGCGCTTCAGCGAGCAGGGAGATCGCACCCACGGGGGTCTTGAGCTCGTGGGACACGTTCGCCACGAAGTCGTTGCGGATTTCCTCGGTGCGGGTGATCTCCGTCCGGTCGTCGGCGAGGATCAGGACGTACTCCTCCCCCAGGGACGCCACCCGGGCGAGCACGATGATCGTTCCCTGCCCCAGGGGTCCACGCGGCAGCTCCAGCTGCTTCTGCTCAATCACCCCATCGCGGCGCACCCGGGCGGTGAGTTCCAGCAGTTCGGAGTGCACCACCGTGTGCCCGCGGACCAGCCCGAAGGCGTACGCGGCGGGACTGGCCCGCACCACGCCGTCGATCGCATCAACCACCACGTAGGCGCGTCCGATGATTGACAAGACCTCCGCGGCCCCCTCGGGCAGGGTCGGCTCGTCGACAAAAAGGAGGGAACGGCGCTGGATTTCACTCAGCCGGAAGGCAGCCATGCCAGCTGTGCCCAGGGCGACGCCGACAAGCCCGGCAACAAGGATGAGAAGAACGGGATCCACAATGCCTAGCTTATGCGTACCAGCCGTGCCCGGAAGGGTGTTCCGGTGGCAATAGGGAAGTGGTTCAACTAACGTTCACTCAAAGGTGCATAACAGTTCATCACCAACTGAGAATGTGCTGTGTGGGACTGTGCATAGACGTACGCAGTCATCTCTATGGAAAGGATGCCTCCCGTGCGGAAGGTTTTTCAGGCAGAGCTTCATCAGATCGGTGAACAGCTCATCGAAATCTCGCAGCTGGTCGCGGAGGCGCTGGGCAAAGCCACCACCGCGTTTGAGACCGCTGACACCGAACTTGCCCAGGATGTGATTGCCGCCGACGCACGCATCGACTTCCTCCAGAATGATCTTGATGAGCGCGCCATCGACATTCTCGCCCTCCAGGGGCCCGTCGCCAGCGACCTGCGGATGATCGTGGGGGCGCTGCGGATGAGTGCATCACTGGAGCGGATGGGTGATCTGGCCCGGCATGTGGCCCAGTTGGCACGGCTGCGGTACCCCGAACACGTGATCCCGGCGGCCATCCGCCCCACCTTCGAGGAGATGGCAGAGCTGGATCAGCAGATCGCCAAAAAGGTGAACGAGCTGCTCGAGACCCGGAACCTGCAGCTCAGCAACGAGATCTACGCGCACAACGCACGGATCAACGAGTTGCACGCAGGGGTCTTCAAGGCTATTGCCGCCCCGGACTGGGACGTCTCGGCGCCCATCACCGTGGACGTGACACTGGCCAGCCGCTATTTCGAACGGTTCGCTGACCATGGCGTCTCAGTGGCACGCAAGGTCACCTACCTGGTCACCGGTGAATGGCAGCCCAGCGCTCCGCTGAACTGACGCCGCCTTTGGTGCGGCGCAGCACGAACGACGACGGCCGGTCCCCTCGGGGCCGGCCGTCGTCGTTCGTGCTGTGGTGGTCTCGTGACCCTGGGTGCTAGTGCTTGCCCTGGTTGGCGACGGCTTCAATCGCTGCCGCCGCGGCGTCGGCGTCGAGGTAGGTGCCGCCTGCCTTGACCGGAACGAGGTTCTCATCCAGTTCATAGATCAGGGGGATGCCGGTCGGGATGTTCAGGGAGGCGATGTCGCCGTCGCTGATCCCGTCGAGGTGCTTCACCAGCGCGCGCAGGGAGTTGCCGTGCGCTGCAATGAGGACCGTCTTGCCCTCCTTGATGTCCGGCGCGATGTCTGATTCCCAGTATGGGAGGAACCGGTCCAGGACGTCCTTGAGGCATTCGGTGCGGGGGATGGCGTCGCCGAGGTCCGCGTACCGCGGATCGTTTGCCTGGGAGAATTCGCTGTCGTCCTCGATGGGTGGTGGCGGGGTGTCGTAGGAGCGGCGCCACTCCATGAACTGGGCCTCGCCGAACTCCGCGAGGGTCTGCGCCTTGTCCTTGCCCTGCAGGGCACCGTAGTGGCGCTCGTTGAGCCGCCAGTGGCGTTTGACGTCAATCCAGCTCCGGTCAGCCGCCTCGAGTGCCAGGTTCGCGGTGATGATGGCCCGCTTCTGCCGGGACGTGTACACAATGTCGGGAAGCAGGCCGGCTTCGACGAGCAGTTCCCCGCCGCGGATGGCTTCGGCTCGGCCCTGTTCGGTCAGCGGGACATCGACCCAGCCGGTGAACAGGTTTTTCTCGTTCCACTCACTTTGGCCGTGGCGGAGCAGGATCACTTTGTAGGAAGTCATAGGTTCAGTCTGCCGCATGAGCGCCGCAGGTTCACCTGTGGCGCGGTTCTATTACCCGCGAACGGTTACCAGGGGCCGTAGGGACCGCTGCTGCCACGGACCTCTGAGACAGCTGGCTTGACGTCGGCCAGGTAGACGCAGGCGGCGATCACGGCGACGATCTGCAGCAGCCCGAAGAGCCCGGTGGAGGTCACCAGCACGGTGAGCGCGCCGACGGCGACAGCGCCACCGGTCATCGCGGTCCAGAAGCCCTTGGTGCGCTTCATCGTGGCCTCGAAGTTGGCCGCGGGACGCTTTACACAGTCGATGAGTGCCCAGATCTCAATGCCCAGCGCCACCAAACCGAGCGCGAGGTACAGATAGTTCCGAATGTCATATGCGATGTCCACGGCACAAGCCTATCGGGTGGAGTCGCCGCCTGGTCGCAGCGGAGCGAGGGCCTGCTCCAAATCCGCCCACAGATCCTCGGGATTCTCGATCCCGACCGACAGCCGGACCAGCGCCTCCGGCACGGTGGCGGGCTCACCCGGCTGCCGCCGTCGTCGTTCAATCAAAGACTCGACGCCGCCCAGTGAGGTAGCCGGCAGCCACAGGCGGACGGCGGCAACGAGGGCTTCGGCGGCGGCAACATCCGCCAGTTCGATGCTGATGATCGAGCCGAACCCGTTCAGCTGGTCTGCGGCGCGCTGGTGGCCGGGGTCGGTGGCCAGCCCGGGAAAGCGGACCCTTGTCAGGGCGGGATGCTGAGCGAGTTTATCCGCCAGGTAGAGCGCGTTCGCCTGGGACCGTTCCACCCGCAGCGCGAGCGTACGCAGCCCCCTGAGCGCCAGCCATACCTCGAAGGGCCCGGCGATGGCACCGTGCAGGGTGCGGTGTTTGAGCAGATCCGTCCGGACTGCGGCGTCGGAGGTGGCAAGTGCGCCGAGGACGACGTCGGAATGGCCCGCCAAGTACTTGGTGACCGAGTGCAGCACGACGTCGGCGCCGAAGTCGAGCGGCTTGCAGACCAGCGGCGTGTTGAAGGTGTTGTCGACGACCACTGTCACTCCGGCGGCCTTCGCAGCGGCGATGAGGGTGCGGAGGTCGGCGACCTCAAGCATCGGGTTGGTCGGGCTTTCCAGCCAGAGCAGGTCTGCTGTGTCCAGCGTGGCGAGCACCTGGTCGGTGTCGGCGACGTCCACCCGGACGAGGGCGAACCGGCCGCGCGCCGCTTCGTCGTCGGCGAGGCTGAGGGAACCGGCGTAGGCGTGGCGGGGCATGACGACGACGCCGCCCGTCGGCACGAGTGACAGCGCGGCCGCCGCGGCGCCAAGACCGGAGCTGAACACCAGGGCGGGCAGGGCCGCACCCTCAAGCTGGCCGAGGGCCTCCTCGAACGGGTCCCAGGTGGGGTTGGACATGCGGCCGTAAATACGGTCCCCCACAGCAGGGTCGACGGCCTCGTGGAAGGTGGAGGACAGGACAATCGGCGGATTCACCGGGGCGTCATGCTCCCGCGGGGGGCGTCCGGAGGCCACCACGATGGTGTCCTGGGCGAGCTCGTGGTCAGCGTGGTGGGTCATGGATTCAGGGTAGTTGGCTGTGGCAACCGGGTGAAATGTGACTGCTCTCCCCGGCCCGCTGGGAGTGGGGCGTTGGGACGCTAACCGGGAGGTCGGTGAGACTCGATAGGCTGGGCAGGTGACTACACCTTCCCCCCGCCGCACGTCCGGGCTTTTCATCGCCTTTGAGGGCGGCGACGGTGCCGGCAAGTCGACCCAGGCCGGCCTGCTGGCTGCTGCCCTGCAGGAGCGCGGCCTGGAAGTGCTGCGCACCCGCGAGCCCGGTGGCACCACCATCGGCGAGAAGCTCCGGTCCCTGGTTCTCGACCACGGGCAGGGCGAGATCGACCCCCGCACCGAGGCCCTGATCTTCGCCGCGTCACGAGCAGCCCACGTCCATCAGGCGATCCTGCCCGCCCTGTCGCGTGGCGCCGTCGTTGTCTGTGACAGGTATATCGACTCATCGGTGGCGTATCAGGGGGCCGGCCGGGGGCTGGGCACCAACAGCGTCCTCGAGGTCAACCTGTGGGCCGTCGAGGGGCTGCGGCCCGACTTGACGGTGCTGCTCGACGTCGAGCCGCTCGAGGGCCGTGGCCGTCGCGTCCAGAACGGCGCGGAAGACCGGCTGGAGTCCGAGCCCGACGCGTTCCACGCCCTGATCCGGGGTGCTTTCCTGGACCGGGCCGCGGCTAGCCCTGCGCAGTACCTGGTGCTGCCCGCGCGGCAGCCCGTCGAGGAACTGGCGACGGCGATCCTCGCCGCCGTCGAGGAGCGCCTCGGATGAGCGTGTGGACCTTCCTGATGGGCCAGGAGCCGGTGGTCGAGCAGCTGAAGCGTGCGGCGTCCGCCGACCAGCCGAACCACGCCTGGCTGTTCACGGGCCCACCCGGATCGGGCAGGTCCAACGCAGCCCGCGCGTTCGCGGCGGCACTCTTGTGCGACCGGGAGCCCCTGGACGAGCGGGGCTGCGGGGAGTGCCGGGCGTGCCGGACAGCACTCGCCGGCTCCCACGCTGACATCACCAACGTCACCACAGAGAAGGTGACCATCAGTATCGACGAGGCCAGGGAACTGGTCCGCAAGGCCCAGGACAAGCCCTCTACCGGACGCTGGCGGGTCATCATCGTGGAGGACGCCGACCGGATGCAGGAACGCAGCACCAACGTGTTGCTCAAGGCGATCGAGGAGCCACCGCCCCGGACCATCTGGCTGTTGTGCGCACCCAGCCCCGGCGACGTGCTGGTGACCATCCGGTCGCGGTGCCGCGCCGTGAACCTGCGGCTGCCCCCGGTGCAGGATGTTGCCGACCTGCTGGTCCGCCGCGACGGCATCGACCCGGCCACCGCGGAAGCTGCCGCGCGGGCGGCGCAGAGCCATATCGGCGTCGCGAAGCGGTTGGCCACCGACGACGGCGCGCGGGACCGGCGGAACCAGATCGTCCGGCTGCCCCTGGACCTGAAGAATGTAGCCGGCGCGATGAAGGCCGCAGCGGACCTGGTGAAACTCGCTGAGGCCGAGGCGCAGAGCTCCTTCGAGCAGCGGGACGCCCAGGAGAAGGCTGCCCTGCTGGCGACGCTGGGCGCACCCGAAAGCGGCACCCTGCCGCCGGCTATCCGGGGGCAGGTCAAACGGTTGGAGGATGACCAGACCCGCAGGGCCAAACGGTCCAAGAACGACTACTTCGACCGTGCGCTGACCGATCTGACCTCGTTCTACCGGGATGTGCTGATGCTGCAGGTTTCCAGCGGGAGGGACCTCGTGAATGAGCCGCTCCGCCCCGAGCTGGAGGCGTTTGCCCGCGGCGGCACCCCCGAGGGGACGCTGGCGCGGATCGAGGCAATCAACAAAGTGCGCGACCGGATCGTTAACACCAACGTTGCACCGCTCCTGGCCATCGAGGCGATGGCCGTCAGTCTTTTGCCCGAAAAGGATTACACCGCGTGAGAAGATTTTCACCCCGCCGCCTGGCTACCGCCGCCGTCGTCCTGTCTGGCGCTCTGGTGCTCTCGGGCTGCCAGTTGCTTTCGCCCGGGTCAGGTGACTCGCCGGAGGTCGGGGTGGAGTCCGCCGCCCCGGAGGTGGTGGGCGAGGTCCCTGCGGACCTTGAAGGTTTCTACACCCAGGTAGTTCAGTGGGAGCTGTGCGAGGAGGCGTTCGCCTGCGCCACGATCGAGATGCCGTTGGACTACGCTGATCCCTCGCGTGAGTCGATCGACGTCGCAGTCATCCGCAGCGACGCAACGGGCGAGGCACAGGGCACCGTCCTGGTAAACCCGGGCGGCCCGGGCGGGTCCGGCGTCAACATTGTCAGGGATGCGCTGCCGTTCATTACCAGCGACCGGTTGCGCGAGCACTACGACGTCGTCGGCTTCGACCCGCGCGGGGTGGGGCAGTCCAGCGCCGTCGACTGCCTGACGGACGAGGAACGCGAGGCGGACCGGCTGGAGTTCCTGGAGCCGGGTATCCCGGACGCCGAGGCATTTGAGACGCTTTCCGCCGAGGCGGAGGAATTCGCCGCGCAGTGCGCTGAACGGACCGGCGAGCTGCTGGGCTACATCGACACCGACAGCGCAGCCCGTGACCTGGACATCCTGCGGGCCGTGGTGGGTGATGAGCAGCTGAACTATTTGGGCTTCTCCTACGGCAGCGCGCTCGGTACCGCGTATGCCGAGCTGTTCCCCACCAACACCGGCCGGTTGGTCCTTGACGGTGCCGTGGATCCGTCGCTGAGCAACGAGGAGATTACCCTGGGCCAGGCCCGAGGCTTCGAGGCCGCCCTGCGCACGTTTGTGGCTGACTGCCAGCTGTCCAGTGAGTGTCCCCTGCCGTCCGGGGTGGACCAGGGTGTCGCAGTGATCCAGGAGCTGTTCCGTTCGGTGGAGGAAAGCCCCATGACGGCCTCGGACGGGCGCCTGGTCACCATCGGCACCTTCTTCTCCGGCTTCATCCTGCCGCTCTACGAGAACAACAACTGGCCTCTGCTGTCCGCCGCGATCGACCAGGCACTGCAGGGCGACCCCACGGCCATGCTGGAGCTGGCCGACCTGGGCGCCGAGCGCGGGCCCGACGGCGTCTACGCCACCAACAGCAACGCGGCGTTCGTCGCCATCAACTGCCTCGACTACCCCATGACCAGCGACTTCGAAGAGCTCAACGCTGATGCCGAGGAACTCGAGGAGGTCTCCCCCACGTTTGGCCCGTACCTTGCCTATGGCGGCGTCACCTGTGACGCGTGGGAGTATGGCCCCGTGCTCGAACCCGCACCGGCGTCGGCGCCGGATGCCGCACCGATCGTGGTCATCGGGACCACCGGGGACCCGGCGACGCCGTACGACTGGTCGCTGGCCCTGGCCGACCAACTGGAGACCGCCGTGCACGTCACCTGGGAGGGCGAGGGCCACACCGCCTACGGCCGTGCAGGTGACTGCATCGGAGACCTGGTGGACGCGTACTTCGTCGACGGGACGGTGCCTGAGGATGGAGTGCGCTGCGACTAGCGCCCCGGGTTACTCGCTTTTGACCTGCACGCGGCTGCTCTTATAGAGTTGTCGCTTGTGGATTGGGCCGCGTCAACGCGTGTTCCATGAAGCTTCAGCCTCCTTAGCTCAGTCGGTAGAGCGTCTCACTCGTAATGAGAAGGTCGCCAGTTCGACTCTGGCAGGAGGCTCCACTAAGTCTGGGCAGCACAGTACGGTTGCCAAGGTGTCCGGCTGCTATGGGATGGCAGCGCATCCAACTGGGGCGGGGTCGCCTTGGTTGGGTCCCCGGGTAGGAGTCCGGTGACTGTGTGAGTTTCGCATCCGATAATGGATGCAGGAGGAAATTCACAGATTATGGCACGTAGACATACCCCGGATCAGGTCATCGCGAAAGTGCGTCAGGGCCAGAAGATGCTCAACGACGGACGACCGATGATCGAGGTCATCAAAGAGTTACAGGTGACCGAGGCGACCTGGTATCGGTGGCTGCAGCAGTACGGGTCCGAGAAGAACGCCACCCAGGCCAAGGCCGTCAAGGACCTCGAGAAGGAGAACGCGCGACTGAAGAAGCTGTTAGCCGATCAGGTCCTGGCCAATGACATTTTGAATGAGGTGGCGCGGGGAAAATTCTGAGCCCCGAACCACGTCACCGCGCCGTTCGTATGGCGCAGGAGAAGTTCGGGGCGTCCGAGAGGTTCGCCTGCAAGGTGTTGGGGCAGAACCGGTCAGCGCTGCGCAAAGGCCGACCCGTGGTCAGCTTTGAAGAGGCACAGTTGCGCTCTGATCTGCGGGCTGTTGCCGGCAAGCATCCGGCGTGGGGCTGGCGCAAGGCGCGCTGGCACCTGCTCGAGCAACCGCAGTGGGACGGCGTGGCGCTGAACAAGAAGCGCGTGCGCTGGCTCTGGCGCCTCGAAGGACTCACGTGCAAGCCCAAGGCGCGCAAGAAGCGCCGCACCGGTCCCGGCGCCGGCGAGCACAAGCGCCTGCGGGCCGAGTACCCGATGCACGTGGTCAGCTTCGACTTCCAATCCGACGTGACTTCCTGCGGTCGGCATATCCGGTTCTTCAACGTCATCGACGAATACACCCGCACCGCCCTGGCCATCATCCCGCGCCGGTCCTTCACCTCCAACGATGTGGTCGCAGTGCTGGAGGACATCATCGCCGAAACCGGCATCGTGCCAACCTATGTCCGATCGGACAATGGTCCGGAGTTCACCGCCGGCGCGCTGATCGACTGGTGTGCCACCGCCGGAGTCGATACCGCGTTCATCGACCCGGGCTCACCCTGGCAGAACGGATTCGCCGAATCATTCAACGCCCAATTCAGAAGGGAACAACTGACCGGAGAAATCATGGACACGATGGCCGAGGCGAAATACTTGGCCGACGAATGGAAAGAGATCTATAATCATGAACGACCCCACGGATCCCTCGACGGACTGACTCCGTCCAGATACTGGGAACGCTGGACCGCAGAGAACCAATTAGCTATCGCATAGCCGCTGGACTGCTAACGGGGGCCCAACCAGCCTCGCATAGCCGCATCATTTCGGCAGTAATTTCTGCAACTTCGCTGGGCGAAAACATGCCTAAGACCATTGCCGCTTGGTCAGGGTGCAGACTCATCAACACCGAAGCGGCCTTCTGCGAACCAGTCCGGGCGCCAATGATGGCCGTAGCGACTGCCGATACAAAATCGCTCATCCCGGGCATCCGTCACTCATCAGGCTCTGTTGGTGCGGGTCTGCGCCAGTCATGCTGTGATTGGACCGCTTCATCTTGAGTTCCCCAACTCTTTTGGTGCGAGAGTCGCCAGCACGCTTTTAGCTAGGCCGAGAACTGTTGCCCCTGCGCTGACGGTTACAAGATGAAAGATACCACCGACGTTGGATCATGCGATGCCGCCATAGTGAGCAACCTGGACGATGGCAGGCAAAGACACCCACCATCGTCCAGGTTCCTTATCGGAACGGGTTGTTAGGCGAAGTCGGCAGTTGCCGGGTCCGCGCCAATCCGGCCGTCAGCACCCTTGTCGAGTGCGGTGATGGCGTCGAGGTCGCCCGCGTCGAGCGTGACGTCCAGTGCGTCCCAGTTCTCGACGATCCGTGATTCGGTGACCGACTTCGGGATTACGACGTTGCCAAGCGCAAGGTGCCAGGCCAGAACAACCTGCGCCGGTGTGGCGTCATGCTTGGCAGCGATCTCCACCAGGGTGGGGTCCTCGAGGAGCCCCTTACCTGACCCGAGGGGCGACCAGGACTCGTGCAGGATGCCCTTGTCCTCGTGGAACGCCCGCAGCTCGGCCTGGTTGAAGAACGGGTGGGTTTCCACCTGGTTGATGACCGGGACCACGCCTGTTGCGTCGATGATCTCCTGCAGTGCCTCAACGGTGAAGTTCGAGACACCGATCGAGGTTACGCGGCCCTGCTTCTGCAGCTCGATGAGAGCTTTCCAGGTATCAAGGTACTTGCCCTGCTTGGGCTGCAGCCAGTGGATCAGGTACAGATCCAGCTTTTCCAGGCCGAGCTTCTCCATCGAGGTGTCGAAGGCCTTCAGGGTGCTTTCGTAGCCCTGGTCGGCGTTCCACAGCTTCGTGGTGATGAAGAGTTCGCTTCGGTCGAGGCCAGAATTGGCGATCGCCCGGCCTACACCTGCCTCGTTCTGGTAAGCGGCAGCCGTGTCGATGTGGCGATAGCCAGCCTTGAAGGCCCGCCCCACGACGTCTTCGGCGGTGTTGTCGTCAACCTGCCACACCCCGTAACCCAGCTGGGGGATGGTGACGCCGTTGTGGAAGGAAAGGTTCGGTGAGGTAGTCATGTATGCCTTTCGCGATGCGAATAAATACTGTGTGGTTAAGTGAACCGCCGCCCGCGCCCAAATATTTCGTCAGCCTACTTCTGATCCACGGGGCTAGCTGCTGGCCAACTGGCGCTCAGCATCGGCGATGTCTTCTTCCACCAGCTCGGCCCGGCGTCTGACGTTCTCCACGCCGGCTGACGCGAGCCCCCACCGTTCGCCGTCGAGCCGTGCCATGGCTGCCGCCTCCGCAGTGGTGGCCAGGGCGTTGCCGGCCCGCGACAATGCGCGGTGCACGGGCGTGAGGGCTCCGGGAATATCCATTCCCTCGCTTGGGGAGGACGCCTGAGCGGTGACGCAGACCACCCGTACCCGCTCGAGCAGCGGTCCCAGGTCGTTGGCGAGCCGGGCGAGCTGGTTGTAGACGTCGTCGTCGGCCACCCCCTCCAGGATCTGGTGGTAACGGTCCAGGCCTCGCCGAAAACGGTCGTGCGCGCGACGCCAGACGCCGGTACCCAGTTCCGCGTCGTCCTTGCGTCCTTGACGGGCAGCAGTGAAAAATCCCATGGCCGCTTAGGCGTGCGAACGCTGGGCAGGTGGACATGCCGGTGCGACGGAAGGCGTCGGCATGGTGTCCAGATGGTCGAATCCCTGCTGTTCACTCATGGGATTATCGTCTCATGAGGGGCAGGCCCGCCGGCCCGGGGAATCCTCCAGCCTATCCCCCCGGCCCCCTGCCGTCCGGCTGCGACTACTCGCCGGCACGCTCCGTCGGAGCCAGATCGGCCCGGTAGTTCTCGTGCTCGCGGCGGTCGAGTTCCTCGGTGAGCTCCTCAAGGCGTCCCTCCGTTTCCGGATCCGGAAGACCATAGCGCACGTACTCGGCATCAAGTTCCCGATGAATCCTGCTGTTAAGGACCTCAACTTCAACGTTCTGGAGCTGGGTCAGGTCTTCCGGAAACGGCTCATCGGGAGCGAGGCGGGTGATGTCGTTCATGAGGGGTCCTTCCAAATGACTTAGTGCTGGGAGGTGCTGACTCAACAGCAGGGCCAAGCGGGTGGGACACCAGTTGGCCGGACGCAGGGTAGGGCGTCTACAGGCGCGAAATAGCCAGCGGGATGTGCGCGTGAAGGATATCCGCCGTGCGGAGAGAAAGGGATGTCTTGACCGGGGCCCAGAGGGGCAATCCGTGCAGCACTGTCGCCATTAAAATCCTGCTTACTGAGGAGAAGTTCCCGTGGCTGTCTGCTCAACCTGACTATGACCATATCCCATCCGGACCTACCTTCAGCCATCGTATCCACAGCCTTCGGGGGCAGCTATGACCAACACTTCGCTCTCAACGATTACAGTTGAGTTCGTCAGGTAGGGAGTCTCTGGACGGCGCCCGGAACGGAGAGCATCATGTCGAAAGTCCCCCCCATGGAACCGGACGTTCACAACGTCCTGCTGGACATGGTGATGGACACCGACGACGTGAGCACCTTCCTCACGGGGCTGACGCAGCTGGCCGCCGCCACCCTCACATCGAAAGCCTCCGGCGAGGTCCTGTGTGGGCTGACCCTGCTCCGGCCCCGCACGATGGGAACCGTTGCCAGCAGCAGCGAGCTGGCCCAGCGGACCGACGAAATCCAGTACGCCTTCGATGATGGACCCTGCCTGCGGGCAGCGCGGGAAAACGTGGTTGTTCATGTTCCGGACATCCCTCATGACACCCGCTTCCCTCATTACCGGGACGCTGTGGCCGAACACGGCCTCCGCTCTGCATTGGGAATTCCCGTGCCGCTGGTTGGTGAGTCCCGCGCCGGACTCGACTTCTACTCCACCGAAGCGAACGCGTTTGACGACGACGCCGTCGCGGCCGCCGAGACGTTCGCCCTGGAGGCCTCCAAGTCCTTGCGCCTGGCGGTGCGGATGGCCCAGCTCAGCGATGCCAGCAAGCATCTGGAAGCGGCGATGCAGTCACGCACCGTCATCGACCTGGCAGCTGGCATCATCATGGCCCAGAACCGGTGCTCCCAGAACGAGGCCGTCGAAATCCTGAAGACCGCCTCCAGCGCCCGCAACATTAAACTGCGCGACGTCGCCAGCGCCGTCGTGGCGTCGGCAAACCAGGCTCCCACCACCACGCACTTCGACAGGTAACCGACCCGCTCAGGGATCCTGCTGGTCAGGGACGGCTGAAGTCCAGGCACAACCGCCCACCCACCGGTGCGGTTTGCTGAGCATCAACGTTCATGCTCAGCAGACTCACCAGTGGGCGGGCAGTTGTGGTCAAGAGGCCGTCTAGCAGCAGCGCCCCTCGGGGTTGGCATCCTGCCAGGCGGCAACTTTTCTGCGCCGAAAGGTATGTCGGACACACCGCAAATGAAGGATGATTTCCCACCAGATCAGCGCCGTCAGTGGGATTGTCTGGACTATCCCACTGGCGGCCGCTGGTCAATGGGCAGGATCGATGGTGAGCAGGATCTTCCCCGTGTGCTCGCCGGAATCGAAGTACTGGTGCGCCGCCACGACGTCGTCCAGCGGGAAGGTCCGGTCCACCATCCCTGCAACCGACCCGGATGCGATCAGAGGCCAAACGTGATCCCGCACTGCAGCCATGATGGATGCTTTCTCGGCCACGGGACGGCCCCGGAGGGTGGTGCCCGCCACCAAGGCGCGCTTGGTCATCAGGGCGCCAAGATTCAGTTCGGCCTTCGCTCCGCCCTGCAGCCCAATCACCACCAGGCGCCCACCAGTCGCGAGGGACTCGACGTTCCGCGCCAGGTATTTGGCGCCGACGACGTCGAGAATCACATCGACCCCCTTGCCTCCGGTGACGGCGGCCACCTCGGCCACAAAGTCCTGCTCCCGGTAATTGATGCAGGTCGCGGCGCCAAGGCTGCGGGCGACCTCAAGCTTCCCCGCTGACCCTCCGGTGACGATGGGGATGGCTCCAAACGCGAGCGCCAACTGGATAGCCATGGTCCCGATCCCGCCGGAGCCCCCATGGATGAGCACCCGCTCCCCCGGCTGCAGCTGTGCCGTGAGGAACAGGTTCGAATAGACAGTGGCTACCACCTCCGGCAGTGCCGCAGCCGCCACCAGGTCCACGCCCGCGGGAACAGGCAGCACCTGGCCTGCCGGTACCGCTACCTGCTCCGCATAGCCTCCGCCGGCCAGCAACGCCACCACTTCGTCCCCGACGGCAAATCCCGACGCACCGGGATCAGCAACCCTCCCGGAGACCTCCAGACCCGGATACTCCGGCGCACCCGCCGGCGGAGGATAGTGGCCCTGACGCTGCTGGACATCGGCCCGGTTCAATCCGGCGGCGACGACGTCGATCAGCACCTCGCCCTGCTCCGTAGGGGGTGCCGCCACCTGGGACACGGAGAGCACCTCCGGCCCACCTGGTTCAGTGATGACTACTGCTCTCAAAGGGTCCTCCGGGGGAATGGTTTTTGGCTGAACTGGAAACTACGTGAAACACTACTCACTTGGGAAGGTTGTCCGAGCGGCCGATGGAGCTGGTCTTGAAAACCAGTGTGCGGTAACCCCGTACCAAGAGTTCGAATCTCTTACCTTCCGCCCGTAACAAAAAGTTGGTCCCGGTAGTTGCCGGGGCCAACTTTTTGTTAACCACAATCGCCTTGGCCCTTCACTTTCCGTAATCTCTCGTTCACTATTGTCTGATTGGCTCGAACCTGACCCATTTGGTTATCTGGATCACAATTGTCCAGATCTCGGGCCAATAACCGTTCGAAGATGCTGTCTTTTTGCGGACTCACTCGCGGCTGTCAGCAGCCAAAAGCCAAGGAGAACCACCGGATGAAACATTCGTCATGGAAGGGCGGGCTTGGTGCCGTGATCACGGTCGGGCTTCTTGCCTCGCCGATCGCAGCACTACCCGCCTATGCGGCGCCAAACGGCGTCGTCATCAATGAGGCGTACGTCAATGGCGGCAGCGCCAACGCCCCGTATCTGAACAAGTTTGTCGAACTGCGCAACACCACCAACGAACCGGTCGACATCAGCGGCTGGTCGCTGCAGTACCGCGCATCGGGGAGCACCGGCGCACCAACGGGGGTGTCATCGCTCAGCGGAATCATCCCGGCAAATGGCTACTACCTGATTGGTGGCTCCAGCAATGCTGACAATGGAGTCGCACTTCCTGCAACGGATGCCACCATCGGAGCAAGTTTCGCCGGGGGCGGCGGAACCCTGATCCTGTCCAACGGTTCGACGGCAGTCGACCCGTTGGCAGTTGGCTCGGTAACCGACAACCCGGCTGTCGAAGACCTGTTGGGGTATGGGTCCTCCAACACCTTCGAAACGGCTGTCGCACCCAAGCCGGACACCAACTCCGATCCGCGGTCCCTGAACCGGACTGACTTCGTTGACACCAACGACAACTCGGCCGATTTCACCCTGAATGAAGCTGTGACTCCGACGAACGCCGACGGCGAGACCGGCACGTTTGAACCGGAGCCCGAGCCGGAACCCCCCACCGCGGGTGAGGTAGTCCCGATTGCCGAGATCCAGGGCACCACTGACACGTCACCGTTTGTGGGTGACACCCTCACTACGCGGGGCGTCGTCACCGCTGCCTACCCCACGGGGGGCATCGACGGCTACGTGATCCAGACCGAGGGCACCGGCGTGACCGCCTCGGCCGGGCGCACCGCCTCCGATGGCATCTTCATCTATTCCCCGGGAACCGTCAATGAGATGGAGATAGGTGACCACGTAGAGGTTACCGGTGAGGTTTCGGAGAACTTCGGGGTCACCCAGATTGAGGTAATCGCGGGAGCCGCGAGCGTCCTCACCGAGCCGGCCGAAGAGGTCAAGTCCCTCGTCACCGCGTGGCCTGAAACCGCCGAAGAGCGTGAGCTGCTGGAAAGCATGCTAATCAGGCCCGACGGCGAGTTCACCGTCTCCGACAACTATGACCTGAACCGCTACGGCGAAATCGATCTGGCTTCCGGGCCTGACGCCCTGGTCCAGCCCACCGAGGTTGCACCTCCGGGTACCCCCGAGAACCTCGCGGTGCAGGCCACCAACAGCGCCCTCGGAGTTACGCTCGACGACGGCGCCACAGTGGACTATGTGCAGAACAGGGACCTGGCCCTGCCCTACCTGTCGCTCGATAATCCGGTCCGGGTCAACGGCACGGCGACATTCACCTCCGACGTCATTGTCGACTTCGACTTCGGCGTGTGGCGGTTCCAGCCGGTGACCCAGTTGACCGCTGAGAACGCCGAAACGGTCCAGCCTGTAACCTTCGCGGGAGAGCGTCCAGCCACCCCCGTTGATGTGGGCGGCGACATCAAGATCGCCTCGTTCAACGTGTTGAATTACTTCAGTACCACCGGAGCTGAGCTCCAGGGCTGCACCTACTTCAACGACCGCGCAGGCAACCCCATCACTGTCCGTGGCGGTTGTGACGCACGCGGCGCGGCCAACATTGAGAGCCTTGAGCGTCAGGAAGCGAAGATCGTTGATGCCCTGACGAACCTCGACGCCGACATGGTGTCGCTGGAAGAAATCGAGAACTCAGCAGCCTTCGGCAAGGACCGCGACGAAGCCCTCGCTACCCTGACCGCCGCACTGAACGAGGCTGAGCCCGGCGTCTGGGACTACGTTCGGTCCCCCGCTGACCTTCCGGCCAACGAAGACGTGATCCGCAACGCATTCATCTACAAGACCGCAGCCGTGGAAACCGTCGGCGAGTCGGTCATCCTTGACGACGACATTGCGTTCTCGAACGCCCGCAAGCCGCTGGCCCAGGTCTTCCAGGCCGCGGACGGCGACGAGTCGACCAAGTTCCTCACCATCGTGAACCACTTCAAGTCCAAGGGTTCCGGTTCAGGCGAAAACGCTGACCAGGGTGACGGCCAGGGCGCTTCCAACGCTGACCGTGTGGAGCAGGCAACCGCTCTGGTGGCGTTCGCCGACACCATGCAGGATGAGGCCGGCACCGAGAACGTCTTCCTCACGGGCGACTTCAACTCCTACTCCGCAGAAGACCCCATGCAGGTGTTCTACGAGGCCGGATACATCAACCAGGGACTGGAGACCGGAAAGTACTCGTACGTCTTCGGCGGACAGTCCGGGTCGCTCGACCACATCCTCGCCTCACCCGAGGCGGATGCAACCGTGACCGGCGTGGACATCTGGAACATCAACGCAGTGGAATCGCTGGCGCTTGAGTACAGCCGGTTCAACTACACCCCGGTGAACTACTACACCCCGGACCAGTACCGTGCCAGCGACCACGACCCCGTGATTGTTGGTCTGGATCTCGACGCCGAGGTGACCGAGCCGAGCACCACGGCTGAGATCAACCTGCTGAACATCAATGACTTCCACGGACGAATCAACGCCAACACGGTGAAGTTCGCTGGAACAGTGGAGCAGCTGCGTGAAGCCGCAGGCGAGGAGAACACCCTGTTCATCTCTGCTGGCGACAACATCGGAGCGTCACTCTACGCGTCCTCATCGCAGGGCGACGTGCCCACGATCGACGTACTGAATGCACTGGAACTGAGCACCTCAGCCGTCGGAAACCACGAGTTCGACGGCGGCTTCGCCGACCTCACGGACCGCGTGGAACCCCTCGCTGATTTCTCCTACCTTGGCGCCAACGTCTACACCAAGGGCACCGAAGATCCAGCGATGGACGAGTACGACATCTTCACCGTTGATGGCATCGATGTTGCAATCATCGGAGCGGTCACCGTCGAGACTCCCACTCTGGTCAGCCCGGGCGGCATCTCGGACCTCGACTTTGGGGACCCCGTGGAAGCAGTGAACCGGGTAGCACAGGAGATTGAGGACGGCGGCCTCGCCGACGTCATCATCGCCGAGTTCCACGCTGGTGCTGATGGCTCCAGCGAAGATTCGACAGTGCTCCCGGAAATCATCCCGGGCAGCGAATTCGAGGCGATCGTCAACGAGACCACTCCCCTCGTCGACGCGATCTTCAACGGTCACACCCACTCGTTCTACGCATCGGATGCGCCAGTGCCGGGTGAAGCCGGAGAAACCCGTCCGATCGTACAGACCGGGTCCTACGGCGAATTCATTGGTCAGGTTGAACTGACCGTCGATATCGCGACAGGTGACGTCGTCGACTACGAGGCACGCAACGTGCCCCGCACCACTGCCGACGACGCGGCTCTGGCCTCCACGTACCCACGGGTCGCCGAGGTCCAGACCATCGTCAACCAGGCACTGGAGACCGCTAAGGAACTCGGTAGCGTGGTTCTCGGCAAGGTCACCGACGACATCACCACAGCGTTCGTCGGTGACTCACGCGATGACCGCACCTCGGAGTCCACCCTCGGCAACCTGGTCGCCGATTCGCTGCTGTCCTCGCTGGCACCTGCCGAACGTGGCGGCGCCGAGATCGGCGTAGCCAACGCGGGTGGCCTCCGCGCCGAGCTGTACTACGACGAGAACGGTGACATCACGGTGGCTGAAGCCAACGCGGTGCTGCCATTCCTGAACAACCTGTGGACCACCACGCTGACCGGGGAACAGTTCACCCAACTGCTCGAACAGCAGTGGCCCCGCGAGGGTGGTTCCCGCACCGCGTTCGCGCACCTGGGACTGTCGGATAACGTCACCTACACCTACGACCCCGCGGCCGCCCAGGGTTCACGCATCACATCGGTAAGCATCGATGGGGAGCCGCTGGATCCGGCCCGGGACTACCGGATCGGAACCTTCAGCTTCCTGGCTCAGGGAGGAGACGACTTCCCTGTCTTCACCGAAGGCAGCGACACCCTGGACTCAGGTCTGGTGGACCGCGATGCCTGGTTCGACTACATCGAGGCCAACTCACCACTTTCTCCAACCTTCGACCGCCGCGCTGTGGCAGTCCAGGATGCTCCGGAGATCGTGGCACCCGGCCAGGAAGTCGCCTTCGACGTCTCCAAGCTGGACCTGACCTCGCTGGGAAGCCCCACCAACACCAGCATCGTCCTGTCCTACTCGGTCGGCGACGGAGATCCAGTGGAAATTGACACCTACTCCGTCACCGACGGTGCCGCGCGGATTGCGTTCACCGTTCCGGCCGACGCTTTCGGTGCGACTTTCCGCCTGACTGCGCCAGACTCCGGCACCATGGTGCGCCTGCCCATCGGCGTCGAGGTCGTCGAGTTCACGGACATCGAAGGCAACGAGCACCAGGACCACATCGAGTGGATGGCCGAAAACGGTCTCGCCACCGGTTGGCTCGAAGCAGACGGCACCCGCACGTACCGCCCGCTGTCGAACATCAACCGCGACGCGATGGCCGCGTTCCTGTACCGCCTTGCTGGCGAACCGGAATACCGTCTGCCTGCGGAGTCACCGTTCAGCGACATCGCCTTCCCGGCTGATGAAGCCGATCGGGTTGAGCACTTCGACGCGATCATGTGGATGCACTCCACGGGCCTGTCCACCGGCTGGCCCGAAGCCGATGGTACCCGGACCTTCCGTCCGGTCACCCCGGTCAACAGGGACGCGATGGCTGCGTTCCTGAAGCGCTTCGCCGGGCAGATCTGCCTGAACGAGGAAGCAATCGAATACGTCGACCCCAGTGGCGCTCCGTTCTCGGACGTTCCCGAGGGCAAGATGTTCGAAGAGGAAATTTCCTGGATGAAAGACACCGGGATCTCCGAGGGCTGGGGCGACGGCACCTACCGTCCGGTTACCCCGGTAGCCCGTGACGCAATGGCAGCATTCGTCAACCGGTTCGATGACACGTTTGGATCCTGCGGCAGGTAACCCCTGCGGTAGATTCTCAGAACCAACCAAACTGCCAGTCAGGCGGCGGGTCCCCTCGGGGGCCCGCCGCTTGGCGCTTAACCAGCCGTCAGCTCACCACCCGATGCTGACAGCCTGATGGCTAGCTCCCTGTTGGCTGCCTCCCGTTGGCGAGGATCGCCGCTGCAATACCGTCGGCATCGCGCAGGGTCCGTCCCCCGGCGTCGGCGGGTGCATGCGCCTCGGCGGCGATGGCCGTCCCCCACTGGACCGAGGCGAGCTGCAGCCCGATCACGTACAGGTTCGGCTGCGCCCTGCCGGCCCCATCGATCGCCCGGTAGGGCGGTAGGGTCACGTCCAGTCCGGGAGAGGTGACGGGCGCACCGTCCTCTGACATCATCACCCTGGCCCGGACCAACCCGTCCTCCAGCAGCTGCCGCAGCAGCGGGGACAGGCTGTCCTCCGCACGGTTCGGCGGCATCATGGCATCCACCAGATGACTGGCCGAAGCCTCCTCGCCGTCGACCCACGGGGAGGACGCCACGAACCGCCCCGTCCCGCCGTCGATGGTGAACTGGGGATTCGGGCCGACGAACCGGACGACGCCGGCACGCGCCAGCGCGGCCAGCTGTGCGATCCGCACAGCCGGCGGACCACTGGCCAGGCCTTCCACGAGGGGCTCAAACCAGCCGCGGAGCTCGGACATCCAGGCCTGGTCGGTCAATCCGCCGTCGGCCACAACCGTCTTGATGACGGTCCGGCCGGCATTCATCGCACCGATTGCCATCTTCAGGGGACTGTCCTCACCCCGGATCGACTCGTCGACGTCGGCGTCGAGGAAGGCGAGCACCGCGTCCTGGTACTCCTGCGCATCAGCGAACCGGCGGCCCGCAAACGGGCGTGCAAGCCCTTCGACGTCGAGCCGGTGCGCTCCTGGCATCTCCTCGGCGAGAAGCATCTCGAGTGCCGAGGTCCACCCCGGGCCGGTGACGTCCAGGGCCGCGTGGAGCCGCGCCAGGAAGGCGTCAGGGTCGGCCGGCCGGTCACCCGCGCCCCGGGCCAGGGTGGCGTAGTAGGTGCCCAAAACGTCCCGGTGAAGCAATGGCCAAATGTCATGGTCGAACCCCGGCCGGATACCCTGGCCCGCGAAGGACCGCAGGGCAGCCACCGTGCAATGCCGCAGCGACACACTGCGGGGAAGGTAACTGTCCAGCTGGGCCTTCGCCCGGTAGGGAACGCCCCGGCGGGACGCCGCAATGAGAAGCGGTTCCCGCCCGGTGGGATGGTACTGCAGCTGGCCGGCCTCATCCGGAGCGAAGTGTCCGCCGCGCCCCTCGGAAAGCTGAATCATCACGTCGAAAAAGTTCAGCCCCAGCCCCCTGACCAGGACAGGTTTCCGCGCCGGAATCCTGTTCCAGTCGATATCGGCCGGGACTGCGGGGGGCCAATAGTTGAGGCTGTGCCGGGCGGCGCCGTCGCGCAGGGCGTCCTGTTCGGGGTTGAGTTGCGCTGGGAGGTGGCCGAGAGACAGCACGACGGCGTCGGCGGCGAGGGCCGCACCGTCGGCCAGGTCGACCCGGAACCCGGTGGCCTCCCGCGTCAGTTTCAGTGCGTCGGTGGCGTGGTGGGTGACGGTGATGCCGTCCCCGCAGTGGGCCACCAACCGCTGGTAGATCCACTCCAGGTACCTGCCGTACAGCGCGCGGCTGGGAAAGTCGGAGCCCCCTAGGCGTGCCAGTTCCTCACGGTCACCCGAGGAGAGGGACGGCGCCGGAGCGGTGGTCATCTCGGTACGCCAGTCATTGAACGATCGGTCCACCACCGAAGGCACGAGCCCGTCAGCTGCACGCCCCACGGGCACCACCGACGGGAACAGCGACGGGGTGTTCATCAGGAACAGTCTCGACTGGTCGGGGCGCCACACATGGCCGGGCCCGGGGAGTTCCGGGTCGATCAGGTGGATGTCGAGGCGTTGCCGCTGACCGTCCGGAAGGGCGCTCCACTGGGAGATCAGCCGTTCCGTCACTGAGGTGCCGCGGGGGCCGGCGCCCACCACAGCTACCTGTTGGTTACGACCCGTCTGCATCAGACAAGGGTATCCGCTCCGACGGCGGTGGGCAGGGCGCCCGTCCGGGCCGCCCCCGGTTCGGGGGCCGCGCGAGGCGTGCATAGGATAGAAATATGACCTCCACCACAGACCAGCAAACCGGTCCGACCTCCGACGACGAGTTCATCTGGCTCGAAGACATCTACGGCGATTCACCCCTTGAATGGGTCCGAGCCGAGAACGCTGTCACCGAGCAGCAGCTGGTCACCGACGATTTCCAGGACATGGAGCGCAAAGTCCTGGAAGTCCTCGACTCGACGGAGCGCATCCCGCTGGTCTCCAAGCGGGGCGGTCACTACTACAACTTCTGGCGGGACCGCGAACATCCCAAGGGACTGTGGCGCCGCACCACCTGGGATAGCTTCACGGCAGCCCACACCGAGTGGGAAGTGCTCCTGGAACTCGATGCACTCAGCGCCGACGAGGGCACCGAATGGGTATGGGGCGGGGCTTCGTTCCTCCGCCCGGTCGATGGAGCGCCCTACCAGCGCTGCCTGGTGGCGCTCTCCCCCGACGGTGGAGATGCGCGCCGCTACCGCGAGTTCGACGTCGTCTCCCGGACTTTCGTGGCGGGCGGTTTCGACGTCCCGGCCGCGAAGAGCCGGATCAGCTGGGCCGGACCTGATGCACTGCACGTCGCCACCGACTTCGGTCCCGGGTCCATCACCACCAGTTCCTACCCCCGGACGGTCCGCACGGTGCGCCGGGGTCAGCCGCTGGCCACCGCGGCACTGGATTTCGAGATCCCTGAAACCCACATGATGGCCCTGGTGGTGCGGGACCAGACACCCGGTTACGAGCGGGACATCGCCGTGGACACCATCGACTTTTACACCAGCCGGACCCACCTGCGCGGCGCCGACGGGTGGGTCCAGCTGGATGTGCCCGACGACGTGAACGTCTCGTTTCACCGGCAATGGCTGATTCTCCGGCCGCGGACGGACTGGGACGTAGACGGCACGGTGTTTGCCGCAGGGTCCCTGCTCGGGGTGGAACTGGACTCGTTCCTGGCTGGCGACCGCTCACTGATCACCCTGTTCCAGCCCGATGCGACGACCTCACTGCAGTCCTGGAGCTGGACACGGGACTACCTCATGGTCAACCTCCTCAACGATGTGTCCTCGGAGATTCGGGTCCTGAAGCCCTCGGACAACTGGCGGTCGGAAATCCTTGATGCGTGCCCGCCGCTGCATTCGGTGGAGGCCTTCGCCGTGGATGACGAGGACGACGCAGGAAACGACTACTGGCTGGTGATCAGCGGTTTCCTCACCCCGTCGACCCTGCTGCGTGGCGCCATCGGCGGAACGCATGCCCCGGTGAAGGCCACGCCGTCGTTCTTCGATGACGACCGGTTCACGGTTGAGCAGCACTTTGCAGTGTCCAAGGACGGCACCCGCGTGCCGTATTTCCAGGTCGGGGCGAAGGACCTGGTGCTCGACGGCACGAATCCCACCCTCCTGTCCGGCTATGGAGGATTTGAGAACGCGATGCTCCCCTCCTACTCCGGTGTCATCGGCCGCGGCTGGTTGGAGCGGACTACCGACGGCGGCCGGAATGGCGTGTATGTGCTGGCGAATATCCGCGGCGGCGGTGAGTACGGCCCGGCCTGGCATCAGGCGGCGTTGCATGCCAACCGCCACCGCGCCTACGAGGACTTCGCGGCTATCGCCGAAGACCTGGTGTCCCGCGGGGTGACGCGCCCCGAGCTGCTCGGGTGCACTGGGCGCAGCAACGGCGGACTGCTGGTGGGTAACATGCTCACCCACTACCCGCACCTCTTCGGCGCCATCTCCTGCGGGGTGCCGCTGCTGGACATGCGCCGCTACACGAAGCTCTCTGCCGGCTACTCCTGGATTGCCGAGTACGGTGACCCAGACAAGCCTGAGGAATGGGAGTACGTGAAGACCTTCTCCCCGTACCACCAGTTGCGGACAGGGGTCAGCTACCCGCGCACGCTGATCTGGACCGCTACCAGCGATGACCGGGTGGGGCCGGTCCAGGCGCGAAAGATGGCCGCCCGGATGAAGGCGATGGAGATCGGCAATGTGTGGTTCCACGAGGCCTTGGAGGGTGGCCACGCGGGCGCGTCAGACAACCGGCAGGCGGCCCGCATGCACGTCATGTCGCAGGAGTTTCTGTGGAAGGCACTGACCGGCGGGCTGTAGCCATCAGTGGTTTTGCTCTTGCCCGGTTCTTACAGGTAGCCTTGGGTGGCTAGTAATAGCCGCTGGAGACGTGCCAGAGCGGCCGAATGGGCTTCACTGCTAATGAAGTGTGGGCCTAAAGCCTACCGGGGGTTCAAATCCCCCCGTCTCCGCGAAAAGTGAAAGCACCCCCAACCTCGGTTGGGGGTGCTTTTGTGTGTCCGGGGAAGGACTAAGCCTTCAACGCCAGAACAAACGGGAGAACTTCCTGTGTACCGGCGTCCCGCAACGCTTTGCCGGCCACGGTGATGGTCCAGCGGCTGTCGGCAAGATCGTCCACCAGCAGCACCGGCCCAGGGTTGGCCGCGAACCATTCCCGGCCCTCCTCCGGGACGGCGAACCGATCCCAGACCGCTGCCAGCCGGAACGCGCTGTTGCCGCCGGGAGCTCCGGTGGGCCAACCGTGCGGTGTCTGCAGGGCGCCGAGGTACGGGATCCGGCCCACTCCGGCCAGCCCTTCCGCCAGAGATTGCACCAGCAGGGGGCGCCGCCGCGATGGCACACTGACCACGGCGACCGGACGGGTTTCCCATCCCCACTGGGCCAGCACCGAGACACAGGCTTCAACGGCCAGCGGGCCGAGGGGCTGATCGGGGGTCGTATCAGCGAGCATCTCGCGGAGGCGGCTCCCCCATCCAAGGTCGGTGAACCGTGCCAGCGCCCTTCCCGACCCGTTGGCCTGGTTTGCGGGGATGCGGCCCTTGACCTGCACCCCCAGCTTGTCCATCCCGCTGGGCCACTGGCCACGCGGGTCCACCTCGACGCCAACCTTGCTGAGCGCCTTCTGGGCGCTATCGGACGCGTCGTGCGCCACCTCATCCGAGTACCAGGGGCCGGCGCAGTTGTCGCACCGTCCGCAGGGCGCCGCCGTCGGATCGTCGAGGGCCGCGGCCAGGAACTCCATCCGGCAGCCCGTCGTGTTCTCGTAGTCCAGCATTGATTTCTGCTCGGCGACCCGCGCCTGGGCGATCCGCCCATACCGTTCGCTGTCATACAGCCACGGGGTGCCGGTGCTTTCCCAGCCGCCCTGCACCTTCCGGACGGCGCCATCCACGTCCAGCACCTTGAGCAGCAGCTCCAGCGGGGTGCGTTTGAGGTTGACCTGCGCTTCGAGGGCCGGCGTGGACAAAACCGTTCCGGAGCCGAGCGCGTCGAGCACCCGGGTTGCCTTTTCCTCGGACGGCATCGAGGAGGTGGCAAAGTACTCCCAGATCTCGCGGTCCTCGGTGCCCGGCAGGAGCAAAACGTCAGCGTTGGGGGTGCCACGTCCGGCGCGCCCCACCTGCTGGTAGTAGGCGACAGGGGACGATGGCGCACCGAGGTGGACCACGAAACCCAGATCCGGTTTGTCGAAGCCCATGCCCAGTGCGCTGGTGGCTACCAGCGCCTTGACCTCGTTGCTTTTCAGGGCAGCCTCGGCCGACTCGCGATCCGCCGGGTCTGTGCGGCCGGTATAGGCGAGCACCTGATGCCCGTTTGCCCGCAACAGGTGCGCCGTATCTTCGGCCGCCGCAACCGTCAGCGCGTAAATGATCCCGCTTCCCGGCAGCTCCTCGATATGGGTCAACACCCAGGCCAACCGCGACCGGGGGCTCGGCAACCGCAGCACGCCGAGCCGCAGGGAGTCACGTTTCAGGGTGCCGCGCAGCGTGAACACCTCGGTGCCATCGGTGCCCAGCTGCTCCTCGACATCGCTGACCACGCGCGAGTTGGCGGTTGCCGTGGTCGCCAGCACCGGCACTCCTGCCGGCAGCTGGGTGATCAGGTCCCGGAGCCGGCGGTAATCCGGGCGGAAGTCGTGTCCCCAATCGGAAATGCAGTGTGCCTCATCGATCACCAGCAGGCCCGTGCGCCGGATCAGCTCTGGAAGGTGTCGTTCGCGGAACGCCGGGTTGTTCAGGCGCTCCGGTGATACCAGCAGGACGTCGACCGTGTTGTCGTCGAGCTTGGCGGTGATCTCCTGCCAGTCCGTCTGGTTCGCAGAATTGATCGCTTCGGCCCGGACACCGGCCCGCGCCGCCGCCGCGACCTGGTCGCGCATCAGCGCCAGCAGGGGCGACACGATAAGCGTGGGCCCCGCGCCGCGCGATCGCAGCAGCAGACTCGCGACGAAATACACCGCTGACTTGCCCCAGCCAGTGCGCTGCACCACGAGCGCCCGTCGCCCGCCGTTCACCAGAGCCTCGATCGCCTCGAACTGGCCGTCATGGAACTCGGCGTCGTCCCGACCTACCAGGGTCCGTAGAATTTCGGCTGCTTGGTCATGGAGTGTTGTGGTGTCAACCATGAGCCCTAGTATTGCAGCCCCCACTGACACCCTCGGTGGGCGGGTCACCGGCTGTGGATACCGCACCCGTCTTCGCCTCCACACGCCTTGTCTGGCGGAGGCCAACAGTTAGACTCTCCCAGTGAACAAATCCTTCGATCTTTCAGCATCCTTCAAGGCCTACGATGTCCGCGGCATCGTGGGCGAGAGCATCACCACCGAGATTGTCGAAGCGGTGGGCGCTGCCTTCGTGGACGTGCTCGACCTCGGGGGGCAGACCGTTCTGGTGGGCGGTGACATGCGCCCGTCGTCGCCCGAGTTCAGCCAGGCGTTCGCGCGCGGTGCCACTGGCCGGGGTGCCGACGTCGTGCTGTTGGACCTGATCTCGACCGATGAGCTGTACTACGCCAGCGGCACCCTCAACGCAGCCGGCGTAACCTTCACCGCGAGCCACAATCCTGCCGAGTACAACGGCATGAAGATGTGCCGGGCCGGAGCCGTTCCAGTGTCCTCGGAGACCGGCCTGGTAGAGATCCAGGCCCTCGCCGAGCAGTACCTGAACAGCGGGTCCATTCCAGCGGCGGAACGCACCGGCACCATGGGCGTCCGAGACGCGCTCCGCGGTTACGCCGAGTACCTGCGCTCGCTGGTTGACCTCTCCGGGTCGCGCCCGCTGAAGGTGGTGGTGGATGCAGGCAACGGGATGGGCGGTCTCACCACACCGGCCGTTCTGGGCGACACGCTGCTGCCCCAACTTCCCCTCGAGATCATCCCCCTGTACTTCGAGCTCGACGGGTCGTTCCCGAACCACCCGGCCAACCCGCTGGAACCGGAGAACCTCAGGGACCTGCAGGCGGCAGTGGTCAGCAACCAGGCGGATATTGGGATTGCCTTCGACGGCGACGCCGACCGCTGCTTCGTCATCGACGAACAGGGCAACCCGGTCTCACCCAGCGCTGTCACCGCGATGGTGGCCCGCCGGGAAATAGTGCGCGCGCAGGCCGACGGAGAAGATACCCCCGTCATCATCCACAACCTCATCACCTCCCGCGCGGTGCCCGAACTGGTAAAACGCCTGGGTGGACGCCCCGTCCGCACCCGGGTGGGGCACTCCTTCATCAAGGCCGTGATGGCCGAGGAGGGTGCCGTGTTTGGCGGCGAGCACTCCGCTCACTACTACTTCAGGGATTTCTGGAACGCCGACACCGGGATGCTGGCGGCCATGCACGTGCTGGCCGCACTGGGTGAGCAGTCCGGGCCGCTGTCCGAACTGGGCCGCGAGTACGAGCCCTACTTCGCCTCGGGTGAGATCAATTCGCGGCTGGACGACGTCCCCTCGGCTGTTGCCCGGGTGCGCGAGGAATTCGAGAACGACGGCGTCACGGTGGACGAACTCGACGGGTTGACGTTTACAGCGGATGACGGATCATGGTGGTTCAATCTCCGTGCCTCCAACACTGAGCCCTACCTGCGGCTGAACGCTGAAGCCGTCGATCCACAGGTCCTGGAAACGCTGACCGAGCAGGTGCTGGAGCAGGTTCGCCAGTAAGGGACGCCGCGGCATCTCCCCGCAGCCCGTGGACAACGGAAGGCACCCGGTAGATTTCTTCACCGGGTGCCTTCCGTCAGTCAGAGGGATCGAGCCAATCAGTGAGCGAATCGCTCCTTGAGCCCGGTCAGCTGATCCTGGAGCTCGGCGGGGAGGGAGTCCCCGAACCGGGAGTACCACTCCTCGATACCGGCCAGTTCGGTCGCCCACTCCTCGGGGTCAACACGCACGGCGGCGTCGACCTCCTCCGGGGTCATGTCCAGACCGGCGAGGTCCAGCGAATCTCCGGTAGGCACGAAACCGATGGGAGTTTCGACGGCGTCGGCGGTTCCTTCCAGGCGTTCGATGACCCACTTCATCACCCGGGAGTTTTCGCCGAAGCCCGGCCAGGCGAATCCACCGTCAGCGGTCCGCCGGAACCAGTTCACCAGGAAGATCTTGGGCAACCGGTCCTGGTCGGCCTTGCCGCTCAGGGTGATCCAGTGGCGCAGGTAGTCACCGGCGTCGTACCCGATGAAGGGCAGCATTGCCATCGGGTCGCGGCGTACCCGGCCGACCTCGCCTGCTGCCGCCGCGGTGGTCTCGGAGGAGAGGGTGGAGCCCATGAAGATGCCGTTGGTCCAGTCGCGCGACTGGGTGACCAAGGGCACTGTGGTCTTCCGTCGGCCGCCGAAGAGGATGGCCGAGATTTCCACGCCTTCCGGGTGGTTGAACTCGTCGGCCAGCATGTCGATCTGGTCGATCGGGGTGCAGAACCGGGCATTCGGGTGGGCCGCTGTCTTGTCCGACGCGGGCGTCCATTCATTCCCCTGCCAGTCGGTCAGGTGATCGGGCACCTCGGCGGTCATCCCTTCCCACCACACGCCGCCGTCATCGGTCAGGGCAACATTGGTGAAGATTGAGTTGCCCTTGGCGATCGCGCGCATCGCATTGGGGTTCGTGAGCCAGCCGGTGCCGGGCGCGACGCCGAACAGGCCGGCTTCGGGATTGATGGCCCGCAGTTCGCCTTCGTCGCCGAACCGCATCCAGGTGATGTCATCGCCCAGCGTCTCAACCTTCCAGCCCTCAATGGTGGGGTCCAGCAGGGCAAGGTTGGTCTTGCCGCAGGCAGAGGGGAATGCGGCCGACACGTAGTAGGTCTTGTTCTCCGGGGAGGTGAGTTTGAGGATGAGCATGTGCTCCGCCAGCCACCCCTCATCCCGTGCCATCACCGAGGCAATCCGCAGGGCGTAGCACTTCTTGCCCAGCAGGGCGTTGCCGCCATATCCGGAACCGAACGACCAGATGGAACGCTCCTCCGGGAAGTGGACAATCCACTTGTCGGCGTTGCACGGCCAGGGCACGTCCGTCTCACCCTCGGCGAGGGGCGCACCGAGGGAGTGCAGCGCGGGGACGTACTCGGCGTTGAGCTCCGTCATCCGTGCCAGCACCTCGGTGCCGATGTTGGCCATGATGCGCATGGAGCTGACCACGTAGGCACTGTCGGTGATTTCGACACCGAACTTGGGGTTGGCGGCATCGAGGTGACCCATCACAAACGGGATCACGTACATAGTGCGGCCGCGCATGGCACCGGTGAAGAGTCCCCTCAGCTTCTCCTTCATCTGGTCGGGGTCCATCCAGTTGTTGGTGAACCCCGCGTCACGCTCGTTCTGGGAACAGATGAAGGTCTGCTCCTCAACCCGTGCCACGTCCGCTGGATCAGAGAAGGCCGCAAAGGAATTGGGGAACGTTTCAGGGTTAAGGCGCCGGAGGGTTCCAGCGTCCACCAGTTCGTCGGTGAGCGCCTTGTTCTCCTCAACGGATCCGGTGACCCAATACACCCGCTCAGGCTGGACCATATCGGCAACTTCCTGAACCCACGCGATCAATCCAGCGTGAGTGGTCGGCGCAGGGGCCTGCGTGCCCTGATCAGTTGCGTTCAGGTGGTGGTCATCAACCAGCTGGCGTACGGGATCGCCCATAACATGTCCCTTCGTTGGGTCGGTGGTGTAACGATGCTATGGTCCATGTCACTCAGGCGCTGAGCACCGTCACGAGGGCTTCACCGGGGTCTTCCTAGATATTTCCCTAGAATTCACGGTGACTTGGCCGTGTCAAGAGCACTTAATGTGATTAAGGTCACGTAGACCGGTCTAGTCACGAACGGGCCAGGGAAGCCCCTGCCTCCTCGATCAGCCCCTGGGGTCCGGCAAATTAGGCGTAGGTCGGCAATAGCTGTAAAGTTATCTACGGCCAATAACCGCGTGGTTCGCCTGAAAACGGCAGTGACACAACGTTAGCTAACGGCGATGCGTGCGTAGCTCAATGGATAGAGCACCTGACTACGGATCAGGAGGTTGGGGGTTCGAGTCCCTTCGCGCGCACGGTTTGATGAAATGCCCTCCCCCACAGGTGGAGGGCATTTCTTTTGCCCGCAGCCCGCAGAGGTTGCCCCGCGGCACCGACGGTGAAAAGCTCAAGGCATGACTGACTCACATGACTTCGACGTAATCGTGATTGGCGCCGGCGCTGTCGGCGAGAATGTAGCGGATCGTGTGGTGCAGGCTGGCCTGTCCGCCGCGCTGATCGAATCCGAGCTGGTGGGCGGGGAATGCTCCTACTGGGCGTGTATGCCGTCCAAGGCCCTCCTCCGCCCCGGGACCGCGCTGAAGGCCGCATCCTCGGTCGCCGGTGCGCGGGAGGCAGTCACCGGCACCCTCGACGCCCAACAGGTCCTGGACCGTCGCACCGAGTTCACCTCCAACTGGGACGATTCCTCGCAGGCCGACTGGGTCAGGGACAGCGGCATCACCCTGGTCCGGGGAACGGCGCGGCTCACGGGTGAGCGATCGGTCGAGGTGAGGGACAACAACGACGACGCCACTGACCTGACCGCGCGCGTGGCGGTAGTCCTTGCCACCGGATCCACACCCACCACCCCGCCCATTGACGGCCTGGACGATGTGGAATTCTGGGGTACACGGGAAGCCACCTCTGCCACCCAGGTGCCCGAGTCGCTGGCAGTCCTGGGCGGCGGCGTCGCAGGCGCCGAACTGGCCCAGGCCTTCGCCCGGTTGGGGACAAAGGTCACCATCATCGCCCGAAGCGGCCTGCTCTCCAACTACCCGCAGCCTGCTGGTGCCCTGGTCCGCAAGGGGCTGGAAGGCGACGGCGTCGTCGTCCTGACTGACACAGCCACTGAGTCCGTGCGGCAGCCAGCAGGCGGTTCATTCACGATCGCCCTCGGCGGAGGCAAGACGGTGACCGCCGAGAAGCTCCTGGTCTCCACCGGCAGGCGTCCGGCGCTGGCAAATCTGGGCCTGGAAGACCTTGACCTCGACCCCGGGAACCTGGTGACCGATCAGTCCGGCCGGGTCGAGGGCGCGGACTGGCTGTACGCCGTCGGCGATGCGGCGGGCAAGGTCCTGCTGACCCACCAGGGCAAATACGAGGCCCGCGTCACCGGCTCGGCAATCGCGGCACGCGCGGCGGGTACCCTCGGCGACACCGTCGAGGACTGGAGCCCGTACGCGGCGTCAGCTGACCGCTACGCCGTACCCCAGGTGGTGTTCACCGATCCCGAGATCGCGATGGCCGGGCGCACCGTCGAACAGGCACGGGAAGCCGGACTCACCGTCAGCGAGACGTCGCTGGAAATCGCCGTGGCCGGATCGGCCCTGCACACGGATGGCTATCAGGGGTGGGCCCAGATGGTCGTTGATGAGGATCGCCGGGTCCTCGTCGGGGTGACTTTCGCCGGGCCAGACGTAGCAGAACTGCTGCATGCCGCCACCATAGCGATTGCGGGCGAGGTCCCGCTGGACCGGCTCTGGCACGCGGTACCCGCCTACCCGACCATCAGCGAAGTCTGGTTGCGCCTGCTCGAGAAGTATGGACTCTAGGCCCGCCGCACCACGAAGTCGGTCATGACCGCGTCGCGTCCATCCAGTTCGCTCCAGCGCCGGTCATGCTCGAGCACCGACAGCCCCGACGTGGGGTAGTGGGTTGCCATTTCCATCACCGCATCCTCGTCGGAGTCCGCTGAGGCCAACCGCATGGCCAGCTCCTGGACGCCCGGCATATGGGTGATGACCAGGAGGCTCGTGACCGTTGCCGGCACGTGATTGATCAGTGCCAGGATGTCCGTGGCGGTCGCAGAGTAGAGGCGGTCCTCGAGCTTGGGGGTGGGCGCCTTGTCGCCCAGCTCCTGGCAAATCCAGGTGCAGGTCTGACGCGTCCGCAGAGCCGAGGAACAGAGGATAAGGTCCGGGACGGCGTCGTGCTCCACCATCCACGCACCGGGAAGCGGGGCATCCCGGTGCCCGCGGGAACTCAGGGGACGCTCAAAATCCTCGACGTTGCGGGGCCAGTCCGATTTGGCGTGCCGCAGCAGCATAAGTCGTTTCAGGTGATGGGATGCCATGGCCTGAAGTCTATGGGGTTTGACGTTGCTGACAGGACGCCGGGTTAAAACAGAAAGAGCGGCTTCCCGGCTCTCGCCCCGGGAAACCGCCCCGATCTGTGGGTCAGCGGTCGGTTATCCGCTCGGTCGATGCTGACCTCCGCACTGGCGGAGGCGGAGGCGGCGAGGATCGTTGGGGAGTCCCTCAGCCGCCTCCGGCTCTAAGCTTCAGTGCTGGTGTCTGCACCGACCTGGGAATTTCTTCCCTGAAAACAATCTATGCCGTGAATGGCTGACCTTCTCTACGCAGGTACTACCTGACTTTTCGTGGCGCTTACGTAGTTTTTGAAATGCGGCTGCGGGTACCTAGCGATCTTGCTTACCGATGTCCTTGCGTGAGGACAAACCCAGCTTCGTGAGAATACTCTCCACGTGCCCATCCACGGTCCTGATGGACACTCCCTGCTCCTTCGCGATCTGGCGGGCGGTTTTCCCGGCGGCGACATCTGCGGCGACAACCGTCTCACGAGGGGTAAGACGGGTGGCCTGGCGGAGGGCCGCCAGTTGTGGGTGCGCCCGCTGAAGTTCAGGATCGAGCTGCCCCAGCAGTTTCGATGCACTCCTGACCACCTTGCCGTTCGAGCCAGCTGATTGGGTAAGCAGCACCCCCAGACAGACGGGAACCAGCAACTCCTGCCGATGGGCGAGGCAAAACTCCGCTGCCTCGATGAGTCGGGCCGGATCCCCTTCCGCCAGGGCGCTCAACACCGTGTTCAGGCTTTGGGCACGTGGATCAGTCAGCCCTGCCGAACAGTGGATGGCCCTGGAGATGGCATCGGACGCACCAGCCTGCACCCCCAGAACGGTCAGTTCGGTGCGGAGTTGGGGATTCGCCACCTCCGCCGTCACAGCGTTGCGCTGACGGATCAACGGGGAATCGGGTGGTTCCCGGACCACCGCCATGTAGGCCTCCGCCAGCATCAGGCGTTCGGGGGGCCCCAGGTGAGTGAGCCGGCCATATTCCGCGACGTACCCCTCAAGGCTGGGATCTCCGATCAGCCAGGCCGTGTAGGCGGCCAGTGCGTTGGCTAGTGGCCTGAACCGCTTGATGTCCCTGCCCCGGAGCACCACCACGGCAGTCCGCAGATGGACGAGGGCCGTTACCGGCCGTCCACGACGAAGCTCTGTCAGGCCCACCACCAGCTCCCAGAAACCGATAGACCGTTTCACCCACGGCGCCCTGCCATGCGTGAGCTTGGCTTGGAGGGCCGCCAGGTCCTCCCAAAAGCCACCGCCGGCCAACAGGAACATCAGCCGCACCACCACATACCCGCCGTAGTTCCGTAGACAATCTTCCTCAAGGATGATGTCGAGGGCGCGCGTGAACTCCGCGGCCGCAGCGTGAAGATCCCCACGGCGGTAGTGCAACTCCCCTGCGACGACGTGCCAGCACATCGCCTCATTCGGATCGTCGGGCAGCCCTGCCGCTTCTACAACCGGTTCCTCCGGAATGGTGCCCCCCACGAGTTGCTGCAGGTCGCTGCCGAGCCGCATCATCAGCGTGCGCTCATAGGTCTCCCCCGTTGACGCTGCAGCGGACCGACGCCGGATCGCCTGCGCCAGCGTGGAGGCGCCCATCCCGGTGGCAAGATTGAGCTGGAAGACAAAGTGGACCACCGAGGCGAGCACCTCAGGGCCAGGGTTTCCCATCAGGAGCTGGCGGATGCGGGACAGCGCGAGATCTGTCCGGCCGTCGTAGAATTCGGCCCGTGCCCGCTGCACCTCGGCGGCTGCGACGATCCCTGCATCGTCAACGGTCAAGTCGGACGGGAGCAGTTGCAGCAGCAGTTCGGCGGTGTCCGGTTGGTCAAGGCAGTTAGCCAGTGTGGCGGCGATGAGAACCTCCCGGTCCTCGACGACCACCCCCACTGACAGCTTCCACATCACCCGGTGGATCACGCCAGGGGTGTTGGAGAGGTTACTGAGGTGCTGGTTGACGTTCTCCCAGAGCCGTCGCGACCGGAACGGTTCGATCCGGTGTCGGATGGCCGCTCCAAGGATGGGTGGGGAGGCACGCAGCCAGATCTGTCCGGCGTCTTCCACCCGGGTCAGCGCACCCTCCAGAAGCAGGTCGTTGACCGCATTAACCCCCCACAGATCAACGACCACGTCCACCGGAATCTGGTGGGCGAGGGCGACTGTGAGGAGGACATCGGTTTCCTGCTGACCGTAGTCGGCGATCAGGCTGAAGATCCTTTCAGCCATTCGATCGGTCAGGCTGAGCTCCCGGGGAAGTATCCAGACACCGTCACGGACCTCGATCAGATGCTGTAACTCTTCATCCCGGGAGACCATTTCCAGCAACACCGGGCTTCCCCCGATCACGTCGCATACGAGGGTGCTGGAAAGCATCGGCAGCGTCGCTCCCAGGATGGTCCCGAAGTACTCCCGGACGTCTGCCGGGGAGAGTACCGGGATCTGGACCTCGTCGATGAAGCCGTCCGCCAGCGACAGTTCAAGGTCCAGGGGAAGCTGGCTACGGGGGCCGCTTCGAATGAGCAGTCCAATCTCCGGAGATTCCGCGAGCCTGGTCAGGATGGCAATGCTCGACGAATCGAGGTGCTCGGGGCCACGCACCACCACCACGCAGCTCCCCCCGTCGGCCAGTCGCTTGATACGGTCCCGGACAGCGGACAACACTTCAAGTTCCGACCGGAAGTTGATGTCGGGCGAATCGAGGAGGAGGGGTGCCAGCGGGGCATACGAGACATCCGCGAAGGGCTCGGTGCCCTGCACGTTCACCGTGCAGCCGGGGGCAGCGGATGCCAGTATGCGTGCAAGCAGGAAGTCTCCGCCGAAGACGGTGGAGGTGGTCAGAATCAACCCGCCTCCTCGGTCAGTCACCAACTCGCGTCCCGCTGCGTGAAGTACCTCGTCGAGAATGCTTCGTTTGAGGTTGTCTGCGCGGGGCTGGCTGGTCATGCACCGCCCGATTCTGCACCGTCATCGAGAGGCAGCAGTGCCTGCCGCAATTGCTCCCTGGTCGAGACCCCCAGTTTCCGGTACGCATTCTGCAGGTGACGCTCGGCGGTCCTGGGGGAAATTCCCAGCAGTGCCGCGATCTCGGAGTTCTTGCTGCGGGACACGGCAAGATCAACCACCTGACGCTCCCGGCGCGTCAGCACCTCGGTCTCTGCCTGCAGGTCAAGGTGAAGCTCAGGTCCGGGGACCAGCTCCTGGGCGGCCCGTTGGACGTCAGGCTGCCTGACCCTGCCCGCTGCGCGGGACGCCAGAGTGGCGGCCACCCCCGACAACGCGGTGTTGCCTTGCCGGGCTGCTGCTTGCGCGGCCCTGACGAGGGTGATCGGCTCTCCTGACAGCACACCATCGGCGAGCAGGCCCAGCTGGCGGGCGAGAGGCCCCGTGGTGGATCGGGCACACCGTTCAAGACGCTTGAGATCCAACTCGTTGAAGCCGTGGTCGGGAGTGGCGTCCGCGTTGTGCTGGCCCTGTGTTAACACCATGGATCCGAGCGCGAAGAGCTGCAGGCCCAGCAGCCCCGCCAGCTTCCCATGTCCAGCAAGTTCCTTGAACCCGGCGGCGACCTGTCCATGGTCGTCCGGTTCTCCGAAGAGGTCGGCGCATCGGGCTGCGAACCAGCCAAACGTGTCGGTAGGAATCCGCACGCCACGCTCCCCACCGATCACCGCGTCACGTGGTTCCCGGGAGACCAGGCTTGGCAGCAGGAGCGTGGACTGTTCCCCGAAGAGAAGCCGGCCTGGGCGCCGGAGTACATTCTGGCTGAGGATGTCGGTGAGACCGCGCCACTCGCCGTTGAGGAACAGCACCCGGTAGTGGGCGGTCTCACCAATCTCCCGCACCACCGCGGAGCGCACGCTGCGGTACACCAGCCCGCATTCAATGGTGAGCATGCGGGCACGGGCCGAGTCCCCGCATACCGCATGGGCTTCGGCGGCGACCATGGTCACCAGGTAGCGGGCGTCGGGCCACGCAGGGAGGGTAATCGAGCGAAAGAGATCAAGCACTGCCCGATAGTCGCCGGTGCGCCGCAGGACCAGCAACTGCGCCACGGTGTCGCCCCCGACCTCTTCCAGCGAAGCCTCACGGGCAGCAAAGACGGACTGCAAGAGTCGTCCGACGTCGGCTTCGCCTACTACCGCTCCGGGTGCCCCTGCAACGTCAGCGGCACCTGCAAACAGGAATTTCCTGCCCTCCTCGGACTGTCCAAGGAACCAGTGCGCTTCGGCCTGGACCCGCTGGGCCAATCCGGTTTGCGCTGCGACCGCCGAGGCGAGGTCGAGCGCTATTCGTGGCGAGTAGGCCCGCAGCGCGTCGTCGGCTGCGGCCAGCAGTGCCGAGTCATTCACCTCAATACCGCGCTGCAATGCCCAGACGATGTTGGCACCGGGCGGCCGCACCCCTCGCTGCGCCATCCCGGGCTCGACAATTGTTGACCAAACCTCACGGCTCCTGGCTATGCCCAGGGTTTGCCGCAGGATGTGGGCGAGGCCTTTGCTATGCAGCCAATACGTGTTTCCACCGTCGCGCGCCTCGACCATACCTTCGCGTTGCAGTCGTTCCAGCGCCCCCATGTCGCAGTGCTGGGCAAGGACGTCGATGTGGACGGACCCGGCGGCGGCGAGGATCTCCAGCGCAGCCCGCTCAGCACTATTGAGCCGTGACTGCAGCACAGCCAGACCGCTGCGGAGGGATCCGCTGGTGAAAGGTTCGGAGTAGTGCGGGGTAGTCCGCCATCGCCCGTCGACCAGGGCAATGTTGCCGTTCTCCCGTGCGTGGGCGCAGAGCATGGCCAGAATCCGGGCGTTCCCCCGGGAATGCGCGTGTAGGGAGTTCGCCACCGAGGTGGAGACCGGTCCACCCAGGACACGTGTAATCACGTCCCTGCCCTCGTCCACCGACAAGGGCGTGAGAGTCAGGAGCTCAATGGACCGGCTATTGACTGCTGCCCGCAATTCCGGGCTGTCGTCTACCCGGTTGCAGGACACGAGAAGTGTGACCGATGACATTCCCAGCACCATGGTGCACAGGGCCCGGCTCTCGGGGTCCAGGAAATCGAAATTGTCGATCAGCAGGATGACCGGCCGGTCAGTGGCCAAGTCCCGCAGCCTGGCCGAGAGCTGGGCGAAAACGGTCGCCGGGTGGAGGGTCGAGCCCGCAGGCACCCGGATGAGCTCTCCCAGTGCGAGGTATGCGGTTCCGCTGCCCCGGGGCGTCCCTCGAAGACGGACGATGTGGCTGTCGGATTCGAGCGAAAGGGATGCCGCCCGTAAAGACTCGGTCTTTCCTGACCCGAATTGTCCCTCGACGACCACGGAGACTCCATGCTGGAGGAAATCCTCCAGCTGTGTCATCAGCTGGCCTCGGGTGCTGTCCCCACTCATACATGTCCCCAATGTGGCGTTTTCTTAACAGGGAACTGGCAGCTACTACCGCCTCTTTAAACACCGCCCCACGCCCACCGGGCGCAGGGAATGGTGAAATCTTCCGCTTCTGCAGCCACTGGTTACCCGGCTCATCTCATCTACGTGGACGACAGACTCCCAACAGTCGTCCCAATGACAAGATTTCCGAAGGCTACCATTTACGCCACGGGTTGGGAACCCCTCCACGGAGCCCAAACCTCTGACGGCCTAAATGGAGTATTCGGGGGCAGCCCAGACGATTACTTCGGGATGCTCGTAAAACCGGTAGCCCTGGCCGCGAACCGTCCGAACCGTATTGGCTAGTCGGCCGAGCTTGGAACGCAGCCTCCGGATATGGACGTCGATCGTTCGCTCGTTGGGTACTTCCTCGGCGTTGCGCCACAGCCCGCTAAGGAGTTCCTCGCGACCAACCGTCCGCGTCGCATTTTCGACGAGGTAGTTGAGGAGCTCGAACTCTTTGAAAGTCAGGTTCAGGGTGTCGCCATCGAGATGGACCTCACGGCGGGACAGATCGATCAGCACCCCGGTCGGACGCGACGCGGCCGGCTGGGCGGGGGCCGCAGGTGCCCGGCGGGTGACTGTCGGATCGCCGAGGGCCTGCCTGACGACGTCGATATCGCTGCCGACGGCATCCGCCGGGGCAAGCGCCACTGCGGCGTGACTTTGGGCCTGCGGTACAAGGGAGCGGACGTGGGCCCGGACATCCTGCGCCAGCCTGGTCAGGGTTGTTCCGTTCGCGGCGGCGGTCTCCTCGTCGAGTGCCACATACAGGACAAAGCCGCGGGCGGTGGTGTCTCCGCTGACCGATTGCGGTCCGGGGATCCCGTTCGGGGTGACGACAGGGGTGGGTGCCGTGTCAGTGTGGGAGCCGTCGGCTGAGCCCGGCACCGCCTGCAGGGGCCGATATTTTGGCGTCGGCGGGTCCTGTGCCGGCAGTTCACCATAGGGAACAAAGGACGGCCGCGGCTGGTAGGAGCGGGCCTGGAGCGTACCGCGATTCTGAGCGTTGCGAAGTGAGATGTGGACGTATCCAGATGCTACTGACATATTGCTTGCCTCTACGTGAATGGCCGTCATCACGGCACGAATGCGGGGGTGTGCCCGGTCGAGATGGCTTCAATGGAGCCCGCCGTTGGACTAGGAGTGCGTACGGGTGGGGGTGAGCCGTTACGCGTGCATTCGACACCAGCGCGCCCCACGGGCAGGCTTGGCGCCTGCTGTGGAGAATGCGGCTGGAGATGCCGATGAGTGGGTAAACACGTTACCGATTATTGCACGTCACATTCCTTTACGCGCAAGTAACAAAGCATTATTGGGCATACTGCTGCCCACATTCGGGCTGGACAAACTGTTCGTGGGCAACCCTAAGCCTGCTGCGAGTATCACTTTTGTCCACACCTACGTCCAGAATCGCGTTATTCGTCCAGAGTGGCCAGCGCTCGCGCGAGGAATGATCACTCCCACCGCGGTTGGGAGACACACTGCCGACCCAACCCGGGCGAGGAGCTCCGTTGGGAAGAGCTAGCCGACCACGCCGTACAGGCGGTCGCCAGCGTCGCCGAGGCCCGGCACGATGTAGGCGTTTTCGTTAAGCTTCTCGTCAATGGAGGCCAGAACGATGGTGACGTTAGCGTCCTCGAGTTCTGCCTGCAGGGCTGCAAGTCCTTCCGGTGCAGCCAGCAGGCAGATGCAGGTGACATCGGCCGCGCCGCGCTTGAAGAGGAACTTGATGGCTTCACGCAGGGTGCCGCCGGTGGCCAGCATCGGATCAAGAACAAAGACCTGCCTCCCGGTCAGGTCATCGGGCAGCCGTTCGGCGTAGGTGATGGCCTCGAGGGTTTCCTCGTTGCGGGCCATGCCAAGGAAGCCCACTTCGGCAGTGGGGACCAGACGGGTCATTCCCTCCAGCATGCCCAGGCCAGCGCGGAGAATCGGGACCACCAGTGGAGTGGGCTTCACGAGTCCGGTTCCGATGGCTGTTGTCACGGGGGTTTCAATCTCAACGGGTTCCACCCGGACGTTGCGGGTCGCCTCGTAGGCGAGCAACGTGACCAGCTCCTCCGTCAGCTGCCGGAACACCGGTGAAGCCGTGTCCTTGTCCCGGAGGACTGTGAGTTTGTGGGCTACAAGGGGATGATCTACAACCAGTACGCGCATAGCTCAAAAGTATCATTGGGGACATGCCTCGAACCTCCCCCGGAGCCAGCCCACTCCATTCCCTGTGGATGGGCCTCGCCCTCGACGCTGCCCGGCGGGCCGAACAGACGGCTGACGTGCCGATCGGAGCCGTCGTCGTCGGCCCTGACGGAACGGTACTGGGCACCGGCTGGAACGAGCGGGAGGCGTCCGGCGACCCGACCGCCCATGCGGAGGTGCTGGCCCTGCGGCGTGCGGCGGCGGCCACAGGCAGTTGGCGGCTGGATGACTGCACCCTGGTGGTCACGCTGGAGCCATGCGCCATGTGCGCCGGGGCGTCCGTCTTGGCACGTATTCCCCGCGTGGTGTTCGGGGCCTGGGATCCCAAGGCCGGGGCCTCCGGGTCGGTTTTCGACGTCCTCCGCGAACGGCGGCTCAACCACTGGACCGAGGTCATCCCTGGGGTGCGTGAGAATGAATGTGCCGAGCTGCTGCGCAGCTTTTTCGCTGCCCACCGCCGGGAACGGTAGGCCGCCAAGCCGGTAATCAATTTCGCTCCCCGCTGAGTCGGTGTCGCTGAACAAAGGTAGTGCGTAGGCTGACTAAATCCGGTACAGCCGCACAGTTTAAGGAGCACTTGATGAACGCGCAGCAGGATGGCATGAAAGAACTTCACAAGGTCTTGAAGGACGCGGACATCGCGATCCTCACCACTATCAACGGTGAGGGCCAGCTGGTCAGCCGCCCACTCGCCGTACAAAAAACCGAGTTCGACGGCGATCTGTGGTTCTTCACCGAGGACCCGTCACCAAAGACCGCCGAGATTCGCACCAACCCTCAGGTAAACGTCTCGGTCAGCAGCGGCAAGGGCTACGTCTCGATCACCGGCACAGCATCTGTGACCAAGGACCGAGCGAAGATCGACGAGCTGTGGAGCGCGTCGGTGGAGCCATGGTTCGAGAACGGCAAGGACGACACATCGGTTGCCCTGATCAAGGTCGACGCCGACACCGCCGAATACTGGACCCTCGACTCCCCGAAGATCGTCTCGGCATTCAAGATCGCCAAGGGCCTGATCACCGGCGAGCGCGCCGATCCAGGCAAGAACGAGGTCGTCGACCTCTAGCCGTTTTGGGGCTTGGGCCCGCCAGCCGGTAGTGTGGACGCGTTGGTGACGTGTCCGAGCGGCCGAAGGTGCAACACTCGAAATGTTGTTTGGTGAAAGCCAACGTGGGTTCAAATCCCACCGTCACCGCCACTCAGAACGGCCCTCGATCTCCTGGTTTACCAGAGACTCGAGGGCCTTTCGCGTTAACCGATCGATGATGCCGGTACTGGATCCCACCAAGTACGACGCCGCTCCGCCAGCTACCGCCCACAGACCGCCCTGTTTGGCCCGGTACTAGTCCGCTGGGAGCAGGCGGTCCCTGAGATCCCGGACCCTGGCGTGGATGTCATCACGGACCAACTCCATCCGGTCGCGGCCTTCGATTCCCCGCAGTGAGGGCTCGTCGGTGTCCCACACCTCCACTGCAACCCCGTCAACGGCAGGCACCTGGGCTTCGGTCCCCAACACCACGACAAGTCCCGCGGCACGCATGTTGTCTTCGGTAAGCAGCGTCGGCTTTTCGCTACTGATATCGATACCCAGATCAATCAGGACCTCGGCCGAGAGGGCGTTGATTGCCGCACCCGGCTTGATACCGGCCGATGAGACGAGGACCTGGGCGCCCGCCTCATGCTTCATCAGGCCGGCAGCCATTTGGGACTTACCGCCGTTCTTGACGCACACGAACAGCACAGCAGGAAGCACGCGGTCCGCACGCTCGTCGGAATGATTCGTCATGTGTCGCCCTTAGCTTCAAGCCCGTGATGTGAGTGGTCCTCGTGGGAGCCACAATACTGTATGACATCGACACGTTTCGATGTCTGACGTGAATTCAGGCGTAATTACCGCGTCCTACGGATACGGAAGGGCCCTTTCGCAGTGGACGGATCGACCACTGACCCGTTCTGGATGATCTGGACCTGGCCGGCGCTCACCAGCCGCCGGGCTGCTCGCCGCGCGGGCTCGACAAGGTCCCGCCAGCCGTCGCCACCCACCGCGTGGGCGGCGTCCGCCGAGCCGATGCTCGATGCCGTCCTCAACAGGGTGAGGATCCGGGCTTCCAGCTCCTGATCAATCTGGGTCACCCCGCGGCGTCGGCAGTCGGCGGAGCAATAGCGCACCTCGTCCCAGTTCGAGGTCCACTTGGCCCGCCATTGAATCCGTCGCCCGCAGGATACGCAGGTCTTGTCTTCCGGTACGCGAGCCGTTTCGCGCTGTCGGTGGGCCATCACCTCATTCTCCACGGGCATGCCCCTCCTTGTATCGTGTGGGCTGTGGCACTGAAGATTCTGGCGGTCGGCAAGAAGCACGAGGCGTGGGTCAGCGACGGCATCGCGCGGTACGAGAAGCGCCTCAAGAAGCCGTTCGACCTGGGCTGGCAGCTGATCCCCCACTCGTCGCGGGAAAACGATGCAGCCCGCCGGGAAGAGTCCGAGCGGCTGCTGGCGAAACTCACAGTGGACGACTTTGTGATCCTGCTCGACGAACGGGGCAAGGCCCTGGATTCGCCGGGCCTGGCCCGCACCCTGCAGCAACCCATTGATAACGCCCGCACGGTGGTCATGATTATTGGCGGAGCCTATGGCGTGGACCCGTCGGTGCATGCCCGGGCCAATCTGGTGTGGTCCCTCTCCCCCCTCGTGTTTCCCCACCAGCTGGTGCGGTTGATCCTCGCCGAGCAGCTCTACCGTGCGCAGGAGATTGCCGGCGGTCGGCCCTACCACCACGAGTAGCCCCGTTCCACCAAGCCGAGCACCCCACCGCGTCGAATACTCTTAGGTGGGGCGGGTAGCCCAACAGCTGCAGTAAAAGTGCGGACAACCACTTGATCCAGGGGGACTATGAACGGCGCATCGCCTTTCTCCCGCCTGGCCCGTTCTCTGGCGACGTCAGTGGTTGTCCTCTCCCTTGCTGCCGGGGCGCACGTGATCGGTGGGGGACATCTCCCCGCCCCGTTGATCGTTGCCGTGCTGGGTTCGGCAACGCTCTTAGCAGTGACTGTCATCGCCAAAAAGGCTCTATCGCTACCCGCCCTCCTTCTGGTTCTCGGGCTGGGTCAGTGGCTCCTGCACACTGCGTTCAGTCTCGCCTCCACCACTTCAGCCTGCGTCGCCGCACCGGCCCGGCACTACGCCGTCCAGTCAGTCAGCTGCCTCCCCAACGGCGCGCACGCCCATGCGGCCTCCGCCCACACCGACGTGTGGATGCTCGCCCTCCATGCGCTCGCCGTCGTCGCCACCGGGTTCATGCTGCAACGGGGTGAGGCCGCGGCACGGCTGGCAGCGTCCTGGCTTGTCCCACTGTTGAGGCTGCCCGACGTCGTCGGCCCCGTCCCAGCACCGCGGATCCCGCTGTTTCCGCCCGCCCCCGTCCGCCGGTCCGCCCGAGCCTTTCGGGACGTTCCGCCGCTGCGTGGCCCACCGTTGAGGCCCGTCCCAGCTCTTTCCCCCGCCTGATCCACCGGACGGCCGGGGTGCACACATCACCCCACCCATTTTTCGCTGCCTGAGAGCGCCATGCGCCCGGACAGCATCCAGAAAGGCAATTCCATGAAGACTTCAGCACGCCGCACTGTCACCACCTCCGCGCTCGCCGCCACCACTGCCGGCCTCATGGCGCTGGGCCTCGGCACAGCGTCAGCACACGTGAACGTCAGCCCGGCCAGCACGACTGCCGGCGGTTACACGCAGCTCAACTTTTCGGTGCCCAGCGAGTCGGACACCGCACTGACCGAGAAAATTGAGGTCCAGTTGCCGACCGATTCACCCTTCACCTCGGTCCGGGCAAAGCCAGTCGAGGGCTGGACCGCCGAAGTAGTCCGTGGCGAACTTCCAGAGCCCGTGGAAATCGATGGAGCCACCGTCACCGAGGGTGTGTTGTCGGTGATCTGGACGGCGGACAGTGCGGAAGACCAGCTCACGGCCGACGAATACCAGATCTTCTCCCTGTCAGTCGGGCGACTCCCGGAAGAAGGAACCACCGTGACGCTGCCTGCCATCCAGACCTACTCTGATGGCAGTGTGTCCAGCTGGGATGAGGTCGCCGAGGAAGGCGCGGAGGAGCCCGAGAGCCCCGCTCCGTCCTTCGTCACCACGGCCGAGACCGAAGAGGGTGGACATCACAGCACGGAAGCGGCCGACGAGGCCGAGGCAGCTGACGCCGAGCAGGCCTCCGCCACCGAGTCCACCACCAACCAGCCGGTCCTCTGGGTGGCTCTCGCCGCCGGCCTGCTCGGCCTGGTCGCTGGCGTACTGGCCCTGGTCCGGACCCGCAGCACCAAGTAACTGTCCGTAACGATCCCTGCGTCAATCGGCTGCGAAGTACCGCGGCCGATTGACGCAGGGGCGATCAACGGCGATGGTGAGTCAATGGGTATCCACACACGGACTTCGTCCAAAGCCGCTGCCGTCCTCGCGGCCCTGAGCACCATCGCTTTACTCGCGGGCTGTGGAACATCAGACCCCGCCGACCAGGACACCACTGCGCCCGCGGCCGAGGTCAGCACATCGGCCGAGTCCTCTGAAGAGCCGGCGGAGGAGCCCACCGAAGCACAAAGCGAGTCGGCCTCTCCCGGACCGGCGACCTCTGCCACCCCCACCGCGGAAGCCTCCGAGGGGCCGTCTGCTACCGAGCCGGCCGAGGCCGGGATGTGCACTGCGGCAGATCTCTCCGCGGTGGTGGAGACCCCCATGGGTGCGGGCGGCGCCGGGACGGTGGAGCGCACCCTCATCCTCTCGAACACCTCGGACGCGGAATGCACCATGACCGGCTACCCGGGCGTGTCCTACGTGGATGCGGCTGAGGCACAGGTGGGCGCCCCCGCTGACCGGGAACCCGGCGTCGAGGTCCCCACCGTGGTCCTGGAGCCGGGCCAATCGGCAATCTCCACCCTCTTGCAGACGAGTGCCCAGAACTACGGGGACGCCTGCAACCTCACCGACACCACCGGTGTGCGCATCTATCCGCCGGGCGCCACCGATTCCCTGATCGCGCTCCAGGAATCGGTTGGTTGCGCAGCCGAGGACATCGTCCTGATGACCATCGGCCCGATGGCTGCCATGTAGGAATGCCGCGGGTTAGCAGTGCCGCGGGCGCCGTTCCGAAAGTAGTCGGCCGGCACAGGCAGGCCGGTGCTGGGTGGGTTAGCCCGCGGCAGCAGCCGGGACGGACTCGGTAGCGTGTCGCTGGGACAGCAACAGGTGCCGCAGCCGCCCCGTCGCGAGGGCGAAGACAGCGGCGGTGAGCAACTGGAGGGCCAGCGTCAGCCAGGTCTGGTGCGCCACGACGGCCACGACGCCGGCAACGACGGCGAAAACCCCGGCCGTCACCATGACCCGGCCACGTTCCAGCAGGCCGTACGCCACCAGGCCCAGGCCCAGCACGATCCACCCGCCAAGACCACGCAGCACCCCGATTGATCCGCCGAGCAGGGCTCCCAGCTCCAACACGACGGCCAGCACCAGGTAGGCGCCCGTGTTCGCGTTGATCGCCGGCGGGTTGCGCACCAGCCACGGCCCGGCGACGAGGATCAGTACCAGGGTCGCAACGACGAAGTAGGCGGCCACGGCCCCGGTGTTGTCACCCGCAAGCAAGCTCGCGACAGCACCACCCACAAAGAGCACCGATACTCCGGCCAATGGGACCCAGTTGTTGCCTACCTGGCCACTCATGTACGAGCCTTTCCTCCTGCAGCAGGGCGTTCTACCTTGAAAGCTACCCCGCATTTGCCCGCGGCGCGGGAGCCTACGCCCGCAGCGTCACAAAATGTCAGCAGGCTGCGAGATGATAAACCGGTGACCTCGGTGCTGAACAAGTTCACCCCCGCGACCCATCAGTGGTTCGCCGGGGCCTTTGCCGCGCCCACCTCCGCGCAGGAGGGGGCCTGGAACGCTATCTCGGCGGGGTCGAACGCCCTGGTGATCGCACCCACCGGCTCCGGCAAAACCCTGGCGGCGTTCCTGTGGGCACTGGACAAGTTCATCGCCGCCGGCACCGACGACTCCGGGCCGCCAGCCAAGGGGACACCGGCCACGGACAAACCGGCGACCAAGGGCGTGCCGGCGAAGAAGCGCGGCACCAAGGTCCTCTATATTTCGCCGTTGAAGGCCCTCGGCGTCGACGTCGAACGCAATCTGCGTGCCCCCATGATCGGGATCACCCAGACGGCCAAACGGTTGGGGTTGCCCGCGCCGTCCATCACGGTGGGGGTGCGGTCCGGCGACACCTCGCAGGCGGACCGGCGGGCCCTGCTGACCCGGCCCCCGGACATCCTGATCACCACCCCGGAATCGTTGTTCCTGATGCTGACGTCCAAGGCGCGGGAAACCCTCACCGACGTCGACACCGTCATCGTCGATGAGGTCCACGCAGTGGCGGGATCCAAGCGCGGGGCACACCTTGCGGTGTCACTGGCCCGGCTGGATGCGCTGCTGGAGAAGCCGGTGCAGCGGATCGGGCTATCCGCCACCGTGGAACCGAAGGAAACGGTGGCCCGCTTCCTGGGCGGCAATGCGACGGTGGAAATCGTCGCCCCGCCGTCGAAAAAGCAGTGGGACCTGACCGTCACGGTGCCGGTGGAGGACATGACCGAGCTGGGCGGGCCGCCGACGCAAAACGGGGGCAATGAGCCTGACAACGACGACGCCTACGGCGCCGAGGCCGTCCCGCAGGGAAGCATCTGGCCCCACGTCGAGGAGAAGATCGTCGACCTGATCCAGGCGAACCGCTCGACGATCGTGTTCGCCAACTCCCGTCGGCTCGCCGAACGGCTGACCGCCCGCCTGAACGAGATCCATGCCGAGCGGCTGGAAGCGGCAGCCCTGCGGGCTGCGGGACCCGACGAATCGGGTCCCGCAGCCGGACGGCCCGCAGGTCAGTGGACTGAGCAGGCACCCCCCGCCCAGCTGATGGGCCAGGCCGGCCAGACCGACGGCGCTGAGCCGCTCCTGGCGCGGGCCCATCACGGGTCGGTGTCCAAAGACCAGCGGGCGCTGATCGAGGATGACCTCAAATCCGGGCGGTTGCGCTGCGTGGTGGCAACGTCGTCGCTGGAATTGGGCATCGACATGGGTGCCGTTGACCTGGTGGTCCAGGTCGAGTCGCCCTACTCGGTGGCCAGCGGCCTGCAACGGGTGGGCCGCGCAGGGCACCAGGTGGGTGAGGTATCCCAGGGTGTCCTCTTCCCCAAGCACCGCGGCGACCTGGTGAACACCGCGGTCACCGTGGAGCGGATGCTCGCCGGGAAGATCGAGCCCCTCTACATTCCCGCGAACCCCCTGGACATCCTGGCGCAGCAGACGGTGGCAGCCGCAGCCCTGGGCACCATCGACGTGGAGGAATGGTTCGACGTCGTCCGCCGCTCCGCACCGTTTGCCACCCTGCCCCGCTCGGCGTTCGACGCGACCCTCGACCTGCTGGCCGGCCGGTACCCCTCGGACGAGTTCGCCGAGCTGCGGCCGCGGATCATCTGGGACCGGGTGGAGGGGACCATTACCGGCAGGCCTGGCGCCCAGCGCCTGGCCGTCACCTCCGGCGGGACCATTCCCGACCGCGGCCTGTTCGGCGTCTTCCTGGTGGGCTCCGCCGAACCCGGGACCGGCGGCAAACAGGGCGGACGGCGGGTTGGTGAACTCGACGAGGAGATGGTCTACGAATCCCGGGTGGGCGATGTGTTCGCCCTGGGCGCCACCAGTTGGCGGATCGAGGACATCACCCACGACCGGGTGCTCGTCTCCCCCGCCTTCGGGCAGCCGGGCAGGCTGCCGTTCTGGAAAGGCGATTCTCTCGGCCGCCCCGTGGAACTGGGCCGCGCGGTCGGCGCGTTCGTCCGAGAAACGTCCCTCGCCTCCCCCGAGGACGCGCAGGCACGGTGCAAGGCCATCGGCCTGGACGACTGGGCCTCGGGCAACCTCCTGACCTACCTCTCCGAGCAGCGGGCGGCCACCGAAATTGTGCCCAACGACCGCACCCTGGTGGTCGAACGATTCCATGACGAGCTCGGCGACTGGCGGGTCATCCTCCACAGCCCGTTTGGCATGCCGGTGCATGCCCCCTGGGCGCTCGCCGTCGGGGCACGCCTCGAGCAGCGGTACGGCATGGACGGCTCGGCGATGGCCTCCGACGACGGGATCGTGCTGCGGGTACCCCTGATGGAGGACGAGCCGCCGGGTGCGGAGCTGTTCCTGTTCGACGCCGAGGAGCTGGACGGGATTGTGACCACCGAGGTGGGCGGCTCGGCCCTCTTCGCTTCACGGTTCCGCGAGTGTGCTGCCCGCGCCCTCCTGCTGCCCCGCCAGAACCCGGGGAAACGGTCCCCGCTCTGGCAGCAGCGGCAGCGTTCCGCGCAATTGCTCGACGTCGCCCGGAAGTACCCCACGTTCCCGATCGTGCTCGAAACGGTCCGTGAATGCCTGCAGGACGTCTACGACCTGCCCGCCCTGAAGGACATTGCCGCGAGCATTGAACGCCGGGAACTGCGGATCGTGGAGACCACCACCTCCCAGCCGTCGCCCTTCGCCCGCTCCATGCTGTTCGGCTACGTGGCGTCGTTCCTCTACGAGGGGGACTCGCCCCTGGCCGAACGGCGGGCAGCCGCCCTCTCCCTGGACCCCACCCTGCTCAACGAGCTTCTGGGACGGGCCGAACTGCGTGAGCTCCTCGACCCGGGGGTGATCACCTCCACGGAAAGCGAACTGCAGCGTCTCGCCCCGGACCGCCTGGTGCGTGGGCTTGAGGGGGTGGCCGACCTGCTCAGACTCCTCGGGCCCCTGACCACCCGTGAGGTGGCCGAGCGCTTCGAAACTCCCGAAGAATCCGGCGATACCCCGGCCGTCGACCTGGTGGGCCCGTTGCTCACACAACTGGTGCAGGCCAACCGTGCGCTGCAGGTGTTCGTCGCCGGTGAGGAACGCTGGTCCGCGGTCGAGGATGCCGCCAGGCTGCGCGACGCGCTCGGGGTCCCGTTGCCGATGGGGATTCCGCTCGCGTTCATTGAACCTGTCGCGGATCCCCTCGGGGACCTGGTGGGGCGCTACGCTCGCACCCACGGGCCGTTCACCGTCGTCGAAACGGCGCAGCGCCTGGGCCTGGGTGTTGCCGTGGTGCTGACCGCCCTGCAACGCCTCGCCGCCGACGGCCGGGTGGTGGAGGGCGAGTTCCGCCCGGTTGCCTCCCTCCCGGAGAGTACCTCGGAGACCACCCACACCGCGGCCCCCAGCGAATGGTGCGACGTCGAAGTGCTCCGCAGGCTCCGCCGCCGTTCCCTGGCCGCGCTCCGGCAGGAAGTGGAACCAGTGGATCCCGCCGCCTACGGAAGGTTCCTTCCCGCCTGGCAGCATGTCGGGTCCACCCTGCGCGGACTTGACGGTGTGGCCACCGTCGTCGACCAGCTTTCAGGGGTGCCTATCCCCGCGTCCGCCTGGGAACCGCTGATCCTCGGGTCCCGGGTGGCCAACTACACTCCGGCGATGCTTGACGAGCTGACGGCTACCGGGGAGGTGGTCTGGTCCGGTGACGGTTCCCTGCCCGGCAACGACGGGTGGATTGCCCTGCACCTCGCGGAGAACGCGCCGCTCACCCTCCGCCCCGACCCCGTGTTCGACCCTTCCGCCCTGCAACTGAACCTGCTCGAACTGCTGAACCGGGGCGGCGCGTATTTCTTCCGGCAGCTCGTGGAGTCCCTGGACTCCACGGCGCCCCTGAATGACACCGAGGTGGTCAACGCCCTGTGGGAACTGGTGTGGGCCGGGCGGATCAGCAACGACACCTTCACTCCGGTGCGCAGCCTGCTCGCCGGTGGCAAGACCGCTCACAAACAGCGTGCCGCCCCACCCCGCGCGCGATCCTCCCGGCTGGGACGGCTCGGTCGTGCCCCCGGGGCATCGCTGACCGGTTCCTCCCTGCGGATGTCAGGGGCCGACGACGGCGCCCGCGGCTACCAGCGCAGCACCCCGCCGATGGCGGCCGGACGGTGGACCATGCTGCCGCCCGTGGAAGCGGAGACCACCGTCCACGCGCACGCCACCGCCGAGCTGCTCCTGGACCGGTACGGGGTTGTCACCCGCGGCTCGGTGGGTAGCGAGGGCACCCCCGGCGGCTTCGGCCTGCAATACAAAGTCCTGGCCCGGCTCGAAGAGATGGGCCGGTGCCGGCGCGGGTATTTCATCGAACACCTCGGCGCCGCCCAGTTCGCGGTTCCCGCAACCGTTGACCGGCTCCGCTCGTTCGGCGGCGACGCCCAGCAGGAACGGCGCCCGGGTGAGGACCCCGGCGTCGTGCGGTCCTCGATCGCCCTCGCGGCAACGGACCCGGCCAATCCCTACGGGGCGGCCCTGGCGTGGCCCTCCTCCGATGGCGGGCACCGTCCGGGCCGGAAAGCTGGCGCGCTGGTGATTCTGCAGGACGGGCGCCTGGCCCTGTATGTCGAGCGGGGCGGGAAGACGGTGCTGGCGTTCACCGAGGATTCGGCAGCGCTGCACGCCGCGGCCGGTGCCCTGGTTGCCATCATCCGCCGCGGCGCGGCCGAGAAGATGGCGATCGAGAAGGTCAACGGGGAACCGGTGCTGGACTCGGAGGTGGGCCGCGCGCTGACCGCTGCGGGTTTCTACTCCACCCCGCGGGGACTGAGGATTCGTGCCTGAGGGGGATACCGTCTGGCGGGCGGCACGCGAGCTGAACGCGGCCCTCGCGGGCCGCACGCTGACCCGGTGCGATATCCGGGTCCCGAAGTTCGCGACGGTGGACTTCACCGGCGAAACGGTGCAGAACGTGGTGGCACGGGGCAAACACCTGCTGATCCGGGTGGGCGGCGAGGACGGGTGGACCATCCACTCGCACCTGAAGATGGAGGGCCTGTGGCATATCTACGCCAAGGGGGCCAAGTGGCGCCGTCCGGCGTTCAAGGCGCGCTGCATCCTGGAGACCCCCGACTCCGCAGCGGTCGGTTTTGAACTGGGTTTCCTGAAGGTCCTCCCCCGCTCCGCCGAGGAAGAAGCTGTGGGGTATCTGGGTCCGGACCTGCTGGGCCCGGACTGGGATCCCGAGGAGGCGCTGCGCCGGCTCCGCACCCAGCCGGACCGCCCCATCGGGCTGGCCCTGCTGGACCAGCGGAACCTGGCGGGGATCGGGAACGTGTATCGGTGTGAGCTGTGTTTCCTCGCCGGGGTCCACCCGCTGACCCCGGTGGCGGGAGTCAGGGACCTCCCCCGGATGGTGGCGCTGGCGAAGAAACTTCTGGAGGCCAACAAGGCACGGTCCACCCGGGCGACCACCGGGAATCTGAGGGGGAACACCCTGTGGGTGTACGGCAGGGAACACCGCGGTTGCCTGCGCTGCGGCACCCGGGTCACACTGGAACAGCTCGGGGACAACGAACTGGAACTGCGCGACCTGTATTACTGCCCGTACTGTCAGCCCGCCAGCACGGCGGCCGCCGAATGAGTTCACCGACCATCACCCGAGGGGGCCTATGAGCTGGGCAGCGACCCTCCCGGCGTTCGTGGTGGCACTCGCCGTCGTGTTCGGACCCGGCCTGGCCTGGGGGGCCGCGCTGGGTCTGCGACGGCTGACCCTGCTGGCCCTCGCCGGGCCTTTCAGCATCACCGCCGTGGTGCTGTCCGCCGAGGTCGCAGCCTTCGCCGGCGTGGGCTGGTCACTACCGCCGGTGCTGGCGGTCACAGCGGTTGTCGCCGGAGCGCTCTGGTTCCTGCGCCGACAGTTCGGGCACCTGATTCATGGTCCCCCCATGCCTGCCGAGCCGACCGCCCGCTGGCGGCTGGTGTTCACCGCGTGGGCAGTTGCTGCGGTGCCGGTAGCTGCGGTGATGTTCTGGATGTTCGGCGCACCCGAAAACATCGCCCAGTCCCACGACAACATTTTCCATCTCAATGCCCTGCGGTACATCACCGAAACGGGCAATTCGTCGTCGTTGACCCTGGGGTACCTGGGGACCCGGGAGGGCACGTTCTACCCTGCGGGGTGGCACGCCGTGGTCTCCCTGGTGATCGCCACCGCCGGCATCCCCCTCACCGCCGCAATCAATGTGACCAACCTGGTGCTGATCACCGGCATCTGGAGCGTCGGTTGCCTGTTCCTGGTCAGCCGTCTCACCGGTGAACGTGCGCTTCCCCTCCTGGTTGCCGGCGTGCTCTCCACCGCCTACAGCTCCTTTCCCTACCTGCTCCTCGAGTTCGGCGTGGTCTACCCGTTCATGCTGTCCATCGCCATCCTTCCCGCCGCGCTGGGACTCGTGATCCAGCTGATCCGCGCCGGTACCGAGGTGTCCCTCACCCGTGCCGGGAGTGCCCTGCTGCTCCTGGGTCTCCTCCCGGGACTGCTGCTGGCACACCCCTCGTCCCTGCTGGGGCTCCTCGCGCTGGCTGCCCCGGCCGTCCTTTCGGTGGCGTTAGCCCGGATCCGGAACAGCAGCGGCCGACGTCGGCTGGCCGCGGCGTCCGGGGCTGCGGCATTTTTGGTGCTCACCGCCGTGCTGTGGATGACGGTGCGGCCCGCACGGAGCAGCGCCGAGAACTGGGCACAGATGGGCGACGCCGGAGGAGCCGTCTCGGAGGTGCTGTTCCACGGCCCGTTGGGACGCCCGGTGGCACTCTTGGTCACGGTGCTCACCGCGGTGGGTGCCGCCGTCGTCCTCTACCTGCGCAGCCATCGGTGGGTCATCGCCATGTACCTCGTGGCTGGCGCGCTGTTCGTGCTCGGCAGCTGGCAGGAAGCCCCCACCCTGCGGTGGATTGTCGCGGGCGTCTGGTACAACGATTACTTCCGGATCAGCGCCATGCTCGCGCCGGCGGGGATCCTGGTGGCCAGTATCGGCGGGGTCGCACTGGCCCAGACACTGATCCTGGGTCTGCAGAGCCTACGCGCCCGGCGGGGCAGCCCCGAGCCCGCGTGGTTCCTCCCGGCGGCGTCGGCGGTCCTCGTGGTGATCGGCCTGGCGGTCGCACCGCTCTTCGCGGTACAGCGCGCAGTCAGTGAGGCAGCCTTCCATTACCGGTACACCGAGGATTCCCGGCTGCTGACCATCGATGAGCTGACGCTGCTGGAACGGCTCCCGGAGCAGGTCCCAGCCGATGCGGTGATCGCGGGTAACCCCTTGACCGGCGCCTCGCTGTCCTACGCCTTCGCCGGCCGGCAGTCGCTGCTCCCCTACGGCACCAATCCCGCCACCGAGGAGGCCCGCACCGTCTTCGGCTATCTCGACACCATGCGGCTGAACCCTTCGGTCTGCGACGCGGTGCGCAGCACCAACACAGCGTTTGTGCTGGACTTCGGGACGGCTTCCGTGCACGGCGGGCAGGTGGTTCCCTTCGCCGGCCTGACTGACCTCTCCCTGGCGGGCGGCTTTGAGCTGGTGGACCGCGAAGGGGAGGCGTCGCTGTACCGGATTGTGGGGTGCAACTAAGACCGGGCAGCCCGGGGACCGCACACGCGTACCCTAGATAGGTGATGCAATCCCCCCTTCCCGTCCGCAACGGTGTCAACGCCACCCGGTTGCGCCTGCCCTCTGAGGGCCCCTGGGGGACCGCGCTCGACTACATTCTGGACCGCTGGGACCACGTCGATCCCGAAGGCATCGCCACCCGGTTCGACCGCGGTGAGGTGGTCGCCCTGAACGGGGAGCGGCTCACCCGGACCACGCCCCTCACCGAGCACACCTTCGTCTGGTATTACCGGGAGTTGCCGGTCGAGGAGCGGCTCCCGGTCGAGGTGGGCATACTGCACCAGGACGAAAACCTGCTGGTGGTCGACAAGCCGCATTTCCTGCCCACCACGCCGGGCGGCCGGTACGTCGCGGAATCCGCGCTGGTCCGGCTCCGCGTCCTACTGGACCTGCCCGACCTGATCCCCATGCACCGGCTCGACCGGCTGACGGCCGGCATTCTGCTCTTCTCCACCAACCCGGCGACCCGCGGAAACTATCAGTTGCTCTTCGAGAACCGGCTCATCTCCAAGGAGTATGAGGCTGCCGCCCCCGTGGACCCCTGCCTGGACCTGATGGCGCAGCCGCGGGTGGTCCGCAGCCGCATCGTCAAGAGCCGCACGTACCTCCTCGCCCAGGAGGTGGACGGGGAACCCAACACGGAAACCCTGGTGCACCTGGTGGAGGACCGCAATGGCCGCGGCCGCTACCGCCTCACCCCCCACACCGGGAAGACCCACCAGTTGCGCCTGCACATGGCCGGTCTTGGACTGGGGATCGTGAACGACCCCTTCTACCCGGTGCTGCTCCCCCAGGCCCCCGACGACTACAGCAAGCCACTGCAACTCGTTGCCAAAAGTATCGCTTTCACCGACCCGCTCAGCGGCGCCGAACGGCGCTTCGACAGCCGGTTGAGCCTGCAGGACTTCGGCTAGGAGCCGTTCCACCCCCTAGACCTCACCCCACCGGTCCCCTGTAGATTGGAAAAGTGGATCTCACCGATCTCGGAGCATGGTCGCCGCTGTTCCATCCCCTGACTTTCATAGTCGTAGTCGTCGACGTGTTCATCCCCGCCGTGCCCTCGGAGTTCCTGGTGATCGCCTCGGGCACCATGGCGTCCGAAGGGACACTGCTCCTCCCCATCGCCCTGCTGACAGCCACGCTCGGAAGCTGGCTGGGCGACATCATCCTGTATCTGCTCTTCCGCAACCGGTTGACCTTGTGGCTGGACAAGTTCAGGTGGGGCCGCGCCATTCACCGCAGCATCCGCACGGCAGTGGAAAAGGCAGGCAAGTCTCCCACCTACGCCGGTCTCATCGCCCTCAGATTCCTTCCCGCGGGCCGGACCGCGGGCGTGGCAGCGGCCGGGATCGCCGACCTTCCGCTGCGGCCGTTTCTCGCGTGCGCCGCCGTCGGCGGTATTCTATGGTCCTGCTGGTTGGTGATGTTGGGGTATGTCACCGATGCCACCACGGGCTTCCCGTTGTGGGTGAGTGCCCTCCTCGGAATGGGGGTAGGTACTCTGGTGGGACTTGTAATTGCTGCATTCCTCGCGCTCAAGCAACGCCGGAAGGGTAAGACAACCGATGAGCACCCCGACGCCGCCCACCCCCCGGCTGCCAGCCAAACCGACTAGGTTGCCTGCAGGGACCCCAGACTCCAACGGATCCGAGGCGCCATCGGAGACGCCTTCTCCCGTGCTGGAGCGGCTCCGTGCCGCGCGGCCGAAGAATACCGGCCCCGCGGCTCCTTCTGACGACGCCGGACCCGGCAGCTCCTACCCGGGACCACCACCCGCCACGTCAGCCCGCACCTCACCGGCAGGAACGAAGCCGGGAGCACCGGCACCTCCAGTGCCGAAGCCTGCCGGCAAGAAACCCACCGGGTCGACGACGGCGGCGGTCCGGGTGACGGCTTCCCGTGCGGCGGCGGGTGGGTCGTCGGTGATTCGACACATTGGCTCCTGGGACCCGGATTTGGTGCGGCGGATCGTCGTCACCGTGGTGACGATCGGCGCCGTCCTGGGGACGGCCGAGGTAGCTGGCGCCTTCGGTGGACCGGACCTCCGTGAGGCCTCTTTGGGGACCTTTGATCCTGCCGCCACCCTGGTCTCGCCGGCCGCACCGGCAGCCTATGCGTGGCTGCTGATCGGTGTGGGACTGATCGGGTACACCATCCACCAGTGGCTGCCCGCCCACCAGCGGAGCCCCCGGCACCGGGGGCTCGGGTGGGCAGTGGTGGTTGCCCTCCTGGTGACGCTCGGCTGGGCGGTGGCCGTTCAGCGGGGCATGCCCGCGATGAGCCTGGTGCTGATCTTCCTGCTCCTGGCCACGTTGCTGGCTTCCCTCCGCTGGCTCAACCACTACCCGGCGCAGACCCGGCCGGAAGGCCTCCTCGTGGACATACCGCTGGGCCTCTTCCTCGGTTGGACCGGCGTCACCGCGACCGTACATACCGCTGCGGTGCTGACCACCCTGGGCGTTGACTGGTTGGAGTTCGGCGCTCAGCGGTGGGCGCTCATCGGGGTAATCCTGCTGACCCTCGCCGCGATGGCCGTCTGCATGACCGATCGGGGCCGGATCGCCGTCGCGCTGGCCGTCGTCTGGGGTCTGGTCCTGATCGTTCCCGAGCGGCTGCTCGGTGACCCCCAGTCCATCCCGGTCGCGTTCGCCGCCGGGCTGGGGGCTTTCCTGCTGATCATTTCCGCCGGGTCGCGGCGCCACCGGGTGGACCATGCCTACCGGCGCGAGCTGCGGGCGCGCCAGATGGCTACAGTCCCTCCCATCGATTTCTTCGACGACGGAGAACCCGTAACGGCCCGACAGTAGCGACCCGTTCGACGGCATGGCGCATCTTCACCGCAGCCTGCACGGCCTGTTTGGCGCCGGTCTCGTAGTCGGTTTCCTCCACCAGGAAACGCAGGGTGATCCGGGGGACCCCTGCCACCACATCGAGTTGCTTGGCCTCCACCAGGTGGGCGGCACCAAGGGCGGCCTCCGCTGACTCCATGACGGCTTCGGGTGCATGCCCTGGGAGAAGACCCAGGATGTCGAGTTGGGCGCGGAAGGAGGACATCCCCAAAGTCTGCCACCGTCGGGCCCGCCAGGCCTGGTCCGGCCTGCTTCAGCGGCGATCTTCGTGGGGAGCGGTCACGAGGTCTGCCGCGGAACCGATTCCGGACGCGTCTGGTACCAGTGCCGCTTTTCCGTCCGCCTTCGACGAGGCTGCGGCGCGGGCGCTGCCATCAAGCAGCTCCCGCTGGTACTTCAACGGCAGCTGCCGGTCGGCGGGGGTCACCGCCATCAGGTCGTCCAGGGCCAGCCGCAGCCGTCTGGCCACCTGGGGGGAGCCCGACCCTGCGATCCGGATTTCGTCGAACCCGAGCCGCACGTAGCCGTCCCACAGCATGGTGGGGACCGTCAGCCGGAGGGTACCGCCGTCGTCGTCGTAATGCCCTGAATGCAGCGGGCGGCGGCTGATTTGCCGCAGGATGTCGTGGATCCGATCGATGGCCTGAACCGCTGTGGTGGGGTCTTCGAAAGGCCCCGAGGACAGCGAACGAATGGCGATGTCCACCAGCATTCGGAGGCCGTAAGCAACGTCCTGGTTCATGGTGCGTTCCGGGCCGATCGCCACTGCCCTCACGACGCCGGACCGCGAGAGCGCACCCTGCTCACCGACAATCCGGAAGAGAGCGGAACCCGTGGGAATGTAGTCCCCGACCGCCCACAGCAACTCCAGTTGGCATTCGGCGCGACCGGCGAGGGTGACGAGTTTCTTGTGGTCCACGGCGAACATCACTCCGGCGCTCGGAGTAACAATCAGTTCTGGATCAAGGTCCGTTTCAGTGCCAGGGTCCGGGTAGACATGGTCGAGGGTTTTCATGGTGCCTCTGGCCACCCACCCGACCAGGGCCGCGGTCCGCAGCGACTGCCCGATATGGTTCAAATACCAGACCAGGGTGCCGATGCAACCCAAGACCAGGACCATTGCCACGACAACCGCCAGACCGGGCACGGTCCCGCCGTCTGCGGTGGTCTTCACCGAGCGCATGGACAGAATCGAGTGGGCGAACGTCCCAGCGAACAGCCCGATCGCACACTGGCTCGGCCGGTCCTGCAGAATCTGCCTCACAATACGCGGGGAGAACACGCCCATCGCGAGTTGGACCATCACCATCAGCAGCGACAGCACCAGACCGGTGAGGGTCAGCATGGCGAAAGAAATCAGATAGAGGATCTGGAGGGCTGCGGTGGTGTCACCACTGATGCTCTCCGGGACCAGCGTCCCGTCATCGATCGACGTGGTGATGAGAGATATCGCGACCCCACCAAGAATAAAGAGCAGCGGGATGGTCCAGAGGCTCGTCTTCAGGTAGTGGCCGATGCGGAAACGCTTGATCGGCACCTCGTCTCAAGGGAGTGGGCGTGACTGGCGGGGCTCCGACCTCGCAGGTAGCCCCACGATATACCCCGCGCCCGCGGGACGTACCGGCGTTGCGCGGCCTAGTTGATTGCGGAGAGCCCGGTGATGGCACGCCCGACGATCAGGGTGTTGATCTCGTAGGAGCCCTCGTAGGTGTAGATGGCCTCGGCGTCAGCGAAGATCTTGGCCATCCGGAACTCGGTGGTAATGCCATTACCGCCGAGAATCCCCCGCCCCAGCGCCACGGTTTCACGCATCCGTGCCGTGGTGTATGCCTTGGCGAGAGCCGCCTGCGGCATGTCACCGCCGCCATCCTCCTGCAGCTGCGCCACCCGCGCCATCATTCCCAGGCTCGCTGTCGTGTTGCCGAGCATCCGCACCAGCTGGTCCTGCACCAGCTGGAACCCTGCGATCGGGCGGCCGAACTGGTGCCGTTCCACCGCGTACCGGCGGGCGACGTCGAAGGCAGCAAGCTGCTGGCCCACCGCCTGCCAGCCCACCAGGATCCGGGAACCGAGGAGGAGCTTCCGGGTGTCGGCGAAGGTGTTGATGCCCGCGAAACGGTCCGCCTCGGGCACGCGCACACCGTCGAGCACAATGTCAGCGTTCTGGACGGTACGCAGTGCGATCTTGTTCTCGATCCGGGTGCGGCTTACCCCCGGCAGGGAAGCATCGAGGATGAACCCCCTGATGCTTCCGTCGGCGGTGTCCCGTGCCCAGAGCAGCATGTAGTCGCAGAATGTTCCGTTGCCGATCCACCGTTTGGCCCCATTGAGGACCCAGGTGTCACCGTCGCGGGTTGCAGTGGTTGCCAGCCCGCCGGCCACATCGGATCCGTGCAGCGGCTCGGTGAGGGCGAACGCGCCGGTGATCTTCAGATCCATGGCGTCCTGCAGTAGCCGGGCCTTCTGGTCCTCGGATCCGAACTCGTGCAGGGCCTCGACGAAGAGGTCGTGGTGGACCATGAAGAAGGTTGCCAGGGACGTGTCGGCCCGCGTCATTTCGGCGATCACCATGCCGCCGAAAAGGTAGCTATACCCTTGCTGCACCGGGGTACTGAGGTTCAGGGCGGCGAGCTTGGGTAGCACCTCGATGGGGAATTCGGCCCGGTTCCACCAGCCTTCCGCGTTCAGCGACACCTCTTTGTCGAGGAAGTCACGGACATCGGCGAGTTTGGCGCTCTCCGTCGGGCTGAGCAGGGACTCGAAGCCCATGAAGTCGGCGGTGGGGAGGGTGCTCTCCATTGAGCTGTTCCTTTCGTGGGCTGCGGGGGCAGCTATTTTGGCGCCATGCGGATGGCGCCGTCGAGGCGAATGGTTTCGCCGTTCAGCATCTGGTTCTGCAGAATGTGTGAAACGAGGGCCGCGTATTCATGGGGGCGGCCGAGCCGGGACGGGTGCGGCACCTGGGCTCCCAGAGAGTCCTGGGCCTGCTGGGGCAGGCCCGCCATCATCGGGGTTTCGAAGATCCCCGGTGCGATGGTGACCACCCTGATCAGGGAGCGGGCGAGCTCCCGGGCGATCGGCAGGGTCATCGCCGCCACCGCGCCCTTGGAGGCGGCGTACGCTGGCTGACCGATCTGACCATCGAACGCCGCCACCGACGCAGTGTTCACAATGACCCCCCGCTCGGGGGACCCTTCGGGAGGGCTGACCGGCTCGGTCGCCGCGATCGCCGCCGCAGACAACCGGATGACGTTGAAGGTTCCGATCAGGTTGATGTTGATGACCCTGGCGAAATCCTCCAGTGGAAGCACACCGTCGCGTCCGAGTACCTTGCCGGGGGTGGCGATCCCCGCACAGTTGACGACGGTGCGGAGGGGGCCCAGCGCGACGGCGGTGTCGACGGCGGCCTGGACCTGCGCCGGATCGGTCACGTCTGCGGGGGCAAACACGGTCCGCTCACCCAGCTCGGCGGCTGCCTCTAAACCTGACGAGTGGGGCAGGTCGACCAGGACCACGGTGGCGCCCTCGCCATAAAGTTTCCTGGCAGTCGCCTGGCCCAGCCCGGAAGCGCCCCCGGTGATCAGGGCAACAGTGTTGGTGATGTCCATGGTGTCTCCTCGAGCTTCTGGCGGCATTGGGCGTTCTGTCAGTATCTGGTGCGCAGGACGAACCTGATGCCAACCAAACACTACTGTGACCCAGCCCATACTGCACCCGCGGTCCGCTGGGGTTGGCAGAGTGCTCAATACCGGCGCCGGGCCGTCCGGCTAGGGTGGAATTATGCTCACTTCGCGCCAGGATGACCCCATCCGTACGGCTGATCATCGTGCGCGGGCTGCGGCGGAGTCCGTCAGGTCCCGGTTCGGCCACCGCCTGTTCGGGCTGCCGTTTACCCACCTTGGTGCCGTGCAGCACCCCCGGGAGCGAACTCGCTCCCCCTGGCATTACTGGTGGCAGGCACAGTACCTTGACGTCCTGGTGGACGAGACGCTGCGCGAGGCGGACCGGGGAAGCTCTTCCGCGGCGGCCCGGTCTGCGCTCACCGCATTGCGGCTGCTACGGGGAATCCACCTGCGCAATGGTCTGCGGTGGACCAACGCCTACTACGACGACATGGCCTGGCTGGCCCTCGCCGTCGACCGGATGGGACGGGTCCGGGGCGGAGGAGGGCGGGCCCTGGCACCCCTCGACCGGGCGCTGCGCTCCGCTCACACAGCTGACCTGGGCGGCGGCCTCTACTGGAATACTTCCCGCGATTTCAAGAACACCCCGGCCACCGGACCCGCCGCACTATTCTTCGCCCGTCGCGGACAACCGGAGCGGGGGCAGGAACTTGTGGACTGGCTCGGTGAGCGCCTGCGGGACGGCCAGACCGGGCTGTACCTGGATGGGATCAGGGTGAAGGCTGGACGGGAGACGCTGGTCCCGACCGTCTACACCTACAACCAGGGTCCGGTGCTGGGAGCGCTACTGGAACTGGGAGGAACGGCCAACCTTGCCACGGCCGCGGACCTGGTCTCCGCTGTCGACAGCCAACTCGGCACGGAGGGTGTCCTGCTGACCCATGGGGCCGGGGACGGCGGACTATTCACCGGCATCCTCGTCCGGTATCTGGCCTTCGCCGCGCTCAACCCCCTACTCCCGGATTCCGCCCGGCGGACCGCCGAGACCCTGGTGACGGCGACGTCCGAGAATCTCTGGGCCGGACGGACTGCTGAGACAGCGCCATCGCCTCGTCGTTTTCATCGCTTCAGGGGGGTTCGTCCCGGCGGAGCCCCCGACCTGTTGACCTTCCCGGCCGGAACGGGAGAGGCCGCCGCACCCGGGGGAGCCCAGCTCTCCACACAACTGCAGGCGTGGATGATCCTGGAAGCTGGCTACCGGGTGGCCGCCGGCTCCACCCGCGCGGCGGCGGATGAGCGAGGGTAGGCGAGCGCGCGGTGTTTGATACCGATCGACACCCTCTCACCCCGCCGCGGCAGGCCAGGTGCTGCAACCCGTGCCCGCACCGTCGCCCCTGACAGGAGCTCCAGGCTTACCAGTGCGTCATGGCCGGCATAGGCGACCGAAGTGACTGTGGCATCGGACCCTCCGGATGTGACCTGCAGCCATTCCGGCCGCAGCATCAGGGAAACCGCCGCCCCGTCCACCGGTGCTGTGCCGTCTGCGGTCTCTGCATCCACCCGCCCGAGCACGCACTGCACCTGCCCATCGGCCCAGTGTCCATCAAGTTCCACGGTGTCGCCCACGAACGCCGCCACCCAGCGGCTGACCGGGCGTTCGTAAACTTCCCACGGGGTGCCCCACTGCAGGATCCGGCCGTCGCGCATCACTGCGACGTAGTCGGCGAGCGAGAGTGCCTCTTCCTGGTCGTGGGTGACCAGCAGGCTGGTGTTGCTTTGCCCGCGCAGCAGGTCGGAGACCTCACGCCGCAACGTCGAACGCAACTGGGGGTCCAGCGCGGCGAAGGGCTCATCGAGGAGAATCAGGTCGGGGCGCGGAGCCAACGACCGGGCGAGGGCCACCCGCTGCGCCTGACCACCCGACAGCTGGGACGGCGCGCGATCGACGAAATCAGCCAGGCCCACCATTGCGGCGAGATCGGTGATCCGGCCTGCCCGTCCAGGGCCCCGCTTGAGGCCAAAACCGATGTTCTCCCCCACCGACAAATGAGGGAACAGCGACGCATCCTGCGGGACCCAGCCGACACCGCGCTTTTCGGGGGCCAACTGGACGGTCGCGGAGGAGAGCAGCTTATCTCCGACGCGGATGGTGCCGCCGGCGGCTGGGAGCAGCCCGGCGATGGCCCGCAGCAGCGTGGTCTTGCCACAGCCGCTCGGACCCAGCACGGCGGTCAGCGCGCCCCGCGGGATCTGCAGGTTCACACCGTCGAGCACGGCGGCACTCCCGTAGGTCACCCTCAACCCGTCAATGGTTACCCAGCTCACAGATCCTCCTTCGCGACGCCCCGAAATCCGGACAGCACCACCGCGGGGACGGCGGCGAGCAGCACCAGGGTGGCAGCATAGGGTGCGGCCGCCCCGTATTCGAACACCGTGGTGCGGGACCAGAGTTCGGTGGCGAGGGTGGCGGTTCCCGTGGGCCGCAGCAGCAACGTCGCAGGTAATTCTTTCATGACCGAGATGGCCACCAGCAGCGCGCTGACGCCGATCCCGGGTAGCGCCAGCCGGGCGGTCACCCGCCACCATGATTGCAATGGTGACAGGCCCAGCATCCGGGACACGTCCACCAGATTTCCGGGCACGGCGGCGATCCCGCTGCGCATGGTCCCGATCGCCTTCGGCATGAACAGGACGGCGTAGCCAAAGACGAGGACCACCACCGTCTGGTACAGGGCGGGGACGGCGGCGAGCGCGAAGAACACCAGGGCCAGCCCCACCACGATTCCGGGCAGAGCGTGCCCCAGGAACCCCACCGCCTCCACCGCGGCGACCAGGCGTCCCCGGTAGCGGGCGGCCAGCACTGCGATCGGCAGGGCCAGCACCACCGCGGCAAGCGCACCGGCGACCGCGAGGCCCAGGGTTGCCCCGATGGCCTCGACGAGGCGTACGGTGTCGATCTCCCGGAGCGTCTGGGCTTCCAGGAGCCGGCTCATCAGACCGCCCACGGGGACGACGACGCTCACTAACGCAGCACTGAGCACCAGGGCCATCGCGACGGGCAGCCACCGTCCGGGACGGACGAGCGCGATCCTTCCCCGCCCGGCCCCCGCCGTGACCTGGCCCCGGAACCTCTTCTCTCCGGCGACCACCGTGAGAGCCAGGACGACCAGCATCAGCGCGAGCAGTGCTGCCTGGTTCCGGTCGAAGCTCGCCCCGTATGCCGAGTTGATGCCCCAGGTCAGGGTCTGATACCTCAGCATGGAGACCAGCCCAAAGTCGGAAAGGGTGTACAGGGCGACCAGCAGGGCACCGGCCGCCGCGGCGGGTCGTGCCCGGGGCCAGGTGGCGGCACGGAAAGCGCCCCAGGGCCCACGCCCCAGGGTGCGGGCCACCGCTTCGAGATCCCCCGACGTCCCGCGGAGGGCGGCGGCGACCGGCAGGGTGACGTACGGGGTGCAGACCGCGGTCATGATCATCCAGCTCGCGAAGAACCCGTCCAGGGTCGGGAGCCAGACCAGCCACCCGTAGGCCGCAAGGTAGGACGGGACGGCGAGCGGCAGCGCGGAGATCAGGAGCATGGCGCGCGGCGCCGGGATGCGCACCCGCGTGAGCACCCAGGCCGACGCCGTTCCGACCACCAGGCAGGTGATTGTCACTGCCGCCGCCAACAGCACCGAGTTCAGGGCGAGCTGCAGGACCCGTGCCCGCAGCAGGGTGTCAGCGAGTTCGGCGAACCCGGCGTCGGTGGTCCGCGCCACCAGATAGACCAGGGGGATGGCGGCCGTCGCCGCACACAGTCCCGCCAGCACCAGCAGCCAGACCGGTGGAGCCGATCTGGGCACACGAACGGAACGCGCCGGCTCAGCGCTGGCACGTTCCGTTCGGGTGAGGGTCATTCGTGGGTCACCTGCTACCAATAGTTGATCAGGTTCAGATCAGGCCGTGCTTGCTCAGTAACTCCTGGGTCTGCTCAAGCGATTCGAGGTCCGACAGGTCCAGGTCCGGGTTGACCAGCGAATCCAGGGCGGGCAGCCCCTCGGGAGCCTCGACCCCTTCGGCCAGCGGGTACTCGAAGGTCTCCTCGACGAAGTACTGCTGGGCGTCGGCGGACACGAGGAATTCGACAAACTCCAGAGCGTCGGCGTCCTGGCCGGCGTTGGAGAGGATCCCCGCGCCGGTGACATTGACAATCGATCCGGGGTCGCCAGCCTCAGGGTAGGACAGCTGGGCGCGCATGTTCTCCTCCCCGGTTTCGGTGGCCTGGCGGAACCAGTAGTAGTGGTTGATCAGCCCGGTCTCGACCACTCCCTCGTTCACGGCGGTCAGGACGGCGCCGTTGTTCTCAAAGATCTGCGGTTCGTTGGCGGCCAACGCCGCTACCCACTCATCCGCGGCTTCCTCGCCCTTCAATACCCGGTAGGCCGTGACGAAGGCCTGGAAGCTGGCGTTGGAGGGCGCGAAGCCAACCCGGCCAGACCAGTCGGGGTCGGTCAGCTCATCCACGGTGGCCGGGACCTCGTCGGCTTCCAGCGTCTCGCCGTCGTACACGATGACGCGGGCACGGCCAGTGATTCCCACCCAGCTGTCGTCGGTGGAGGTGAATCCGTCGGGGACGGTTGCGGTGACGTCCTCAGGCAGGGTGGTGAACAGCCCCGCGCTACTGAGGGCGCCGAGCGCACCGGCGTCCTGGGAGAGGAACACCTGGGCGGGGGTCTGTTCCCCCTCCTCCAGCAGGAGTGCACCCAGTTCGGCGGTGTTGCCGTAGCGCACGTCCACCTCGATGCCGCTGCTTTCCTCGAACTGATCGATGAGTGGCTGGATCAGGTCCTCGTCCCGTCCCGAGTAGAGGGTGAACGTGTTGTCGCTCTCCAGCTCGGTGGCGGCGGGTGAGGTGTCGGATTCGGCGGCGGGCTCGGTGGTCGTTCCGCACCCGACGAGGGCGAGGATGGTGGCACCGGCCGCGACGGCGGCAAATCGATTGTGCATGGGGTGGTCTCCAGGGGTGAACTTTGGATATGAACTAAGGATCACCTTACACCGGTTCGCCGTCGAATTAGTCACGAAAATGTGACGTAATTATTCCGATGCGGTCTGGCGGGGCTCTAAGGGAGCTTCCGCTGCGGATAGAGCGTCTCGCTGCGGGCCAGCATCGCCACGAATCTGGCGATATTCCGTTCCCTGGCCGCCTCGGTCTTGAGCTGACTGAGCCGGAAGATCATCGCGTACCGGTTCTGGGAGGTCAGAACGTTGAACATCGCCTGTGCGTTGGGGTCGGCGGCGATGGCCTCTGCCAGGGCGGCGGGAACTTCCGCCTACGCCGGCCCGGCGTAGGCCCGCTCCCACCTGCCGTCCGCTTTCGCCGCGGCGACGGCGTCGAGCCCGGCCGCCCTCATCCGCCCCTCCGCAGTCAACCGCTCGATGTACCCGATGTTGCGCAGCGACCAGATACTGCGTGGGCCGCGGGGCGTGAACCGCTGGAGGGAGCTTTCGTCGCCTCGCCGGCGCGCCTGGCCATCGATCCACCCCACGCAGAGCGCCTCATCGAGGGCGGCAGCGTAGGTCAACTCGGTGACGAACCCGCCCTTCTTGTGCAGGATCAGCCAGACACCGCCAGAGGTGGAGTGGTTGGCTTCCAGCCAGGCCTTCCACGCGTCAGCATCGGGGACCAACAGTTCGGGCAGTTCGGCCTTCATGGGGCTACTGTAATCCCCTGAGCTCCGTCGAGTCCCTACCCCGAACCTGGAGAACAACCGATGCTGCGGGTCCACCCTCTGCTCCACACACCTGATCCCGGGCGGCTGGGCGCCGTGCTTGTCGCTCTCGGGCTGGCCCGGGCCGCCCAGGGAAACGGGTGGATGGTGCTCGATGCCGGCGGCGGGCGGATCACGCTCTGCCCGTCCGGGCCTGGCGGGGCGTCGACGACCCTGGGGTTCGAGGTGGGGGACCTCGAAGTTTTCGCCCAGCGTACCCGCGTGAGCGGCACCGCGGCGGAGGTCGTCAACGATCCCGACGGCGTCCCAAGGGTCCGGGTATCGGCACCCCCGCTCACCTTCCATGCCGGGCTCGGCGAGCGGCAGCTTCCCACCGGCCCCGACCCGGCCCTGACCGTGGTGACGATCTGGCGCACGCCGGACACTGCGGGCGCGGCCGGGGTGCTCGCCAACATGGGCGCCCGGGTACGGGCCGCCACCCCGGACGCCGGAGACGCCAGCGATCTTCCGGGTCACGGGCCCGTGGACTTTCTGGCGAAGAATGGTGGGGTGGTGGCTGTACGGCGGGCACCGCGCCAGGAGTTCGAGGTGGGCTTTGAATACGCGGGAGACCTGACTGTGCTGGGTGAACGGGTCGAGGCGGCCGGCTTTGCCGGACGAGTCACCGACGCCGACCGCCACCTGACCGTGGACCTCGGCGCTGGCCGGCCGGTCCGTATTGCCAAACGGCCAGAGGTTGACCCCGGGCGCGAGGCTCGGCGCTGAACCAACTCCTGAGGCCGAGGCGGGGCCACGGGGCTGGGTCACGGGCGGGGCCACGGGGCTGGGTCACGGGCGGGGTCACGGGGCTAAGGCGATTACCCTCCGGCTGACCCGGCGATTGTCCCGTCAGCACCCAACGGCACCCGGTTGCGGGGGTTAACGGTCGTGTCATCAGATTCAGCCAATGGCCGAAGCGCAGCGCGCCGTCCGCCGTCGTGCCCGTGTCTGCTATAAAACAAAGGTATGAACGTTCGCACACCAGACCCCAATCCCGGGTGGCTTTCGGAAGATGACCTCTACGAAGCCCGCCGCCGCCTACCCATGGTGTATGTGGAGGCCGTTCCGGTGCGCTGCGACTCACTCGGCTACGTGACCGAGGTGGGGTTGCTGCTGCAGGCGAACGACCAGGGCGAGATGGTCAGGACGTTCGTGTCCGGCAGGGTCATGTATCGGGAAACCATCCGCGCGGCGCTGGTCCGCCACCTGGAGAAGGACCTGGGACCGTTCGCCCTCCCCCAGCTGCCACCCTGCCCGGTCCCCTTTACCGTCGCCGAGTATTTCCCGTCGCCGTCCGAAACCGGGATGACCGACGACCGACAGCACGCCGTCGCCCTCGCCTACCTGATTCCCGTCACCGGGGAATGCCAGCCCCGGCAGGACGCCCTTGAACTCTCCTGGATGACACCCGATGAGGCGTTGAGCCCAGGCGTGCAGTCCGAGTTCTCCGGCGGACGCGGCGGACTGCTCCGCCAGGCACTGGCCTACGCCGGTTGGGGACGCTAAGCGGTGAACGAATCCCGGAAGCCGACGCGGGTGCGTCGGCTTAACGCCGAGGCCGTCGCCGCCGGTCACCACATCATTGGCCCCGACGGCACGGACGCCGCCGAGGTGGTCGATACCGACATCGAGACGGATGACTACGGGACTCCCGCCGTCGTCGTCGCGACGCTCGATTCCGGAGACACCCTGCGGATCGCCACGGGGTCACAGGTCCAGGTTGCTGTCGACGACCGTGAGGTCGCCGCCGGGTCCATCCCCGCCCAGGACGGGACCCCCGAGGCGGTGATCGCGCATGTCGTGTCGGTCCATCCCGAAAGCGAGCACCTTCAGGGCATCGCCGAACGCCTCACCCGCGGCATGAACTTCAAATCGGGAAGCAACCTGCAGGATGTGCACGACCTCGCGTTGAGCCTCCTGGTGGATTTTGCCGACGTCGCCAACGCCCGGCGGGTCTGCGATCTGCTCACCCCGCTGCCCTTCGACGGAAACTTCGGTCGCTGGAAGTGGATTGAGGGCGCGCTGGCACTCGCGTCGTATCTGGCCTTCGACGACGGCGACACCGACCGCGCGGAGACCTACTCGGCGTCGCTCCGGACTGCCGACGACGCCGAAACCGATCCGCTCAAGGCCAAGCTCGCGGCGGCTGTCCGGCAGCGCCAGCTCAACGCACCCAACCTCTACGATCCGGAGATCAACCGGGCAGCAGCGGCCGGCGATACGAGGGCCGAGAAGGACTGGCGGGTGGTGCGCCTCACCGCCCTCCTGTACCTGCGCTCGCACGGCGGGTCCGAGACATTGACCGCCGAGGAGCTGGCCCGACGGATCCACAACGAACTCGTCGCAATCCGCGCACTGTAGGTAATTTTTCGCTCTGGAGCGGTAACACCCGCGGGAGTAGAGTGACGCCATGAATCACTCATCAGCCCCCGCAGCGGGCACCGACACCGATTCCGGTGGCGGTGCCAACCCGCTGAGTGTCCACATCAACGCCGATGCCCGCCAGATCTGGGTGATGCTCCGCGAACCGGCGAAGGTCGCGCAATGGCAGGGCTGGGATTACGACGGCCTGGCCGAGGAAATTCGGCTCATCTACTTCTCCCCCAGTGTCGCTGAAGGCTCCGACCACCTCTCGCTGGCCCTGGAGGACGGCGACACCTTCCGGTTGACGCCCGGCCCCGACGGCACTGAGGTCACGCTTGAACGGGGCCAGCCGGAGCCCGGGTCGGACCTGTCGGACTGGCATGAGGACATCACCGAGGGATGGATCTCATTCCTTCAGCAGTTGCGGTTCGCGTTGGAACGCCGCCCCAACACCAACCGACACACAGCCTTCTTCTCCGGCACCCCCGCTGACGGGCGCGCCCTGGTGCAACAAGTGGGGGCCACCGCGGTGGGCGACCCCGGGGACTCCTACGCCCTGACCCTGCCCAGCGGGCAGGAGCTCACCGGCAAGGTGTGGTTCAGGACCGAACGCCAGCTAGGGCTCACCGTCGCCCAGTACGCCGAACACGGTGACGGGCTCCTGATCCTCGCCGAGCAGCCGCTGACCGAAGGCGTCCGTGACGAACCCTCGGACCTGGTGATCGCCTCGACGTACGAGTTGGGAGCCAAAGCCCTGCACGAGGTCTGGGACGGCTGGGAGGCCGTGCGGCGCGACCACTACCCGAATGCCGACCCGCTGGTCACCTCCACCCTCAAGCACAGGAGCAAGTCAGCCCGGTAATTGCTGGCAAAATGGGTTGGTGCCAACTGATACTCAGCAACCCTCGTTCTCCTTCACCGTCGACCAGCGCCTGAGTGACCCAACCGGCGGGCCGCTGCACGGCCGCACGGGCACCATCACCACCCCGCACGGCGAGATCCGTACCCCCGCGTTCATCGCCGTCGGCACCAAGGCCTCTGTCAAGGCGGTGCTCCCCGAGTCCATGAAGGACCTCGGCGCGCAGGCCCTGCTGGCGAACGCCTACCACCTGTACCTGCAGCCTGGCCCGGACGTCCTTGACGAGGCGGGCGGGCTGGGCCGCTTCATGAACTGGAACGGGCCCACGTTCACCGACTCGGGTGGTTTCCAGGTGATGAGCCTGGGCTCCGGGTTCAAGAAGGTGATCACCATGAACGTCGCCGACGCCGGCACCTCCGACCATGCGGTGGCCGCCGGGAAGGAGCGTCTGGCCCACATTGACGACGACGGCGTGTGGTTCAAGTCCCACCTCAACGGAGACCGGCACCGGTTCACCCCCGAAATTTCGATGCAGGTGCAGCACCAGCTCGGCGCCGACATCATGTTCGCGTTCGATGAGCTCACCACCCTGATGAATTCCCGTGGCTACCAGGAGGAGTCCCTTGAGCGCACCCGCCTATGGGCCGAGCGTTGCCTTACCGAACACGACCGGCTGACCGAGGAACGAGTGGGGAAGCCGTACCAGGCATTGTTCGGGGTCATCCAGGGTGCCCAGTATGAAGATCTCCGCCGGAAGGCCTCCCGCGATCTCGGTGGCATGAACTTCGACGGGTTCGGCATCGGCGGAGCACTGGAGAAGGAGAATCTGGGGACCATCCTGGGCTGGTGCGCCGACGAGTTACCGGAAAACAAGCCGCGGCACCTGCTCGGAATTTCGGAACCGGATGACCTCTTCACGGGGATCGAGAACGGCGCCGACACCTTCGATTGCGTCTCCCCCACCCGCGTCGCCCGGAATTCGGCGTTCTACACTCCCGACGGACGGTGGAACCTGTCCAACGCCCGCTTCAAGAAGGACTTCACCCCGCTGGTGGACGGGTGCGATTGCTACACCTGCACCAACTACACCCGCGCTTACATCCACCACCTGTTCAAAGCCAAGGAAATGGTCTCGGCCACCCTCATCTCCATCCACAACGAACGCTTCATCGTGAAACTGGTCGACGATGCCCGCGACGCGATCGAGGACGGCACCTTCTTCGACTTCAAGGCGGAGGTGCTGGGCCGCTACTACGCCTAGCACCGGCCTTTTCCACCCAGAAAAGTGGTCAACCGGCAGGGTCCGCCCCAGGAAAGTGGTCAACCGGCAGGGTCCGCCCCAGGAAAGTGGTCAACCGGCAGGTCAGTGGTCAGGCAACGGCGTTCCTGCACGGTCAGCACTTTTCGCTCAGACACCTGCCCCCTATGAGACTCCAGCGCCCCGCGATTCGACTCACCGCCCCTCCACAGCCACCGATCCCTTGGAGTTGTCCACATTTCCGGACCGGTCGGACAACGCGGACCAGGACTGGCGCATGCTGGCTGCATGAACATCCAATGCCCACCCTGGCTGACGGACTCCCGGGCTCCCTGGACCACCGAGGAACTCGCTGACCGGTTGATCAGCGGTCGACAGGTGGCACGGCTAGTCCAGTCGGGAGACCTGGTGAGATTGCGTCGCGGGTGCTACATCCCCGGCCACTTCTGGGAGCAGCAGTCAGCCGAGACGCGGGCGTTACACCGCATTTACGCCCACCATCATTCGCGGCAGCGGGGTGCTCCGACACCGCCTGTGTACACCCACGTTTCGGCGGCACGGATTCACGGACTGCATTTGTGGAACGTGGACCACACCATCCATCTGGCTCAGAAGTACCCCACCTCGGCACACGGTCCCGCTGCGGACGTCAGAGCCCATTGCTCACCATTGGAACCCGAGGAGATCACGTACCGGCAGAATCTTCGCGTGACGACCCTGGAACGCACTGCAGTGGATTGCGCGCGAGTCCTCTCCTATCAGAAGGCGCTCATCGTTGCGGACCACGCGCTGCGGCTCGGCGGCAGCCAGCCGCAGATGCAGGACATCGCTGGTCGCCTGGCAGGATGCAAAGGCGCAGCCAACGCGCGAAGGGTCACGGCGGACGCGAGCCCCCTGGCCGAGTCGCCAGGTGAGACCCTCTCCAGACACTTCATCAGGAAGATGCGGGTACCGATGCCCGAGCAGCAGGTACAGGTGCGGACCAGGCATGGCGACCATCGGCTGGATTTCGCCTGGCGTGAGTTGTTGCTGGCCCTTGAGTTCGACGGCCGGATCAAGTACTTCGCGTATGCGCCGACCGACGAGGTGCTCTTCGAAGAGCGCCGGCGGGAGAAGGCGCTGATGGAGGACGGCTGGCAGTTCGTTCGTCTTGAATGGGCAGACCTGTTTCGGGAGGCCAAACTGAGGCGACGGATCGCCAACGCCCTGCACCGGGCCAGCCTGCTCCGCCGGAAAAGTGCTTGACCCGCAGACGAGTGGCCGCCCCACCACTCGTCTGCGGCTTCGGCACTTTTCCGGCGGTTCGTTCGCGGCTCCGGCACTTTTCCGGCGGTGCGTTCGCGGCTCCGGCACTTTTCCGGCGGTGCGTTCGCGGCTCCGCGGGCGCTCCTAGGAGGCGGCGTAGCTTGGCTCGCGTTGTTTGATCCAGCGGATGACCATCGCGGTGACTGGCACAAACAGGACCTCGATCAAGGTCTTGTAGAGGAACCCGAACAGCAGGTAGTTCAGGAACCCACCGAAGGTGGTGATGCCGATGACCGATGCGGCGATGGCGCAGAAGATCAGGGTGTCGGCGAACTCACCGACCACCGTGGAACCGAGCAGGCGGCCCACCAGGCCACGCTCACCGAACCGGCCCTTCAGCCTGACCAGCACCCAGGCGTTGAGGGTCTGACCCACGGCGAAGGCGAGCAGCGAGGCCAGGACAATCAATGGCACCGGCCCGAGCGCCCCCTCAATCGCGGCCTGCTTTGACGTGCCGAAGTCGTCGTCGAATCCGGGGAGCGCGATGATGATCAGGTAGCAGAGCGACGCGAAGGCCGACAACAGGAACGTCACCACAATGGCGAGGCGTGCGGCCTTGAACCCGTACACCTCGCTGATCACGTCACCCAGGATGTAGGCGAGCGGGAAGAGGAAGAACCCGCCATCGGTGATGATGCTGAAGCCGTCGAAGAGCGGTCCGATCACCACGCCCTTGGAGGCACCAATGTTGGACAGCAGGACGACGACGGCGAGGGTCGCCAGCATGATGGCGAAGTAGGTACTCCCGGAGGAGGCAAATTTGGCGCGGGTTTTTTCCTGCAGTTGAGTCAACGTCATCTCATTCATCGAAGTGGTTCGCGAACGCTTTTGGTCCGCTGTATTAGCACTGATGCCCGGCTGCCCCCGGGCAGTTCAATTCTGCCACGGTCGGCGGGCGGAGCCTGAACTGGCCGCCCCGACAGAAAATGGGCAGACTGTACAAATGTCGCAAACTAACCCTGCCCCAGTCGTGACGCTCACCATCGCCGGATCCGAAGCCACCGGCGGCGCCGGCGCCCAGGCGGATCTGAAGACCTTCCAGGAGTTGGGGGTATACGGAGTTGCGGCCCTGACCTGCATTGTCTCGTTCGACCCGAAGGACAACTGGAATCACCGTTTCGTCCCGGTGGAGCCACAGGTCATCGCCGACCAGCTGGAAGCGGTGCAGACCTGCCACCCGCTGGAAACCGTCAAGATCGGGATGCTCGGCACCCCGGCCACCATCGACACCGTCGCTACGGCGCTGAAGTCGCAGCCGTGGCGGAATATCGTGCTGGACCCGGTGCTGATCTGCAAGGGGCAGGAACCGGGCGCCGCACTCGACACCGATCAGGCGCTGAAGGCGCACATCCTTCCGCTGGCGAGTGTCGTCACTCCCAACCACTTCGAAGCCGAATCGCTCTCCGGCATGTCCATCAACAGCATTGAGGATCTGCAGGAAGCGGCGAAACGGATTCACGAGTTTAGCGGCGCCGTCGTCGTCGCCAAGGGCGGAATCCGGCTGGAGGGCGAGAACGCCGTCGACGTGTACTACGACGGCACCACCCTTGAGCTGCTGAGCGCCCCGAAGGTGGGCGACGTGGCGGTGAGCGGCGCGGGCTGCACCCTCGCTGCGGCCATCGCCGCCGAACTGTCCAAGGGCGCGACCCCGCTGGACGCGGCCCGCACCGCCAAGGCGTTTGTCACCAGGGCTATCCAGAACCGGCTTTCCTCGCACGCACCGTTCGACGCCGTCTGGCAGGGCGGCGCCGCCGGGACCTCCGCATGAGGGTAGCCATCCTGGGTGACATCGGGCAGCACGTCTACCACGTGGGCGATGACGCGATGACCCATGCCGCTGTCGATGAGCTCGCTGCACGGGGCGTCAACGACGTCGTGCTGCTGAGCCGGAACGTTGAGGACACCACCGTGCGGTTCGGCACGGACGCCGCCCCGACGATCGAATTCCCGTGGCCGTACGCCGACTACCAGCGATACCTGACCGACATTCGGTCTTTCCTGGCCGGCAAGCCGCACGGGCTCGCACCGGATGACCAGGTCCACCGCCTGATCGACACGCTCAGCGGCTGCGATGCGGTGCTGATCGCTGGCGGGGGCAACATGAACTCCGTGTACGGCTGGCTGCTGTACGAGCGGGCGGCAGTAGTTGAGATTGCCCACCACCTCGGCAAGGCCGTGGTGATTGCCGGCCAGACCATCGGCCCCCTGCTCTACGGTGCCGACCGCGATGTCGCAGCACGCATGCTTTCCCGCGCCGCGCTGGTGGGTGCGCGGGAGGACAGTTCGCTAATACTGGGCCGTGCGCTGGCGGGTGCCACCGTGGTCCCCTGCCTCGACGACGCGTCGTTTCTCGCCACCACCACCCCAGACGCAGCCCCATCAGACACCGCACCGCCAGCGGACTCCTACCTGGTGGGGACCTTTTCGGGAAGCACCGGTGCCTGCCCCCGCGGTCAGTTCGTGGCCGCGGCCGCGAAGATCCTGGACGACGCCGCGGAGCTTTCCGGCTTGCCCGTCCTCCTCCTGCCCCATATGGCGGTGGAAGGCGAGGGTGGTGTCGACGAAACGCTCCACTCCGAGATTGCGGCGGCGATGACCGCCCGGGTCGAGTCACGGCACATCGCGTCCGCCCGCGACACAGCGGCCCTGACCGCACGGGCAGCACTTGTGATCGCCTCGCGCTATCACCCGGTGGTGTTTGCCCTCGACGGCGGTGTCCCGACGGTCGCCCTGTCCCTCGATGAGTACAGCGATGTCCGGCTGCGCGGGGCAATGGCCAACTGGGGGCTCGCCGACTTCGCGCTGCCTTTGCCATCGCTCCTGGCCGGATCGGTCGGAGCCGCCATCCGCGAAGCCTGGCAGCGCCGCGACGAGATAGCCGCCCACGTGCACTCTCTTCACCCCCGGAAGGTCGCGGAATCCGCCGCCTGGTGGGACCTGGTGGTCCGGGCCCTGCAGGGGCTGGAAGTGGAAGCCCCGACACCGGACCCGGGGCACCGGCTGGAGGTGGAGGGGTCCTGGGCCTCCGACGCCGGAGCAGCGAGGGTGGTCTTCCTGCCCATGTCCGCCGAGCTCGGCGAGCTGCGCAAGGTCCGCGAGGATCTCGAGGGCCAGGCGTCCGCCGCCCGCGCCGAGCTGCAGGGATGGTTCAACTCCAGCAGCTTCACGCTGGTTCGCAAGCTTGCCTCATTACGATCGCGGCTGCGCCCGCGCCGAAACCCCTAAGGACTGCCCGTGCCGACTGCACCCACACCGTCAGTAGCCATCATCATGCGGTCCCGGAACCGTTCGCTGCTACTGGACAGAGCCCTCCGGGACGTTCTCCAGCAGACGGTCACGGACTGGACCGTCGTCGTCGTCAATGACGGCGGCGACCGCGCCGAAGTGGACCCGGTCGTGGAGCGTCACCGCGCACGTCTGGGCGACCGGTTACAGGTCATCCACCACGACACCTCCCTGGGGATGGAGGCCGCCTCCAACGCCGGAATCCGGGCGTCGGACTCCGAGTACATAGCCATCCACGACGACGACGACGAGTGGCACCCGACGTTCCTCGAACGCACCCTCGCGTACCTGGCCCAGCACGACGACGCCGGCGTTGCTGTGCGCACCGAGATCGTGTTCGAGCGGATCACCGACGGGACCATCGAGGAGGTCAGCCGGGAGATTTTCCAGCCAGCGCTCAAGGCGGTCACCCTTTTCGACACCATCCGGCACAACCGCTGCGTCCCCATTTCGGTGCTGTATCGCCGCGCGATTCACGATCAGATCGGCTATTACAACGAATCCCTCTCGGTAGTCGGTGACTGGGAATTCCAGCTCCGCCTGTTGCAGCAGCACACGCTGGGATTCATCGACGAGGTCCCGCTGGCCTACTGGAACCAACGCCGGGAGGCGATCGGAGATCTGGGCAACAGTGTCATCGTCGAGGACTCCGAGCACAAACGACTGGACCAGAGTGTCCGCGAACACCACCTCAAGGAGCACGTCAGCCAGTCAGGCCTGGGCGCGGTGCTCTATCAGACGGCCTACCAGCAGCGGGAATTTGACCATCTGCACGAACGCCAGAACTACTCGGAGGACTTGCTACGGCAGATCCTCGAGACGAATCGTCACCTCGTCGACCGCGTGCAGGTCCTCGAGCAGTCGATCAGCGACGCCAGCCTGGTCGCCCTGCTACGGCGCCGATACCGTCGATTGAAAGACCGCGCGCTCCGCCGCTAGACCCCCGATTCTGGTCACCAATTGTGTGACGCGATGCTGTTCTCAGGCAATTATCAGGAAATTGCCTAACTTAACTAAGTTTTTTGTGTGCTACCCGTTGACTTGTGACCCACTACACAGAAAAGTGGTGTGGGTGGAGGGGGCCGGGTGTCCGGCATCCACAGATCAACTACTGCTGACGCAACTTGTTCACACCAGGAATGTCACTCACATCTGTCACGGCCGTGTCAGCAGTACTTGCGGGGAGCTAATCAAAGATCTCAGCGGGTGGCCATGACTGAGCCTCACTAAGGAGAAGTATGAGCAAGTCATACCACCGGAATACGGGAAAGGCTGTGTTGGCTTCGCTAACAGGGCTTGTCCTGGCTTCCAGCATGTGGGCGCCTGCTTCAGCTCTGGAATCACCGTCATCGGGTGAGCCCACAGCTGAGGGAATCGAGCTCCGGGCGGTCCCCGAAAAACTGAAGGTCAGTAGCGAACTGGCGGACCGGACGGGCCCAACGGCTGCCTACGTCCAGTTCGCCGGAAAAGGCGCCTTCGAACAAACGCAGCCCGTCGAGGTGCGCGACGGAATCCAGTCCCCGGTCAATCGGACCAGCGATGTGCTGAACATCAGGGCCGGCATCCAGGCTCAGGCTGACGACGTAGCGGCCGAGGCATCAGCCTCTCAGCTCTACACCACCACCAACACCATCCCGGGTGTTGCCATCCAGGGTGACGCCGAGGCCATCAAGGCACTTGCTGCCCGCCCCGACGTCGTGAAAATCACCGGTATCGTGCCGAAGACCGTCACCAACAAGGGCGCGGACATCGACACCCGTGCACTTGATGCCTGGACCACACGCGATCAGACCGGCGACGGCATCACCGTCGCCGTCCTCGACACCGGACTCGACTACACCCACGCCGGCTTCGGCGGACCGGGAACCATCGAGGCCTTCGAGCAGGCACAGGCGGATCTGGTTCCTGACCCCGCACTCTTCGACGCTGCCAAGTACGTTGGCGGCTACGACCTGGTGGGCGACGACTACAACGCTGGCGACCCCGATAATGACATTCCTCAGCCAGACCTCAACCCCCTCGACTGCCAGAGCCACGGCTCCCACGTCGCCGGCACCTCCTCCGGCTACGGCGTAAACGATGACGGATCCACCTTCGAGGGCGACTACGGCACCCTCGACGCCGACGGCGTCAACGCCATGCGGATCGGCCCCGGCTCCGCTCCCGAGTCCCAGCTGGTCGCACTCCGCGTCTTCGGCTGCACGGGCTCCAGCGCAGTAGTCGGATCGGCCCTCGACTTCGTGCTTGACCCCAACGGCGACGGCAACTTCGATGACCGCGCACAGGTTGTCAACATGTCACTCGGCGCAGCATTCCCCGCCTATGACGATCCCGAAAACGACATTGTCAACGCACTCACCGCTCAGGGCGTCCTGTCGGTTGTCTCCTCCGGCAACAGCGGCGATGTCTACGACATCGGTGGCTCCCCCGGCAGCTCCGAGTCAGCCCTGACCGTCGCTGCCAGCGTCGGCTCGCAGATCACCCTGGACCGGGCCGATGTGCTCGCTCCGGACGACGTCGTCGGACAGGCCGCTGGCCAGTACAGCGTCAACTTCGACTACTCCACCGCATCCGAGGAAGAGCTCACCGGTACTGTCGTCAAGGCTGACCCCGCCAATGCGTTTGGTTGCGCCCCCTTCGCGCCCGGCACCTTCGATGGCGAGTGGGTATGGCTGCAGTGGGAAGAGGACGGCGCCTTCCCCTGTGGCTCCGTCACACGTTTCAACAACGTTGAAGCCGCAGGCGGAGCAGGTGTGGTCCTCGACTCGCCTCGCTCGGTCTTCGAATCAGGTATCGGCGGCAACGCCACCATCCCCGGCGTTCAGTTCAACGCCGAGTTCTCCGAGCAGCTGGAACCGGCCGCAGAAGCTGGCACCCTGGAAATCCGTTTGGATTCCGAGTACCAGGCGACTGCCGGTGGCAGCTCCGAGGCTCTCGACACGCTGGCGGCCTTCTCCTCCCGCGGCCTGCACGGCTCCAACGGAGTGGTCAAGCCCGATGTAGCGGCCCCCGGCGTATCCACTGGCTCAGTCCAGGTGGGCACGGGAACTGGCGCATCGGTCAAGAGCGGCACCTCGATGGCAGCCCCACACGTGGCTGGCATCGCCGCCCTGCTCTACGCAGAGACCGACTTCAACCCGTACGAGATCAAGTCGATGATCATGAACACGGCGATCGCCGATCTGGTGACTGACGAAGGTGTCGAGTACGCCCCCAACCGCGTGGGTTCCGGACGCGTCGACGCCGTACTGGCACTCGACACCCCGGTCCTCGCCTACGCAACAGAGCAGCCATCACTGACCTCGGTAAACTTCGGCGTTCTGGAACTGGGCAGCGAAGCCACGACCATGACCAAACAGATCACCGTCGAGAACAAGTCGGACGAAGTGATTCGCTACAGCGCTTCCTACCTGGAGGCGTCCACGATGCCAGGTGCCGAGATCACTGTGACCCCACAGGTACTCGCACCGGGAACCCTCACCAACGCCTTCGATGTCCCAGCCAACGGCACGGCAACAGTCGACGTCACACTGACCATCGATGATCCCGCCGCACTGGCAAAGACGATCGATCCGGCCGCTGAGGAAACCCAGCTCGGTGTCCCCCGTCAATACCTGGCCGACGTTTCAGGCCGCGTTCAGTTCGCGAGTGAAGTGAACACCCTGCGCGTTCCCGTCTACTCGGCCCCAAAGCCCACCTCGGATATCTCGGCTGGATCGCAGATCCTGTTCGAGAACGCTTCAACGCTTGAGACCACAATAACGATGGAGGGCCGCGGCCTCGCACAGGGCGGCGCGGATTCAACTTACCTCTCCCTCGTGACCCCGCTGGTTCTTGGCGCCGAAAGCCCTCGGGCCGACGAGCGTCCACTGGAGTCTTTGTACTCCCTTGACCTGCGTTCGGTCGGGATTGCCTCAACGGTTCCCGCCGAGGTTGCATCGGGAGGCTCGGCTGACGACGGCGTCCTGAACATCGGAGTGAGCACCTGGCAGAACTGGGCACAGCTTGGCGGCAATAGCAGCATCGAGGTTGAATTCGACACCGATGGCGACGGCGAAACAGATTACGTGGGCTTCACGCGCCGCCTCGACGACCTGGACCTCATCCTGTTTGAGGTCTACATCCTGAACGCTGACGGTTCACTTGGCCCCGTGAATGCTGCGGGTAACCCGGTGCCATTAGCTCAGACCTTCGCCAATGGCGTCTTTGGTGACGTTGACACAAATACCTTCGATACCAACGTCGTCACCTTCCCAATTTCTGCTGCTGCGCTTGATCTGGATCTGGAAGCTTCAGCCCCGATTCAGTACCGGGTGTCGACATTCAGTCCATTCAACGTGGACGAAGAAGGCGAGAACGGTCCGGTTGACTCAACCGACTGGATCGATTTCAACGTTACCGAGCCTGAGCTGTGGTTCGAAGGCGCAACTCCCGGCACTGTGTTCCCTTCAACCGACGGGGCAACCCTCAACGTCAACCGTCAGGAAGGCGTCACCGACGCCCGCGCGTTGTTCCTGCACCACCACAACGCAACGGGTCTGAAGGATGAAATCCTCGACCTGCAGGTTGACGAGCTCCGTTTCCCTGATGTTGCTGGCAACCTTCACGAAGATGCCATCAACTGGCTTGCTGACCAGGGTCTGACCAACGGCTACAGCGACGGTACCTACCGCCCGCTCGCCTCGATCAACCGTGATGCCATGGCGGCGTTCCTCTACCGCCTGGCCGGTGAGCCGGCTTACGCCGAGCCCACCACCTCACCATTCGCTGACATCACTCCTGAAACCCAGTTCTACAAGGAGATGGCATGGATGGCTGAGACTGGCCTGTCGACCGGCTACAGCGACGGCACCTTCCGTCCGCTCGCACCCGTCAACCGCGACGCCATGGCCGCGTTCATGAACCGCTTCGCTGGCGAGTACTGCAGCATTGCGGACGCCGAGGATTACGAGGCACCCCAGGTTGCACCGTTCCCGGATGTTCCCGTGAACGATCAGTTCCACCGGGAGATCTCCTGGATGGCTGAGAATGAAATCACCACCGGCTTCCCTGATGGCGAGTACAAGCGCCTTCAGCCAGTCGCCCGTGATGCGATGGCAGCCTTCATCCAGCGTCTCGATGGCTACACCGAGAACAACGGCGGTTGCAACCCGTAACCACGGTTAGCAGCAGCTAAAACAGTTAGACACCAAAAAGTGGTGGCCACCCGGAAACGGGTGGCCACCACTTTTTTGTTGCCGGTCAGACGCTGGTATCCCGAGCGGAAGACCGGCCAACATCCCGGTCCTGAAGGACATCGTAGGTGATCACCCTGCCGCCCGTTCCCCATCGCAATCTTCGCGATTTGATCCGAGATGGTGCCGACGAGGGGGTCGACGGATTCTCTCCGGCGCTGCCTCTCAAAAACCGAGTAGCGAGTGCCAAAAGACCAGTAGCCGATGCGCGTTATGAGTGTTTCTTTTCTATTTTTTTGATCTCATAATGATGCATCCGAGGCCTCGTCCGGTCTCAGTTTGCTGCACAAGGGAGTGCGGCAATCAGCTCTGGCGTAGCCAAAACTGGAAGAAGAATGTCAGTGCGAAAACTCATTTCGATCCTTCTCGGGTTGCTAATGGTTGCTGGCTTCGGTGTCGCGATTCCCGGAGCAGCAACCGCATCAGAACAGACTCTGTCATCGGTAGTCCGTTCAACACCTGTCAACTACACCCCCCATGTGCTTGACGGAATTGTGTTCTCAGTCGCCGAGGTAGGCGACACGATCGTTCTTGGGGGCTCGTTCACCCAGGTTCAAGCCAGCGCCGGCGGACCAGTATTGACCCGCAACGGTGTGGTTGCATTCAACAAGAACAACGGTCAGATCAGTGCTGGCTTTGCACCCCAGTTCAACAGCACAGTCCGCAGCGTGGTAGCCGCGGCGGATGGACAGTCGGTCTACGTCGGCGGACAGTTCGGGACCCTCAACGGTGCAAGCACCCCGAAGGTGGTCCGGCTTGCTCTCAGCAATGGAGCCCGAATCACCGCATTCAATGCGGGGAATATCAACGCCGTCGTCCACGACATGAAACTCTCCGGCAACCGGCTCTTCATCGGCGGAGAGTTCACCGCAGTCAGAGGACAGGCACGAACCGCACTCGCCGAACTTGATCCCGTCTCAGGCGCCTTGCGCACCAACACCAACATTGTCTTCGCCGGCACCCACCGCGGCGGAAACACCTTCGTCCACAAGTTCGATGTCACCCCGGACGGCCGGACCATGGTGGTCACAGGCAACTTCACAACCATGAACGGCCTGGACCGGGTCCAGGTTGGAATGGTAGATCTATCTTCAGCTACCTCCACCGTGGCGAACTGGCAAACCAACCGGTGGAAGCCGAACTGCTACTCAGTATTCGCCTACTACCTCAACGACTTGGATATTTCGCCCGACGGATCCTACTTCGTGCTCGGCTCCATGGGCGGTTACGGCAGCGGTCCGCCAACCCTCTGCGACACCGTCTCCAGGTGGGAAACCAACGCTCGCGGTGCCGCACTGAACCCAGTGTGGGTGGATTACACAGGTGGTGACAGCGTTTACGCACTTGAGGCGACAGGGCATACTGTCTACTTCGGTGGACACAATCGTTGGATGAACAACCCGTTCCGAGCTGATGCTGCAGGACAAGGCGCGGTAGGGCGTGAGGGGATCGGCGCCCTGAGCGCTCTCAGCGGACTACCCATGAAGTGGAATCCGGGCAGAGACCGCGGACGCGGTGTCTTTGACCTTCTCGCAACGTCCCAAGGACTGTGGGTCGGATCTGACACAGACCGCATTGCGCGGTACCTGTACCACGCGAAAATAGCCCTGTTCCCGGTAGCCGGCGGGACGGCGATACCCGCTGCATCGGCGCCATCGTTGCCAGTCGATGTGCTACAAAGTGGGAAACCCAGCGGCCAGACAAACCAGCTGAGCCAGGTGTATTTCACAGGTAGTCAGGGATCATCAGGCAGCCCGAATGTGACGGGTACTGTCCCATGGGACAACGTTCGTGGTGGGTTTGTTGCAGCTGGATCGATGTATCTCGCAATGGCGAACGGAGAACTGCATCAGCGATCCTTCAACGGGTCGCAGATTGGCGGGCCAACGATTCTCAACCTGTACGGTCTAACGAACTTCGCTAACGAGATGCAGACAATGACTGGTTTGTTCTACTCGAACGGCCGCATCTACTTCACCCTGGCAGGCCAAACCAGTCTGTTCATGCGCCACTTCGAGATTGACAGTGGGATCGTCGGTGCCCAGCGGTTCACCATCGCTGGGGCTACTGGCGGCATGACCTGGAGCAACGTACGGGGGATGTTCCTGGCGAGCAACAGGCTGTATTGGGCGTCCGCGGACGGCAATCTCAATGCTCTGGACTGGACGGAATCGGTGGGTGACGGAACCGTTTCAGGCACCTCCACTACCGTGAGCGGTCCAGTACGGGATGGGACCAACTGGACAGCGAAGGCGCTGATCACCAAACCGGGAACGGCCCCTCCACCAGCCAATGGCCTACCTTCCGCAAGGTTCAACCAGACATGTGATGGTCTTGAGTGCACATTCAATGGTGCAGGATCGACCGATCCGGACGGAACTGTCGACTCGTACGCCTGGACCAGCAGCGACGGCGAGTCTGGGACGGCAGCAGTCTTCACCCGGGAGTTCGCCACTGCCGGCACCTACGATGTCACTGTCACCGTCACCGACAATGACGGTACTACGTCCTCGACCACTCAGAAGGTGACTGTCAGCAATGCCCCACCTATGAACGAGCCGCCGTCGGCCAGTTTCAGTCAAACATGTGATGGTCTCGAGTGCACATTCAATGGTGCAGGATCCACCGATTCCGACGGGACTATCAACACCTTTGCCTGGACCAGCAGCGACGGCGGATCCGGGACGGCAGCGGTCTTCACCCGGGAGTTCGCATCGGCTGGCACTTATGACGTCGCCGTCACCGTCACCGTCACCGACGGTACTACGTCCTCGATTATTCAGACGGTGACCGTCAGCAATGCTCCACCCTTGAACGAGTCGCCGCTGATCCGGTTCCCTGATGTTGCTGGCAACCTTCACGAAGATGCCATCAACTGGCTTGCTGACCAGGGTCTGACCAACGGCTACAGCGACGGTACCTACCGCCCGCCCGCCTCGATCAACCGTGATGCCATGGCGGCGTTCCTCTACCGCCTGGCCGGTGAGCCGGCTTACGCCGAGCCCACCACCTCACCATTCGCTGACATCACTCCTGAAACCCAGTTCTACAAGGAGATGGCATGGATGGCTGAGACTGGCCTGTCGACCGGCTACAGCGACGGCACCTTCCGTCCGCTCGCACCCGTCAACCGCGACGCCATGGCCGCGTTCATGAACCGCTTCGCTGGCGAGTACTGCAGCATTGCGGACGCCGAGGATTACGAGGCACCCCAGGTTGCACCGTTCCCGGATGTTCCCGTGAACGATCAGTTCCACCGGGAGATCTCCTGGATGGCTGAGAATGAAATCACCACCGGCTTCCCTGACGGCGAATACAAGCGCCTTCAGCCAGTCGCCCGTGATGCGATGGCAGCCTTCATCCAGCGTCTCGATGGCTACACCGAGAACAACGGCGGTTGCAACCCGTAACCAGGGTTAGCAGCAGCTAAAACAGTTAGACACCAAAAAGTGGTGGCCACCCGGAAACGGGTGGCCACCACTTTTTGTTGCAGACGTTCTTGCGTCCCGGCCGGACGCGGCATCAGCGAGCGCGCTACTGCGTCGGTTCCTGCACGAGGATGCCATCCTCATCGGCGTAGACGGTGGCACCGGGGGTGAAGACGACTCCGCCGATGGTGACGGGTACATCAACATCACCGGCCCCCTCCTTGGCGCTCTTGCGGGGGTTGCTGCCGAGCGCCTTGATTCCGAGTGGGAGGCCGGCCAGGACCGCCCGGTCCCGAACGGCTCCGTTGATGATCACCCCGTGCCACCCGTTCTCCACCGCGATTTTGGCGATCATGTCACCCATCAGCGCACGCTCGAGTGAGCCACCGCCGTCGACGACGAGGACGTCGCCCGCACCGGGCGTGGAGAGGACCGCCTTGAGCACCACATTGTCGTGGTGGCACTGCACGGTCCTGACCCGCCCGCTGAAAGCCTTCGTCAGGCCCAGGTCCTGGAACTGGGTGGGGACCGACTGGAGAGTCTCTCCGAGCTCGTCGTACAGGTCTGCGGTAGCTGTTTCCATGGTGTCTCCTGCGCTAGGTGTGGATAGTGCTGACGATCTAGCCCGAGTGGGCTTCGAGAAAGGTGTAGACCTCGGTTTCGTCGACGCCGGGGAACGCCCCGGGGGGCATCGCGGCCAACAGGTGAGAGTGTGCCCGTGCACTGGGCCAGGCGTGGCCCGCCCAGTTTTCCGCCAACGACGACGGCGGCCGCTGGCAGCACGCCTCGTCGGGGCAGAATGACTTCTCCCGCATGGGGGTGTCCCTGCCCCTGAACCACTTCACGTGCGCGTACGGCACCCCGATGCTCAGTGAGAACTCACCGGCCGCCGACCGCTCGGTGCGCGCCGTGCACCAGTAGGTGCCACTGGGAGTGTCGGTGTACTGGTTGTAGGCACGGAACTTGTCGGCCACCTCGAACACCACCCGCGAGGTCCACCGTTTACAGGACGGTTGTCCCTCGATGGCTCCGGTGTGATCCTGGGGGAAGGTGACGCCGTCGTTCTCATACGCCTTATAGATGATCCCGCTCTCATGGGTCTTCTGAAAGTGGGTGGGAATACCCAGATGCTCGGTGGCGAGGTTGGTGAACCGGTGCGCCGCCGTCTCGTAGGACACCGCGAAGGCGTCCCTGATGTCCTCGACGGCAATCTCCTTGGCCGCCTTGGACCGCTGCAGGAACTCCACTGCTGGCTTCTCCGGGAGCAGCAGTGCCGCAGCGAAATAGTTGGTTGCGACCCGCTGCCGCAGGAACTCGCGGTAGCTTTCGGGCGTCTGGTGATCCAGCACGTAGTGGCCGAGGGCCTGCAGCAGGACGGAGCGCGGGTCGTGGTCGGTCCGCTGCGACTGGGTCAGGTAGATCCTGCGGTTCTTCAGATCGGTGACTGACCTCGTGGAGTGCGGCAGGTCCCCCACATGGTGCAGCGTGAACCCCAAGTGGGCGGCGATGTCGGCAATCAGGTGCTGCGACATGGGCCCGGAGGTGTGTCCCACCGAGTCGAGGACCTTCTGCGCTTCGGCCTCGAGCTCGGGGAAATAGTTGTTCTGCTTGCGCATTTCCCGCCGCAGTTCGGCGTTGGCCCTCCGCGCTTCCTCCGGTGTGGCGACCTGCTCGTTGAGACGCCGCTCCAATTCGCCCTGGAGGCCCACCAGGGATTCGAGCACCTCCATGGGCAGCCGGGACGAGATCCGCACCTTTGGCAACCCCAGGGACCCGTAGAGTGGCCCGCGTTGGGCCCTTTCCAGCTCGATCTCCAGGGCGGCCCGCCTGGTCGGCGGTTCAGCACCCAGCAGCTGGTCGATCCCCACCCCGAGGGCGGAGGCCAGACCCTGCAACATGCCCAGCTTGGGTTCCCGTTTGCCGTTCTCGATCAGCGATAGCTGGGACGCCACCGTCCCCACCAGCGCCCCCAGATCGTCGAGCGTCATGCCCTTGGCTTTACGAAGGTGGCGGATCCGGCGACCCAGACTGATCACGTCCAGCTCCTCAGGCGCCACCGGCGAACCGCTACCGGAAGCGTCGGGGCCGGGTCGGTTCCAGGTGGACGTGGTCCTCATCTTCGTCATTTATTGAGGTTACGCCAAGAAGTGCGTTTCTTGCCAGAGGTTTTCCCTAGAAAGGTGGTTGAAAAGAGAGAAAGGTTGGTTTTACGAAGCCCAAGACACCGACGGCACGGGAATTCAAAGGAGAATGCAATGACACAGGACCAGGGAACACCATCCACCACCGAGGGTTCGACGGAGCGGGAACTGGAACTCGAATGGGCAGCCAACCCCCGCTGGGAATCCGTCAGTCGCGACTACTCCGCTGCCGACGTCGTCCGTCTCCGCGGCCGGGTCCAGGAGGAGCACACCCTGGCCCGGCGCGGCGCCGAGAAGCTGTGGAGCCAGTTGACTACCCAAGCACGCACCGGGGACTACACCCACTCCCTGGGCGCGCTCACCGGGAACCAGGCGGTGCAGCAGGTCAAGGCCGGACTCAAGGCCATCTACCTCTCCGGGTGGCAGGTCGCGGCGGACGCGAACAACTCCGGACACACCTACCCGGATCAGTCTCTGTACCCCGCCAACTCCGTACCCACTGTGGTGCGTCGCATCAACAATGCGCTGCTCCGCGCCGACCAGATCGACTTCGCGGAGGGCGTCCAGACGGTGGAGGACTATCTGGTTCCCATCATCGCCGACGCCGAGGCCGGCTTCGGCGGACCACTCAACGCCTATGAGCTGATGAAGTCGATGATTCAGGCTGGCGCTGCTGGCGTTCACTGGGAGGATCAGTTGGCCTCCGAGAAGAAGTGCGGGCACCTCGGCGGAAAGGTGCTCATCCCGACGCAGCAGCACGTACGCACCCTCAACGCTGCCCGGTTGGCCGCCGACGTGGCGGGCACGCCATCGGTGGTGGTGGCCCGTACCGACGCGGAGGCCGCAACCCTCATCACCTCGGACGTGGACGAGCGGGACCAGCCGTTCATCACCGGCGAGCGCACCCCCGAAGGCTTCTACAAGGTGCGCAACGGCCTTGACGCCTGCATCGCCCGGGGCCGGGCCTACGCCCCGTACGCTGACCTGCTGTGGATGGAGACCGGGACCCCGGACCTCGACCTGGCGCGCCGGTTCGCGGAGGGTATCAAATCGGAGCACCCCAACCAGATGCTCGCCTACAACTGCTCGCCGTCGTTCAACTGGAAGAAGCACCTCGACGACTCGACCATCGCCAAGTTCCAGCGGGAGCTCGGAGCGATGGGCTTCACCTTCCAGTTCATCACCCTGGCTGGCTTCCACGCCCTGAACTACTCGATGTTCGACCTCGCCGAGGGGTACGCCCGCAACGGCATGAGCGCGTACGTCGAACTGCAGGAGCGGGAGTTCGCTGCCGAGTCCCGCGGGTACACCGCGACAAAACACCAGCGTGAGGTGGGAACGGGCTACTTCGACCAGATCGCCACCGCACTGAACCCGACCGGCAGCACCCTTGCACTGGCCGGATCCACCGAGGCACAGCAGTTCCACTAACCGTCTGACCCCTGCCTTGCATCGAGTCAACAGAAGTGGCCACCGTCCACCCGGATACCTGCTACTTCTGTTGGCTCGATCGTGGGGCCCCACTTTTCCAGGAGGCACACCATGAACGAATTGATCACCCTCAACGGCGTTACCCTGACGGCGCCGGCCGTGCGCCGCCAGGACGAAATCCTCACCCCCGAGGCCCTCGAATTCCTGCGCCGGTTGCATCAGTCGACCGCCAGCCGCCGGCAGGAGCTGCTGCAACTGCGGCAGCAGTCCCGTGCCAGGATCTCCAACGGCACCGACCCGCGCTTCCTCCCGGAGACCAAACACATCAGGGACGACGACGGCTGGAAAGTGGCGCCGATCGCTCCCGGCCTGGAGGATCGCCGGGTGGAAATCACCGGGCCGGTGGACCGCAAGATGACCATCAATGCCCTGAATTCGGGGGCCAGGGTATGGCTCGCCGACATGGAGGATTCGTCCACCCCCAGCTGGTCCAACGTCATCAACGGGCAGCTCAACCTGCGCGATGCGCTGGCCGGGCGGATCGACTTCACCTCCCCGGAGGGCAAGGAGTACCGGCTCGGTGCCGACCGGCCGACAATCGTTGTCCGCCCCCGCGGCTGGCACCTGCCCGAGAAGCACCTCTTGATCAACAACACGCCGATCGCCGGCGGCCTGGTGGACTTCGGCCTGTACTTCTTCCACAACGCGCGCACCCTGATCAGCCAGGGGCGGGGACCGTACTTCTATCTGCCGAAAATAGAGAACCACCTGGAAGCGAGGCTGTGGAACGACATCTTCGTCCAGGCCCAGCAGCTCCTGGGACTCCCCCAGGGCACCATCCGCGCGACGGTGCTGATCGAGACCATCACCGCGGCGTTCGAGATGGAGGAGATCCTCTACGAGTTGCGCGAACACGCCGCGGGCCTGAACGCCGGCCGCTGGGACTACATCTTCTCGGTGATCAAGAACTTCAGGACCCGGGGACCGCGCTTCGTCCTGCCCGACCGGTCAATGGTGACCATGACCGCCCCGTTCATGCGGTCCTACACCGAGCAGCTGGTCCGGATCTGCCACCGTCGTGGAGCCCATGCGATCGGCGGCATGGCAGCGAACATCCCGAACCGGCGGGACGAAGCGGCCAACGCCGTCGCGCTTCAGAAGGTGCGGGCCGACAAGACCCGGGAGGCGAACGACGGTTTCGACGGCTCCTGGGTGGCGCACCCGGACCTGGTTCCGGTGGCCATGGAGGTGTTCGACGCCGTCCTGGGCAAGCAGCCGAACCAGCTGGGGAAGCTGCGTGACGACGTCGTACCCGATGCCAAGGCGCTGTTGAACATCGCCGGCACCCCGGGGGTCATCACCGAGGCGGGGATCCGCGAAAACCTGGAAGTGGGGGTCCGGTACATCGAGTCGTGGCTGCGCGGCAACGGGGCTGCGGCCATCAATTCCCTGATGGAGGACGCGGCGACGGCAGAGATCTCCCGGTCGCAGATCTGGCAGTGGATCTACTCCGGCGCCGTCACCGATGAGGGCGAAATGATCACCCACAACTGGGTCGCTGAACTCCTGGAGGAAGAGTTCGAGGCGGTGGAACGCTTCGACGGTGACCGGTTCGACGACGCTCTCGCCATCTTCGAGGAGGTGGCCCTCGGCGAGGAGTTCCCCACCTTCCTCACCGTTCCGGCCTACGCCCGTTACCTGCACGAGAGCCGGGAACTGGCGGCCGTCTAGTCCCAGCTGGCTGCGGGGGTGGTCCCGGGAATACCCCGGAGCCACCCCCGCGTTATGCCGGATATGCAGATTGAAATTTGGTCAGATGTGAAGTGCCCGTGGTGTTTCGTAGGGAAACGCCGGTTCGAGAAAGCCCTCGAAGGGTTTGAGCACAGGGAACAGGTCACCGTGACCTGGAAGAGCTTCCAGCTGGACCCGAACCTCCCGGACCACTATGACGGGACCGAACAGCAGTACCTTGCCGAGCGCAAAGGCATCCCCGAAGATCAGGTCCGTGCGATGTGGGACAGCCTGTCCGCGTCGGCAGCGGGCGAGGGGTTGGACTTCCGCTTCGAGGACGTGGTGGTGGGCAACAGCTTCACGGCGCACCGGTTCCTGCACCTGGCCAAGTCCCAGGGTCTGGGTGACCAGGCGAAGGAAGCCATCCTGTCCGCACACTTCGAGCAGGGCAAGGACACCTCCGACACCGAGTTCCTGGTGCAACTGGGAGCCGGGATCGGCCTCACCGAGCAGGACGTGCGTGACACGCTGGGCTCCGACCGGTTCGCGGACGACGTACATCACGACATCGCCGAGGCTCAGACCCTCGGCATCAGCGGCGTCCCGTTCTTCGTCATTGACCGGAAGTACGGGATCTCCGGTGCGCAGCCGACAGACCTGTTCGCCGAGGCGCTCGACACCGCGTGGAAGGAAGCCAACCCGTTGACCCTGGTGAGTCCTGCCCGCACCGGCGCACAATCGGCCGACGGCGAAGCCTGCGGACCGGACGGCTGCAGCTAGGGAGCCGCCGGGGTTGACGCTGGCGCACCCGTCGTCGATTCCGCCTCGGCGGACGACGTCGTCGGATCCGTGCAGACCAGGCCCGCGGCTGTCGCGTCGAGGTCCTCCTCGGGAATGAGCGCCTGGTAACCCGAGCCGACCACGACGTCGACCGACGCATCGACACGTTCGTCCTCAACGAAGACGGTCCCCGGGATCTGGCGTTGCACCGTGAACGCGTTCGCGTAGCCGTTGGGCCCCGCCACCACGATCGCCGTCATCCCTTCCCGGTTCACCGTCCTGTTGCCGATCTCGCCAAGGACGAAGGCCCGCTCCCGCAGGCTCTCCCCGACCGTACCGGCCAACCCGGAAATGGTGGTGCTGTTGTACAGGTTGACGGTGACCGCCGAGGGCGACTGCACCTCGAACGGACCGGCGGGGCAGGTGTAGGTGGGTTCGGGGTCTGGTTCCAGCGCGGCGATCCGGATATCGCCGCGATTAATGCCGATCGCCATAAACACTGCCGCCGCCACCAGCACAACGAGGAGCACGAGCACCACGCCGTGGCGGAGACGCCGCATGTAGATGTGGGGGCGTTCGACGTCGCCGGTGTCGGCGAACACGTTGTCCAGGTCGTTCTCGGTGACGATCCGGTGGCCGTGCCACTCAATCGGGTTCTTCCTGGACTTTTTGGTCACATGCCGCTGCGGGGGCTGATCAGTCATCGATCACCAGCACGCGGGCGTGCAGAATGGTTCGCTGATGCAGCGCTGTGCGCACCGCTCGGTGGAGACCGTCCTCCAGGTATAGCGTCTCGTTCCACTGGACCACGTGCGGAAACAAATCCCCGAAAAAGGTGGAATCCTCAGCCAACAGCGCCTCGAGGTCAAGGGTGGTCTTGGTGGTCACCAAGTCGTCCAGGCGCACCTGGCGGGGGGCGACTCCGGCCCAGTCCTTGGGGGTCACGTAACCATGGTCAGGGTAGGGACGTCCTGCGCTTACGGCTTTGAATATCACCAATACAGACTAGAGAAGATCACGGGGCAATGGAACACGGGCTGGATCCCACGGGGTTTAGTAGCCAAAAGGTTACGCCCGGGCCCCGAATAGTGGATACCGGGCAAGTGCGAGAATAATTGCTCCCATGACTTCCCCCGAACTGACCGGACTCCTGCTCGACGTCGACGGACCTGTCGCGAGTCCCGTGTCGCGGACCGTGCGCCCCGCCATCATCGGCGACCTCCTGACCCTTGCCGCCGCCGGGTGGCCGGTGATCTTCAACACGGGCCGCTCCGACGCGTTTATTCGCAGCGAGGTCATGGCCCCGATGCTCGCGGCCGGCATCCCCGAGGGCGTGGTGTTCCACGCTATCTGTGAGAAGGGAGGCGTGTGGTTCAGCTTCGACCAGTCCGGAGCGGGAGAGCTGAACGTCGACGAGTCGCTCGCCCTGCCACGGGAGTTCGGCGCGGGGATCCGTGACCTGGTGGCCGAAAAGTACTCGGACCACATGTTCTTTGATGAGACCAAGTACGCAATGGTGTCGGTGGAACAGCACATCGAGGTGGAGAACACCGACTATCTGGCGGAACAGGCCGGGTTCGACGCCGACGCGCTGGCCCTGATGCGCTCCTTCGGGATGGGGGTATGCCGGCTGGCCCACCACGCCCCGGACAGCGACGACAACATCGACTTCCGGATCGACCCAACCATCATCTCCACCGACATCGAGTCCGTCCGGCTGGGGAAGGATCTCGGCGCTGAGCGGGCCCTGGGCCTGCTGGGCACCGCCATCCCGGCCCGCTGGCGGACCGTTGGGGATTCACGTACCGACTACGCGATGGCCGACTACCTCCATGAGCACGGGTACGACGTCGCGCACGTGGATGTCCGCCCAGCCGACGGCGTCCCGGACAAGCCGTACCCGGTGCTCACCGAGGGTCAGTTGACCAACGACGACGCGGGCGCCGCTTTCCTCGCCGGCTGCGTGCAGTCCCTGCAGGCCGTCAGCGAGGAGCCAGCCGGTAGTTAGGCCGTCTTGGCCAGGGTCTCCTCGATTGCGGCGACCACCTCGGCCGATTCTGGCTCAACCGTGGGAGCGAAGCGCGCCACCACCGAGCCCTGAGCGTTCACCAGGAACTTCTCGAAGTTCCACTTCACCAGCCCGGGTAGCACACCGTTCTTGAACTTGGTCAGTTCCGAGTACAGGGGGTGCTGGTTCCTTCCCCGCACATCGGCCTTTTTCGTCAGCGGGAATGTGACGTCATAGGTGGTGGAGCAGAACGCCTGAATGTCCTCGTCGGTGCCGGGCTCCTGGCTCATGAACTGGTTGCAGGGCACCCCCACCACCACGAATCCCTGATCCCGGTACTTCTGGTACAGATTCTCCAGTCCGCCGTACTGCGGGGTGTAGCCGCACTTCGACGCAACGTTGACCACCATCACCGTCTTCCCCGAAAAGTCGCCGAACGACTTCTCGGCGCCGTCGTTCATGGTCAGAGGAATTGAGTGAAGATTCGTTGATGGCATGGTTACTCCCGGTAGGCGACTGCTTAGCATTCGTACGGTAGCAGCCGGTGGATTGGCCTACGCAATAATGAGGGGGTGCCCTCACTGAAGAACACCTGGCTCAACCGTTCCCTCGACAGCTGGCGGACGCAGCTCCGCAAGACGTTCACCGGCAACTCCGAGGTGCCTCCGTCCTGGGCTGAGAAACTGGACGAGGGCGACGACGTCGGGTACTTCCCGCCGTCGTCCGCGGCTTGGGCGGTGCACGGCTCGATGACCCCGCTGGTCGGCGGGATCCGCGCGCTGCTCCTGCAGGCCCTACACCCCGGGGCCATGGCGGGCGTCCATGACTTCTCCCGCTACCGCGAAGACCCGCTCGGCCGGTTGGCGGGAACCATCCAGTGGATCTTCACCGTCACCTACGGCTCTGCAGAGGCGGCCAAGGGTGGTTCAGCCTGGGTGCAGCGGCTACACCAGCGGGTCACCGGAACCTACATCGACAGCAAGGGTGCCACCCAGCCCTACTCCGCGGGCTCCCCCGACCTGCTGCGCTGGGTGCATTTGGCATTCACGGACGCGTTCCTCGCATCCCATCTGGCCTATGGTCCGCCGATCCCGGGCGGCGCCGACGGGTACGTGGCAGAGTGGGCTCAGGCCGGCCGCCTGATGGGGGTGACCGATCCCCCGACCTCGGCGGCCGAACTCGCCGCCCAGTTGGCAGCGTTCGACGACCGACTGGTCTGTGGCCCGCAGGTCACCGAAGCCCTGCGCTACATCAAACGCCCGCCACTGCCCGTGTCGCAGCGGTTCGGGTATCAGGTGCTGTTCGCTGGCGCGGTTTCCACGCTCGAGCCGCGGCACCGGGAGTTGCTGGGCCTCCGCGTCCCCTCGCTGGGTCCCCTCCCGCTCCCGGTACGCACCGCGACCCGGCTGGTGATGTTCATAGTGCGCCTGGGACTCGGCCCCGAGGGCCCGAGCGAAGCGGCTGCCAAGCGCCGCCTGGACCGGCTGCGCGGCACCGAAGCCGAGGCGAATCCGCCCCGGCCCGAGGTGTGAGGCTGCGCTTTTTCACACTGAACAGTCGCAATGAGTGGGATTGTCTAGACATTCCCACCGATCGCCGCCCATCAATGGGCAACTCGACGGTTGACCAATAAAAAACACCCCCGGCCAAAGCCGGGGGTGTTTCTTTGTTGCAACTCACATGTGGCGGAGGATGGGGGATTTGAACCCCCGAGGGCGTTAACCCAACACGCGTTCCAGGCGTGCGCCATAGGCCGCTAGGCGAATCCTCCTAGTTTGGAGCAGATACCAGAATACCCACTAGGGAACGATCTAACGAATCGCGGTCCTGTGCCCCTCACAGAAACCCCATATGGGTTCACCGGGAGGAACTCAATTCACGGACGCTGAGCCCATGCCGATCGGTTCCTGGGCCGCCCTCTGACCCGCAATCTGGCCCGCCTTCCAGCACTACACCGGGCGATTCCAACGGTTCAAAACCGCCCCAGGGATTCCTGTAGACTATTTCCCGGCCCCTCATGTGGTGTCACCCTGTGAACTCCCCCAGGACCGGAAGGTAGCAAGGGTAAGCGGGCTCTGGCAGGTGCATGGGGGGTCTTCTCATTCCCTGACGCAGCAGGAGCACCGATGAACAGCCCCGGCGCTGGCCGCTTCGCCCCGAGCCCCTCCGGGGAGCTGCACGTGGGAAACCTTCGCACCGCCATGCTGGCCTGGCTGTTCGCGCGCAGCACCTCCCGGGAGTTCCTCGTGAGGATCGAAGACCTGGACCGTTCCCGCGCCGGAGCCGAGGCCGCCCAACTCGCCGAGCTTGCCGCCGTCGGGATCGATTGGGACCATGAACCCGTCCGCCAGAGCGACCGTCTCCCCCTCTATCGGCAGGCGATTGGGTCGCTCCAGGCAGCCGGCCTGTTGTACGAGTGCTACTGCACCCGCCGTGACATTGCCGAGGCCGCCACCGCACCCCATTCCCTCCCCGGCTCCTACCCCGGTACCTGCCGCAACCTGTCGAAGGCGGCCACTCCCGAGCAGGATGGCCAGCGCCACGACAGACCGCCGGCGCTCCGCCTGCGGTCCGAGGTCACCAGCTGGACCATCGAAGATCAGCTGCAGGGAAGCTACACCGGCCCGGTGGATGACCTGGTCATCGTTCGCAGCGACGGGGTGCCCGCGTACAACCTGGCGGTGGTCATCGACGACGCCGCGCAGGGCATCGACCAGGTGGTCCGCGGTGATGATCTGCTGAGCTCCACGCCGCGGCAGGCCTACCTGGCTGGCCTCCTGGGGTTGACCCCGCCCCGGTACGCCCACGTCCCTCTCGCCCTGAACAAGGACGGACGACGCCTGGCCAAACGCGACGGTGCTGTCACCCTTGAATCGCTCGCCGGGAAGGGCCTGGGCCCGGAGCTGGTGAGGGACCTGATCCTTCGCTCGGCGGGCCTCCCTGCGGGTACGCTGGCAGGAGCGCTTGAGGCGTTTGATCCCGCAGGGTTACCGCGGGAAGCCTGGGTGGTCGAGCCCGGCGAGCTGTCCTGATTCCGCCACTGCACTACGTCACCACCAACCGATAGGGTTCTTCTGTGAGCACAGCCCTTTACCGCCGATACCGTCCAGAAGCCTTCGCGGATGTCATCGGCCAGGAGCACGTTACCGCTCCCCTCATGGCTGCCATCGAGAAGGGCCGGGTCAATCACGCCTACTTGTTCTCCGGTCCCCGCGGTTGCGGAAAGACCACTTCCGCCCGCATTCTTGCCCGCTGCCTGAACTGCGCGCAGGGCCCCACCCCCGTCCCCTGCGGTGTCTGTGACAGCTGCGTTGAGTTGGCCCGCGGCGGATCCGGCAGCCTCGACGTCATCGAAATTGATGCCGCCAGCCACGGTGGCGTCGACGACGCGAGGGATCTCCGCGAGCGTGCCACGTTCGCGCCCGTCCGTGACCGCTACAAGATTTTCATCATCGATGAGGCCCACATGGTCACGTCGGCGGGCTTCAACGCGCTCCTGAAAATCGTGGAGGAGCCGCCCGAGCACATCAAGTTCATCTTCGCCACCACTGAACCGGACAAGGTGATCGGCACCATCCGGTCCCGCACCCATCACTATCCGTTCCGGCTGGTACCACCCGAGCCACTGATGGGATACCTGGATCTGCTCTGCACGCAGGAAGGAATCCCGGTTGTCCCCGGGGTCCTGTCCCTGGTGATCCGCGCCGGCGGCGGATCGGTACGGGATTCCCTGTCGGTCCTCGACCAGCTGATGGCCGGCGCCGGTCCCGACGGCCTCGACTATGAACTGGCGGTGTCCCTCCTCGGGTACACCCACGCTTCGCTGCTCGACGACGTCGTCGACGCCTTCGCCGCGGGCGACGCCGGCGCCGTTTTCAGCGCCGTCGACCGGGTCATCCAGACCGGACACGACCCCCGCCGGTTCGTCGAGGACCTGCTGGAACGATTCCGTGACCTGATCATCGTGAATGCCGTCCCAGACAGTGCCGCCGCGATCCTCCGCGGCACCCCCGATGACCAGCTGAACCGCATGCGGACCCAGGCCAATCAGATGGGCCGCGGTGAGCTGTCCCGCGCCGCCGACATCACCAACACGGCACTGACCGAAATGACCGGCGCCACCTCCCCGCGCCTTCACCTTGAACTGCTGTGCGCGCGGATCCTGCTGCCAGCCGCCGATGAAACCGAGCGGGGAACACTGGCCCGGGTGGACCGGATTGAACGTCGCCTGCAGTACGCCGGGTCCGACGCCGTGCCCGCAGCGGCACCCACCGCGCCGGCGCCCGCACGTGAGCCGGACCCCGGTGCAGCGGATCGTGTCTCCCCTGAACACGGCGCCCCTGATCAAGGTGTTCCTGAACGTGGCGCCCCTGAGCGGGGTGTTCCTGCGGTCACTGCCCCGGGCGCCGGCGCGGCCCCCCGGGAGCCAACCACCCCGCCCGCAGCGGACGCGGTTGACCCCGGCCCGACCCAGGACAACGCGCGTCCGGCTCAGGACGACGCCGCGTGGCCCGATGAGTCCTCCTTCGCTGGGTCCGCACCCGGTTCAACAGGATCAGCACCGGCTGCCCCAACCACGCCCGCACCGGCGGCGGGGACGTCAGCCCAGGCGGAGCCCGCCCCCACCGCCGCGGGTGCACCCCAGGTGGAGATGATAAGGCGTGCCTGGCCCGAAATCATGGACGAGCTGGCGAGAATCAAACGCACCACCTGGCTCAACGTCAACCCCGACGCCAAGCCACGCACCATGAACGGCAACCAGCTGGTGCTCGCCTTCGCCACCCAGGGAAACGCCATCGCCTTCCAGCGTGGGACCCACATGGACAATGTGAAGCAGGCCATCCACAAAATCCTTGCGCTCGACGTCACCATCGACGTGGTGCACGACGGAGCGGCGGCAGCGGGTGAGCCAAACCCAAAAGTACCCACTAGTCGGCAGGCGCCGACGGAGCCGCCCAGCAGCTCAACGCCCGAAACACGTCGCGTCGAGCCCGCCGTCGCGACCCCGCGACCGGCATCGGCGTCCCCGGATATGCGTTCGACCGAGCCACCCGGTGCCACCGCACCGCTCAACTCCCCCGACGAGCCCCAGTCGAACCCAGCTCCCGTCGCTGCGGTACCGGCTGCTGCGCCGACGCGTGCCGAGCCCAACCCAACACGGCAAGCCCCCTCTGCCGCCTTACCCGCCACCGTGACACCCTCTGCCGCTTCCCTCGCCACCGTGGCACCGGCAGCTCCCGAGCCTGCCACCGTGAGGCAGGCCCCGTCGGCTGCAACACCTGCCACCCCGGCAGCTGTCCCACCCGCATCCGCCCCGGAGGCCGTGCAGTCGACGAGTCGGCCCCCCGCTACGTCGTCGACGGCGGGGCACGCCCCCACAACCCGGTGGAACACGGGCCCAGCCACTGCGGGGAACCAGTCCCCCGCCCAAAAACCACGCGCAAGCCCCGGACCAGACGCACGCGATGGATCGGGGGCGCCCGGCCGCGCCCGGACCACGCGGACCGCTCCCCCGCCGGACGACTCGTGGGCCTCGGTGGAACCTCCCTCCGATGAGTACGACCTGGGACCGGAAAGCACCGCCTGGCAGACCCCGGAGCCAACCGAAGCTGAAACCTGGGCACCCGAATCGGCTCAGCCTGCACCAGCCACGCCACCCGCCACCTCTCTGCAGGAGAGTGCACCCTCGCGCCGGGCGGATTCAGGGCAGCGCCCGGAAGTCACCCCGCCCGTGCAGCATCCAGCAGCCCCTTCACCGGAGGCAGCCGCGTCCGCGGCTAAACCGCTCAGCCGGTACCAGCGGCTCCTGGATGAAGCCGAGCGGAAACGGCAGGAGGAGGAAGCGGCGAATCCCCGGAAGGGCGCCGTAGACTTGACCTACGTTGAGGACGAGCCCAGCGCCGACGATGTCACCATCGAGGAGTCTGGGCTGGTGGGCCGTTCGGCAATCGAACGCATCCTCAATGGAAGGCTGATAGAGGAACGCGGCGTCGACAGCCCCTAGCTCTCCTCCCAGCAAACCAGCAACCAGAAGAAGGTTCAGTGTACGAAGGCGCAGTCCAGGAGCTCATCGACGAACTGGGCCGGCTTCCCGGGGTAGGGCCCAAGTCAGCGCAACGGCTGGCGTTCTACATCCTCGAAGGCGACAGCGAAGATATCAAACGCCTTGTCACAGCCATCGTCACGGTGAAAGAGCGCGTTAAATTCTGCAGTGTCTGCGGTAACGTCGCCGAGCAGGACACCTGTGGCATCTGCCGTGATCCGCGGCGGGACCCGACGGCAATCTGCGTCGTCGAAGAGTCAAAAGACGTGATCGCCGTCGAACGCACCCGCTCGTTCAGGGGGCGCTACCACGTGCTCGGCGGGGCCATCAACCCCATCGCCGGGATTGGGCCGGACCAGCTCCGCATCCGCGAACTGCTCAGCAGGCTCTCCGATGACAAAATCGAAGAAATCATCATCGCCACCGACCCGAATCTGGAGGGCGAGGCAACCGCTACCTACCTCGCCCGGATGCTCAAGACCATCGGGATCAAAGTGACCCGTCTGGCCTCGGGGCTACCGGTCGGCGGCGACCTTGAGTACGCCGACGAAGTGACGCTCGGTAGGGCCTTCGAAGGACGCAGGACCGTCTCCTGACCCCAGCTCCGGTGATCCGGTGATCCGGTGAGGAACCTGGACATTGGTGAGCAACCTTTCACTCACGGATGTCCAGGTTCACACCTCCGGTCCAGGTTGCTCACTGAAACGGGGCGACCCGAGGGTTGCGCCAGCGAACCACTCAGGCGATCCGGGTCCCCTGGGCGAGCCGCCTGGCGGGGGTGGCAAGTTTTCCGCGTCCCAGCCACAGCAGGCCACCGGCGAGCGCCGACTGCAGCACGAGGCCCAGGGGCCAGATGGGAAAACTGTCCTCCGCCAGCTCCCGGCCAAAACCCTGAGCTTCTTCGCAGGTCGTCTCGTAGTCTGGGCCGGCCTGCAACAGGCGGACCCCCTCACTAATGCTTTCCATTACGCCGGGCTGGACGTACACGTCTGGGTAACCGGGTTGGGCCACCTGCCCGAAGTCACCACCTCGGGAGTACGGCACCGAGTCGGCCACGATCACGAAGGGATTGGCGGCCAGCAGCCAGGTGGTCCGTTCAGTGTGATGCACGGTCTGCAGTTCTGTACGGGTGATGCATTCCATCTGGACCGACGCAGGGATCTCGGCCGAAAAGTCGGTGCCCGGCGGGTAATCCAGGTAGGAGTACGTCACTTCCACATTTTCCTCATCGACCAGAGCGTAGCTCAGACCAAACGTGATCAGGGTGCCGATGCCAAGCAGCGCCACCACCATGTAGGTGGTGACAATGGAGAACAGCGGCCGGTTGGCGAGGGCAGAGATGCCGATGCCGATCGCCGACACGATCCCTAACTCCACACTGAGCATCAGCAGCGAGATGAAGGCCTCCGCCGGGTTCACCCCGCCCAGCGCCAGCGCCCAGAAGATGAACGGTGAGCTGACCAGGAGGAAGGCCAGCGAAGCCACCCAGGAGGCAAGCCATTTGCCCCACAGGATCTGGCCCGGGGTGAGGAGGGTGATCTGCAGGATGGCGAGCGTCCCGGCAGCGCGGTCACCGTTGATGGCATTGGCCGAAAGCCCCGGTGCCACGAGCAGGCCGAAAAACAAGACAAACCCCACCACCATGTCAAAGAGGATGGCGCCCGAACCAACGGTGGCCGAGGTGGTGACCGAGGCCAACAGAAACACCAGGCCGATGACGAAGAACCAGATGACGAGCATGATGTACCAGGCCCGGGCCCGCAACCGTTGACGCATTTCGAGGCCGAACACTGCTTTCACCCCGCTCCAGTAGGAAAGGGTAAGGTCGGTCGACGCGCCGGTTGAGCCCGGCTGCTCAGTCATTGAGGTGCTCATTGTCTGTCCGTATCGAGGCTCATGTAGGTTTCTTCGAGGGCCCCGCCCGCCGGCGCGAAGGCGGTGACCGCGACGTCGGCCAGGATCAGGGTACGGAGCAGCCAGGCCGCCTGATCAGTACTGCTGACCATCACTTGATACTCGACACGGCGGGAGTCACCCCGCACCTCGAACGTGACTCCGTGACTGGCGAGCGCCTCCGCCAGCGGCTCCATTGGGTCAGCCTGAATGTAGTAGCGGCGAATCTGGGTGCCAGCCTCATCAAGTGTCTGGTTCTTGACCGATTCGCCCCGGTTGATGAACACCGCGCGGTCCGCAATCTCGTCCAGTTCGGAGAGCACATGGCTGGACACCACCACCGTCTTCCCCCGGTCTGCCAGGGAGCGCAAGGTCGCGCGGAGCTCCACCCGTGATCCCGGGTCCAGTCCTGACGCCGGCTCGTCCAGCAGCAGCACCGCCGGATCGTGGATCAACGCACGGGCGAGACTCAGCCGCTGCTGTTGCCCCCGGGAGAGCACCCGTGCGGGCTTGTCAGCGAACTCCTCCAGCCGGACCGCAGCCAGCAGCTCGGCGGCCCGCTCCCGGCGCCGAGCTACTGGCATTCCATAGAGAGACCCCATCGTGGTCAGAATCTCGGCGGCAGTCAGGGATTCCCAGACACCCAGGGTGTCGGGCATCCAGCCGACGGTGCGCCTCACTGCCGCAGCATCCTGCGCAGGGTCCACGCCCCCGACCCGCAGGGTTCCAGTATCGGGCGCCAACAGGGACGCCAAAATCAGCAGCAGTGTGGTCTTACCCGACCCGTTAGGCCCGATCAGAGCCGTCACCTCGCCGGCCGGCGCTGCAAAGTCAATGTGCCTGATCGCGGCGACGGTGCCGAAGCTCCGTGCGATCCCCGTGGCAACGATTCCCCCATACCCGTTGTTCATAGGGTGAACCCTATGCGACGTGCGTCACGTGTGGGGGACATCGACGGAACAATCGGACGCGCAATTGGCTGTCGCAAAACGCGCAGGGCTAAACTTGGACCGTCTACCGAGGCGCCAATGATGTCGCACGGCTAACCCCAACATCCGTCAGCGAGCGTGCGCATGAGCTTGATCGTCCAGAAGTTTGGTGGCTCCTCAGTTGGGGATGCCGCCGGAATCAAGCGTGTCGCGCAACGAGTTGTCCAGACCCAGCGCGCCGGCCACCAGGTGGTGGTGGTGGTATCGGCGATGGGCGACAGCACCGACGAGCTCCTCGACCTCGCCTCCCAGGTCTCCAACGACGCCGTCGCGAACCCCCGCGAAATGGACATGCTCCTGAGCGCCGGCGAACGCATCTCGATGGCGCTGCTCGCGATGGGAATCCACGGCCTGGGCGCATCCGCCCAGTCGTTCACCGGCAGCCAGGCTGGCATGATCACCGACGCGATCCACGGCCGTGCCCGCATCATCTCCGTTTCGCCCCACCGGATCAGGACCGCAATCGACCGCGGCGATGTCGCGATCGTGGCCGGCTTCCAGGGCATGAGCCGGGAGAGTAACGACATCACCACGCTGGGCCGGGGCGGTTCCGATACGACGGCGGTTGCCCTCGCCGCGGCGCTGGGCGCTGACGTGTGCGAGATCTACACCGACGTCGACGGCATCTACACCGCAGACCCGCGGGTTGTCCCGAGCGCAAAGAAGATCGAGGAGATCTCCAGCGAGGAGATGCTCGAAATGGCTGCTTCGGGCGCGAAAATTCTGCACCTGCGCAGCGTGGAATACGCGCGGCGGTTCGGGGTCCGGCTCCACGTGCGCTCATCGTTCAGTGACCACGTTGGCACCTGGGTGCTTCCCAGCCCTGACGACCAGATCAAGATTCAAGAGGGAGATCCCATGGAACAACCCATCATCTCGGGCGTGGCCCATGACCGATCGGAAGCCAAGGTCACGGTGGTGGGTGTCCCCGACATCCCGGGCAAGGCCGCCGAAATTTTCGGTATCGTCGCGGGCGCCCACTCCAACATCGACATGATCGTGCAGAACGTCTCCACGCACGGATCCGGCCGCACTGACATCTCCTTTACGCTGCCGATCGTCGAGGGCTCAGACGCCCTGGCCGCGCTGAAGGCCGCGCAGGAACGGGTGGGATACGAGAGCGTCGACTACGACGAAAAGATCGGGAAGCTCTCCCTGATCGGCGCGGGCATGCGATCCAACCCGGGCGTCTCCTACCGGTTCTTCAAGGCCCTCTCCGACGCCGGCGTGAACATCGACATGATCTCGACCTCGGAGATCCGCATCTCGGTGGTGACCGACGCGGACCTGCTGGACCGCGCAGTCCGCGCAGTGCATGCCGCGTTTGACCTCGACGGCGAGTCGGTGGCCACGGTCCACGCGGGGACCGGGCGCTAAACCTCGGTGTGTAGGGCCTTCTTGCCCGTGTAGTCCGTGTATCTCACCGGTGGCTCCGGCGAGCGGACCGGCGGGTGCTCCTTCCGCACGGCGTAGTGATGCCCCGCGGAATCCTCCTCCACCTCAAAACCAGCGAGGTCCGCTTCCGATGCCTGCTCAAACTCGTCGTGCCGGTGAACGACCGGGAGGGTAGGATCACTGCGCTCGGCGGGGCCCATGAACACCCTGGCCGGGTTCTTCAGCCACTTCCGGGGGGACCGCTTCTTGGAATTGCTCATTCGAACCGCCTTCTCTCTGTGCGATACGCCTGAAGCTAATTTTACTGCCGAACCGCAGAAAAGGCGCCGCCGCTTTCGGGGGTCTTTCCTTCTCCTTCCGGCCCGCATGCACCAGAATCGGGAGGACAATCAACGCCACCCACCCGAAGGATCATTCATGCGGAAGTCAACGACGAAAATCTGGCAGACCGTCCATGCCGCAAGACGCGAGCTGGTCGAAGACCTGTCGTCGGTGAGCGGCGACGAATGGCTGACCCCGTCGCTTTGCCCGGGCTGGGATATCCACGATGTCCTGGCCCACCTGGTCGATACAGCCCGCACCGGCCGTGCGTCGTTCGCCAGGGGCCTGCTGGCGGCCCGACTTGATTTTGATCGGCTGAATGAGATCGGTATCGCCAGGGCTAAACACTCCGACCCGCGGGATACCCTTGCCGCGCTCGGCCGCGACGCGTATCTCACCCGGACACCGCCTGCGAACCTGGCCACCCGGCTGGTCGAAGCCTTTGTGCACGGTGAGGACATCCGCCGGCCCCTCGGCATCCCGGCAAGGTATCCCCACGACGCGGTAGCCACCGCCCTCGACTACCAGCTGAAAACCCGTGTCTCCTATGGCGGAGGGCGGGAGCGCGCGCATAATCTCCGGCTGGTTGACCGGGACACCGGCGCCTCGTGGGGCCAGGGGGACACCGTCGAGGCCGACGGCATCGATCTGCTCCTCGCCGTCTCGGGGCGAACGGTGGAGGCCGCCCGCCTCACGGGCGGCGGCGCCCCGCGCCTGAGCGGTCATGCGGCAGCGGGCTAGTTCTTCGGCACGATATAGGTGCTGCCGTCGGGGCGCTTCACCGTTTCCCACTGCGACGCGTCAGCCTCCCGCTCCTTCAGCAACGCCTGATTCTCGCGTGTCATCGGGTGATCCAGCGAGCTGCTCTGCGCGGGACCGAAAACGGCCCGCGCGCGGCCGGTCGCCGTCATGAACCGCTGTACAAAACTTGGCTTAGCCATCTCGTTCCTTCCACGCGTCCTGATCGGCAAGATGGTGCCGTCCCTTCCCATTATCCTCCCGGTGGATCCCCCGGGTTTGCGCCCGGGATCCCGTGAACCCCCGGGGACCCCCGGGAGGCCGCGGTGAGACACTGGAAGGGTGATCAGCCCACCCAGCAGCGCGACGGCACCCCCCAGCGCTCCCACCCTGACGGTGCTCCAGCGTGAGGAATGGCTCGCCGCCGCGGCAGCACACCGGGACCGGGTGGAGCCGTTTGCCCGGCCTTACCTTCAGCGGCGCGCCGCTGGGAAGAAACACCCGGTGGAGGATTTCCTGTTCACCTATTACACCCAGAAACCTGGCCCGCTGGCGCGGTGGCACCCGGGCGCCGGCGTCGTCCTGATTGGGCCCGAGGCCGCCGAGCGGGCCAGCTGGAAGCACTATCGGCCGATTAGCGCCGCGGAGCGCGTAGCCCTCGACCTGCCGGACGACGTCGACGCCGTCACCGGAGACGTTGAGGGGTTCCGGCGCGACCGGGCTGAGGCACTGGACTTCGCTGCGATCATCGTCCGGCGCACCCAGGCCCGGCGAGCCCAGTTGGGTTGCTTTGGGCTGCACGAGTGGGCCATGGCCTACCGGTCGCAGGTAAACGGCATCCGGCATGAGTACCTTGAACTGCGGCTCGGTGCTGCCGGTACCGACCAGCTGGTTCAGGACAGCAGGATCACGTGCACCCACTTTGATGCGTTCCGCTTCTACACCCCGCAGGCGACACCCCTGAACACCCTTCAGCCCACCCGGGAGACACAACGCGACCTGGAACAGCCTGGCTGCCTTCACGCCAATATGGATCTGTACAAGTGGGCGTACAAGCTCACTCCCCTGCTTCCCAGCGACCTGGTGATGGACTGTTTTGAACTGGCCTGGCGGATCCGTGCCATGGACATGCGTGCCTCGCCGTATGACCTGGGAGCATGGGGGTACGCGCCGATCCGTATCGAAACGCCTGAGGGGCGTGCCGAATACGCGCGCCTCCAGCGCGGTTTCTCCGAAGAGTCCCAGGCGCTCCGGCAACAATTGGGTACCGCTTTGGAAAGCGTGGAACTGCTCACAAACGAGCCAGCGTTGAGCTAGGTGAAGGAACGGTTCCAGTCCAGAGCAGCATCCGATAGCCACGGCAGAGTCGCCGTCGGCTGGTGAAGGAGTTTCAATGATCCGCGACCGTCTGGCACGTCGACAGCTCTCGACCAGCAGATTTCTGGTGGGTTCCGGCCTTGCACTGCTGGTGCTTGCCGGGTGTGGCGCCGAAAGCGGCGGCACGGCACCAAACACCACGCTAGGTTCCCCGACCACCGTCCCCCAGAGTGAGACGCCCGCGCCTTCCGGGCAGCCGACGCCCGAAACCTCGGACCCAGCGACCGGCAACGCCGCCGCCGAGTCCCAACTCTCGGTGGTGCTCACCGCCGGGGAAGGCGCCGAACCGGTTACCTACGAACTCGCCTGCGAGGCCGGCGAGCCGGTCGGGGAATCCGCGCTCCCGGATCCGGCGGCGGCCTGCGACGTGCTGGCGTCGAACGGAGACCTGCTCATGGACGAGCCTGATCCCGGGATGATGTGCACCCAGCTGTACGGCGGACCGGAGACCGCCGTCGTGACCGGTACCCTCAACGAAACCCAGGTAAACGCCACCTTCTCCCGGGACAATGGGTGCGCCATCGACCGGTGGGACATGTTCGAGCCGCTGCTCGGCTCCCCCGGGGGCGTCCAGTAGCTCCGCCGTGGAATCGCCAGCAAATGACGGGTGATGGGCGATCGCCGCTAGACTGGTAGGGCAAGCTCGCGGAGCGCTGGATTCACCATACTTTTCAGCGTGAGACGGCACCTCCGGAGCCACTGCATTTAACGCACCTTGAGCCCAGGAGTTACCGGATGCCCCGGATAGTTGTCGACGTCATGCCCAAACCCGAGATCCTTGACCCGCAGGGCAAGGCCATTGCCGGTGCACTGCCCCGGCTGGGCTTTACCGGTTTCTCCGGAGTCCGGCAGGGCAAGCGGTTCGAACTTACCGTTGACGGCGAGGTGACCGAGGAACTGCTGGAGCAGGCACGGACCGCCGCCAGCACCCTGCTGTCGAACCCGGTCATCGAGGACGTCACCCGTGTGGAGGTCCTTGCCGACGACACCGCCGAGGGCGAGCAGTGACCCTGAAAACCGACGCACCGTTCGGCGCTCCAGCCCTGGACTCCGTCCGGGTCGGCATTGTCACCTTCCCCGGCTCGCTCGATGACCGCGACGCGGCACGCGCAGTACGCCTCGCCGGCGGCACCGCAGTCCCGCTCTGGCACGGGGACCACGACCTGCAGGGTGTGGACGCCGTCGTCGTCCCCGGTGGTTTCTCCTACGGCGACTACCTGCGTGCTGGCGCCATTTCCCGGTTCGCACCGCTGATGGAACAGATCACCGCTGCCGCGTCCGGCGGCGAGCGCGCGCTGCCCGTCCTGGGCATCTGCAACGGGTTCCAGGTCCTCACCGAGGCCCACCTGTTGCCCGGTTCAATGATCAAGAACAACCACCTGCACTTCCTGTGCCGTGACCAGCGTCTCCGGGTTGAGAACGCCGACACGGCATGGACCGCTTCCTACGCGGCCGGTGACGAGATTGTGGTCCCCCTGAAGAACCAGGATGGACAGTTCGTCGCCGACGAGCGCACCCTCGACGAGCTGGAGGGTGAGGGCCGGGTGGTGTTCCGCTACGTCGGCGCCAACCCCAACGGTTCACGCCGCGACATCGCCGGGATCTCCAACGCCGCCGGCAACGTGGTGGGCCTAATGCCGCACCCCGAGCACGCGGTCGAGGCGGGTTTTGGCCCGGATTCCTCTGCTGCAGGGCTGGTTGGTGTCCGCGGTGGCACCGACGGACTCGGAATATTCACCTCTGTACTGAAGAAGCTGGTTAAGTAAGTGACGATCAATAGCTCCTCCGCGCCCGCCGAGGCCCGTAAGTTCAACATTGACACCGTGGCCCACGCCGCCGAGACTCCCGACGTCGAACTGCCCTGGGCCGCCCTCGGCCTGAAGGAAAACGAGTTCGACCGGGTTGTCGAGATCCTTGGACGCCGCCCCACCGCCGCCGAGTTGGCGATGTACTCGGTGATGTGGAGCGAGCACTGCTCCTACAAGTCCTCAAAGGTGCACCTGGCGCAGTTCGGCGACAAGGTCACCGACGCCATGAAGGAGCATCTTCTGGTGGGCATTGGCGAGAACGCCGGCGTCGTCGACATCGGTGACGGCTGGGCCGTGACGTTCAAGGTGGAATCCCACAACCACCCCTCCTTCGTGGAGCCTTACCAGGGCGCTGCGACCGGCGTCGGCGGCATTGTCCGCGACATTATTTCCATGGGCGCCCGCCCGGTGGCGATCATGGATCCGCTGCGGTTCGGCGCCATCGACCACCCGGATACCCCGCGCCTGGTGCACGGGATCGTCTCGGGTATCGGCGGGTACGGCAACTCCCTCGGGCTGCCGAACATCGGCGGCGAGGTGGTTTTCGACTCCGTCTACCAGGGCAACCCGCTGGTCAACGCATTGGCTGTCGGGGTTCTGCGCCACGAGGACATCCGCCTGGCCAACGCCTCCGGCGTCGGTAACAAGGTGGTGCTCTTCGGAGCCCGCACCGGCGGCGACGGTATCGGCGGCGCATCGGTGCTCGCCTCCGAATCTTTTGACGCCGACAAGCCGTCCAAGCGCCCCGCCGTCCAAGTGGGCGACCCGTTTGCCGAGAAGGTCCTCATCGAGTGCTGCCTCGAGCTGTTCAAGGCCTCGGTGGTGGAGGGTATCCAGGACCTGGGTGCCGCTGGCATCTCCTGTGCCACGTCCGAACTGGCGTCCAACGGCGACGGCGGCATGCACGTCGAGCTGACCGACGTGCTGCTCCGCGATCCGTCGCTGACCCCCGGCGAGATCCTGATGTCCGAGTCGCAGGAACGCATGATGGCCGTCGTCACCCCGGCCAACGCCGCCGCGTTTGAAGCCATCATGGACAAGTGGAACGTCGAATACTCCTGGCTCGGCGAGGTCACCGACACCGGCCGGCTCATCATCGAGTGGGACGGCGAGAAGATTGTCGACGTCGACCCGCGGACCGTCGCCCACGACGGGCCCGTCTACCACCGGCCGTTCCACCGCCCCGAGTGGCTCGACGCGCTGCAGGAAAACACCTTCGACGGCGACCGGCCGGCGGACGGCGACGCCCTGCGCGCCGCGGTGCTGGAGCTGATGGCCGCGCCGAACATGTGCTCCAAGGACTGGATCACCAACCAGTACGACAGGTTTGTGCAGGGCAACACGGCTCTGGCCATGCCCGACGACGCCGGCGTGGTCCGGGTGGATGAGGAAACCGGTCTCGGCGTCGCCATCTCCACGGACGCGAATGGCCGCTACTCCTACCTCAACCCCTACGAGGGTGCCCGGCTGGCCCTCGCCGAGGCCTACCGGAACGTTGCCACCACCGGCGCCAAGCCGCTGGCCGTCACCGACTGCCTGAACTTCGGCTCCCCCGAGGACCCCGAGGTGATGTGGCAGTTCGCTGAGACCGTGCGCGGCCTCGCCGACGCCTGCCAGGAACTCGGCGTCCCGGTCACCGGCGGCAACGTGTCCCTGTACAACCAGACCGGTGGCGTTCCCATCCACCCGACCCCGGTGGTCGGCGTGCTCGGCGTGTTTGACGACGTCGCCCGCCGCACCCCCTCAGGATGGCGCGACGACGGGCAGGCCATCTACCTGCTCGGCACCACCCGGGACGAGCTGGACGGCTCGGAATGGGCCAACCTCCGCGGGCACCTCGGCGGGCAGCCCCCGGCCGCAGACCTGACCGCTGAAAAAACCCTCGCCGCCATCCTGATCAATTCCTCCCGGGACGGGATGATCGACGCCGCCCACGACCTCTCCGAGGGAGGCCTCGCGGCTGCACTCTCCGAGTCGGCGCTCCGCTTCGGCGTGGGCGCGCGGATCGGGATCGACGAACTCTGCGAGCGCGACGGCATCGACCCGTTCACCGCCCTGTTCTCCGAGAGCCAGGGCCGCGCCGTCGTTAGCGTCGCCCGCTCCGAAGAGGTGCGGTTCAACGACATGTGCACGGCGCGCAACTACCCGCATCTGCGGATCGGTGTGGTCGATGTGGAAAATGGCGCCCTGGACGTGCAGGGCCACTTCACCCTGCCGTTGGAGGAACTGCGGAAAGCCCACGAGGCGACCCTGCCGGAGCACTTCGCGTAGCCGAGGGTCTGATCGAGTTGCGGGTGTTGCTGTCGAGCATCCGTCAACCGTGCAGGTTTCCCCACCCAGTCGTCTGGATTACCCAGCAACCCTGCGTGTTGCACTGCGACACGCAGGGTTTGGGCCAGAAGGTGGGGAAACCTGCACCCTCCCGGCACCTTTGTCGCGAAGGCTAGCTGGCTAGCCGCTGCGCCGTGGACAGGTACCGGCGGGTGACCAGCTCCTGGCAGAACCGGGCCACCGGCGCACCCAGCGTGAAGAACCAGTTGGCGTGCCGGCTGAAGGCAAAGACCTCGAAATACACCGCACCCTCCGGATCAAGCACGGCGATGAACGCCTCCTCACCCCGTTCCGGGTGACCCGGAAGCGTGCCGTACCCGAACCCGGCACGCTGCGGTCCGCCGTCGTCGTCGCCCGGTTCCTCGACCCACACCACCCGGCACGGGGCGGGTAACCGGACTGGGCCGATCCCAAACGCTGGTACCACCTCAACGCCGACGGCGGCCCTGGCCTGGCCCGCCGGAACGCTCAACCCGGCCCCCCGGTGCAGCTGCCAGGACAGGATCCCCTCGGCGAGTCGGGCGTAGGCGGCGTAACCCGCTCCGACCCGGACCCGCCGGGTCACCAGGCGGAACCCCGCCGGAGATTCGCCCCGCTGGCTCAGGCCAACGGTCGGATAGGTGAATTCAGGAGTCGTCATCTGCTGCCAATCTGCTCCAGCCGAGCATTACGCGGTCCCGGAGGGGCAAGGACGCCACCACCAGGTCGTATGAATCCTCAATCATGTCCCGAATCATCGGATCCGGAAGCTCCCCGGTGCACGAGACACCGTTCCAGTGAGTCTTGTTCAGATGGTAGGCACCCACGATCTCGGGGTGCGCGGCACGCAGCTGTTCGGCGAGGAGTGGGTCGCACTTGAGGCTCACCGACAGGTCAGGGGCGGCAAGGTCTGACAGGGCGTACATCTTCGCGGCGCCGCCCGGCGCCTTCACCTTGAACACCGAGGCGTCCGGACCGAACGGGAAGTCCTCGTAGGTTCCAGGCAGCGCAAGACAGAACTCCCGCAGAACAACTGGATCCATGGGCCGAGCCTACCGTCAAAAGGTGGCAGGATAGGAGAAAACCAACCGCAGGAGCACACCATGGGCGAGGCAAAACGCCAGGCTGGCAAGGCAGCAGATGCCGCCGAGGACGTATCGGATTCCAAGGCATTCGAGGTCGCTGCACGGGCCGGCTACATCGCTGCCGGGCTCCTGCACATCCTGATCGGGGTGATCGCCCTCCGCGTCGCCATGGGTGGCTCCGGCAGTGCGGACCAGAGCGGTGCGATCAGCGCCCTCGGCGATGGCCCCGGCGGTTCGCTCCTCCTGTGGGCGTGCTCGATCGGGTCGATCGCCCTGGCACTGTTCATGCTCAGTGAGGTGTTCTTCGGTGCCCGCGGCATGAAGGACTCCGACAAGCTCAAGTTCCGCGCCAAAAATGCGGCCAAGGCCGTGACCTACGGCGTGATCGGTGGAACGTTCGCCACTTATGCTTCGGGTGGCAGCAGCGACAGCAGCGAGAGCACCCAGAACGTGAGCGCTTCCCTGATGTCCAACCCGGCGGGTTCGGTGCTGCTGATGGCGGTCGGCGCCGGTGTCATGGTGGTAGGCGGCTACTTCGTCTACAGCGGTGCCACGAAGAAGTTCAAGGAGAACCTCAAGGCGCTGCCCGGAAAGGGCGCCGGGGCCGCCGTCGTCAATCTTGGCGTGGTGGGCTACATTGCCAAGGGGGTTGCCCTCCTGGTGCTGGGCCTGCTGTTCATCGTCGCGACGGTGCAGAATGACCCCGAGGAATCCACCGGCCTGGACGGCGCGCTGAAGTCGCTGCAGGGTCAGCCGTACGGCGCCTGGATCCTGGGCGTAGTGGCTCTCGGGTTGATTGCTTACGGCGTGTTTATGGTGATCCGGTCCCGCTACCAGAAGATGTAGCGGTTACAGGCCTCCACTTAGCGACGCATTCCCGGGGCCTCGATGGCCGGGCAGGTATTCATGACGACGTCGAGCCCTGCCGCCTTGGCCCGCTCCGCCGCGGCCTCGTCAATGACCCCGAGTTGCAGCCAGACCGCCTTGGCGCCCACCTCGATGGCCTGGTCCACTACCGCTCCAACCTTCGACGAGTTCACGAAACAGTCGACGACGTCGATAGCTCCGGGGATGTCAGCGAGCCGCTGGTACCCGGTGCGCCCGTGCACGTCGTCGCCCTTGAGACTGACCGGAACCACGTCCAGGCCGAGGTTGTCGATCAGAAATCGGGAGACCCCGAGCGCCGCACGCCGGGGGTTGTTGGAGAGCCCCACCACCGCCCAGCGTCCAGGCGTGGTCAGGAGTTTGCGGATCACTTCAGGATCGTTGCTGTGAGTCACGGTGCTATGCCTTTCGCTGCAATCGGTCGGATTGTTACGCCACCACTTGCGGGGAACCCCTGCACAGGAGTTTAGTAGTGGTTGACCATCCCGAGCGGCCGAGAGACCTGGATCGATGAAGCCGCAGCAACCCTGGCCATCCGGCTAACCATTTGCAAAGCATCAGTGCAGAGGGCAGCCGGTGACAGTAGGGTGCTACCGCCAGGATCGATGGAGTTAATCCTATGACCGTTCTGGCATCACCACAGTCCCCTACCACCGTGTCCGCCAAGCAGGCGCTCAATGTGAGGTTCACCGGCCTGGGCCGCAGTTTTGGACCCGCCGCTGACCGGCGCACCGTCCTCCGCGACATCAACTTCGACGTCGCTGCGGGGGAAGTCCTCGCCATCCTCGGGCCCAGCGGGTGCGGAAAATCCACCCTCCTGCGGGCCGCAGCGGGCCTGGACGCCCTCAACGCCGGCTCGGTGGTGATCGACGGCACCGAGGTCCGTGGCATCGACGAACGCTGCGCGGTGGCTTTCCAGGAGCCACGACTGCTGCCCTGGCACACCCTTCAGGCCAATGTCGCGATCGGCCTGCCCAAGGCGTCCAGCGCCAGTGAGGGCAAGGCGAAAGTGGCTGAGCTGCTGCAGCTGGTCGAGCTCGACCAGTTCGCCAAGCACCGCCCGAGGGAGGTCTCCGGCGGAATGGCACAGCGGGCCTCCCTGGCCCGGGCGCTGGCCCGGAACCCCGGGGTCCTCCTCCTCGACGAGCCGTTTGGTGCCCTGGACGCCCTCACCCGGATCAAAATGCAGGACCTCCTGCTCGACATCCACAAGGCCCAACCGACCACGGTATTGCTGGTCACCCACGACGTCGATGAAGCGCTGCAGCTCGCCGACCGGATCATTGTCCTGGGCGCCGACGGCGACCAACCCGGCGCCACCATCACCGAGGTCCTCACCGTCCCCGGGGACCGGCCACGCGACCGCAACTCGGCCGATCTCGGCCGAATGCGCAGTTCCCTGCTGACTTCCCTGGGAGTGACCGGCCACTAGGCCGCGCCTTCCTGTCCTTCTTCCGCGGCCACCCACCTCCCGGCGCTGCAGTAGTTTCCTGCACCCCCGGCACCCGCGCCACACCCAGTACCACCCAGTTTTTTCCCATTCCCACCCACCCCGTCCCCCACGACGTGTCTCACCAAAGGACCCCCATGAACCGCCACCCATCGCACCTCCCCCGCCGCACCGCCCTGGGCGCGGCCTCCCTCGCCGTCGTCGCCTCCTTCGCCCTGACCGGGTGCATGGCCGGCGAGGACGCCGCCGGTCCGGCGGGCGGGGAACTGAACATCGACTTTGCTACCTACAACCCCCTGTCCCTGGTCATCAAGGAACAGGGCTGGCTCGAGGCTGAACTGGCCGAGGAGAACGTCACCGTCAACTGGATCCAGTCCGCCGGGTCCAACAAAGCCAACGAGGCCCTGCGTGCCGGGGCGATCGACGTCGGGTCCACCGCCGGCTCGGCCGCGTTGCTCGCCCGTTCCAACGGCTCACCCATCAAGACCATCGACATCTACTCCCAGCCGGAATGGTCTGCCCTGGTAACCAACGCGGATTCCGGGATCGAGGAAATCGGGGACCTGCGCGGCAAGTCAATCGCCGCCACCAAAGGGACTGACCCGTACTTCTTCCTGTTGCAGGCCCTGGAGGCCGGCGGGGTAGATCCCTCCGAGGTGACGGTGCAGAACCTGCAGCACGCCGATGGGCGGGCTGCGCTGGCCAACGGGTCGGTCGATGCATGGTCCGGACTCGACCCGATCATGGCCTCCGCCGAGCAGGATGGCGCCACCCTCTTCTTCAGGGACATCGACTTCAATACCTACGGTTTCCTCAACGCCACCGAGGAGTTCATTGAAGAATCCCCCGAACTGGCCCAGACCGTCGTGAATGCCTACGAAAAGGCCCGCGAATGGGCTACCGAGAACCCCGAAGAGACAGCGGAAATCCTCGCCGAAGTCGCTGGAATCGACGTCGAGATCGCCAACGCCGTCATCATCGACCGCACCAACCTGTCCGTCGACCCCGCCCCGGGGGATGCGCAGCGTGCCGTGCTGGAAAAGATCGGGCCGGTATTCGTCGAATCCGGTGATGTTTCCAGCCAGGAACAGGTCGATGAAGCGCTGGACACCCTCTTTGATGACTCCCTGGTGCGCAACGCGGACCCCGCGGCGATTGAGGCCTCCTCATGACCCATCTGGGGAACCCGTACGTGACCGGGAACAGTGTTACGGCAGCGAGCAAGGCCGGTTTAGAGGCCTCAGGCTCCACCGTGACAACGGCAGACGCCACCCAGCCGCAGCCCGAACGGGGTGGGCCGGCACATGGATGGTCCCAGACCGGCCCGCTGCGGCGTGGCTGGGTGCGTCTGCTCCTCGGGTTGCTCCTGCCGGCGCTGATCATCACCGTCTGGCAGCTGAACTCGGTCACCGGCCTGTTCAGCTCCGTCCAGGTCCCGCCGCCGGCTGCGGTGTTCAACGCCGCCGTCGAACTCATTCAGCGCGGCGAGCTGTGGACCCACATCGGTATCTCCACCCAACGGGTGCTGCTGGGCTTCACGTTCGGCGCGGCCCTGGGACTGGTGGTCGGCTCACTGGTGGGGTTGTCCCGGATCGCCGACGCCCTGCTGGCACCGACCATCGGCGCGCTCCGGGCCGTCCCTTCCCTGGCCTGGGTACCGCTGCTGATCCTGTGGATGAAAATCGGTGAAGACTCGAAAATCACCCTGATTCTCATCGGCGCCTTCTTCCCGGTGTTCACCACCGTCTACATTGCGTTGCGCCACGTGGACCGGAACCTGGTCGAAGCTGGCCGGGCGTTCGGCCTCAAGGGCCTGAAGCTGCTGACCACCGTGCAACTCCCGGCGGTGATTCCCGCCGTTTTCTCGGGCCTGCGGCTGGGGCTCGCCCAGGCGTGGCTGTTCCTGGTCGCCGCGGAACTGATTGCCTCCTCCCTGGGGCTCGGCTATCTGCTCAGTGATTCACAGAACAATGGACGGGTGGACAGGATCTTCCTGGCCATCATCCTGCTGGCCATCATTGGCAAGACCACCGACGCCTTGCTGGGGATCGCCGAGAAGTGGGCGGTACGACGATGGGCCTAAGCCTGCAGGACGCCGACCCGCTCACCGAGGCAGAGCATCTCGACTTCTGGGACCGGCAGGCCCGCCGGCTGGATTGGGACACCGAGTGGTCGGCCGTGCACAGCTTCGACCCCGCCCGCCCGCTTCCGGGAGGGGCCGACGGTGGGGACGACGGTGGGGACGACGTCGAACTGACCGTCCCGGTCATCGAATGGTTCGCCGGCGGCCGCCTGAACGTGGCTCACAACTGCGTGGACCGGCACGTCGATGCCGGGTTGGGGAAGAAGGTGGCCCTGCACTTCGAGGGCGAGCCGGGAGACCGGCGCACCGTCACTTACGCGGACCTGCAGGACGAGGTGTCACGGGCCGCCAACGCGCTGCTGTCCCTCGGAGTCGGCAAGGGCGACCGGGTGGTGATCTACCTCCCGGTCCTCGTGGAAACGGTGGTGATCACCCTGGCGTGCGCCCGAATCGGGGCGGTCCACTCGCTGGTGTTCGGCGGTTTCTCGGCCGAAGCCCTCCGTTTCCGCGTCGAAGACACCGGCGCCAAGCTCCTGGTGACCACCGACGGGCAGTATCGTCGCGGCGCTGCGGTCCCCGTGAAGGCCAATGCTGACCAGGCCGTGTCCGGTTCACCCAGCATCGAGCACGTCCTCGTGATCCGCCGCACCGGCGACGACGTCGAGTGGACCGAGGGGCGCGACGTCTGGTGGCACGACGTCGTCGGCTCCGCCTCCCCGCACCACACTCCTGAGGCGTTCGACGCCGAGACCCCCCTGTTTATCATGTACACCTCCGGGACGACCGGTAAGCCCAAGGGTCTGGTCCACACCTCCGGCGGCTACCTCACCCAGGCGTCCTGGAGCTTCGAGTACCTGTTCAGCCACCCCGACCCGGAGCTGCGGGAGCACGACGTCCACTGGTGCACCGCCGACCTGGCCTGGGTCACCGCCCACACCTACGAGATCTACGGTCCGCTCTCCAACGGCGTCACCCAGGTGATCTTCGAGGGCACCCCCAACACGCCGCACCCGGGCCGGCACTTCGAGATCATCGAACGCTACGGCGTCACCAGCTACTACACGGCGCCCACGCTGATCCGGTCGCTGATGGGCTGGTTCCCGGACGGGGTGCCCAACGACTACAACCTGTCCTCGATCCGGCTTCTCGGCACCGTCGGCGAGGCCACCAACCCCGAGGCGTGGCGCTGGTTCAGGGAACACCTCGGGGCGGGCACCGCACCTGTGGTGGACACCTGGTGGCAGTCCGAGACCGGCGCGACCATCCTTTCCCCCCGACCGACCGACCCCTCGTTCAAGCCTGGCTGCGCAACACGTGCGCTGCCCGGTGTCAGCACCCGGATTGTCGACGACGCCGGCCACCCCGTGCCCGTCGGCGAACAAGGCCTGATCGTCGTGGACCGGACCGGACCGGCGATGGCCCGCACCGTGTGGGGCGACCCCCAGCGCTACCTCGATTCCTACTGGCGGAAGTTCGCTGCGCAGGGCTGGTTCCTCGCCGGGGACGGCGCGAGGTACGACGACGACGGCGACACCTGGATCCTCGGGCGGGTGGACGACGTGCTCAACGTGTCAGGGCACCGGCTCTCGACCATCGAGATCGAATCGGCCCTCGTGGCCCACCCCTGGGTGGTCGAGGCCGGTGTCTGCCCTGTTGCTGATCCGCGGACCGGTCACGCAATCGCCGCGTTCGTGGTCCTGTCACCCTCGGAGGGCACCGGTCCCGCCGTCGGGGAGGACGTGGACCGGGTGCTGCGGAACCATGTCGCCGCAGTGATCGGGCCGATCGCGAAACCGACCGCCGTCGTCGTCGTCGACGACGTGCCGAAGACCCGATCCGGGAAGATCATGCGGCGGCTCCTGACCCAGCTGTTCGAGAACACGGCGCTCGGCGACACCACGTCGCTCCAGAACGAGGGGTGCGTGCCCGGCATCGCGGCAGTGCTCGCCGCGCGCCCGGTCCGGTGACCCGCACCTCCTTCCGGTGAGCAACCTGGACATCGGTGATCACCATGTCCCTCACGGATGTCCAGGTTGACCCATCCGGTCCAGGTTGCTCACCCTTCCCGGGCATCGGGCCGCCCCGACGCAGCGTTTGTCGGTTGTTACGCGCGTGTGATCGGGTTGTGCCATGAGCATTGACAAGGATGAACAGAAGCGGCGCGAGGAACGGCTGGCAATTACCCGGATCGTGCTTCGGCCCACCGGAACACCCCTCCCGCTGGCGTTCATGGCGCTGGCAGTGGCGACCATCGGCGTCAGCGCGCTGCAACTGGGGATCATTCCGGCTCAAGAGGAACAGATCGTTGCGCTGGGGATCCTGGTGCTCACGGTACCGCTGCAACTGTTCTCCTCCGTCATTGGCTTCGGCGCCCGTGATCCGATTGCCGGGACAGGGATGGCCATGGTTGCCGGTACCTGGGCGCTGATCGCGGTGGCGATGCTGGTCACCCCGGGGGGCGCATCGATTTCCGCGCTCGGGGTGCTCCTGATTACCGCGGCGGTAGCTATGCTGGCACCGATCCTGGGCGCGAAGGGCAAGCTGGTGGCCGCCGCCGTGCTCGCTGGTTCCGCGCTGCGGTTCGCTTTCACCGGCGTCGCCCACCTGACGGGTGCGGATGGCTGGGAGACCGCCGCCGGGATCTTTGGGTTCGCGCTCGGCGCCCTGGCGATCTACGCAGCGATCGGCTTCGAAACGGAGGAAGCAGGCGGGCCGTTCCATGTCCCGCTGCTGCGCCGCGGATCGGGGACCAAGCCGCTGGCCGACGACATGGGCGAGCAGGTCGAAGGGATAGCCCGGGAGGCGGGCGTCCGCCGCCAGCTGTGAGGTCGCCACTCCGCCAACCACTGCAACGGAGAGCAACAATGTTGGTGCACCGCGATCGTGCTGTCACACTGGTGGGGACCATCCCGAGCGGTTGAGAGATCTGGCTCATTGACACCGCAGCAACCCTGGCCGCTGCCCACGGCAGTGACATTAGGGTGCTAATGCCAGGCACGATGGAGGACAAATATGGCTATTGACCTTTCCCAACCCCTGAAGTTTGCGTACTGGGTTCCCAATGTGAGCGGCGGCCTGGTGGTCTCCACTATTGAGCAGCGCACCGGCTGGGACTTTGAGTACAACAAGAAGCTGGCCCGCATCGCGGAGAACGCTGGGTTCGAGTACGCCCTCTCGCAAACCCGGTATGCGGCAAGCTACGGGGCAGACAAGCAGCACGAGGCGACGGCGTTCTCGCTGGCCCTGCTCGGCGCGACCGAGAAGCTGAAGGTGATTGCCGCCGTCCACCCCGGCATGTGGCAGCCCGGTGTCCTCGCGAAGTTCATCATCACCGCTGATCACATCTCGCAGGGCCGGGCGGCCGTGAACATTGTCTCGGGCTGGTTGAAGAGCGAGTTTACGGGCTTCGGCCTCCCCTGGTTGGAGCACGACGAACGCTACGTCCGCACCGAGGAATTCATCAGAATCCTCCGCGGCCTCTGGACAGAGCAGAACTTCTCGCAGTCCGGCAAGTACTACAACATCACCGACTTCACCCTCAACCCACCACCCGTTGACGTGCCCGGGCGGCCGCACCCGGAGGTCTTCTTCGGTGGGAACTCCACCGCGGCACAGGCCACCGCTGGCCGGGTGGCCGACTGGTACTTCTCCAACGGCAAGGACCTTGAGGGGTTCAAGGAGAACATCGCCGGCGTGCAGGCCTCCGCCGCCGAGGCCGGGCGCAAGCCACGGTTCGGACTCAACGGGTTCGTGATTGCCCGCGACACCGAGAAGGAAGCCCGCGAAACCCTCCGCGAGATTGTGGCCAAGGCACACAAGCCAGCGGTCGAGGGGTTCCGTGGCGCCGTCCAGGAAGCCGGTGCCTCCACCAAGGACGGCAAGGGCATGTGGGCAGATTCCTCCTTTGAGGACCTGATCCAGTACAACGACGGTTTCAAGACCCAGCTGATCGGCACGCCCGAGCAGATTGCCGAGCGGATCGTCGAGTACAAGAAGATCGGCGTCAACCTGATGCTGACCTGCTACCTCCACTTCCAGGAGGAAGTCGAAGCCTTCGGCCAAGACGTCCTCCCCATCGTCCGCGAACTTGAAGCGGACCTCGCCCGCAAAGAGGGCCTGGATTTCATCGTCAACGACGTCACTCACGAGAACATTAAGGCAGGTGTCTAATGGCTGACCGCAGCTTCGGATTCCGTACGCGTGCACTCCATGCAGGGGGCACCCCCGACTCGGCACATGGTGCCCGGGCCGTCCCCATCTACCAGACGACATCGTTCGTGTTCAAGGACACGGCCGACGCCGCAAACCTCTTTGCGCTGCAAAAGTACGGCAACATCTACTCACGGATCGGCAACCCCACGGTCGCGGCCTTCGAGGAGCGGATCGCGTCGCTGGAGGGTGGCATCGGGGCGGTCGCGACGGCGTCGGGCATGAGCGCCGAATTTATCACCTTCGCTGCGCTCTGCCAGGCCGGGGACCATATCGTCGCCGCGTCGCAGCTGTACGGCGGCACCGTCACCCAGCTCGACGTGACGTTGCGCCGGTTTGGCATCGATACCACCTTCGTCCCGGGCACCGACCCAGCCGACTATGCGGCCGCCATCCAGGACAACACGAAGGCCGTCTACGCCGAGGTGATCGCCAACCCATCGGGCGAGGTGGCCGACATTCAGGGGCTGGCGAAGATCGCTCACGACGCCGGTGTGCCGTTGATCATCGACTCCACCCTGAGCACCCCCTACCTGATTCGTCCGATCGAGCACGGCGCCGACATTGTGATCCACTCGGCGACGAAGTTCATCGGCGGGCACGGGACCACCCTGGGCGGCGTCGTCGTCGAGGCCGGCACCTTCAACTGGGGTAACGGCCGGTTCCCCACCATGACCGAACCGGTGCCCTCCTACGGCAACATTCAGTGGTGGGCGAACTTCGGGGAGTACGGGTTCCTGACCAAGCTGCGCACCGAGCAGCTCCGGGACATCGGCCCGTCGCTGTCCCCCATGTCCGCGTTCCAGCTGCTCCAGGGGGTCGAGACGCTGGCCCAGCGGATGGATGAACACCTCTCCAACGCGCAGGCAGTCGCCGAGTGGCTGGAGAACGATCCCCGGGTGGAGTACGTCAACTATGCGGGGCTGCCCTCCCACCGGCACTTCGAGCGGGCCGCCAAGTATTTGCCGCAGGGCCCCGGCTCGGTGTTCAGCTTCGGGGTGAAGGGCGGCCGCGTTGCGGGGCAGACGTTCATCGAGTCGCTGCAGCTGGCCTCCCACCTGGCGAATGTCGGCGACGCACGGACGCTGGTTATCCACCCCGGGTCGACGACGCATCAGCAGCTCTCCGCCGAGCAGCTGGTCACGGCAGGCATCCCCGAGGATCTGGTGAGGATTTCGATCGGCCTGGAGGATCTGGAGGACATCCTGTGGGACCTCGACCAAGCCCTGGACCTCGCTACGGCACCGAACCTGGAGGATAAATTGGACCCGAATGTTGATGGAGTGAAGGCGTGAGCGCTGACCTGGAAACGGCACGTACCTGGGAGGGCCCATCAGCCCCTGAGCGGCTCTCCCTGTTGCGTAATGCCAAGTCGGTGGCGATTGTCGGGGCGTCCGACAAGCCGTCCCGCGCGTCCTACTTCGTGGCGACCTACCTGCAGTCGTCGTCGCCGTACCGCTTGTACTTCGTGAACCCGGTGGCGAAGGAGATCCTGGGCAAGCCCGTGTACGCGTCGCTGGCGGACCTGCCGGAGGTGCCCGACATTGTTGACGTATTCCGGAAGCACGACGACCTGCCAGGTGTCCTCACGGAGGCGAAAGCCGTCGGCGCGAAGACCCTGTGGCTACAGCTCGGTTCCTGGCACGAGGACGTCGCTCACGACGCCGAGGAGGCTGGCCTGAACGTGGTGATGGACCGGTGCATCAAGATTGAACACGCCCGGTTCCACGGCGGGCTGAACCTGGCCGGCTTCAACACCGGCGTGATTTCCTCGAAGCGGCAGGTCACCGCCTAACTCCCGCAAACACGCCGCTAGCTCGGTTAGCGACTCACAGAAACGGCCCCGAGGCCAAGGAACGCCGGTAGGAACCGGTACTCCTTGGCCTTAGGGCCGTTTTTGCGTATCCAGGCTGAACCCGTCGACGTGCTTCAACTAGCCTGATTACCGGAGCGAAAACTACCTTGGCTACCGACGCGAAAGGGCAATCCATGAAGAAGCTCTTACCGATCGCCATTCTGGTGCTTGCCGCCGCGGGGATCACCGTTGGCGTGGTCTTCTCGAACCTTCTCACCGGCCTTGCTTGGGTCGCCCTGGCGCTCGGGCTTTGGGCCTATTCGGCCACCACCGCCGGACGCGCCACACCGGGCGGCGCCAACGCCGGACCAACCGGCACCGGACCAGCCAACGCCGCGAAGGTGTGTCAATACCGTGAGGAACATCCCGACGCCACCATCATGGACGCCGTTCGGGCAACGCGGGCCGGGTAAAACCACTCGACTCCATCCCTCACAGAAACGGCCCTGAGGCCAAGGAACGCCGGTAGGAACCGGCATTCCTTGGCCTCAGGGCCTTTTGTGCGTGGGGTCAGATGCGACCCCAGCTATTTCAGTGCATTCCCGGCGTCCAAAGTTTGACGTAGGCATGCGGCCGGGTCTCAAGACCGGGAAGTTCGTTGAGCGGGCGTGCCGTCGTCGTCGTCGTCGTGCCGTCCGCCGTCGTCATGGTGCAAACGGTGAAGTCGGTGGCGATGCCGATAACGTCGCGGGGGTCGATTCCTGCGGCCCGCACGGCCTCGGGCACTGCGGTGCGGAGCACGTCCACGTAGTTAGGGGGGACCTGGAGCGCCCACTGCGGTGGCAGCCGCTCACCGGCGGCGGCGAGCACCCGATCCATGACCGCGTGCGGGTACTCCAGGACTATCCCACGGCCGCCGTCCCGACGCGGCTACACCGGGATCCGCCTCAGTGGGACTCGACGATCTCCTCGTTGCGAGCGAAGCGGCGGTTCTTCAGGACCGGCAGGAACTCCCGGACGTCGGCGATCCGCCGTCGGGATACGTCAGTGGTCACCACTGACTCATCCTCGTCGGTCAGGAAGACCTGGGGGATGCCCATCGGATCAATGATGGCCGAGTGGCCGATAGTGTGTCCGCTGGAGGTACCGGCAGCAGCGATCCACACGGTGTTCTCGATGGCACGTGCTTTCAGCAGGGTCTCCCAGTGGTCCACCTTGTGATCGCCCTTGAACCAGGCCGCCGGCACCAGGATCAGGTCCGCGCCACGGTCGGCGAGCGCGCGGGCATGTTCGGGGAAGCGGATGTCGTAACAGGTCATCAGCCCGACCGACAGGTCGCCGATCTGGACCACCTTGATGCCGCCGTCGCCCGGTTTGATCCGGGTGGATTCCTGATAGCTGAACGCGTCATAGAGGTGCAGCTTGCGGTACGTATCGACAATCCGGCCGGTGGCATCGACCAGGACGAGCGTGTTGTAGGGGCGATCCTCGCCGCTGGCTTCGTACCCGCCAGCAACCACCGCGATCCCCAGTTCGACGGCCATGAAGGAAAGTTGCTGCACGAACTTGGACCAGTTTTCGTCGACGGCGGCAGCGAGAGACCCTTCCACCTTCCCAATGGAGAACATGGATTCCTCCGGAAAGACGATCAGCTCCGAGGACTCCGAGCGGGCCTGCTCGGAAAGCCTGCGCATGGTCAACAAGTTCTCCGAAACGTCCCCACTCGGGCGGAACTGCCCAACACTGATCTTCATCGTTTCCGCTTTCAGTTAAGAAACAGGTGCCCTCACAGCGTACCGAATGCCGCCAGGTCCTATCGTTGGGTTATGAGACTGCAACGTATTGTCCCTGGCCCTGACCAGGAATCCGTCTGGGACTACCCGCGACCGCCACGGTTGGAAACCACCTCCGAGCGGGTGGTGATCGAGTTTGGTGGGGTGGTCATCGCTGACACCACCAACGCGGTCCGAGTCCTGGAAACCAGCCACCCGCCGGTGTACTACGTGCCGATCTCCGATTTTGAGGGTGGCGCGCTGGTCCCCGCGGAAGGCTCATCCCTGTGTGAGTACAAGGGGATGGCCGCCTATTACGACGTCGTCAGCCGGCGCCACCGGGCACCGCGGGCCGGGTGGACCTATCCCACCCCGACCGCAGGGTTCGAACCCCTACGCACCCGGATAGCCATCTACCCGGGTGCCATGGACAAATGCCTGATCGACGGCGAGGAGGTCCAGGCGCAGGAAGGGGACTTCTACGGTGGCTGGATTACCAAGCGCGTTGTCGGGCCCTTCAAGGGAGCGCCCGGCACCTGGGGGTGGTGAACCGCCGGTGCAGCGTGTCGTTGCGGCGCCGGCCGGGCGACGCCCAGCTAACACCCATTCAAGCCTGATAGCTTCGCAGGTTGATTAACCAACTGGCAGGAGATCGTTGTGCGGAAGAAGTTGTTACTGAGTATTGCTTTGGCCGGGATTGTCTCGGTGGTGTCGGCATGTGGCACCGCGGATGACGGTAGTGAATCGGGATCCGAGACGTCGCAGGCGCCCGCCAATGAGAGCGCGGCACCCGAGGCAGCACCAGAGGTAGCCGACCCTGACCTGGAAGGTGTGCCCGACGTGGTGGCGGTGGTCAACGGGACCGAAATTCCAAAGACCGACTTCGAGTCTGTGTACACCGCCCAGTACGAGACGGCAGCAACACAGTCCCAGATGTCAGGTGAGCCCGTCGATCAGGACGCCCTGAAGAGCCAGACCATCGAGGGCATGATCGGTACCGAACTGCTGATCCAGGAAGCGTCCGAGCGGGGTATCGAGGCAACCGACGAAGCGATCGCCACCGCACTCGACGAGCTCGTTGCGACCTACCAGCTCAGTTCAGCCGACGAGTTCTACGCGACCCTGGCTGAACAGGGCACCGACGAGGAAACCGTCAACGAGCAGCTCGCCACCCAGGTTCAGGTGGAGCAGCTGATAGAGGAAGAGGCTGGCGACACCGCGCCCACCGAGGAGGAGCTCACCGCCGCCTACGACGAGGCAGTGGCACAGCAGGAGGAGCAGAACGCCGCCAGCGAACAGGAACCCGAGATTCCCCCGTTTGAAGAGGTGCGCACCGCTCTCGAGGAGCAGCTCCAGACGCAGAAGCAGTCGGCTGCCGCCGATTCCCTGGTCTCCAGCCTCCGTGAGGCTGCTGATGTGACGGTCAACCTGTAGCCCAGGGACCGTCAGGCGGCGCCAAGGCGATCAGCCCGCGGCGCCGCCGACAGCTTGCACCGGTACGACTGGCTCCATCGCGAACCAGGACGCCAGCTCTTCCGCCGGTAGCGGCCTGGCGTAGTGGTACCCCTGCGCGAGGTCGCAGTCGAGGCCGATCAGGGCCTCTCGTTGCCCCTCGGTCTCGACGCCCTCAGCCACCGCCTTGATACCGACGGCGTGGGCCAACTGCACGCAGCTGGCCACGATTGCCGAGTCGCCACTGTTGATACCCAACCCCGAAACGAAGGATCGGTCGATTTTCAGCTCATCAATGGGGAACTGCCTCAGGTAGGTGAGGCTTGAGTAGCCGGTCCCGAAGTCATCGACAGCCAACCCGACACCGAGTGCCTTCAACGCGCTGAGCGCCCGCAGGGCTGCCTCCGGTCCCACCATCAGCGAGGTCTCGGTCAATTCCAGGGTCAGCAGCGACGGGTCGAAGCCATGGCGGCCCAACACCGAGGCGACCCGTCGTGGCAGTTCCGGGTCGGCCAGCTGACGGGTGGAGAGGTTTACGGCCATCTCCACCGGCCCACGGTTGGGATCCTCGTCGGCCCAGCGCACTGCCTGGGCGACCACCTCGTTGAGCACCCACGCCCCCAGTTCGCGAATCACACCCGACTCCTCCGCGAGGCCGATAAACTCCGACGGCGGCAACAGTCCCCGGCGGGGATGCTCCCACCGGACGAGTGCCTCCACCCCGGTCAGCCGTCCGTCCCGCAGGTTCACCCGGGGCTGGTAGTACACGCGCAACTCGCCATCGCTGATTGCGTGGCGGAGCTCCCCCACGAGCTGCAACCGATCCACCGCGGGATCCGATTGCGAGGGATCGTGCAGTTCCCAGGTGTTCCGCCCGCTGGCCTTTGCCTGGTACATGGCGATGTCGGACCGGCGCAGCAAGCGTTCCGCGGCGTCACCGTCCTCGCAGACCGCCGCACCAATGCTGGCGCTCACCACCACCTCAAGGCCCTCAATCACCAACGGTTCCTGGAGGGCGCCCAGCAGCCGTTCTGCCATTTGACCCACCTCGTCGACCGCGGTCGCGCCGCTGACGGCCGCGACGACGACGAACTCGTCCCCCGACAGCCGGGCGATGCACAGGGGATCACGGGCAGCGACCTGGAGCCGTCGCGCCACCGAGCTGAGTAGTTCGTCGCCCGCGGCATGGCCGAGGCTGTCATTGACCGCCTTGAAATGGTCCAGGTCGACGAAGAACACCACGGTGCGCCGTCCAGGTGCGACGCCGGCGAGAGCGGCATCCAACGCGGTGACCAACGCGGGGCGGTTCAGCAGCCCGGTCAGGGGGTCATGGGATGCAAGACGCCGCATCACTGCCTCGGCCGCGGCGCACCGCGCCTCCGACTCTTCAGCCTGACGCCTCGCTTCGAGAAGGTGTTCTTCGTAGCGGCGCCGCTGGTGCGCCCCGAAGATCCCGACCCGCACCATGGCCGGAGTGCACCCGGACGGGGGCACCCGGGTTGCGGACAGCAGTGCAGCACGCCGCACCCCGTCCCTGCCGATCACCTCCAGCGCCTGTTCCTCGACCGAACCGATCAGGTGCAGCTGCGGGACACAGTGCATGGTGTACAGGAACTGGTCGCTGGCGGGCAGCAACTGGTGCAGCGGTGTTGCGAGCAGGTCCGCGCGGGCGTAACCCGACCAGGAGAGGAAGGTGCCGTTGACGGCGGTGATGGTGCCGTCGTCGTCGGTCAGCAGATACCCACAGGGAGCTTGTTGGAACAACGCCTCGTAGTCCAGCCCGTCGCCGTTCACGGCGAGCGCCGGGGCGCGGGCTGTGCCCGCTCATGAAACGCCATTGCTGCCACCTAGGAAAGCGTGTGCGACGGTCGGTCTGTGGCCGTCGGCTCCTCACTGAACTGTCGGCGGGTACGCTGGAAATGTAAGGGGTCTAAGGGTGCCGGCGCCGAATCCGGATGGGACCCTTGATCGTCGTCGGGTCGATGACCGTCCCGCCCTGGGTGATCTCCACTTCGCCGGCCGCCACCAACCGCCTGGCGGCGTCGCGGGACGCGTCCATCAGGTCCCGCCACTGCCCGTCGGAGACGGCGCGGGCGGCCTCCGACGGGCAGATCGTCGCCTCGGGTGCGCGATCGTCGAGCAACCGCCGGATGGCGGCCTCAAGGAGCTGGCCGGTGCCGGCGCTGGCGGGGTCCACTAGCTGGTCTAGCCGATCAGGTCGTTGATGACGATGGTCTGGTCGCGGTCCGGGCCCACCCCGATGGCTGAGAACCGTGCGCCCGACATCTTCTCCAGCGCCCTTACGTAGACCTGCGCGTTCTCCGGCAGGTCGTCGATGGTGCGTGCCGTGGTGATGTCCTCGGTCCAGCCCTCGAAGTACTCGAAGATGGGCTTGGCGTGGTGGAAGTCGGTCTGGGTCATCGGCATCTCGTCGTGCCTGACGCCGTCGACGTCGTACGCCACGCACACCGGGATCCGTTCGATCCCAGTGAGTACGTCAAGCTTGGTCACGAAGTAGTCGGTGAAGCCATTGACCCGGGCAGCGTGGCGGGCAAGAACGGCGTCGTACCAGCCACAGCGGCGGGGACGGCCAGTGTTGACACCGAACTCGCCGCCCTTCGTCTGCAGGTACATGCCCATGTCGTCGAACAGTTCGGTGGGGAACGGTCCAGCTCCCACCCGCGTGGTGTAGGCCTTGATGATGCCCACGGCGCGGCTGATCCGGGTGGGGCCGATGCCCGAACCGACCGACGCGCCACCGGCCGTGGGGTTCGACGAGGTCACGAACGGGTAGGTGCCGTGGTCCACGTCGAGGAAGGTGGCCTGGCCGCCCTCCATGAGGACCACCTTTCCGGCGTCGAGCGCTTCATTGAGCACGTAGGTGGAGTCGATGACCAGCGGCCGGAGGCGGTCGGCGAAGCCGAGGAAGTACTCGACCACTTCCTCCACCTCCACGTCGCGGCGGTTGTATACCTTGACCAGGAGTTCGTTCTTCTGGGCGAGGGAGCCTTCAACCTTCTGCCGCAGGATCGATTCGTCGAAGACGTCCTGGACGCGGATACCGAGCCGGGCCACCTTGTCCATGTAGGCGGGCCCGATACCGCGCCCGGTGGTGCCGATCGCCCGCTTGCCGAGGAATCGTTCGGTGACTTTGTCCAGGACCTGGTGGTACGGCGCCACCAGGTGGGCGTTCGCCGAAATGCGCAGCTTTGAGGTGTCGGCGCCGCGGGCTTCAAGCCCTTCGATCTCTTCGAACAGTGCTTCGAGGTTGATGACGCACCCGTTTCCGATGATCGGGATCGCGTTGGGGCTCAGGATGCCTGCGGGCAGCAGCTTCAGCTCGTATTTTTCACCGCCGACGACCACGGTGTGCCCCGCGTTGTTTCCGCCGTTCGGCTTGACGACGTAGTCAACCCGTCCGCCGAGCAGGTCGGTTGCTTTGCCTTTACCTTCGTCGCCCCACTGGGCTCCGACAATAACGATCGCTGGCATGGGATCCTCCCCCATCGTTGCGGCAGCACCCGCACCACACGCGATGCCGCCAGAAGTGCATGAGAATGCCCCAAGACCTGCGAGTGCGTGTGCGCAAGAGATCTGGGGCTCTTACCACCCAAGTTTAGCAAGAGATCCCGCCGACCCTCAGCTTGGTGACCAATCGGTGTGGACGGGAGGCTCCTCGAGAGACCCGACCGGTGTGGGATTCGCCTCCCTGTCAGTCGCGGGGTATGCCTCGCCGGCCACGGCCCGGTAGCTGACCACGCCCCTGCCAGGCCAGCAGCAGTGCTCCGGCGCCCAGCAGCACGTTGGTCCACACGTACCCGACGTCGCCGTTGAAAATGTTGGTCACTGCGGCACCCAGCATGACCAGCACCAGCACCAGTGCTCCCAGGGTGCGCAGCCGGGGAACGAAGAGCGCGGCACTGCCGAGGAACTCGCCGGCGGCAGTCAGGTACACCGTCCACTCCGGCAGCCCCGACTTCTGGAAGGGAAGCAGCGCAGCAGGCTCGCCGATCACCTTCTCGATCCCGGCCCGCACAAAAAAGAACGCCAGGATCGCTGCCAGCCCCAACCACACCAGTTCACTCCGGCTCTTCTGCATACCGCCATGATGCCATGGGGCCCCCAAGGAGGAGAGAATGTCCTCATGGATCGTTTCGCGGGCAACATTGCAGGGCTGGGCACGGCGTCGGGAACACGGCTGGTGATCGGCAGGTGGGACACGTCGCCGTTGGGGGCGTTCACCGACGTCATGATGGAGGATGCCAACGGTGAGCGGACCCTGCTCGCCCCGTCGCAGGCGGTTGCCGACTACGTCAGCTCTACCTACAGCTTCGATGTGGTCCGGGTGGTGGATGTGGACTCAACGCTCGACGACCGGCAACTGACCGTGACCGCGGGAGGGCTGGCAGTCACCGCGCAGCTCGGCGCGGTAACCGGGCTGGGGCGGATGTTGCGCCTCATTCCGGCGCGGCTCGCGACGTCGCCGCGCTGGCTGAGCCTCATCAATCCGGTGGCTGGGCTGCTCATGCCCGGGGTCAGCACGGCGGGATCGGCTGGCAATGGCCGCACTGAATATTACGGGGTGACGACGGCGGTGAAAATATATTACGGGGTGACGACGGCGGTGAAAATCACCGCCGCGTCGGTGCGTTGGCACGGCAAGGACCTGGGGATCCTGGCACCGTTGACACCGCCAGTGCGGTTTGGGTTCAGCTCTGCCCCTGCCGCGCCGATGCTGGTCACCGTGGTGACCAGCATCAGGCGTCCTTGAGCCAGTTGCCTACCTGGACCTAATTGCCCAGTTGCTTACTGGCTTCCGGGTCGGATTCGCCGAGGAACTTCGCGATCCGCTCGGCCTCGTCGATTTCGCCGATCGAGGCCGCTGCCCTGCCCAGCGCATAAAGCGAGCGGAGGAATCCACGGTTGGGTTCGTGCGAGTAGGGCACGGGCCCGGTGCCGCGCCAGCCGTTGCGCCGCAACGCGTCAAGACCACGGTGGTAGCCGGTCCTGGCGTACGCATAGGACTCGATGGTGCGGCCATCGGCGTAGGCTTCGTCGGCCAGGATGGCCCACACCAACGACGACGTCGGGTACTTGGCGGCGAGATCTACCGCTTCGTCACCGGCGTCGATCCGGACGCCGAGGTCCGTCTCCTCGGGAAGGAGGGTGGGCTCGGGGCCCAGAAGGTTCCGGCGGAATTCATCGGACATGTTAGAGCTTCTTTCCGGCGGAGCCCAGGGATGCTGCGGCTTCCACCACGCGGGCGGCCAGTCCGGCTTCGGCGGCTGCACCCCACACGCGGGGGTCATAAACCTTCTTGTTGCCTACCTCGTTGTCGACCTTGAGCACGCCGTCGTAGTTCTTCAGCATGTGGTCAACCACCGGGCGGGTGAACGCGTACTGCGTATCGGTGTCGATGTTCATCTTGATGACACCGTACGAGACGGCGTCGGAGATTTCCTGGTCCGAGGATCCTGATCCACCGTGGAACACGAGGTCGAAGGGCTTGTCCTTGCCGAGCCGTGAGCCGATCTGGTCCTGGATGTCCTTGAGGATCTCGGGGCGGAGCTTGACGCCGCCGGGCTTGTACACGCCGTGCACATTCCCGAAGGTCAGGGCGGTCAGGTAGCGGCCGTGCTCGCCGGAGCCCAGCGCCTCGACAGTGGCCAGCGCGTCTTCGACAGTGGTGTACAACTTGTCGTTGATGGCGTTCTCGACGCCGTCCTCCTCACCGCCGACGGTGCCGATCTCAACCTCAAGGATGATCTTCGCTGCGGCTGCGCGGGGCAGGATGTCCTTGGCGATCCGCAGGTTTTCCTCAAGGGTTTCCGCTGAGCCGTCCCACATGTGGGACTGGAAGATCGGGTTGTTGCCGCGCTTGACCGCCTCTTCCGATGCCGCGAGGAGCGGCAGGACAAACTCGTCCAGCTTGTCCTTGGGGCAGTGGTCGGTGTGCAGCGCAATATTCACGTCATACTTCTTGGCCACCTCGTGGGCGAAGGCGGCGAAGCCAAGAGAACCGACCACCATGTCCTTCACCGATGCGCCCGACCAGTAGGCAGCGCCGCCCGTGGACACCTGCACGATGCCGTCGGAACCGGCCTCGGCGAACCCACGCATCGCAGCGTTGAGGGTCTGGGAGGAGGTCACGTTCACGGCCGGATACGCGAAGCCCCCAGCCTTGGCACGGTCGATCATTTCTGAATAGATCTCAGGTGTTGCGATAGGCATAAGGACTCCTTTGTGGAATGCGTGCGTAAACAGGCGGGATGAAAACTGACCGCTTAAGCCATCCTATTCGACTGCTCGATCAGCAGAAACGGCCCCCGGGGTCGGGTTCGCCGGTTGCGCGCGGCAGTTCTGACTGTCCAGACGTTTCTGACCCAGGCAGGTGCACTGCTGGTCAGATCCCCTGCCCGAAGACGTGCCGGCGGACCCATCCGTGCATGGCGATCGCGGCAGCGGCAGATGCGTTGATGGACCGGGTGGACCCAAACTGGGCGATGGAGAGGGTGGCGTCGGCGGCGGCATGCACCTCGGGTGTCAGGCCCGGCCCCTCCTGGCCGAAGACCAGCACGCAGTTCTCCGGCAGTTCATAGGTTTCCAGGGGCACTGAATCCGGAAAGTTGTCGATCCCGATGATCCGCAGCCCCTCCCCTGCCGCCCACGTGACGAATTCCTCGACCGTGGGATGGTGCCGGACGTGCTGGTAGCGGTCGGTCACCATCGCACCCCGACGGTTCCACCGCCGTCGTCCGATGATGTGGACTTCCCTGGCCATGAAGGCGTTCGCCGTGCGCACCACCGAACCGATGTTCAGGTCATGCTGCCAGTTCTCGATGGCGACGTGAAAGTTGTGGCGGCGGGAGTCGAGGTCCGCGACGATCGCATCGTGGGTCCAGTACCGGTACCGGTCGACGACGTTGCGGGTGTCCCCAGCAGCAAGGAGGTCGGCATCCCAGTGCTCTCCCTCTGGAAGTTGCCCCTCCCAGGGGCCCACGCCGACCGGGACCAGCGGGATTTCGGGATTTTCTTTCACGCTCCCAGCCTAAGGTGAAAGACTGGGGTCCTAGAGCACCGCCGGACGGCAGGGAGATATCACATGGGTGAGAACGAACATATCGAGTGCTGGCTGACGGACATGGATGGCGTCCTGGTGCATGAAAACCAGGCGATCCCGGGCGCAGCAGAGCTGATTGACCGCTGGGTAGCCACGTCCAAGCGGTTCCTGGTGCTGACCAACAACTCCATCTACACTCCGCGGGACCTTGCAGCCCGGCTGAAGGCCTCCGGCCTGGAAGTCCCCGAGGAGAACCTGTGGACCTCGGCCCTGGCCACCGCGCAATTCCTTAAGGAGCAGTTGCCGGGGGGCCGGGCGTACGTGATCGGGGAGGCCGGCCTGACGACGGCGTTGCATGAGGCCGGTTTTGTACTCACGGACCAGGCGCCCGACTATGTGGTGCTCGGGGAAACCCGCACCTACTCGTTTGAGGCGATCACCAAGGCCATCCGGTTGGTAGAGGGCGGGGCCCGGTTCATTGCAACGAACCCTGATGTTACCGGGCCGTCGAAGGAAGGACCGCTGCCTGCGACGGGGGCAGTCGCGGCCCTGATCACCGCTGCTACCAGCCGTGTTCCCTACATTGTGGGTAAACCCAATCCCATGATGTTCCGCTCGGCCATGAACCAGATCGACGCCCACTCCGAAACCACCGCGATGATCGGCGACCGGATGGACACCGACATTATTGCGGGGATGGAAGCGGGCCTGCACACGGTGCTGGTGCTCAGCGGCATCACCCAGCGCGCCGACATCGACGCCTACCCGTTCCGGCCCGCCCAAATCATGGAGTCAGTGGCGGACCTGATCGACCAGGTCTAGTCCCGTGCCGGGGGTGCTCAACCTGCGCGACATCGCGGAGCTCACCGCCGCCGACCCCCGGGCCCCGGTGCCGGGCAAGGTGTTCCGCTCCAGCCAGCCGCTCGATTGGGACCGTGAGTCGACCATGAACTTCCTCACGGGTCAAGGGATCCAATCGATCGTTGACCTGCGCAGTCAACGCGAGGCCGGAATGGCACCCTGGCAGGTGGCCGCCGATACGGGAATCGACGTCGTTGCCGCCCCGCTGGACCCCTCCGAGGCCAACCCGGCGTCGACCATGGGGTTACTGACCGCTGCGGACCTGGGGAACTACTACCTGGGCTGGCTGCACAGTCGGCCCGCGGTGGTGGTCGACGCGCTCGAGCCGATTGTGGCGGGCCGGACCACACTGGTGCACTGCGCCGCAGGCAAGGACCGCACGGGAGTGATCACCGCGGTGATTCTCCTGGCTGCCGGGGTCTCCGATGACCTGATCATCAAGGACTACGCCCACACGACAGGCGCCCTGCCGGAGATTCTGCCGGCACTGGCGAAACTATGGATGGGTGACGCGCCCGCGGGGTCGGGCCGGCTGTCGATCGAGAACCCGCCGGTGATCCTGACCTCACCGGCGGGCGCCATGGCCACGTTCATTGAGGGGATGCGCCGCGAGTTCGGCACCGTCGACTCGTTCCTGGAGGGCGCCGGGATGGACCGCCGCGACCTGGGTCAACTCCGGAGAACCCTCAGGGGTCAGTAGGCGCTTCGCCGGGAACCGCCCCGCGGCACGGGCAGGAATTCGTCCTGCAGCGCGACGACGATGCTCTGGTAAATCAGCGGGTTCCACTGCGGGCTGGCGTGCGCGGGCAGGGCGCCGTCGGTGACGTAGTCGGCCGACACCAGGTTGTCCGGGAAGGCTTCCGCCCAGCCGGGCCTGGCCCGGGCGTAGTTGACCGTACCGTCGTTGGGGTTGCCGATGAAAGCGATCTGCGTATCGCCCAGCGTCCCCTGGAAGCGGGTGACGTTGTAGTGGTAGATGTACGAAGACTGCGACTGGATCAGGACGCTCGATGGTGCGAACGGGGAGAGTTGCTCAAGGCTCTGGTTCAGGACCTGCCGCCAAGTGCGCTCGTTCTTGTTGACAATCCGCTCCCCCAGTTCATAGCCGCCGCGCAGCACGGTGGGGACCCGGTAGCCGGCGTCATACAGGAACACCACGCCCTCGAACACGGCCTGGTCCAGCACATCATCACGGGAGTGCGGACTGGAATCGAGGATGATCAGCTCCACCGCGATCCCCAGCCCGCGCAACTGCGAAGCCACCTCGACCGCCACCATCCCGCCGAAGCTGTGGCCGTAGAAGTAGAGGGTCTGAACCTGGAAGATCCTCACGTACCGGTTCAGCGCTGCGACGATGCTCGCGATGTTCAGCCCACGGTTCGAATATCCCATCACCGCGATCTGCCCACGCTGGCTCAGGGCTGGCTGGAGTGAGTTCGCGATCCAGCCGCCCTCTTCCCAGCCAGTCTTGTAGCCGGGGAAGATGATCCACCGTGTTCGCGGGAACCGGCGTGCGGCTTCCGCGTCCTCAACCGGAAGGATCTGCAGTTCCTCGCGTTCCTCCTGGACCTGCCGGGTCAGGAACAGGTCGGCAGCAAGGGTAAGCCCAAACGCTGAACCAGCGATGAAGGAGCGGCGGGACATGCCTTTGATCCCGTGCGCATAGCGAAGCAGCCGTTCGGCGTCCTCAGTCATCGGTCTGCTCAGGTGCTAGCTCAGGCCGAGCTCATCTTTACCGAACGCGTAGAGGTAGGGCACCCCTGCTTCCGACTCGATGCGTTCCCTGGACCCGGTGTCCCGGTCGACGATGACCGCCACGGCCTGCACGTTGCCACCCGCCCGCCGGACACCTTCCACGGCGGTCAGTGCCGACCCGCCAGTGGTTGAGGTGTCCTCAAGGACGACGACGGTCCGGCCGGCGACGTCGGGGCCCTCCACCTGTCGCGCCATGCCGTGGGCTTTCTGGGTCTTGCGCACCACGAACGCGTCAATGCCCCGATTGTCGCGGGCCGCGGCGTGCATGACGGCGGTTCCCACCGGGTCGGCGCCCATGGTCAGCCCACCAGCGCACTCAAAGGCGATGCCGGCGTCGTCGAGCATCTGCAGCATGACCCGGCCCACCAGCTGCGACGCCTCGTGGTGGAGCGTGATCCGGCGCAGGTCGATGTAGTAGTCGGCTTCCTTACCGCTGGACAGGGTCACCTTCTCGTGAACGATGGCCAGTTCCTGGATGAGTTCACGCAGGCGGTCGCGGGCGGCGGTATCGACGGTCATGGTTGCAATCCTAATCTCTCCTCCGGTGGCGACCTGCGCTGCATGCGACCCACCGGGCCGACAGCGGAGGTCCGGCGCGTCCACCGGCCGCCGGATACCATTGCAGAAAGAGCACCTGGTCTTGCCCCCGGAGCAATAACGAGCAGCCCTAGAGAGGAACCACCATGACTTTCGGTCCCGTTCGACGTTTGACGGGACCGGATGACATTTCACCCCTCGTCAAACAGCTTCCGATCGCTGTCCTCTTCGTTGCCGCAGCGGTGATGAGCAGCCTGGTACCTACTCTGACGGTCAGCAGCAGACCAGTATTGATTATCGGCGTCTGTCTAACCATTGCCGCAACCCTGTTTGCCTTAGCTTTTTCGCGACCAACGCTATCGCGCTTCTCGGTACTCATCCCGGCCGTTGATCTGCTCGCTGCGGGTATGCTTCGATACGCGACCGGCGAAAGCCAGTCGATCTACGCTTCCCTGGTGCTGTTACCCATTCTGTGGCTGGCAACAATCGAAGGGCGACGTCATGTGCTCTACGCCATCCTCGGTGGCGTAGTGGCCATCCTGGTGCCGTTCGCCCTGGGCGCCGGGACGGACGAAAATCCCAACGAACTGCTCCGAGGCATGTACAGCCTCCTCGTGTTCGCCCTGGCCGCCGGAATTGTCAATGAGCTCGCCTCGAGGTCACGACGACGACTGTCTTCGGCGCGTGCGCAGGCAGCGGCTTCAGCAGAGGAGCTCAGCCGGGCCGCCGAAATTCAGCGCTATCTCCTCCCCCAGGAAGCAGCTCCACTACCTGGATACGAAACTGCCGGGGCCTGTGTGCCATCGAAAGCTGTCGGTGGCGACTTCTTCGACTGGTACGAAATCGACGGGGGTCTTGGGTTCACCCTGGGCGACGTGATGGGCAAGGGCGCGGGGGCGGGCATGATCGCCGCCACTACCCGGGCGGTGATCCGCAGCGCCCGAAACAACGAGGACCCGGCGGTAGCGCTCAGATTAACCTCAGATTGTCTTACGTCGGAGCTAAGCCAGGCCGCATCCTTTGCAACCCTCTTCCACGCAAGACTCCGCGCAGCGGATGGTCGCCTTTCCTTCTGTGATGCGGGACATGGGCTAACGCTTTGCATCAGAGCAGATGGGAGCTGGGAAAGGCTCGCCTCCCGGGAACTGCCGGTAGGCCTCCTCCCGGAATCCACCTGGCATTCGTTCGAAATCAGGCTTGAGCCCGGCGATATGATCGTCAGTTTCAGCGATGGAGTGCTGGACCTTTATGACGGAACTCTGAGCGCCATCGACGAGCTCGCCCTGCTGGCCATCTCAGCCTCTTCGGCGAAAGATATCGTGGAAACTGTTCAGGTCCTCGCGTCAGGATCTGTCAACCCTGATGACGTGACCATCCTCGCGGTCCGAAGGTCCGCGCACCAGACAGCATCGCCTAACGCGGCCCACAGCGAAACCCTCCAGGTAGGCGCTGCCTGACACGGAGGGGAACTCACCGGCGTGAGTCCCAGCTCAACCGCCAGCACAGACTGGCAAGTGAAAGAACAGGTGTACGCATGAACGAACCATCGCCTAACCTCTTCAACGAATCTGCCGGGTCTGCTCACAACGAAACCGAGAGGCTCAAGTCCCTCGCAGAGACAGCACTGCTCGACACCCCGCCCGAGGAGGGGTTTGACCGGATCACCCGATTGGCTCAGAAGCTCTTCGGGGTCAGCTCCGCCTCGGTGTCGCTGATCGCGGAAGACCGACAGTTCCTCAAATCAGTCGCCGGCACCCTCGACGTCAACAGCCCCCGAAAGGCGTCCTTCTGCACCCACACCATCATGACCCCGGACACCCTGGTGGTCGAGGATGCCGGGGAAGATGACCGCTTCAGCTCCAACCCCTATGTCCTGGGCATCCCCAATATCCGCTTCTACGCCGGGCAGCCCCTGCAGGGCCCAGGGGGACACAATATCGGCACTCTCTGCATCAGCGATCAGCAGCCACGCACGTTCAACGGTGAACAGGAAAAAGTCCTCCGCGACCTTGCCGCCGTCGTGCAGCGCGAGATTAACGTTCGCACGGATCTCCAGAACGGCGCACGAATTCAGCACGCTCATCTTCCGGAAAGCGCACCATCCCTCCCCGGCTACAGGGTAACCGCGGCTTTTCGTCCGGCGGGCGAATTATCAGGTGACTTCTATGACTGGGACCTTGTACAAGGGCGGTTCCGGTTCACACTGGCCGATGTCATGGGCAAGGGAACTGGCCCGGCCATTCTGGCTGCCACCGTGAGAGCTGGCCTGCGAGCCAACGCAAACCTGGATCCCGCCGGCGCGTTCGCAGCAGTCTCAACCGAGTTGACCTGCAACCTGGAGCGGACCGATTCCTTCGTGACCGCATTCCACGGCGACCTGGACCCGGACACGGGCACCGTGTCGTATTCGGATGCGGGACACGGGTTGGCGCACTATCTGCCTGCGGGCGGGCGACCGATCCGGCTTCCCACCTCCAGCGGCCCGCTGGGGATCTTTCCTGGCATGCAATGGCACACCGAGTCTCTGACCCTGGGCCCCGGCGACGCCCTGATGATTCCCAGCGACGGGGTCCTTGAACTGGTCAACGACGACCTGGAAGAACTCGCGCATGTCCTGGCGCAGCTTTCCTCCGCTGACGACCCCAGAGACTTCATTGACAGACTCTCCAGCGAAGCGGTCACCGGCGCCGACGACACCACCGTTCTCATCCTGCGCAGGAACGAGCTCACAGTCGGTTTAGATGGTCTTTAGCAACCCAGTACATGCGATGCTTTGACGAGCATTGGTCGGTGTGCAGCTTGAATGTTTTCGAAAGGAATTGAATGAAGTTCAGTCATATGCCCAAAGGTACGTACACCGAGGTCAAGGCGGATGGACGCCTGAACATGGTTTCCGCCCCAGAGCTGCGCGAATTCGTGTCCGGCTTGATTACCGAGGGGTCCTCCCGGATTGTCATCAACCTGGAACAGGCGGTGTTTATGGACTCCTCCGGGCTCGGCGCGCTGATTGGTTGCCTGAAAGCGGCCCGTCAGGCCGGCGGTGATTTGCGGATCGCAGGTGTCCAACCCCAGGTGAAGATGGTTCTTCAATTGACCAGTATGGACAAGGTCCTCACACCCTATGCATCTGCCGATGATGCGTTCAGCAATGAGTGACGTTCTCGCCTCCCGACGGTATCGGGGGCTGGCGGTAGGAAGCGTCATCGATGAGGTCCACACCGATCTGGACGAGCTCTGGACCGATGCCCCTTTTGTCCAGGAAATGGACCAGATGACTTTCACAACGGCGGTCATCGAGTCCGTGTCGAACATTGTCCAGCACGCCGAGCCGGAAGGTCGGGGACCGGTGGAGCTGAGCGTTCACGTCGAGGTCCGAACCACCCAGCTGAAAGCTGAGATCAGCGCCTACCACGCCAAGCCTCCCCTTGGCATGATGAATCCGCACATGCCTGGTGAGGACGCGGAGTCTGGCCGGGGACTTGCGCTCATCGAGGCTCTGGTCACAACTGTCACATTCGAGCGGCAGGATGCGACCAATACCTGGGTACTGTCCCGGACCCCGCAGAGCTGAGTCTGATGATGAGAGCCCGCGGGGGATCAGTCCACCCTGTGGAAAACCTGCACAAATACTTGTTGTTTTCACCGGTTCTCACGACCGCATCCACGGGACAATGAGGAGCCGGATCGAGCCACCGAGCCGGCACATTAGGGCGACCGTCATGATGTAAAGGGCCAAACCGGTGCAAGCCGGCGACGCAAAGCCACGGGGCCCGCACGGGTCAGCCGGGCTACTGATTCTCAAAAAAGGTGCCAGCCATGGTCTTCCCCGTGCCGCTTCGCTCATTCGCACCAGCATTAAGACATGCGCGGAGGACTACCACCAGGGTGCTCCTGATGATGTGCGCCGTTGCGCTGTTATCGACGGGGATTCTTCCCGCCGCCCAGGCAGGCGCAGCAATAAGCCTTAGCAGTTCCCAGGGGCCAGCCGGGACGTCAGTGACCATTACCGGCCTGGGTTTCCCCAAGAACACGAAGGGTTCGATAGTTGCCGCGTCGACGAGTGTCGGGATGCGGGTGAACGGAGCTGGCTCGTTCCAGGCCTCAGTGATCATCCCTGCCGGGGCATCGAGTGTGGAGATCAGGGCGACTGCAGGCTCTGCATCGGCCACCTCCATCTTCACCGTCACGGACCCTGTTCATTCCACCAGCCCCGATTCGTCAACCCCCAAAGCTATCCGCTTCGGTGTCGGAACGAATGGTGGTCCGGCAGCAACGGCAGAGCTCGACGAGGTCGAAGCCATTGCCGGAGAGGCACCCTCGCTGGTGCTCTCCTACAAGGACTTCCGTCAACCACCACCGCTGACCGAACTTGACGCGGTGAGGTCCCGTGGCGCAGAGACAATCCTGACCTGGGAACCGTGGTCCTGGGGTGGCGGCGTGGAACAGCCCGCCTATTCGCTGGACCGCATCGCCGCCGGCGATTTCGACGGTTACCTGCGGCAATGGGGAACGGCTCTCGGCCAGTGGGGTCACCCGGTTTATTTGCGGTTTGGTCATGAAATGAACGGTGACTGGTACCCGTGGGCTGAGGGAGTCAACGGGAACGGGCCGGGTGACTATGTGGCCGCCTACCGGCACGTCCACGACGTCGTCACCGCCACCGGGGCGACGAACATCCGCTGGATCTGGAACCCGAATGTCCCCTATGCGGGTTCCACCCCACTGGAAGAGCTTTTCCCGGGAGCAGCCTATGTCGACGTGACCGCACTGGACGGCTACAACTGGGGCACTTCCCAGATCTGGAGCGCCTGGCAAGAGCCTGGGCTGCTATTCGGTGAGGGTCTCGCAGAACTGAGGCGGTTGGCACCGGGGAAGCCCATCATGATCGCCGAGACAGCATCCTCGGAACTCGGCGGGTCAAAAGCAGCGTGGAATACGGCCCTTTTCGACTACCTCTCCAACCAACCAGACATCGTTGCTCTGGTCTGGTTCCACCTGGCAAAGGAAGCCGACTGGCGGATCAACAGCAGCGAAGCATCCGCCAACGCATTCAAAGCGGCGCTCGTGAGCCGGCGTTGATCATCCAGAGCGGCTGATCCTTCCGGGGATGCTGGAGTCGGTCACGGTTTCAGGACGCCAACTGGTTGCTCGTTGGGGGCGAACCCCTGATAGCGAACCGCCTTAATCAGGACGCTGAGCACAACCAGGTCGTAGACAACCCAGAACACGTTGACTGCTGTGCCGAGCGGCTCATTCAGGCCTACCCCGAGCCGCACCAGCCCGACCACCGCTGCTCCAGCCAGCAGAGCCATCGCAAGCAGCTGCGGGCGGATCAGGTGCCAGTCGCGGCTGTTGCCTTGCTTGACCTTGGGTGTGACGGCAAAATCCAAGGGGCGGCCGAACCACACGTTGCGTGCCGCTGAGGTGCATGCCTTGATCCAGATCGGGAACAAAGCAAGGCTATATTGCTGTCCCCGCCACGTCTTCGCGCCTCGTCCGGCCACGATGAACAGGAGTTGGTTGGCCACCATGAAGGGAATGAAACGGATGAAGAATTCCGTACTGAGGCTGTTGACGGGCAGGATGCCGAGCAGGAGATAGATGACCGGCGCGGCGATGTAGACCACGGCGGCGAATCCTGAGAGGTAGCTCCACATCGTCGCGAAGTACATCAACCGTTGGGTCCATTTCATTCCCCGCTTCGTAAGCGGGTTCTCCCGCAGCAGCACCTGGATCGTGCCCTGCGCCCAGCGCAGCCGCTGGGTAAGCATGGTCTTGAGATCCTCCGGGGCGAGGCCAACGGCGAGGATCTCATGGTGGTAGACACTCTTCCAGCCGAGAGAGTGCATCCGCATAGAAGTGGCCATGTCCTCCGTCACGGAAATCGTGGCCAAAGGCATCACCGGCTGGGCCTCGTCATTACGCTCCACCGAGATGGCCTCAAGCACCGCCTGCACTGATTCCAGGGCGCCCAGAGGGGACCAATGCCTCGACGACAGGTGCGCTACGGCAGCATCGACGTCGTCAGGGGTGAGAGGGACACCGCCGTCCAGGCCCATCGCCGAGATCTCAGCCAGGTCAGCCTGGAGTACCGAGAAGTCCGCCGCGACGAGCTGCTGGACGGCACCATCCACCGTGCGGCGCAGGTTGTAGGTGATCTCGCTGAACGACCTGCCGGCCTTGAGATCGGCGCTGGCTTTCCTCGTTGCAACCTCCACCTCGTCCAGCAGGCCGGCCACCATTGGAGCGGTGGAGTCCTTGGACTTGCGCGCCTTACGCACCGCCGTCCGAGCGCCCTTCAACGCGGAATGGATATTGCGCTCAACCTCGTCGACGTAGCCCACCAGGCCCAGTTGCATGAGCGCTTCACGGCGCAGCAGTGCGTTCGAACCACAGAAAAAGGCGGCATTCCAGCCGTCCTTGCCCTGCTGCAGCGGGCCGTAAAACAGGGGTGCCTGACTACCTAGCGGGTCATCCTCAGGAACGTTGACGAACCATTGGGGGGTCTGCACCAGGGACACCTTGCGGTTATTGAAGTAACCCAGCGTCCTGTCCAGGATTTTCGGCCTGGGGATCTGGTCCGCATCGAGGATCAGCATGAATTCACCCTGAGTCATCATCAGCGCATTGTTGAGATTCCCTGCCTTTGCGTGGCGGGGCCGATTCGCCCATTCGTCTCCCCGGGTGAGATACCCGATCCCGTGTTCCTCGGCCAGCAACCTGAGTTCGTCCCTCGCGCCGTCGTCGAGAATCCAGGTCTGATGTGGGTACCTGATCCGCTGGGCCGCCACGGCAGTGTCCATCACCATGTCCAACGGCTCGTTGTAGGTGGTGATGAAAACGTCGACGGTCAAGCCCTCGGGAGCGGGCGGGGGTATCCGTTCCCGGGTCCGCCAGGTGGTCAGGCCAAAGAGCATGACGTCGATCAGGCTGTAGGTCTCGGCTAAGACCAGCGGAATAGCGATCCACCAGGCAGACCAGTTCAATGACTCCAGCCAGCGCCATCCGATGTAGTTGACCCCCAGAATCACTGTCAAAACCACCAGCAATCGGATCAGGAATCGATGCACATTTCCCCATTTCTATGCTTTGGCGTCGATGCGCCGCCCTGCCGCTCAAGCCTATCCGAGTGCCCGGCAGCCTTGATGAGTCTGCCACCCACTCCCTGGGCTGAATATCCCGTCTGGATTAGGCTCAGCATCACAAGGAGAGCGGACGGAAGGTAAGCCCATGGTGCAGCGCGAGGAAACATCAACAGCATGGCCCCGGCTCCGGGTCGACGACTGGTCTGACACGCGGGACACCCTGCACATGTGGACGCAGATCATCGGCAAGATCCGTCTCGCCCACGCCCCGCTGGTCAACCACTGGTGGCAGGTCACGTTGTACGTGAGTGCCCGCGGGTTGAGGACGTCGGCAATCCCCCACCGGGACACCGTCTTCGACATCGAATTCGATTTCTGCGACCATCGGCTCCGGCTCCGCAGCGGGGATGGGCAGACCCGGGAGCTCGCCCTGGCGTCCATGCCGGTCAAGGATTTTCATTCCTGGATTATGGGGGCGCTCACCGAACTGGGCATCGAGACGGTCATCCAGTCACAACCCAACGAGGTGGACCCGGCGATCCCGTTCGCGGAAGACACCGTGCACGCCTCCTACGACCCGGTGGCCGCCCACCTGTTCTGGCGCCAGCTTGTCCAGGCGGACCGGGTGATGAATCAATTTCGGGCCCACTTCATCGGCAAGGTCAGCCCTGTCCACTTTTTCTGGGGCGCAATGGACCTGGCGTGCACCCGCTTCTCCGGTCGGGACGCGCCAGTCCACCCCGGCGGGGCCCCGAACTGCGGTGACTGGGTGATGGAGGAGGGCTATTCCAAGGAGCTCAGCAGCTGCGGATTTTGGCCTGGCGGTGGGGAGGAGGGGGCGTTCTACGCGTACGCCTATCCGGAGCCGTCCGGTTTTGCCGACCAGCCACCGGGACCGCCGGGGGCGTTCTATTCGGCCGAGAATGGGCAGTTTCTCCTTCCGTATGAAAGGGTGCGGTCCGCTGCGGACCCCGACCGGGTGCTGCTCGAATTCCTGCAGGCCACCTACGCCGCCGCCGCGACGACCGGCCGCTGGGACAGGACCCAGCTGGAAACCGACCCCGCCCGGTGGGGCTGAGCCGGTCGGGATGAGCCGTGGCGCGGCACGGGTCAGGGTGCGGCCAGGCTCGCGGTCTCGATCGACTCCGGAGACAGGACATGGGAGATGGCCATCACCGAGGCACCCCTGACCCCAGCATTCTGCCCGGCAACCGAGGGGACAATCCGCAAGTGCTCCGTGGCCAACGGCAGGGAGCGGCGATAGACCACTTCGCGGATCCCCGCCAACAGGTGTTCACCGGCCTGCGCCAGACTTCCGCCAATCACCACCACCGCGGGGTTGATCAGGTTCACGCAGGTCGCCAGCACGTCGCCGATATCACGGCCGGCCTGACGGATCACCTGGATGGCGTTCCCGTCACCTGAGCGCACCAGGTCGATCACGCCCTGGCTGTTGGTGAGGGTTCCGCCGGTCAGTGCATTAAGGGCGGCGGCAAGCGCCGGGCCGCCGGCCATTGCTTCGAGGCACCCGGTGTTCCCGCACCGGCACGGAATGTCCCCGCCGCGCGGCACGCGTACGTGGCCGAGGTCCCCCGCGGTTCCCTGGGCGCCGCGCTGCAGCATTGACCCGGAGATGATCCCGGCGCCGATGCCGGTAGCCACCTTGATGAACATCAGGTCGGAGGTGTCCGGCCAGTTGCTGCTCAGCTCCCCCAGGGCCATGATGTTGACGTCGTTGTCCACGAGTACCGGGACGTCGAAAGTTCGCTGCACCAGACCTGGCACATCGAAGCGATCCCAGCCCGGCATGATCGGCGGGTTGATGGGGCGTCCGGTCTCGTGCTCCACCGGACCGGGCAGCCCGATGCCGATGGCCGCGAGCTCGGAACTGCTCCGGTGTGCCTCCACCAACAGTTTACCGATCGTTGCGACCAGCCAGCCCAGCACCGCTTCCGGCCCATCGGAGATGTTCAGTGTCTGCCGGGCGCTGGCCAGTTCTGCGCCGGAGAGATCGGTCAGGATCACCAGGGCGTGGGTGGCGCCGATGTCGGCACCGATCACTACCCGGGCTCCGGGGTTCAGCGCGAACAACGACGGCGGCCGCCCCCCGGTGGACACGGCTCCACCATAGGGGGCCACCAGTCCGAGGGTCATCAAGGTCTCCACCCGCGAGGCGACGGTGGAACGTGCGAGCCCGGTGAGTTGCGCCAGTTCCGCCCGGGTCCGCGGTTGTCCGTCGCGCAGGAGCTGGAACACCTCGCTGGCGCCGGGCGCGGGCAACGCGGAGGTGCGGCCCTGCTTCTCGGACTCAATCTTCAACACGGTTTTAGTAAACCACGCAGAACTTGGAGCTGTCTCACAAACTACTAACTGATGATCGAAGGGATACTTTTGCGTGATGCTCGACAAAAGTATGAGTCTTATGTCACAGTGAGCGAGTGGATAAAGAAGTCTTCCCCGCGGAGTCTCGGGTCAGCACGCCGGTGGTGCTGAGTGTCTCCGGACTGTCGAAGAGTTTCTTCGGCATCGAGGTACTGAAGGACGTCTCTCTTGAGCTGCGCTCGGGTGAAGTCCACGGCCTGGTCGGCGAGAACGGTGCCGGCAAGTCGACCCTGATGAAACTGCTGGCCGGCGTACACCACCGGGACTCGGGCACCATCGAACTGTCAGGCTCCCCCGTTGATTTTTCCCATCCCACCCAGGCGCACGAGGCCGGGCTCTCAACGGTTTTCCAGGAGTTCAACCTTCTCCCCGACCGGACCGTCGCGGAGAACATCTACCTGGGCAGGGAACCCCGAAGTGGGATCCTGGTGAACCGGAAGGCGATGCTGGAACGCACCGCAGAGCTGCTGGACCAACTCGGAATCACCAGCATCCAGCCGTCCACCCCGGTGAGCAACCTCTCGGTCGCCCAGCAGCAGATTGTGGAGATCGCCAAGGCAGTCAGCTACGACGCACGGATTATCTCGATGGACGAGCCCACCGCAGCGCTCGCCGGGCCGGAGGTCGAACTGCTCTACGGCATCATCGGGCGCCTGAAGGAGCGGGGTGTGGCGATCCTCTACGTCTCGCATCGGCTCAAGGAAATCTTCGACCTCTGCGACACGATCACCGTCCTGAAAGACGGCGAAGTGGTCGGATCCCAACCGGCGTCGTCAATGGACGACGCCTCACTGGTACGCATGATGGTTGGCCGGCCAATCTCCGCCTACTTCCCGGAGGTTACCCCCGGCACCACCATCGGTGAACCGCTGCTCGAAGTGACCGGCGCCGGCAACGAACAGCTCGATTCGATCAACCTCACCCTCCGCACCGGCGAAATTGTCGGCATCGCGGGGCTTCAGGGCTCGGGACGCACCGAGCTGGTCGAAGCGATCTTCGGTGCCGCCCCTTTCACCCGGGGCAGCATGCGGCTCGCCGGCGAAGCCTACGCGGCCCGGAGCACCCGGGCCGCCATCACGCACCGCGTTGCCCTCATCACCGAAGACCGGAAATCGCAGGGGCTGAGCCTGAACCAGTCGATTCTGGACAACGCGCTCAGCGTGATCCGCTCGGTGTTCCCGGGCCGCACCAACCAGGCACGCCAGGATGCACCGGGAGTGTTCTCCTCCCTGGAAGTGATTGCCCGTGACCTTGACCAGGAGGTCCAATACCTTTCCGGGGGAAACCAGCAGAAGGTGGTTCTCGCCAAGTGGCTGGCCATCAGCCCACGGCTGGTGCTGCTCGATGAGCCGACCCGCGGCATTGATGTGGGGGCCAAGGTGGCCGTGTACAACCTCATGCGGGCGCTCGCCGCCGAGGGTAAGGCCATCCTGATGGTCTCCAGTGAGTTGCCGGAGGTGCTGGGTATGTCCGACCGGGTGCTGGTGATGCGGGACGGGCTCATCGCCGGTGAATTGTCACCGACATCCACCGAGGAAGAAGTCCTGCAGCTAGCCACCGGCGCGCGGACCGAGGAGACCCCATCATGAACCGACTCTCACGGCTGACCTCGACGCACATCGTGTACCTGGTGGTGCTGCTGACCATCATCGTCGGCACCGTCCTGGTCGGCTCGGTAGGTCGCAGCTTCTTCAGCACCGGCAACATCTCCGACATCCTCACCGGAACCAGCGTCCTGGGGTTCATTGCCATCGGGCAGACCCTGGTCATCCTGGTCGGCAGCCTCGACCTGTCAGTCCCGTACGTGATCAGCCTGTCCAGCCTCATCGCCGCAGGCATCATGGCCAACCAGGGCGCGAACGTGCTCCCCGGGGTGCTCGCTGCCCTGGCTATCTCAGGGCTCATCGGGCTGGCCATCGGTCTTGTGGTTTCCGGCCTAAAGGTGCACGGTTTCATCGCCACCCTCGGGATGGGGTTGATCATCAGCGGCTACCTCGCCACCAATTACCAGGGCAGCTCCGGCCAGGCACCGCTGTCCTTCCGGCTGATCGGGGCCACCGGGCTCGGACCCGTCCCGATTTCCACCCTGATCATGCTCGCCACCGCGGGCCTGGTCCTGCTGATGCTGAACCGAACCCGGGTGGGCCACCATATCTACGCGGTCGGCGGGGACCTCGGCGTCGCCAGGATGTCAGGGATCCGCACCCGCACCCCCATCATCACCGCACACGTCCTGTGCTCGGTCATGGCAGGCCTGGCGGGCCTGCTGCTGGCCGCACGGCTCGGTGTCGGGAGCCCCACCATCGGCTCCCAGGGTGGGTACGACCTGCTCTCCATCGCCGCCGTCGTTCTTGGCGGGACGCTCCTTGCCGGCGGCAAGGGGTCCCTGGTGGGGACGCTCGGCGGGGTGCTGATCTTCGCCATGCTGGACAACATCATGAGCGTCATGCAGATCAATCCCTTCCTCAAGGACGTGGTCCGGGGGCTGGTGATCGTGATCGCCGTCGCCGTCTACGCCCGCCGCACGGTCATCACCCGCCCACCGCGTTTCGAGAAATCCGCCACCACCGCAGCACGCGAGGTGTCGGCATGAGCGTCAGCGAAAACGCCCAGGGAACCCGGAACGAGGTCCTCGCCCGGAACCGCTCTTCGGCCGGGGACCGGCTGCTCCGGGCCCTACGGACCCCCAGCGGGGGCGTGTTCATCCTCCTTATCGCGTTGCTGATCGCGGTGATTGCGGCCAACCCGTCGTTCAGTGAACCCGGTTCCCTGATCCGATTCATCGGCCGGACAGCGCCGATTGCGATCGCGGCCATCGGACAGTACTTCGTGATCGTTTCCGGAGAATTCGATCTGTCGATGGGATCGGTGGTCACGGCGCAGGTCTTCATCGCCGGCAACCTGATTGGCGACGACGACGCCCGGGTCATCCCGGTACTGGTGCTGATGTTCGTGTTCGGCGCCTTTATTGGCCTGATCAATGGGCTGGTGACGACCCTGCTGAAGGTACCGAGCTTCATCGTCACCCTCGGCATGATGCTCGCGTTGCTCGGCATGGTGCTGTACTCAACCGGAGGCGCCGCAACCGGCAACCCGGCGGACAGCTTCCGGCAGATCGGGCGGGGCGGCATCCGCGATGTCCCGATACTGGAGATCATCCCCTACCCGGTCATTATCTTCATTGTCACCGCCGCAGCAGCGCTGTGGTTGATGCGCCGCCCGTATGGTCGCACCCTGATCGCCGTCGGCGACAATTCGCGCGCTGCAGCACTGACCGGCGCCCGCGTCTGGTGGGTCAAGACCCGCGCGTTCATGTTGTCGTCGCTGTCGGCGACGGTCGCTGGCATCATCCTGGTGGGCTACGCCGGGGTTCATCCGTCCGTGGGGCGCGGCTACGAGTTCACCGCCATCACCGCCGTCGTCCTCGGCGGGGTGGTGCTGGGCGGCGGCCGCGGCTGGGTGCTTTCGGCAGCGGCAGGGGCCTTCGCCCTCGAAACCCTGTTCACGCTGCTCAACTTCCTGGGCGTCCAGTCGACCTGGCGGGACACCGTCCAGGGCATCATCATCATCGTCGCGGTCGCCGCGGCGGCACAGACCTGGCAACGCACACGCCGGGGCACCAGCTCCCGCACCCACGAACCGACACACCCCATCGCTCCACCGCCCACCGTGGGCACCAATGAGAGAGGAATATGATGCAACGAAGCATCCTGACAAAGGTCACGGTGGTGGCAGCAACCTCGCTGCTCGCCCTGACCGCGTGCACTACCGATTCATCCATTGAGGACCCGCCTACGGAAGACACCGCGGCGTCCGCCGCGGCAACCGAACCCGCTGCCGAGGAGACCAGCAGCGACGAGTGGTTTGTGCAGGAGGTGTACGACGACCAGTTCGAGCAGCGCTCCGCCACCTTCGAGGGTGACCCGGAGCAGCCCTGGTTGCAGTACATCGACGGGGAGATGACCGACACCGCCGAGTACGCGGCGGACGGCGCGCAGAAGGCGTGCTTCGCCAACGCCTCGATCTCCAACCCGTGGCGGCAGACCGGCTGGATCACCATGAACGAACAGTTGAAGGCACTGCAGGACTCGGGGGTCATCTCCGAAATGGAGACCCGGGACGCGCAGGACGACGACAACACCCAGATCGCCGACATCGACTACTTCATCGCTGAAGGCAACTGCGACGCGTTCATCATCTCCCCCAACTCGACGGCAGCCATGACCCCAGCAGTTGAGCGGGCCTGCGAGACCGGAAAACCGGTGGTGGTGTTTGACCGCGGCGTCGAAACCGACTGCGCCGTCACCTTCATCCACCCCATCGGTGGCTTCGCCTGGGGAATCGACACCGCCGAGTTCCTGAGCGAACGGCTCGAGGAAGGCGACAAGGTGGTTGCCCTGCGCATCCTGCCCGGTGTTGACGTCCTGGAGCAGCGCTGGGCCGCTGCCGAGCGGATCTTCGAGGAGAACGGCATCGAGGCAGTGGACTACTTCACCGGAGCAGACCCCACCGAGATCAAGGACCTCCTGGCGGATGAACTGGCGACCGGTGACGTCCAGGGCATCTGGATGGACGCCGGCGACGGCGCTGTCGCGGCGATCGAGGCCTTCGAGGATGCCGGCGCGGATCTCCCGGTCATGACCGGCGAGGACGAGATGAGCTTCCTGCGCAAGTGGGAGGAAACGGGCATCGACGCGCTCGCGCCGGTTTACTCCAATTTCCAGTGGCGGACCCCGCTGCTGGCGCTGGAGAAGATCTTCGCCGGCGAGGAAGTCCCGGCCGAATGGATCCTCCCCCAGACACCAATCACCGAGGACGAACGGGGCGAGTTCCTGACCGCCAACGAGGGCATGCCCGATGGCCACTACGCCAAGTTCGGCGGCGAGGACATGGAGGGCTACCCCGAGGTCTGGCAGGAACGCCAGATTCCGTAACCGGCCGCACCGGCGGCACAACAGTCAACCCACCATAGCGAGAGGAGGCAGGGCCTTGGAGAGCTCATTCCAGCGACCCATCGGCGTGAACACCTGGGTGTGGGTTTCCCCCCTCGCCGACGCCATCCTGCCTCCCTTGCTGGGGTCCATTGCCGACATGGGGTTCGACGCCGTTGAACTGCCGCTCGAGAACATCGGCGACTTCACCGTGGATGTTGTCACCGAGTCCCTGCACGGGATGCACCCGTACCTGGTGGGTGCGATGGCGCTCGGCCGTGACCTGATCCTCGCCGACCGCCCGGTCATTCTGCGGACCCAGCGGTACCTCAGCGCCTGCATCCAGCTGGCGCACGACATCGGCGCACCATCGGTGTGTGGACCGTTCTATTCCTCCACCGGCCGGGTCTGGCGGATGGACGACGACGAACGTGCGGCGGCGTACCGGCAGTTGCGCCACAACCTCGCCCCGCTCGTCGACGAGGCAGCCGGCGCCGGCGTCGTCCTCGGAATCGAGCCACTGAACCGGTACGAGACGCCGCTCATCAACACGGTCGCCCAGGGACTGGATGCGCTGGACCCGCTCCTGGGACCGCACCTTGGCCTGGCACTGGACACGTACCACCTGAACATCGAGGAGCGTTCCTCGGCGGATGCCATCCGGGCTGCGGGAAAGCACCTCGTGCATCTGCAGGTCTGCGGCAATGACCGCGGCGCCCCGGGTGGCGACCAGACCGATTGGACAGCCATCCTTGCCGCCCTCGACACCATCGGGTACGAGGGTCCGCTGAACATTGAGAGCTTCACCGCCCATAACGCCAGCATTGCCACCGCCGCCTCCATCTGGCGGCCCCTCGCCGAGTCCCAGGACCGGCTCGCCCAAGACGGCCTCGCGTTCCTGCGCTCGATCACCCCGCCCAGGACCGGCACGCCCCTGTTTCAAGGAGACCACCTATGACCACCCCCTCCCCGGCAGCAGCTGACGTGCCCGGCACGCTCGGAGTGGCCGTGCTCGGTTACTCCTTCATGGGGAAGGCTCATTCCAACGCCTGGCGCAACGTGAACGCCTTCTATCCGACGCCCCGGGTGGCACAGCAAGTCCTGGTGGGACGCGACGCCGGGAAGGTCGCGGATGCGGCAACCCGGTTCGGTTGGGCCGAGAGCTCAACCGATTGGCGTGAGGTGCTGGAGCGCGACGACATCCACATCGTTGACATCTGCACCCCTGGTCATCTGCACGCCGAACTCGCGATCGCTGCCCTGCAGGCCGGCAAACACGTCCTGGTGGAGAAGCCACTGGCCAATTCAGTGGCCGAAGCCGAGCAGATGGTGGCCGCTGCGATCGCCGCGCGGGCCCAGGGCGTTCATTCGATGGTCGGGTTCAACTACCGCCGTCTCCCCGCGCTAGCCCTGGCGCGGTCCTTGATTTCTGGCGGGCGGGTGGGGGACGTCCGCCAGATTCGCGTGAGCTACCTGCAGGACTGGCTGGCCGATGAGCGTGCGGCGATGAGCTGGCGGCTACGCAAGGCGTCGGCCGGCTCGGGCGCCGTCGGCGATCTGGCCTCCCACGCCGTCGACCAGGTGGGCTTCCTGCTTGGCGACCCGGTAGTCACCGTATCCGGAACGGTCAACACCTTCGTCACTGAGCGCCCAGGCCCGGACGGCCTGGAACCGGTGACCGTCGACGACGCCGCCTGGGCCACCCTGCGACTCGCCTCAGGCGCCGTCGCAAGCCTTGAAGTCTCCCGCTTCGCGACCGGGCGCAAGAACTCTCTGCAGATCGAGGTTTACGGTTCCCGTGGGGGCCTGCGCTTCGACCTTGAGCACCTCAACGAACTGCAGTACTACGACAGCGGTGTGCCACCCGAGCTGCAGGGTTACAGCAAAATACTGGTCACCGAACCGTCGCACCCGTACCTTGGGTCATGGTGGCCCGCTGGCCACACCCTCGGCTGGGATCACACGTTCACCAGCCAGGCGGCCGACTTCCTTGCCGCGATCGACTCGGGGACACCGCCGTCGCCGTCGTTCGAGGACGGGCTGGCCACCCAGCGGGTGCTGGCCGCGCTGGAGGAAAGTGCCTCCCAGGCCGGCACCGCCGTCCCACCCGCTTGAGTTGCCCACCGCACGAAGGAGATCCATGGAATTGTCAGTCCAGCTGTACACGGTCCGCGACGCTCTCGTTGCCGACCTCGAGAACACCATCGACCGGATAGCTGCGATGGGCTTCACCAACGTGGAGCCCTACAATTTTGCAGCCGACCACGACCGGCTGGCTGCGGCACTTCGACGCAACGGCCTGGCAGCCCCGTCCGGCCACGCACCACTGCTCTCCGCGAACCAGGATGACATTTACGCGGCCGCCCAATCACTCGGGATGCGCACCGTGATCGACCCGTTCGTGGATCCGGCCCGCTGGGCATCGGTCGAGGACATCGCAGCCACCGCCGCGCAGCTTAACGATGCTGCCACGGTGGCGGCCGGATACGGCCTCCGGGTCGGATACCACAACCACTGGTTCGAGGTGGAGACGGATTTCGATGGCCGCACCGGCCTTGAAGTGCTGGCAGAGCACCTGGACCCTGCAGTGGTCCTGGAAGTGGACACCTACTGGGTGGCGGTCGGCGGGCAGGATCCTGCTGCCCTGCTGGAGCGTCTGGGCGAGAGGGTCCGGCTCATCCACCTCAAGGATGGCGCCGTCGACAGGGACCCCACCTCGCAGGTCGCTGTCGGCGCGGGCCGGATGAACATCGAGGGCGTCCTGCAGGCGGCCTCAATGGTGGAGACAGTCGTCGTCGAACTCGACGACAGCGCCGGGGACCTCTTCGCGGCGATCGAGGACAGCCGCCGGTTCCTGCTCGCCCGGGCCGACGCATGAGGGGTCCGGTCGGCGTCGCCGTGATCGGCGCCGGGGTGATCAGCAAGGAGTACCTAACCAACCTGACCGCGTTCCCCGATCTCACTGTGCACGTTGTGGCCGACCTTTCCGAGGACGCGGCCCGCACCCGGGCGGCCGAGTTCGGAATCGACACGTCCGGAGGGGTGGAAGCTGCCCTGACCCACCCCGATGTGGAGATCGTGGTGAACCTGACCACCCCCTCCGCGCATGTGCCGGTGGCCCTCGCCGCGGTGGCAGCCGGGAAGCATGTCTGGTCCGAGAAACCCTTCTCACTCAACCGGAGTTCCGGCGCAGGACTGCTGGCCGCAGCGGAAGCGGCCGGGGTGCGCCTGGGGTGCGCCCCCGACACCTTCCTCGGTGCTGGGCTGCAGACCGGGCTGCGCTGCATCCAGCGCGGGGACATTGGGACCCCGCTCACGGCTCTGACACTCATGCAGTCCCCCGGACCGGAGTCCTGGCACCCCAACCCCGCCTTCCTGTTCCAGGATGGTGCTGGTCCCCTGTTCGATATCGGGCCGTACTACCTCACCACCCTGGTCCAGGTTTTCGGATCGATCCGGCGGGTGGCCGCGGCTGGCTCGCGGGCCCGCGACACCCGGGTGGTCGGATCTGGACCGATTGCCGGTAAGGAGTTCCAGGTGTCAGTTCCCACCCATGTCAGCGCCCTCACCCAGTTCGACGGCGGCCAGTCGTCGCAGAGCATCTTCAGCTTCGACTCGCCCCTGCCCCGCACCGGTTTCGTCGAAATCACCGGCACCGAGGCGACGATCGCGTTTCCCGACCCGAACGAGTTCCACGGCGATGTCCGGATCTACCGGCACGGCGCGGCGGACTGGGAGACCATCCCCGCCGTCGGGTCGGTGTTCAGCCGGGGCTCCGGTGTACTCGACATGGCACGCGCCATCCGGGCGGGCCACCCGCACCGGGCGCAGGGCTCGACGGCGTTCCACATCCTGGATGCGATGGTGGCGACCGCCGAGTCCATCGAGACGGGCGAGTTTGTCCCGGTGACCAGTTCCGCTGCGGCGCTCGATCCCCTTCCCGAGGACTGGGACCCAGCCCAGCTCACCCTGACCTAGGAGCACCCCATGCCACGCAATTACACTCTGTTCACCGGCCAGTGGGCCGACCTCCCCTTCGAGGAGGTGGCGCGTCTGGCTGGCGAGTGGGGCTTCGACGGCCTCGAGATCGCCGTCTCCGGCGACCACCTGGATGCGTGGCGCTGGGACGACGACGAGTACATCGCCGGGCGGCTCGACATCCTTGAGCGCAACGGGCTGAAGGTGTGGGCCATCTCCAACCATCTCAAGGGACAGGCCGTCTGCGATGACCCGATCGACTTCCGGCATGAGGCCATCGTGGGGCCCCGGGTCTGGGGTGATGGGGATCCCGACGGCGTACGGACCCGCGCCGCCGAGGAGATGAAGTTGACTGCACGGCTGGCACAAAAGCTCGGGGTGCAAACGGTTGTGGGATTCACCGGGTCCTCGATCTGGCAGTACGTGGCCATGTTCCCCCCGGTATCCCAGAACGTTATCGACGCCGGCTACCAGGACTTCGCTGACCGCTGGAACCCCATCCTCGACGTGTTCGATGAGTGCGGCGTCCGGTTCGCCCACGAGGTGCACCCGTCAGAGATTGCCTACGACTACTGGTCCACCCAGCGTGCCCTCGAGGCCATCGGTCACCGTCCCGCGTTCGGCCTCAACTGGGATCCCAGCCATTTCATGTGGCAACAGATCGACCCGGTGGCATTCATCTCCGACTTCGCCGACCGGATCTACCACGTCGACTGCAAGGATACGAAGATGCGGATGGGTGGCGGGCGGAACGGCATCCTCTCCTCCCATCTGCCGTGGGGCGATCCCCGCCGCGGCTGGGACTTCGTGTCCACCGGCCGCGGTGATGTGCCCTGGGAGGACAGTTTCAGGGCGCTCACCAGCATTGGTTACGACGGTCCCCTCTCGGTCGAGTGGGAGGACGCCGGGATGGACCGGTTGCAGGGCGCCCCGGAGGCGCTGGCCTTCCTGAAGGGGTTCAATTTCGCCCCGTCCGGGACCTCCTTCGACGCGGCCTTCAAACAGTAATCCGCGCCTCCCCGCCGGCAACCCGGGGCTGGCGGGCGTGAACGGCGGGGCCGGTGTGATTTGCCGTAACACGCCCGTTACGCCCCCGTAGTAGCCTGTCCCCATGCGCAAAAACCAAGCCAGGATCATTGAGGAAATGGGTGTGCAGCCCACCATTGACCCCGCCGCGGAGATCAGGGCCAGGGTCACCTTCCTGAAGGACTACCTTCGGGCCACCGGCACCAACGGGTTTGTCCTCGGGATCAGCGGCGGAGTGGATTCGTCCCTCGCCGGCCGGCTCGCCCAGTTGGCTGTGACCGAGCTGACCGCTGAGGGCGTCGAGGCGGACTTCATCGCCGTCCGGCTTCCCTACCGCGAGCAGCACGACGAGGATGACGCCCAGGCCGCCCTCGAGTTCATCCAGCCGAAGAGCCAGCGCTCCTTCAACCTCGCCGCGGCCGTCGACGGTTTCGAGGCCGAGTATGCCACCGCGACAGGCGAGGACATCTCCGACTTCACCAAGGGAAACATCAAGGCCCGGGCGCGGATGGTCACCCAGTACGCCCTCGCCGGGCAGCACAACCTGCTGGTGATCGGCACTGATCACGGCGCCGAATCGGTCACCGGGTTCTTCACCAAGTATGGAGACGGCGGCGCGGACATCCTCCCCCTGTTCGGCCTGAACAAACGCCAGAACCGGGAGCTCCTGAAGGAGCTCGGCGCGCCCGAGCAGATCTACGCGAAGGTGCCGACGGCCGATTTGCTCGACCTCCAGCCCGGCCGCACCGACGAGCACGAACTCGGGATCACCTACGATCAGATCGACGATTATCTTCAGGGCCGGGAGATCGACGAGGCGGCCGCGCTGGCCATCGAACGCCGTCACGCCATCACCCGCCACAAGCGCACCGTGCCGGTCACCATCCTCGACACCTGGTGGCGGAGCTGACGCTTTCCAGGTCCTTGGTAACGTGTTCCCTGTGAAGATAGCCACCTGGAACGTCAATTCCCTCCGAGCCCGCGCCGACCGCGTCGAGGCCTGGCTCGCCCGCTCCGACGTCGATGTGCTGGCGATTCAGGAAACCAAGTGCAAGGACGAGAACTTCCCCTGGGAGCTCTTCGAAGCGAACGGCTACGAAGTGGCTCATTTCGGCCTGAGCCAATGGAACGGTGTCGCCATCGCGTCACGGGTGGGACTCGCCGACGTCGAACGCACCTTTGAGGACCAACCGACCTTCGGGAAGGACGCGGAACCGATCCAGGAGGCACGCGCGATCGGCGCCACCTGCGGCGGCGTCCGGGTGTGGAGCCTGTACGTGCCCAACGGCCGGTCCCTCGACGACCCGCATATGCGGTACAAGATCGATTGGCTGGACACGTTGCGGGCCAAGGCGCTCGGCTGGATCGAGGCTGACCCGTCGGCGCAGATCGCCCTCACCGGCGACTGGAACATTGCCCCTCAGGATGAGGACGTCTGGGACATCGACCTGTTTCAGCGGGAAGGCTACACCCATGTCAGCCCCGAGGAGCGTGCGGCATTCCACGCCTTCGAAAGTTCGGGCTTCACCGACGTCGCCCGGCCCCACACCCCTGGACCCGGCGTGTACACGTACTGGGACTACAAGCAACTGAGCTTCCCCAAGAAGAAGGGCATGCGTATCGACTTTGTGCTGGCCTCGCCTGCGCTGGCGGAACGCGTGAGAGGCGCATCGATTGACCGCGAGGAACGCAAGGGCAAGGGCGCATCCGACCATGCCCCGGTCATCGTGGAGCTCGGGTAGCTGGTGGCGGCCACCGGTCCGGCCGCCACGGGCCACACCTTCCCCTACGTGTCCTACCTCAGGGTCTATGAGCCGCTTGAGGCTTTCAGTGATGCCCAACAGCTGGTCATCCTCGAACAGCGCTCCCGGGAGCGCAAGGTCACCGAGGGGATTGAGCGCACCCATTCGCTGCACCGGATCCTCCGGCAGGTGTCCGACCCCTTCCCCCATCACGGAGCGGACCTGGTCCGGGTGCTGCACTTCCCGGGCGCCAGCGGCACCACAACCCAGTACTATTGCCCCAACCAGCTGGCGGTACGCACGTCCCTGGCCGCCGAATCCCTGGGCCAGACCATCCGCGGTCCGCTGGTGGACGTGCTCCTTCCCGAAGCCGCAACCGACGCCCACCAGGCACGGCTCGACCCCGAGACCGTCGCGGAGACCACCGCCAAGCTGCACACCCGCTCGGCCACCTGGGGGATCCCGTTTTCGTGGTTCGTCCTGATCCATGAGGATGACCTCACCGAGGTGATCGAGGACGGCGGGGAGGTACGCACCGTCCGCGTCGCTGCGCCAGTGCACGAGTGCATCGAGCGGGCCAAACACGCGATGGCCTCGCTGGCTATTGCCGCGCCGGAGCTCGACCTGATCGATGACCTGACCGACATCATCGAGTGGCTGCAACTCTTCCGCCTGGACGCCGTGGTGGAACTGGACTACGGCCCGGTCGCTGACCTGGTGTTTCCCGATGAATCACCCATGGATGTCCGCCTGGGCATCGAGTGTCTCTCCGAGGGGGACATGACCGGTGCCGCTGCCTCATATCGGCGGTTGGCGTCCCGCTGGATCCCGATCCGGCAGCTGGCGCGGGCCAACTAGGCACTGCGCAACGACGTCTGCCCGGCTGACGCGCCCTGTCCTAGTTGATGCCCTCCACCGCGTAGGACACCTTGGTGATGCCCTTCTTGGACCGGATCTTGGTGATGGTCAGGGTCCCGATGTCGCGGACGTCCACCACATGGGTGCCGCCGCAGGGGACACCGAAATCTGCGGTGTACAGGACGATCCGGGCCGGCTTGTTAGTCGGAATGTTGTCCGGGACGTTCCGGCAGTACCCGCCCATCTGGGAAACCGGCATGAACCGGATCTCGTTGGTGCTGCCCGCGTCGATCACACCCCGGGCGGCCTCCTGGACCTGCGCGACGACGGCGTCGACCTCCTCCGGGGCGAGGCTGGCGGTGTACTCGACGAAGGACATATGCGGATAGTGGGCGCCCTTGCCGGGAACCCATGGGAGTCCCAGGCGCTCCACGGCCAGATCCACCACATGTCCGGCCGAGTGCAGCCTGGTGTTCACTGCCCGCCGGTCGGCCTCGACCTCCAGCGACACCTCGCTGCCCGCAGTGATCGCGCCGGTCCCGATGTGGTGCACCACGCCGTCGGGATCCAGCCGCACCTCTTCCACGGTGAACCCGTCAGTGGCTCCTGCGGCGGAGAGGGTGCGGATCACGCCGGTGTCCCAGTCCTGGCCGCCGCCGCGCGGGTAGAAGCAGGTGCGGTCCAGGACGACCACGGTGCGGCCGTCGCCGTCTTCGTTGGCTGAATCGGTATTCGCTGAGTCAGCGTTCACCGGCTCGTCGGTCACTGACAGGACGCGGGCGGTAAGGGTCAACACGTCAAAGTCGTTGAGGTACATCAGTTCGGTAGCCATCTGCCGAGTCTAGCGACCTCTGACACGCCCCCCGGGTGGTGCCGTGGAGTTCCTGATGATCAGTTCGTGCGGCCGGGGGGTAGGCACGGCCAGCGGCGGCGCACCCTCCAGTTCGGCGAGAAGAAGATCGGTCGCGTAGGCACCCTGCTCCTCCGGTCGCTGACGAATGGTTGTCAGGTTCATCGGCTCCGCGAACTCGTGGTCGTCGATACCCACCACCGAGAGCTGCTCCGGGATGCTGATGCCCAGCTCGGCGGCCGCGGTGATGACCCCGAACGCCATTTCATCCGACGAGCAGAAGACGGCCGTCGGCCGATCGGTGGGATCCTGCAGGAGGGTCATGGCGGCCTCTTTGCCCTGCTTGAACCGGAAATCACCGAACAGTGACCATTCCGGCCGCACCAGCAGACCGTGGGCTGCCATTGCGCCGAGATACGCCTCCTCCCGGATCCGTGGCACCTCGAACTCGATGCCGTAGGACCCCCCGCCCCGCAGGTGGGCGATGTTGGTGTGTCCCAGCGAGATGAGGTGTTCGACGGCGTCGCGGGCGGCAGCGTCGTCGTCGATCCCCACGTGGCGCACCCCCCTGACCGATCCGCCGACCACGATGGTTGGCGACTCCATCGCGTGCAACGACTGGAGCTCATCATCGGTGAGCTCCATGCACATCACCAGCAGCGCGTCGATGCGCTTGCGGAGTATCGACCGGTGGAACACCCGCTCCCGGTTCACGCCGGTCCCGCCGAGGCTGAACACCACCAGGTCATAACCGGCGGCACGCAACTGGCGGTCCACCCCCTCCAGCACGGCAGAGAAGTACCAGCGTTCGATCAGCGGCAACAGCACCCCCATCGCCATGGTCCGGCCGGAGGCCAGCCCAGAAGCCGACGACGACGGTACGTAGCCGAGCTCCTCCGCCGCGGCGAGGACCCTTGTCCGGGTGTCGGCCGATACCCCTGGCAGCCCCCGGAGTGCGCGGGAGACGGTGGCGGTGGAAACCCCGATTGACCTGGCGACATGGTCAATGCTGGTCATGGCGGATCACCCCTTCAGACCACCCGCCAGCAGCCCGCGGACGAAGTACCGCTGCAGGCCGAAGAACACCAGCAGTGGAACGATCATCGAAACGAACGCGCCGGCGGTTAGTCGGTGCCATTCGCCCCCGCGGGTCCCGGTGAGTTCCGCCAGCCGCTGGGTGATGGGGGCGACGTCGCCCGTACCTCCAGAAAAGACCAGTGCCACCAACAGGTCGTTCCAGACCCACAGGAATTGGAAGATGCCGTAGGAGGCGAGCGCAGGAACCGATAGTGGGATGATGATCCGCCAGAAGATGGTGGCGTGCCCGGCCCCATCCACCCGGGCTGCCTCGATTACCTCTCCGGGGATCTCGGCAATGAAGTTGTGGAGCAGAAAGATCGCCAAGGGGAGCGCGAAGATGGTGTGCGCGATCCATAGCTGGGCGTAGGAACCCGACGGGAGTAGCTGGAAGTCACCGATCTGCAGGTTGACGAACAATTTCAGCAGCGGGATCAACGCCATCTGGAGGGGGATGATCTGCAGCGCGAAGATGAACACGAACATCGTGTCCTTACCCCGGAACTTCCCCCACGCGAACATATAGGCAGCCATGGCCGCAATGACGAGGGGTATGAGTGTGGCCGGAATGACGATCGCCAGTGAGTTAACGAAGTACTGACCCAAATTCGGGGATTGGCTACCTCCCGACACCAGCACGTCCGCGTAGTTGTCGAGGGTGAACTCGAAATCACTCAGTACATTCCACCAGCCGTTGCGCTGAATATTCTCTTCTGGCCTGAAGGAAGAGATCAGGAGCCCCAGGGTGGGAATGGTCCACACGATGGCGATAATGATCGCCGCAATGGTGGCCCCGCGAGATGTCAGGCGCTGCTTCACCCGGCGGGTGATGGGCGGTTGGGCCACGGCCGGGGAGTCGGCAGGTCCGGGAGAAGCGGGGATCGGCGGGATGGTCGGCGTCGAGCTCATCGGATCTGCCTTTGCTGCTTGAGGACTCGTGCGTTGTAAATGACCACGGGGAGCACCATCAGAAACAGAATGAGGGCCAGCGCGGCGCCGCGGCCCGGTTCGTTGGCTCTGAACGCCTGGGTATACATTTCGTTGGCGATCACTGAGGTATCGTAGTTGCCTGCAGTCATGGTGCGCACGATGTCGAAGACCTTCAGCGTGATAATGGTGATGGTGGTCACCACCACCACCAGGGCTCCGCGGATGGAGGGAATGGTGATGTCACGGAACTGCTGCCACGCTGACGCGCCATCGAGCCGGGCCGCTTCGACGATCTCCATCGGAATACCCTTGATGGCTGCCGAGAGAATCACCATCGCGAAGCCCACCTGGATCCAGACCATCACAGCGATCAGGAAGAAGGTGTTGCCGGGGGCATCAAGAAGGAACTGCTGGGGTTCGCCCCCGAACCACACCAGAATCTGGTTGAGTAGCCCAATCTGGTCCTGCTCCGGCCCCTTGTAGGCGTACATGAACCGCCAGATAACGCCGGCACCGACCATTGAGATGGCCATCGGCATGAAGACCAGAGCCTTCAGGGTGCGTTCGCCCTTAGCTTTGTCGATGAATACGGCGTACACCAGACCTATGCCGGATGACAGCAGGGGAACCAGGATCACCCACAGCACCGTATTGCGCAGGGTGATGAGGGCAGTCGATTCGGTAAACATCCAGATGAAGTTATCGATCCCATTGATGTTCCCGTCACGGTCGGTGAACGCCAGCAGGGTGGTCTGGACTGCGGGCCAGATCATCCCGACAACCAGAAGGATCGCTGCTGGCGCGAGGAAGCCAATGACAGTTGCCTTGTCCCGGAAGGACTTCGGCGCCCGGTCGACCAGCAGCATGATCAATCCAATAATGGCGGCGAAAATGGCAAGAGCCACCACCACCTGCAGGAACTTATTTCCAAGATCCTCCATAACGCAGCCTCCTTGGTGCGAAAAGGGTCGGTGCGAAACTACACCGTGTGAAGAGTGTCAGGACAAACCCGGCGTCCCGCCTGATGGACGGGACGCCGGGTTTGGGTTGGAGACTACTGAGGCCAGGTGCCTTCGATGGTGTCGAGGACTTCCTCTGTCTCGGTACCGTTGATCCACTCCACAATGCCGCTCCAGAAGGAGTTAGCGCCGACCGCACCCGGCATCAGATCCGATGCGTCGAACCGGAAGACCGTATCTTCGCTCTGAAGCAGTTCGATTGACTGCCGGTCCAAATCAGAGGTTGCCACCGATGGGTCAAGCGCAAGGTTGGCGCTGATTCCGCTGCCCTGGGACACTCGTGCATTGGCGAACTCTCCACTGGCCATGAAGGTCTGGAACGCAACAACCTCGGGGCGGTCGGCATAGGCGCCGATGATCTCGCCGCCGCCGGTAACTGCGCTGCTCCCTGCCTCTACGCCTGGCGTCATGAACGCCCAAACGTCGCCGTCCTCAGCAACTGTTGTTCCTTCCGGCCAGTTGGCGGCCTGGAACGATGCCTGGTGGTGCATTGCACACGTACCGTCGAGAACCGGCTGGCCGGCATCAGCGAACGGTGTCGAAAGGATCGAGCGCACGTCCCCAATACCACCATTGACGAACTCCTCGCTCTTCAGGATCTCGCCCACGGAATCGAACGCTTCGGCTATCTGCGGATCGTTAAAGGGGATCTCATGATTCACCCACTGGTCGTAGACCTCCGGACCAGCCTGGCGGAGGACGTAGTCCTCAACCCAGTCGGTGCCCGGCCAGCCTGTCGCCTCACCCGACTCGAAGCCTGCACACCACGGCTTCATTGTGCCGTCAGCTGCGATGTCTTCGGTTAGGGTCATCATCTCGTCGAGTGTTTCAGGAATTTCCCATCCCATCTCTGTGAAGACTGCCGGGTCGTACCAGACATAGCCCTTGATGTTCGCGAGCATGGGAGCGCCGTAGAAGACGTCGTCGACTGTGCCGTAGCCCTTCCAGTCCTCGGACCAGTTCTCGTCCACGAGGGCTTCCACCTCGGACGGGGCAGGTAGGACATTGCCGCCCGCTACTTCGGCAGCGAGCAAGCCCGGCTGCGGGAAGATCGCAATGTCCGGCGGGTTGCCTGCCTGCGAGCGGACTCCGATCTGGGTTTCGAATTCCTTCGATCCCTCGTAGACCACCTCCACCCCGGTGCACTCTGAGAAGTCCGCCCAGGAGTTCTCTAACAGTTCAGCCTCGGTGTCCACAATGGTTGCGTAGACACTCACCTCGGTGTCCTCGAAGGTGCCGTAAGTGTCGTAAGCCGCGCAGTCAGCAGCTGGCTCGTTGCCGCCACCCTCGCTGTCGTCGGCTGCCCCGCCGCCGCAGGCCGATAGGGCCAGTGTCAGTACGCTCAGTGCCGCGATCGGCAGCAGCGCTTTCTTGGTGCGAATTGTCGCCATGAAAAAGACTCCTTTGTCTGGCGGTGGCAGCGAATAAAGAGCGCCCCGCCTCAGCGTTTGATAGAATGAATGTAAGCGCTTACGTACTTTGCGACAATACGTCTGCCAGAAGTCACACTGTTTGATACCAAATCGTGACTCGCGCCCTTCCCCCAATTTCTCCTAGGAGAGTAATGACTGCCTCGGCACCCGTTGTCGGCCGCTCGACCGATACACCCGCTACCCAGAGCCCGTGGTGGGCGGACGCGGTGATCTACCAGATCTACCCGCGGTCCTTCGCGGACGGCAACGCCGACGGCATGGGCGATCTGCCCGGAGTCAGAAGCCGGCTCCCCTACCTCAGGAACCTCGGGGTGGATGCACTCTGGTTGTCCCCGTTCTACGTCTCGCCGCAAGCGGACGCCGGGTACGACGTCGCCGACTACCGCGACGTGGACCCCCTTTTCGGTACGCTCGCCGATTTCGATTCAATGCTCGCCGAGGCCCACGATTCCGGCATGAAGGTGATCGTTGATCTGGTTCCAAACCACACGTCGGACGAGCATGATTGGTTCAAGGCCGCCAAGGCCGCGCCGGTCGGCTCACCGGAACGTGACAGGTACATTTTCCGCGATGGCAAGGGCTCAGCAGGCGAGCTGCCACCGAATAACTGGCAGTCAATCTTCGGTGGTAACGCCTGGACACGGCTCGACGACGGCCAGTGGTACCTGCACCTCTTCGACACCAAGCAGCCGGACCTGAACTGGGACAACCCCGAGGTGCGGGCCGAGATGGTCTCGGTGCTGCGGTTCTGGCTGGACCGCGGCGTGGACGGCTTCCGCATCGACGTCGCGCACGGCATGGTCAAAGCCGAGGGACTGCCCGACTGGGCGGAGCAGGCCCGCATGATCGACGGCGGACACTCCGACCAGCCTGCCGACTCCGACGGTGTCAGCACCGAGAAGACCCCGCCCTACTTCGATCAGCCGGGCGTGCACGATATCTACCGCGAGTGGAACAAGGTGCTGGCCCAGTACGACGGGGACCGCATGCTGGTCGCCGAAGCCTGGGTTGAACCGGCTGAACGACTCTTCCGCTACGTCCGGCACGATGAGATGCAGCAGGCGTTCAACTTCGACTTCCTGCTGGCCGGCTGGGATGCGGCCCAGCTGACCAGCAGCATCACCGAGTCGCTGACAGAGGCGGGAAAGGTGGGCGCGCCGAGCACCTGGGTGATGTCCAACCATGACACCGTCCGGCACACCAGCCGGTTCGGTCTGGAGGACCCCACCCAGTTCCCCAAGGGGCTGGGCTCACAGCACGAGCAGCCGGATGAGTCCCTCGGCCTGGCGCGTGGCCGTGCCGCGGCACTGGTGATGCTGGGCCTTCCCGGCTCCGCCTACCTCTACCAGGGTGATGAGTTGGGGTTGCCGGAGCACACCACACTTCCCGACGGCGTCCGTGAGGACCCCACCTACGCCCGCACCAGCGGAAGCGAGATCGGTCGGGACGGGTGCCGCGTGCCCCTGCCCTGGGTGGCGGAGGCCCCGGGCTTCGGCTTCGGCGTGTACGACGCCGTCAGTGCACCGGGCGCGGCCCCCTGGCTGCCGCAGCCGACCAGTTTTGCCGGCTACGCCGCCGACCGACAGGTGGGCGTGGACGGCTCCACGTTTGAGCTGTACCGCAGCACCCTCGGCCTGCGCCGCAGGCATGGGCTGGGAACGGGCCGCCTTGAGTGGACCCCCCTGAATAGCCCCCAGGAGGGGGTGCTCTGCTACCGCAATGGCGAGGTCCTGGTCTTCGCCAACATGGGCGGCGAAACGATCGACCTTCCGAATGACCACCGGGTGATCCTGTCCAGCAGTGAGGCGGCGGTCGACGGCGGTCGGCTCACTGCCGATGCGTCGGTGTGGCTGGTGGCCGCAGAGTCCGCAGAGTCCGCAGAGTCCGCAGAGTCCGCAGGTTAGCGGACCCGTTCCACCCGGGTGAAACGGGTGCGGGCGCCGGCGCTGATACTGATCAGCACCGGCGTCTGCCGTCCGACCATCAGGTCGAGGGCTTCGACCAGCTCCGTGACCTCGGTTGCCACCTCATGCGCGGAGACGCCCGGCCGGGGGAACACCCTCACCTTCAGCGCCGGTTCCCCGCCGAACTCGAAGGTGGTGACGGTGGCGTTCACCAGGTCGCTGCGCTCCTGCAGCGCTGACTTCAACGCCTGCTCTGCCACTGAGCCGTTGATGATAATCCGCCCGGCAGCCTCCCCGCCGTCCCCGCCGTCGGCGTAATCCTGCGCCAGGGTTCCCGATCGTCCGCGACCCTGCGCCGCAACCCAGACCGCCATGAGAATGACCATCAGCAACATCAGCAGCGCGACCACAATCCAGAGCCAGCTGTCCTGCTGACCGGTGAGGGTGGTTCGTTCGAGAAGCCCATCGATCGACCGGCCCAGATCCGCTGCGGCCGAGTTCCACCAGCGGGCCACGGCAGGGACCACCTGAAGTGCGGTCAGCCCGCCCACGGCCATGAGCATGGCGCCAAGCAACCCCAACATCACCCGGTTCAGCATCCGCGGTGTGTTATTCACTGGCCGATCACCCCCGACGGCGCGGCTGCCACCCGGACGACTGGCAGCGGTTCAACGGACGTCTTCCGCAGTTCGTCCTCGACGACACCGCGAACACCCTCGACGTCGACGGGTACGCCGGACGTGGGGCGCACCTGCACCTCGACGGCGCGGCGTCCCACTGTCACCATCACCTGGTCTCCTGTTACGCCGGCGGCCACCCGCGCGCGGCGGGCCAGGGCCGACGCGAGCACTTCGGCGTCCACCATGATAGCGGTGCGCGGGTTGGGAATGGTGTGACGGGCCCGGCGTCCGGGGAGCACAGCGTTGAGGAAGAACAGCAGCCCGACGACGAATACCAGCAGTCCGGCGCCGACCAGCGGTGCCGCCGCAACGTTGTCGGAGAGGCTGCCCAGCCATCCGGCCGCCCGATCCGGGCCGACCAGCCACGGGTTTTGCCCGGTGGCCTTCAAGGCGGCCTCGAACATCACGTAAAGGCAGAATGCGGAAATGAGGACCGCCGCCGCGATAGAGGGTGCAGCGCGTGAGGAGTGTAGCTCACGGCGCACCGCCCGCTGGGTCAGCTGCGTCATCCGTTCGCTCACCTGGTGCGTCCCCCTTCAATCAGCTTGATACCGGTGATGCGGATATCGACCCTGCTGAGCCGTGAACCACTCAAGTGTGCAACTCGCTGGAGGATGAGCGCCTTCGCGGCGTGCGTGCGGTCCCAGATCGATCCGCCGATACCACTGATCAGGGAGGGCTCGCGGGCGGCACGGGTCAGTGAGGGCACGCCAATCGGCAGCGACAGGCGGAGTGCCAGCAGACCCCGGTCGTCGGACCAGCTTGCCTTGATCTGTTGCGCCGGTACGCCAAAGACGTCGGCGGCAACGGCTTGGGCGGTACTGGTCAGGGCCTGTGTACTGATCCGGTTATGTCCCGCAAATTCCGAGGGTGCGCCGCTCACGAGGACGAGCGGCGGCCTGTGAGCGCGTCACGGACGCTACCCAGATCCAGCTTGCCTTCAGCGACCCGACCGAGCAGGGCCCCGACGGCTAGGAACAAGGTCATCAGGAGGAAGCCCCAGAACCCGAAGATCAGGGCGGTGAAGGCGAGGATGGCGCCGATCGCTATGCCAACTGCTGTGGGAGTCATCATGTGGCCTAACCTGCTGTGCGGGATTTGTCGGGGCTTTTGGGATCATTCAAACCCGGGACGTGAACATCGGTAATCTCGACGTTGACCTCGATCACCTGTAGCCCCGCCAGCTCCTGCACCCCGTGGTAGACGGCGGCGCGCACCTGGTCGGCAACGCCGGTGAGGGGATGGCCGTATTCAGCCACCAGAACGATATCCACGGCAACCTGGGTTTCGCCAACTTCGACCTGCACACCCTGGCTGAGATCGCTGCCGCCGACGGCGTCACGGATGGCGCCGAGCGCCCTGCCCGTCCCGGTACCGAGGCTGTAGACGCCCGGGACCTTGCGTGCGGCGATAGCTGCGACCTTCGCGACGGCGGGGTCGGCGATGGTGGTTCGTCCGCCGGTCGCAACCTCATGGTCATTCGCCAGCGCCACCTCGCCCGAGGGTGAGTCATGCGGGAACCTGGGAAGCTCATCCATCGGCCGTCGCTGCGGCGGCGGTGTCCGTCTCTCATCCATCAGCTGTCCTCGCCTTTCGTTGTGCTCAGCCTAACGGTTACCCCGCCACGAAGGCACGGTCGCTAGTCGGCGAGTGAAAAGGAACTATTTGATGGGCTCGCTGCAGTGCTGGTGGAGCCACTCCTCGATGGGGGCGACGGCGGCCCGGTAGGCGGCTTCGTCGAAGGTTCCACCGGCCTGGGTACTGGCAGGGACAACGTCCTGCAACCGGTCGAAGTCATCGGTGAGCTCCGGTGGAACCATTGACCGCAGATCGTCGATCTGCTCATGCAACCGGTCGACATTGTCGCTGTCAGTTCCACCCAGAAGGCTGAGGGGTGCAAGCAGGATCGAGGACACGCCTGCCGCCACGATGACGCAGTCCTTCAGGGTGGTCTCCGGCTGCGTGGTGTCCGCGGCGCCGGGTGACGGCGAGCCGCTGTCCGCTGGTTCTGACTCCGTTGCCGCGGCTTCGCCGCCGGTGTCCGGTTCGCTGTCCAGGTCCGTCGCATCGTCGGGCGCGTCGGGAGTGGGTGTCTCAGTGACTATTTCGGGAAGCTCGATCGCTGTTCCGGCGCTGTCGGGCGTTGAGCCGACACACCCGGTGAGGGAACATGCCAGCGCCAGCACGGCAGCGGCGGCGAAACGCGGTCTCAACACCCAAGCAACTCCTGATCTTCACGGCTACGAAATGAACATGTCAATGGTACTTAACGCACGAGCGCCCCGGTCTTCTCCTTGACCGGGGCGCTTTCTGGGCGACTGTTTAGCTGACGCCCGCTGGTGCGGCTTTTTTCTTCAGTGAGAAGGGTCCGCTGTCAGGCAGCGCGAGCTTGAACACCTTGGCCCAGGTGGACGCAACCTGCTTGGGCAGCGGTCCGGTGGTGTAGGGCAGTCCGTAGCGGTTGCAGATTTCCTTGACCTTCACGGCAACCTCCGCGTAGCGGTTGGACGGCAGATCGGGGAAGCAGTGGTGCTCCACCTGGTGCGACAGGTTGCCGGTCATCAGATGCATGAATTTGGAGCCGGAGATGTTGGCTGACCCAATCATCTGGCGGACGTACCAGTCGCCCCGGGTTTCTCCCTCGACCATTTCCTCGGTGAACGTGTCGGTGCCTTCAGGGAAGTGCCCGCAGAAAATCACCGCGTGCGCCCAGACGTTGCGGATGGCGTTGGCGGCCAGCGTGCCATACAGCGCCTGCTTGCCGGAGCCGGTGAGCATGGCGACCGCAGGGGTGGCCGCGTAATCCTTGGTGAACTGTTTGACAGCCTTCACGCCCACGGCCTTGAGGTCGCGGTTCATGGCCTCCTTGGACTTCAGCCCTTCCTTGAACTCGGGGAGCTCCAGATCGTACAGCGCAATCCCCCATTCGAAGACGGGTGCCAGGATGGCGTTGTACAGCGGGTTGCCCAGGTTGAAGGGGGTCCACGGCTGATCAGCGTCCATACGCAGCAGGTTGTATCCGACGTCGCGGTCCTTGCCGACCACGTTGGTCCAGCGGTGGTGGAGGTCGTTGTGGGTGTGCTGCCAGGACCGAGCTGGGGTGACGAAGTCCCATTCCCAGGTGGTGGAGTGGATGTCTGGATCTCGCATCCAGTCCCACTGCCCGTGGAGGACGTTGTGCCCGATTTCCATGTTTTCGAGGATCTTGGCGACGCTCAGCATCGCCGTGCCAGCCACCCAGGCTGCCTTGTTGCGTCCGACCAACAGGGCGGCGCGGCCACCAATCTCCAGCCCGCGCTGCACCTTGATGACCCGGCGAATGTAGGCGGCGTCGGTGGCTCCGCGCTTCGCGAGCACCTCGTCACGGACCGCATCCAGCTCGCGACCCAGTTCAGCGACCTGCTCATCGGACAGGTGCGCGGCGGCCGGCGGCCGCACCAGTGGATGCCCAGTTGCGGCGAGCGCCCCGGGCCGGGTAACTGCAGGCGTGGTCTTGGTGCGTTCAGTCAGTGTGGTCATGCGGTGCTGCTCCTTAAAGGTCCAGATTGACGGGTCCGGCTGCTGCCGAAACGCACGTCTGTATTAGTTGGCCGGGTTCCCCATGGACTTCCCCAGTGCGCAGATCACGAACCTGTCCGGCACGCAATGGGGTGAGACAACTGTGGCAGATGCCCATGCGGCATCCACTGGGCATGAGGACTCCGGCGTCCTCTCCGACGTCGAGAAGTGGTGTATCGCCGTCCGCTTCGACTTCGCGGTCGGAGGCTTCGAATTGCACGAGTCCCCCATCGTGCCCGTCGCCGCCAGCCAGATTGGTGCTGAACCGCTCGATCGTGAGCGTGCTCCGTTCGGAGGCCGTATGCTCCGGTGTCAGCTCGGGCTGGGCAGCCCACAGCGCCTCGGCTTCGTCGAGGAACCCTTCGGGGCCGCAGGCGTAGGCCGCACGCTCCCGCCAGTCGGGGCAGAGCGACTCGAGATCGGCGTCGGACTGGAAGTCGAGCCTGCCCCGCTCGGCGGTGAACAGGTGGGTCACGCGGAGGTTGGAAAACTGGTCGGCCAGTTCGTTCAGTTCCTCAAGGAACAGACTGTCCGCGGGCGTCCGGGCAGAGTGGATGAGGACGACGTCGGCGTCCGGGCGGCGTGGCACCAGGGTGCGCACCATTGACATGACCGGGGTGATGCCGCTTCCTGCGGTGAGCATCAGGAGTGGTCGGGGGTGCTCCGGGAGCACGAACTCACCCTGCGGGGGTGCGAGGAACAGGATGTCGCCGGGCTTGGTGTTCCGCACCAGGACACCCGATACCGCCCCGGCGTCGGTCACGGTGATCGCAGGATCTTCTCCTGCTGCGGCGCTGAGCGAATAGGAGCGCCAGTGGCGGACGCCGTCCAGCTCAACCCCGATGCGGGCCCACTGGCCGGCCTGATGGGCCTTCCATCCCCACCCGGGATGGAAGGCGATGGTGACCGAGTCTGGGGTTTCGGACACGACTTTAGTGACCACACCACGCAGCTGACGGCTCGAATACACCGGGTTGAAGAGCGCAAGAACGTCTTCAGCGGTGAGAGGAGTGGTCAGGACGGATGCGGCGCGAGCCAGTCGACGGAGCCGAATCATGCTTTAAGTCTAGGAGATGCTCCGTCACACTTCTCCTAGCAGGGCATACGATTGACCTCTCGAATCTATCCCGTCGAAACAGTTTCTGAGGCACCCATGAGCTCAATGCCCCTCGATGACCCGGCTAACATCGCCCTGGATCCGCCCTGGCTCGCCCTCCCGGCGGAGATCAGTGGGCTACTCCGACCCCTGATGCCGGGGGTGGTTGAAGCGATCATCGAGGCGGTGCCCCAACTGGTCCCCACCTATGCCCGGCCCATCGAGGGCCGGTTCGGGCGGGGGCTCCGCCGAGGGGTAGCCGTCGCACTGGAACGCTTCCTCCAGCTTCCCGGCACCCATCTTCCCGCCCTGTCGGAGGAGAGCCGCCAGCTGGTGGCGGGCCTGGGCAGTGGCGAATTCCGTCAGGGACGGAGTATGGACGCACTTCTCAGTGCCTATCGGATGGGTGCCCGGGTCACCTTCCGGGAGATGTCGAGGATCTCCATGAAGGAGAACCTCGGTCTCGATGTGGTGGTGAACCTGGGCGAGTCAATCCTTGCCTATATTGACGAGCTATCAGCGGTCAGTGCCGAGGCGTACGCGTTTGAACAGTCCGAACGCGCCGGTGCCGTTGACCGACGGCGAACCGAACTCCTGGAGCTACTCCTCTTGGGGCAGGCTGATGAGGCGGCGCTGCGGCAGGCGGCGTCGATCGCCGACTGGGCGCTCCCGGCACAGATGACCGTGGTTACCCTCCCCCTTGACCGGGCGGCGGGATTGCGGAGGCAGCTGGACCCCGGCTCGCTCCTGGTTGAACGGGAAACAGATGCGGTGGTGCTGGTTCCTACCCGGGATACACCATCGACGCGTCGAGCGTTGTCGAAGGCCCTCCAGGGAAGGTCTGCGGCTGTTGGCCCTGCTGGGGGCTGGGAGCGCGTACCGGATTCGCTGCGGCTGGCGGTCCTCGCCGCTACGGTCTTCCCGCCGCGGGAAGGGCCCGCTGATCCGCCGGTCTGGGCTGATGAGCACCTCGCCCAGGTGATCCTTGGCGCGGAGCCCACCGCAATCACCGAACTTGCCCAGCGCCGCCTGGCCCCACTGGACGGCTTCCGGCCTGCCCAGCGGGAACGGCTGGTGCAGACGCTCCTGTCCTGGTTGAAGCACTGGGGCCAGCGGGCTCCGATTGCTGCCGAGCTGCAGATCCACCCCCAGACGGTGGGCTACCGGTTGACCCAGTTGAGGGAAGCGTTCGGCGAAGATCTGGAGAACCCCCAGGTCCGGTTCGAACTGCAGCTGGCATTGAACGCTGGCCGTCGCTGAAGCCAACGAGAGGGCGGAGGGTCAGCGCGGGAACTGTTGGGAACACCGGAAATAAACTAAGGTTACTTATGAGCTTGGTCGGTATTCGGTGACAATCGGGATCAACCAGCCTTCCACAACCACCTTGGACAATCAGACAGGAGCACCATTTTGAAGAACAAACTTGTATTCGTAGCAGGCATGGCCGCAGGCTATGTGCTCGGCTCGCGTGCCGGCAGGGAAAGCTATGAGCAGCTCAAGACCAAAGCCGATGAGCTGTGGAACAACCCGAAGGTACAGGAGACGGTCGCAGACACGACCTCGACCCTGAAGAACAAGATGCCCGAGGTGCAGGAGCAGGCTGGCGGCGCCGTCAAGAAGGCCAGGGAAACCGTCACGGGCGCGCTGCACCGCAGCGACAAGGCGGACGACGCCAAGACCTCACCGTCCGCTGGTTCCGCATCGACGGGCCCCAGCGGCGGCAACCCGGCCAAGGTCGAGGAAACACCGTTCCAGAACCAGGATGACGACACCCGCCCCAACACCGTCTAGGTAGACGTCCTCTGAGTCGATTCACCGAATGCCCCGCTTTCCGCAGTTGCGGAGGGTGGGGCATTCGCTTTTCTGTGCCCTGTCGGGTGTGAACCGGATGTCAGACCGACGCGAATAACTCCACAATGAGCACCGCTGTGGCGTCCGGCTCCTCGTCGACGACGAAGTGCCCGGCTCCCGCTGCCAAAAATGCCTCATGCCGGGGCCATGTCGGGAGAAAACTTCAGTTGTGGGGGTGGCACCGCGAGGACTACCTGGGCAGAAACGCGGTCGGGGAAGTTCAGGGCGAGCTGGTACGTAGTGATTGCACCCATGTCGTGGCTCGCCACTTTCACCCGGTCATGACCAAGCGAGTCAAGCAGCGTCAGAACATCCGCTGCGCGCTGCGTCCGCGAGATCGCGCTGAAGGGCAGTTCGATCCATCCTTCGCCTCTCAGATCCGGAGCGATCGGCTGGAACCCCGCGCGGGCCAGATGATTCTGATAGGCCGGTTGAAAGGGCGGTTAAAAAGAAAAAACCCCCGGCTGACCGGGGGTTTTAGCTGGTGGCTCCGACCGGCGTCGATCCGGTGACCTTTCGATTTTCAGTCGAACGCTCTACCAACTGAGCTACAGAGCCGTGCAACTATCCTACGACAGTCACCGCGGTCAACCAGCCTAAACTGGCAAACCTGAGCGACCCTGACGGGACTTGAACCCGCGACCTCCGCCGTGACAGGGCGGCGCGCTAACCAACTGCGCTACAGGGCCTTGCATTTTTTTACAAGAGCTTCAGCCTACCAGCATCTCTGCCGCTTCCTGACCGTCCCAGTTTTACCCGATGACGTTCTGCTCCTGCGTACCCCCAACGGGATTCGAACCCGTGCCGCCGCCGTGAAAGGGCGGTGTCCTAGGCCGCTAGACGATGGGGGCCTGGACCACACGGGGCAAGAAATTTTCCCCTGCTGTGGACCTATAAAACTATAGGGCCTGTGCGGCGATTCCACAAAACGGCGACGGCGGCTGCCCGCTGCGGCCATCCGGCGGCGGCAGTACAGTCGTGAGTGTGCCGATAGAGATAACCCTTGAAGACTTCGAGTCAGCTGTGGATGACGCGATCGATCAGATTCCCGAGGATCTGATGCGCACCATGAACAACGTCGCCATCTTTGTGCGGGAGGAGTACGAGCCCGGTCCTGGCGAGGACCCGGACACCGAGCTCCTGGGACTCTACGAGGGCACCCCTCTGACCGAACGTGACTCCTGGTGGGAGGCCGGTTCCCTGCCGGACAGCATCAGCATCTTCCGGCAGCCGCTGATGCGCCATTGTGAAACCCGCGAGGAGCTCATAGAGGAAATCCTCATCACGGTCATCCACGAAGTGGCCCATCATTTCGGAATCGACGACGACAGGCTGCACGAACTGGGCTGGGGATAGATGCAGGCCTCCGCGGCTCGCCTCGATTGCCCACTTCCCCGCCTCGATAGCCACCCGCCCCGCCACCCGACGAAGTACCTATGGGTATCAACGGCCTGAGGTACTCGCGGCCCTCGCGAATGCGATCATCCTGGTGGTGATCGCCGTTGTCATCATTATCGAGGCGTTGCGGCGCATCTCGACCAGGCCCGACATTCGTACCGACGTGATGATTGTGACCGCGATGATCGGCGCGGCTGCCAACCTGGCCTGCCTCCTGAGCCTGCGTGACGGCCAAACGGAAAGCCTGGGGGTTCACGATATTCATGCCTGGACCATCACCTCAGGCGTTCCGGTCTTTTCAGCCCATGTGGTGGTTGACGGCGGAACCCTCCATGCGGAGGGAGTGGATCAGGTTCTTGACCGACTGACCCACTGTCTTCGAAACCATTTTGCCACTGCACCTTCCAGATCGAACCAACCGAACATGCCGTCCACGAAACCCGCAAACATGCCTGACAGGACGCGGATGTGTGACACGCCGCGCCGGAAAGCCCGGAAATGACACCGCAGCTGCGGCCCTGGTTGGCGGGCTGGCCGGACGGCCGCCCATCAGCTGGTGGGTGCGACCATCGGTCCGAACTTTTCGCGGTCCACTAGCCGTGGGTCATCACTGTCGGGGACAACCAGCACCGGACCTTTGGCGTGATGCAGTACCCCCTGGCTGGTGGAGCCAAGCAGCATTCCCGCAAACCCTCCCCGCCCACGGGTGCCAACCACCAGCAACTCCGACGTGCGGGAGGATTCGATGAGCACCTCCACCGGAGGTCCATCGAGGAGGTCGACGGAAATCTGGAGGCTTGGGAAGTGACTCTGCAGCCATTTCTTCCCGGCGTTCAGCTGGACGCGGATGTCAGCGTGCAGCGCCTCCCGGTCCAGCGGGGCTGGCACCCACGCCAGTGACCCGGTGAACGGCGGAAGCGAGCAGACCACCCGCAGTGGCATTCCCCGTGAAACCGCCTGCTCGGCTGCGGCCAGGGACGCCATGCGAGCCTGCTCCGAACCGTCAACGCCCACCACCACCACCTTTTCCACCTGATCAGCGGTGGGGCCGGGCTCGCCCTTCATCCGGGGCGGCTCCACACCTGCCTCATGGAGGCGGCGGGCTGCGCAGAGGGGAATCACCACAGTGGGGCACTTGGCGTGTCCGGGGACCGCACTACTGACCGACCCCAGCAGTCGACCGACGAAGCCGCCTCGCCCGCGGGAGCCGACCACAATCAGTTCGGCTTCCTCCGAAAGCTCCAGAAGCACCCCGGCGGCGTCGCCAGCTTCCACCCTGGGGACGACGTCGATCGGGAGGCCCTTGACACGTTCGACGGCCTGGTTGACCACTGCCTCCGCACCCTCACGGATGACTGCGTCATCAATCGTGGCGTATCCGGCGTCCATGCTGGACGCTGCGAACACCGGAACGGTGTAGGCCGTCACCACACTCAGGCGGGTGCCTCTGCGCTCGGCCTCGTGGGCCGCCCAGACCAGAGCGCACTGGCTCTGGTCGGACCCGTCCACACCGACGACAATCCCACTGCCGTAGCGACTGTTCATACCATTCTCAGACTGTGCCTTTTTCATGGCCACGCCTCTCTACGGTTACAAACTCCGGCACCCAGTCGCCAATCGCGAACCGCCGCCACACTATTTCAAAGCCTACTCTCCCGCATAGGACTATTCACCGTGGCCAAAGTTATGTACGCTTCGAGAAATCGTTACTGGAATGAGCCACTCGTGGGTCGTCTGTAACGAAGTGCGCTTGGTTGACCCGTTCGCAGCCAAGTGTCCGCACGGCCCGGAAGAGGCGCCGGGCTGTGCGGAATTACACCATCCCCCGGAGGTCTATCTGTGAGTTCGCCGATGCCCGGAACTGTGGTCACAAGCTCAGCCGTGCACGGCGGCGCGGAACTCACTACCACGGTGGTGATTGGCTCGGGACTTCCCGGTTTGGCGGTGGCCAGCGAACTGAGTCGACGGGGTATCCACTCCATCGTGGTCGAGTGTCTGGACCCGGTGGACACCGGGCAGCTTTCCCGGACCGCGCTGACCGATTCGGTGTCCCTCGCTGAGCGGACCGAGTTGCTTCGGCTGTTGCGCGGGTATGCCAGCAGCCATTCGTTGGATATCCGTCACAGCACGCTCGCCGAGAACCTGTGCGTGGTAGGCCATTCGAAGCTGCTGCCCGCCCCGATCCTTGGAGCCAAGAAATGGGCTGTGCAAACTGACTGCGGCGTGCTGCTGGCTGACCATGTGGTGCTCACGAAGTACCCCCAGAATCAGTTGCGCCGGTTTTTGCTCTCCCTGGGCTTAGCTGTAGGCCATGACCTGAAGTCGGCCACCCAGGCGATCGGCCTGCATCTGGTGGGGGTGGGAGAGCTGTTGAGCCCCACCACCCGGGAAATTGTCCGTCAGGCCAAGCTGGTCAGCGCCGCGATAGTCCAGCATCCACCGCTGCTCGTGCCGACGCGGGCCATCAACGTCTAGTCAGCCGACCGGAGCTTTCCTGGTACACGAACCGGGCATCGACGACAACGGGAGGACCGACAAATGTCCGGTCCTCCCGCCTCGGGGCGCTACCCCTGAAAAATCAGCTGAGTGCTAGCCCTTCAGGCCATCGATGAAGTCGGGGTTCTCCTCGAGCCACTGCTCGACGGCTTCAGCTTCCTGGCCTGAACCGAACTCGTTGACGACGAGGTTCTCAAGCTGACCGTACTGTTCGTCGTCGAGCTTGAAGTTGGACATCATCTCGGCGACCTCCGGGAAGTCCTCGGTGAACCCGGTCCGCGCCAACGTGTGCAGTCCCTCAACCGGGCCCAGCGCAGCCTCGGGATCCTCAAGATCCTTCAGGGGGAAGGAGCTGTTCGCCCAGAAAGGCTTCCACAGGGTCACCACGATGTCTTCCTCGGCGTCGACGGCGCTCTGCAGCTCCGTCAGCATCGCCGTCGTGGACGACTCGACAAGCTCATAGTCGTCCTCAAGGCCATACGCGGGCATGACATCGTCCTTGGTCACGGCCGTGAGGCCGGCTCCCGGTTCGATGCCGACGATCCGGCCGTCAAACATGTCGGCGTTGCCGGTGAGGTCAGCGATCGAGTCAATGTCCGTGTATTCCGGGACGGCGAAGGTGAGCTTGGCGTTGTCGTAGTAAGCGCCAAGATCCTCGATGTCGTCGCCGTACTCTTCCATGTACTCGGCGTGGGTCGCTTCGGACCAGCCCGAGGGGTACACGTCAAGATCGCCGTTCGAAAGGCCAGTGTAGAGCGGGGCAGCCTCGCTCAGTTCCTGGATCTCGACGTCGATTCCCTCGGCTTCGAGGATGTTCTCCCACAGGTAGGCGGTGCTCAGTCCGTCAGTCCAGGAGGGGATGATGCCCAGGGTAATGGCCTGTGCCGCATCTTCGGTTCCCTCGTCGCTGGACGCATCTGATCCGCCGCAGGCTGTCACTCCGAGAGCAACTGTCATCAGTGCCGCAAGTACTCCGACGCGTCGTGTGCCTAGTTTCTTAGTCATTGATCTTCTTTCCTTATTCATCGGAGGGTGCCCATCGAAAGGGCGCCCGTGGAGTGGTTGGAGGGTCAAGATGTAGTGGTTTGTGGAACCGGCTTCGCCCCAGGCCGGCCGAATATCCTGGCCAGCCCTCTCATGAGTCGGCGGTCGCGGTCCGACCTGCCGTCGCCGACGCCCGCCGTCGCACGATCGAGGAAGATCGCCAGGACCACCACGGACAGGCCAGCTTCGAAGCCAAGCCCGATGTCGAGTTGCGAGATCGAGGAGGTCACGGCGCCGCCGAGCCCACCAGCGCCCACAAGACCGGCAATGACCGCCATGGAGAGCGCGAGCATAATCACCTGGTTGACGCCCGCCATGATCGTCGGCAACGCCAGCGGAAGCTGGATGCCGCGCAGGATCTGTCCCGGGGTGCTGCCGAACGCGTGACCGGCCTCGACCACCTCGGAGTCCACCTGACGGATGCCCAGCTCGGTGAGCCGGACACCCGGCGGCAACGCGAAGATGACTGTGGCGACGACACCGCCAGCAACACCAATACTGAAGAGGGTGACCACCGGTACCAGCCAGACGAAAGCCGGCATGGTCTGCATCAGGTCCATCACCGGGCGGATCGCATTGCTCATCGAATCCGACTTTGCCGCGACGACACCGAGCGGGATGGCTATCACCAGGGCGATAAAAGTGGCAATCAGCACGAGGGCAAGCGTCGTCATCGCGTTCTCCCACTGGTCGACGCCGATAACGAAAACGAGCCCCACAAACGCCACGAGGGCGAACTTCCAGTCCTTGACCAGTAATGCCAACAGCGAGAACAGAATCACCATCACGAGCGGAGCCGGGGTGTTGAGCGCGTCGGCCAGGCCGTCGGTCGCGCCTAGAATCACATCGCGGACAGAGGTGAAGAAGCTGCCCAGGGTGTCGTCCACCCAGTCGAAGACCGTCTCGATCCCTTCGCCGACAGGGATGCGGGGCACTATTTCGCCGTCGGTGCGGCTGGTTGTGAGGCTCATGCCATCACCTCCTGATCGGGACCGATATGTTCGACTCTCGCGTTGGGGTCGCCGAGCGCGTTGAGCAGGGTGACCCTTGGAATCACTCCGGAGAGCCGGCCCTGGTTGTCGACCACCGCCAGGGCAACGACGCTCTCCGCCGCGGCCGTCATCAGGTCGGCGAGCGGCGTATCCAGGCGAACCGTCGCAGCCGACCGCAGCAGGCCGTCGAGGTTGTCGGCGCCCCGCGAAACGGCGACGGCCACGTCCTGCTCATGCACGATCCCCTGCAGGGTTTTGTCCCGGCTGACAACCATCAGGCTGGAGAGCTGATGCTCTCTCAGCAGCTTGTGGGCAGCCCGTGGGCCCTGTTCGCTTCCGAGCACGGCAACGGCCGGCTCCATGACCGCCGATGCGGTAAGCACCCGCGTCCGGTCAACGTCCTGGACGAACTGGGCGACATAATCGTTGGCAGGATCGTTCAGGATTTGCTCGGTCGTCCCGATCTGCACTATCCGACCGTCTCGCATCATCGCAATCCTGTCGCCAAGCCGCATCGCTTCGTTGAGGTCGTGGGTAATGAACAGGATGGTCTTGCCGAGCTTGTGCTGCAGCTCGACCAGTTGGTCCTGCATCTCGCGTCGGATGAGCGGATCGAGCGCGCTGAACGCTTCGTCCATCAGCATCACGTCGGTCTCGGCTGCCAGGGCACGCGCCAACCCCACCCGCTGCCGCATTCCACCGGAGAGCTCACCGGGGAGCGATCCTCCCCAGCCATCCAGCCCGACCAGTCGCAGTGCTTCCTCAGCCTTTCTCTCCCGTTCGGAACGGTTCAGCCCCTGCACCTTCAACCCATAGGCGGCGTTCTCGCCGACCGTTCGGTGGGGCAACAGCGCGAAGTGCTGGAAGACCATGCTGACCTTTTCCCGCCTCACCCGCCGCAGATCCTTGCCCTTCAGACGGGTGATGTCATTGCCGGCAATGCTCATCGATCCGGCGGTTGGCATGAGTAGACCGTTAACCATCCTGATCAGGGTCGACTTGCCTGACCCGGACAGGCCCATCACAACGAAGATCTCGCCTTCAGCGACGTCGAAAGTGGCATCGATGACCGCGGGGGTCAGGTTGTCCTTGCGAAGTTGCTCACGGGTCGCCCCGGCACGCAACCGCTCGACGGCGCGAACGGGTCTGTTTCCGAAGATCTTAAAGACCCCTTGGGCCTCAATGACTGGCACAGTTATCTTGCTCCTCGCTCTGCGTTGCTTTCGATGCCTGCCCTGGGACAGCACAATTTGGACACGCACGGAACGCTGAATGGCACCACCCAGGACAATCGGACCTGGCGGTCAAGGCATTAAAATCACACCCTGCGGATCACGGATAAATCGGAAAATAAGCCTGCTTATTTGCAGGAGGGGACGGGCAACAATGGCCTCAGTCCAAAATCGGCGATGACAATCAGCGGTATTGAATAACCCCAATATACCGGCGATGACTCGCCTCAGGCGCGGCCGAACCCCGTAAAAAAGCTGGGATCGGCGCCGTTTGATGGCAGCTTTGGAGCCCTCCGACACACCCTGAAGGCGCCTCGATCCCGATGAACTCGGGGATTATCGACGTCGGACGAAGTCACCACGAGACGTCAACGAATTGATGTTCTTTCGTTATCTTGGCCGGTGCATTAATTGCCGAGTACAGCCCATAGGGCGATAAGCAAACATCAGCTAATGAGCAAAAATTGCGAATTGAATCGGTGCGCCGATCCTTGCGGGAGTGCTAGGAATCGGATCCTTGCCGCAACCGCTTCCGTGCTGTAACTGCCAGGTAGACTGCCAGCCCGATCAGAACTACCACCATCACCACGATGCTCCACGGGAAATCGTTCTGGACCGTCTGCTCGGCTTCCTCGATTTCGATCGGCATCTGGGTGCCTACCGCTGCGGAAGGGGACTGGGCAGTACCTGCGGCAGCCGCGGTGACGGTGAAGGTTCCCTCGATCGGGTGCGAATCCGAGGAAACTACGCGCCAGTTCACCGTATATTCGCCTGCTGGCGCTCCGGTGCGGAGCGGCTGGCTCGCCACCCGATCAACGATGGCGACGTCGCCTTCGGCCCAGTTGCCGCCAGTCTCGTCAAGAACTTCAACTTCCGATCCGATCCCCGACGGCACGCTGGAGAATGTCAGCTCAATCGCCTCGGGGAGCTGCTCGACGCTTGCTCCGGCCTCGGGATTGCTGCCGACCAGCTCGTCGTGGGCGTTGGCGGTGGACGCGGAGCCCAATGCTGTCATCAGGACCACCAGCAGCATCGCGGCAAGCAGGGCGGGCACCCTGACGAAAAGGTGGCCGGCTGCGGTCCGTGTTGAACGGGGGTTGGTGCTACTCATAGGCCAACTCTACGTGTCGGTCCTGTCAGCTCGCTGGGAGGGAGCGGGAGACCGTTGAGCAGCAGATAGACTCGATCCGCAGACCTCCCCACTTCGTTCAAGGAATGACCATGCTCAAAAAGGGTTCCGTACTGGACCGTTATTTCGAAGTCTCCCAACGAGGCAGCACCTACGCGCGGGAGATCCGCGGTGGGGTGGCCACCTTCTTTGCCATGAGCTACATCGTGGTCCTTAACCCGCTCATTCTGGCGGGAGCGGACTCCTCCGGCGCCGAACTGGGCTTCGAGCGGGTTGCGGCAGTGACCGCGCTCGTGGCCGGAGTACTGACGATCGTGATGGGGGCGTGGGCCAAGTACCCGTTCGCGCTGGCCACAGGACTCGGGGTGAACGCCTTCGTTGCGATCACTGTGGCAACCAACCCCGAACTCACCTGGCCACAGGTGATGGGGCTCGTGATGCTGGCTGGACTGACCATGTTGATTCTGGTCCTCACCGGCTTCCGGACCGCCGTTTTCAACGCCGTCCCCGAAAGCCTCAAGACCGCGATCGTGGTGGGCATCGGTCTGTTCATCGCCCTGATCGGCCTGGTCAACGCGGGGTTTGTCAGGCGGGTCCCCGACGACGCGCAGACCACCGTCCCGGTGGGTCTGGGTTTCGAGGGCGCGCTGCTTGGCTGGCCCACGCTCGTCTTCGTGTTCGGGCTGATCCTCACCATCGCCCTGGTGGTCCGGAAGGTCCGCGGCGGCATCCTGATCGGCGTGATTGCCTCCACCATCCTCGCCGTCATCATCGAGGCAGTAGCCAACGTGGGTCCGAGCGTCGGCCCCGACGGCGCAAACGTCCAGGGCTGGTCCCTGGTGGTACCCGAGATTCCGACCGGCTCGTGGGTGGGCGTGCCGGATCTGTCCCTGATCGGCAACGTGAGCCTGTTCGGCGCCTTCGGCACGATCGGTGCGACCGCCGCGTTGCTGCTGACCTTCACCATCCTGTTGAGCATCTTCTTCGACGCCATGGGCACCATGGTGGGTCTGGCCAACGAGGCGAAGCTGGTGGACAAGAAGGGGAATATCCCGGGCGTCAACCGGGTCCTCGTGGTTGACGCTCTTGGCGCCGTCGCTGGCGGCGCCGGGTCCGTGTCCTCCAACCAGATCTACGTCGAATCGGGTGCCGGGATCGGCGAGGGTGCACGCACCGGCATCGCCAACATCGTCACAGGTGTCCTGTTCCTGCTGGCAATGTTCTTCACCCCGCTGATCTCCCTGGTGCCGTTCGAGGCGGTGGCGCCGGCTCTCGTCGTCGTCGGGTTCATGATGGTGGCGCAGGTCGGTCGGATTGATTGGGAGGACTGGGGGGTCGCCATCCCCGCGTTCCTGACCTTCATCCTGATGCCGTTCACCTACTCAATCGCCAACGGGCTGGGGGCCGGGTTCATCGCCTACGTCCTGGTCCGCACCTTCCAGGGCCGGGCACGCGAGATCCACCCGCTGATGTGGGCTGTCGCCGGAGCGTTCGTCGTGTTCTTCGGGATTGGGCCGATCGAACTGGCGCTGGGCCTGCGCTAGCACCCGTCAGCCGGTCAGCGTGCCGACCAACCGCCGTCCATCACGTAAGACGAACCGGTCACCATGCCTGCCAGGTCGGATGCCAGCCAGCACACGAGTCCCGCCACTTCCTCCGGCTCCACCATCCGTTTGATCGCGCTCTCCGTCAGCATGATGGTCGCGAGCACGTCCTCCTCGGAGATCCCATGCAGGCGCGCCTGGTCACTGATCTGATTCTCGACCAGCGGTGTCCGTACGTACCCGGGGTTCACGCAGTTGCTCGTCACACCGTGCTCCCCGCCTTCGAGCGCTGTCACCTTGGACAGACCTTCGAGACCGTGTTTCGCGGAGACGTACGCCGCCTTGAACGGTGACGCCCGGAGCCCATGGATGGAGGACAGGTTGATGATGCGCCCGAATCCCCTCTCGTACATCCCCGGCAGTGCCGCGCGGATCAGCAGGAAGGGGGCCTCCAGCATCAGGGTGTGAATGCGTCGGAAGTCGGCCGGGGCAAACGTGTGGATCGGCTGTACGGACTGGATCCCCGCGTTGTTGACCAGGATATCCACATCAAGGGAGATGCCCTCCAGCTCCCTGGTGTGCAGCAGGTCCACCGCCCAGGCGACTCCGCCAACCTCCTTCGCCAGCGCGGCCGCTCCGTCACCATCCCGATCGGCCACGGTTACGAACGCACCCTGTGCGGCGAGGGCGCGCACGGTCGCAGCACCAATGCCGCTGGCACCGCCGGTCACCAGCGCCCGGCGCCCAACGAGTGGCTGCCCGCCGGTGGCTTCCGATGCTGCCGGGTGCTGCGCGCGTGAAGCCACCACTAGCTGGCAGCCTGGGGTGCCGAGAGGCCATGCCGGTGCGCGTCTTCGGCGTCGACGTCGCGCAGGGAAATACCCCTGGTTTCACGCAGGGTCACGACGGCGATTCCGGTCACCACACAGGCGCCGAGGACATACAGGGCCACGCCAACCCAGGAGCCTGTCTCCTGCAGGATGGCGGTCGCGATGATGGGGGCCATCGACCCGGCGATGATCGATGTCACCTGGTAGCCAAGTGAAACGCCTGAGTACCGCATCCGGGTGGGGAACATCTCCGCCATGATCGCCGGCTGGCCCGCGTACATCAGTGCGTGGAAGCACAGGCCGATGGTGACGGCCAGGATGATGATCACGGGGTTCTGGGTGTCGAACATGGGGAAGGCGAAGAACGCCCAGGTCGCCCCGAGGATGGCTCCCGCCAGGTAGACAGGTTTCCGACCGAACCGGTCGGACAACCGTCCCACCTGCGGAATCACGAGGAAGTGCACCACGTGCGCGATCAGGAGCGCCAGGAGGAGCTGGCTGGTGTCGTATTCGTGGACGGTCTTGAGGTAGACGATCGAGAAGCTGACGATGATGTAGTACAGGATGTTCTCGGCGAACCGCAGACCCATCGCCCCGAGGATCCCCCTGGGGTACTTCTTCACTACCTCAAGGACCCCGTAGTTGATCGATTTCTCCCGCTCCACCTGCTCGCGGGCCTCAAGGAAGATCGGAGCTTCGCTGACGTGTGTCCGGATGTAGTAGCCAATCACCACGATGACTGCTGACAGCCAGAACGCCACCCGCCAGCCCCAGGCGAGAAACTCGTCCTCCGGCAGGATGAAGGACATGGTCAGGAGAACCACCGTGGCGAGCAGGTTCCCGACCGGCACAGCCGCCTGTGGCCAGCTGGCCCAGAAACCACGGGACTTGTTGGGGCTGTGCTCGGCAACCAGCAGGACAGCTCCGCCCCATTCACCACCTACCGCGAAACCCTGGATGAAGCGCAGGACCACCAAGAGAGCGGGAGCCCAGTAGCCGATAGTGTTAAAACCCGGCAGGCAGCCCATCAGGAACGTAGCGACGCCCACCAGAATGATCGTCACCTGCAGGGTGTGCTTGCGTCCGAGTTTGTCGCCGATCTGGCCGAAGAAGATCCCACCAAGGGGGCGGGCGATGAAGCCGACGGCGTAGGTCAGGAACGCGGCGATGATCCCGTCCAGCGGCGTGGCAGCGTTGGGAAAGAAAACAACCGCGAAGACCAGAGTTGCGGCCGTGGCGTAGAGGAAAAATTCGTACCACTCGACGACGGTTCCCACCATTGAGGCGGCGACGACCTTCTTCAGGCCAGATTCGTCGGTTCGGTCGTTCCCGGCGGATCCTTGAGGCCCGGGCTGGGTGGAGCGTTGATTGACGCTCATGGCGTTCTCCTTCTGTGTCGTCGGTGACACGATGCGTACTGCGTGGCGTAGTGACTGACATCACTCCACGGACAACCTCATTGAGTATCACTGCAGATTCGAGGCAGTTCAATGATCAATATCGCACCAGCAAGGTGCGAAAATGCAGATATGAGCTCACTGAATCCCGACGACCTGCTGATCCTGCTCACCGTTTCGCACAGTGGTCGCTTCACCACCGCCGCGGACGCCCTTGAGATGAACCATACGACCGTCTCGCGCCGGATCGCGGCCCTGGAAAAGAGCCTCGGCGGCCATGTGCTTGTCCGGGCCAGCGGAGGATGGGAGCTTACCGAGCTGGGGCACCGGGCTGTCGCCGCAGCGGAACGGGTAGCCTCAGCGGTGTCGGGGCTCGCCAGCGGGGACGACGACGACGCCCCCGTTGCCGGCGTCGTGCGCATGAGTGCCACCGACGGGTTCAGCGCGTATATTGCCGCACCGGCCTTCGCCAGATTGCGCCGTCTACACCCGCTACTGTCGATCGAGATTGTCGCAGCGACCCGCCGCGCGTCCCAGACCCGGAGCGGGCTCGACCTGGAGGTGGTGGTCGGTGAACCGCAGGTGCATCGCGCGGAGGCCATCCGCCTGGGTGAATACATGCTGGGACTCTATGCATCGCGTGACTACCTGGCCGAGTGGGGGACACCGCGGAGCGTCGCTGAAGCCACCGAGCACCAGCTGGTCTACTTCATCGACTCGATGTTGCAGGTCGATAGCCTCGACACCCCGCGCCGCCTGCTCCCGGCCATGAGGGATTCGCTCAGTTCAACCAACGTCTTTGTGCACGTGGAGGCAACCCGTTCCGGCGCCGGAATCGGTCTGCTGCCGTGCTTCATGGCCGACCGCCACCGCGACCTGGTCCGCCTACTCCCCGACCAGATTGCGGAGCGGCTCGGGTACTGGCTGGTGGCGAGGCCGGATTCGCTCCGCCAGCCTGCGGTCGCCGCGGTGGTTGCCTCACTGCGGGAGGCAACCACCGCCTATGAGGACCGCCTGCTGGGCCGGCACGCGACGGGCTGAGGCCCCACTGCGTTCCGGTCGGGCCTACTGGTCGCGGAGCACCTGGGCGCCGTTGCTGAACTTCCGCACCCGCGCGTCATCCCAGGCATGGGCGGGCACCCCACCGCCCAGCAGCACGCGTGCCAGACCTGGGTCCTGGCCCAGCGGACTGTCGCTTCCCGCGATGATCACGTTCCCGTAGCGCCGGCCCTTGAGCATTGCCGGATCAGCGATGATCGCCGTGTACGCGAAGACCTCACCGATCGTGGCCGCCTCCCGTCGCGCGCCGGCAAGAGCCGGCGAGTCACCGCAGTTCACCAGGTAGAGACCACCCTCGCTCAAGACCCGTCTGGCGTGCTGGGTGAACTCAAGGGTGGTCAATGGCCGCGGGGTGGTGCTGCCGGCAAAGACGTCACGAATAATCAGGTCCCGGCTGCCGGCGGTGAGGGACTCGGTCACTTCCCTCGCCTCCCCCACCCTGATACGCACCAGGGGAGCCCGCGGCAGATCGAACCAGTCCCGCACCAGCCCGGCGAGCTTTCCGTCGAGCTCCACCACCACCTGACGCGCTTCAGGAAATGCCGCTGCCAGATAGCGTGCCAACGAGCACGCGCCGCCGCCGAGGTGCAGGGCGCGCAGTGGAGCGCCCTCGCCGCGGTGAAGTTCGCGGCGGTGGGATTCGACGAGTGCCGCAATCCACCGCATGTACTCGAAGTCCAGCTGCAGCGGGTCGCTGAGATCGATGTGGGAGCTCGGCACCCCGTTGACCTTGAGGATCCAGCCGTTGGGGTTGAACGGATCGGGTTCCAGCTCGCACGTGCCGGTGTCGGTCTCGTAGATTCCGGAGACCGGTCCCGTTTCATTGTCAGCCGCTGCTTTCGGAGCTCCGGAGCGGGGCGCACGTTGCCGGCCCATTAGTGACGCACCATCCTGATTTCCTGCAGATCGGATCCTTCGGTCCTGACCTTCCGGCGGGCACCGTCAGCGACAAACCGGTTCCTGCCGTAGAAGGCGGTAGCCCGGTGGTTCACTTCCAGCACCCAGAGGCTTGCCGCCCGTTCACCAAGCACTTCGGTGAGCAGCGCCGGACCCACTCCGCGGCCGTGAACCCGCCGGAGCGCGTACAGAAAGTACAGCTCAGTTCCGTCGCGGTCCGCGTCCCGGCTGGGGCCCGCAAGCGCCAACCCGACGAGTGTGTCGTCGTCGTCGACCGCGACCGTCCACGGGACGCCGTCGTCGAGCTGGCGGCGGCGGTCGACGGCGTCCGCGGCGGCGCGTGCGTCTCGGGCGTCGAAGAATTCGGGCGGTCCCAGGTGGCCGTAGGTTTCGCGCCAGGTCCGGTTATGCAGCACCACCAGGGCGTCGGCGTCGTCGGGGGTCGCCCGGCGGACTGTCACGGTCACGGCGTCGTTGCCCGGACCATGCGCAGCTCGCGCTGGTGGTTCCACTGCGCGGACAGGGGTTCAGCGGTTCCGTCGGGGGTGAAGCCGAGTTTCCGGTAGAACGCAATGGCTCGGGCGTTGCTCTCCAACACCCAGACGAAGGCCGGGGCGGAACCGATGGCTCCACTCACCAGCTGATGGCCCACACCCATGCCGTGCGCTTCGGTCAGCACGTAGACCATGTAGAGCTCGACCTCTGTCGGGGGGTTGTCACCTCGCGCGGGCCCGCCAGCGGCGACCCCGACGATGTGGCCGCTGGCATCCGTTGCCACCCGCGGTGGCTGCGCGCCCTGCAGGATACTGTCCTGCAGGGCGACCGCCTGTGCGGGGAGCTCCGCGTCGAGCCGGTCAAACACAGCATCGCTGAGCTTGCCGGCATAGGTTTGCCGCCACGCGAGGTTCTTCATGCGGAGCACGGCCTCCACCTCGTCGGCGGCGCTTGGCCGGATGGTGAACGGGGACATGGGGCCCATGCTAGTCGCACCGGGGTCTGAACCGCCTGTGCATCCGTCACTGCCGTGAATCCGACGCCGGCGTCCGTTCGTCGCTGCTGCGTACCTGTCGCTGCCGGTGCATCCTGAACATGGGCCGGTGGTGCCAGGTGGGCCCACACAGAGTGGACGTGCCATCGGGTTCAAACCCGTTGCGCCGATAGAAGCGCTCAGCCCGGGGGTTGCCGTTCAGTATCCACAGGTATGCTGCCTGGTCCATGATCGCCGTGTCCAGCAGTTGCTGGCCCAGCCCGGTGCCGTGGGTGGAGGCGAGGGTGTAGATGTGGTGCAGCTCGAAGTCGGGCCGGTCGTCGTCGCGGCCCGGCCCCGAGGTCGCAATGCCGACCGCTGTCCCTGCCTTATCGAACGCCAGCCAACTAGCAGCGCCAGCCTCGAGTGCATCCCGTCGCTTGGCCATCAGGACCGGAAGTTCGGCGTCGTAATGGCTGTGGAAGGCCGGTGGCATGATCTGGGCGTAGGTCTCGTGGAGGCCCTGCAGATGCGTGCGCGAGTACGCTTCGGCGTCGTCGGGGGACGCACGGCGGATGGAAAATTTCACCAGTCCAGTTTAGGGCGCGGCGGCTACCACCACGGCCAACGCCAACCCGTCCCAGTCCTTGGAACCGACGGTCTGCAGCGCGGTGGCCTCCAGCTGGGGGTGGGAGCCCAGCAGTTCGAGCGCGCCGCGGGTACCCTGCACCGCCTCATCCCCGTCTACGTCCAGGACTGATCCCCCGCGCACCACGTTATCGAGCACAATGACACTGCCCGGCCGGGAGAGCCGGACAGCCCAGTCGAGGTAACGAGGGTTGTTGACCTTGTCAGCGTCGATAAAAAACAGATCGTAGGGCCCGGTCAGGGTGGGCAACGTGTCCAATGCCGCGCCCACATGGATCCTGACCTTCCCGCCCACACCCGCCTGGTCAAGGTTCCTGCGGGCGACGTCGGCGTGAGCCTGCTCGTACTCGCAGGTGTCAACCGTCCCGTCGTCGGGAATCCCCCGCGCCAACCAGATGGTGCTGAACCCGCCGAGGGTGCCAATCTCGAGAACCCGGCGAGCGCCAGCGATTCTCGCCAACAGCATCAGGAACTTCCCCTGGGTAGGGGTCACTTCGATGGCTGGCATTCCCGCGTCGGCTGTCGCCTCAACGGCGAGGACCAACGCGCCATCCGGGTGGACCACTGTATCCACCAGATAACGCTCGACGTCGGCCCATTCGGTCACTGGTCAACCCCGCCGGTCATGAATGGCCCTGGTACTCGTCCATCTCGTCGATGGCCTGTTCAAGGCGCTCCACCTTGCCGGTCAACTCACCCGAATAGCCGGGCCGGATGTCGGCTTTCAGGACCAGTGAGACACGGCTTCCGTACTTGCCGACAGCTTCGGTGGCCCGCTTGATCACCTCCATCACCTCGTCCCAGTCACCCTCGATGGTGGTGAACATCGAGTCGGTTTGGTTGGGCAGACCCGAATCGCGGACGATCTTCACGGCCTCGGCCACCGCATCGTGGACCGAGCCGTCCGCGTTTTCACCTGTGGTGGCGCCGTGTCCGGCTGGGGCAACTGAGAAGGCTACAAGCATGGTCCAAGTCTGGCATGAAGGTCCGTGATCAACCAGACCGGCCGTCGTCGGGAATCTTGTGCGCAGGGGTGGCGGGTTGGGCGTACCTGGTCCCGCCGCAGGTGCCCTGGTGCACCCCAAAAAAGTCCCCGGTCCGAAGATAAAGCCCGCGGATGTGCCTGCCGTCATGGCTACTGACGCCGCGGTTTGGGAGGATGAGTCAATGACTCGTGGAATATACGTCAGCGCCATGACCGAAGGCTCAGGAAAGTCACTGATCTCACTGGGGTTGGCCGACATGCTGCACCGGCACTCCGACCGGGTCGGATTCTTCCGGCCCATCGTCGAGGGGGATGACGTTGAGGCGGACCCGATGGTCAACCTGATGCAACGCACCTTCGACCTGTCCGCGTCGCGGGCGCGCGGCGGTCTCACCCGCACGGAAGCGCGGGCGCTGCTGGTCAAGGGGCAGCGTGAGGAGATCGACACCCGCTGCGTTGCCATCTACAGCGAGATCGCGCGCGACTGCGATGTCATCATCGTCGAGGGCACCGATCTCAGCGGGCACGACGCCGCCCTCGAGTTCGATCTCAACGCCCGGTTGGCAAACAACCTGGGCGCCATGGTGCTGGCGGTGGTGAACGCGAAGGAGATGTCGGTTCCCGAAGCGGCCGACGCCGTCGACGTCGCCCGGAGGGAACTGGACGCCGCGCAGGTCTCGCTGCTGGCGATGATGGTGAACCGGGCCGCCGACGACGCCGTCGCCGAGATCAGTGCGCAGGTCCGGCCGGGGCGCTCCGGGCGTCCCGTCTATGTGATTCCCGAACTGTCCGAGATCTCCCGGCCCACCGTCGGCGAGGTGGCGAAGGCACTCGGCGCCCGTCAGATCGCCGGTAGTCCTACCCTTGAGCGGGATGTCGCGTCGATCAAGGTCGCGGCGATGAATGTGGGCAACTTCCTGCACAAGCTCACCGACGGCGCCCTGGTGATTGTTCCCGGCGACCGGGCCGACGTCATGGTGGCAACCCTCGCATCATCCTTCTCGGCCGAGTTCCCGGTCCCGTCCGGGATGATCCTCACCGGAGGGCTCGCCCCTGACTCCACGATCCTTTCCCTGCTGGCCCAGGCGCCGTTCCCCGTGTTCGCGGTCGACGACGACACGTATACCGCAGCGCGTCGGGTCAGCGAGGTGCGCGGCGAGATCGCTACCGGCCTGCGGCGCAAGGCGGCGGCAGCCCTGGGCGCGTGGGCGCGGCAGGTGGACGAGCCGGAACTCCTTGAGCGGCTGGAGTTGCCCCGGGCACTCACGATGACCCCGCTGCGCTTCCTTCACGACCTGATTGAACGGGCGAGGTCCCAGCGCCGGCACATTGTCCTGCCCGAGGGGCAGGACCTGCGGGTCCTCCGGGCCGCCGAAATCCTGCACCGGCGCGACGTCTGCGATCTCACCATTCTGGGGCCGGAGGCGAAGGTCAGGGAACTCGCTGCCGGACAGGGTATCGACCTGACCGGGCTGACCCTGATTGACCCTGCGACCTCCGCGCTCCGCGAGGAATTCGCCGCCGAGTACACGCGGCTGCGCTCCCACAAGGGCGTCTCCATCGAAAGCGCCCGCGAGCGCATGCTGGAAGGTGCCTACTTCGGGACCATGATGGTGCAGCTCGGGAAAGTGGACGGAATGGTGTCCGGGGCAGCCCACACCACCGCGAACACCATTCGTCCGGCTCTTGAGTTCGTGAAGACGAAGGAGGGAGTAAAGATTGTCTCGTCGGTCTTCCTGATGCTGCTGCGTGACCGTGTCCTGGTCTACGGTGACTGCGCGGTCAACCCCGACCCCAATGACGAGCAGCTCGCCGATATTGCTATCGCGTCGTCCGCAACAGCCCAGCAGTTCGGTGTGAAACCCCGGGTGGCGATGCTCTCCTACTCGACCGGCGAGTCAGGCTCCGGAGGTGCGGTGGACAAGGTGCGCCGCGCCACCGAACTGGTACGCGAACGCCAGCCCGACCTTCCCGTGGAGGGACCCATCCAGTACGACGCCGCAGTCGATGCGACAGTCGCCGAGTCCAAGCTGCCGGGTTCCTCGGTAGCCGGTCAGGCCACCGTGTTCATTTTTCCCGACCTCAACACGGGCAACAACACCTATAAGGCGGTCCAGCAGTCGGCCGGTGCGGTTGCGGTGGGGCCGGTATTGCAGGGGCTCCGGAAGCCGGTCAATGACCTCTCCCGTGGCTGCACCGTTGAGGACATCGTGAATACCGTCGCGATCACAGCGGTCCAGGCGCAGAACACCGGGGAGTGATTGGCAGAGGCGATCGACTGGTTCGGCTTGCCTGACGCTGATCTCAGGAGGGAATGTCGCCAACGGTGCTGTACTTGCGCCGCCAGTCGCGGCCTTCCTCCCCGCCGTAGAGGGTCCAGTATTCGCGGCCCGAAATGATAACGCCGTCGGCCACGGTCCAGATGGACACAACGCGGAAGATGCCAACGTCCTCCTGAGGCACCTGCACCTCAGACACCACCACGTCGCCAGCGTCGTAAACATTTAGCACGTCAATGCTCCACCCGTTTGGATGCTCCGAGTTCACCGCAACCAGGTTGTCCCTGCCACGGATGATTTCGCGCGTGACGGGCCAGAAGACCTCCACGTTGTCGGCAAGGGTTCGTCCAACAGCGTTCCAGTCCCGGCTCCACACCGCCGACCAATACTGCCGGACCACCTCGGTAGCTTCCATACGCCGATGCTACTCGACTTGCCATCCACCTACATCGGAAATGGGTTTTTGCTGGTGCCCCAGTCGCCTGCCGTAAGACGCCGCCGGACGACGTCAGCAGCCTCCAGTAGAGTTTCTGACAGGAGGCATCATGATCATTCTTGTCATCAATTCGGGCTCATCATCGTTGAAGTACCAGGTGCGCGACACCGGGACCGGCGAACGGCTGGCCGACGGCACCGTGGAACGGATCGGTGATTCCACCCACGGTGGGCCCGCCGACCACCAGGCGGCGCTCGACCGGGTGACCGACGACGTCGAGCAGGCGCTGCAGGGCAAAGCCATTGACGCTGTGGGGCACCGGGTGGTCCACGGCGGTGAACGGTTCAGCGAGCCGGTCCTGGTGGACAACGAGATCACCAGGGCAATCGAACGCCTCAGCCCCCTCGCACCCCTGCACAACCCGGCGAATGTCCAGGGCATCAGGGCCATCACCGCCAAATGGCCTGACATGCCCCAGGTGGCTGTATTTGATACGGCGTTCCACCGCACCATCCCCGAGCAGGCCTGGCGCTACGCCGTCCCCGATGAGCTCTACACCCGGTTCGGGATCCGCCGGTATGGGTTCCACGGCACGTCCATCGGGTATGTCACCGACCACGCCGCCGCCCTGCTGGGGGTCGCCCCCGCCGCCTTCACCGGGATCATCGCCCACCTCGGGAACGGCGCCTCGATCACTGCGGTGCAGGCCGGGGCCAGCATCGACACGTCAATGGGGTTCACCCCGCTCGAGGGTCTGGTGATGGGCACCCGCTCCGGCGACATCGATCCGTCGATTCTGCTGTTCCTCAGCCGCGAAGGCTACTCGGCCGGGGATCTGGATCAGCTCCTCAACCGGGAAGCGGGCCTCAAGGGTCTGACCGGACAGAACGACATGCGTTCTGTGGTCGAGTCCGCAGCCGGCGGGGACGCGCGGGCCGAGCTGGCCCTGGACCTCGCCTCCTACCGGCTGGCCAAGTACATCGGCGGATACCATGTGGCCGTCGGTGGCGCTCAGGCGCTGGTGTTCACCGCCGGGATCGGCGAGAACTCCTGGCAGTTCCGGGAGCGCGTGGTCACCAGGTTGGGCGCGCTCGACGTCCACCTCGACGACGCCGAGAACCGCAAGAAGAGTTCGGCCCCCCGCCAGATCAGCACCGAGGCCTCTGCGTTCCCGGTGCTCGTTGTGCCCACTGACGAAGAGGCAGCAATCGCGGAGGCGACCGCCGTCGTCGTCGCGCGCTGACACTGGCTGGCTACTGGCCGCAGCCGCAAAGCCGCGGCCGGTGGGCCGGTCAGGGCATTCCTGCCAGCCGGGCCAGCGCGGCGCCCACAGCTCCCGCGAGCACAACCACCAGGAACGGTGCCCTCAGGAGCAGTGCCACCGCTGCGGCCGCCAAGGCGACGATCCGGGCGTCGAGGGCCAGTTCCTGACCCGAGGCGAACGTGTTGACAGCTGTCAGCGACGCGAGCAGACCAATGGTCAGCGTGCCTGCGACCCGGTTCATCCGGGGGTTGTCCATCCACCGCGCCGGGACCAGGTAGCCGGCGAGCTTGGTAAGGAATGCGACGACGCAGGCAAGCAGGATCCAGAGCCACAAATTCATCGGTGATCGCCTCCGGCAGCGTAGGGGTCGACGTCGGGCTCAAGGCCCTCGCTGGGCCGGCCGTGACCAAACCAGCCAATGGCGCCGGCAACAGCCGCCGCAATCAGGATGGGCAGCCCCGGCGCCACCAGGGGGACCGTGACGATCGTGACCAGGGCACAGACCACCGCGATCGCCGCCGGCTCCCGTCCTCGGAGTCGCGGCCAGAGGAGGCCCAGGAATGCCGCGACCGCAGCCCCGTCAAGACCCCACTTCGCCGGGTCGCCGAGCGCACCGCCCACCAGGGCTCCAACGACGGTGAAGGCGTTCCACAGGATGAACACGCCGATCCCCGCGCTCCAGAACCCCAGACGACGCTCGACCGGGTCGGTCTGACCACTCGCGGTGGCCGCAGATTCATCAATCGTGACGTGAGCGGCAACGAACCGCCGCCACCCGGTAGGCCGAACCAGGGCATTCATCTGCATCCCGTACACGGCGTTGCGGATACCCAGCAGGGACGCCGCGGTCAGCGCCGCGGCCCCCGTTCCGCCGCCCCCGATCACCCCGATGAACGCGAACTGGGAGCCACCGCTGAACAGCAGCAGGCTGAGCGCCATGGTTTGCCACAGATCGAACCCGGAGGTCACCGACAGTGCACCGAAGGACACCCCGTAGAGGCCGGTGGCGACGGCGATCGAAAGGCCGACCCGGACCGCGGGTGACTGCAGGTGTTTCACCGATTCAGCGTAGGGCGCGGGCAAAGGATTCACCTACTCGGCTTTCAATCCTGACAAATCGAGGCAATACTGATGGGTAGTCAGTCTACTTACTATTCGAAATTGGAGCGTGAATCATGAAGGCAGTGACATGGCAGGGCCGGAGCACCGTCAGCGTCGAGCAGGTCCCGGATCCGGTGATCCAGGAACCCACTGACGCCATCGTCCGCATCACCTCCTCGGCAATCTGTGGATCCGACCTGCACCTGTACGAGGTGCTCACCCCCTACATGAACAAGAACGACGTTCTCGGGCACGAGCCGATGGGCATCGTGCAGGAGGTCGGCAGTGCCGTCACGAACCTCAAGCCGGGCGACCGGGTGGTCATCCCCTTCAACATTTCCTGCGGTCACTGCTGGATGTGCGTCCGTGGGCTCCAGTCGCAGTGCGAAACCACACAGGTCCGCTCTCAGGGATCCGGCGCCAGCCTCCTTGGCTTCTCGGAGCTCTACGGCTCGGTGCCGGGTGGCCAGGCGGAGTTCCTGCGCGTCCCCCACGCCGACTACGGGCCGGTCAAGGTGGGCCACGAGCTCCCCGACGAGCGGTATCTCTACCTCTCCGATATCCTGCCCACCGCCTGGCAGGGCGTGAAGTACGCTGACGTTCCCGACGGCGGCACGCTCGCCGTCTTCGGGCTGGGTCCCGTGGGGCAGTTCGCTGCACGGATCGGCCGGCACTTCGGCCAGCGGGTCATTGCTGTTGAACCCGTCGCCGAGCGTCGCGCCATGGCTGAACGCCATGGCATCGAGACGCTCGATTTCACCAAGGACATTGGTGATGAGCTGCGGGAAATGACTGACGGTCGCGGACCTGACGCGGTGGTCGACGCCGTCGGGATGGAGTCACACGACTCCCCGCTGGGTGCCTTCGCCCAGAACGCAGTCAACCTGCTGCCTGACGCCCTCGCGAAGAAGGCGATGGAAACCGCGGGAGTGGACCGTCTCACGGTGCTGCATGCCGCGATCGATGCTGTCCGTCGCGGGGGAACCATCTCCCTGAGCGGCGTCTACGGCGGCACTGCCAGCCCGATGCCCCTCCTGAACATGTTCGACAAGCAGATCCAGACCCGCATGGGCCAGTGCAACGTGCGCCACTGGACCGATGAACTGCTGCCCATCGTCGAAGATCCCTCGGATCCGTTGGGCGTCATGGACCTGATGACCCATACGATCGGCATCGACGAGGCGCCTGCGGCCTACGAGAAGTTCCAGAAGAAGCAGGACGGCTGCATCAAGGTGATTATCCGGCCATAACCTCCCCCGCTCAGGGCACAGAAAAGTGCCGGGCCTGCAGATCAGCTGTTGCGCAACAGCGGGTCTGCAGGCCCGGCACTTTTGTGCTGCGAGGGGGCCCTAGGAAGGCTAGAGGGAGCCGCTGTTCACGCCGTGGATCGCATCAGCGGCACGCACCAGCGCCAGGTGTGAGAACGCCTGCGGGTAGTTCCCCGCCATCCGCACGCTGCCCGTATCGTATTCCTCGGCCAGCAGCCCCAGGCCATTTGCATAGCCCACCAGCTGGTCCATCAGCTTCTTTGCATCGTCGATCCTGCCGGACCGGGCGTACTGCTCCACGAGCCAGAAGGAACAGGCCAGGAACGGATGCTCGCCCGGTTCCAGTCCATCCATGCCGGCCTCAGTGCGGTACCTGAGGAGAAGCCCGTGCTTGTCGGCAAGGTCCTTTTCGAGCCGGGCCACGGTCCCCAGCATCCGGGGGTCGTCGTAGTCGAGGAATCCCACCTGCGGGAGCTGCAGCAGCGACGCGTCGACCTCCGGGCTGCCGTACGTCTGGGTGAAGGAATTGATGCTCGGGTCGAACCCCTTCTCCAGGATGTTCTCGCGGAGCCGGTCGCGGAGTTCGGCCCAGCGCTCGGCATGACCGTCCAGCCCGTGCTCTCGAACCGCACGGACGCCACGGTCGAAGGCCGCCCACATCATTACCCGGGAATGGGTGAAGTATTTCAGGTCTCCGCGCATCTCCCAGATACCGTGATCGGGGTCGTCGAAGTGGTTCTCGGCGAAGCTCAGGAGAGCACGCTGCAGGGGCCAGGAGAAGCTGTCTTCCTCCACCCCCCGGTTGCGGAGCTTCTCCAGCACCACCATCACCTCACCGACGACATCGGCCTGGTACTGGTCAACAGCTCCGTTGCCCACCCGCACCGGTGTGGACGATTCGTACCCAGGCAGATGGTCGAGCGTCTTTTCGGGGAGGTCCCTCTCGCCGCCCACCCCGTACATGATCTGCAGGTCTTCGGGGTCCCCGGCCACCGCGCGGAGCAGCCAGTTGCGCCATTCCAGCGCCTCCTCCTGGTACCCGTGGGTCATCATCGCCTCAAGGGTCAGCGCGGCGTCGCGGAGCCAGCAGAACCGGTAATCCCAGTTGCGTGCACCGCCGAAGTGCTCGGGCAGCGACGTGGTGGGGGCCGCGACAATGCCGCCGGTGTCCTCATGCGTCAGGGCGCGAAGCACCAACAGGGAGCGTTTCACAATCGGGTCATACTGGCCCCGCTGCTCGAAGCTCGCGGCCCACCCGGACCAGTAGTCGATGGTTTCCCGCAACGCGGTTTCAACGTCCATCGGCTTGGGCATCGGCCGGTAGGAGGGGTACCAGACGAGTTCAAGATCAACGGTTTCACCGGCGGCGACGACGAATTCCCCTTCGTGCCGGCGGTGGGAGGCGTGGGGAAGTTGTTGTCCCCGAAGTGCCAGGGCGTCGGGGCCAGCGATCGCGGAGATGGCCTGACCGCCGTCGTCGGTTTGCCGGCTGACCCACGGAAGGATGGTGCCATAGCCGAACCGCACCACCAGCTCCTGCCTCATCGGCACGTTGCCGCTCAGTCCCGTGATTCGCCGCACCAGGGACGCCCGACGATCGCCGATCGGCATGAAGTCTGTCACCTCGACCTCGCCTGCATCGGTGTGCCAGCGAGTCACCATCACGAAGGTCGAGTCGACGTAGTGCCACTGAACCACTTCGGCCGTGCCGGCACCCGGCGCCGGGGCCAGAAGCCAGCGGCCGTGACCCTCCTCGCCCAACAGGGCGGCAAACACCGAATCGGAGTCAAACCGGGGGAAACACAACCAGTCGACGCTCCCGGACTTCGAAATCAACGCACCGGTGTGCATGTCGGAAACGAGTGCGTAGTCTTCAATCGGAGAATGCATGCTTCAACTCAATCACACTCCCGCGCCGCGGCGCGGACCTAGTTGCCCGGGGCGGACCGGGTCAACTGCGCCCGGACGAAAGCAGGCCGGTTGGTCGTGAGCTCATGTACTCCGAGGCTGCGCATCAGTTCGACGTCGTCGGGCTCGTCGACCGTCCAAGCGCGGATGCGGACCCCCTCGGCAATCCAGCGGGCCACTCGCGCCGGATGCGCCGCCACATAGTCGAGCCCCGGCCCGGCCATTCCCGCCGCGTGGGAGTCGATGTTCTGCTCGCCGTCATGAAGGGCCCGACGCAGCAGACCGATCACCGCCGCAGCGGTCAGCACCCCCAAATGCAGTTCCGCACGAAGCTCGGCCGGGCGCACATCTGAAACCAGCTGGCAGACCGTATGGGACGGGACCTTTTCCAGGAGGTGCTTGACCGAGTCCGGATTGAAGCTCATGAAGCTGATCGACACGTTGGCGAGCGTGGAGCTCTCCGGATCCCACCCCTGCCGCATCAGGAAGGTGATGAGCTTTTCCTCAAGTTTCAGCCCGAAGGGGCTGGGGTGTTTGAGCTCAATGGCCAGCAGCACATCCCGCCCAGCATCCAACAGCAGGCGCAACAGGTCGCCGAGTGAGAGAAACTGGTCGGCGACCCCACCGAAATCCGCGGGTATCCCCGCTCCCTTCCAGGACGAGAAATCGAGGTCCCTGAGTTCGCGAAGGGTGTGATCTGCCACGTCGCCGGTTCCATCCGAGGTCCGGTCAAGGGTCGAATCATGGATGCAGACCAGTTCCTCATCGCGTGTCATGTGCACGTCGCACTCGACGCCGTCGGCACCCTCGGCAAGTGCCTGCAAATAGGCGGCCCGGGTGTGCTCGGCGAACTGATGGCTGGCACCGCGGTGGGCGAAAATTGTGTGTTGCATGTGCCCTCCCATCAGCGACCAGCAGCTACCTACACGCTACGCGAAATCGCTCCGTCCGGCGTGACTTACGCCATCAAACGCTGCTTTACTGACTCAGACGGATGCACAGCCGGTGCGCCGCGACCTCCGGAGGATCCTTGAGCTCTCACCTAGCCGGCACTGACGCAGAACGGGCGGCCGGACTTCGGCGCATGAAATTGGTGGCCACCGGGATGCTCGGTGCCATGGCGGTGATTTTTGTTGTCGCGTTCGCCCTGCAGGACGACTACCCATGGTTGCAGTACGTCCGGGCCGCCGCAGAGGGCGGCATGGTGGGCGCCCTGGCGGACTGGTTTGCGGTCACGGCGCTGTTCAAGCATCCGATGGGCATCAAAATCCCGCACACGGCGATCATTCCCCGCAAGAAGGACCAGATCGGGGCTTCCCTGGGGCAGTTCGTCGAAGAGAACTTCCTGTCCGAAGCGGTGGTGCAGCAGAAACTCGCCTCGGTGGGCGTCGCACAGAAAGCGGGCGCCTGGCTGGCTACGCCCGAGGGCGCTGACCGGGTGGCGGTGGAGGGCGCCGCGGCCATCCGCGCAGTGTTCACAGTTCTCGACGACGACGCCGTGCAGGCGGTCATCGAGTCAATGGTGCGCAAGCACCTGCTCACACCGCCGTGGGGCCCACCGGCGGGGAAGATTGCCGAGCGGATCTTCAACGACGGCCACCACCACCAGCTTGTGGATCTGCTGGTGGACCGCGCTGCTGAATGGGTGGACAGCAACTACGACCTTGTCTCCGGCCTGGTCTCCCAGCGCTCACCCACCTGGGTGCCCCAGTTCGTCGATGGACTGGTTGGCGACAAAGTTTACGTCGAGATCACCAAGTTCATGCGGGCAGTCCAGACCAATCCCCGCCATGACGTTCGCCTCGCCCTCGACAAGTACCTCAAGGACCTGGCGCAGGATCTCCAGCACGATCCGGTGGTCATCGCCAAGGCAGAGGGTATCAAAGCACAGGTGCTCGGCGACCCGCAGGTGCGCGAGCTGGCGGCGAGCACCTGGGCGACCATCAAGAAGGCCCTGCTGGAAGCGGTAGACGATCCGGACAGTGAACTGACCCAGAACTTCAAGGCGGCCGTCAGGGACTTTGGTCACCGGATGGCTACTGACGAGGAACTCGCGGGGAAGATCAACCGGTGGATTGCCGACGCGGCAGGCTACCTGGTGCGCACCTACCGGAGCGACATCGCGGCGATCATTACCGAGACGGTTGGCCGGTGGGATGCGGTGGAAACGTCAAGGAAGATCGAGCTGCAGATCGGAAAGGACCTGCAGTTCATCAGGATCAACGGCACGGTGGTCGGCTCCCTGGCCGGGTTATTCATCTTCTCTGTTGCGCACGCAGTCTTCGGCTGATCCTTCAGTCATGGTCATCATTGCGATCACCTGCCTGCTGTTCGTCGTCGTCAGCTTCCAGCAGAGCGCGTTGTTCGGGCTGCTCGTGATGTTGGTCCTCGGACCGCTCTTCGGGCTTCTCTACCTCGTGCTGGCACGGGTCGGCCTCGAATCGTTGATCGCCTCGATCCGGACCGCTGAGAACACCGGCGAACTTGTCCGCCGCGCGGGCAACGCGGGACCGGGCAACGCTGATCCAGGCGCCATGACCATGCCTGGCTATCCGCCGATCAACGGTGACTCTTCAATGTAGGAACGCCTACCGGTCAGCCGCCGCACCCGACTTCGGCGGGCGCGTCCGATATAACGGGCGCGTCCGCAGAAATCAGGCACGGCAACGGGGGGGGGTGTCCCTATGTTCTTTGTCAAGCTGGTTGGGTGGTTTCGGAGATTGGGGTTTGCCGGGTTTTTGGGCAGGAGGGAGTGGCCGGTGGCGCGTGGTCGGCCGGCTGCTGGGCTGGTTGTTTAGGCGGCTTTGACCGCGGGTGCCTCGTATAGCACTCCGTCGCGCAGCATCGCGAACAGGACATCGCAGCGGCGTCTGGCGAGGGCGATCAGGGCCTGATTATGCCGTTTGCCTTGGGCTCGTTTGCGGTCGTAGTACGCCCGTGAGACGGGGTCTTTCAGGGCCGCGAATGCGGAGAGGAAGAACGCCCGTTTGAGGATCTTGTTGCCCTTTTTTGAGGAGTGGTCTCCTCGGATCGAGGTACCGGATCGCCACGTCACCGGCGCGAGTCCGGCGTAGGATCCCAGATGCCCGGCGGTCTTGAATTCCTTGCCTGCAACCTCGGTAATGATCCGTGCTGCCGTCCTGACGCCGACCGCCGGTAGGGACGTCAGGAGTTCGTGAAGAGGGTGGGCCTCCACGATGGCTTCAACCTGGGTCAGAACCTCGGCACGAGAGGTGCGTAGTTGGGTCAGCTGCGCGGCGAGTTGGGGCAACACGACGCCGGCGGCGCCAGTGCCGGCCACGACTACGCTCTGCTCACCCAGAGCGGTGAAGATCTCTTCTGCCCAGCGCCTGCCGGCCCGCGGCGCGGACTTGGCCATGAACGCGGCGACCCGGCTCTGGCCAGCCCGGCGCAGAGCCTCAGGGGCAGGGTATTTCCGCAGCAGTTCGGCCATTACGGGGTGGTCCAGGTGCGGGCCGATGGCCCGTTCCAGGGCCGGGTGGATCTGCGTGAGGAGCCCGCGGATCCGGTTCGAGGCGGCGGTGGCCTGCTTGGCCAGGTCGTCGTCGAAACCGCAGAGCATTGACAGTTCCGCGGCCTGTTCATCGGCGACGGCAATCGAGCGCAGCGTGTGCGGCATGCTCCGGGCGGCCTCAGCAATGATGTAAGCGTCTCGGGCATCCGTCTTGGCCTCACCGGGGTGCAGGTCAGCGATGCGGCGCATCGCCAGGCCCGGCAGGTAACCGACGAGGATACCGGCGGCCTGCGCCACAGCGACCGGCAGTGCACCGATGGTGGCCGGCTGGTCCACGACGAGTAAAAGCGTGCCGTGCTTGGTGAGACTGTCGATGATCGCCCGCAGTTTCGCCTCGTCTTGCGGCAGTGCCTTATCGAGCAGTTTCTTGCCGTTCCTGTCCAACGCCACCGCGTGGTGGTTGGACTTACCGACATCGACGCCGATAAACACATCGACGAGTTCGTGATCCTTAATCACTACTACCTCCAGAGGTGAAACCCAATGAGACCGTGCTGGTCTGTCCTGCGGCCCCAGAGCTCGGCATCCACGTTACGGCCGACCTACCACGATGGTGTCTGCAGCTGGTCCGGTCCCCATTAGCGATCCTCTGGCGCCTATCGAACCCCGGTGACAACACCCCCGGATCATACATTCGACTGGGGGACTCAATCATGCCAGGACCGACAGGCCAGCAACCCCGATTCTTGCTCGTTTAGGGGCTATAAGAAAGGTAACGGGGGGTCGGGAGCGTTGGCCGGAATAAGGCGAGGTAATCGGGTCAGCGATCGAGGTCCTTGACCAACTGGCCCGGGACCACCCTTGGCGCCGGGCCGAAAGCCTGTGTGGTGGCGGCAATAACCGCGCGGCCCATCATGTGGTTGCCAGCACCACCAACCACAGCACCCACACCGAAGGGCAACGCACGCCCCAGGAGGGCGCCGCCCTGCTTGGCCAGCATCTTGCGGACAAACCGCCTCCTGATGCTGTTCCCGATGGTTCGCACGATCGGCGATGACACGGAGCTCCCCACCACCGTCCCCCAGTGTTCGGTAGCGCCGCCTCCCGAACCGCGCAGCACTGACTGGATCAGGGCATTGCCCTCCTCACCCATCAGGATGGCCATCACGAGGGTCCGCGCCCGCTCCGGATCATCGGTCTGCACTCCGTGGAGTTCCGCAACGGACTGCGCATACAGTGCCGTGGCCTCAAGGAACCCAATAGTGGCGGCGGCCGACAGGCCCAGCGACGCAATCGTGCCAATGGCAGGTACAACCGCAGTCGCTCCCACCCCCGCACCGGTGACTGTGATGACCGCGAGGTAGCTGCGCTCCAGGGCCGAACTGATCTCCTCGGCGGTGGCATCCGGGTTCTTGGCGTACATGCGGCGAAGATTCGCCAGCACCAGTGGACGCTGCACCTCAATGGCCCGTTCAATGGTCCGCTGGATACCCGGCTTGGGCTTTCCCTCTTTGTCGTAGAGGGCATCATTGGCCAGTTTCGAGGCGGGATTTAGGTTGGGCAGTTTCATTTACTGGGTCCTTCAGTTGCGCGCAGTCGATGCGCCGTAGGGAAAACTGCACAAAAAACGCCGCCGGGTTGCCCCGACGGCGTTCTTTGCACGTCTGAAATTAGGCGCGTGACTTGTTGTTGCGGCCGGTGATGGCACCGTAAACGACGAGCACGATCAAGGCGCCGCCGATGGCCAGCAGCCATGACTCAAGCGAGAAGAATTCGTTCATGTCGGCACCGAACAGTGCGCTGCCGATCCAGCCGCCGAGCAGTGCACCGACGACACCTAGGATGAGGGTGATGATCCAGCCACCGGCCTGCTTGCCGGGAAGGATGAGCTTGGCGATTGCGCCAGCGATGAGGCCTAGAAGAAGGAATGCGAAGAAACCCATGGAGTACTCCTTATAATCGAGTCTTGTCTACGAGTGATACGTATAACAAAAGTGCTGTAATGCAGGATGTCCCTACACAAGCTTTCAACCATCCTACTTCATCAGCGTGCTTAGCTTTCAATTAGAGCGGTGCTGAGTTCATTAAACCCCCGTGGTCGGGTTTTTCAATAGGCCACGCCGGTATTGATTTGATAACACTTAGCCGTTTTGGTAGCCGGGGCGCGCGCCCCAAAAACTGCCCAGTTAACGACCATAAACCGGAAGCACAGTAAGGTGACGACTACGTCACACTGATACACCGGGCGGATCAACGGATTCGCCCGGCCGGCCAATTCAGCCGCCGTCCGCGTTATATCGAAGGAGTAGTAGACAAAATGAGAATCGGTTCGTCAATCGTCCTTATTGCACTGGGTGCAATTCTTGCTTTTGCTGTCGCGGATGGCGTTGACTTCGTCGACCTCGCCCTGGTGGGCTACATCCTGATGGGTGTCGGAGTGCTTGGCCTCATCATTTCATTGGTGATGAACGCTCCGCGCAGCCAACGGCGGGTCTCCGAATCCCGATCCGTTCAAGATCCGAACACGGGCGAGACCGTTACCCGCAATGAGACACGCGACGGCGGCATCTAACGGCCGCCCCGCACCCGCCGTGCGCCACTCCCCACCAGCTGGGGGGTGGCGCTTTTTTGTTTTGCTGCAAAACCGTTGACAATCAAACATAAACACAGATATAGTCACTAAATCAGACATTTACTGTGATGGTAGTCACCACGCAAGGAGGCCGCAGTGTTCGCCGAAGAACGCCACAGCAGGATCGCCACCCTCGTGGCTGACGAGGGACGGGTCAGTGTCACCGAACTCTCGGAACGATTCAATATCACCAAGGAAACAGTCAGACGGGACCTCGCACTCCTTGAGGACGCGGGAGTCCTGCGCCGTGTCCACGGTGGGGCGGTAAGCGGTGCGAACAACAGCACCAGCGAGCTGAGCTTGAACAGCCGGGAGAGCCAGCACCAGCCGGAGAAGGCGCGGATCGCCAAGGCCGCCCTCGCCATGATCCCGGATGCCGGCTCCATCGTGCTCGACGCCGGCACCACCACCGGCCACCTGGCCGAACTCCTTGCCTGCGAGACCCGTGACGACCTGGTGGTTATTACGCACGCCGTACCGGTCGCCTTCGCGATCGCTGCATCTTCACTGCACCTCGAACTCGTTGGTGGACGCGTACGCGGACTGACCAGTGCGGCCGTCGGAAGCCACACCATCGACCGGTTCAACGGCTACCGCCCCGACATTGCCTTCATTGGAGCCAATGGGGTTCACTCAACCTTCGGGCTCAGCACGCCGGACCCGGATGAGGCGTCAGTCAAGACGGCGATCGTACGGTCTGCCCGCCGGGTCATCGCTGTCGTGGACGCCTCGAAACTGGAACAGGAAACGCTGGTCGGGTTCGCGTCACTGACCGACATCGACACGCTGGTCACCGACCAGGAACCGCCGCCCACTCTGGCTGCGGCCCTGGCCGACGCCGACGTCGAGGTGGTTCTCGCGTGATCATCACCCTGACGGTTAATCCAAGCCTCGACCGGACAGTTGAGCTGTCCCAGATCCTCACCCGCGGCGAGGTGCAGCGCGCTACCGCGGCCCACCAGGAATCCGGCGGGAAGGGTGTCAATGTGTGCCGGGCACTGACGGTCTCTGGCGTGGCCTCAACCGCCGTCCTTCCGGGAGACACCGATGACCCGGTGCTCGCAGGACTCCGGGCGGCGGGTGTGCCTTTCCGCAGCCTTCCGATCGGGACTCCCCTGCGCAGCAACATCACCTTGACCGAGCCCGACGGAACCACGACAAAGGTCAACGAACCCGGGCCTCACCTCTCCCGCACCCAACTCGACGACCTCCTGGAAATGGTGGTGACCGAGTGTGCGGGGGCCTCCTGGCTGGTGCTCGCCGGCTCCCTCCCACCCGGTGTTCCCAGCACGTTCTACGCCACGGTGATCGACACCGTGCGCACCCGGTTCGGCGACCTCTCGCCGCTGATCGCCATCGACTCGTCGGGTGCACCGCTCACCGATAGCCTGGCCACCGGGATCACACCGGATCTCCTGAAACCCAACGCCGAGGAACTCGCCGAGCTGAGCGGCGTGGCGGACGGCGAAGCGCTTGAGGCCGACCCGGCCCTGGCCGCAACAGCTGCCACCGCGCTGGTGGGTACCGGCGTCGGAGCGGTCCTGGCGACGCTCGGGGCCCGCGGGGCACTCCTGGTCACCGGCACCGAATCGTGGCAGGCGACGCACCCGCCGGTCGCGGCCCGGTCCACCGTTGGCGCCGGGGATTCCGCCCTCGCCGGGTATTTGCTGGCACACACCGCCGGCCAGTCCCCCGAGGACTGCCTGAAGCAGGCGGTCGCCCACGGTTCCGCGGCGGCCGCACTGCCCGGCTCGACAGTTCCAGCTCTGCACCAGACCACACCGGGCGCCGTCGTTACCCAGCGCCTTCCACACATCACCACCTCAACCCACACCCCGCTCGATGCACCACTTCCAAAGGAGGAGGATCAATGGCACAGCTGATTACAACTGAGCTCGTCTCACTGGATCAGGACCTGGGCTCTGACCGTTCGCAGGTGATCCGTCGGCTCGCCGATCAGGTTGCCGCCACGGGCCGGGCGACCGGCGCGGACGGCCTCTACGCCGACGCGCTTGCCCGGGAAGAGAAGACCGCCACCGGCATTCCGGGCGGCATCGCCATCCCGCACTGCCGGTCCACCTCAGTCACCGAGCCAACACTCGCGATGGCCCGGTTGAATCCGGCCGTGGACTTCGGCGCCAAGGACGGCCCGGCAGACCTGATCTTCTTCATCGCGGCACCCGACGGCGCGGACCAGGAGCACCTGAAGTTGCTCTCGAAACTGGCCCGCTCCCTCATCAAGAAGGACTTCACAGCGGCACTGCGTTCCGCGGACACTGAACAGGACGTGGTTGACCTCGTCCAGGGTGCGCTCGACGCCGGTCCCCGGCAAAGCAGCCAGTCAACACAGGCAGCCTCGGCAGCACCAACCTCATCCGGAGCTGGCGAACCTGCCACCCAGTCGAAGCCCCGCCGGATCGTCGCTGTCACCGCCTGCCCCACCGGCATCGCCCACACCTACATGGCAGCCGATTCACTGGTTGCCGCCGCAAAGGAACGCGGGGTGGACCTTCAGGTCGAAACCCAGGGCTCCTCCGGTGCCACTCCGCTGCCGGCGGACGTAATCGCCGCGGCAGATGCCGTGATCTTCGCCGTCGACGTGGACGTGCGCGACCGGAACCGTTTCGCGGGAAAGCCCGTCATCACATCCCCCGTCAAACGGGGAATTGACGAGCCCGGAATGATGGTCGACGAGGCGCTGGCCGCCGCCGACAACCCAAACGCACGACGCGTCCAGGGAAACACCGACGCCCAGTCACAGCAGACCGACGACGGCGGCGGCGAAGGCGTCGGACGCCAGCTTAAGCGCGCACTCCTCACCGGTGTCAGCTACATGATTCCCTTCGTGGCCGGTGGCGGTCTCCTGATCGCGCTTGGCTTCCTGCTGGCTGGCTACGAAATTGCCCTGTCGAACGCCGATGGTGTCGGTAATGCCGATGCAATGCTGACCCAGTACACCCTGCTCAATCTGCCGCCGGAGGGCCTCGCCGCCTTCCTCGGTGCGGTCTTCTTCAAAATCGGTGGCCTGTCGATGGGCTTCCTCATCCCGGCACTCGCCGGTTACATAGCCTATGCGCTGGCTGACCGGCCAGGTATCGCTCCCGGCTTTGTTGCCGGTGCAGTGGCTGGGTTCATGGGGGCAGGTTTCCTCGGCGGTATCGTCGGCGGCCTGCTCGCCGGCTACATCGCCATGATGATCGGCCGGATCAAGGTACCACGCTGGCTCCGCAGCCTGATGCCCGTGGTGATCATCCCGCTCCTGGCCTCCATCGCCGCGTCAGGGCTGATGATCCTCGTCCTCGGCGGGCCAATCGCTTCACTCACCACCGCCCTGAATGACTGGCTCTCCGGCATGACCGGCGCAGCAGCAGTCCTTCTAGGAGTGATTCTCGGCCTCATGATGGCCATCGACCTGGGCGGACCAATCAACAAGGTCGCCTACTCCTTCGCCGTCGCCGGACTGGGCGCCGGGGCTATTGCCAACCAGGCCCCATGGCAGATCATGGCAGCAGTCATGGCTGCTGGAATGGTCCCACCGCTGGCCATGGCACTCGCCACCGTGCTGGACCGCCGTCGCTTCTCGGTGGCTGAACGGGAGAATGGAAAGGCTGCCTGGTTGCTGGGTGCCGCGTTCATCTCCGAAGGCGCGATTCCCTTTGCAGCGGTCGATCCGCTGCGTGTCATTCCCGCCAGCATGCTGGGCTCAGCAGTGACTGGCGCCATCATCATGCGCTCCGGGGTCACCTCACAGGCACCGCACGGTGGCATCTTCGTCTTCTTTGCCATCGGGAATGTCGCTATGTTTGTGGTGGCTGTCATTGCGGGCACGATTATCTCGGCACTCACGGTGGTAGCCCTGAAACGCTTCGCCACGCGGAAAACCGAAGACGCTCCTGTTGCCGAGACGGTCGCCGCCTAACCGAACCCGGGAGGGTCTTTCAATGACGAAACTTACCGGAGTCGGGGTTAGCCCCGGCCGCGTAATCGGGCCGGTCCTGCAGATGCCAGGCAGGGCCCGGGAGCCACTCCAGGGCGAAACCTGGGGGGCGGACACCACGGCCGAGGCCGAGACTGTGCGTCTGAAGGCGGCGTCCAAGGCGGTCCAGGCCGAGTTGAAGCGCCGCGCCGACGCCGCATCGAAGGACGCAAGCGCGGTGCTGGAGGCCACCGCCATGATGGCGGCCGACCCCATGTTGCTGAAGTCGGCAACCAAGCTCATCAATGCGGGCACCTCAGCGGAGCGGGCGGTATGGGAAGCCGGTTCAGCGGTCGCCGAGATGCTGCTCAGTCTCGGCGGCTACATGGCCGAGCGTACCCAGGACGTCCACGACGTGCGTGCCCGGCTGGTAGCCGAACTTCGCGGGCTACCGGCCCCCGGCATTCCCACCTCGGATAGGCCGTTCATCCTCGCTGCAGAAGACCTTGCCCCGGCTGATACCGCAACTCTCGATGCGACCAAGGTACTGGCGCTGATCACCAGCAGCGGCGGCCCACAGTCGCATACGGCAATCCTGGCCCGTGCGCTGGGGCTGCCGGCCGTCGTGGCTGCCTCAGGTGCCGAGGCCATCGAGGCCGGAACCGAGGTGTACGTGGACGGCGCGGCCGGCAGCATCTGCACCGACCCCGGCGATGAGGAGCGCGCTCTGGCAGCCAGGTGGGTGGAGCAGTCAGCTGCGCTGGGCACGTTCAACGGTACGGGCGCCACCGCCGATGGGCATCCTGTGCCGCTGCTGGCGAACGTGGGTTCCGGCAAGGATGCCCGGGCGGCGGCCGCGGCCGGCGCCGAAGGTGTCGGCCTGCTGCGCACCGAGTTCTGTTTCCTGGACCGGGAGACCGAGCCGAGCCCCGACGAGCAGGCGGCAGCCTACCAGGAGGTTTTCGACGCGTTCCCCGGCAGCAAAGTGGTGGTCAGGACGCTCGACGCCGGCGCGGACAAGCCGCTGCCGTTCCTCACCGACGCAACGGAACCCAATCCGGCGCTCGGTGTACGGGGCTACCGGACCGGATCGGTCAGCCCCGGCGTGCTCACCCGCCAGCTAAAGGCGATCGCCCGGGCAGCTGCTGACTCAGAGGCCGAAGTGTGGGTGATGGCACCAATGATTTCGACGGCCGCCGAGGCCCAGGCGTTCGGGGAGATGTGCCTCGCCGAGGGGCTGAACCGCCCTGGCGTGATGGTCGAGGTGCCGTCAGCCGCGCTGACCTCCGAAGCCATCCTCCAGCACGTCGGGTTTGCCTCACTGGGAACCAATGACCTCACCCAGTACACCATGGCGGCCGACCGCCAGCTGGGCCAGCTCGCCGCACTGAACGATTCCTGGCAACCAGCTGTTTTACAGCTCGTCAAACACACCGTTGCGGGGGCCGAATCGGCCGCCGCCAGCGCAGCCACCGAGAAGCCGGTGGGTGTGTGCGGCGAGGCTGCAGCGGATCCGGCCCTCGCCGTCGTACTCGTAGGGCTGGGGGTGTCGACCCTCTCCATGTCAGCGAGGGCGCTGCCCACTGTCGCTGCGGTGCTGGCCTCGGTGACCCGCCACGAAGCTCAGGAACTTGCCGCCCTGGCCCTCGCCGCGACCACCGCCGAACAGGGACGCAGCATGGTCCGTGAACGGCTCCCCATTCTGGAAACCTTGGGCCAGTAAGAGCCCCAACCAAGGAGGAACCCTATGTCAGAACGCAAAGCCACAGTCGCAAGCCGGGTTGGCCTGCACGCCCGCCCCGCAGCCATCTTCGCCGAGGCGGCGGGTGAGCTTCCCCTGGAGGTCACCATTGCCCTGGACGGCGAACCGGCAGAGGACGCGATGGACGCATCGAGCATCCTGTCCCTGATGGGGCTCGGGGCCTCCCACGGCGACGTCGTCGTGCTTCGTGCAGACGGCGACGGTGCCGAGGAGGCCCTCGAGTCCCTGGCGAAGATCCTGGAAACTGACCACGACGCCTAGCTGTCCCGCGAAAATCAGCGCAAGGGTTGCGTAGATTACCGCGGCGATCGGTGAAGTGATCAGTGCCGAGGGGTCTCCCTGCGAGATGGCCATGGAGCGGCGGAGCTGATCCTCAAAGATTGGACCGAGGATCAGGCCCACCACCATCGGTGCGATCGGGTAGCCGTATCGGCGCATGAAGAACCCGAGCAGACCGATGATCAGTAGGATCCACACATCCACCGGCGTGAAGTTGATCGAGAACGCGCCGAGGGCTGCAAAGACCAGGATGCCCGCGTACAGGTAGGGGCGCGGGATCTGAAGGATCTTCACCCACAGCCCCACCAGCGGCAGGTTCAAAACCAGCAGCATCAGGTTGCCGACGTACAGGCTGGCGATCAGCGCCCAGACCAGGGCACCTTCCACCTCGAACAGCAGCGGACCGGGCTGGATCTGGTACCGCTGGAAGGCAACCAGTATGATCGCCGCCGTCGCGGTAGTGGGGATACCGAGGGTCAGCAGCGGCACCAGCACGCCTGCGGCAGCTGCGTTGTTGGCGGATTCCGGACCCGCGACACCCTCAATGGCTCCGTTGCCGAACTGCGCCTTGTTCTCGCCTTTGGCGAGCTTGCGTTCGGTGACTAGGAGACGAAGGTCGCAACGTCCGCACCGCCGGCCGGAATGGTGCCGATCGGGAACCCGATGAACGTGCCGCGCAGCCAGGGCTTCCAGGACCGGCGCCAGTCGTCGCGCTTCATCCACTTGCGCCAGTTGCCGCTGACCGGGATTACCGCCACCGACCCGTGACGCATCCGCGACGCGATGTACAGCGCCTCACCCATAGCGAACAGGGCCACAGCCACCAGGACGACGTCGATGCCGTCCGCGAGGAACGGGCTGCCGAATGTGTAACGCTGCTGAGCCGTCAGGGCGTCGACCCCCACGAACGCGAGGAACAGTCCGATGCACAGGGACGCCAGTCCCCGCAGCACCGACGCACCCAGGAGTGCCCCGACAGTGAGGAAGGCGACGACCATCAGCGCCACATACTCGACCGGGCCAATCTGCACAGCAAATTCGGCGAGCATCGGGGCAAGGAAGGTCAGCAGGACTGTGGCGACGGTGCCGGCGACGAACGAGCCGAGCGCGGCGGTGGCCAGAGCGGCCGCTCCGCGTCCCGCCTTGGCCATCTTGTTGCCCTCAAGCGCCGTAACGACCGACGCCGATTCACCGGGTGTATTCAGCAGGATGGAGGTGGTGGAACCGCCATACATGCCGCCATAGTAGATCCCGGCGAAAACGATGATCGCCGCCGTCGGATCAAGGCTGTAGGTGATGGGCATCAGCAGCGCGATGGCCATGGCCGGGCCGATGCCCGGCAGCACACCCACGGCTGTTCCGACCAGTACCCCGCCCAGTGCGAACAGCAGGTACATCGGCTGCATGGCAACCGAGAAACCCTCCATGAGGGCCATAAAGTTATCCATTGAAGATTTCAGCCCCTTCCAGGAGGAACCCGGCGGGGAGGGAGACGCCCAACAGACCGGCAAACACAAACTGCAGCACCAGGGCCATCACGATGGCGATGACCGCGCTCTTCCACCAGGACAGGGCGCCGAGCGTCCAGCTTGCACCGAAAAAGAGCACCGCAGCGGCAACGGGCCAACCCGTCGGGACGATGAGCAGGATGTGCAGCGCCACGAACCCGACAAGCTTGGCAACGGTCAGCCAGTCGGTCTTCACGTTGAGGTCGACATCCTCGCCCTCTTCAGGAGCGCCGCGATGGCCACGCAACAACTGAACGATGATCGCGGCCCCGAGGACCACGAGCAGACCGGACACGATGAACGGGAACTCCCGTGGGCCAATCCCGGTTGCCGACGGGGGCGTCCGGATATCGGCGCCGGCCACAAAACCGAGAATGCCGAGACTCAGGATCCCTGCTGCGAAAATGATCTCTCCGATGGGCCGGCCAGCGGCGGTCCGCGCGCCGCTGGCCTGTGCCTCTGGTGGGTGGGTACTCATGGCGGCTACAGCAGGCCGATGTCTGTCAGGGTCGTCTTGACCGTTTCGATGTCCTCTTCGAGGAAGGTGGCGAACTCCTCGCCGGTGAGGAAGGCGTCCGCCAGTTGTTCTCGGTGAGGGTTTCCTGCCACGACTCCGTCTCGTGCAGCTCAGTGATCAGGTCGGTCAGCGCTGCAGCCTGCTCCTCGTCGATCGAGCCCGGGGCGACGACGCCGCGCCAGTTGGTCAGGACCACATCGATGCCCTGGTCGGTCAAGGTCTCGACCTCGGGGATCTGGCCTGCTGGTTCCTCACCGGACACTGCAAGGGCACGCACTGTGCCCGCCTTGACCTGCTCGGCGTATTCGCCGACACCCGAGATACCCGCAGATACCTGGTTGCCCAGGAGGGCAGCCAACGACTCACCGCCGCCGGAGTACGGGATGTAGTTCAGTTTGTCGGGGGCCACGCCCTCGGCCTCGAGGATCATGCCTGCGAGGATGTGGTCGGCGCCGCCGGCGGAGCCGCCGGTAACTGAGACAGCCTGGCCGTTCTCTTCGATATCGGCGACCAGATCCTCGATGGTCTGGTACGGCGATTCGGCGGGTACGACGACGACCAGCGGCTCGTCGGTGAGCCGCGCGATCGGCGTGGTGTCCTCGATGCGGGTCTCGGCCGCGTTGGTCTCAACCGCACCAACCATGACGTAGCCCATCACCATCAGCGTGTTGGGATCCTGTTCGGTCGCCAGGCGGGTCAAGCCGTTCGTGCCGCCGGCACCGCCGACGTTCTCCACCGAGGCGCTGCCCACAAGATCGTTTTCTTCGAGATCGGTCTGAATGGCGCGGCCCGTCTGGTCCCAGCCGCCGCCCGGGTCTGCCGGTACAACGATATTCAGGCGGTCGATTCCGCCCTCGGGGGTCTCGGCGCCGCTGTCGCCGCAGGCGGATAGGGCCTTGCGGGGATGCTCGATTCCGAAGGTGCCATTGAGACCACCGTGCTGGTCGGTGAGCGGGTGCTGCTCGCGCAGGCTAACCGGGCCGTGGTGGACGGGCGGCGGGTGGGCAGCGTGCTCATCCTCCGCGACCGCACCGAGCTTCACCAGCTGCTGCAGGATCTGGATGGCGCGCGCGATGTCACCCAGGCGCTACGGGTGCAGGCACACGAATTCTCCAACAAGATGCACGTCATCTCGGGGCTGCTGGAGCTTGGCCGGACCGAGCAGGCGGTTGACTTCATCACCCGTTCCGGCCACGGCGGTTCGGTGGTCTCCGGCGATCTCTGCCCGGGAATCACCGACCCCGATGCCGCCAGTCTCCTGATGGCGAAGAGTACGATCGGTGAGGAAAAGAACATTCAGGTGATCATCGACGGTAGTTCGACGCTCCACCCGGACGGAACCACCGACCAGGTGACCATCCTGGGGAACCTGATCGATAACGCAATGGAGGCGGTCGGCTCTAATGGAACCATCCACGTTTCCACCGCCGCTGACGACTCAGGGTGCGTGATCACGGTGTCCGACGACGGCCCCGGCGTACCCGACGGGCTGCGGGAGCGTATCTTCGAAAGCGGTGTCACGACCAAGGCTGAGGGACCCTCCGCCGCGCGCGGGTTCGGGCTTTCCCTCCTCCTTCGGGTGGCGCAACGCCGTCATGGGCGGATCGAGGTGGGCACCTCCCCGCTCGGTGGAGCCGAATTCCGGGTCAGGCTCGCTGCGGTCCCGCGGCCCGTCGCGGTAGGCGGTGTGAAACAGCAGTGACCCAGTTGATCCGTACGGCCGTCATCGACGACGACCGCGAAGTCGCAGGGGTGCACACCGGGTTCCTGATGGCACACGGCGGCTTTGAGGTGGTGGGCGTCGCCTACACAGGTGCCGACGGACTCGAACTCATTTCCAGCCGCCGCCCGGAACTGGTGTTGCTCGACATTCACTTGCCTGACCTGTCGGGAATCGAGGTCCTTCGTGCTGCCCGCAATCTCACCGGCGACCCGGTGGACATCATCGCCATCACTGCGGCCCGCGAACTGGAAACTGTCCGCGCAGCAATGGCCGGCGGGGTACTGCACTATCTGGTCAAGCCGTTCAACTCCAAGGTTCTCCTCGAGCGTCTTGATCAGTACGTTACCCATCGCCGGCACATTCTCGAGCACAGCGCAGGAAACTCTCCGGCGCTGGACCAGGCGGTGATTGACCGGCTCCTGGTGCCGACTCAGGAGCACCGCGCTGGCGCCGGGATGAAAGTCCAGGCCTCACTGCCGAAGGGCCTATCGGTGCCGACCCTGGAGGCAGTGATCGGGGACCTGCGCTCCAACCCGGAGGGCTCCTCAGCGTCGGAGGTTGCGCTAAGGCTCGGTCTGGCACGGGTCAGCGCCCGGCGATACCTGGAGTACCTGGTCGCCCGGGAGCAGGCCAAGATCACGCCACGATATGGAGCCGCGGGTCGGCCGGAGAAGCGCTACGCCTGGACCGGCTGAGCAAACAAGAACGGGTAGGTGCGTCCACCCGTTCTAATGGACGCCCCACCCCGCACTGTACGTAGCTCCGCCGTCCCCCATGGCAAGCAGAGTTACATAATCATTATTTTTGCACACGATGATGAAAGTGTGAATAGGTTTGACGCCTTCAATCACTAAAACGTCACATTTCACGCAAGGCTATTACCCGGTGGGGTCAGTTCGGTTCGGCGCCGGGAGGCCCAGATGACTGTCAGACCACTAACTACCAACAGTATTGATCCGAACGGGAGAATGATTTCCCACGCTCCCAGGTGCTTCCCCACCAACAGTCTGACCACAGCGAACACCACCACGGCACTGAACCCGATGGCGAGCAACGCCGAAGCACTCCGGTACGCCAACCGCCCGGCAGGATCCAGCATGCCCTTCCACGCCGGCAGTACCAGGCAGGCCGCAACGTATCCTGGATAGAGCCGCCCGGCCTCCGCGTAGAGTCGGACTGTGTCCTGATCCCGGAAAGCCGCCAGGCCCGTCGAACTCTCTGGAAGATCACTGACCAGAAAGAACACCACGGTAACCAGCACCACCGCGCCGAGCACCGCCAGTCCCAAAGGGCCGACGATCAGCCAGCGTGTGCGGGGCGATCTGAAGGCCCCAGCAATCCTGATTCCCAGCAGGACGAAGATTGCGAACAGTGAAAGCCTGATGAGAAGGTTCGCAATGTTCATCCCACCCAGGAACCCGTCGATGGGTAAATAGATCTGCGGCAGGCTGAGCCCCACTGCAACCACCAGGAGCACCATCGCAGTGAAAACCGACCGACCGCGTCCCCGGACCGCATCGGGAAGCCGCAGCAGTGCGAAGGCGATGCATGACGCAAGTACGATCCACTGGATTAGATGCTCAGTCATCCGAGGTTCTCCCATAGGTCCTGCTCACGGCTGTTCGCTTGCTCGAGCTTCTTCAATGCTTTGCCCAGCACGTCCAACCTGTCCCTCGCCAACAGCACAAGGCCGGCATCCGACTTCCGACCCAACGCCTGATGCCTCCCCTCCACCGGCCAACCGCCCTCCGACGGGGTGATCAGATTTGTCACAACGAGACCGCTGGCGAGGGACACCCCCGCCAGCCGTGCCGCCTCCAACGCGAGTTCCGGGGTGAGGCGGCCAGCGGTAAGCTGAGCCGACAGATTCTGTGGTGCCACCCCTGTTTTCCGGGCCAGCGCCTGCCGCAGGTCCCCCGTATCGACTGCGTCGACCCAGGCCCGCACCGACGTCTGGTGCGGGAACGGCACCAGATCCAGCTTTACGGGGTGCCCCATCGCCTCCTCGTCCCTGCTGCGGGCCACCACCAGCCGAAGAATGTCGATGTGCGACACCTGGCTGATCAGCTCCGCATCGGTTGGCCCCCGCATTCCCCCGGGGAGGTCACGGTACCCCTCGAAGTTGCCGAGAGCCTCCACCGGGTGCAGGCCGTAGGCGCGGGCTATGCTCACGATCGTGACGACCGCAACCTTTCCGCGCACCAGCTGCTGTCCCAGGGTGGAACGTTTGATTCCGGCTTTGCGGCACAGGTCAGAAACTGTGTCATTGGGTGCGATCTGGGAACGCCACAGCTGAAAGGATTTGGCTGTGACGGCCATTACCACCCCTTAACTGGACTTATAACGCTCGGTTTGAAGTATACTTAAATCGCTGGCTCCCCATTCTGCGATTCCCCCATACGCAGAACGCGGAGCCAGTTTCACTTTAACTCTCCAAAAGTTCGGCTGTTACCAGCGAGCCTTCTTTTCGGTCTTGCCCTGCTTACCACTGCGGTGCACAGGCTGGTGGTTTGGGCCCGTGCTGCGGGCGCCGTCCAGTTTGCCGAAGTCGGGATTCTTTTTGGCGAGGGCGAGCTTCGCCCTCGGGTCATCCTGAAGCTTCTTGGCTGCCGAATCGGACAGGTGCGCTGTGATCTGGTCCTCGGGCTGGGAGTCGCCCTGGGTGTTGTCCTGTTTCTTGGCGTGGTTGGTCATGGTGATCCTTAAATTCGGTTGCCAAACATCCGCTCAGCAAGCAATGGGTGAATAAGAAGCTCCGCTCGGAGGCATACCTCAACGAGCGATGTTTTCGATAGGAAGGGCGGTCCCGACGGACTACTCGAAAATTAGTGTTCTCATGCGACTAAACGTACACGACACCCAGCGGGTCGGCCAGAGCCCGACGTCGGGAGATTTCAGTCCACCACCCTGTCACCGAGGGTCGACCGGGTAGTGACGGCGGCGTCCCGAATGACGCCCGCTGCGACTTCCGCAGCCGTCAGCGCTTCCTCCAGGCCAGTCAATGCGGCCGAATACTCTGCGGATCCGGCGTCGCCCACATCGAACCGTTCGCGCAGCAACGCTGCAGTGCGCATCGAGCGGATCAGCCGGGAAGTGTCGCTCCGCGAAAGGTCGGTCATGGATGGGAAGTCGATCGCCGCGGCAGGGTCCAGCTCGTAGCTCACCCACTGCTGGAGGACGCGTTCGTGCCGGCCCTTGAGCGTCTCCCGCTCGCGGCGAAGTGCCTCGTCGACGAGCCTGATCCTGCGTTCATGCTCCCCACGCCAGAGCCATCCCGCTGCTACTCCGGCACAGACCAGCGCCCCGGCGGTGACCAGCCCCCCACTGCCCGGGATGGTGGCCGCGGCTCCAACGATGGCGAATAAGACGGCTGATAATCCGGAGAATCCGTACCAGAACAGGGAATCGACGTCGTTGTCCCGTTTCAGGCTGGCGGCGAGTGCCATCGCGGTCAGTGCCGTCAGGATCCCCACCACGGCAACAGCGATCGACGCTTGAAGCACGAAACTGGCAGGATCCATGGGTCTTCCTCTCGGCGGGGCCAACAGGTAAACGGACCGGGTGGGCCGTGAACGTTGAGCCCTGGTGGAGTTGCCTACTCTCTATTGCAGACGGTTCCGGCGCCGGAGTCAATCCTTTTGCCTTTTCGTGGCCGAGCAGGTCCCGTTAACGAACTGGAGTCCCCGCCGATCCGAGGATCGGCGGGGACTCCAGTTCGGGTATCCCACGATTGTGGGCCCTGAGGGGCTCGAACCCTCGACCCACGGATTAAAAGTCCGATGCTCTACCATCTGAGCTAAAGGCCCTCATCACCACCGACCACCGAAGTGGTCGAAATGACCTGCCTACATTATCGCATCCTGTACCGGAGTGCAGAACGGGGCCCTAATTCCGGCATCAACCCACCACAGGCTCGACGATTCTCAGTGCTTCGACCAGCCGCCGGTACAGGTCGTCGCTGGCCAGCAGTTCGCCATGGGTGCCGGTTGCCCTGATTCGGCCGTCCTCCATGACAAGAATGGTGTCTGCGTCGATCACCGTGGAGAGCCGGTGGGCGATGGTCAGGACCGCACCTGTGCTGGCGCGGTCGCGGATACAGTCGTGAATTGCGGCCTCGGTGAGACCGTCGACCTGCGCGGTGGCTTCATCGAGCAGGAGGACTGCAGGGGTCCGCAGAATGGCCCTCGCGAGCGCTATCCGCTGACGTTGCCCACCGGAGACTGCTGTGCTGGATAACTCCGTCTCCAGGCCGTCAGGCAGCGACATCACCTTCTCCTCCAATTTCACCGCCCGGAGGGCATCCCAGACCTCGTCGTCGGTGGCGTCCGGGTGAGTGAACAGCAGGTTATCCCGGATGGTGCCGGGAACGATGGGTGTCTCCTGCTCCACGTACGCCAGCTGCGCGCGGATCTCGGAGTGGGTGTAGCTCGAGTAAGGCTTCCCCTCCAGGAGAATCTCCCCATCCTGCGGTTCGATGAATCGCAGGAGCAGCGAGAAGAGGGTGGTTTTACCCGCGCCCGATGGGCCGACGACGGCGGTATGCCCGAGCCGCGGGATGCTGACGGTCACGCCGTCGACCGCCGGCTTGACGTCTGGACCGTAGGCAGCCCGCACCTGGCGGAACTCGAGGACCGCGCCAGTCCCCCGGTCGCTGACCTGGGACTGGGCGACGTCGGCCAGATCCTCCTCAACCTCCATCTGCTGCACCTGGGAGATCCGCGACGCGGCAGCGATTCCCGACTGGACGGCGGTGATGTTCTGGGTGAGCTCGGTGATCGGCCCCATGATTCCAAATGCGTAGAGCAGGAACGCGATGAGACTGGATACCTCAAGCACCCCCAGGTCCACCCGCCAGGCGCCGACCCCCAGGATCACGATGATCGCCAACTGGATCCCACCGCCGGCGATCGTCCAGGCAACAGCCTGTGTGCGCACGGCGCGCACGCTGTGCCTCGCTGACTCCCTGGCCTGGGTGACGATGCGTTCGCTCTGCCTGTCCTCGGCGCGGCTCGCTTTGACGGTGCGGACCGCGCGGAGCGCGCCCTCCAGCACACCCCCCAGGTTTCCCACGGACTCCTGGGCCTGTTCCTCGGCCTGGGCGATGCGGGGCATCAACAGAGCAAACAGGACCCCGATAATGACGATGGCGGTCAGGGTGGTTGTCAGTAGGACGAGGTCCAGCACACCCATCAGGATCAGGGTTCCGAAAAGTGCGACCGTCCCGTTGACCAGGCTGACCGCACTTGACGAGGCGGCTTCCCTGAGCAGGACCGTGTCCGAGGTGACCCTGGTGACAATTTCCCCCGTAGGACGCCCGGTCAGTTCTGCGACCTTGGCCTGGAAGAACCGGCGCACCATCGATTCGCGCGCGTCCAGCACAACCCGTTCCGCGAGTGTGCCGAGCAGAATCCACTGCCATAATCCGACCACCGAGCCAACCACCAGGAGCCCCAGCAAGACTCCGATCGGTTCCCTCAGCGACACCGACGTGCCTACCGAGTCCAGAACCCATTTGGTCACCATCGGAGTAGCCAGGGCAGTGGCTGTGGTGATCAGCCCCAGGACCAGACCGAGCGCCAGCACCCGTCGATGTGGGCGGATGAATGACCACAGAATTTTGAGCCGCGGATACCGACCAGGTGTGGAAGGAGTACTCATACCCCATTGTCTCCCCACTCGCTGAACTATCGATACTGATCTTCGCGGTGAAATGGCACGAATAATGTGCGTCACCTTGCCCGGGCAGCGGAGCCGGAAGGCTCCCTCCCAGGGGATGCTGGCATGGAGGGAAATGTCAGGAGTATCCTCAGTTCATGAGCGGTAACTACAGGAACCAGAGTCCCAGGCACCACAAGCCCAAGCCCTTCGCGCCGCTGGACTTTGAGGTTTTCGCCGGCGGTGCCGACCCCTCCCGGGTTTCGGAAGCCGCCCACCTCTCGGCGCGTGCCCTCGTTCACCATGGCAGGCTATCCGAGGACCCGGATGTGACCCAACGCCTGGTTGAACTCGCTGATCAGCAGGGGCTCGAGGCCATCGCCGAGATGTGGGCCGAAAGCCCAGCCCGCTCACTTCCCGGCGCCCTCTGGAGGCTCTACGCCCTGCGGGCCGCCACCCAGCAGAACCCCGAACGCATCGCCTCCTACTTCAAATCGGGCAAGGACGTAGCCCAGGTCTCCAAGGTGATCGCTGGCGTGGCCGAGCCCCCCGGCGCTGAGGAAGTCCAGTCAATGGCGGACACGATTCTTTCCGGCGCGTTTGAGGGCCAGTTCGATGTAGCACTGGAACGCTTTGCCGCCTTCTGCCGGGTCATCGCGCTCGGCCAGACCCATCACGCCGACGACGCCGAACCCACCAACGAGGTCCACGCCGCAAAGTTGACCCGCAACTCCCAACAACTGATCAAGACGGCCGAGGATCTTGAGTACGCTGCCGCGTCCTGGCGGCGGGGTGAGCTGGACTAGGGCAGCTCCCGGGACGCCAATGTTGACAGGAGCGCCCCGGAGGAGAAAACTGAAAGTGGTGTCGGACCGTGGAACCCCCGGGCTTCAACATTTAGCCGCTTCGAGCGGCCTTCCGCCGAGAGGCGCTCCCGGTTCGACACCATTTTTGCGCCCTATTTGCATCATCGCCCAATCTGATCGGCGGTGATGGCCGCCACTCCGGGCGAAAATAAGCCGCGGCTGGGCTGTCGGTTATTCTTAGGCAGCAACCCATCGTCCTTGGGCAGCAGACCGATCGTCATGATGCCCCGCTAGGTTAGGTAGCCCACGTGAAGCTTCGCCTCTTCCCCCAGGAGGACGCCGGACTGGTGCTGCTTTCCGACATGGCGCAGCAGCTCGTGCTGGGCGTTCGCACCATGTCAGGGATTCTGGGGGCGGCCACGCGGGACTACGATCTCTTGGCCGAGGAACTGCACCAGCACGAAGCCAACTCGACCGACCTGCATTTCGCCCTCCTCACCTCCATGCGCAGCAGCTTCGTCAACCCGCTCCCCCGCGAGGATCTGTATGCGCTGTCCCGGCTGCTGAACGAGGCAATCGAAAAACTGGATGGGGCTGCGGAGCTCATCGCCCTGTACCAGCTCAGAAAACTGAGTCGTCGGGCCACGGAGCAGCTTGAGGTCATCAACCGGCAGGCAGAACTGACTGCGGCGGCGATGAAGCGGCTCAACTCGATGGATGAACTCGAGGAGTACTGGATCGAGATCCTCCGGCTCGCCAAGCGCGCCGAGCGCACCCACAGGATCTGGTGCTCCGAACTCCTCAATGACCACAAACCCCTGGTTTACGCCCGCCACCGCGACGTCGCCAATCAGTTGGTCGATGTCACCAAGGACATCCGCAAGGTGGCGACACACGTGGGCAGTATCCTCGTCAAGGAATCGTAGGTGGAGCTGTTCCTCCTGGGCATCGTCGTGGTACTGGCCGGCGGCTTCGCTTTCCTGAACGGGTTCCACGACGTATCCAACTCGGTGGCAACCGCCGTGCGCACCCGTGCCCTCACCCCGAGCGTCGCGGTGCTCCTGGTGGCACTGTTCAACCTGGTCGGCGCTCTGCTTGGCACCGGCGTTGCTCTCCTCTTCACGGGTGACGCCATCCGATTGCCCCCCGGCAGGGTTGGTCTCGGAATCCTCATCGCCGCCCTGATCGCGGCCCTGAGCTGGGGCCTTTTCACCTGGTACCGGGGCAAGCCGTCGTCGTCCACCCACGCCCTCATTGGCGGACTGATCGGCTCCGGTGGAGCGTCAGCTCTGTTGGGAGGGGAATCGATAGCCGACTCCGAACGGGTGTTCCTGCTGCAGATCGCGCTCCCGCTGCTCCTCTCCCCGCTGGTGGCATACCTACTGGCCTATCTCGCGGTGTTCCCTGCGATCTGGCTCCTGCGGTACAGCCCGCCGCGAAAGGTGAACTCGGGTAGCCGGATGGCACAGTCAGTGCTGGCCGGCGTGTTTGCCCTGGGACACGGACTGCAGGACGGGCAGCGCACCATGGTGGTAGTGGTGCTGGCCCTGGTGGGCAGCGGCGTCGCAACCGGCTCGGACATTCCCCTGTGGGTACAGATCTTCGCCGCCGTTCTGCTGGCCACCGGGTCCCTGTTCGGGGGGTGGCGGATCACACACACCCTGTCGCACCGGCTGGTCCGGGTCGACCCGCTGCGCGGCATGACCGCGCAGGGAGTCTCTTCGGCGATGCTCTTTGTTGGCTCCATCTCCCTGTCGATGCCACTCTCAAGCACCCACACGATGACCTCGGCCATTCTCGGAGCCGGCGCCAACCAGCGATTCCCGACAGTGCGCGGCCGCGAGGTGGTCAAGGTGCTACTCGTCTGGTTCTCGACGGCAATCGTGACCGCCCTGATCGGCGGAATCCTCTTTCTGGCGATGAGCCCGCTGCTCTAGGGGCCCGAAACAAGCAGAAGCGGCCCCGGAGCTCAGACCCGCCGGTTGCAACCGGCAAACCTTGCCCTCAGGGCCGCTTCTGTGACGAGCAGACCCGACACTCCGGACGGGTCAGCCGAAACGACCCGACACGTAATCCTCGGTGGACTTCTCCTTGGGGTTGTTGAAGATGTCTGTGGTGTTCCCGAATTCAATCAGTTTCCCCGGCTTACCTGTTGCGGCAATGTTGAAGAAAGCGGTCTTGTCGGATACCCGGGCGGCCTGCTGCATGTTGTGGGTGACGATCGCCACGGTGTAGTCGGTTTTAAGCTCGTTGATCAGATCCTCGATCGCCAGGGTCGAGATCGGATCCAGAGCCGAGCAAGGCTCATCCATCAGGATCACTTCAGGAGACACAGCGATGGCGCGGGCAATGCATAGACGCTGCTGCTGGCCGCCAGACAGTCCTGAACCCGGCCGGTCAAGACGATCTTTGACCTCGTTCCACAGGTTGGCACCGCGCAGTGACTTCTCCACCAGAGCATCGGCGTCAGACTTGCTGATGCGCTTGCTGTTCAGCTTCACACCCGCGAGCACGTTGTCGCGGATCGACATGGTGGGAAACGGGTTGGGTCGCTGGAAGACCATGCCGATCTGGCTGCGCACGTGCACGGGGTCTACTGCGTCGTCGTACAGATCGTCGCCGTCGAGCAGTACCTCGCCCTCGACCCGGGCACCGGGGATCACCTCGTGCATCCGGTTAAGGGTGCGCAAAAAGGTCGATTTGCCACAGCCAGATGGGCCGATGAACGCGGTGACCGAGCTGGCTTCAATGGTTACATTGACATCCTCGACAGCAAGGAACTTGCTGTAGTAGACGTTCAAATCCTTGACGTCGATACGCTTTGACATCTAAATCCTTAAGTTCTGCAGCGCTAATTAGCGGCTGGTTTTGGGGGCAAACATCCGAGCAATGAGGCGGGCTATAAGGTTCAGTAGCATCACGAGAATGATCAGGACCAATGCGGCCGCCCAGGCTCGCTGGGTACTTGGGTCAGTGCTGGTCGGCGAGGTTGGCGTGATGATCTGGTAGTAAATGTAGGTGGGGAGCGTGCTCATCCACCCACCGAACACATCAAGGTTCACTCCACGCGCGAATCCAGCGGTGACAAGAATGGGGGCCGTTTCGCCGATCACCCGTGCGATCGCGAGGGTTACTCCCGACGCGATACCGGAGATGGCCGTGGGAATGACCACCTTGGTGATGGTCCGCCACTTCCGCACCCCGAGGGCGAAGGAAGCTTCACGAAGCTCGTTGGGAACGATCTTCAACATTTCTTCGGTAGCTCGGACCACCACGGGGATCATCAGCACGGACAGTGCGGCCGCCGCCACAAATCCGGTCCGGGTACCCGGACCGAAGATCAGCCCGAACAGGGCCGCCGCGAACAGGCCGGCCACGATCGACGGGATGCCGGTCATCACGTCGACGAAGAAGGTGATTGCTCGGCTGAGCGGACCGCCAGTGGAGTACTCGACCAGGTAGATGGCCGCCAGCAGGCCCACGGGTACCGAGATGATCGTCGCCCAGAGGGTGATCTGCAGGGTGCCGAGGATCGCGTGATAAGCGCCGCCCAACACGGGGGTTCCATCGATCACTGTCTGGTTGTCTATGGCGCCCGTCAGCCCGTTCATCGAACGGAAGAGGAAGTTGTAGGTCAATCCCGGCATGCCACGTTCCAGCACAGTCCAGATCACCGAGATCAGGGGCAGCACCGCGATGATGAACGCGCCGTAGATGAGGTAGGTGGCAAGCCGGTCACGTGCTTTACGTCCGCCTTCCACCACTGCCGACACCACGGTACCGCCGACCACGAAGAAAACGGCGGTGAAAATTGCCATCGCGATAGGGCTGAAGCCAAGCAGTGCTGAGAAAGCTGCTCCGAGAATTATTGCGCCGGCTAGGACAGCCCAGATGGACCACTTGGGAAGCTTGTTCTTGGTGAACTGGGACGGACGCCGGGTCATGGTTGCATTACTCATTAGTTGGCACCTGAGAATTCCTTGTGGCGGCTGATGATCCACCGGGCGATGATGTTCACGGCAAGGGTGATGACAAAGAGCACCAGTCCCGCTGCAATGAGTTCGCTGAGGCGCAGGCCGAAGGCCTCAGGGAAGTTGAGGGCGATCTCGGCTGCGATGGTCTGGTTTCCGGTCTGGATCAGGCTGGCTGTGAGTGCTCCGCCAGAGAGGACAAGGGCCACGGCCATGGTCTCGCCGAGCGCTCGCCCGAGCCCGAGCATCGCGGCACTGATGATGCCAGCACGCGCGAAGGGCAGCACCGACATCTTGATCATTTCCCACCGGGTGGCGCCGAGGGCCAGTGACGCTTCCTCGTGGAGTTTCGGGGTCTGAAGGAAGATCTCGCGGCTGAGCGAGGTGATGATGGGCAGGACCATTACCGCGAGGACTATCCCGGCAGTGAGTATGGTCCGGCCGGTGTTGCTGGCCGGACCCTCGAAGATGGGGATCCAGCCCAGGTTGGTGGCAAGCCAGTCGTAAGCCACCGCAAGCTGAGGCGCCAAAACCGCGTAGCCCCACGCGCCGTACACCACCGACGGGATAGCTGCGAGAAGGTCGATCAGGTAGCCGAATCCCTGGGATAGCCGCCGCGGCGCGTAGTGGGAGATGAAGAGGGCGACCCCAATACCGATCGGGGTCGCGAGAATCAGTGCGATGGTCGCGGCGATTACCGTGCCGATGACGATCGGCCAGATATAGGAGAAGAAACCGTTACCACCCGAGATATCAGATGGGTCAGCCATGAAGGTGGGGAGTGCCTGGGCTAGCAGGAATATTGCCACACCAAACAGCACTGCCAGAATAAGACAGCCAGCCACGAGGCTTGCTGTGGAGAATATTTTGTCCCCCGATTGACCGCTGTCGCCTTCTCTGCGCAACGTGTTCGGAGACACCGTCTTCGTGGACACTAGTGAACCCTTCAGTGCTGGTACGGGTAATTCCTGCTGGGGTTGCCGGAAGCGGGCGTCGTCAGCGGTGGAGATATCTGCACATTAGCCTAACGGCCGAGTGCAAAGGACAGCCCCGCCCGGTCTATTGAAGACCGGGCGGGGCAACCGGAGCATGCTAGGAAGCAACCGCGATCGAGTCGATAGCGGCCTGGGCCTGCTCGCGCAGTCCCTCGGAGATTGGGGCGTTTCCAGCCGAATCGGCGGAGTCGGCCTGGCCGTCTTCGCTGATCACATAGGAGCCAAAGGCCTTGACGAGGTCGACTGTCTCCTGGTCTTCGTAGGTAGCGCAGTAGACGTGGTAGGAGATCAGCACGATGGGGTACGCACCGGACTCAGTTGTATCCCTGGTGAGGTTGTAGGACATGTCGACCTCGGGAGCGCCCTCCACCTCGGCTGGTTCGGCAACCTCAACAGCACGTGACGCCGCCTCCGGGGTGAGCGCAACATACTCTTCGCCCACCTGGACCAGGACCTGACCCAGGTCGCCGACTGCCGAAGCATCGGTGTAGGTGATTGCGCCTTCGGTGCCCGACGTGGTGGAAACTACACCGTTGGTGCCCTGGGCGTTCTCGGCAACGATCTCGGCAGGCCATTCACCCGAGACCTCATCGGTCCACACGTCAGGCGCTGCAACAGAAAGGTAGTCCACAAAGTTCTCAGTGGTACCCGACTCGTCGCTGCGGTGAACAACAGTGATGGCCAGATCGGGAAGTTCCACTCCCTCGTTCTGGGAGGCGATTGCCTCATCATTCCAATTGGCGATGTCACCGCGGAATACCGAGGCGATGGTCTCGGCGTCCATGTTCAGCTCATCAACGCCGGGCAGGTTGAAGGCCACAGCAATTGGGGCAATGTAGGCAGGGACGTTGAACGCGCCCTCTGGCCCGCACACTTCCTGGGCTGTAGCGTGTTCTTCCTCGTCGAGGTAGGCATCCGAACCAGCGAACTGCACACCGCCGCCAAGGAATGCCTCACGGCCAGCGCCTGATCCATCGGGTGAATACTGGACAGTTGCGTCAGGGTTAGCGGTCGTGAAACCGGACTGCCATGCGGTCATCGCCGCACCCTGGGAGGAAGCGCCCGAGCCGGTCAGCGTGCCGGTGACTGTGCTCTCCACCGAGCCGTTGTCCCCGGTGGTCTCTGCCGGCGCATCGGTTGCACTGTCGGTGCCGCAGGCGGTCAATGCGAGCGCGGCGACGGAGATTACTGCCGCTGCGCGGCCAAAGCGAAGAACCTTCACTTGATGTTGCCCCTTCCAGGGAGTCGAAAATCGATGCCGTGAAGCACCATTGAGGCCGGAAAGTTGGACAGTCCGGTGTGCGTACCTGATTCAAGCTAGGCGCCCCAGGTAAAGAGACTGACTGACGAAAGTGAACGGAGGGTGAACGGGAAACGTACAGTTACGATCTGGCCGCCCGGTGGTATTGCCAAAGCGCCTCCGATGCTGTGTGGATCCTCTTCCCGGGTCGGAGCCCCGCACCCGGGGAACGGGGCTAGGCTGGGTTCCATGTCGCGGCCCCCACTCACCTCGCGAGCCCGCTCCTTTCTTCGCAATCGGACGCGGGTGGGTTTCCGGCGCAGCGCCAACTCACTGATCCCGGCCATTCAGATGACGGTCTGCGCGGTTGGTGCGTACGTGTTCGCTGAGCGGGTGCTCGGGCACGACGGTCCGCTGTTCGCAGCAACCTCGTCGATGATCGCGCTCGGCTTCACCCGCGACCCGCGCCTGCGTCGCGTGCTTGAAGTGGGAGTGGGCTGCACCCTCGGCATTGCCCTGGGTGATGTGCTGCTGGCTTTGTTCGGCACCGGGATCTGGCAGGCCGCCGTCGTACTCTTCATTTCGATCCTGCTGGCACGGTTCCTGGACAGCGGCACCATTTTCACCACACAGCTGGGCCTGCAGTCGCTGCTGGTGGTGCTGTTGCCGGCGCCCGACGGCGGTCCGTTCACGCGCAGCGTCGACGCGATCGTCGGGGGCCTTTTCGCCCTGGTGATAGTGGTGCTGGCCCCGAAGGATCCGAGGAAGGAGCCCAAGACCAATGTGCGGGAGCTGCTGGGTGAGCTCTCGGACGTGCTGCGGGAATCCGCGACGGCACTGACCCGCAGCGACCCGACACTCGCCTGGCATGCCCTGATCAAGGCACGGAACTGCCAGCCTCTGATGGAGGGGCTGTCCGGGAGCATGGGTGCGGCCCAGGAGGTGGCGCGGCTGTCCCCCGCCTACCGTCGGCACCGCCTTGAGCTGGGCGAACTCAGAGGGTCGATCGAATCGATTGACCTTGCCGTCCGGAATAGTCGCGTGTTCACCCGGCGGCTGACCTCAGTCATCAACCATGCGGCACTCACCGATGAGGCAGTGCAGGAACTGTCGCAGGTCATCGAGGACACCGCCGACGCCGTTGACGTGCTGGGGCGTGCCCTCTCCGCGTCCGGTGCGCAGGAACGTGAGCTGTCCCTCCGGCAGGCGAGGGAAGACCTTGCAGCCGTCGCCACCATGCTGCACCCGAAGCTGCTGAGCATCCAGCGGCTCGAAGGCGAGGGGCTGGTCCTGCTGTTCCGCCCGCTGATCGTCGACCTGCTGGAAGCGACCGGTCTGCCCCACGACGAGGCCGCCGGGTACCTGCCCCGGCTGTGAGCCTGATCAAAGCGACGGCCAGCCGCAGTGTTTGTGCCGGTCACTGTCGTCGCCCGCCGGTACGTTAGAGACCATGGCAACAAAGACAGCACGCCCGGCACGCACCTCTGCTCCCGCCTACCGGTGCGGTGAATGCGGGTGGACCACCGCCAAATGGGTTGGCCGGTGCGGGGAATGCCAGGCCTGGGGCACGGTCGAGGAGACCGGCCAGGTAGTGGCACGGACGACGGCGGCAGTCACGGTTGCCTCCCCCGCCCTGAAAATCGCGGAGATCGATGCCAGCGCTGCCTCCTACCAGCCCACCCAGATCGGCGAGCTGGACCGGGTGCTCGGTGGCGGCCTCGTGCCTGGGGCGGTAATCCTCCTCGCCGGGGAACCCGGGGTGGGCAAGTCCACTCTGGTGCTCGACGTAGCGGCTCGGGTTGCACGACTTGGCAAAGATGTCCTCTACATTACGGGCGAGGAGTCCTCAGCCCAGGTGAAACTGCGGGCTGAGCGGATCGGAGCCCTTGCCGAAACCCTGTACCTGACCGCCGAGTCCGACCTCGGCCAGGCCCTCGGTCAGGTGGAGCGGTTGTCGCCGTCCCTGCTGATCGTCGACTCCGTTCAGACCCTGAGCAGTTCAGCGGTGGACGGCACCGCCGGTGGCGTGACCCAGGTCCGGGAGGTGGCGGCGTCGTTGATTGCCGCCGCGAAGACCCGGGGCATGACCACCATCCTGGTGGGCCATGTCACCAAGGACGGCTCGATCGCGGGCCCGCGCCTGCTGGAACACCTGGTGGATGTGGTGTGCCAGTTTGAGGGCGACCGCCATTCGCGGCTCCGGCTGATGCGGGCCATCAAGAACCGTTACGGGCCCACCGACGAGGTGGGGTGTTTCGACCTCACCGAGACCGGGGTCGAGGGCCTCGCCGACCCCAGCGGCCTGTTTGTCTCACGCACCAAGGACCCGGTTTCCGGCACCTGCATTACGGTGACCCTCGAGGGACGCCGGCCGTTGCTGGCCGAGGTGCAGGCCCTGCTTGCCGAGTCCTCAAACTCACAACCCCGACGCGCCACCAGCGGGCTCGACAGTTCGCGCGTTGCGATGCTGCTGGCGGTGCTGCAGCGGCGCGCGTCGCTAAGCCTGCATAAGGATGACAGCTATGTGGCGACGGTCGGCGGGGTCAAACTCAGTGAGCCGGCCACCGATCTGGCGGTTGCGTTGGCGATCGCGTCCGCGAAGACGAACCAGCCGCTTGCCGCACGGCTGATCGCGTTCGGCGAGGTGGGGCTTGCCGGTGAGGTCCGGCCGGTGCCAGGGATCGCCCAGCGGGTGCAGGAGGCGGAGCGGCTCGGCTTCACCCACGCGGTGGTGCCAGCATCCCCCAACGGGCCAGGCAGGGTGCCCGCCGGTTTCACGGTCCACGAGGTCTCAACCCTGACTCAGGCCCTCGAGTTGTTGTTTTAGAGAAGCCCAGACCGACCAACCGTTACGAATTTGCGCAGCTAACCGGTATCCGGGTTTAGGCAGCGTTCCCACTAGGATTGGAACGGCTGCGCTGGTGTCTGCGCGGCAGGGCCTTGCGCATCCGGATTCCGGCTGGCAATGCCGGTAGCCGGAAGGAAGTGGCAATGGTTCGCAGTCCAGAGGACGCGTTGAAGGCCACCCTGGCGCGCGTTGCGCCCGGCACCGCACTGCGGGACGGACTGGAGCGTATCCTTCGTGGGCGCACCGGGGCACTGATTGTGCTCGGCTTTGACCGGACGGTGGATTCGATCTGTTCCGGCGGGTTCGACATCGGGATCACTTTCTCCCCCACCAGGCTGCGGGAGCTCGCGAAGATGGACGGCGCGATCGTCTGCGACAAGGACGCGAGCAACATCCTGCGGGCCGCCGTGCAACTGGTCCCGGACCACACCATCGACACCCAGGAGTCGGGGACGCGGCACCGGACCGCCGAGCGGGTGGCGATCCAAACCGGGCTCCCGGTGATTTCCGTCAGCCAGTCAATGCAGATTATTGCCCTGTACATCAACGGCCTCCGGCACGTGCTGGAAGGCTCAGAACCGGTCCTCGCACGCGCCAACCAGGCCCTCGCCACCCTCGAGCGTTACCGTGCCCGCCTGGACCAGGTCACCGGGTCCCTGTCGGCGCTGGAGATCGAGGCGATGGTCACGGTGCGCGATGTGGCGGTGACACTGCAGCGCCAGGAAATGGTCAGACGAATTTCCGAGGAAATCTCGCAGTATGTGCTCGAGCTCGGTGTGGACGGCCGGCTGCTTACCCTGCAGGTCGAGGAGCTGACGACCGGGCTCGGACCAGGCAGCGAACTGGTGCTCAGGGACTACCTGGACATAGGGGTGGCGACGCCGGTCGTGGAGGAACAGCTCGCCACGCTGCGGGGGTTCAGCTCGACGGAATTGATCGACCTGGGCACGATCGCCAGCGTCGTCGGGTTCAACCCCTCGATCGACTCACTCGACGCGGTGGTGCAGCCCAGGGGTTTCCGGCTGGTCTCGGGAATCAAGGCTGTCCCGCCTGCCGTCGCCAACCGGCTGGTCGACCATTTCGGGGGCCTGCAGAACCTGATGGCCGCGAACATCGAGGACCTGATGGCCGTGGATGGCATCGGCGAGCAGCGGGCGCGCACGGTCCGGGAAGGGCTCTCCCGGATCGCCGAGACGAGCCTGCTCGACCGCTTTATGTAGGCAGCCGGTTCGTCAAGCCAATCGGCGTTCAGGCGACCGGTTCGTTAGAGACCGCGGTGGGGACGCTACTGCAGTTCGAAGGTCGACGCGTCGCTGGTCCTGTCTCCGAGGGATACCGTCAGGTCATAGGAACCCGGGGCGGGGGTCGCTTCGACCGTCTCACAGCCGGGTAAGCTGCGGATCCGTTCCCAGGTGAAGTTCGCCTCTTCCGAACCGCCGGCCGGTATCTCGCGGATGAGATCCTCCGCACCCTCCTGGCAGTCGGCTGAGGAGAAAACCCGGTTCTCTCCGCTGGTGACCAGGAATTCCATCTGCGAGGTGCCCACATTAACCGGGCAGGCCTCGTCCCCGGTGTTGGAAACCGTCAGCGTGAGTACTGGGTTCCGCTCCGGCTCGTAGGCCTCAGCATCAGTGGACGCAGCGACCTCCACCTGGGCTTCCGCGCAGGCGTCCTCCGTCGGGGAGGGGGACGCGGATGGCTCTTCGGTCGGCTCGGAAGTCTCGGCGGGCCCGGTCGACTCGGCTGCCGCCGGGGTAGGGGTTGCGGGCGCAGCGGACGGGGCAGCTGTGGGGGCGGGTGCAGCTTCGCCGTTCTGGTCGCCGCCGATCAGCCCGGCGATCACGATTCCGGCCCACACCAGGGCGCCAACCACCAGGAGGGCCAGGATCAGCACGGCGATTCTGCGCCGGTGATAAACCCGGGGGCTGACCCGTGGCGTGCCGTCCCGCGAAGTATCCCCCTGCGAATCCATGCCTTAAGGCTAGGGACCCCGGACCCGGATACCTGTCACACCACGCCGGTCAGTACAGTATTGATGGTCAACTAACAGGAGGGTTAATGGATCCGGTGTCACCTGCCCGGCTGCATCAGCGCATCATCGAGTGGTTCGATGCCGAAGCCCGAAACCTGCCCTGGCGCGGGCCCACCCGCACCCCGTGGGCCGTCATGGTGAGCGAATTCATGCTGCAGCAGACGCCCGTGGTGCGGGTACTGCCGGTCTTTACCGAGTGGATGTCCCGGTGGCCCACCCCTGCTGATCTTTCGGCGGCGGGCCCTGGCGAGGCAGTACGGAACTGGGGCAGGCTGGGTTATCCACGGCGGGCTCTCCGCCTGCATGGAGCCGCCCACACAATCGTGGAGCGCCATCACGGTGAGGTCCCCGATACCTATGACGAGTTGCTGACCCTCCCCGGGGTTGGCACCTACACCGCGGCAGCGATCGCGGCATTTGCCTTCGGGAAACGGGAGACCGTGGTGGACACCAACATCCGCCGGGTGCACGCCCGCCTGATAGGCGGCGAAGCGTTACCTGCGCCAGCCCTTACGGCCGCCGAAATGCGGCGTGCCGCAGGACTAATGCCCGACGACGACGCCCGTTCCGTGCGCTGGAACGCCGCGGTGATGGAACTCGGTGCGCTGGTGTGCACCGCCCGGTCCCCGAAATGCGAACAGTGCCCGGTGCTTGAGAGCTGTGCGTGGGTGGCAGCTGGCCGCCCGGAACCGCTGTATGTGCCCAAGGGTCAGGCGTGGGCAGGTACCGACCGCCAGGTGCGGGGGGCGATGATGGGGGTGCTCCGGGACGCGGCCGGACCGGTGATCCGGGAGTTACTCGTCGCTGAGCCCGTGGACCTGACCCTCAATGCGGGACCCGGTGTCCCCGTGTCACCGCTGCTGAAACTGCACCGGCTGAACGCGCCCACGGACCAGCTGGAAAGGTCGCTGACCGGCCTGGTGAAGGACGGCCTGGCGCGTGAAACTCCTGAGGGGATCGCGCTCCCCCGCTAGCTGTGCCCTACCCTGCGGCCAGTTCACCGAATCCGCTGGTGACTTCGCTGCCGATCTGGTCGATCGCCTTCTGCGCGTCCGGACCGGCCGCAGACGCGGTCAGGACCTTGCCCTGCCCCAGCCCCAGGCTCATCAGGAGCATCACCGATTTCGCGTCGACGCCGTTCACACTCACCTCAGCGTCCAGTTCGCTCATCATTCGGGCGAGGGTGGCAGCCGGCCGTGCGTGGAGCCCCATGGGGTTCGGCAGCTCCCAGGACCCTTCAACGGGCTCCCCCTCGGTGACGGCCGAACCCGCCTGCACGTCCCCCGGGGCAGCGGCTGCATGGCTGACGAAAGGCTCAAGGGCAACCGGATCCAGGGCCACCACTGCTGCCTCGGCCGCACGGACCACCTGATCGGCGTCGGCACCGGTCTGGGCTTCGACGGCCGCGGCGACCGCCCCCTCGACCAGGGCGGCGCGGGCCAGCCGTACCCTCCCCCGTTGGTCATTGTCGATAAACTCCAGTACCATCTCAGCGGTCATCACTGCTGACCCCAGGTCAGTCAGCACCACGACCCCCGCACCGCTGTCCGCGGCTGAAATCGCTGCCAGCACCTTCTCAAAACTGGTCCCGATCCGCGACTTCCCTTCAGCGTCCTCGACCCCTCCTGCAGGTACCAGTTCGACGTCGGATGCCATCTGCCGGGACAGATCACACACCCCCTCAGCGATCTTCGAGCTATGCGACACGATGACCAGGCCGACGTTCACGGCTGCCCTCCCGCAGCATCGACTGCAGCCTGCAGGATCAACCCGGTGGAGACCGCGCCGGGATCAAGATGCCCGGCGCTGCGTTCGCCCAGGTAGCTTGCCCGCCCTTTCCGGGCGATCAGTGGTTCGGTGGCGGTGGCACCGGCGTTGGCTGCGTTGGCTGCCGCCGCTAGCACCTCGACCACTGACGCTCCGGCCATCGCCGCTGTTCCCGCCGCCTCCACGGCGGGAGTCCACGCATCAACCATCGTCTTGTCGCCTGGCTCAGCCTTCCCGCGGGCTACCACCCCGTCCCTGGCGGCGGTCAACAGCCCGACGACGTCGTCGGGCCCGATCTGCTCGGTATCTCCCAGTGAGGTGGCGGCTCGCAGGAACGCCGTCCCGTACAGCGGGCCGGCGGCACCGCCGACCGAGGACATCAGGGTCATCGCGGCCAGCTTCAGCATGGCCGCCGGGGTACCGGGGTCGGCCCCGTCAAGCTTCGCCAGAACGGCAGAAAAGCCGCGATCCAGATTTTCTCCGTGATCAGCGTCGCCGATCGCACGGTCCAGGTCGATGAGCTCCTGGCGGTGTTCGCCGATCACCCGCGCACTTTCCCGCAGCCAATCCACCACCCATACCGTAGTGAGGGTGGCAGCTCCTTCGGCCACCCTAGACCCCCCAGCGGAGTGCGGCGGTCCGGACCGGGGAGTCCCACAGCTCGACCATCTCGTCGTCCAGGCGCAGCACGCTGATGGAGGCGCCCTGCATTTCCAGTGCCGTGATGTAGTTGCCCACCAGTGAGCGTTCGACGACGATCCCGCGTTCCTCGAGCAACTGGCGGGCCCGGCGGTAGACGATGTACAGCTCGCTCGCCGGAGTGCCCCCCATCCCGTTGACGAACAGCAGGACGCGCTCACCGCTGCCCACCCCGAGGTCTGAGAGAATCGGCTCCATCAGCCGCCCGGTGATCCCGTCGGCGGGCTCCATCGCGATCCGGTGCCGGCCCGGTTCCCCGTGGATGCCAATCCCGATCTCGATCTCCTCGTCCGTGAGCTCGAAGCTCGGCTGACCGGCGTGCGGGACGGTGCAGGCGGCCAGGGCCACCCCCATTGACCTGACATTGTCGATGACCCGCTGGGCCACCGCAGTTACAGCGTCGAGGGTGTCGCCCCGTTCCGCTGCGCCACCGGCAATTCGCTCGACCAGTACCGTGCCGCCAACCCCACGACGGCCCGCGGTGTACAGCGAGTCCTCAACGGCGACGTCGTCGTTCACCAGGACGGACCGGACCGTGACTCCCTCGGCTTCCGCCAGTTCCGCTGCAGTCTCGAAATTGAGGACGTCGCCGGTGTAGTTCTTGACGATGTGCAGCACTCCCGCCCCACCATCGACGGCCGTGGTGGCGGGGAGGATCTGGTCGGGTGTCGGGGAGGTAAACATCGCGCCCGGCACCGCGGCATCGAGCATGCCCATCCCCACATACCCGGCATGCAGGGGTTCGTGGCCGCTGCCACCACCCGAGACCAGTCCCACCTTTCCCTGACGGGGCGCGTCACGGCGGGTGATAAACAGGGGATCCGGGTGGACCCTGACCAGGTCCGCGTGCGCAGCCCCGAACCCTTCCACTGACTCAGTGACCACCTGTCTGGGATCGTTGATTAGCTTTTTCATGGCGGCTCCTCGGTGAACGGGCATGGATATCTTGGGTTTGACGGGCCCGCCGGACCTGCTGGGCTTGTCTGAACCCTACCCTCAGCCCAACCCCTTGCCTATAGGGGCAACTACTGGTCCAGCTCAGGTGAAGGCACTGGCGTGCCGGCGCAGGTACCTGGACGTTTAACTGACTGTGGGAGGGGCCCCGAGCTGAAACAGCTCGGCCCCTCCCACAGGGAGAATCCTCGATTTGGCTTCCGCCGACAATTAATAGTCTTGCGGATACCGGCGCGGACCAGAACTAGCGGTTGTCACCCTTGAAAACGTCCTTGACGTTCTCGCCAGCATTCTTGATGTCGCCCGAGGCCTGGTCTTTGTGACCGTCGGCTTCCATCTTTTCGTTGCCGGTGAGCTTGCCAACGCCTTCTTTGATCTTGCCGCCCAGCTTCTCGCCGGAGTTTGCTGCCTTGTCGTCTGCACCCATAGTGTGACCTACTTTCGCTCGGTTGGACCCCGGTTTCGGGATCCGCTTGTCGCATCGTCATAGATGCCAAGCCCCCTTAGCTTATCTATCCACGGGCCGGGATGCCACCTTTGCCGCCGGTTGATTCCCGAGCTGACGGATCATCCGCGTGTTGCCAAGGGTGTTGGGTTTAACCCTGGCGAGGTCGAGGAACTCCGCCACGCCCTCGTCGTGGGAGCGGAGGAGCTCCGAATAGACCGTGGGGTCCACCGCTGATTGATCCGCCATCACCTGGAATCCCTGGCGTTGGAAGAACTTCACTTCGAAGGTCAGGCAGAAGACACGTTCGACGCCGAGGTCGAGGGCATCGGCGAGCAGCCACTCCACCAGCGCGGTGCCGACACCGCGGCCCTGTGCGGCGCGCGACGTGGCGAGGGTGCGGATCTCCGCCAGGTCCTCCCACATGACGTGCAGTGCGCCGCAGCCGAGGACGCCGTCGTCGTCCTCGGCAATGCGGAATTCCTGCAGACCCTCGTAATAGGCGACCGTCTCCTTGGCCATCAGCACCCGGTTGTCGGCCAGCGGCGCCACCAGTGCCTTGATCGCTGGGACGTCGGCGGTGCGGGCGGGCCGGATCCTGAAGGAAGAATTCACTACCGAAGTCTAGCGGCGCCGGTACTGCTACAGACCGAGCTCCCGCGGCAGTTGCAGATCCCTGCCCAGTAAATGGTGCGCCAGGAAGTGCTCAACGACGCCGTACCAGACCTTCGCGTGCTGCGGTTTGAGGATCCAGTGGTTTTCGTCGGGGAAGTACAGGAAGCGGTGTTCGGTCCTGCCTTCCTCGTCGACCGCCAGCTGGGATTTGGACAGCAGCTCATACCAGAGCCGCAGGCCCTCCCCAATGGGAACCCGGTAGTCTTTGTCGCCGTGAATCACGAGCATGGGCGTGGCGATGCGGTCGACGTGGTGGTGGGGTGAGTTCTCCGACGCCATCCTGGGCGTCATTTCTTTCTCCCAGTAGTAGGACGCGTCAGTGGTCGGTCCGAACTGGTCGAGCGCCCACAGGCTGGCGTGGGTGACGATCGCGGTGAACCTGTCGGTGTGCCCGGCAATCCAGTTGGCCATATAGCCGCCAAAGGATCCACCCATCGCCGCGGTGCGGGTCTCGTCGATGTCGGGACGGGATACGACGTCGTCGGTGGCGGCCATCAGGTCGGTGTAGGGCGCCTTGCCCCACTGACCCCAGCCCCGGTCGATCATGTGCTGTCCGTACCCGGTCGACAGGGCGGGGTCGGGGAGAAGCACGGCGTAGCCCTGGGCTGCGAGCAGCCACGGGGACCAACGCCAGGTCCAGGCGTTCCAGGAGCCGAGCGGGCCGCCATGGATCCAGAGCAGCAGCGGCGCTGGTGTGGCTGCGCTGGCGTCCTCCGGGAGGACCAGCCAGGATCCGATTTTCTGGCCGTCTTCGGCGGTCGTCTCCACCCGTTCCAGCCGCCCTGGGAGCGCTGGCCGCTCCACCGGTCCGCTCAGTGCCACTACCGTCGAGCTGGAGAGGTCGATCCTGACAACCTCGGCGGGGAACTCATAGGAGCTGCGCAGCGCGTAGGCCGTACCGCCGTCGGGCGACAGGACCACGTTGGTGTAGGAGGCGTTATCACCGGTCACCCGGGTCACCTCGCCGGAATCAACAGCGATCCTGAACACGGGTGACGCGCCCTCCTCGTCTGCGGTGGCGAGCAGCGCGCTGCCGTCCGGCAGCCAGGCTGCGGGGGCTGGCCAGCGGTCCCAGTCGGCGGCTAGGTCGGTGAGCTCTCCACCCGCAACGGGAAGCAGGCCAAGGGTCTGCTGCGCCGACACGCTGGCGGTGGTCCGCCGGGCACGGTGGACCACCAGCGTGGTCCCGTCGGGGCTGATCGGTCCAGGGGAGAAATCGTAGCCGGGATCATCGAGGATGATAGCTCGTTCGCCGGTCCGGACCTCGATGCGTGCCAGGACGCTGCGGAGGCTGCCGAGCCCCGTGGGGACACTGAGGGAGGTGATCACGACTGACCCATCCGGGCTGACCACCTGGGCGGCGTTACGGAGCGCCTGCCCCGCAGCGGGCGTGAGGTCGCGCAGCCGGGCCTGAGCGCTGGCGTCGACGGTTGAGGGAAGGCGCTCGTTCGAAGCGTCAGCCTCGAGGGCGAAATAGCGCGGCTCGGCGGGTCCCAGGTCGGCGTCCCAGTAGCGGACCGGATAGCCGGAGTGGAGGATGGCTGCTACCGAAGCGTCCTTGCGGACGGTCCGGCGTTCGCCGTCGTCCGTTTCGTCGGTTGAGCCCGCCAGAACGTCGGCGATGATGACCGCCCCCTCGGCGTGCCGGGGCGTGAGGATGCCGCTGACGCCACCCGGACGTGACAGCACCACCCGCGCCTCCCCACCGGCCGCAGGGAGCCGCCAGAGCGCATTGGTGGCGTCCTTGCCGGCGTCCGAAGCGCTGCTGTCCGGGTCGGGTCGGGTGGAGGTGAACAGGAGATCTCCGCTGGCCAGGAACGCTGCCCCCGACTCGCCTTTGCTGCTGCGGGTCAGGCGCCGGGCGGGCTTTTCACTGGTCGGGTCGAGCTCCCACAGCGCCGTCTTGTACTCGGTCTTCTTGTGGTTCAGCGTCGCGACGGTCGTCACCAGCCGGGAGCCGTCGGGACTGATAGCCAATCCTCCCAGCCGGGGGATCGCGATGAAGTGATCCAGATCGTGGAAGGGGGTCTCGGGCAAAGCGGTGGTGTTCGGAGCCGATTCGGAAGTCATGGACCTATCTGTACCACCGCTTGTGGTGTGGTTCACAGGAAATTCTCTGAGAGAGTAATAGGTTGCTTCAGGCACACAAGTCTGGATGGGTGCGGGTGTTCCTGGCAACGAAAAAGCCCCTGGCCGGCACTCTCGTGCCGGCCAGGGGCTTTCATCGCGTTTCGCGTGTGGGCCCGAGCCTACTCGGGGACCGTGGCCTCAATCGCTGCCGGTGCGTCCTCGAGTTCCTTCGGAGCACCGTGGCCGACGAAGGTGAAGCGTGCTTCATCTCCCTCACCCTCAATGTCAACCGAAACCAGTTCTCCGGACTTCAGTTCCCCGAAGAGGATCCTTTCGGAAAGCTGGTCCTCGATCTCGCGCTGGATGGTGCGGCGTAGCGGCCGAGCACCCATCGATGGGTCGTACCCCCGGGTGGCCAGGAGCACCTTCGCGGCGGGTGTGAGCTCGATGCTCATACCCTTGTCCGCCATCCGCTTCCCCAGCCGTTCCAGGAACAGGTCGACGATCTCGACGATCTCGTCCTGGGTCAGCTGCGGGAACACCACCGTGTCGTCAACACGGTTGAGGAACTCTGGGCGGAAGTGCTGCTTGAGCTCCTCCGTCACCTTCGCCTTCATCCGGTTGTAGGTGGTGGTGGTGTCGGTGCCGGACTGGAAACCGGTCATGACGCCCTTGGAGATGTCCCGGGTACCCAGGTTGGTGGTCATGATGATGACGGTGTTCTTGAAGTCCACCACCCGGCCCTGGCTATCAGTCAACCTGCCATCCTCAAGGATCTGGAGCAGCGAGTTGAATAGATCGGCGTGGGCCTTCTCTACCTCATCGAACAGCACCACTGAGAATGGACGACGCCGCACCTTCTCGGTGAGCTGTCCACCTTCTTCATAGCCGACATATCCGGGAGGGGCACCGAAGAGGCGTGACACCGTGTGCTTTTCCGAGTACTCGGACATATCCAGGGTGATCAGTGCGTCTTCGTCGCCGAACAGGAATTCAGCAAGCGCCTTGGCAAGTTCGGTCTTGCCGACGCCGGTGGGGCCCGCGAAGATGAACGAGCCGCCGGGGCGCTTCGGATCCTTCAGGCCTGCCCGCGTCCGGCGGATTGCCTGCGAGATGGCCTTAATCGCGTCATTCTGGCCGACGACCCGCTTGTGCAGCTCGTCCTCCATCTTGAGCAGTCGTGAAGATTCCTCTTCCGTGAGCTTGAAGACGGGGATGCCGGTGGAGTTGGCAAGTACTTCGGCGATGAGTTCCTCATCCACCTCGGCAATGTCGTCGAGGCCACCGGACTTCCACCGGCGCTCCTTCTCCATCCGCTCATCGTGGAGTTTCTGCTCCTTGTCGCGCAGCGAAGCGGCTCCTTCGAAGTCCTGCGCATCGATCGCCGACTCCTTCTCGCGCTTCACGTCGGCGATCCGATCGTCGATTTCCTTCAGCTCCGGGGGCGCGGTCATCCGACGGATGCGCAGGCGTGCCCCGGCCTCGTCGATCAGGTCGATAGCCTTGTCCGGCAGGAACCGGTCAGAGATGTAGCGTTCAGCCAGGGTTGCGGCCGAGGTCAGCGCCTCGTCGGTGATCGATACGCGGTGGTGTGCCTCGTAGCGGTCCCGCAGGCCCTTGAGGATCTCGATGGTGTGCGCGACGGAGGGTTCCTGCACCTGGATGGGCTGAAACCGACGTTCCAGGGCGGCATCCTTCTCGATGTGCTTGCGGTACTCGTCGAGGGTGGTGGCACCGATGGTCTGCAGTTCCCCACGGGCGAGCATGGGCTTCAGGATCGACGCGGCGTCGATGGCTCCCTCGGCGGCCCCTGCCCCGACGAGGGTGTGGATCTCGTCGATGAACAGGATGATGTCACCGCGGGTGCGGATCTCCTTGAGTACTTTCTTCAGACGCTCCTCGAAGTCACCGCGGTACCGGGAGCCGGCGACGAGTGAACCGAGGTCAAGGGTGTAGAGCTGCTTGTCCTTGATGGTCTCGGGGACGTCTCCGCGGACAATTGCCTGGGCGAGTCCCTCAACCACAGCTGTCTTGCCGACACCTGGCTCACCGATGAGGACGGGATTGTTCTTGGTGCGGCGCGACAGCACCTGCATCACGCGCTCCATTTCCAGGGCGCGTCCAATGACCGGGTCGAGTTTGCCCTCGCGGGCTGCCTGGGTGAGGTTACGGCCGAACTGGTCAAGCACAACCGATCCTGCCGGCGTTCCTTCCTGCTGCTGGCCGCCGACCGAAGCCGGCTCCTTGCCCTGGTAACCGGAGAGCAGCTGGATGACCTGCTGACGGACACGGTTCAGGTCCGCGCCAAGCTTGACGAGCACCTGGGCCGCAACACCCTCACCCTCGCGGATGAGGCCGAGCAGGATGTGCTCGGTGCCAATGTAGTTGTGGCCGAGCTGCAGGGCTTCACGCAAGGAAAGCTCGAGGACTTTCTTCGCCCGTGGGGTGAACGGGATGTGGCCTGAAGGGGCCTGCTGCCCCTGGCCGATGATCTCCTGGACCTGTTCGCGGACGGCGCCAAGGGAGATGCTGAGGGACTCCAGCGCCTTTGCGGCGACGCCTTCTCCCTCATGGATGAGACCGAGCAGGATGTGCTCGGTGCCGATGTAATTGTGGTTGAGCATGCGGGCCTCTTCTTGGGCCAGCACAACAACACGACGGGCGCGGTCGGTAAATCTCTCAAACATGGGGCACACTCCTAGCTAACGCGTAATTCGATGCTACGTGTCCTGCACTGGCTTTTGGAGCGTGTTCGCCACAGGCGAGATATCACACCCACCTGAGGCTGCGCCCCTCAGGGACGCAGCCCGGTGACTCTTTAGCGTTGCGCGGCGCGGTACGCTTCGACGATTTCGCTGTTGACACGGCCTCGGGCCGAGACGTTGTAACCATTCGCCCGCGCCCACTCACGAACCTGGGCTGCCTCCTGGTTCCGGCCTGGCGTAGCTACCCTCGCCTTGACCTGGCTGCTTCGACGGGCGCCGGAGACGTAATTGCTCAATGCGCCGCGAAGTTCTTTCGCGTGTGATTTTGAAAGATCAATTTCATACTGCACACCATCAAGTCCAAAACGTACAGTTTCATCCGCTTCTCCACCGTCGAGGTCATCGATCAGGAGGATCTTTACTTTTTGTGCCACAGTTTGCTCCTGCGTTTTTTGGTGAATTGTTATGTCCACCTAATTATGTGCCTGTCGCACACTAATCGTCAAAGCACAGGACAAAGAAGACGTTTACAAACTTTTGTCGGAATACCGGCAGAACCGCGATCACCGTGACGGCTCGGGCCGATCCTCATCAGCGGGTGCGGCGTTTGCTTCAGAGTCCGGCTGCTCATGCTGTTCATCAGCCTTGGCCATTGCCTCACGTTCGGTGCGATCTGCGTTGAAAATTGAACGCATGACAAAGAAAAAAATCACTCCTACTGCAATCGACGGGAGCAATACCGCAACATACTCAAGCACGACTATCTCCAACCGGTTTCAGAATGGGAAAGAGGATGGTCTCCCGAATACCCGCATTGGTGAAGAGCATCACCAGCCGGTCAATGCCCAGGCCGATTCCGCCCATGGGCGGAGCCCCGTACTCCAACGCCCGCAGGAAGTCTTCGTCCAGTTGCATCGCCTCATCGTCACCGGCTGCTGCCTGGCGTGATTGTTCAACCAACCGCTCGCGCTGGATGACCGGGTCGATCAGCTCGGAGAATGCGGTCCCGCGTTCCATGCCACCAATGATGAGGTCCCACGCCTCAATGAGTTGGGGATCCTCACGGTGTGGCCGGGCGAGGGGCTGCGCGGAGGGCGGGTAGTCATAGACGAAGGTCGGCTGGATCAGGGTCGGTTCAACCAGTTCCGAAAACAATTCAAGAACAAGTTTCTCGCTGCCCCATTCCGGCGCAACCTGCACCTCATGCTTTTCGGCAATAGCCCGCAACTCATCCTTAGTGGTGTCCGGCGTGATTTCCTGCCCCACTACCTCCGAAAGACCCGGGTACACCCCTAGCCACCGCCACTCGCCGTCGAGGTCAATGATGCCGGCCTCGGTTTCAATGGTCCGGGAGCCAAGGAGGTCGGCGCAATTCAGAATGATTTCCTTCATCCGCTCCGCCATTCCGAACTGATCGGTGTACGCCTCGTAGCACTCCAGCATGGTGAATTCCGGGCTGTGGGTGGAGTCGACACCCTCATTCCGGAAAATACGGCCGATCTCATAGACCCTATCTATTCCGCCTACGACAGCCCGCTTCAAGTACAGCTCAAGCGCAATGCGGAGCGTCATTTTCTGGTCAAAGGCGTTCAGATGGGTATCAAACGGTCGTGCAGCAGCGCCGCCATGGACCAGCTGAAGTATTGGTGTTTCCACTTCAACATATTCAAGTGAGTGCAATGTTTCCCTGATTGAACGCACGATCGCTGCGCGTGTGCGCACCATTTCGCGGGCTTCAGCACGCACCATCAGGTCGACATAGCGCTGCCTGACCCGGGTCTCTTCGTTGACACCGGCATGCAGGGTCGGTAGCGGGCGGAGTGCTTTCGACGCCATCGACCACCCGTCGGCCATGACGGATAGTTCCCCACGCTTGGAACTGATCACTTCGCCATGAACCGCGACGTGGTCGCCGAGGTCCACCAGAGCTTTCCAGTCGGCGAGGGACTGTTCCCCGATTTCGGCAAGACTGAGCATGGCCTGCAGACGGGAGCCGTCTCCCTCCTGGAGGGTGGCAAAGCAGAGCTTTCCGGTGTTGCGAACGAACACGACCCGTCCTACCACCGAGACAACCTCACCGGCGGTCTCCTCTGCCTCGAGGTGACCGAAATCGGCCCGCAGCTGTGCAAGGGAGTGCGTCCGCTCCGGCTTGACCGGATACGCTTCGTCGCCACGGTCAATCAGCCGCTCGCGCTTCTGAATGCGGATGCGCATTTGTTCGGTGGTCTCGTCGGCGTTGCCCACGCCATCATTCACGACGGAGTCTACTGCGGTGCTGGAATTATCTGTGGTCACGATATATAAGGGTACCGGCTAGGCTCCGCCGCACGCATTTGGTGGGCGCCTGACGGCCGGGCCTACTGCCCCAGGGGAGCGTTGTCGATCAGCCGGACCGAACCCACCCTGGCCGCAACAAGGGCAAGTGCCTCCCCGGTAAAGGGCTTATCCTTGCAGTTGAATGCCAACGGCTCAAGGGTCGACGGGTCGACGACCTCGAAATAATCCAGGCTGACTTCTGGCTGGCCAGTGACCAACGCCACGGCTGAGTCGATATCCAACGGCTCGTGGCGCCGGGCCCGGTCGACAAGCAGGCGGAGGGCACGGGACAGCACCAGGGCGGCGTCCTCCTCGTCCGCCTCAAGGAACCGGTTCCGACTGGAGAGGGCCAATCCAGCGGGGGTCCTGACAGTGGGAACCGCGATGATCTCGGCGGGGTAATCCAGGTCGTTGACCATCCGACGGATCAGTGCCAGCTGTTGCGCGTCCTTCTGGCCGAAGTAGCACCGATAGGCTGCTTCCACTCCTGGAGCTACCCGGTGCAGCAACTTCGCCACCACGGTGAGCATTCCATCGAAGTGTCCCGGTCGGGCTGCGCCCTCAAACTTTTGCCCCAGCTCGCCGGAGTTCACCGTGACGAGTGGTGGGCCGGCCGGGTACATCTCCTCCTCCGAGGGAGCGAACACCAGATCGACCCCGCAGCCAGCCAGTAGTTCAAGGTCCTTTTCCAGCTGCCGCGGGTAGCGCTGAAGGTCTGACGGCTCACCAAACTGCAGCGGGTTCACGAAGATTGAAGCGACGACCACCTCGTTGTCCCGCCGGGCAGCCCGCGCCAGCGCCGCATGGCCCTCGTGCAGGGCGCCCATCGTGGGAACGAACCCGAGGCTTCGCTGTTGATCGGCATGGTTGGTCGCCGGGTGCCCGCCGAGCAGTTCGGAGGTGGCCAACCTCAGGTCAGCCGAGGTCTTCACCACGCGAGGCATCACGGTTTCACTCATCAGTTTCCTCCTGGGACTGAGCGAGCACCCGGGTGATGGCGCTCCCCTGTGCCTCGCTGAGCAGCCCGCGGTCCACCGCGCGCTGCGCCGTGGCAATAGCCAGTGAACGGTAGGCGGCCCGAATGTCCGCCGCCGTGTGGTCTTCAAGCGCTGAGAGGTGGGCTTCAACTGTTCCGGTGTCCCCCCGGGCGACCGGCCCGGTGAGGGCACCCTCTCCCGCAGACAGCGCATTTTCCAGCGACGCCCTCATCAGCGGACCGAGCATCCGGTGCGGCTGCTCGACCCCGATGTCCGTGAGGAGCTGCGTTGACTGGGCGGTGATCGTCACCAGGTGGTTCGAGGCGTGCGCCAGCGCCGCGTGATAGAGCGGCCGGTGGGCCTCGTCGATCACCACCGGTTCGGCGCCCATCTCCACCACGAGCGCCTGCGCAACGGGGAGCACCGCTGACGGTGCCGAAATTCCGAAACTGCAATCGGGCAGCCGGGCCAGGTCGAGGCTCATACCGGTGAAGGTCATGGCGGGATGCAGAGCGAGCGGAATGGCACCCATTCCACGGGCCGGCTCAAGTACCGAGATACCGAACCGGCCGGAGGTGTGGGCGACGAGCTGCCCGGGCTGCCAGGCCCCCAGCTTGGCGAGGCCGTCCACCAGGTCGGGCAGGGCATCGTCCGGGACAGCGATGAGTACCAGCTCGGACCGTTCGATGATTTCGGGGATGGTCAGCACGGGTACGCCGGGCAGCAACATCTCTGCGCGTTCGAGGCTTGCCTCGGAGACAGCCGAGACGCCTATCACGGCGTGTTCGGCAGCGCGCAGCGCGGCCCCAAGGACCGCCCCCACCTTCCCGGCGCCGATGATCCCGACCCCGAGCCTGCCTGGACGTCGGCTCCCGCTAGCGTTGGCCATCAGGGGTGTCTCCACTGCGTTCCGCCGGAGCGGGCCGCTCTTCTACCGGGTGAGGATCGTGAGCTTCCACCGGATGAGGAGCGGAGGCTTCCCCGGGGTCGGGGTCCGTGTACGACGGCGCGCGTGGCATGAGCGTCGCCTCGGCCACCTCCACGGGTCTCATCCATTGCTCGGGCACACTCCGACGGCGCGCCTCGGCGGCCCGGATGCCCTGTTCGTGGAAGAGCCGCCAGGCGGTCTCCTCATCAACCTGCTGGATTCGTGGGCTGACCGGTCCAGGAGTGGTGTGGAGCAGAAGGTCGGCGACCCCAAAACGCCGGTACACCGGACCCTGTTGCAGGGCCAGGGACTGGGTACGCTCATGCGGCACCACAGCGAGCTTCCGCCAGAAAAACCCGGAGCGGATCAGGAGCGCTGTATCGGTGACGGCAAATCCGTTACGCCGCCATTCAAATGGTCCGATCCAGCGTGCCCGCCGCGGGGTGGTCAGGAATCCGGCGAGGCTGTCCCTGCCCTCCATCCCGGCGGTGAAAACCTCGACCGGCTCGTCGATACCAGGATTCGGGAGCACCAGGGCAAGGAGCTGCAGGACGTCCTGGCGGGTTCCGACCGGCAGCAGCGTGGCCCGCGCCTGGGCGTCACCGGTGGCGGCAATCCCGTACCCCGCCACGTTCACGGTCATCCGGTACCAGCCCTTGGCACGCCACAGTGGTGACTGGCTGATTCCCACGGCCTGGATCCGGCCGGGTGGGACGGTCTGGGTCCGGGTATCGAGCAGGCCGTATCGGACCCGGATACCGTCTGGGGAGATGGCAGCCCGGAAGTTGAACCCGTTCTTGATGCTGCTCCAGTAGCCACCCGCTACACCAAGGCCCAGCGGGATGATGACCGCGAGCGGGGCCGCCGCATCGAGGGTCACGGCGAACACCACCACCGCCGCCACCCCGAAGATGAGAAAAATGGTTGTCCCGGAAAGCAGGGTTGAGGCGATCACCCGGCCCGGCTTCAGCGCCAGTACTTCCCGCTCCGGCGCCTCCTGGATGTCCTCCGGATGCTCGGGGTCGATACTGACCCCCGCGGCACGGGCGAGGATGGTTGCACGAAGACGTTGGGCGTCACTGAGTTTCAGGAAGGCCAGCTTGACCGCGGACTCCCCGGCGTCGGCCACTTCGAACTTCAGTTCCGCGAGTCCGAACACCCTCGCGAGGAACGGCTGGACGACGTCGATCGCCTGTACCCGGTCCAGCCTCGCCTGCCGGTTCTGGCGGAACACCACGCCCGAATTAACCCTCACATGATGTTCGGTTACCTGGTACCGCGTGAAATACCAGGACAGCATGAAGCCCACCGCCACCAACACCACCACGCCGGCGATAATGGCAATTGTCCAGGGCAGCCGGACGCCGCCGTCGGACAGGCCCGGCGACTCTTCGCCCACCAGGGCGCCTTCAAAGAGGTCCCGCCCGGCGAAGAAGGCGATGGCCAGCAGGGCAATCCACCCGCGTACCAGCGGGGAAATGACGTGAACGCGGCTCCACTGGTCCTCTGACGTTGCCAGGAGGGTCGGATCCGGGGCGGCGGGGCCGTCCGGTGGCGCCTGATCGTGGGTGGTCACAGTCCGGCCAGCTTCGCCTCACCGCGGGCAGACAGTTGCTCCCGGAGGCGGGCGCCCTCGTCGCCTGGCAGCCCCGGAATGGAGGCGTTGGTGCCCGGGGAGGCGGTGTGCAGCTTCAGGCTGCACAGACCGAAGGCCCGGTCGATCGGACCTACGGCAACGTCGACGTACTGCATCCGGCCGTACGGCACCACCATGGTGCGCTGGTAGAAGACACCGGTGCGGATCAAAAGATCCTCATTGCGTTCCGCGTAGCCGATCGCGGCGACCTGGCGGGGAATGAGGACTCCGCGCCACACAGAGACCACCAGGGTGATGATCGGCAGGGCCCAGGCAACCCACAGCGGCGGGAAACCCCACCAGACGTCGGTGAGGACCAGGATCAGGGGAATGCTGAAGATCGCGAGGTTGATGACCGTGCCAACCACCCAGCCGAGCAGCCGGACCGTCAGATACTTCGGCGATACCCGCTTCCACTCCAGCCCATCCGGGTCAATTGGTTCCTTACGCATACTCCCCCTCGTCATTCCGCCTACCGTTGCGGTCGAGACCGTCCGCTTCGTCGTCGGGCGGGAGCCGGCAGAATCCCTGCACCACCAGACCGACGACGATCATCACGATACCGCTACCAGCCAGCACGAGGGTCCCCCACAGCGACCCGGTGACACCGCGCACCGCTACCAGTGAGAGCTGGTCCACCAGGATGCCCAGGTGCCACCCCGTGTTCAGCGCGCCCGCGTAGGCGGTGGCCTGCGCCAGGACGACTGTGCGGGCGGCGAGGATCGGGTTGAGCACACGGTCGCGTCGGCCGTTGCGCCAGCGCAGCACCCGGAAGCCAAAGATCAGCGTGATGGTCAGGATGGCCGCGACCGTCAGCAGTGAGCTCAGGTGGAGGGTCGGCGGCGGGAAACCGTTGCGGTTGGCCCACCAGTTCACCACCCAGCCGGCGATCGCTGCGACCACACCGAAGCCGGCCAGCCAGCTGAACTTTACAGTGCCCACGGCGTATCGGCCCCCTCGTAGGGCCGGATTTCCGCGTGGTCGGCGGTACCGCCGACCAGTTCGGTCACCAGCCGTCCGCCGAGCCGCGCCGTGGAGTCCATCCACGCCCACGGCTGCAGGACGAAGGCACGCTCGGCTGCCCTGGGGTGAGGGAGGGTGAGGAGTTCGTCGTCGGACGTGTAGTCGCCGAAGGTGATGATGTCCACGTCGAGCGTACGTGGGCCCCACCGGACGTCCCGGGTCCGGTGGTGTAAATTCTCGACGGCCTGGCAGTGGGCAAGAAACTCGTAGGGGCTGAGGTCGGTTTCGACCTCGATCACCATGTTGAGGTAGTCGGGCTGTTCCGGGCCGCCAACAGCGGTGGACCGTACCACCGGTGAGACTTCGCGCAGCCGGACCCGCGGGTTGTCCACGAGGTCCGCGACGGCGAGGGACAGGGTGCCATGGCTGTCGCCGAGGTTGCTCCCCAGCGCCAGCACTGACCGCACCCTGTCGGTCACAACGATCCCTGACCGATCCGGGTGCGCACAATGGAGACGGAGACGTCCCCAAAGGGCACCGGGATGGGGGCCTTTGGCTTGTGCACGGTCACCTGGACCGATTCTGCCGGGAACCCGGCGAGCAGGCCGGCCGCGATTCGATCGGCCAGCGCTTCGATGAGGTTCAACGGTTCACCGGTGACCGCTGCAACCACCTGCTCGGCCACGTCGCCGTAGTGGGCGGTCGCTTCCAGATTGTCGGTGGTTCCGGCTGCGCGGAGGTCCAGGTGCAGGACGACGTCGACGACGAACGGCTGGCCGTCCCGGCGCTCGGAATCGAATACGCCGTGGAAACCGACCGCAGTGATGCCGGTGATCGTGATGGTGTCCTGCTGGACGGTTGTCATTGGCCCGGCCTAGTCGGTCCACGCGGCGGAAACCTTGACGGCATCCAGGTTGGGGCCGACGTCGTGCACCCGGACCCCCCACGCGCCCGCGGCTGCCGCGAGAGCGGAGACGGCAACGGTCGCCGAATCGCGTTCCTGGGGTGCTGCGGCCTTTCCAGCCGAGGTGAGCAGCGTGCCGAGGAAGCGTTTGCGAGACGCCCCGATCAGGACCCGGTGGCCCAGCGCCGTGAACCGGTCCACGGCGCGCAGAATCGCCCAGTTGTGCTCCTCGTTCTTCGCAAAACCCAGACCGGGGTCGAGGATGATCATCCCGGGATCCACTCCGGCCTCGACAAAAGCATCCCGGACCGTCATCAGTTCGGCGATAACCTCGTCCACTACCTCCCCGTACTGGGCGAGTGAACCCATGGTCGCTGCGGTGCCTCGACGGTGCAGCAGCACGTACGGGACGTTGCGTTCGGCGATCAGGGTGGGCATGGCCGGGTCGTAGTCCAGGCCGGACACGTCATTGACCAGGGCGGCCCCGGCGTCCAGCGCCCTGGCTGCGGTCGAGGCGTGCATGGTGTCCACGCTGATGAGTGCTCCCGCCTTCACCAGTGCAGCGACCACCGGCAGGATGCGCTGCTGTTCCTCGTCGGGGCTCGTCTGATCCGCGTTGGGTCGGGTCGATTCGCCGCCCACGTCAATGATGTCTGCGCCCGCGTAGTGCATCCGGAGGCCCTCGGAGATGGCATCGTCGGTGCTGGCGAAACGGCCGCCGTCGCTGAAGGAGTCGGGGGTGACATTCAGGACCCCCATGACCAGGGAACGGCCGGACGGAAGGTCTTTGAAGGTTTTCGCTACCTTCGAGACCCGCAGGACGGGAAGGGGGGAGGTGGCGGGCCCGGTTCCCGGCGCCGCTGCAAGTGAATCCATCGGTATGTGGTCCTATCTTCCGAGTATCAGGCTCATGGCTTCAGCGCGGGTGGCGGGGTCCCGCACCTGGCCGCGGACCGCCGACGTGACGGTCTTGGCGCCAGGTTTACGCACGCCGCGCATGGACATACACATGTGTTCGCATTCCACCACCACAATCGCACCCTTCGGTTGCAGGTGCGTCATGAGTGCCTCGACGATCTGGGTGGTGAGCCGCTCCTGCACCTGGGGGCGCCGGGCAAACACCTCCACCAGCCGGGCGAGCTTGCTCAGCCCGGTGACCCTACCCTCAGCCGAGGGGATGTACCCGATGTGGGCTGAACCGTGGAACGGAACGAGGTGGTGTTCGCAGGTCGAGTAGAACGGGATGTCCTTCACCAGGACCAGCTCTTCATGGTCGATCTCGAAGGTGGTGGAAAGGATCTCCGCCGGGTCCTGATGCAGCCCGGCGAAGAACTCCGCATAGGCTTTCGCCACCCGTTTCGGGGTTTCCACCAGGCCGTCGCGGTCAGGGTCTTCACCGATGGCGGCAAGGATCTCGCGCACTGCGCGCTCGATTCTCGGTTGGTCCACCGGCGACCCAGCCGCTACGAGGGCCGCGGAGAATACTTCATCGTCAAAATCTGTCACTGAAGTAATCCTACGCGTTGCCCCCGGTCCGCCCGTTAGGGGCGGGGTCCGCCGGCGCCCGTCCCACCGGTCGACGCGTCACCGGTCTCGGGGGAAGGCAACTCTGATCCGTGGACATCAAAGTCGCCAACAAGCTGGGCGTCGGCTATCTGATCCTGCGGTGCCACAGTCTCCGGGGCTGGTTCCCCGGCTTCGCTGGCTTCCTGGCGCTCCTTCTTCGACACCACGGGCGGCAGGGCATGCACCGGGCGGGAATCCTTGGACAGCCAGACGTCGCGGATATCGCGTTTGCGGATCTCGGTGAAGACCTCGGCGATCTCGGCCTGGTTGAGGGTTTCCCGCTCCAGCAGTTCCAGCGCGACCCGGTCCAGCACGTCCCGGTTCTCGGTCAGGATCTCGTACGCCTCGTCGTGGGCGTTGTCGATCAGGCGGCGGATCTCCTCGTCGACGATGTAGGCGATATGGTCCGAGTAGTTCCGTTCGTGGCCCATGTCCCTGCCGAGGAAGGGCTCCCCGCTGCCCTGGCCCAACTTCACCGAGCCGATCCGCTCGCTCATTCCGTACTCGGTCACCATCTTCCGGGCGGTGGCGGTTGCCTTCTCAATGTCATTGGACGCACCGGTCGACGGGTCGTGGAACACGATCTCCTCGGCAACCCGCCCACCCATTGCGTACGCCAACTGGTCCAGCAGTTCGTTGCGGGTGATTGAGTACTTGTCGTCGCTGGGCAGCACCATGGTGTAGCCCAGTGCCCGTCCACGCGGCAGGATGGTCACCTTGGTGACCGGCGACGTGTTGCGCAGGGCTGCGGCTACCAGTGCGTGCCCGCCCTCGTGATAGGCGGTGATCTTGCGTTCGAGTTCCTTCATCACCCGGCTGCGCTTCTGCGGACCCGCGATCACCCGGTCAATCGACTCATCGAGGGCTCGATCGTCAATCAGCTGCGCGTTGGAGCGTGCGGTCAGCAGGGCAGCCTCGTTGAGAACATTCGCCAGGTCGGCGCCCGTGAACCCGGGGGTCTTCTTGGCGACGGACCTCAGGTCCACTCCGGGCGCCATCGGCTTGCCCTTGGAGTGCACCGTCAAAATGTGCTCGCGGCCCAGCATGTCCGGTGCCTCGACGCCGATCTGCCGGTCGAATCTGCCGGGGCGCAGCAGCGCCGGGTCCAGGACGTCGGGCCGGTTGGTGGCGGCAATCAGGATCACATTGGAGGTGGCATCGAAACCGTCCATTTCGACGAGGAGCTGGTTCAGTGTCTGTTCACGCTCATCGTTGCCGCCACCGACGCCTGCGCCACGATGGCGGCCGACGGCGTCGATTTCGTCGACAAAGATGATCGCCGGGGAGTTGGCCTTGGCCTGTTCAAACAGGTCACGGACACGGGAAGCGCCCACGCCAACGAACATTTCGACGAAGTCGGAGCCGGAGATGGAGTAGAACGGCACCCCTGCCTCGCCAGCCACGGCCCGGGCCAGGAGGGTCTTGCCGGTCCCTGGTGGGCCGTACAGGAGGACGCCCTTCGGGATCTTGGCGCCGAGAGCCTGGAACTTCGCGGGTTCCTGCAGGAACTCCTTGATCTCGTGCAGTTCCTCGACCGCCTCGTCGGCACCGGCAACATCGTTGAAGGTGACCTGGGGCATGTCCTTGGACACGAGTTTCGCCTTGGACTTGCCGAACTGCATCACCTTTGACCCGCCACCCTGCATACGGGAAAGCAGGAACCAGAAAATGGCACCGATGATCAGCAGCGGCAGCATCAGGCCGAGGAAACCGGTGAACCAGTTGCTTTCGGCAGGCTGGTCGGTGAAGCCGTCGACGTCGGAGGTGTTGATTGCTGCCACCACGTCTTCGGCCCGGGCGGTGCTGAAAAAGAACTGGACGCTCCGGCCCATGTCTTCGTAGTCCTCACGCAGGGTGAGGTCGACCCGCTGGTCGCCGTCGTAAATCTTCGCCTGTTCCACCTGGTTGTCATTCAGGAGGTCGAGGCCCACATTGGTATCCACCCGTGAGCTGCTGGTGCTGAACAGGTTGGGCAAAATGATCAGCAACGCCGCGACGGCGAGCACGATCCAAAAGATGGGCCCCTTGAAAAGGTTCTTAAATTTCATTCGTCTCAGGGCTGCAGACCCTGTCCCTCCTGCTAACAAGCAATTCCTGCGGTGCTCGAATACTGCGGTGCTCAGTCACTGCGGTGTCGCGCGAACGGCGCAACAAAAGCTAGACAAAGCTTTACACTGTCTGCACTCAACCACGCACCAAATCACCCATAAGTTCCCTATGGGCGGACAGATTGGCCGGTAGCCGAACCGTCCAGCGGGTGGGCTTACTCGTAGACGTGCGGGGCGAGGGTGCCGATGAAGTCAAGGTTGCGGTACTTTTCGGCGAAGTCCAGGCCGTACCCGACCACGAACTCGTTAGGAATGTTGTAGCCAACATACTTCACGTCAATGCTGACCTTCGCGGCCTCGGGTTTCCGCAGCAGCGTGCAGATTTCCACTGAGGCCGGGCCCCGCGACTGAAGGTTGGATTTCAACCAGGACAGGGTCAGACCGGAGTCGATGATGTCTTCGACGATCAGCACGTGCTTGCCCATGAGGTCCGTCTCGAGGTCCTTGAGGATGCGGACCACCCCTGAGGATTGCGTGCCCGAGCCGTAGGAGGACACCGCCATCCAATCCATCGTCACGTGGGAGTGCAGCGCCCGCGCCAGGTCCGCCATCACCATGACAGCGCCCTTCAGGACGCCGACAATCAGAAGGTCACGGCCGGCGTAATCCTTGTCGATCTGGGCCGCCAACTCGGCAACGCGCTGCTGGATTTCCTCTTTCGTGTAGAGAACATGCTTAAGGTCGTCCTGGACGTCCTGTGAATCCACCAATTGCTCCTGAGGGTTTGGATGGGGCGGCGCCTGCGACTGAGGAGGGCGCGCGGTTGTTTCTAAAGACAAGACTGCCATAGCTTGGGTCCCCTTGGGGAACAGATTTCCCGCGCACCTGGCGGTGCACGCTGACAAAGCCACCCAGCTGCACCGGCCCGGCGGAGCCGCGTCGCTCGAGCAGCGTCTCCGCGGCTCGGATCCGCTCGAAACTGGGCTGTTCGCCGCCCAGCCGGACTGCGGCGAGGGCCAGGATCCGTTGCCGCAGGGACGCGGGAAGGGACCGCAGTGCATCCTCGGGAAGGAGGAGGTCGGCGCCGTCCCTCACCTGGAGCTGCTCGAAGCTTTCCAGGCTCAGCCGGTCCAGGTAGTCGGCGTCCTGAGCCAGGATCCGGGACGTCCGGTACAGCGCGCGTGCCACGCCGGGGCCCAACTGGTCTTCCAGATAGGGCAATACCTCGGTCCTGACCCGTGAGCGGGCGAAGAACGGATCGGAATTGGAAGGATCCTGCCAGGGTTCGAGCCCCTCGAACCGGCAAATCTCGACTGTCTCTTCTCTCAGGAGCCCCAGGAAGGGCCGGAGGTAGATGCCCCGCTGGGCAGGCATACCGGCGAGGGATCGGGTACCCGAACCGCGGGCCAGGCCCAGCAGTACCTGTTCCGCCTGGTCGTCGAGCGTGTGGCCGAGGAGCACCGCTAAGGCACCGGCCTCTTCTGCGGCGGTGTCGAGCGCCTCAAACCGGGCCGTCCGGGCCGCAGCCTCAGGGCCCATCCCGCGCTGGTCGACCGTGACCGCGCGGACGGTGACCGGGTCGAGTCCCAGACTGGTAAGTTTCCGCGCGGCCTCAACGGCAACGTCGGCGCTCTCCGGGTGGAGTCCGTGGTCCACCACCACCGCGCCCACCCGGTATTCGCCGGATTTCGCAAGGTGGGCGGCAACCGACGCGAGCGCCAACGAGTCGGGGCCGCCGCTGCAGGCCACGAGCACAAGCGATCCCGGGGGTGTGTTGCTGGCCTCCAGCGCGCGCCTCAGCAGGTTCCGCGCATTGGCCACCACCGGGCTGAGCCGGGGCCGCCTAATCACTGCCGCGCAGTCCCATCCGCTGAATCCACTTGTCGGGGGCGTGGATTTCCTCCTCGGTGGGAAGGTGGTCGGCGCTGGCCCACACACTGTTGAACCCTTCCATCCCCACCCGGTCGACGACCCGGCGCACAAACCTTGCCCCGTCGCTGTATTGACGCATTTTGGCATCGAGCCCCAGGAGCCGCCGCAGGAATTTTTCCAGCGGCCCGCGGGACTTCCCCCGGGCATTGAACCGGCGGCGGATGGTCTTGACGCTGGGGACAATGCTGGCGTCGACGGCGTCCATCACCACGTTCGCATGCCCCTCAAGAAGGCTCATGACGGCTGTGAGGTGGGACATCCTCGCCTTGTCCTGGGGGTCCTGGAGCAGGGAGAGTATTCTGTTGTCGTGCTCACCGGTTTTCGCCGGGCTGGCATCGGCCGATCCACCGGAGGCGGTCAGCCCCTTCGCGGCCTTCGCCAACCGCTCGGAGAGCCCATCCGCCTTGTCGAGGAGTCCCTCAGTCAGCTCGGAAATATGCGCGAGCATGTGGTCTTTCAGCCAGGGCGCGGCGGCGAACTGGACCCTGTGGGTCTGCTCATGCAGGCACACCCACAGGCGGAAGTCGGCTGGGTCAACGTTGAGCTCCCGCTCGATCGCAAGAATGTTCGGGGCCACCAGCATCAGGCGGCCGCCGGTGCCGTTCCTCGCGGGGCCGAAGGGATCGTACTGGCCGAGCACCTTGGATGAGAGGAACGCCAGGATGGCGCCGAACTGGGCCCCCGTGACTGTCCCACCCAGCGCTGCGCTGGCAGTAGTGAGCTGGTCCTTCCTGGTGCGTGCCAGGTGGTCCAGTGCCATCAGGGCCTGGAAGCTTTGGGTGTTGGCTTTGGCCCACGACGCCCTGTCAACGATCAGCAGGTCGGAGTCGCCCAGGTCCTTGGCCGCGTCAAGGCCGGTGATCTGGTGTACATACCCGATTGAAGCGTCTGCCGCTGCCCTCAGGTCCGCGACCACTGCCTCGATTTCCCGGGCGCTTACCTGCGGTCCCGCGGGGGTGAGCTTCGCTGCACTGGATGCCGCGAGATCCCAGTTGATCAGCTGTGGGGCTGGCTGTCGGACGGTGGATGAAAGGTTGCTCTCCATGGGGACCATTCGATCACACTAGTCTGTGAGGAAAGCGGCAGCTATCGGCAGCCGCACCCTGCCAGGGCGGCTGTCGCCCGGTCAATTGCCGCACGCGCCTCACCGGTGTTCCCCTCCAGTCCGCCGGCGAGGAACGAGAACACCAGCAGGCGACCTTCGGCGGTCACCACGTACCCGCTGAGCGCGGTCACCGCGTTCAAGGTCCCTGTCTTGGCGCGCACCAGCCCTGCTCCGGCCGCCGTCGGTGCATCCGGTTCATACCTCTCCTGCAGGGTGCCCGACAGCCCGGCGACCGGCAACCCGGACAGGACGGCAGTGAGGGCCGGATCACCGGAGACCGCCAAGGCCCGCAGGACCGCGGCGAGCTGGGCTGGGGAGACCTCGTTGCGTGGTGAAAGACCTGCGGCGTCGCTGACCACCAGTGACTCGGTGGGCACCGCCAGCTCGCCCAGCACCCGGTCGATGGTTTCGGTGGCCCCGCCAAAGGATGCGGGCTGCCCGCTGGCCCGTGCCGCCAGGCGGGCGAGGGTCTCGGCGAGATAGTTGTCGCTGGTCAGGAGCATGTGCTCCACCTGTTCGGCGATAGTTGCCGACTCAACGGCTGCCAGCTGCTCACCTCCCTCCGCTGGTGTCTGGGAACGGGTCACCTCCGCCGCGAACTCCAGCCCGGCGTCGCCACCGGCGAGCGCAAGGGCGTCGCGGAAGGCGGTCGCCCCCGCGAGAGCCGCATCCGGGGACCGCGTGCCCCCGGATGCGGACTCGTCGACCCAGGAGGAGTTGATGGCCAACGGGTAGATCGGAGCGATCTCCCCGGCGGCGATGTCACCGGGGAGCCAGCCGGCGTTGAGGGTGGGGCCGACGAACAGGGTGTCGTCGACGGTGATGGTGAAGGGCGAGTCGGCGGGGTCAAGAGTGGCGACGGTTTCCTCGGCGAGGGTCTGCAACCCCGCGTGGCCGACGACCGCGTCGGGGTTCGACGCCCGGGAGGTGAGGAGGACGTCCCCACCGGCCACCAACACCAGCTCGTTGGGCCGGTCTCCGGCGACCACAGCGGTGGTGAGCCGATGCTCCGGGTCGAGTGTACTCATCGTGGCAGCGGCGGTGAGCAGCTTCTGGTTTGATGCAGGCAGTTGGGGTTTGTCGGAGCCGCGCTCGAACAGGCTCTCTCCCGAGTCGGCGTCCATGACGATGGCCGAAATCTCGCCGGGGCCGTCGAGGACAAGCTCGGCGTCCAGCACAGCGGCCAGAAGTTCGTGGTCGGGTGCCGGTGCCGTGGGTTCCAGCGTGCCGACGACGGCGGGTGGAGTCAGCTCGGCCGGTGGCAGCTGGATTGCGGGAGTGGTGGGCGCGGGTGTGGGCTCGGGCTTTTCCAGCGCCCGCACCACCGTGGGCACGGCGGCGAAGCCCAGTGGCACGGCGAGGACCGCGAACACGGCAACCAGCAGCGCTGCAGTGATCATGCGCGCGCTACGCGCCATGAAAATCCCCAATCGGCGAGAGCAAAGAATTGGTTCGAGCCCACGGGATGCGTCCCAAACCTATATGTTTAAGACTAGACCGACGCGGCAGCCCCTGGGCCTCCCGCCGCGCGCTGCCCCAAGGATTCCACAGGAGTGTGCCATGAACCTCGACGTCACCATCGAGATCCCCAAAGGATCACGCGTCAAGTACGAAATCGATCACGACACGCACAGGTTGCGCCTGGACCGTGTCCTCTTCACCTCAATGCAGTACCCCACCCACTACGGCTACTTCGAGAACACCCTCGGTGAGGACGGCGATCCGCTGGACGCAATGGTGATGCTGCAGGATTTCGACCTGATTCCCGGCGTGCTGGTCGAGTCCCGCCCGATTGGCGTGTTCAACATGACCGACGACGGCGGCGGTGACGCCAAGGTGCTGTGTGTGCCCACCGACCCGCGCTTTGACCACATCAAGGATCTTTCGGATGTGTCGCCGTTCCTGCTCGATGAGATCAAGCACTTCTTCGAGCGGTACAAGGACCTGGAGCCCGGCAAATGGGTTGAGGCAGCCGACTGGGCCGACCGCGCTGCTGCCGAAGCCGAGGTGGAAGCCTCGCTGAAGCGGTTCCAGGATCTTGGGGAACAGCGGGAAGAGGACGAGCCTCAGGGCCGGGACGTCGACGCCGACGTCGAGAACGCAACTGCCACCCCACAGGGCCGCTAGCCCCATCAAAACAACCTTTTCCGGTTGATTAGAGCGTTTTAGAGCATGGCTTCAGGCATACTGAAGCCATGCTCTACGTTTTAACCATCAATCAGCGGGACTCCCGCGAGGTCGGAGACCTCGTCGCCGACCTGCTGCGTGGTCTGCGGAACGTCGAAACGGTGGTGCCCTTCCAGCGCTCCACCGGTGATGAACTGCAGGGCGTGGTGGACAGCGCCACGACAGCGGTTGACGTCGCCCTCACAGCCCTGCGCTACCGCCGGTGGCATGTGGGAATCGGCGTCGGGGGGCTGCACTCGCCGCTCCCGGAAAATATCCTTGAGGCGCAGGGGTATGGGCTGGTCTACGCCCGGCGCGCGGTGACCAGGGCGCAGAAGACCGGCGAGCGGATCCCGCTGGCCGTCGAGGGCCCCGACTCGAGCATTGCGGCGGAGGCAGAGGCAGTGCTCCGTCTGCTGGGTCAGATTGTGTTCACGCGGACCGACGCCGAGTGGAACGTCCTTGACCTGTTGACTCCCGGTGCCCGGGGGCAGCAGAAGCTGATCGCCGCCGAACTGGGCATCACCACGCAGGCCGTCAGCAAGGCGGTGGTCCGGTCGCACTGGGTGGAGGAGTGGGCCACCCGGCCCGCCGCCGCGAGGCTCCTCGATCTGTCCTACGGCCCGGCAGCGCTGCCGCCGGGGTCCCTTCCGTATGAGCTGGCTGCCGAGCGCTGACTGGTCCGCCCGTCCTGGGATGAACACGGTGGGTGCTAGAGGAGGCTGCGGAGTACCTTCGCTGCGCCGTCGTCGTACACGCTCGCCGTCACCTCGGTGGCCGCTGCCAGCACTTCGTCGGGCGACTGCCCCATCGCGACTGAGCGCGCGGCCCAGATAAACATTTCGATGTCGTTGCGTCCGTCGCCGATAGCCACGGTGTGCGCCGGGTCGATGTCCAGCCTGCGGCGCAACAGCTCGAGGGCACTGGCCTTGGTGACACCGGCCGCGGCAATGTCGAGCCAGGCCGTCCACCCCACCGAGTAGGTGACGCCGTGCAATCCGATGGCCTCGACAGCCTCACCGAACTGCTCGGCGGTGCTGTCGGTGCTGAACACCACCACCCGGACGGCTGCGGCGTCGAGCATGTCCTCGAAATCGACGGTGCGGGTTTCGGCGCCGAAGCTGGCGTCCTGGAACGGCTCGGTGGCGAGGAAGTTTCCGTCGTCGTCCTCGAGCGCATATTTGGCGGTCGGTAGCCGTTCACGGAGGGCGACGAGCGCGGGACGGGGGTCGAAGGTGACCCGGTCAAGAATCTCAAACCCCTCGGCAGTCCCGGAGTCGACGCGCAGCGTCACCCCGCCATTGGAGCACACGCTGTAGCCGCGCTCGATCCCGAGCTGCTCGATGATGGGCAAGGCTGCTCCCAGTGAGCGTCCCGTGGCAATGATGACCTCATGCCCGGCATGGACCACCGCCCGCGCGGCGTCCCGCACCTCGTCGGTCATGTGGCCGTCGTGGTCCACGAGCGTCCCGTCAATGTCCAGGGCGACAAGTTTCCGCTGGGGCTGCTGGTCCTCGATGCCGGCAGTACTGAAATTCTTCATTACTCAAGTGAACCAGATTCGCCGGGCAGCGAGGTAGGTGGGGTCAGGATGCGCGGAGCACCGGGAGGACCTCGAGCCCGCCCAGGTAGGGCCTCAGAGCCTCCGGTACGGTCACCGACCCATCGGCATTCTGGTGGTGCTCGAGGATGGCGACAATCCAGCGGGTGGTGGCAAGGGTGCCATTGAGTGTGGCGACCGCCCGGGTGCCCTTGTTGCCCTCCGGAAGCCGTTCCCTGATGTTCAGGCGGCGGGCCTGGAAGGTGGTGCAGTTGGAGGTGGAGGTCAGCTCCCGGTAGGCACCCTGGGTGGGGACCCACGCCTCGCAGTCGAACTTGCGGGCAGCTGACATGCCGAGGTCCCCCGCGGCCGTGTCGATGACCCGGTAGGGCAGCTCCACCTTCGCGAGCATTTCCTCTTCCCAGGCGAGCATCCGTGCGTGCTCCGCGTAGGACTCCTCCTCGGTGGTGTACGCGAACATCTCGACCTTGTTGAACTGGTGCACCCTGATAATGCCGCGGGTGTCCTTGCCATGTGAGCCGGCTTCACGCCGGTAGCAGGAGGACCAGCCGGCATAGCGGACCGGGCCGTCGGAGAGATCGATGATCTCGTCGGAGTGGTAGCCGGCCATTGCCACCTCGGAGGTACCCACGAGGTAAAGGTCGTCCTCCGCCAACCGGTAGATCTCGGCGTCGTGGGCGACGTCGAAACCGGTCCCCTGCATGATCTCCGGCCTGACCAGGGTGGGGGTGATCATCGGGACGAACCCGGCCGTGACCGCCTGATCCATGGCCATGTTGAGCAGCGCGAGTTCCAGCCGGGCTCCAACACCCTTGAGGAAGTAGAAACGGGAACCGGAAACTTTCGCTCCGCGCTCCATGTCGATCGCACCGATCAACTCACCGATCTCCAGGTGATCCCTGGGGGTGAATCCTTCCGTGTCAAAATCACGGGGGGTGCCGACGGTCTTGAGGACCTCGAAGTCCTCTTCGCCGCCGGCTGGGACGCCGTCCTGGATGGCGTTGGGCAGGCTGCGGAGGAGTGCGTCCTGTTCCTGCCTGGCCGAATCGGCCTGGGCTGCGGCCGCCTTCACCGATGCGGCGAGCTCCTTCACCTCGGCGAGCAACGCCTGCTTCTGCTCACCCTTGGCCTGGGCCACCCGTTTGCCGAACGCGTTCTGGTCAGCCCGCAGGGACTCGGCATGGGTGACCACTTCGCGACGGCGGGAGTCGGCCGCGATGATCGCATCCACCAGGGCTTCATCGGCGCGGCGGGCGCGCTGCGAGGTGCGGAATTTCTCGGGATTGTCGCGGAGTTCATTTACATCGATCACCCGCCAAGACTATCAATGGGCCGGGTCGGCTTTTGCCCGCGATACTTCTCCGGGGGATACGCTGAGGGGCAGCATGAAACTCCGCCTGATCCTCCTGATGACCCTGGCCCTGGCTGCGGCGGCTTCAGCAGTGAGCTGGCTGGGTGTCCGCCGCCTGCATTCCCCGAAGCATCCCACCCCTGCCGCTGCACCTCCCCTACCGGCACCGAACGGACCGCAGCGGGTGGCCCTGGTGTTGCACCCCGGGAAACTCAATGCCAGTGCTGCCCGCCGGCTGGTCGAAGCGGCCTGTTCCGACGCGGGGTGGGCCCCGCCCATGGTCCTTGAGACGACCGTGCTGGATCCGGGATACGGGCAGGCAAGCCTGGCGTTACGGGACGGGGCCGACGTCGTCATCGCGGCTGGCGGTGACGGGACTGTGCGAGCTGTTGCCCGGGCCATGGCCCACCAGGACGCGGTGCTCGGCATTGTTCCGCTGGGGACGGGGAACCTGCTCGCGCGGAACCTGGGGATCCCGGTCTCTGATATCGGGGCGAGCGTGCGCAACGCCCTGCATGGCACTAGCCGCCGGATCGACATGGGTCGGGTCGCGCTGCGCAATGACAGGACCGGGACGCATACCGACCACGTTTTTCTGGTGATGGGAGGCGTGGGGCTGGACGCGGTGGTGGTGGCGGCCACCAAGGACGACCTGAAAGCAAAGTTCGGTTGGCTGGCCTACAGCGAGGCGGGGTTCCGGAGCCTACCGGGGAGGCGGCAGCGGATGCTGATCAGCCTCGATGGTCAGCCAGCGCAGTCCAGGACGGTCCACAGCGTCCTGTTCGCCAACTGCGGGAGACTCCCCGGAGGCATCGAACTGATTCCAGATTCGACCATTGATGATGGCTATCTGGACGTGGTGGTGATGAGTCCACGCAGCATTCTCGGCTGGATCTGGATGGGTGCCACGATTGTTCTCCGGCCACGGAAGGCCATTCCGGTGATCAATTATTACCAGGCCCGCCGGTTAACCGTCACGGTTCCCGATCCGACCCAGACCCAGCTCGACGGCGACCTGTCGGGCGCCGTCACTTCGCTGGACGTGCTCATCGACCCTGGCGCGCTGATCGTCCGGTCGCATCCTGGACTGGACCGTCAGCGCACCAGGGCGGTGATGCGCAAGGTCAGGGGTTAGCGGGAGCCCTTTTCTTCCGAGGGCTCGCCACCCTCCTGGATCGAGGGGACGCTGTCGGCGTCGGTGTACTCGCCCTGAGCCCCGGTTCCGTCCGCCGGATCCTCTTCGATGTCGGTGTACTCGCCCTCTTTGGCGGGGTCCTGCTCACCGGTGAAACCGCTGTCGGTGGCCCCGTGCTTCTGCGCACCGGTGTAACCGCCGCCGGGCACAGGCTCGAGGTTCTCGGTGTCCGAGTCGGGGAACTCGCCCTTTGCCTGGCTGTTGATCAACTGCTGCTCCTCGGAGAACCTCAGGTCGTTGGCCTGGTCTCCCGCGTCTCCACGGTAGTTTTCGTCGGAGGTTGCTCCGCCGCCGTCGTTCGGGGTGACGTCGTGTCCTGTATTGCCCTGCTCGCTCATGATGCGCCTCTCGTTGCGGTGTGCGCCGAACCCTGGCGCCTTGAGTGAAGCCTACTGATGAACCGCTTCCAGTGGGAAGGATCGCTACGCTTTAAGCAGCCCGCGAACAGCCTTTTCGGACGCCGAATAGCTGGCGATCTCAATCACCTCACCGGCCATGAACCGGTCGACGAGCCGGGGGTCAACATAGGAGCGTTTGGCGACCGCAGGTGTGTTGCCAAGCTTCTCCGCCACTGCGCGCATTGTCGCCGCAACGGCCTTCTGCCGGGCGGTCTTGGTGGTAGCCAACAGGTCACTCCGGGCGAGATCCATTGCCGCAACCACTGTCGCCTGCCAGGTCCGGAAGTCCTTGGCGGTGAACCCTTCGCCGGTGACCTGTCGGAGGAACCCGTTCAGCTGCGAGGCATCGACGCGGTGCCATTCGCCGTCGGGCGTGCGGTAAGCAAGCGCAGTGTCGGCCTGCTCGCGTTTCAGCATCGGCCGCATGGCCGCCGACAGGTCGGCGTCTTCAAGCGTGGATTCCCACTGCTGGCCGCTCTTCCCGGGGAACTCGAAGGTGACCATGGCGCCCTTGATGCGGACGTGCTCCACCTGCAGTGTGGTGACCCCAAAGGACCCGTTGGTCTCCGCGTACTGTTCGGAGCCAATCCGCAGCGATCCCGAGTCGACAATCCGCAGGGCGGCAGCGAAGGCGCGTTCCCTCGGCAGACCCTCGCTGCGGAGGTGTGAAGTGATCACTCGGCGGGCGGCGGGCAGCTTTTCCCCGAACTCGAGGGCACGATCGAACTTCTCGCGGTCCTTCTTCGCCCGCCAGGCCGTGTGATAGACGTACTGCCGGCGGCCCGCGGCGTCAGTACCGAGTGCCTGGATGTGCCCATTGGGGTAGGGCGCGATCCAGACATCCTTCCAGGCCGGCGGAATGGCCAGGTCCTTGATGCGCCGAAGTTCCCCGGCATCCCGCAGCGGTGTCCCGTCGATGGTGCGGTAGCTGAATCCCTTACCGTGACGGCGTCGGGTGATTCCCGGCTTCTCACAGTCGCTGCGGCGGAGTCGAGGCATGGTGGTGACCTTTCCGGATCGAGAAGATCAGCCTACTGCCCACCTGCTGTGCTGGCACTCACCGTTCTTCGTCGGCCGCTACCCCTGACCGAGGATTGCCCGCAGGGTGTCGGCGTTCCGCACCGCGTTGCCGCCGCCGTCGTTGTTGAAGTAGACGTACACGTCCTTGCCTGCCCACTGCCACTCGCGGATCCGGTCCGCCCACCAGGACAGATCGGCCTCCGAGTAGGAGCCGCCGTAGAGGTGATGGTGGTCTGGGCCGTGCATCCGCAGATACACGAAGGGCGCAGTGGCTCGGAGAACGCAGGGCAAGAAAGCGCCACTCATGACGCAGTAGGCGGCGCCGTGGCGTTCGAGCAGGGAGTACACCTCCTGGTGGTCCCAACTGGCGTGGCGGAACTCGACGGCCACCCGAATCCAGTCCGGCAGCAGGCCAAGGAAGTATCCGAGCCGCAGATCGTCACGCTCCAGGCCAGGCGGAAGCTGCACGAGCAGGACGGCACGTTTGTCGCCGAGTTCATGCCAGCAGGTGATAATCCGCTGCACCCAGACCTCCGGCTCATACAGTTTCTTGCCGTGCGTGAGCCCTCGGGGCGCCTTTACTGAGAGGAGAAATCCGTCCGGGAGCCTCCGGCGCCATCCAGCGAACGTCGTGTCGCGTGGCCACCGGTAGAAGCTGGCGTTGAGTTCGACGGTATCGAAGCGCTGCACATAGTAGCCGAGCCGCCTGCCCGCCGCAGTGCCGGCCGGGTACAGAATGTCATTCCAGTGGTCATAGCTCCACCCGGAGGTACCAATGTGTAAGCCCATGTCCAGCTCAGGGTAACCCAGGGCCCGGCGAATTTTCAGTTCGGACCGGTGGTGCTCCCCTACTCCGTCTTCAGGAGGGACTCCACCCAGATCCGCGCGGCCCGGAACGCCTCGTCCGAGGTGTGCCGGGCAACCGTGTGCTCACGCCGATCCGCCCTGGCGTAGGAGCCCAGGAACCGGAGTTGGGGGCTGATTCGGTGCAGGCCCTTTAGCGCATCGGCGACCCGGGAATCGGAAATGTGGCCTTCAGCGTCGATGCTGAAGAAGTAGTCTCCGAGGAATTGGCCGGTGGGCCTGGATTCGATCCTGCTGAGGTTGACTCCTCGCGCGGCGAACTGATCGAGGATTTCCATCAGGGCGCCCGGATGGTCCTCGGGCAGCGGGATCACCAGGGTGGTCTTGTCGGCACCGGTCGGTGCCGGCAGGAGGGTGGGTCGACTAACCAGGATGAAGCGGGTCACCGCGTCTGCCACATCGCCGATGTGGCTGCCAAGCACCGTCAGTCCCAACCGTTCGGCGACAAAGGGCGAGCAGATCGCGGCGTCGTACGGGCAGTCCGGTTCCAGAAGGCCCACCGCGGCTGCAGCAGTGGACGATCCGGGAAGATATTCAGCCTGCGGAATATGTTGGGTGATCCACACCTGGCACTGTGCCCACGCGTGTCCGTGGGTGGAGATTGTCCGCACCTCGGCCAGGGGCAGCCCGGGCCTGGCGACCAGGACAAAGGTGATGGGAACCAGCACTTCCCGGATGATCCTCAGCGGGTCGCCCTGCGCGATGGCATCGAGGGTGGCGCTGACCCCGCCCTCCACGGAGTTCTCAATCGGCACCATCGCGGCATCAACCGCGCCAGTCCGCACCAGGTCCAGCGCGGAGTTCACGGTGGGTGCAGGGACTCGCCGGGCGGCAGCGGCCCCGGGAACCTGTAGCAGGGCTGCCTCGGTGAACGTGCCCTCGGGGCCGAGGAAAGTGTAGGACACCTCTGGGACGGACGTGCTCATGGTTTCCTTCACGTGGCGGTTTCCTCTTAGAGGACGGTCGGCGGCTGGTCGGTGTCCGAGACCATCGGCCGGGATGCTTCCAGCCAGGCGCCCATCCCTCCGGTGACATTGACCGCCGAATAGCCGTTGGCCACCAGCCATTGGGCCACCCGGTGGGAGCGTCCACCGGTTCGGCAGATCACGTGCAGGTCGGTGTCGGGATCAAGCTCGTCCAGCCTGTCGGGAATCTGTTCCACGGGAATATGCACCGCTCCCTCAATATGGCCGGCTGCCCACTCGTAGTCCTCGCGGACGTCCAGGATCGTGGTGTTCGCGCCAATCGAATCAATCGACACGTTCTCAAACTCGCTCATGACTTGCCCCTTCCCAATGGTCGTATTTCGCCCAAGCCTATAGTGGGAGGCGAGCCCCACCCACAATGCCCTAGCCAACCGGGAGGTAACAATGAGTGCTGACCAACCCACCATCCTCGCCACGTCCGGCGGCTACCGTCGAGGGCTCAGAGTGGACCTGGAGTTCAATCTCCTCATGCATCACGCCGTCGAGCTCGCACTGGTCACCGGACGCCGCCCCCGCGTCACCTATGTGGGTACGGCCGGCGGCGATTCCCGTGAGTGGAACCAGCGATTCATCGAGGCTGCGCGGATTGCCGCTTTTGACGCCGCGTGCCTGAACCTGTTCACCATGCCCAATATCGACCCGCTTCAGGACCACCTCCTCTCCCAGGACGTGGTGTGGGTAGGCGGCGGTTCGGTCGCCAACCTGCTGGCTGTCTGGCGGGTCCATGGGCTCGATCACTTGTTGCACCGCGCCTGGCGGGCCGGAGTGGTTCTCGGTGGGGTCTCCGCCGGTTCCCTCTGCTGGTTCCGTGGCGGCGCAACTGATTCCTTTGGCCCCGAGCTGCAGCCAGTGACGAACGGCCTGGGGTTCCTCCCCTACGGCAATGGCGTGCACTACGACTCCGATGAGGGTCGCAGGCCGCTAATCCACCGGATGGTCGCTGCTGGCACCCTCGGCGAAACGCACTGCACCGACGACGGCGTGGGTTTGGTCTACCACGACACCACCCTCATCGAGGCGGTCACCGAGACCCCCGGCAAGAACGCCTACATTGTGCGCGCCGGGGCCGGAGACAGCGTCGACGCCATCGCCGTCGAGGAGCCCCTGGAGGCCCGGTTGCTGGAAAGCGCTCCGTGACCGAACTTCATCAGCTCACCGCCCTCGCCCAGCGGGACGCTCTTGCACGCGGGGACCTGAGTGCCCGGGAGCTGACTCTTCACTACCTCGGCCGGATCGATGACCTCAATCCGGGACTCGGCTCCTTCATCACCGTCACCGCGGATCTAGCCGAACAGGAGGCCGCCGCCGCAGACGAGCGCTACCACTCGTCCCGGGCCGCTGGTGCCGACCTTGCGGTGCTGCACGGCATGCCATTGGCGCATAAGGATCTGGCGGACGTGGCGTCAGTCGCCACCAGCTTCGGCTCGGCTGCCCTGCCCCCAACGGTCGCAACCGAGGACTCTCCCCTGGTGGCAATTCTGCGCCGCGCTGGCGCGATCAGTCTTGGCAAGACCCAGGTTCCCGAATTCGGCCTGAGCTGCCACAGCGAAAACAACATTGCCCCGGCGGCCCGCAACCCCCTCAACCCGGCCCTCAGCCCGGGGGGTTCGTCCGGCGGCAGCGCGGCGGCCGTCGCTGCAGGCATGATTCCCTTCGCACCCGGCAGCGACGGTGGCGGCTCTGTCCGCATTCCGGCCTCAGCCACCGGCCTGATCGGGCTCAAACCGAATCGCGGTCGAATTCCCGCATTGTCCGGACAGGCGGACCTCGGCCAGTTCGTCGTGGCCGGACCGTTGGCGCGGACCACCACCGACGCTGCGCTGTTGCTCGACGCGATGGTCGACGCGCCGAACCACCGGGCAACCAGCGCCGCTCCGGCGTCGTCGTCGTTCCTGACCGCAGCCCTGCGCGCCGAGGGTACCTTTCGGATCGGGGCGAGCACCCTGTCACCCTTCGCCTCAGCGTTCGAGATCGTGCTGGACCAGGAGGCGCTGGACGCCTACGAGGCTGGTATTCGCGCACTTTCCTCAGTGGGGCACGACGTTCTCGACGCCGACCTCAGCTACGACCGGCGCTACCACCAGGCATTCCAGACGGTGTGGACGGCGTCCCTTGCCACCGCCCCTATCCCCTCGGGGAACGAGAACCTGTTGACTCCGCTGACGCGGACCATGCGCGAGAGGTCGCGGGCCCGCAGCGCACCGGATCTGGTCACGGCGATCGACATCCTGCGGCAGTTCGAGCAGGACACGATCAGCGCCTATGCGGAGTACGACTTCATCCTTACCCCTGCCCTGGGCCAGACTCCGCGTCCCATCGGCTGGTACACCTCCGAGGACGCGGACACGGACTACCTGAGGCAATGCCAGTACTCCCCGTACACCTCGATGGTCAACGTCTGCGGGTTACCCGCCATTGCCCTGCCCACGATCACCACCCCCACGGGCATCTCCATGGGAATCCAGCTCATCGGGCGACCCAGCTCGGAGGCGCGGCTGCTGGCTGTGTCCGCCCAGTTGGAGCAGGCAGCCGGTGCGGGTGAAACGGGCACGGTGCGGTGACAACATTGCGCCGCCCGCGCCGATGAAACAGACTGTTACTCATCGGTAACCAGCAAGATCAAAGGAGATCGCGTGCCCAACCTTGCCAACAATCTCGCGTCAACTGTCCAGGAACACCCCGAGGCGGTGGCGATCAGACTGGATGACACGTCGCTGACGTTCGCGGCGCTCGACGAGTGGAGCCAGCGGGTGGCGGGTCTCCTGGCACAGAAAGGTGTCCAGCCGGGCGACCGGATCGCGCTGATTATGCCGAATATTCCACAGATGGCATTTATCTACTACGGGGTCCTGCGCTTCGGAGCGGTGGTGGTCCCACTCAATCCGCTCCTCAAGTCGCGGGAGATTGCCTACCACCTGGGCGACTCCGGCGCGAGGCTGGTGTTTGCCTGGGAAGGGGTCGCAGCCGAGGCCGAGTCCGGAGTGGGCCAGGCGGTCGCCGCCGCCGATCAGGGAACCACCCTCGAAGTACTGGCGGTGAACTCGGGCGCATTCCTTGAACAGCTGTCGTCGATCGATCCCCTGCAGCCCATCGCGGAGGTGGCGGCCGATGACACGGCTGTGCTGCTCTACACCTCAGGAACCACCGGACGGCCAAAAGGCGCGGCGCTGACCCATGCGAGCCTGCACCGGAATGCGGAGATCTCCCGGGACCTGATGGGCACTGCGGTCGGCGATGTGTTGTTTGGTGGATTGCCGTTCTTCCATATTTTCGGACAGACCTGCGCCTTGAACGCGGCGGTGCTGACCGGAGCCACAGTCACCCTGCTCCCCCGGTTCGAACCCGGCCGCGCCCTGGAGATCATTGCCCGAGACGGTGTAACCATTTTCGAGGGTGTCCCCACGATGTACATAGCGATGCTTCGGCATCCGGCAGTTTCCACCACCGACGTGTCAACGCTGCGGGTCGCCGTGTCCGGCGGGTCAGCGCTGCCCGTTGAGGTGCTGCACGAGTTCGAACGCGTCTTCGGCGCCGAACTGCTGGAGGGCTACGGGTTGTCCGAAACGTCCCCCATCGTGAGCTTCAACCGGCGCGGAACCGAACGCAAGCCCGGATCGATCGGCACGCCGGTGGACGGGGTCGAGGTACGCATGCTCGACGCCGACGGGGCGGAGGTACCCACCGGCGAAGTCGGTGAACTCTCCGTCCGGGGACACTGCGTGATGAAGGGCTATTGGAACAACGACGACGCGACGGCAGCTGCGATCCCCGACGGTTGGTTCCGTACCGGAGACCTGGCCCGGTACGACGACGACGGCGCTATCTTCATCGTCGACCGCAAGAAGGACATCATCGTCCGCGGCGGGTACAACGTCTATCCGCGGGAAGTCGAGGAAGTGCTGTACGAGCACACCGCGGTGGCCGAGGCGGCGGTAATAGGCGTCCCGGACGAGTTGCAGGGCGAGGAAATCGTGGCGGTGGTAGGCCTGAAGGCGGAGGCTGCGCCCGCGGACGATGCCGCCCGCGAGCGCCTCGCTGCCGAGATCCTCGAATTCACCAAGGAACGCGTGGCGGCCTACAAGTATCCCCGCCGGGTGGTCCTGGTGGAAGCTCTCCCGAAGGGCCCCACCGGAAAGATTCTCAAGCGCGAGATCCAGGTCTAGCAGGGACCCTGCAGGTGGTTACTGCAGGGGTCTACTGCAGGGGTTAATGGAGGCCGGAAACCTTAAAGTCAGGAGTCGTCGTCGCCCCGGTTGTCCTCGGTCTCGATCTCCTCACCGTCCGGCAACTCGTTCTCCGGGCCGGGGCCTCCATAACCGCCGGCGTCGATCTTGTCTGACCCGCCGACCCGCTGTTCTGAGTCGTCGCGTTCGGTATCGTTCTGTTCGCTCATGGTGGCGCCTTTCCTTCGCGTGGCTGTGTACACGGTGAACCTACCACCACCGCGCGGCGAGTGGTCGTCTCCGCAGGGCCATCCCCGCCGGGTTGGCCGCGCAGGGATGGCCCTGATCGCCGTCCGGAGAACCGCCGCAGTGGAGCACGCAACGGGTTTCGTGACGCCGGGGCTGTAATAGCACCAGTTCTTTGGCATGCTGTAGCCATGGCAAACCGAGCGGGCACAGTCGCCCTCCCCAGCGATCTGGTCGACATTTCTTCACTTCTGGACGCGTATTTCGACGTCGTTCCCGACCTTGGGGACCCGGCGCAACGGGTCGCGTTCGGGACGTCCGGGCACCGTGGTTCCTCCCTGAAGGCCTCTTTCAATGAGGGGCACATCGCCGCCATCACCCAGGCGATTGTGGAGTACCGGTCGGGTCAGGGCATCACCGGGCCCCTGTTCATGGGCAGGGACACACACGCACTCTCCGAGCCCGCCCAGCAGACCGCACTTGAGGTGCTCGCAGCGAACAACGTCACGGTACGGGTGGACGCGCGCGGCGCCTACACGCCCACCCCGGCCGTATCGCACGCCATCCTCGTCTACAACGCGCAGGGCGCCGACCAGGCGGATGGCATTGTCATCACTCCCTCGCACAACCCTCCCGGCGATGGCGGCTTCAAATACAATCCCCCGCACGGCGGCCCCGCGGATTCCGATGCCACCAACTGGATCGCTGATCGGGCCAACGCGCTGATGGAAGGCGGCCTCCGGGAGGTCCGTCGCGTCCCGGCGAGCCAGGCGCACCAGGCCGAAGGAATCGGGACCTACGACTTCCTGCAGCACTATGTTGAGGATCTACCCACCGTCCTGAACCTCGACGCGATCCGGGAATCCGGACTGCACATCGGTGCGGACCCGATGGGTGGGGCGGCTGTCGACTATTGGGGTGCTATCGGCGAAACGCACAACCTGAATCTGACAGTCGTCAATCCCGCCGTCGACCCGCAGTGGGCGTTCATGACCCTGGACTGGGATGAGAAGATCCGCATGGACTGCTCGTCACCATCGGCGATGGCCTCACTCATTGCCCGGGCCAGGGAGTTTGATATCTCCACGGGCAACGACGCCGACGCCGACCGGCACGGGATCGTCACCCCCGACGCCGGGCTGATGAACCCCAACCACTACCTTGCGGTGGCCATTGACTACCTCTACCGCAACCGTCCCCACTGGCGGCAGGACGCCGTCGTCGGGAAGACCCTGGTCTCCTCCTCGATCATCGATCGGGTGGCTGCGGATCTCGGCCGGAAGCTCGAAGAGGTTCCGGTGGGCTTCAAGTGGTTTGTTCCCGGGCTGCTCTCCGGGTCCCTCGCCTTCGGCGGCGAGGAATCCGCTGGAGCCTCTTTCCTGCGGCTGAACGGGTCCCCGTGGACCACCGACAAGGACGGCATCCTGTTGGCCCTGCTCGCCTCGGAGATCACCGCCGTCACCGGGCGAACGCCGTCGCAGCACTATGCGGGGCTGACCGACCGGTTCGGTTCCCCCGTGTACGCGCGCATTGATGCGGCGGCCTCACGCAGCCAGAAGGCAGCGCTGGGGAAGCTCTCGCCGTCGGACGTTGCGGCCACCACCCTTGCCGGCGAAACCATCACCGCCAGGCTGACCGAGGCACCCGGCAACGGGGCGTCAATTGGTGGCTTGAAGGTCACCACCGAGAACGCGTGGTTCGCCGCGCGCCCATCGGGCACCGAGGACGTGTACAAGATCTATGCCGAGTCCTTCAAGGGTGCCGAGCACCTGGCGCAGGTGCAGGACGAGGCGAAGGCACTGGTCGACGGGGTCATCGGCGGGTAACCCTCGCGCGGAAGGACGCGCGGTCAGAGAACCCGCCGGAGGAGCCATTTTTTCAGGCCCCTGTACGGCGGGTAGGCCAGACGCAGGGTGTCAATGCCGGTGCCCTTCGAAAGTACCCCCCGGTTCTGGCTGAACGTGTCGAATGAATAGCGGCCGTGGTAGGCGCCCATACCGCTGGTGCCCACCCCGCCGAACGGCAAGCCGTGCACCGTGAGATGCAGGTTGCAGGCGTTGTGGCCGATCCCACCCGCACGGACCCGTTCCTCGAACTGCTGCTGCTCGGCCGGCTGGTCACTGAACAAATAGGCTGCCAGCGGGGCCGGCCGGGCATTGACGAAGGCAACGGCCTCGTCCATGCCGTCGACGGGAAGGATGGGCAGGATCGGACCGAAAATCTCCTCCTGCATCACCGGGGAGTCGGTCGGCACATCGGTCAGGAGCGTGGGTTCGAGGTACCGGCTGGCCCGGTCGTGGGCGCCCCCGGTGTACACGGTGCCGTTGCCGTTGCTGGCCTCCAAAAAACCGACCAGTCGGACGAAGTGGCCGTCGTCGACGATCCGGCCGTAGTCGGCGCTACGGGCCGGGTCGGCGCCGTAGAACCCGGCGACCGCCCGTTTCAGGTGGGCGAGGAGCTGCTTTTCGAGTCCGCGCTGCACCAAAACATAGTCGGGGGCAACGCAGGTCTGCCCCGCGTTGAGAAACTTGCCGAACACCAGCCGTCGGGCCACCGCTGGCAGGTCGCCGCCAAGCACCACGGCGGGCGATTTTCCTCCTAGTTCGAGGGTGACGGGAGTGAGCGTTTGCGCTGCAGCGGCCGCGACGATCCGTCCGACCCGCTCGCCCCCGGTGAAAAAGATGGAGTCGTACCGCTGGGCGAGCAGCTCCCCGCCAACCGCCGCCCCGCCTTCCACCACGGAGACGGCACTCTCGTCGAAATACCGGGGCAGCAGGTCGGCCATCACCGCCGACGTGGCGGGGGCGTGTTCGCTCGGCTTCAAAACCGCACAGTTCCCGGCGGCGAGCGCACCGACCAGGGGGGCCAGGAGCAGTTGCACCGGATAGTTCCACGGGCCAATGATCAGCACGACGCCGAGGGGCTGGGCCTGCCGGTGTGCTCTTGCAGGCAACAGGCCCGTCGGTACCTGAACCTTCTCGGCGCTGGTCCATTTCCGCAGCTGCTTCAGCGCATACTGGGCTTCGGCCCGCACCAGGGACAGCTCGGACACCACCGCTTCCAGCGGGTTCTTCCGGAGATCCGAGTACAGCGCGTCGGTGAAGTCCACCTCCCGTTCGACGAGCATCCGGATCAGGCCCTCGAGTTGGGCTCGCCGCCAGGACAGCGGCCGGGTGGTCCCGCCGTCGAAGGTCGCGCGCAGGCGCTCCACCACCGGTGACAGATCAGTGGTTTCCTGGGAAGTAGTGCTCATGTGGGGGTCCTTTCAGGATGCTGCTACGCGTCGTGGTCTTCGGTCGCGGGTCGGCGGGTGCAAAAGGTGCGGGGTGCTGGGGTGCGGGTCAGGTGGGACGGCCAGTGAAATGCTCCATCGAGCTGTACACCTTGAAGACCCGCCCGGCCACCACATCCCAGAGAGGTTGCGGCAGGACGCCGCGGATCGCGCTGCCCAGCGCCACCGACCACGGCAGCTGAAGCCGGGGCCGGCCAGCAAGCAGTGCGCGCCAGGCCCTGTCGACGACGTCGACCGGGTCCATCAGCGGCGTGAACAGCGGGCCACGGGCGCCCTCGAACATGCCGGTCCGGATGTAGCTGGGGATCAGCGTGGTGACCTTGATCTGCCGGTGACCTGCCTGGCGAAGCTCCAGTCGCAGGGAGTCGCTCCAGCCGATCACTGCCCACTTCGAGGCGGTGTACACACTCATTCGGGGAACCGAGAGGGTACCCGACGCCGACGCGACATTGAGGATACGCGCCGGTTCCCGGGAGGCGATCAGGGCCGGCAGGAACTCCCGGACCACGTGCATCAGCGCCAGCGTGTTGATCTGCATCACCAGTGCAATGTCGGCCTGCTGGTCGTGCTCCCAAAAGTACTTTCCGCGCACGATCCCCGCGTTGTTGATCAGGACAGCCGGTGTCCCGACGTCGTTCCTGACCGCGGCCGCCGCGGTCGTGATCTCGGCCAATGAGGCGAGATCAACCACGTAACTGTGCACGGCCGGCCCGGATCCGGTCAGCGAATCGGCGGTCCTGTGGAGCGCTTCGGCGTCGACGTCCCAGAGGACGACGGCGGCCGCCCGCTCCTTGACGGCCCGTTCCGCGTAGAGCCGGCCCATACCGCTGGCGGCACCGGTGATAAGTATTATTCGGCCTTCGACAGTGAATGACATGAGTGCAACGTAACACTCCGCCCGGACGGTAGGATTTCCGACAGATCACCCCGCACATCTTTGGAAGGCACAGCCATGAGCAGGTTCGGCACGTCGTGGACGCTTCACGGTGACGGAAAGAACGTCCTTCCCGGGCAGTTTGTTGCCCCCGATGAACGGCTCAGTTGGCCGCGGACGGTGGGAATCGGCGCCCAGCACGTCGTCGCCATGTTCGGTGCCACCTTCCTGGTTCCCCTGATCACCGGGTTCCCGCCCGCCACCACCCTGCTGTTCTCGGGGCTGGGCACCATCTTGTTCCTGATCATCACGGCAGGCAAGGTGCCCAGCTATCTGGGATCGAGCTTCGCGTTCATCGCCCCGATCGCCGCAGCCCAGAGCCAGCACGGACCGGCGGGGGCGCTCGGTGGCATCATCATGGCCGGAGCCGTCCTGGCGATTATCGGCGCTGTCGTCCATCGGGCGGGCTCCCGCTGGATCCAGATCGTGATGCCGCCCATCGTCACCGGGGCCATCGTCGCCCTGATCGGGTTGAACCTTGCCCCCACCGCGAAGGCCAGTTTTGAGCAGGCTCCACTGACCGCGCTCGTCACCGTGGTGGTGATCCTCCTGGTGACCGTGCTCTTCAAGGGCATTCTCGGGCGGCTGTCCATCCTGGTGGGTGTCCTCGCCGGGTATGTGGTCGCGATGCTCCGCGGGGAAGTGGACTTCGCGGCTATTGGTGATGCCGCGTGGATAGGGCTTCCACCGTTCCAGACCCCCGAATTCCATCTGTCAGTCGTCGGGCTGTTCATCCCGGTGGTCCTGGTCCTGGTCGCCGAGAACATTGGTCATGTGAAGTCGGTGGCTGCCATGACCGGGCGTGACCTGGACCCCGTCACCGGGCGTGCCCTGATGGCTGACGGCCTGGCCACCATGCTCGCCGGGTCCGGTGGTGGGTCCGGCACCACCACCTACGCGGAGAACATCGGTGTAATGGCCGCGTCGCGTGTGTACTCGACTGCCGCCTACTGGGTGGCAGGGATCGTCGCGATCCTCCTCAGCCTGTTCCCCAAGTTCGGCGCGCTGATCGCTACTGTCCCAGCGGGCGTCATCGGCGGCGCCGGGGTGGTGCTCTACGGCATGATCGGTATCCTCGGCGTCCGGATCTGGGTGCAGAACCAGGTCAACTTCTCCAACCCCATCAACCTGTCGACGGCGGGGGTGGCGTTGGTGGTGGGTATCGCCAACTTCACCTGGACCATCGGCGAACTCACCTTCGAAGGCATCGCCCTGGGTACCGCGGCAACCCTGGTGATTTACCACGTCATGAACGCACTTGCCCGGTGGCGGGGAAGCGAACATGTCACCGGCCCGACCGACGTCGACGCCTCCGACCAGGGATCCCGCCCCTCCAAACTGGGCTGAGCCCCGGATAGCCGTGCTTCCTGCTGGGGCGTGGAGGTCCTCGGAGCCGTTGACTGACCTGTCAGTCTCACGACGATTAGGCTGAAGCGGTGACCTTCGCTCTGCATTGCGTCTTCCTCAACGGCACCGTCGGCGTGGGAAAAACATCGACCGCGGATGCCCTGGCGCACCTATTGACGGCCAAGGACCTACCGCACGCCGTGATTGACCTTGACTGGCTGAGGTTTGCGTGGCCCGCACCCACCGATGATCCCTTCAACCGGCGGATCGAACTGGCGAACCTGTCGGCTGTCATCCCCAATTTCCGCTCTGCAGGTGCGCGCCTCCTGGTGCTAGCCGGCGTCATTGAAGGGACCCTCCAGCGCGCGGAGTATGAGCGGGTGCTTGGTCATCCACTACTGGTCGTGCGGCTGGAGGCTACTTCAGCGACAGTGCAGGACAGGTTGCGGGGCCGCCACGATCCCGGCGATCCTTCGCTGGGTTGGCACCTGGACCGTGCCACCGAGTTACAGGCAATCCTCACCCACGTCGATGTCGATGACGCGGTGATCTCCACCGAGGAGAAAGACCCACATGGTGTTGCCTCAGCGGTTCTTGGGTTGATTGATGAAAAGTGGTGCACGTCACACATCCGCCCGGCTGCTGGCGCCGAAGTGAATCAGGCACTTACTTAAAGGTTCAACGTATTTACTGAGGTCTCGGGACGCACCATGAACAACCACCGCATCAACGACGGCGGACGACACTCCACCGCTGACGAAACCCAGCGCCTCGCGCTCAGGGAAGACGGGATCCTGCATGTCCAGTGGCGGCCTGACACCGTCGTCACGGTGGACCAGGCCCGCGCCACACTGGACGCGTCGGGCCTCAATCAGGGGCCACGCCGAATCCTGATGAGCATGACATCGGTCGCCTTCACGAGCGCAGCCCGGCGTGCCATCTGCGACGATGAAGACATCACCGCCATCGCTCTTGTGGGCGACGGGCCCGTGGACCGGGTCGTCGCTGCATTTGCCGACAGCCAAGCGCATCCCGGGCAGTTCTTCACCTCCGAGGACGACGCAATCAACTGGCTCGGAACCTTCGCCTGACCACTCCCCATCAGGACTGCCACTGCTTGTGCGACCATGGTGCCTAAACTGGTGGGATGGTGTGGAACGGGTTGCGAGGTGGGAAGCACTGATGGACCCGCAGCAGGTCTGGGCATCCCCGGCGTGGCACCAGGAGATCCAACTGTGGATTACGCAGGTTCTGCAGAACTGCGACCTGGCACAGACCGGCCCGCTGGAGCAGGTGCGGATCCGGTTCTGGTCCACCCAGGTCACCGTGCCGACCGACCACGGACAGCTGTGGTTCAAGGAAAACAACCCGGGCCAATTCGCTGAGGCGGCCATTGTGGCACGCCTGGCGGAACTGGCGCCCGACCATGTGGCTGCCCCCCTCGCCATCGAGCCCGCCAAGGGCTGGATGCTGACGCCCGACCATGGGAAGACGCTCGCCTCCCTCAAATCGGCTGACTACCGGTTGTGGATCCTGGTGGTCACCGGCTTTGCCGACTTCCAGCTACAACTCGTCCCCCATGGATTGCCGCTGGCTGCGGCCGGCCTGGTCAGCATGGATCCTGCGATCGCAGGGAACTTCGCGAGCAACCAGCTCCTCCTTCACACCGGCTTACCGCCCGACCACCCCCTGCATCTGTCCGCCCAGGCCACCGACGGCATCTACGCCAGCATTCCCGCCCTTGAGGAAGCGGCCAGAAGCGTTGCGGCCCTGGGCGTCCCCCTGAGCCTCCAACACAATGACCTGCACGCCGACAACGCCTTCATACCGGGCGCGACGACGGCCCCGCTGCGATTCTTCGACTTCGGTGACTCCTACTGGGCACACCCCTTCAGTTCGCTGTACGTGCCACTGACCGTCATGCAGGAACAGTGGCAGACCACCTCTGACGACCCGCGTATCCAGGCGGTGATCACCGCCTACCTCGAACGCTGGACCGACTACGCGCCCCTCGCCGAACTCCGACTGGCGGTCGAACCTGCGCTCAAGCTGGCGCGGCTTCACCGGTACGGTTCCTGGCTGCGACTGCTAATCCACGCGGACGACGCATCGATGAGCCAGTACGGTCCGCACGCACTGAAGTACCTGAGAACACTGACCGATCCGGTGCTGGGGTGACTGCACACCTTTTCCTGGCGGCCAATGGGTTGATCGAGGCGGGGCCCATGGTGTCCCTGCTCGCAAACCACTTCATTCCAGGCTGTGAAATCCCCGGCCGCCAGGGGATGTCACACACGCGGTTGCTTCGTTCCTCGAGCGGCCACCACGCCGCCAGGCTGACCATCGGTTCACGCGGTGTCGACGTCCATACCTCCGCGCCCGAGGAAGACCATCCCGGCCTGACAGCGACGATCCGCCGTTGGCTGGATCTGGACGCTGACCTTGAGGCGGTCGCGCGGGCGTTCGAGCCGGATCCCCTGCTGGGGCCCCTGTCCAGCCGACGCCCCTGGCTGCGCGCAGTAGGTTATCCCGAGCCCTTCGAAGCTGCAATCATGACTGTCCTCGGCCAGCAGGTCTCCGTCAGCGCTGCGGGTACGTTTGCCGGGCGTCTCGCCGCTGCCTACGGCACCCCCGGTCCGTCCGGACTAACGATCTTCCCCACGCCTGACGTGCTCGCCGCTGCTCCGGCCGAGGAGCTACGCAGCGCCGTCGGCGTTACCCGCACCCGCGGAGCAACGGTGCAGCACGTAGCCCGGGCCTTCCGCGACGGACTCACCCTTGCTGGCGACCACACGGACGTCCGCGCGGCACTCCTGGCCATCCCCGGAATCGGCCAGTGGTCCGCCGACTATCTGGCGGTGCGGGTGCTTGGAGATCGGGACGCGTTCACGGCGGGTGACCTGGTGCTGCGCCGGGCGATGGGCAATCCAAGCATCCGCGAGGCCGAGGCAATTGCCGAGCGGTGGCGCCCGTACCGCGCGTACGCGTTGTTCCACTTGTGGACCGAAGCGACCTATCCACCGCGAACCCCTGCGATCAGACCCGGCCAGAAACGGGCCGCTCCCGCACGGTAGCGGTGCCCCAACAGCGTCGGTACGGTTACAGCACTTTCCTGCCGGCCCGTGAGGTCAGGCGGTCTGCGGCCAGTGTCCCCGGCGTTGCATCGTTTCGGCCAGGTGATCCGCACGATCGGAGACCAGGCCGTCCACGCCGCCGCCCAGTGTCAGAAGCCGCTCCATCGCGTCGGTGTCATTGACCGTCCAGACGTGGACCGGTAGCCCGGCGGCGCGACACCGCCGGATAAAGCGGCCGGTCAGCACCGTCACGCCTGCGTGCTGCACCGGCAGCTGAAGACAATCCACCCGGGCGAGCCGGGCGAGGCGTTTGGTCAGGCCCAGCGGACTCGACAACCAGATCAGTGCCGAGCTCACCTGTCCGGCGGAGGAAGCCACCCGGCGGGACAGCAGGTTCAGCGTCCGCCGCCGCCTCCGGTCGGAGAATGAAGCCACCAGTACCCGGTCATGGGCTCCCAGCCGCTCCACGAGCTGGACAAACGGCTCCACCGAGGCATCATCCTTGAGGTCAATGTTCAGTTTCAGGTCGGGCCATCGGGTCAGGACGGCCTCCAGGGTGGGGATGGGTTCGACGCCGTTGATCCGGATCTTGTTCAGCTCGTCCAGGGTGCGCTCCGACAGCGGGCCCACCGCATCGCACACCCGGTCCAGCAGTTCATCGTGGAACACCATCACGGCGCCGTCCCTCGTGGTCCGGACGTCGATTTCCAGGTATCCGAATCCGAGATCCACGGCAGCCTCAAAGGCCGTCATCGAGTTTTCCAGCCCGTCGACCGAGAACCCGCGGTGCGACAGGGCAAGCGGCCGCTGCATCCCATCCGGTCCGGTGTTGAGCAGGTACGGCAGCATGGGCTTAGCGGGTCGCCCCGAGCTTGGCGAGGCGTTCCTCAAGAATCTGGGCGACGCCGTCGTCCTCGAATGCCGGAGCCTGCAGGTCCGCCGCAGCAATCGCCTCCGCGTGCCCGGACGCCATCGCGTAGCCGGTGCCCGCCCAGTTCAGCATCTGCACATCGTTGGGCATGTCGCCGAAGGCGACGACGTCGGCCTGGCTGATGCCACGGCTCGCCGCGAATTCAGCGAGGGTGACCGACTTGTTGATGCCGGGCGTGGACATTTCCAGCAGCGCAATGCTCGGGGCGGAATGGGTGGCGGTTACCAGGTGGGCGACCGCGGGCCGCACGGTATCGAGGAACCTGTCCGGCAACACCTCGCGTTCCCGCGCCAGGAACTTGATGACTCCCGCGCCGACGAGGGATTCCGCCAGGGGCCGCGCCACTGCGCCGGCGAGCAACTCCACCGAGCCTTCCTCGGCAAACCCGTGCTCGATGTGGAATCCGTCGACCGTCTCGGCAGCGAAGGACGCCGCAGGATAGAGGTCCAGAATGATCTCGCGGGCGGCCAGAATGTTGCTGTGTTCCAACAAGTGGGCGCTCAGTACCAGCTCGTCTTCCAGGCTGTACGTAACAGCACCGTTGGAGCAGATGACCGTTCCGCGGTGACCCAACTGTTCGCGCAGCGGATCAAGCCAGCGCGGTGGGCGGCCGGTGACGAATACCACTTCAACGCCCGCGTCCAGGCACGCCTGAAATGCTTCGACTGTCCTGGGGCTGATCCTGCCGTCGTGGCCGACGATCGTTCCATCCATATCGCTGGCGACCAGACGCATGGGGTACTCCTTCACTTAAACGGTGACTTTAAGCCTACCCGCCCGTGAAGGGCGCTGAGCCCGGGAATCCAGTGGATCCCCGGGCTCAGCGGAACCGGAGGAAGCTGTCTACTGCTCGAAGGTGGGGATCAGGCGGGCCCGCCCGAGGGTGTGGGAAAACAGGTTGAACCCGAGGTAGGCGTTACTGCCGTCAGCGGGCACCTCAAGGCGTTCCACATCCACTGCGTGCACCACCACGTGATAGTGGTGTGGGCCGTGTCCCGCCGGGGGCGCAGCACCGATAAAACCGGTAAAGCCGCCGTCGTTCTTCAGCTGGGTGGCACTGTCTGGCAGGTCGGGACTGCCATCCACTCCGGCACCCGCCGGCAGCGACGTGGTGGACACGGGGAGGTTGAAGACCGCCCAGTGCCAGAAGCCGCTGGCGGTGGGGGCATCCGGGTCGTAGACAGTCACCGCAAAGCTTTTGGTCCCTTCCGGGAACCCGCTCCAGGACAGCTGCGGCGACACATCCTTCCCACCGTCGATACCCATCGCCCCGGAGGCATGCTTCGCATCCAACGGCTGGTTGTTCTCAATGTCCGTGCTGGTCAGAGTGAACTCGGGGACTGGGGGGAGGTCTGCGTACGGGTCACGGGTCATAACTACTCCTGGTCAGTTGGGGTCTGTCATTAGCTCGTTGCGGTTCGGCGGGTTGGCGCCGGCACGGGACACGGTAACTGCCGCCGCTTTTGCTGCATACACGAGGACTGCTTCCACCTGTTCAACGGAGATGTGGCGCAGGTCATTCCGCTGCTGCGCTCCCGCGAAGCCCCGGTCCACGAGGGAACCCAGCAGCGCCGACATGAAGGAGTCTCCAGCACCCACCGTATCCACCACCTGAGCAGCCGGCGCGGGGACCGAGGCTTCGCCGCGTGCGACGACGGCCCACGGACCGAGGGAACCCCGCGTGACCACCACCATGGCCGGGCCCTTGGCCAACCAGAACCGCGCTGTCTCCAGGACGTCCTGACCGGGGTAGAGCCACTCAAGGTCCTCATCCGAGGCTTTGACGACGTCGGCGAGAGCAACGAACTTCTCCGCCTGGGCCCGGGCATAGACCACATCGGTGACGATGCTGGGCCGACAGTTGGGGTCATAGGAGATGGTGGCCAGCGGGTGCGCCTGCCGGACGACGGCCAGCACATCAGACGCTCCGGGCTCCAGCATGGTGGCGATCGATCCGGTGTGCAACCACGTGGTGCCCTCAAGGATCCGGTCCGTCTCTTCACGGATGGCCGGCAGCTCCCACACCAGCTTGAATTTGTAGGAGGCACCACCTGCGGGATCCAGCCGCGCGGTGGCAGTGCTGGTGGGGTGCTTGTCGGGTCCCATCGGAGTCAACACAGAGTTGCTGTGGAGGTGTTCCTGGATCATCCGCCCATACTCATCATCGCCCCACCGCCCAACAAAACGGCAGGGATGCCCCAGCCTGGCCAGACCGACCGCCACGTTCATCGGGCTGCCGCCCACATGGGCGCGGGGCGACGCGACATCGCTGATTACTTCGTCTATAAGGGTTTCCCCGATCACGGTGAGCACGCTAACAAGTTAGCACCCCGTCCACCGGCGAACCTGTGAATGGTTGGGGAACGGCCGGGTGCGATGACCCAATCAGTTGCGGAAGATTGGTGTGATCTCCCGCACAGTACCCCCGATCCGACCGCTAGTTGCCTAAGGCTACGGCTAGGATGGGGCTGATACCGCGCGATGAACCGCGCCTGAGACACACTAATTTTTGGGGACACCATGAAGATCAGAAATGCTGCGGCGATCGCCGTCATCGCTCTCGCCACGCTGACCGCCTGCGGCGAGTCGACTGAGCCCGCCGCCCCTTCCGAGGCTGCCGCTCCCACCCCTGCGAGCTCCACTGCACCTGCGCAGAATGTTCAGGAGCCGGAGACCAACGAGCTGATGAGCGAAGCAAGCCCAGAGGGCGCGCAGGCCTTCCTGCACCACGTCTTCGCGTTGAAGTCCTACAACCAGCGGACCGGGGAAACCGAGCAGCTGCTCGCCACCCTTGACGGCGCCGAAGCAGCGACCGCAGAGGCTGACGAATTTGCGGCACTGTACGCGGACGGCGGCTGGGTCCTGGGTGGACAGCCGAAGGTCAAGCAGATCATCGTCACCACCCCGGCAGAAGAAGTGGCCGAGGACGTTGAGGTTGACGCACTGATCACCGTCAACCCTGATGCCTACACGTCATTCGACGAGGCTGGAGAGGTACAGGAGACCCGCCCGTTCGACCCGGCGGGCACCATCTATTCAGCAACAGTGGTCTACACCGACGGCGCATGGAAGGCCACCTACCTGGAGGAAACCCCTGACGCCGAACTCCCCTCGGAGTAATCCAGCGGCGGCCGTCAGCTCACAAGGCTGACGGCCGGGCGCGGGAAGTATCCGCCACTCAGTGACTGTGAGCGGCTTGGCGCGACGCCCAGTACGCAGCACCTACCAGCGCGGCGTCGTCGGGCAGGATGGCCTGCTCGATCCTGAAGTCCGCGAGACGCTGGTCTTCGAGAGTCATGCCCGCGCGGATCGCCGGTTCCACCAGATCCCAGGATCCGGCCATGGAGCCGCCGATCACCAGGATGCTGGCATCGAATCGCTTCAGCACCACCGCGAGGGTTTCCCCCAATGCACCGAACGCGGTGTCCAGGACCTGCCGGGCGGCGTCATCGCCGGCGCGGCTCTGGGCGGCGATGGTGTGGACGTCGGGGCCCGTTGCCGGGTCCACTCCCGCTGCTGCCGCATAGGCTGCCCGGATGGCCCGACGGGACACGGTGCGCTCCAGTGGGCTACCCCGGTACGTCTCGTGATGGATGCTTCCATCGGGTGAAACCGCCGGACCGGTGCTGACCGGTTCCCCGTGGTTCAAGAATGTCGACCCCACGCCGGTGCCCAGGGTGATGCAGAGCGCACGCTCATGGCCCCGCGCGGCTCCGAGGGCATATTCCCCCACCCCGAAAGCGTCAGCGTCGTTGAGGAAGTGGATCATCCCGGGTGTGGGACTGATGCGGTCCATCAGGGCATCCCGAACGTCGACGCCGTTGAGGCTGTCGAACTTTCCCACGTGCTCAAACCGGCCAATTCCCGTTGCGTAGTCGAAGGGGCCGGGAATCGCCACGGACCAGACGGCGCCCGGGGCAGCGGTGAGAGCATCGGCGGCACGCCCGATTGCTTCAATCAGGCTCTCGGCGGTCCCCTGGGCCTGCAGGCCGACCCGGGCCAGCGACTGTCGATCGATCGCCCACGTCCCGGATTCGACCAGGGCTGCGGTGAGGTGGGTGCCTCCCACTTCGAGCACGGGGACGATGGTGTTGCCGCTCATCTGTTGTAACCCTTTCAGCTGGTCTGAACACCGTATCGCCGAACCTTGCAGCTGCAGTAACCATGACGCTGGTCGGGTCAGGCAGCCATCAGGCGGTCCACCGCTGCGACCACCTGCACCCAGGCGTCGGTTCCCGGCGTGATCATCGCGAAGTGGTCCCCGGGGATCAGCGTCAACTCGGCGTCCGCCCCCGCAGCCAGCGCGGCCGCCACGTAGCTTTCGGACTGGCTAGCCGGAACCGTCGAGTCCTCCTCACCGTGCAGTGCCAGCACCGGCACGGCCAACGGAATGGCGGTCATTGGATCGGCCGCACGGTAGCGTTCCGGATCCCCAACCTGATCCACGCCCATGAGGTTCAGCACCGCGCCGTCGCTCAAACCCAGTTCGTGTGCCTCCACAAGGTTGAGCACCCCGGATTGGCTGACGACCCCGGTCAGCGGAACCACTGGTGTTCCGGCGCCCGGAGCGCCGTCGGGCAGTGTTGACCGTCCCGCAGCCCATACCGCGAGGTGGCCGCCAGCGGAATGTCCAAGGGCCGTCGTCACCGTCAGGTCCAGGCCGTGGTCACCGGCCGCCGTGGCCAGGAGGTCTATTCCGGCGCCCACGTCGGCGAAGGTCTCCGGCCAGCCGCCACCATCACCTACCCTGCGGTACTCAAGGTTCCAGCAGACGTAGCCCCGGGATACGAGGTCCTCGGCCAGCGGCTGCCCCAGATCCAGGCCATACCCGGACCGCCAGTATCCGCCGTGGATGATCACGACGACGCCCGGGAGCCGCTCGCCCGCCGGCAGGTACAGCTCGGCGAACTGGCTGGGATCATCGCCGTAGGTGTAGCGCTGGGGTGTCACTGGTTCCTCCGGTTGCTTCTGTGGCGTGCCGGGTTGCGCCGCCGCGCAACCCGCGAGCGCAGCCGCGGCAGCGAGACCAGCGGCTCCCAGGATGGTGCGTCGGCGTAGGTTGTCCACACCGCACAGCGTAACCGGCGGCTCCTAGCCCGACTCCGGCGCCACCCTTCCGCTGTGAGGGGCAGGGTGTTTGAATGGAGTGACCAATCGAGGGGGAACGATGCAAGCGAAAGGGTCAGGACTCGTTGTTAGCGGCGTGTTCGCGCTGATAGCGACAATCTTCGTTTTGCCAGCCGCGCTGTTTGAGGTCGCGACCAGGACGGCCGACGGCGCCGTGTTGACGGCATTCGGGTCGGGAATGGTCCTGCTGGTGAGTGGCATAAGCCTGGTAATTGCTGGCCTACTGCGGCGATCCCACGATCTGCGCCGCCCCCGTGATTACGCATCCATCACCTACGACACCCCCGCCCATTCAACGCGAAGGGCCAATGCACAACCAGGTGACACTGCGCGGTCCGGAGCCGGAGCTTTCAATGCACCTCTGTTGTCCGGGGGCCACTGCGCCGGAGACGGCGGCTCCTAGCCCGGCTCCGGCCCCACCCTTCCCCTGTCAGGGGCAGGGTGTTTGAATGGAGTGACCAATCGAGGGGGAACTATGCTCACCACAGGAACGCGGCGGCTCATCACGGGCGGCGTGGCGCTGGTAGCCACACTATTCATCCTGCCGACACCACTGTTCGAAGTTTTCAGCGGAACCGCTGAAGGGCTGTCGCTGGCGCTCTTCGTCCTGGGACTCGTCCTGCTGGTTGGCGGACTCTTTCTGGTGATCACCGGCCTGGTGAAGCGGTCACGTGATCTCCGCACCCCGCGAAGCTATGACACCCGGCAGGGCACCACCAGCGATGATGACCGGCCAGTGGACGGCTACTCCATGCCCACCGCCGGGCGCCAGGGGCAGATTGGCGGCCCCCTCTAACCACCGCTCCACCGGAACTGTCAGAGCCGGCCGATAGGATGACTGGAAGCCATCGTCGGAGGAGTCTTAATGAGCGCCTGGGATCAGTTGGATGACCGTCTCCGCCCCGCGGTGGAAGCGAGCACCCGCGAGTTTGAGCGGGTCCGGCCGCGCCTCGAAGAGGTAACCCGTCAAATGCAGGCCGGTATCCAGGACATCTTTGTCGGCACCGAACTCAACCCGCTGTTCGTCACGGCCCGCACCAAGACCGTCGAGTCGTTCCGCGACAAGGCCTCCCGCATGCTCGCCGCGACGGTGCCCGGGGACCTGCCGACCCTGGTGTTTCCCGACCCGCTGCGCAACCTTACCGACGTCGTCGGCGTCCGGGTGATCACCACCCTGCCGCACGAGGTGGATGTCGCAGCCAACCTGATCAAGCGCCAACGTCAGGACTTCGATTGTCGGGGGGATCGGGAGAAAGACATCGGCACCATCGAATCGGGCACCTACGGCTACTCCAGCCGTCACCTGATTCTTCGGACCATCCAGAACGAGGCTGTCAAGGAGTACCAGAAGGCACTGGACCCGGCGGCCAAAGCCGGCGGCAGTTACATGCTTGAGGTCCAGATCCGCACCGTCCTTGCACACGCATGGTCCGAGATTGAACACGACATCCGATTCAAGGCCTCCAATCCGCGTGCCTGGAGCCCCTACTTCGACCGGCAGTTCACGGGTACCGCAGCGATGCTCGAGTCCGTTGAGTCGGCGTTCGCTGAACTGCACGAACGGTATGAAACCGTCACCGGTTTCTGGGACGAGGAGGGTGAGGGCAGCGTCACACTCACCCCGAACCGGGTCCGGGACGTGTGGCAGACGCTTCTCCCGCACGTCGACCGGAAGACCGATGACAACTGGGGCTGGGCGGCCGAACTCCTCGCTGCGCACGGGCTGACGACGACGACGGCGCTTGCGTCGCTGCTGCAGGCGGACACCATCACCTCGGTGCGCCGCGCGCTGGATCACCGATACTCGCCGGGACCCGACCGGCTCCTCGACGACGTGCTGCTGTGGCACTACGGAGAACGCCACATCGACCTGACGGCTGAGCCCGCCGAGGCGAACCCCACCCCACGCCGGGACAGCCTGCAACGCCGGCACCGGCAGATGGCCACCTTCAGGGCCCTGGAGTCCAGCCGCTAACCCCTCACCGGTCTGCTCGGTGAAGTTCACACCGGTAACAGCCCAGTAACACCCCCTCCGCTAGGTTGCCGCGTACCTGCGACGGGGCAGGACCCGAGGGAGGAACGGCGCCATGTCCAAGTACGCACTCTGTGTCGGCATCAACAAGTTTGAGAACCTGCCGACCAACGGCTGGCTGAACGGGTGCGTCAATGACGCCAAGGACTTCGCTGCGTTACTCACCGAGCAGTATGGGTTCGCCAAACGGAACGTGACGGTGCTCCTGGACTCGAAGGCCACCAGGGCTGCGGTCATCGGCAAGCTGCAGGCGATGGTGAAGCGGGCCAAACCGGATGATCATCTGGTGTTCACGTTTTCCAGCCACGGCACGCAGGTACTCGACGCGTCGGGGGACGAACCGGACGGAGCCGACGAGGCGTTCGTTACGTTCGACATGAGGCAGAAGGGCGACCAGTGGGATGCTTCCACCCTGATCCTTGACGACGAGTTGCATGACCTGCTGGCCACCCTGCCTGACGGTGTCCTGCTCGATGTCGTCCTGGACACCTGTCACAGCGGGTCCGGGCTGCGCGCGCTGGATCTGCTTCCGACCAGGCGGCCCCGATTCGTCCCGCCGCCCACACCTCTTGGCCTGGAACAGACTGAATCGGCCGATCCGCGCGCGTTCCGCGATCTGGTCCGGTCCGACGCGGCGGCAAAGCCAGTCCTGTTCGCCGCTTGTCGCTCGGACCAGACAGCCGCCGATGCTGACTTCTCGGGGCGTTACAGTGGCGCTTTCAGCTACTTTCTCCTCAAAGCTCTCAGAGATGACCCCGCGAAAAGCCGACGCGACGTGTTGAAGCAGGTCAGCGCCGACCTGCGCGGCGGGAAATTCACGCAGCGCGCGCAACTCGAAGCCCCGGCGGCGGCCAAGGGCTCAGCCTGGGGCGCCGCGTTTTAGGGGTACCCGTAAGGGTTCGGGCGCTACCTTCCCCTACCCCCGCCGTGGAACGTGAGCCTCGCCGGCTCGGTGCCCGCTCCGGCTTCTGGGGTGGTGATCTGTCTAAGCATTGCAGCGTCACGGGCTTTAGCCTGCTGATACTCCTGCTGCCGCGCCGGGTCGTAGACCGGTTTCAGCGCGGCGTAACAGAGGTGACCCCCTTCATCGAAGCGAAGCAGCCCACCTCCCCGCAGGGTCACCGGGCCCGGTCCGGAAAGGCCCATCCTGCGCATCTCCGGGCGCCCCACCGTGAACTCCTGGACAAAGGAGGCGCCTATCTCCGAGACAACAAAACCATCCGGACTGACCCTGATGCTGGGGCGTACCCGGTCCACGGTGATGGAGTACCTCTCATCCATTGCGGTTTCCCGCAGCAGGTCCCCGTTCTCCCAAATGAACCTGACAATCTCCTCCGGATCGGTGCCGAGAGCTGACAGCCGGACCGGGTACCGGAGGCTGCGCATCCCGCCTGTCCCGGCCAGCAGCTCATCGGTGGGCACGGTTACTCCCACCTCAGCGAAAGCATCCCGAACCACCTGCCGATAGTGATACCTGTCCTGCGGGACAAGCACCAGATCGGCTGAAAGGATCCCGCGCAGGAGGTCGGTCCACGTCACGTCGACGGGTGCCATGTAGCCCAGCCCGCGGATCAGCATCGCCAGCACCTGCTCGCCAACCTTCGCCCCTGACCTCGCCACCTGATACAGGCTGGACCGTCCCCCCGGTTGGTCCAGCCGGGCCTTCCACAGCCGGGCCACCACGTTCAGTACCGCCTGCACCACCGGCTCCGCCCGACGATGCGGGTCCGGCAGCGTACGCCAGTCGGCTGGCACCGCAATCCGCATGGATTGCCTCGCCGGTCCATGCGAGAACAGTCCATCGCCGAAGCTGAACAAGCCACTCAGGAGGATCTGCTCATCAAGACCCTCCAGGTCCGGCGCCCCCACTCCGAGGGGGTCAAGGAGCTGCTCCACCCGCTCGGCTGAGGAAAACACCGACAGCATGGCCACCAGGTCGGAGATGGCCTCATGGAGGGCAAACTGGTCCAGGGAGGCGACCTGGTCCGACCAGCGCGGTCGGTAGCCGGCAAGGATCGCATGGGTCACCTCGTGCGCCACGAGATCCCGGTACAACGCCAGCGGGACCGCCAGCTGCTCACGACGATCCCTCCGGTGCCCGAAGCGGATTACCCCTTCCTCCCGGTCGTAGCCGGAGTCGGCATAGGGAACCGTATCGTAAGCGTGAATCCGGAGCCTCCTGCCGCGGGCCCAGCCCATCCGGCGGCCCAGCGTCGATTCAAACGCAGCCAGGGTTGACGCCGCGACCGCGTAGGTGTGCTGGGCGAGGAACCGGCGATCAGCCAACAGTTCGGACAGGTTCGGGGGCGGGCACTCGTCCATCAGCATCCACGGGTCGGTGTCATCGCCGAGCAACAGGTCAAGAGGCTTGCCCCGCCGACCGCGGACGACGACGTCGAACCGCGCACTCCGCGGTCCGCCACCGATGCGCTCCACTGGCACCCTGAGCGTCGTCGTCATCGGGCCGTCGGGGCCCATCGTAAACGGACCCTCGGCGAGGATCGTGAGGGGACGCAGCTCTCCAGTGTGGCTGCCGGGACCGAGCATCACGCCTGCCATGTGGATCCCTCCCTACCGCCCGTCCTTCGCCCGCCGGAGTCCCCGCGGTCCCCGCGGTCCCCGGCGATCCATCGAATAGGTAGAAAGAAATATCCTCCGCGGCAAACACAGCGTCAAGGAGGTCCGGCAGTAACGCCCCAGTAACAGGTGCGGACTGATACTGGCAGCCACCGCGCGGGTCGTAGTGGCAGTACCAACTGACCGTTCTCACCGAGGAGTAGCCATGGAGCCCACGACACTGGGGCCCACAACATTGGAGCCCGCCACTGCGGAATCCCCCGCCGCTGCGTCTGACGCCGCCGCGCGCGGGTCTGGGCTGAGCGCGGAGCAGCTAGCCCTGCTGAAGCCGCACGTCGTGAACCTGAGCCGTGGAAAGTTCTCCTCCGGTGGCGAGATCAGCTCCACTGCCGCGGATGTCGATGCCATCTTCGAGGAGCATCTCCCGGCGTTCGCCGCAGCTCGGACCGGGGTGCCGATCATGATCTACGCCCACGGCGGGTTGGTCAGCGAGTCTTCGGGGCTGCGGTCCGCACACCGGCAACGCGAGTGGTGGACCTCGAACGGTGTGTACCCCATTTTCTTCATCTGGGAGACCGGGTTCCTCGACGCACTCTTCGGATCCCTGCCCGGTGGCCGCGGTGTGGTGGGGGACCTGAAGGACCGGGCTGTTGAGCTGACTGCACGAGCTGCCGGAGGCGAACGAATCTGGGGTGAAATGAAGCGCTTCGCCGAGGTAGCCTCGGCGTCAGGTGGCGGGGCACTGTACGTAGCGCAGGCGCTCGGGAAGTACGTGGCCGCGAATCCCAAAACCACCGTGCACGCCGTAGGACACAGCGCCGGATCAATCTTCCACTCCTCTTTCGTGCCGGCCGCGTTGAAGGCTGGCCTGCCGGAATTCGCGTCACTGAATCTGTTGGCTCCGGCGGTTCGGACGGACACCTTCAAGACGCAGCTGGCACCCGAGGCGGGCAAAGGCATCAAATCCCTGGCCATGTTCACCATGAAGCAGCAGGCGGAACGTGACGATAGCGTCGCAAGGCCCTTTTACGGCAAGTCGCTGCTGTATCTGGTGCGCGCGTCCTTCGAGAAAGAGGAATTTACTCCCCTCCTCGGTCTTCAGGAGTGCGTCAACACCGACCCGGAGCTGCGGAAATTCTTCGGCGTCGATGGGGGCAAGGGCAAGGCGGAGGTGATCTGGTCGGTCACTGACAGCGGTCCGGAAACGCATCGCAGCACCGCCACGTCGCACGGAGGGTTCGACGATGATGCCGCCACCATGGAGAGCGTCGCCCGCCGGGTGACCGGCAAGAAACCGAAACCGTTTGGCGCCGCCAGGACCCTTGAAGAACCATTGGCCAGTGCTGCCCCCGCCAGCGGATCGACCCGAAGAAGTGCCCGCCGGGCGCTGTGTATCGGGATCAACGCCTACCCGCCGGGAAGCGAACTCTACGGCTGCGTGGCCGACGCGCAGGCCTGGGGTAGCCAGCTGGAATCGGTTGGGTTTGAGGTGACCACCCTCCTCGACGCGCAGGCAACCCGGGTCAACATTATTCAGGGGATTTTCGACCTGGTCAGTCACAGCACCGCAGGGGACGTCCTGGTGGTGCAGTATGCCGGTCATGGAACGTATGTCGACGATCTGGACGGCGACGAAAAGGAGGAGGGAAACGCCGAGAAGCTCCACGACGAGGCCCTGTGTCCAGTCGACTTCCAGGCCGGGAACCTGGTCATCGACGATGACCTCGGGGAAATTTTCGACCTGCTCCCCGAGGAGGTGAACCTGACCGCCTTCTTCGACTCCTGTCACTCCGGCGACGGCACCCGGCTGCTGCCTTCCTTCGGTGCCACCGTTGTCGACGGCGCACAGCGAGCCGCCGACCATGGTCGGCGTGCCCGGTTCCTGGTACCCGATGAGGCAACCACGGCGAACTTCAGGTTACGGCGCGGCACCCCCGTCAACGATGGTCCCCGCGCCAATGCGCGCGAGCTCCTCTTCAGCGCATGTCAGCCCGATGAGGTGGCGTATGAGACCGGCGGGCACGGGGACTTCACCGTTGCGGCAAGCCTGCTGGTGGCTACCAGCGCCCTGAAGGCCACCAACGGGGATTTCCTGTCGAAGGTGCTGGAGTCGTTCTCGCACCAGCCACGGCAGAACCCTTACTCCTACGGTCCAGCTGCGGCCTCAGCCAGGATGTTCCTGGCACCCTTGACCACGCCGGCCCCCACCCCGGGCAGCCAGCGCCCGGTGGAGGGTACTGCCGTCGGTACGGTGGCTGCCACCACCGACGACGCCGCTGCACGGGCCCGTGCAGCGGCGTCGTTCCTCAGGGCGACGGCCGACTTTATCGATCGGTGATCCTACCTACCCGACAGTGGGGTGGGTATTCTCGGATGGCGTGGCCGTGGGTGTGGTCCCATCGTCCTTGGCTCCCCAGTTCTTGAGCATTTCCACGGCGTCCAGTCCGGTGGTGTCCTTGAGCACCTGGAAGGTCTGCTGCAACCCGCCAGTGACGTTCTTGCTCAGCTGGGTGGCGCCGTCGTTGGAGATGACCGTCATGTTGTCGATCCCGGCCATCGGCGCGGCGATTTCCCGCGCGATTTGCGGCAGGATCTCCATCACCTTGTTGAGGATGGCCGCCTCGTTGAACTGCTCGTAAGCCTTGGCCTGGGCTTCGATTCCCTCGGCCTCGGCAATGCCCTTCTGCCGGACGACGTCGGCTTCTGCCTGACCGCGAAGCGCAATGATCTCAGCCTCTGCCGCACCGTTGGCACGGGTCACTGAGGCTGCCGCGTTACCGCGGGCCGTATTAGCTGCAGCCTCCGCCTCAGCGGTGACCTTGTCGCCTTCCGCACTCAGACGCCGCTTAGTCAGTGCGACTTCGGCCTCCACCTGGTCGGCTTCCGACTGGCGCTTGCGCTGCTCGAGCTTACCCGCGGCTTCCTGCTCCACGCGGTACTTCTCAGCGTCGGCGGGCTTGCGGATTTCGATGTCCAGTTCGCGTTCGCGCAGTTCGGACTGCCGGGAGGCAACCTGCTGCTCCTTGAGCAGGATGGACTGGCGCTGCTCTGCGGCTGCCAGTGGGCCGGCGGCGTCGGCCTGGGCCTGGCGTGCGTCGGCGGCCTCTTTAAGCTCGGCTCGGCGGAGGGCGAGGCGCTGTTCGGCGAGGGCCACCTGCTCGTCGGCGATCGCTGCGGCCTCGGCGGCTTCCTGCGCAGCGTTGGCTTCGGCGATCTTCGCCTGCTTCTCGGCGAGCGCGGCCTCCGGACGGCCAAGGTTCTTCAGGTAGCTGGAATCGTCGTCAACCGACTGGATCTGGAAAGTGTCGATCTCCAGACCCTGGTTGTGCATCGAATGCTCGGCTTCTTCCTTCACACTCTTAGCGAAGGACGCGCGGTCCTTGATGATGGAATCCACCGACAGCGTGCCCACGATGGAGCGCAGCGAACCGGAGAGGGTTTCCTGGGTGTAGTGGTCGATCTGTTCCTGCTGGTTCAGGAACCGCTGGGCAGCCCGGCGGACCGCTTCTTCGTCGCCGCCAACCTTGATCTGGGCGACGCCGGTCAACCGCAGCTTGATGCCGTTCTTGGAGATGCCCTCAATCTGGAGGGTCACCTGCCGGGAGGCCAGGGAGATCGAGAACGCCCTCTGGCTGAAGGGGTTGATGAAGGTGCGGCCGAACACCACGCGCTGGCTTTCCTGGCTGCCTTTGCCGGTGATGATCAGAGCTTCGGACGGGCTGGCGATTCTTAGGGCGAGACGAGCGATGACGGCGGCGATGACCGCCATCACCACCAGGACGGCAAGTACGATGCCGATACCGATAAATTGACTGAGGTCCACTACAGCCCCTTCTGTGGGATTCGATAAGGATGAGTGGCCGGTATCCTCCAGGAAAACGAACCCCTCCCGCCGAAGCAGAACTGGTTGGTCACTGAAATGCCCGTGCGGTCCCCCACCGCCCGCGATGTGTCGGGCGCCACCCTATGGACGGTACACGACCCACTCACCGTCAGGAGCGCGTTGCGCTCCTGACGACAACGCCGGACGGCCCCCAGAGCTGGGCTGGCGGCCGTCCGGCGTTGTCATCAACCGAAGAGTGGTGGGGACGTTACGCCTCCGACACTGCGGCGGCCAGGTTGTTCAGCGAGGACTCCAGATCGTGGGCGGAGACCGCCGGGAAGGACACCATCTTGAGCACCTTCGTATCGGTGACGGCCGCCCAGTCGTAGGTCAATGCCACCTCGGTGGAGTCCGGACCCTGCGGGGTCAGCTCCCACACCCACTGCCATCCCGCCGGCTCGGTGCCGGCCTCGGCCGTCTTCCAGGCGAGTAACTTGTTGTGGCCATAGCCCACCACATGGTTGTCGGTTTTGTAGTCGCCGCCCATCTTTTCCCAGTGCTGGTTCATGGTGAACACCTGCCCGACAGCGGTGATCCGATCCGACTTGTCGTCGGACTGCACCATGCCCGAGCCGTCAATCTGCGCATGCCGCTCAGGGTTGGACAGGACGTTGAAGATCGCGGCCGCTGACGCATCGATAACTCGGGTTGCGGCGATGGATTTCTCACTCATTGTGGTTCTCCTTTGATGTTGTCGGTCTTGAGCACCCTCTATTACAGTCTATGAGGTTCTGTCCGGCTACAGTTCGACGACGACGTCGGACGGCCGTTTATCGGGTCGCCAGCCACGCCACACGGGGTGGCGGAGTTTCCCGCCGTCGGTGCGCTCACTGAACTGGACCTCCCCCACCAGCGCAGGGCGCACCCAGTGCGCATCCGAGGCGTCGGCCGCCGGCACATCGGCGAGCGGCGCGGTTTTCCGGGACATCTTCCGGAGGCGGGAACCGAGTTCGGCGAGATCCCGTTCAGTCAGGCCGGACCCGACCCGCCCTACATACTTCAGGTCGACGCCGTCGGGCACGGCCATCAGCAGGGAACCCACCTTGTGCGCGCGGCTGCCTTTGCCCGGACGCCAGCCGACCACCACCACCTCCTGGGTGAGTTGCTGCTTGATCTTGATCCAGCCCCGCGAGCGTCGTCCCGCGGCGTAGCTGCCGTGCGTGAGTTTCGCCATCACTCCCTCAAGGCCGAGCTCCCTGCTCGCTGCGACAGCTTCCTCAAGGGTGGCATCCAGGGCTGGTGGCACCTGGATGTGACCATCCGCGGGACTATCCACGGCCTGTTCGAGAATCTCGCGTCTCTGGTCGTACCGGAGCTGCAGCAGGGAGTTGCCGTCAAGGTGGAGCAGGTCGAACAGCATGAAGTGCACCGGGGCTTTCCGGCGGGCAGCTTCAATTTCGGAGGCCTTGGTGAGGTTGAACCGGTTCTGCAGGAGCCCGAAATCGGGGCGGCCGGACCGGTTCAGAGCGACGATTTCACCGTCCAGCACCGCGTTCTCGGCATTGACGTAGTCACCCAGGTCAGCGAGCTCGGGATACAGGGCTGTCATGTCATTGCCGTTCCGGCTGGTCAGCTGCACCCCGTCCGGTGTTACGGTGGCGATCGCCCGCACGCCGTCCCACTTCATTTCGAAAGCCCACTCCTGGTCGGAGGTGACGTCCGCCGCGGACCCGGGGGTGGCCAGCATCGGCGCCAGGTCGGGCGGGGTCGCCATGGGGTCATCCGGGTGGGTTTCGGCCGCACCGCCTCCAGCGCCCTGGTCCTTCATCAGGTGCATCAGCCAGTTCCTTTCTCCCGATCCTTCCCCTCCTCCGGTGTGGATCAGCGCGTACCGCCTGACTGGGCTGCCGCTCCGGGCCAGTCCGCCGTCGTCGCGCCCGTGAATGGTGCAGATGACTTCCTCGCCCTCACGCCACTTTTCGGCTTCGTACGTGCCGGAGTCCCAGATGTACATCTCCCCGGCGCCGTACTCCCCCTTGGGGATGGTGCCCTCAAAAGAGCCGTATTCCAGCGGGTGATCTTCGCTCTGAACGGCGAGGTGATTCCTGTTCGGGGTGTCCGGCGGCCCCTTGGGCACCGCCCAGGAAACGAGGACGCCGTCGCGCTCCAGCCGGAAATCGTAGTGCAGCCGGCGGGCGTGGTGTTCCTGGATGACGAACCGGTTGCCCCCCGAGTCGCCGACCGCGGCGGGGATCGGTTCCGGGGTCTTCGCGCCATCGCGCATGGAGCGGTAGGCGCTCAGCCTGTCGGTCGGATTGGTAGGGGCCGCTCCCGGAGCGGTGCGATCCTCAGCTGCCGCCGGGCCACCGCCAGCACCGGACGGGGTTCCATCCAGTCCAGCCAGCAGGTCACCGCGTTCCTGCACCCGGACCATCATCTGGTGGTAGTCGATCTGCGCAAGCCCGGGATCCGCCATCTCGGCCCAGGTGCGGGGTGCGGCGACGGCCGGCAGAAGCTTGCCGCGGAGGGAATACGGCGCCACGGTGGTCTTGTTCCTGTTGTTCTGGCTCCAGTCGACCAGCACCTTGCCGCCGCGGAGTGACTTTTTCATGTCGCTGACCACGCTGTCTGGATGGTCTGCCTCAAGCGCCCGGGCCAGTTCGTGGGCGACCATCGACACCTCGTCGGAGGTCTGCGACCCATCCAGCGCCGCGTACAGGTGAATACCCTTTGACCCGCTGGTGACGGGGTACGGGTTCAGGCCCATGTCCTGCAGGATTGAGCGGGCATGGCGGGCAACTTCCGCGCACTCGGCAAGGCTGACCCCCTCGCCCGGATCGAGGTCGAGCACCAGGCGGTCGGGGTTGCTGATTTCGCCGTCTGGGCCGAACCTCCACTGCGGCACATGGATCTCCAGGGCAGAAATCTGACCCAACCAGGTCAGAGTGGCCAGATCGTTGACCAGTGGATACACGTTGACATGGTCGGAGTGGGCGATTCGGTGGCGCTGCACCCACTCGGGGGCGGACTGGTCAAGGTTCTTCTGGAAAAACACCTGACCGGGACTCTCCCGTGTGCCCACACCGTTCACCCAGCGCTTGCGGGTGACGGCCCGGTCCCGGGCATGCGGCACCAGGTAGTCGGCGATGGCAGCGTAATAGGCCAGCACATCTGCCTTGGTAGTACCGGTGCCGGGGTAGATGACACGGTCCAGGCTGGTCAGCCGGAGGCGCCGACCGTCCACGGTGACGCTCTGTTGCTGCTGGCCTTTGCTGGAACCCATGGGACCAGTCTTGTCCGGAAGCGCCGCAAACTCCACAACCGTTCGTTCAGAGCCTGGGCGTCCAGCCGTCTCACCGCCCCGCGGCGGGCAGCTAGTCGGTGAACTGCTCGCGGTAGAGCCCCACGTACCGTTCCCACTCCGCCGGGTTCTGCCCCAGGGCACGCTCGTTCAACAGGTCGTCGAGGCCGATCAGCGTGAACCGCCAGCCCGCCGCAACGTTTGCCGCAGTGTCCGGGTCCTGGAGAGTGTTGGTGAGGGTCAGCCGGCTGCCATTGTCGCCGTCCTCCTCAAGCGTCCAGGTCAACACCTCGCGGTCCCAGGTGAAGGTGAGGAGCCGCGGCTTTTCCGCCTCCAGGACCTTGCCCTGGGTGGGCCGCTCCCCGGGGAAGGTGAACGTCACCTCGGCACCCTTCCGCGGCAGCAGGTCCATTTCGCAGGGGAACCAGTACTTCAGCTTCCGCGGGTCGGTCAGGTGCTTCCAGAGCACCGACGCGGGGAACCCGTACCGCATCTCAAACCAGAGGGCAGGCTTCCCGTCCACTGTCGTCTTGGCAACCAGGGGCTCAGCTTTTTCAGGATTCACCAATTCATCGTATCCGCGGAACCCAAACACTGGTTCACTGGTTACATGAGAGCCATTTGGAAGGGCGCAGTTGCGTTTGGGCTGGTCAACGTGCCGGTCAAGGTCTACAGCGCCACCGAGGACCATGACATCAGCCTCCATCAGGTCCACGACAAGGACGGCGGCCGGATCCGCTACCAGCGCCGCTGCGAGATCTGCGGCGAGGTGGTCGAGTACAAGAACATCGACAAGGCGTACGACGACGGCGAGCGCACCGTGGTGCTCACTGAGGAGGACTTCGCAACGCTCCCCGTCGAGAAGAGCCGGGAAATCGGCGTCGTCGAGTTTGTGCCGAGCGACCAGATCGACCCGATCATGCTGGACCGCTCCTACTTCCTGGAACCGGATTCGACGTCGACCAAGGCGTACGTCCTGCTCCGGAGGACCCTGGAGGAAACGGACCGGACAGCGATCGTGCAGTTCACGCTGCGGCAGAAGAGCCGGCTCGGCGCGCTGCGGGTCCGCGGCGATGTGCTGATGCTGCAGTCGCTGCTGTGGGACGACGAGGTGCGGGATGCCAAGTTCCCCTCCCTCGACGAGCGGGTCCGGATTTCGGCCAAGGAAAGGGAAATGTCGGCAGCGCTGGTGGAGTCCTTCTCGACCGACTTCGATCCCGAGAACTTCACTGATGAGTATCAGGTTCAGCTCCGCACCCTGATCGACGCGAAGCTGGAGAAGGGTGAGGCCCTCGATACTGAGGAAACCTTCGGAGAGTCCGGTGACGACGACGGCGGCGGGAAGGTCCTTGACCTGATGGAGGCGCTGCGGCGAAGCGTGGAGAAGAACCGCGAGAAAAAGGGCACGTCGGGCTCAAAGACGGCCCCGGAGCCGAAAAAGGCACCATCCACATCCAAGGCAAAGGGCGCCTAATGGCACACACCGGATCATTCCTCCCCAGCTTCTTCACCAATGCGCGCGGCGAACAGACCATCGCGCAGGCCCCCAACACTCCTGTACTGGGCTGGACACTTTTCGGGATCGCTTCCCAGATGGCCCTGCAGGAAGAAAACCGGGTGCTGCTGCGAACCCTAAGCCGGGTATGCCTCGGACTGTGGGCGGTACTTGAGCTGACCCGGGGTGAGAGCGGATTCCGCCGGACGATGGGCGGATTGACCCTTGGCTGGCTAGCCACGCGCTAGCGGCCCCGACCAACCCCACCTCCGGGAGACCGCCTCCCCCTCCTTAGTCACGCCCGGGCGACGAGGTTCTGCATCACTTGTCACGGGTTTCGGCGCCACTGCGCGGCCCGGTCATTCACTGCCAGGACCTACGAATTTTGTGTGGCCCGAGTATGGCCTAAACTAACAACTGTCTCCTGCGTCCGCAGGGCATGACACCTGCCTGTGTAGCTCAGTCTGGTAGAGCATCCGCTTCACACGCGGAAGGCCCGGGGATCAAGGCCCCGCGCAGGCACCACCACCGGCCCAACGCCTCAGCGTTGGGCCGGTTTTGTGTCCCCGGGAAGCCAGCACGCTTGCTTTCGCTGCTGACTCCTCGGAAGGATAGGACTATGGCATACACACCCAGCACAGCAATAGTCACCGGCTCCGATTCCGGAATTGGCCGGGCAACCGCCCTCGCCCTCGCCGAGGCGGGGTGCGACGTCGGGATTACCTGGCATTCCGATGAAGATGGCGCCAACGAAACCGCTCGTCTGGTCCGCGAGCTTGGACGTAGTGCAGTGGTCTCCCAACTGGACACCACTGACGCTCCCGCCTGTGGAGATGTGGTCGACCAGATGATCAGCGAACTTGGCGGACTCGACGTGTTCGTCAACAACGCGGGCGTCAACGGCGGCACCCCCTTCATGGAGACCAGCTACGACGAATGGCGTGGCACCGTGGCAGCGAACCTGGACGGCGCATTTGTCTGCATCCAGCGCGCGGCGGCCCAGATGATTTCGGCGGGGAACGGCGGCCGGATCATCGCTGTCACCAGCGTGCACCAGGAGCAGCCCCGCGTTGGCTCCGCGGCTTATGACGCGTCGAAGCACGGCCTCGGTGGGCTGATCAAGACGATCGCCCTGGAACTGGGCGAGCATTCGATCACCGCCAATGCCGTACTTCCCGGTGAGATTGCGACGGCGATGAACGATGCCGAGGACGATGACCCTCAGGAGATCGACCGCCCGGGCATTCCGCTGGGCCGTCCCGGCGCTTCCGAGGAAGTCGCGGCAGTGATTGCCTTCCTCGCATCCCCGGCGTCCAGTTACGTCAATGGTGCTTCATGGGTTGTCGACGGGGGCATGCTGCAGATGGGTCCGCAGGCCGGTTCGCACCTCACCAGTGGAAAGTGGCGCACGGTCTAGCTCTCGCAAGCGGTCTATCCGGGCGAGTCCGGGGTCCAACCCCGGGCTCTCAGGAAGAATTCACGTGCCGTTCAGGCGGGACCGACGACGCCTCGGTGCTGTGGATTCTGCTCAATAATGGCGCCGGACGCCGGTTGATTCACTGCGATGACGGGTACAAGCTCAAACGGGCTGGCTAACCCGCAGCCCATGACCAGTCAGAAAGGCAGTTCCCGGAGGTAACCGGCAAAACCGCCCGGGGTGCGGCCCAGCATCCTCGCCGACGTAGTGGCTCTGATGCTGTCGACCGCGGCCCAGGTGATGCCGTGCGCCTTCAACCGGTCCGTAAGATCGGAGTCCTCATGGACTTTGAGCGCCGCGAATTCACCGACCGCCAGATACCCGTCAGCCCTGAAACCCAGATTGGCTCCGTGGACGTACGCGTGCCCGTCGTCGAGCGGATGGGCCTGATGCCAGGCCCGGGCCCGCTCGGAATCAAGCCCTACCGGATCGGGCTCGACCGTCCCCAGCACCAGCTGCACACCCTGCCCCGCGAGCCGGCATTGTTCGACCAGCCAGTCCTCGGGCACCACCGTGTCCGCGTCGGTGTTGGCCACCCAGACCTCCTCCATGGGCCGGGCCACCCGGGACAGGGCGGCGCCAATACCCGCCCTGCGAGCCAAACCGACCGAGGCAAAATCGACCTCCAGTGCCTGGGCCAACGGGTAGTCCGCAACCACCCCCGCCGACCCGTCAGTACATCCGTCCAGCACCACCGTGACAGTGAGGTCGATGGTCGGGAAGGTGGCGGCCAGCATTCGCGCAGCCGTTTCGATCGCGGTCAGACACTGTGGGAGGCTTTCCTCTTCATTCCGGGCGGGTACGACCACGACCAGCGCGCCGGGTAGCTGCAGCCCGCTCACAGCACCCCTGTGGACCGCGCCACCGACACTGCGGGTGGACGCACCAGGAGGTCAATGCGGAAGTCCTCCTCGCTCTGCTCGGCGAATACAGCCAGGGGTGAGGAACTGCGGAAGAGCTCGTGCACCGTGTCACCGTCGAGTTCCCAGCCGTCCACCGGGTGACGCCAATGACAGAGCAGGACCACGCCGTCTGGCGCCAGGGAATCGACGACGCGGGTCACGACATCGAGCAGCTGCGTCTGGGTCAGGAAATACCCCATTTCGGAGATCACGACGAGGTCGAACTGACCTGCCGGCCAGTCCTGTGGAACTGACGCCACCCGGGCTTCCGCCGTCGGGAAGTCGGCGAGTCGGCGATGAGTGGCGGCCACCGCGGTCGGGCTGATATCCAGGGCGAGCAGGGAATCGCTGCGCGCCGCGAGCTCGGCTGAGAGTACCCCGATCGAACAACCCAGTTCAAGGGTTGCAACGAAACGTTCCCGTGGGAGCAAGGCCAGGGCGACCGACCGCTTCCGGCGTTCGTAGAAGCGGTCCTGCAGACCCCACGGGTCATCTGAGCCGGTATGCAGGCGCTCGAAAACGCCCAATGAGGGCGTGGGGATGAATGTCTCGAAGCCGCGGCTGAAGTGCTCCAGGAAACCGGGGGCCAGCAGGGCTTCGTCGCCCGGCTGGTCGGAAAGCGGCGCCGTCTGGCTGGAGTGCATGAGGAGCGCGGACTGTTTGAGTGTCTGTTCGTCGCCGGCCAGGTCCAGCACAGCGAGCTGATCCCAGGGCACCTCCGGCGAGTCCGGGGTTGCCCAGTGCCAGAGCCACACCGGATATTCCAGCAGCGGCAGGTTCAGTTCGGCGGCGAGCAGGGCTGCGGCATGCCCGGCAGCTTCGTGGTCTCCATGCCCGTCTGAACGCCACGGTGCCACCAGCAGCGTGCGCTCCCCGGTTCGTCCGCCGGAGTCAATATTCTGGCGGAGCAGCTCCACCAGTTCGTCGGCTGCCAGCGAGCCGTCCGGGAGGCCGAGGAAACGTACCCGCGCGGATGGTGCGAGCATCTCGACGGCGTCCTCAAGTTCGCGGCGCCTCACACCGGCCAGCTGGACCGGGGTGTGTGTCGGTGAGTGCGGATGGGAGGCCTCCCCGTCGGTGGCGACCACGATGTCGGTGGCAACTCCGGCGTGCGCCAGGCGGCGCACGAGCCCTGCCGCGCCCAGCGTCTCGTCGTCCGGGTGCGCCGCGACGACGATCACCCGTTCGGGCAGGCGTCCGTCGAACAGCGACTCGACACTGAGCCGGGCATCGCTGCGCCAGTCCTGGCTCCAGCGGTGTTCTGGGGTGCCAGCGTCGTCATGCGTGAAGCTCACCACTGGGCTTCCCTCATTTCTTTGAGCCGATGCCCCAGGGACACGACATCCCGCTCGGCGTGATGCTGCCTCAGGTAGACCTGCAGGTCGGCGACCCGACGCGCATGCTCCTCCTCCAGGACCAGGGGTGCCGGCCCCAGAGCGTGGCCTACCGTCGTGAGGATCGACTCTGCAGTGTCAGCCACGATACTTCGCACCCGTGCGGCGAGGAGAGCGCCGGCGTCGCCGCCGGCCCTGCCCGCATCGATGTCAGCCGCGGCGGCGGCGAGCGTGACCCGTGCGGCGTGCAGCTGACGATCAACCTCGCCCAGGTGCATCAGGGCCAGCTGGTCCGGTGCCCGATCCCTGATCGAGTCCAGCAGGCGCCGCGACACCGCCACCGCGCCGCCATACCAACAGGCGGCGACTCCGAGACCTCCCCAGGCGAAACCGTCGCGCACCAGATACCAGGAGTCCTCTCCTACCGGGGCGGCCAAAGCCTCGTCAAAATCGACTGGCCCACTGTCGACGGCACTCAGTCCTCTGCTCACCCAGGTACCGGGGACAGGGTTGACTCCCGGCTGGCCGAGGGCCACGGCGAAGGCACGCCGCCCACCGCCGGGCAGGTGGGCGGTAACAACCGCATGGTCGAGTCTGCCGGCAAGCGAGCACCAGGGTTTCCGTCCGGTCAGCAACCAGCCGCGGTCATGGTGCGGATGCGCCTCGAGCCGGGTTCCCGGCCCTTCGGCAGCGAACACCCCCCAGGTTCCTTCAGAAACGGGTTGGCCAGCTTGGTCCAGGATGGCCAGGGCATCGAGGTGGGGTTCAACCGTGCGGGCAACAGTCAGGTCGGCTGCGGCGAGGGTTGCCAGGGTTTCCCAGAGCCGAAGAGTCGACCCAGCCCCGGGCAAGGGGGCTGATTTTCCGAGCTCGGAGGCAAGAGCGAGGGCCTCGGTCACCGAACCCGCAGCAGCGGCTCCCAGATGGTAGAGCGCATCCTGGTCCTTTGACCCAGCGTCCAGGAGCACTGACAGCCTCGGTTCCGTCACATCATCCTCTTCCGTCGGCGGCACAATAATCAGCATACTTACTCCATCTGGTCTCTGCTCACCGTAGAAACCTGGCTACAGAGGGGATTCCTTGACGGGATGGGAAAATCGGAGTGGGCTTAGGTCCCAGACTCCGACGGCGGAAGGTACCCGATGACATCCCTGTGGCAGGCGACCCGCCCCCCGCTTCCGACCGATCCGTTCACCCCCGGCGCCAGATATGACTCGGTGGTGGTGGGCGCGGGCATCACCGGAATCAGTACCGCGCTCCTGCTGGCGCGCTCCGGGCAACGGGTCGCCGTCCTGGAGGCGCGTCGTGCCGGCGACGTCACTACCGGCAACACGACGGGGAAGGTCTCACTCCTGCAGGGGACGCAGCTCTCGAACATCATCCGTCACCATGGCGCCGAGACGGCCCGCCATTACGTCACCGGCAACCTTGAGGGCCAGGCCTGGTTGCTGCGCTTTTGCCGCGAGCACGGAATCCAGTTCGACACCGCCGATGCAGTGAACTATTCAGTCACAGCTGCCGGGGCCGCCGCCCTCTCCGCGGAGTTTGATGCCTGCTGCACTGCGGGGCTGTCACCGACGCTCGGCGACGAGTCCTCCCTGCCGTTTGCGGTGACCAGTTCGCTCCGCCTCGCGGGGCAGGCGCAATTTCATCCGTTGCAGGTGCTGGCTGGACTTGCCGCCGACCTGCGCTCCCACGGTGGCGTACTGATCGAAGGGGTCCGCGTTCAGGGGATCACCACCGGCAAGCTGAAAGGTGACGACATCCGGGTGAACACGGCCAGGGGGCCCGTGACGGCTGAACATCTGATCCTGGCCACCGGCACTCCGATTCTCGACCGGGGCGGTCATTTCTCGGTTCTCACCCCGCAGCGGTCCTATGCGGTGTCTTTCACCAGCGAGGAAGGGTCACCGTTGGAGCTGGACGGGATGTACCTGTCTGTCGACTCGCCCACCCGCTCCCTGCGCACGAGTGTGGTCAACGGCAGGAAGTACCTGATCACCGGCGGGAATGGCCACCGGGTGGGCCGCCAAACCCATACGCAGGGGCTCATCGATGACCTCGTCCGGTGGACCCAGCAACACTTCGGCACGGTACAGCCGGTCCATCACTGGTCCGCGCAGGATTACGAACCGGCCTCGGCTGTGCCCTACGTGGGCAGACTGCCCCTGAGCCGGCACAACATCTATACGGCCACCGGGTACAACAAGTGGGGTCTGACCAACGCCGTGGCCGCTGCCCTCGCCCTGTCGGCGGAGATCCTCGGCGGCCACATGCCCTGGGCCCGCAAGCTGTATGCCACCCGAATCGCCCCTCAGGACGCCCTCAGCACCGTAAAGTCCAATGCTGGCGCCGGGCTTGAGCTGCTCAACGGGTGGCTGGGCTCCCTCGCGCGAACCTCGGCCGTCAATCCGCCGGAGGGCCAGGGAGAGGTGGTCCGCACCGGTGCCCGCCCGGAGGGCGTCTGCGTGGTGGACGGCGTCACGCACCGGGTATCGGCCGTGTGCCCCCATCTGGGCGGAGTCCTTGGCTGGAACGACGCCGAACGGTCCTGGGACTGCCCCCTTCATGGATCGCGTTTCACCGCCGATGGCACCCTCCTGGAAGGCCCCGCCACCAGGGACCTCACCAGGGGCGGATGAGGTCCCTACGGAAATTCGTTCACCTAGTGTTCACCTGTATCGTAAATATCGTGCTGTCCCATCCCATGCGTCGCTTTCCCCTCCCCATCGTCGCCCTTCTTGGGCTGTCCCTCACGGCGTGCGGGTCCGACTACCCGTTGGGCCCCGAGCAGGAGGCTGCAGCGTTGCGCGCCAACTCCGATCTTCGGGGCACAATCACCGGAGCCGGCTCGTCGGCTCAAGGCCCCGCGATGGACGGTTGGATCTCCGGGTTCGGGACCCTGCATTCACAGGTTCAGCTGCAGTACTCACCCGATGGCTCGGGCGCGGGCCGTGGTGCGTTGCTGGCGGATGCTGTGCAGTTCGCCGGGTCGGATGCCTACCTCAACGACGAGGAGCTGGAGGAGTCCAGGGAGGTCTGCGGGCCGGACGGAGCGTTCAACATTCCCACCTATGTGGCCCCCATCAGCATCGCTTTCAACCTTCCCGGTATCACCGAACTCGACCTGGATGCGCAAACCATCGCTGGCATCTTCCTGGGCGAGATCACCTCCTGGGATGATCCGGCGATCGCCGATCAGAATCCCGACGTCGACCTGCCAGACCTGCGGATCACACCCGTCAGCCGGTCCGACGATTCAGGAACCACCGAGAACTTCACCGACTACCTGCACGCAGTGGTGCCCGATCTCTGGACCAGCGAGGCGGACGGCACCTGGCCCAGCGCGCTGGGGAACGAGAACTCCAAGGGCAACGCAGGGGTTGTCAGCACGGTGTCCGGCACCGAGGGCGCGGTGACCTACGCCGATGATTCGGCAGTTGGACCTCCGCTCGGCCGTGCCAACCTGCTGGTGGGCGACGAGTACGTCACTGTCAGCACCGAGGCGGCTGCGGCGGCCCTCGACATCGCAACGCCCGTGGACGGGCGGGCTGAGAACGACATTGCCCTGAATCTGGACCGCACCACCACCGAGCCCGGGGTTTACCCGCTGATTCTCGTGTCCTATCACATCTACTGTTCGTCCTACCCTGACGAGACCACGGTTGAACTCATCAAGGAGTTCGGCACCTATGTGGTGAGCCCCGAGGGCCAGGCCGCTGCAGCGGAATCCGCCCAGAACGCGCCCATCTCAGCCCGACTCTCTGAACGGGCCACCGACGCGATCCAGGGCATCAGCCTGCGGGACCCATCCTAGGCTCTGCCCCGCAGGCATAACTGAAAAAAATCGGCCGGGCCCACCCGTGGGGGAGGCTCCGGCCGATTCGGTGACAGCTGGCGAGCTTCTCACTCGCCGACGGGCTAGCTCGGCGCGACAGTTGCGCGCGGGCCGCCCGACTCAGGATCATCCAGTGAGGGGTCGCTGAGGTCCGGGGACCCGGCCGCCGCGCTGGTGCCCGCCGTGGTGCCTGACGGCGGCGCATCAATGTCGCCACGCCAGGCTCCTGTTTCAGCGTTGTTGCTTTCGATGAACTCCTTGAAGCGCTGGAGATCAGACTTCACCTGCCGGTTGTCGGCGTTGACTGCCGAGCCTACCTTTTCGGTGAACGTCTCCGGGTGCCAATCCAGCTGGACGGCAACACGGGAGATGGTGTCGTCGATCCGGTGGAAGGTGACCACGCCTGCGTGGGATTTTCCATCGACACTCTTCCAGGCGATGCGTTCATCGGGGTGCTGCTCGGTGATCTCGGTGTCGAACTCGCGCTCCACACCCCCGATCTTGGTGACCCAATGGCTGCGGGTCTCGGACGTCTGGGTGATTGATTCCACCCCGCCCATGAACTGGGGGAACGTTTCAAACTGTGTCCACTGGTTGTAGGCAGTGCTCACTGGCACTGCCACATCGATGGATTCCTGGACTGTCGTCATATTGGTTCCTCCTGTAAGTTCCACAACTGGTGAACTACTAAGTAAACTGAGTGTACTTAGTGCCGCTGGATTTCAACAACAACCGAGGTCTAGGGTGAAGATTGATCCACTCCCCGCATCCGGCGCTTTCCTAGCTGCCGGAGCGGGCGGGTTCTACCTACAGGAGGATACCCATGAAGGCGTCAAAGACACTGACCGACAACATGCAGGCCGTGCTGGTCGAGCTCATCGAGCTCCATCTCCAGGGCAAGCAGGCACACTGGAATGTCGTCGGCAAGAACTTTCGCGATATGCACCTGCAACTGGATGAGATCATCGACGACGCCCGCCTCTTCGCTGACCAGATCGCCGAACGGATGCGCGCACTGCATGCCGTACCCGATGGCCGCAGCGCGTCCGTCGCGAAGGGCACCACCCTCAATCAGTTCCCTGCCGGTCTGGTGTCGACCGCCGACACCGTAACGATGGTGGTCGCCATGCTGGAGGGCGCCGTGAGCACCATGCGGGGCGTGCATGACCAGATCGACGAGGAGGATCCCACTACCGCAGACATCCTGCACGGCTTCATCGAGAAGCTTGAACAGTATGCGTGGATGGTGGATGCCGAGAACATGGAACCCACCGCCACCGTGACCAAGCCCGCGAAAGCCTAGTCACGGCCAGCCCGCCCAACCCGTCAACATCCGGGGAAGGCGGGCTTTTCCTTGGCCAGAAACGCCCGGGTGCCTTCCTGCATGTCCGCAGTCCTGAAGGCTTCCCTGAAGGATTCGGCCTCGATCTCCAAACCACGCGAGGTGGAGTGACCCTCGACCCGTCGCATCGTCGACTTCACTGCAGCAACCGCTGTCGGCGACTGTCCGGCAATCATCAGGAGGGTTCTTCGGGCGCCAGTCAGCAGGGCCTCCTGGCTGTCGAAGAGGGCATTGACCAGGCCCAGCCGGTGCGCCTCGTCCGCCGTGATCCGTTGACCCGTGTAGAGCAACTCGCGGGCGCGGGCCAGCCCCATCCGCTGCTGCATCCTGACGGAGCCCCCGAATCCTGGCACCAGGCCCAGGCTCACTTCCGGTTGACCAAAAGCCGCCCGGGTGGCCGCGTAGATGAAGTCGCAGGCCATCGCCAGCTCGCAGCCCCCGCCCAACGCAAATCCGTTCACGGCTGCAATCACCGGCACGGGCAGCGACTCCAGCTTCAGTGTCAGAGCCTGCATTCTGGTGCTGTACGCCCAAGCCTGGTCGGGGCTCATCCCGGTCATTTCGCGGATATCGGCACCCGCCGCGAAGGCCTTCTCCCCCGCTCCCGTAATAATCATCCCGCGGCAGGGCCAGGCGCCACCGGCAATCGCTGCGCCGACGATATCGAGGACATGATCCAGTTCGTCAATCACCTGTGACGAGAGCGCATTGAGTGCGACAGGCCGGTTGAGGGTAACGGTGACTATGGTGTCCTGTTGAACAATCAGGAGGCTTGAATATTCCTTAAAATGCATACTTAACTTCCCTGTCGTGGTGCGGTCGGTCCGGTGACTTTGCGTGCGGTGGTTCTGTACTGCGGTTCTGACGCTAGGTGAACAACTCGGGGGGAAGGATAAGGAGAAGCCCGATGGCCGAGCCGTTGAAGACGATATGGGTGTAAATTGCCGGGCCCAACCGTCCGGTCCAGACCGTCAGGATGCCGCAAATGACCCCAACGGTGAACGTACCGACCAGGAGGTAGACCGAGGACCGCAGATCACCGACAGCGCCCGTGTGCAAGAGTCCAAAGGCGAGTGAACTCACCAGGATCGCCACCACTGTCGCGGTCGTTAGCGACCGCCGCTCGGTGGCTGCCGACACCTTGCCCCGCGCCGATCCTCTCACCCACCAACCGTTCTGCACCGCGCGGAGGACCAGACCCCGGTTGAATAGTTCTTCAAGGAATGGTGCGATCAGCGCGCCTCCCAGGACAGCGTTCACGAAGATCCAGCCGGTGTCCCCGGTCAGAATGAGCCCTGCGTTACCTTGCAGTACTTCACCCTCACCCAGCGGCCACAGCAGCGTGATCAGCACTTGCACCAGTGCCAGGACCAGGCGGGCGGCTATCCCGACGCCCAACCCGATGACCAGGTCGATCGACTTGAACCGGAGGCCGAAATCCTGGGCCAATGAGCCGAATCCCCACACACGCGAGGTCAGCAGACTGGCTCCCAGCAGGACAAGCCAGGTGAAGCAGAGGGAAACGAAGACCAGTTCCGGTCCGAACGGAAGCACCGCAGACAGGGCAAGGGTGGCCCCGAGCGGCAGTGCCAGGACGAGAACCAGACCGGCTCCCGCCTGCCACAATCCCCACCCTGGTTTGAGCAACCCCGTCGGACCAAGCTGGGCCGGATTGGCGAAGCGTCGGTCAACCGGTCCCGACGGGTTCCTTGGCGACCTGACGTCGGCCGGCGGGACAGCTGTCCCGGTGGTGGGTTTACTCCGCATATCCAGCACACTACCTGTCGGCGCGGCTGTGGGACGCCCTGATAGTTGAACGAACCGGGGTTCAGCTATTGACGTAGCGGGCCGTGAGGTTTTAGGTGAAGGAACACTGCCGCGCGCCGGGGAAGGAGGACCATGAACCTCTTCGGTCTGCCTCCCGGGTTCGTGTTCGGCACTGCCACCGCCGCCGCCCAGATCGAGGGCGGCGCCCATCTGGGCGGGCGGGGTGACAGTATCTGGGATGCCTATGCCAGCAGCCACCGGAACATTCTTGACGGGTCCAGCCCAGCCGTGGCGTGCGACCACTTTCACCGGTATGCGGAAGACTTTGACCTGCTTCAGGAACTCGGCGGACAGGCATATCGGATGTCCATTGCCTGGCCCCGCATTCAACCCACCGGGCATGGGCCCGCAAACCCCGAGGGAGTTGCCTTTTACCACCGGCTGCTGGATTCATTGTTGGAGCGGGGCATCCAACCGTGGGTCACCATTTATCACTGGGATCTGCCGCTGGCACTCCAGGACGCAGGCGGCTGGCAGAACCGTGACGCCGTCGAGGCCTTCGCCGACTACACGCGGATTCTTCGGGACGAGTATGGCGGCAAGGTTGCGGCGTGGATGACCATCAACGAACCCGTGGTTCACACGGGTGTGGGTCACGCGATCGGTCACGCAGCACCAGGGCTGATGTTGCTGGGTAGTGCCTTCCTGGTCGCCCATCACCTGCTTCTGGCGCACGGGACTGCGGTGCGGGTCCTCCGCGAGACACTTTCCACTCCCGTAGGCATCGTGAACAACCATTCCCCGGTGGAACCCGCCACCGACTCCGAGCGGGACTCACGCCTGGCGGTGCTCTACGACCACTATCACAACGGTCAGTTCGCGAGCCCGGTGCTGACAGGCGCCTACCCGCCCGAGCTGCAGACGGTGGCGGGTATTTCCTTCGAGGTGATCCAGCCAGGCGACATGGAGATCATTTCCGCGCCACTGGATTTCTATGGTGTCAACTATTACTTCCCCACCAGGGTTGGCGCTGCTCCTCCCTTTTATCCGGTCCCCTTCGTGCCGAAACCGTACGACGGCGTCCCGGTCACTGACTTCGGTTGGCCCGTTCTCCCTGCGGGTCTGCCCGCCATCCTGCAGCAGCTACAAGCCTCCTACCCACAGCTGCCGCCGATCTACATCACTGAGAACGGCTGCGCCTACAACGATGGACCGCACGGCGGAACGGGGAACGCGAAGAAGGCGGTGCGGGACACCCGCCGGATTGAGTTCCTGGAGCAGCACCTCGCAGCCATCGGGGACGCGATCACGGCCGGTGTCGACGTCAGGGGCTACTTTCACTGGACCCTGCTGGACAACTGGGAGTGGCAGGAGGGGTACACCAAAAGGTTCGGCCTGGTGCGCCTGGAACCGTCGACGTTGGAGCGGGTTCCGCGGGCGTCGTTCTACCGCTACGCGGAGATTATCCGGACGGTGCGGGGCGGGGATTAGCTGCTGCGGCAACCGTCAGCGGAAGGCCACCCGGGTTGGCCATGGGCATCTCGGGCAGTGGCGAGCAGCCCACGGAACTCCGTCTCTTCCACAGGCCGTCCCAGATAGTAGCCCTGCAGGCGATCACAGCCGCGGTGACCCAGTAACTGACGGAACCGGCTGGCTAGCGGCGACCACGCCCACCGGCACCGGGCTTCCGTCCGCGCGGGTTCTGCTGCTTGCCCCCGGCCGGCGTCTTTCTGGACCCCCCGCTCTTCGGCGAAAGCGATTGTGCCCGACCCGACGCCTGCTTCTTGCTGGCCGTTTTCTGCGCCTTTTTTTCCTTCTTCGCCGGCTCTTTCGCCGAGGGCTGCCGCGAGCTACGCTCGGTTCGCCCCCGGACAATCCCGATGAACTCCTCGATATCCTCAGTGGTGTTCTCGGCAAGCCAGGCCACAGCGATAGTGGTGGCCGGTACGTCCAGGACTGGCCGGTAGACAGCATCCCTGCGGGCATAGAGCCGGGCAATCGACATTGGCACAATCACCACACCGGCGCCGGTTGCTGCCAGTTCGATGGCAGCCTTTGCTCCACCGTGAGCGAGGACGTCGAGGATGTTTTCAGCGGCCAGTTCGGCGAAGGGAACCTCGTCGAACAGTGAAAGCTCGTGGTCCTTGCCCGCCACCACCACCGGTTGCTCCTCATAGAGCGGAATAACGCTGAGCCCCTCGCGCTCCACTGGGAGGCGGACAAAGCCGAGGGCGACCGAGCCATCCCGCAACGCAGACTGCTGGTTGGCGGCGTCATACTCGAGGGTTTCCAGTGGCTTGCCAGGGTGCCTGTCACGCCACCGGCTGACCCATTTGCCGGGGGTCACACCGGGAACGAAACCGACGGTGAGGACGCTGGGCTGGGGCTCGGACATCTGATCACACTAGCTCACCCGTGGGATTAGTAGCTGGCGGGGGAATCGTCGTCAGGCACGGGGACAAACTGCGCTGCGAGGGCTTCCGAACCCCGGGCCAGCACTGCGACGTCGGCTCCGACCAGGATGAAACTGGCACCCCTGTCCAGATAGTGGCGCGCGGTGTCGTGGTTAAAGGCGTTCACTCCCGCCGGCTTGCCGGCTTTCGACGCCGCCGTAAGGCACCGTTCGACGGCGGCGCGCACCAGAGGGTGTTCCTGTTGACCGAGCACCCCGAGTGACGCGGCCAGGTCGGAGGGCCCCACGAAGATGGCATCCACGCCGTCCACTCCAAGAATGGCTTCCACAGCGTCCACGGCCGCGCTGGATTCAATCTGCACCGTCACGCTGATGGTTTCCCCAGCACCGGCCAGATAACCGGGGACCCTGTTCCAGCGGGAGGCCCGGGCGAGTGCTGATCCGACGCCTCGCACCCCAGCGGGCGGGTAGCGGGTGGCCGCCACGGCAGCTTCGGCGTCGGCCACCGAGTGGACCATCGGAATCAGGAGGTTCTGCACGCCGAGATCCAGGTACTGCTTGATCAACACTGTGTCGTTCACCGGCGGTCGAACCACCGCGTGGACCGGGTAGCCGTGGACGGCCTGGAGTTGGGCGAGGATGGATTCGAGACCATTCGGGCTGTGTTCAGCATCGATGAGGAGCCAGTCCAGGCCGGCACCGGCGCAGAGTTCAGCAATGAGGGGGCTCCCCGAGCACACCCACATGCCTGCCAATGGCCGGTCGGCCGCCGTGAGGCCGGCACGGAAAGTGGCTGCTAGTGGAAGTGGCATGTCACTGCTCCCAGTGGTCCGTAGTCGGCGTGGATGGTGTCGCCCCTGCTGACCCACAGAGGCCGGGTAAAGGACCCCGCAAGGATGATGTCCCCCGCTTTCATGCTGTCGCCGTGAGCGGCGATCTTGTTGGCCAGCCAGTGGACGCCAGCCGCGGGATGGTCGAGCACTCCGGCAGCAACCCCGGTCTCCTCGACCGTCTGGTTCTTGTACAGGATGGCCGCGACCCAGCGGAGGTCGACGGCGTCGGGCTTCACCGGGCGGCCACCGACCACCATGGCGCCCATTGCCGCATTGTCGGAAATAGTGTCCACGATGGTTCTGCCCTCCATCTCGATCCGGGAGTCCAGGATTTCGAGGGCGGGGACCACGTAGTCGGTGGCGTTGAGGACGTCGAAAATGGTGCAGCCCGGACCGGACAGGTCCTGCTTCAGCACGAACGCGAGCTCCACCTCGACCCGCGGATGGGTGTACCGGCCCCAGTCCACCGAGCAGCCGGTGTCCAGCACCATGTCATCGAAGATGGCGCCGTAGTCAGGTTCGGTGATACCGGTGGCCGCCTGCATGGCCTTGGAAGTGAGACCGATTTTGCGTCCCACGAGGGTCCGCCCGGCGTCCTCGTTGCGCTGGCGCCACAATCGTTGGACGGCGTAGGCGTCGTCGACGGTCATGTCGGGATACCGGCTGGTAAGACGGGATACCGGGGTGCGGCTGCGCCCGGCCTCCACCAGCTCGTCGGCGATGGCTTCTATTGTTTTGGCATCCAGCATGGCTACAGCTGCGCTCCCAGTTTGAAACCCCGCTGCTGCCCATCCGCGCCATCGGCGTCCTTGCGGGTGTAGGAGAACCCGTCCGCGCCCACCGTGACAGCCATTTCGCTCTTTTCCTCGCGGACGACGACGGGCTGGGGGTTGCCGTCGAGGTCCAGGACCAGGGATGCCTCGCTGTACCAGGAGGGGACCACCGCGTTGCCCCACCAGTCGCGGCGCTGGTTGTCGTGGACATCCCAGGTGACTGTCGGGTTGTCCGGATCGCCCGTGTAGTAGTCCTGCGTGTAGATTTCGATGCGGTGCCCGTCCGGGTCGAGGATATAGAGGTAGAAGGCGTTGGATACCCCGTGACGACCGGGACCCCGTTCAATCCGGTCCGAGATGCGTAGGGCCCCCATCTTGTCGCAGATCTGGATGATGTTGTGCTTTTCGTGGGTGGCGAACGCGACGTGGTGCATTCTTGGTCCGTTACCGCCCGTGAGCGCGGTGTCGTGAACTGTCTGTTTGCGGTGCATCCAGACGGCGTAGCTCACGCCGTCGGAATCCTGGATGTCCTCCGAGACCCGGAAGCCGAGGTCCTCAAGGTATTTGCGCCCGCGAGGCACATCAGGGGTGACCTGGTTGAAGTGGTCCAGGCGCACCAGTTCACCCGCGGAGTACAGGTCGTAACGCTGGGTGAGTCGTTCCACGTGTTCAACGTCATAGAAGAACTCATAGGGGAAGCCCAACGGGTCTTCAACCCGGACCGAATCGCCGACTCCCTGGGTGAAACCTTCCCGCCGGCGTTCAACCCGGCACCCGAGTTCCGTGTAGTACGCCTCTGCGGCGTCCACCTCGGCCGGGGATTTGACCCGGTAGGCGAACGCGGCGACGGCGGCTACGGGCCCCTGGCGCAGCACCAGGTTGTGGTGAATGAACTCCTCCAGCGAGCGCAGGTAGATGGTGGTGTCGTCTTCCTCAGTGACGTGAAGGCCGAGGACGTCGACGTAGAACTCCCGGGAGCGCGCCAGATCGGTGACAACAATTTCCATGTAGGCACACCTGACAATGTCGGGGGCCGGGACAGTGGGGGTGGGAACGAAGTTGGTCATGATGAACTCTCTTCTTTGAGCAGTGTTTTTGGCCGCGGGCAGGGAATTATCGTTCGGTTGCTGTCGGTGCGGCGATGCCGCCGAATTTTGGGGTGTGGACGGCCCCGAGACTGATGTGGACCGCCTGCTGGTCGGTGTAGAAGTCGATTGAGCGGTAGCCTCCCTCGTGGCCCAGGCCAGAGGCCTTCACTCCGCCGAAGGGGGTGCGGAGGTCGCGGACGTTGTGGCTGTTGAGCCACACCATTCCCGCCTGCATGTTCTGGGAAAAGGTGTGCGCACGGGTGAGGTTCTTCGTCCAGATATAGGCGGCAAGCCCGTACTTGGTGTTGTTCGCCAGCGCAAGGGCTTCGTCGTCGTCCTCGAAGGGGGTGATCGAAACGACCGGGCCGAAGATTTCCTCCTGGAAGATCCGGGCGTCGGGAGCGACGTCGGCGAACACCGTCGGAGCGATGTAGTTGCCTTCCGGCAGATGCTCCGGACGCCCGCCGCCCGCCAGTAACCGGCCCTCAGACTTCCCTATTTCCACATAGGAGGCTACTTTCCGGTAGTGCTCGGGGTGGACTAGCGCTCCCACCTCGGTTTTCGGGTCATGCGGGTCTCCGACGACGATCGCCTTCGCGCGGGCTGCGTACCTGTCACAGAAGTCGTCATAGATGGCCCGTTCCACCAAAATGCGCGACCCGGCAGTGCAACGTTCACCGTTGAGGGAGAAGACGCCGAAGAGGGCCGAGTCGATAGCGGCGTCAAGATCGGCGTCGGCGAACACCACACAGGGTGATTTTCCCCCCAGTTCCATTGAGAGGCCCTTGAGGTGGGCGGCAGCGTTACGGAAAATCGTCTGACCGGTGGTGGTCTCGCCGGTGAAGGAGATCAACGGCACGTCGGCGTGTTTGACCAGCGCATCCCCCGCCTCCTCGCCCAGACCGTTGACCAGGTTGAAGACCCCATCGGGAAGTCCAGCGTCCTTGAAGATCTGTGCCCACAGGGAGGCGGAGAGCGGGGTGAACTCGGCGGGTTTGAGCACCACCGTGTTGCCCGTGGCAAGGGCCGGGGCCAGTTTCCAGGACTCCAGCATGAAAGGGGTGTTCCACGGCGTGATCAGCCCGGCAACACCAATGGGTTTCCGGTTCACATAGTTTATTTGAGAGCCGGGTACCTTCATGGCGTCGTCGAACTGGGCGACGATAAGGTCGGCGAAGAACCGGAAGTTCTCAGCAGCACGCAGGGCCTGGCCCTTTGCCTGCGTAATGGGGAGGCCGGTGTCGAAACTCTCAAGATCTGCCAGTCGCACCTCCTGCGCTTCGACGGCGTCGGCAATCCGGTTGAGGATCCTGGCGCGCTCACGGGGTTTCATCAGCGGCCACGGACCATTGACGAACGCCTCTCGGGCTGCGGCGACGGCGAGGTCAATGTCTTCCTGTTGACCTGCTGCCGCAGTGGCGTAATTGGTGTTGGACACTGGGTCCAGCACGTCGAAGGTCCCGCCGCCGACAGAATCAACGAACTGCCCGTTGATGTAGTGCTGGAGATGGTTCGGCAGGTTCTCTGGGACGTAGTGGGTAGCGTCGGGGACAGTGGAGGTCATGGTTTTCCTGACTACTGGCGGGCTTATGCGGTGGGGTGGGTTGCCTGCGCGAGGTAGGCATCGAGGGTGGCTGAGCGGTGGCGGCGGGCAAAACGTTCGATGGCGTCGGCGTCGGCGGATGATTCGATCAGCTGGAGCAGGGCGGCGTGTTCCTGGACTGACTCTCCGGCACGTCCGGGAACAAACCGGAAGGTTGAGGACCGCAGCGTTGCCAACCGGTTCCACCCCCGGTGCACCAGATCGAGGATGTGCGGATTCGGGCAGCGCTCAAACAGGATGCCGTGAAACTCCTGGTTGAGCACGGTGAAGCGGACAGGATCGAAGTTCTCCAGGCACTGGCGCATTTCCTCATTGACGGCGCGGGCGCGGGCAATCCCCACCGCATCGATCAGTGGTGCGGACAGTGCCGTGGCCGCGCCTTCGATGATGCTCAGGGTTTGCATCGTGTAGAGGTACTCGGTCGGATCGATTCCCGCGACGGTGGCGCCGACGTTGCGCTCAAACGACACCAACCCTTCGGCTTCGAGGCGCCGGATGGCCTCACGTACGGGAACCACACTGAAACCCAGATCCCCGGCGATCTTGGCGAGCACCAGCCGGTACCCAGGGGTGAACGTGCCCCGGACGATCTGCGCCTTGATCGCCGAGTAGGCCTGCTCGGACTTGCTAGCCGGCGCGATCTGATCGTCAATCCGCATTCTGTGCTCCTGCGCTTTCGACGGCGTCAGTCACCTGGGGTTCCTGCGGCAACCCACTGCACATACTTTGCCTTCCAGCCGGCGTTCATCGGGTAGAGCCCGTCCACACCGTTTCCCTGTTTCACCATGTCGAGGATGAAGGTCTCCTCCTGCTCCTGCAGGATGCAGTCCTCCACCAGTTCCTCTGCCAGCGACGGGGGGATCACCAGGATGCCGTCCGCGTCGGCGACGATGATGTCGCCGGGCTGCACAGTTGTCCCTCCGCACGCGATGGTGATGTCGGTGTCCCACGGCACGTGTCTCCGGCCCAGGACCGCTGGGTGGGGGTTGGCGAAGTAGGTGGGCATTTCGAGGTCGGCGACGGCCGAGTAGTCCCGGACACCGCCGTCGGTAATGATGGCCGCTGCCCCGCGCACCTGCGCGCGCATCGCGAGGATGTCGCCGACCGTCCCCGTGCCTTTCTCTCCGCGTGCCTCCATCACGAGGATTTCGCCCTCATTCACCGAGTCGATGGCCCGCTTCTGTGCATTGAAGCCGCCGCCGTGGGTGGTGAAGAGATCTTCCCGGTTGGGCACGAAGCGCAGGGTGCGGGCGAGGCCGACCACGCGCCGGTCGGGTCTGGTGGCCTGCAGTCCGTCGATGCTGACGTTGTTCAAACCCCGTTTACGCAGCTGGGAGGAAAGTGTCGCCGTGGCAACGCTTTCCAGTTTCTTCCGCAGGTCCGGCGACAGTGCCCCGGCGAGCGGTGCCAGCCCCGCCGCGTCACGCGACCCGTAGGCTTCCTCGCGTTGTGTGTCATCGGTTGTGGGCCCAGCGCCGAAGTCCGCCAGCGGCGTCGATCCCTCCACCACCTGGGTCCTCAGGCGTCCACTGCTATAGCTTCCCGCGGTGACCTCGACGTCAACCAGGTCGTCAGGTTGGGCCACCGAAGCGCCTGCGGGCGTCCCGGTGAGGATCATGTCGCCCTCCTCAAGGGTGAGGAGCTGGGACAGGTCGGCAATCAGCCGGGCAAACGGGAAGAAGAGGTCGGCCGTGGTGTCGTCCTGGACCAGGTGGTCGTTGTGCCAGGTGCGGATCCGCAGCGACGCGGGGTCGACGGCGTCGGCCGGGATCAGGTGCGGGCCCACTGGAGTGAACCCGTCGCCCCCTTTCGACCGGACATTTGATCCTTTGTCGGCGTAGCGAAGGTCGTAGACACCGAGGTCGTTGCTGGCGGTGACCCAGGCGACGTGGCTCCAGGCGTCGTCGGGGGCAACGCGGCGCGCCCTGGTGCCGATGATGAGCACTATCTCGCCCTCGAACCCGAGCAGTTCACAACCCATGGGTCGTTCAACCACTCCTGGGGTCTGTACTGATCCGAGCGCGAGCGACGTTGACGGCTTGAGGAAATAGGAGGGCTGCAGGGGGATACGTCCACGCTGGGCAGCCCGGCTGGGGTAATTGAGATGGACGGCAATGACCTTGCGGGTGCTGGCAAGCAGCTCGGCGGTCACTGGTGGGGTTTGGGAGTCGGTTCTCATGCAGCGTTCTCCTTCTCGTCCGGGCAGGCAGGTCTATGAAATCGTATACGATATCCTAGCGTGTGTGACGTGCGGCACGTCAACCGCTCCGGCCTTGCTGAAGTTATTGTGACCTGCGTTATATTCGTCGTACAGTGTGAGCGTCATTCGATTATTGGATCGGTCGTTCAAATAGAGAACATCGATCCTTCGATTCACCAGTAAAGTCCGGCAAGTTACACCACAAAGATGTGAGTAAGGACAGCCAGTGCACTTCCATCATCACGGCTACGTATCAGGAGACCCTCGGATCCAGGCTGCGGCCGGGACGGGCATCAACCGACCCGAGGAACTGCCCGACCAGGTGGACGTCCTGATCGTTGGCACCGGACCGGCTGGCATGCTCGCCGCCGCCCAACTCTCCCAGTTCCCGGGCATCACCACCCGGATCGTCGAACGGCGGCCGGGCAGGCTCGCCATTGGTCAGGCGGACGGTATCCAGGCACGCAGTGTTGAGACATTCCAGGCTTTTGGGTTCGCCGAACGGATCACGGCCGAGGCATACCGGATCACCGAGATGGCGTTTTGGAAGCCTGACCCTGCGGATCCGACCCGCATTATCAGGACCGCCCGGCCACTGGACGACCCAGCCGGCGTCAGCGAATTCCCTCACCTGATTGTCAACCAGGCTCGCGTCCTAGACTATTTCGCGGAGTTCATGGCCAACTCCCCCACCCGCATGAAACCCGACTATGGCCTGGAGTTCACTGCCCTCACCGTCTCCCCTGACGCCGATTACCCGGTTGCCGTCACCCTGACCCACAGCGACGGCCCGCTCTCGGGGACCGAACGGACGGTCCGGGCCAAGTATGTGGTCGGTGCCGACGGTGCCCGCAGCAAGGTCCGCGCCGCCATCGGCTGTACCCTCACCGGAGACGCTGCGAACCATGCGTGGGGAGTGATGGATGTGCTGGCGGTAACTGACTTCCCCGACATCCGGCTGAAGTGCGCCATCCAGTCCGGTTCGGGTGGGAGCATCCTCCTCATTCCACGGGAGGGCGGTCACCTGTTCCGCATGTACGTTGACCTGGGCGACGTCGATGCCCAGACAAAGGGCGAGATCCGCAGCACTACCGTGGAAGAGATCATCGAAAAAGCCAACACCATCCTCCACCCCTACACCCTGGACGTCCGCAACATCGCCTGGCACAGCGTGTACGAGGTGGGGCACCGCCTCACGGACCGGTTCGACGATGTTCTCCCGGAAGAGATCGGTACCCGTACCCCCCGCGTCTTCATCACTGGGGACGCCTGCCACACCCACAGCGCCAAAGCTGGCCAGGGTATGAACGTTTCAATGCAGGATGGGTTCAACATTGCGTGGAAACTCGGCCATGTCCTGGAAGGGCGCAGTTCCGAGAGTCTGCTGTCCACCTATTCCGCCGAACGTCAGGTCGTCGCGAAAAATCTGATCGACTTCGACAAGCAATGGTCCTCACTGATGGCCAAAAAACCCGAGGAGTTTGAGGACCCGACTGAGCTCGAGAGCTTTTACACCTCCACCATGGAGTTTCCCGCTGGCTTCATGACCGAATACACTCCCTCCCTCATCGTGGGCGCACCAAAATACCAGGAACTCGCGGCCGGATTTCCCATCGGCAAGCGGTTCAAGTCCGCGCTGGTGGTCCGTGTCTGCGATACCAACCCGCTACATCTGGGCCATCAGGCGACCGCTGACGGACGCTGGAGGATCTACGTTTTTGCCGACCAGCCCCTGCCGGGAACACCGTCGAAGGTGGCCACCTTTGCTGACTGGCTCGGCACCTCACCCGAATCCCCTCTCGCCGCAACCCCCGCGGGAGGGGACCACGACGCGTGGTTCGATGTCCGGGTTATCTACCAGCAGGACCATCAGAGCATCGACATCAATGCCGTCCCTGCGGTTTTCAAACCCACAGTTGGCCCCTTCCAGCTGGACTACCTTGAGAAGGTCTTCGGCAGTGACCCCGCCGCGGACATCTTCGAGCTGCGCGGGGTGGAGCGCGATGGCGCCGTCGTCGTCGTCCGTCCAGACCAGTATGTGGCACAGGTGCTCCCACTGACCGCTCACGCCGAGCTGGCCGCGTTCTTCGCCAGAATGCAGGCAGGGAGCAGCTCGGAAGCAGCTGGGGGAGCTAGGGTTAAGGGATGACCCCCGCTAAAAGCACCCAGACCATGAAGCCCGCCACCGCGGCGAAGAAACTGGGAATCTACCTGCCAGCCGCACCCCAGGAGTTCCAGGACAGCGATGTCACCCGTGCGGAGTTCAACGAGCTGCAGCAAAACCCGCCCGAATGGCTCGCTGAGCTTCGCCGCAACGGCCCCCACCCCCGCCCGGTGGTAGCCCAGAAGCTCGGCATTTCCATTAGCGGACTGGCGCGAGGTGGGGTCACCGAGCCGCTCTCGACGGCTGACATCACCACCCTGCTGCAGGAACCACCCAAGTGGTTGGTCGCCGAACGTTCCACGCATGCGGCGGTCCGCAAACAGGATCTGATTGCCAAGAAGCTGGACGCGGAGACCTCCAAGAATTAAGTGGTTGGCGCCACCCCGTGTCGACATTTCACGGAAATGAAGCATACTTACCATTATGCTGCTTGCTCAACCGTTGAACATTGCCGTCATGGCCCACCTGCACCACCCCATCGCCAGCCCCTTCCCCGGTGGGCTGGAAATGCATACCGCCCTGCTGGCTGAGGAATTGTCGGCGCGCGGTCACATGGTCACACTGTTCGCCAAGGGCGGCAGCCGTACATCAGCTCGGCTGATACCCATGCTGGACGCAGGCTTCACCTTCACCCGACACCCCGAGGGGGCGGCCAGGGAAGCCCAGACCCGTCTCCTGGATGAGGCCCAGCGCACAACTCTGGAGCTGATCAACGAAGGCAACTTCGACGTCGTCATCAATAATTCGCTGAGCGCACTGCCTCATCTCACGCCACCAGCCCAACCGATGATCACCATTTTGCATACCCCACCACTGCCACGCGTGACCGCGGCACTTGATGCGCAGATCCACAACCGGCAGGCGGGGCATCGGGTTGTCAGCGTCTCAGCTGCCAACGCCCGGCAGTGGCGGCACCACCTCCGTGACATCGATGTGGTCCACAATGGAATCCGCCTTGCGGAATGGAGGGTGGGCCCGGGAGTTGACCGCCACCCTGACATTGCCGTCTGGGCGGGTCGGATTACGCCCGAGAAGGGTCTGCACGTTGCCATCGAGGCAGCTGCCCTTGCCGGGATGCGCATCCAGTTCGCCGGACCCATCAGTGATCAGGACTACTTCAACCGGACCATTGCGCCACTGTTGAGTGAATCGGTCGAGCATGTTGGCCATTTGAACCATACCCAGCTTGCCGCGTTCCTGGGCTCCGGAACAGTGTTTATCGCCTCCCCACTATGGGCCGAACCCTTTGGCCTGACCACCGTCGAAGCCATGGCCTGCGGCACCCCCGTTGCCGCCCTGCCCTGCGGCGCGATGGACGAGATTATTGACGCGCGGGGCGGCGTGGTCGCAGCAGGGTTCTCGGCAGCCGACCTCGCCCGCGCCGTAGAGCAGTCCCGCACCCTCAACACCAGCCAGGTGCGTGCTTCTGCCGAGCGGTTCTCGGTGGAGGCGATGATCACCAGGTATGAGCAGCACCTTGGTGAACTGGTAGGCCATGGCGTTCTTGCCAACACCGACATGATGGCGTCCTAGGCCGTGAGGCGGGAGTGAATTCCCCTGCAATGCCCTCTCCAGTACCCGCTGTGATGCCCCGGCTCCGCGTCGCCTACTACGCCCACCACCACGGGTCAGGACACCTCCGGCACGCCCTGAATATTGCCCGGCTGCAAGCAGTCGATCTTCTGGTCACCGGGTCCACCGAGCCTGATGGGCTGAACGCGATCCCCCAGACGACATTCGCGCACCTCACTTCCGATACCGGGCCCGACGGCGCCCCCTACACGGTCTCAGGGGAACAGTTTCTGCATTACACGCCCACCAACCCCGCTATCCGGCAACGGTTCGTGGAGCTGCAGACGGCGTGGCAGGATTTCGACCCCCAGGTGGTGATCATCGATGTCTCCGCGGAGGCGGCAATCTTCGCCCGGCTCAGCGGTTACCCAGTCCTCTACCGGCGCATGCCGGGCGACCGCTGGGATCCGGCCCACGAAGCGGCTTATGTCGCTGCCACCGGCCTCTTTGCCTATTACCCACGCCAGCTCGAGGATCCTGCCTTCCTGGAAAAGTTTGGGCACCGGACCCAGTATCTGGGAATGCTCGAACCTAACGGAGAATCCGTAGCTGCGACGAGCCACCGGGCCGGGAAGGTGATCACTGTACAAACCAGCCTTGGAGGCAGCGGCGTCGGTGCCACTGAGCTTGCCGACGCTGCGCGATCATGCCCCGACTGGCAGTGGAATGTGGTGGGTCTGAGCACCGGATCCGCTGATCTGCCAGCGAATGTGCGGCTGCTGGGGGTTCTGGCCGACCCACGGGCAGAGCTTGCCCGGGCGGACATCATCATTACCTCCGCCGGCTACCACGCTGTCGCTGCGGCTGCTGCTGCAGGGCGACCAACCATCCTGGTACCGGAGGAGCGCCCCTTCGCCGAGCAGACAGCCTTCGCGCGGGCGCTGAAAGCCGCCGCAGCCATTCCGATGGCTGAATCCTGGTCCGGCGCAGCCTGGCCTGAGCTTCTCCGGCAGGCGGCGGCATCGGATCCGGGAGCCCTGAAAAGGGTACTTTTTGTCAGCAGGGACAGCTTCAGGGACTCGTTTCTGGAACTGGTTTCCCAGGCTGCTACGGCCAGCTCCTAGTACGGAGCGTCCACCCGCGCCGCTGCCACTTCTCCGGCGGTAGGGTGGCGGATCACTTCGATGGTTCGTGCGTCGGTCACCCACTTGATGTACCCGAGGTCCGCGAAGGCTGCCAACCAGCCAGTCATGGGCCACCGCCCCCACTTTTCACCAAACACCCGTGAGTTCGCCACGATATCGGCAAAATGCTGCAGGGGTGGCCGGGTGACCCCATGGTGCTGATGGAACATGGTGGCTGCGGAAAACGACAGCCGGACACCTTTGTTCCGCGCGGTGAAGGAGAAATCAGTGTCCTCACCGCCGTAACCGGTGAAGGACTCATCAAAGCCGCCGATCAGTTCAAAATCTGCTGCTGCAACGGCAAAACCAAGAGACCAGAACAGTTCATACCGATCTGTGGCTGCCGGCGGCTCACCCGCGGGTGGCGCCAGCGAGGTGCGGGCATGATGGGGAATTGACGCCCGCATCAGACCGCCGTCGCCCTCGTCAGGGGGGAAACCAGCAGCTCCCAGGTATCTGGGCTGCGCCATGACCAGGCCACCGGCAACGCGGAGGTCATTCACCAGGGTTTCACACAGCGTGCTGGCGGGAATGCAATCCACGTCCAGGAAAATGAGTGTGGCCGTCGTTGCAGCTGTCGCCACAGCATTACGGGCGGCGGCCAGGGGAAGGGCAGAGGAGTTGGTGGAAGCACAGTGAACCACCCGCACCGGAATTGACGACTTCAGAGGCGCCGGGTTCGGTTGGCCCATGTAGGCGATCACCAGCTCTGTGGGCTTCAGGGTTGATCGGTTCAGGCCGTCGACAAGATTGATGAGGTGTAGATCGCGGTGGGAACTGATGACCAGGACCGAGAAGTCCTGTGAGGGTGTTCTCATGCGGAGTGGACCGGATCGATCAGCTGGGGGCCGTTGTTACGAACCGATCCGACAGCTTTGCCGACAACCCGGGGTACCAGCGTGGGTTCCGGGATGGCATCCATCAGGGCCTGGACATCAGCGCCTGCGGTCAGCCTGGGGTCCAGCCAATCGGAATAAAGATCAGCGGGCAGGATGAGTGGCGTTCGATCATGAATATGTCCCAGGGTGTCGCTGGCAGTGGTGGTGATGATGGTGCAGCTGCGCAGCCATTTCTCAGGATGGTCCTCAGGTAGTGCCGGATCCGGCCAGTATTCGTAGAGCGCGGCGAAGGCGAGCATGTCCTCTGTTTCACCGTGAAGATAGGTAGGAATCTTGCCCTCAGGGCCTTTTTCCCACTCATAGTAGCCGTTGGCCATGACGATGCCGCGTCGTCGGGAGGCAGCGTTGCGGAAGGAAGGCTTTTCCAGGATGGTTTCAGCGCGGGCGTTGATCAAGGGAGGGCCCTTTTTGGGATCCTTCATCCAGGAGGGAACTAATCCCCACCGTGCGGTGGTCAGCCGCCTGATGGGGTCACCAGGGGTCTCATCGAGTCGTTCCAGCAGCAACCGCACGGTATCAGTGGGTGCCACATTATAGGAAGGAACCGGGAGAAACCTGTCGACGGAGTCAACGTCAAACAGGTCGATGAGATCCTGGTCTGACCCTGCCACCACAAAACGTCCGCACATGAGGATAGGGTACTCCGGGGTAGCCGCATGCAACATTTTGGTGGGTGTGAAAGCCGCAGAAACCGATTGACTTAATAGAACATATATTCGAACATTAAAGGGTGAGTTCTGTAGCCATCCGCCCCGTAAACACACCGGGGTACCCCATGGACCAGGACCTCTTGTCCACCGATCCGGCCCCGTCTCAAGGTAGTCAATCGGCGCTGCAGGAGAAGATCAACCAGATGCAAAGCAGCCGGCTGGGGTCCCGGAGGCTGCCTACTGTTCCAGCCCTTGGCCGGATCCTTCCCGGTGGCGGCTTGATGGCAGGAGGCACCTACACGGTGGAGAATTCCACCACTCTTGCGATGGCTCTCCTTGCTGGCCCCTCTGGATCTGGTGCATGGTGCGCTGTCATTGGAATCCCCGATTTCAATGTTGAGGCTGCAGCACATCTGGGTATCGAACTTGATCGACTCATCCTCATCCCCCATCTGGATGGCCAATGGCTCACCGTGACGGCAGCAATGATGGATGTAGTGTCGATCATTCTGACCAAGACCCCGGCCACCATCACAGGATCGGATGCGTCCCGTCTCAAAGCCAGGCTGAGGCAACGTGGTGCAGCCCTCATCAGCATCGGATCCTGGCCTCAAAGCGAGGCTGTCCTCAGCGTTTCCGACAACAGGTGGGGAGGCCTGGGTAGTGGATCGGGCCACCTTCAGAGCCGCCAGTTAAAAATCACCGCCACGGCAAACAATGGTCACGCTCGCAGCGTGGATCTCTCACTGGCCGAACTGAAGCATGGCGGATGGCCCCAGCTGAACGGTACTGCCAACAACAGGGACGTTCACCGCTTTGTCCCGAGAATGGTGAGTGCCTGATGGTTTCACGCGCACCTACCCTGGCACCTGGACAAAGTGCTACCAGAACCATGATGCTGTGGTGCCCCGACTGGCCGATTACGGCGACTTTGCGTGATCATGCCATTCCCGTCACCGCCCCGCTTGCCCTGATAGACAGGGGGGAAGTTTTCGCCTGTTCTCCTGCCGCCCGTCTGGAAGGCGTGAGGCGTGGACTCCGGGTCCGTGAAGCGCAGGCGAGGTGTCCTGACCTGACTGTCAAACACTACGATCCGGATCTTGATGAACGGGTCTTCGAACCTGTTATAGCCGCCATCGAGCAGATCATGCCGGGGGTCCAGTTGGTGAGGCCAGGGTTATGCGCCACCCAGATCCAGGGCCCCAGCAGATATTACGGTGGAGAGACGCCTGCTGCTGCTGCGCTTCTTGCCACCATGACTGCCCTGGGCCTGACCGCTGCCAGGATCGGCATCGCCGATTCACCTTTCGCGGCGGAACACGCCGCACGCGCCACCGAAGTCCTTGTGGGGGTGGAACAGGATCCCATCTGGGTGGTACCGGCAGGGGGGTCTGCCCAGTTTCTGGGTTCCTTCCCGCTTGAGGTACTGGAAGAACCCAAGCTCGCTGTCCTATTAAAGCGGCTTGGAATGAGAACGCTGGGCGATTTTGCTGCCCTGGCTGCAGGGGATGTGCGTAACCGGTTCGGTATCGCAGGTGCCCTTGCCCACCGTAAAGCATGCGGGCTTAACCACGGCAGCGTGGTAGCGCGAACTCCACCACCGGAATTGGACGTTGCCGTCGATTTCGAGCCGGCATTGGTGCGAATAGATCAGCTGGCTTTCGCGTTTAGAACTGCCGCTGAGAGCTTTGTGGATAGCCTTCGTGAAACGGGACTCGTCTGTACCGCTCTGAGGGTGGTCCTGCACTCGGAATCAGGTGAGGTCTCAGAACGGCTTTGGCGTCATCCACGCTGGTTCGATGCCGAAGACGTCCTCGATCGCGTGCGATGGCAACTGCAGGGTGGGGGATTGATTGAGCATGGGTTGCAGTCGGGAATTGCCCGGGTTCACACCATTCCTGACACCGTTGAGGATCTTGGGGACCACGCCGATGGGCTCTGGGGCACTGGACCGGATGAAAGTATCCATCACGGTCTTGCCCGGGTGCAAAGCATGTTGGGCCACGGAGCTGTTCTAACAGCTTCGATTGCTGGTGGACGGATGTTCAAGGACCGTAGGGTGTTCATCCCCTGGGGGGACTCACCGCCTGGTGGTCCAGTGACACCGGCGGCGTCAAGCCAGCCCTGGCCCGGGCAGATTCCTGGCCCTGCACCAGCCACCGTTTTCGATGAGCCACAACAGGTACAGGTTCTGGATGCTCAGGGAGGCTCCGTTGACGTTGACCACCGAGGAATGCTCATCAATGTGCCTACTCAATTCTCTCCCCCCGGGGTGACCGTCAGGATGACTGTCCATCATTGGGCTGGACCTTGGCCAATCACCGAACGCTGGTGGGATTCTTCAGGCCGAACACTCAATCGATTCCAGCTGGTTGATGCCACGGGGGCAGCCTGG